>NZ_JBQZFS010000006.1:0-291905 GCF_052691795.1 Serratia sp. TSA_130.1
CGGATTTTTTCGGCAAAAGAGCGAAAAAGCGGCGAATTTATGTCACTTTTTCAGGCAAACAGCCATAAAAGCTGGCGATCACTGGAGTAAAATAGAAATAACGATGTCAGTAAGGATCCGCAGCCATGCCATTAAATGCACAACAACAGGCCGCCCAACGCAATCTTTCTTATCTGCTTGCAGAGAAACTCGGCCAACAAATTCTGGCAGGCGATTATCAGGCCGGCAGCATCCTGCCCGGTGAAATGGAACTGGGCGAGCAATTCGGCGTCAGCCGCACCGCGGTGCGCGAAGCGGTAAAGATGTTAGCCGCCAAAGGCATGTTGTTGCCGCGCCCGCGCATTGGCACCCGCGTGATGCCGCAAAGCCAATGGAATTTCCTCGATCAGGATTTACTGACCTGGTGGATGACGCGGGAAAACTTCGATCAGGTGATGCAACACTTCCTTATATTGCGCACTTCGTTGGAACCGCAGGCCTGCGCGTTGGCGGCAGACCACGCCAGCCCGCAGCAAACCAAACTGCTGGCGGAACTGATGGCGGAGATGCGCGCGCTGCATACCCAGTTTGATCGCGAGCGCTGGATCCAGGTCGATACTCAATTCCACCAGCTCATCTACGAGGCCAGCGGCAATCCGTTCCTGACCTCGTTCGCTAACCTGTTCAGTTCGGTTTATCAGAGTTACTTCCGCGCCATCACCGGCAATGAAGTGATCAAGCTGCGCCACCATCAGGCTATCGTCGATGCGATACTCGCCGGAGACAGCGCAGGCGCCCTCGTCGCCTGCCAAGTTTTGCTGAAAGAGAAAGACTAGACACGCTCCCCGCTTATAGATAGAAGAAAGAGATGAGGGAGAGACGACCATTTAACCAGGACCGACCATGACCCAATCCGCGCGCAGTATGGCAGGACTCCCGTGGATCGCCGCAATGGCGTTCTTTATGCAGGCGCTGGACGCCACCATCCTCAACACGGCGCTGCCGGCGATCGCCCACAGCCTCGGGCACTCGCCGCTGGCGATGCAATCTGCCGTCATCAGCTATACGCTGACGGTGGCGATGCTGATCCCAGTCAGCGGTTGGCTGGCGGACCGCTTCGGCACCCGCCGCGTGTTCATCTTCGCCGTCACGTTATTCACCCTCGGTTCGCTGTTGTGCGCCCTATCCCCCACGTTGAGCGTACTGGTTGCCTCTCGCGTGCTGCAGGGCATCGGCGGCGCGATGATGATGCCGGTCGCGCGACTGGCGCTGCTGCGCGCCTACCCGCGCAGCGAACTGTTGCCGGTGCTGAACTTCGTCACCATGCCCGGCCTGGTCGGGCCGATTCTGGGGCCGCTGCTGGGCGGCTGGCTGGTGACCTACGCCACCTGGCATTGGATTTTCCTGATCAATATCCCTATCGGCCTGCTCGGTATCTTCTATGCGCGCAAATACATGCCGGACTTCACCACGCCCAAGCGCCGCTTCGATTTTCTTGGCTTCATGCTGTTCGGCCTGAGCCTGGTGCTGATCTCCACCGGGCTGGAGCTGTTTGGCGAGCGGGTACTGGCAAGCTACGTTTCGCTGGGTATTCTGCTCAGCGGCTTTGTGATGCTGTTCGGCTACATCGCGCACGCCCGCCGTCACCCTCAGCCGCTGATCGGTCTCGACCTGTTCAAAACCCGCACCTTCTCGGTCGGCATCGCCGGCAACGTCGCCTCCAGGCTGGGCACCGGCTGCGTGCCATTTTTAATGCCGCTCATGCTGCAGGTAGGATTCGGCTATACGGCGATCGTCGCCGGTTGCATGATGGCGCCAACCGCCATCGGCTCGCTGATGGCGAAATCCACCGTCACTCAGGTGCTGCGCTGGTTCGGCTACCGTAAAACGCTGGTCGGCATCACCGTTATCATCGGAGCGCTGATCGCGCAGTTCGCCCTGCAGAGCCCAGGCATGCCGCTGTGGCTGATGATCCTGCCGCTGTTCGTACTGGGCATGGCGATGTCCACCCAGTTTACCGCCATGAATACCATCAGCCTGGCGGATTTGAACGACGCCAACGCCAGCGCGGGCAACAGCGTCCTGGCGGTCACTCAGCAGCTGTCCATCAGCTTCGGCGTGGCGATCAGCGCGGCGGTGCTGCGTTTTTACGAATCCCTGTCGTTAGGCACCATGATCGACCACTTCCATTACACCTTTATCACCATGGGGATCGTCACCGTGGCGTCGGCGCTGGTATTTATGTTGCTGAGAAGGAAAGATGGCCGCAACTTGATCAGCGGCCAGGAAAGCAAGAAAGAAGCGAAGGCGGCCAGTTAACGGCGGCCCACCGAGGCGCGTTCCACCAGCTCGGGCGTCAGCACCAGCACCTGGGGCGCGCGCTCCGGGTTTTGCAGGCGGTTGATCAGCGCATCGATCGCCAGCTCGCCCAGCGAATCCTTCGGTTGATGAATGGTGCTCAGCGGCGGCGCCAGATAACGCGCCAGTTCAATGTCATCGTACCCCATCACCGCCATATCCTGCGGCACGGAAAGCCCGGCCTGATACAGCGCCTGATAAACGCCTACCGCCACCGCGTCGTTGCCGGCGAACACCGCATGCGGCGGCTCTTCCAGCGCCAGCAGTTGGCGCATGGCGGTCACGCCGCCTTCAAACTCAAAGTCGCAATGCACTTCATACCCTGGCGGGATCGGTAATCCGGCGCGCCGCATCGCATTGCGATAGCCTTCCAGCCGGTGACGAGCGGTGGTTTTATCCTGCGGGCCGGCGATGCAGGCGATCTTGCGGTAGCCGCGGGCGATCAGATGATCGGTCGCCATCTCGCCGCCCAGCAGCGAGTTATCCTGAATAATGTCGTTCGCGCCCTCGAACGGCGCCCAGTCCATCATCACGATCGGCAGTGACGGGTAACGGCTCAGAGCATCTTGCGATGGTCGGTGGTTTTCGGTGCACATCAACAGCAAACCGTCGACGCGCTTTTGCAGCAGCGTCTCCATACTGCGGTTCATGCGCGCGGCGTCTTCTTCGGTATTGCACAGGATCAGACTGTAGCCGCGTTCATAGCAGCTGCGCTCCACGCCGCGCACCACTTCGGCATAAAACGGGTTGTTGCTGGCGGTCACCAGCATGCCGATGGTGCGCGTCTGATTGAGCTTCAGGCTGCGCGCCAGCGCGGAAGGCGCATAGTTCAGCTGTTCCACGGCCGCCATGACCTTGTCGCGCACGCTGTCGCTGACAAAGCGATTGTTGTTGACCACATGCGACACGGTAGAGGTTGAAACGCCCGCCAGGCGGGCGACATCTTTCATGGTGGCCAAAGGATCACCCCTGCTGCTGCAAGAAGGCGTCGATCTCTTCACGCCACGGCACCGAAGGCTGCGCGCCGGGGCGGGTCACGGCGATCGCCGCCGCCGCATGGGCGAAACGCACCGCGTCGGCCATGACTTTGCCTTCCAACAGGGCAGTCACCAGCGCACCGTTAAAGGTATCGCCGGCGGCGATGGTATCCACCGCTTGCACCTTGAAGCCGGGCACCAGTTTGCCGTTGCCGTTTTCGCTCAGCCACACGCCGCGGCTACCGAGGGTGATGATCACCGTCGCGATGCCCTTGTCGTGCAGCGCCTGCGCCGCACGCGCCGCATCCGCGTCGTTGTCCACGGCGATGCCGGTCAGGCGCTGGGCTTCGGTTTCATTCGGGGTGATCATATCGATCATGCCCAGCAGCTCGTCAGGTAGCTCACGCGCCGGGGCCGGGTTGAGGATCACCTGCGTATGATGTTGCTTCGCCAGGCGGGCGGCGGCAATCACCGTCTCCAGCGGCGACTCCAGCTGCATCAGCAGGGCATCGGCGTCGATCACTTTTTGTTGGTAGCGCGCCAGGTAATTCGGCGTCACCGCGGCGTTGGCGCCGGCATCGATGCCGATCACGTTCTCGCCTTCGGCGTTGACGAAGATTAGCGCCACGCCGGTGGTGCTGTCGGCGATGGCTTCAATCGGCTGGGTATCAATGCGATCGCTCGCCAGCTGCCGGCGGACACGTTCGCCGATATCGTCGGCACCCACGCAGGCGATAAAGGCGATCTTCGCCCCGCTGCGCCCGGCCGCCACCGCCTGATTCGCGCCCTTGCCGCCAAACGCCACCTTATACTGTTTCCCGATCACCGTTTCGCCCGGGTGGGGGAACTGTTCAATATTGAGGATATGGTCGGCATTGATGCTGCCAAGAACCACCAGCTTACCTGTTTCCATCGCATTGATTCCTGAATTGCGCGCCATCGTAAACGCCCCGTTCCGATGGCGCTGGTATGACTTACTGAGTGACCAGTTTCAAATCGACCGGGATGGTCGCCGGCACTTTTTCGCCTTTCAGCACTTTATCGGCGGTTTCCACGCCGATCACGCCGATCTGATCGGGACGCTGCGCCACGGTCGCCGCCAGCTTGCCGCCTTCGACCGCTTTCACGCCGTCGGCGGTGCCGTCGAAGCCTACCACGATCACGTCGGTTTTACCGGCGGTTTGCAGCGCGCGCAGCGCACCCAGCGCCATTTCATCGTTCTGGGCGAACACCGCCTGCACATCCGGGTGCGCGGTCAGCAGGTTCTGCATTACGTTCAGGCCCTTGGTGCGATCGAAATCGGCCGGCTGGCTGGCCAACAGTTTGAATTTATTCTGATCCAGCGACTGCTTGAAGCCTTCACCGCGTTCACGCGCGGCAGAGGTGCCGGCGATGCCTTCCAGCTGAATCACCTTGGCATCGGCGCCCACTTTCTTGGCGATGAAATCACCGGCCATTTTGCCGCCCACGCGGTTGTCCGAAGCGATGTGGCTCACCACGTCACCCTTGCTCGCCACGCGGTCCAGCGTGATGACCGGGATCTTAGCCTGGTTGGCCATCTTGATGGCGTTACCCACCGCGTCGGAGTCGGTCGGGTTGATCAGCAGCAGCTTGGGCACGCGCACCATCAGATCCTGCACGTTGGCCAGCTCTTTCGCCGGGTTATTCTGGGAATCCAGCACCACCAGGTTGTAGCCCAGCTTGTTGGCCTCTTGCTGCGCGCCGTCCTTCATCGAGACGAAGAACGGGTTGTTGAGGGTGGACACTACCAGCGCGATGGTGTCTTTAGCCATGGCATTGGCGCTCAGGGTGGCGCTCAGCGCGATGGCGGAGGCTAAGGTTGCCAGTTTTTTCATTTTCATCATCGTGATTCCTGTAGGGGGAGGTTACTTGTTGCTTTTGTTATCTACCAGAACCGCCAGCAGTATCACCACTGCCTTCACGATCATTTGGTAGTAGGAAGAAACACCCAGTAAATTCAGGCCGTTGTTCAGGAAGCCGAGGATCAGCGCCCCGATCAGCGTGCCGACGATGCGGCCCTTGCCGCCGGCCAGGCTGGTGCCGCCCAGCACCACGGCGGCGATGGCGTCCAGCTCATAGCCGGTGCCGGCGGTCGGCTGCGCCGACGACAGGCGCGCCACTTCGATCACCCCGGCCAGCGCCGCCAGCAGGCCGCACAGCGAGTAGACGATAATCTTCACTTTATCGACGCTGATGCCGGACAGGCGGGTCGCCGCTTCGTTGCCGCCCAGGGCATAAATATAGCGGCCCAGGCGCGTATGGTGCAGCATATACCAGGCGGCGATGAACACGATCGCCATGATCCAGATCGGCGTAGGCACGCCCAGCGGGCGGCCGATACCGAACCAGCCGAAGGTATCGGCCACGTCGGTGAAACCGGTGTTGACCGGGCTGCCGTTGGTGTACACCATGGTGACGCCGCGCAGCAGCAGCATCATCACCAGCGTGGCGATAAAGGCCTGCACTTTGCCTTTGGCGACGATCACCCCAGTGCAGGCGCCAATCGCGGCGCCCAGCGCCAAGGCCGCCGCCACCGCCACCAGCGCGTTGACCTCAAAGCCGACGATCGACGCCGCCACCGCGCCGGTCAGCGCCAACAGCGATCCCACCGACAGATCGATGCCGGACGTGAGGATCACCAGCGTCATCCCCACCGCCATGATGGCGTTCACCGAGGTCTGCTGCAGAATATTGAACAGGTTGTTCAGGGTGAAGAAGTTCGGGCTCATGGAAGAGACCACGGCGATCAGCACCAGCAGCGCAATCAACGACTTCTGCTCTAACAGCCATTCTTTACTGAACCAGCGCTTAGCTGCGATAGTCTGGGAACTCATATCTGATTACTCCTGCTTTACGCCGTATTGCTTGCCGACGGCTGCCGCCATCAACGCTTCCTGGGTGGCCTGTTCAATCGGGAACTCGCCGCTGAGATGCCCTTCGTGCATCACCAGAATGCGATCGCTCATGCCCATCACCTCCGGCATTTCCGAAGACACCAGAATGATGCTCAGCCCTTCCTGCTTGAACTGGTTGATTAACTGATAGATCTCTTTTTTCGCCCCGACATCGACGCCGCGCGTCGGCTCATCGAGGATCAGCACCTTCGGCCGGGTCATCAGGCCGCGGGCGATCGCCACTTTCTGTTGATTGCCGCCGGAAAGCAGACCTATCGGCTGCTCCATCGACGGCGTTTTGATATTGAACAGGCGGATGAAGTCCCCCACCGCCTGCCGCTCGTCGGCCTGTTTCAGGCTGCCGTCGGCGCGGCTGAAGTAGCGCAGCGCGGTCAGAGACATGTTTTCCTTTACCGACATGCCCAGCACCAGGCCGTCGCGCTTACGGTCTTCCGAGATATAGACGATGCCGTTCGCCAATCCATCCTGCGGCGAATGGGTGACTACCTCGCGGCCGTCGAGGTTGACGGTGCCGGCCTTGCGCGGCGCGGCGCCGTACAGAATCTTCATCAATTCGGTGCGCCCGGCGCCCATCAAGCCGGCCACGCCGAGGATCTCACCGCGATACAGCGTAAAGCTGACGTCTTCAACGCCGGGGCCGGAAAGGTGGCTGACTTCCAGCCGCTTTTCCCCGCGCGGTAAATCAAGGCGCGGGTATTGTTCTTCCAGCTTGCGACCGACCATCATTTCAATCAGCGAATCTTCCTGCAGCTCGCTCACCGGCCGCTCGGCGATGAACTGCCCGTCGCGAAATACCGTCACGTCGTCGCAGATTTCAAAGATCTCTTTCAGACGGTGCGAGATATAGACGATGCCGCGCCCTTCGGCCTTCAGCTCGTTGATCACCTTGAACAGCGAGGCGGTTTCGGTGTCGGTCAGCGCATCGGTCGGTTCGTCCATGATGATCACTTTCGATTCGAAGCTCAGCACCTTGGCAATTTCCACCATCTGCTGATCGCCAATCGACAGCTCACCCACCAGCCGGTGGCTGCTGTAGCGCAGGTTGAGGCGCGCCAGCAAGCGATCGGCCTCGGCGTACATGCGCTTCCAGTCAATGCGGCCGAAACGGTTGACGAACTCGCGGCCGAGGAAGATGTTTTCCGCAATCGTCAGCTGCGGGATCAGGTTCAGCTCCTGATGAATAATGCCGATGCCCGCTTCCTGCGAATCTTTAGGCCCGTTGAACGCCACCTCTTTACCGAGAAAATACTGACTGCCGGCGTCTTTCTGATAGATGCCGGTCAGCACTTTCATCATGGTGGACTTCCCGGCGCCGTTTTCCCCCACCAGCGCCATCACCTTGCCGGGATAAACGCTGAGAGCGGCGCCGGAAAGCGCCTTCACGCCGGGAAAGGCTTTATCAATCCCTTTCAGTTGCAGTAAAGGTTGCATAAACGCCTCAGAAAGTTACGCCGGCGCACAGGATCACGTTCGCGTAAGGCGAACACTCCCCACTGCGGATCACCGCCCGGCTGTGCTCGGTTTGCGCTTTAAACGCCTGATGGCTGATATAACGCACGCCGATGGTATTGCCCTGGCGTTGGCCCAGTGCGGTCAGTTCAGCCAACAATGCCTCGTGGAGCGACGGATTTTGTTTCACGATTTCTTCCGCCAGGATGGCGCTTTCTACCTGCATCTCTTGCGTGACCGCCGCGAACACCTGCATGAAGGTCGGCACGCCCTGCGTCAGCGCCAGATCGATGCGCTGCGTCGCCGCCGGTATCGGCAAACCCGCATCGCACAAGGTGAGCTGATCGGTATGCCCCAGCCGGGCAATCACGGCAGACACGTCGGAATTCAGTAATACGCCTTTTTTCATCTTCTCACTCCGCTAGCGAAACGTTTCGCTCTCTGGAGGAGTGTAAAAAAACGGCAGGGGAAGGCAACCCGGACAATGCAGAAGTGTGATCGTCATCGAAACGTTTCGTTCGCGCACGGAGAAAGCGCAAACAAAAGGGGCTCAGCCTAGCTGAGCCCCTGTCAGGCGGGTTAGATCTCGACCTGCGTGCCGAGCTCGATGACCCGGTTCGGCGGGATTTCGAACTGATCCGGCGCGCGCAGCGCATTGCGGCTCAGAGCAACGAACAGTTTGCCGCGCAGGTAGAGGTACCATGGCCGCTTGGTGAGGATCAGCGATTCATGGGACATGAAGAACGACGTCTCCGACATGCGGCACGGCAACCCTTCCAGCCCGCAGCGGTGGAACACTTCCTCCACGTTCGGCGTTTCGCGCCAGCCGTAGCTGGCCACCACCCGCCAGAAGGTCGGCGACAGCTGCTCGATGGTCACCCGGCGCACGTTGTGCACGTAAGGCGCATCCTCGGTGCGCAGCGTCAGCAGCACCACGCGCTCGTGCAGCACCTTGTTGTGCTTCAGGTTATGCAACAGCGCAAAAGGAATGACGTTGGTGGCGCGCGACAAGAAGACCGCGGTGCCCGGCACCCGTACCGGCGGCGATTTCTCCAGCGAGGCAATCATCGCCTCCAGCGAGTTGCCGTGCTCATGCAGACGACGCAACAGGCGGAAACGCTCGCTCTTCCAGGTAGTCATAATGATGAACATCACCAGCGCCAGGGTCAGCGGCAGCCAGCCGCCGGAGAACAGCTTCAGGGCGTTGGCGGAGAACATCGGCACGTCGATGATCAGTAAGATGGTTACGATGCCGATCGCCAGGAGGCGGTTCCAGTGCCAGTTATTAATCGCCACCGAAGTGACCAGTATGCTGGTCAGCACCATGGTGCCGGTGACGGCGATGCCGTACGCCGCCGCCAGGTTGCTGGAGTGTTCGAAGCCGATGATCACCAGCACCACCGAGATATACAGCGTCCAGTTGATCACCGGAATGTAGATCTGGCCGGATTCCATTTCCGAGGTGTGAATGATGCGCATCGGCGACAAATACCCCAGGCGCACCGCCTGGCGAGTTAGCGAGAAGACGCCGGAAATCACCGCCTGCGAGGCGATGACAGTTGCCAGGGTTGCCAGAATCAGCAGCGGGATCAGCGCCCAGTCGGGCGCCAGCAGGAAGAATGGGTTTTTGATCGCTTCAGGGTTTTTCAGCAGCAACGCCCCCTGGCCGAAGTAGTTGAGCACCAGCGAAGGCAGCACCACGGTGAACCAGGCCAGGCGGATCGGGAACTTGCCGAAGTGCCCCATGTCGGCATACAGCGCCTCAACGCCGGTGATCGACAGCACCACCGCCCCCAGCGCGAAGAACGACACCTTCTTATATTCCATAAAGAAGTTGAGCGCCCATTTGGGATTCAGCGCCTGCAGCACTTCCGGGTTCGAAATGATGCTGCGCGCGCCCAGCACCGCCAACACGATGAACCACAACAGCATTACCGGGGCGAACAACTTGCCGACGCTGCCGGTGCCGTGTTTTTGGATAACGAACAGCAGGGTCAGCACCAGAATCGAGAGCGGCACGATATAGGCGTCGAGCGCAGGCGCGGCGATTTCCAACCCCTCTATCGCCGACATCACCGAGATCGCCGGGGTGATCACCACCTCGCCATAGAAGAAGCTGCCGCCGATCAGGCCCAGTATCACCAGCACTGCGGTGGTGCGCGCCGAGGTATTGCGCCCGGCCAGCGACATCAGCGTCAAAATGCCGCCTTCGCCGGCGTTGTCCGCCCGCATCACGTAGGTGAGATATTTGAGGGAAACTATCACGATCAGCATCCAGAAAATCAGCGACAGGAAGCCGAAAACCACGTCTGGACGAACATCGAAGCCGTAATGGCCGGAGAAACACTCTCTCAACGTATAGAGAGGACTGGTGCCGATATCACCGTAGACCACGCCGATGGCAGCCAGGGTTACCGCCGATAGGGACTGCTTATGCTCTGCGCTCATAATTCGTTTCTTTATCAGAACATCCGTTAGCGATGCATCCGCATCAGGCAAAATACGGGCTCAAAGATCCGTCACGCCCACCAGAAAGCCGCACAGTATGCACCATTTATACGGCTTGCCTACCCTTATATCAGAGCCGAAAAATAAACAAAATGTGAACCGGATATCCGACTCAACTGAGAAAATTTTTACTAATCAATAAGCTATACCATTAAAAATAATGGTGGTTTATCATCGAATTATCGACCAAGATTGGCTAACTCTCGGACAATACGACGATTATATGACGCCATCATCCCTTCTGGCAGAACGAATTTCCCGCCTCAGCAGCGCGCTGGAGAGCGGCCTTTATGAGCGGCAAGAGGCGATCCGCCTGTGCCTGCTGGCGGCGCTGAGCGGCGAAAGCGTATTCTTGCTCGGCCCGCCCGGCATCGCCAAGAGCCTGATCGCGCGCCGGCTGAAGTTTGCCTTCCGCAACGCTCGCTCTTTTGAATACCTGATGACGCGCTTTTCCACGCCGGAAGAGGTCTTCGGCCCGCTCTCGATTCAGGCGCTGAAAGATGAAGGGCGCTATCAACGCCTGACCGCCGGCTATCTGCCGGAAGCGGAGATCGTGTTTCTGGACGAGATCTGGAAGGCCGGCCCGGCGATCCTCAACACCCTGCTGACGGCGATCAATGAACGGCGTTTTCGCAACGGCAACAGCGAAGAACCGATCCCGCTGCGCCTGCTGGTCACCGCTTCCAACGAACTGCCCGAAGCGGACAACAGCCTCGAAGCCCTGTATGACCGCATGCTGATTCGCCTGTGGCTGGACAAGGTGCAGGATAAACAGAATTTCCGCTCGCTGCTGGTCAACCGCCAGAGCGAAAGCCAAAACCCGGTGCCGGCGGCGCTGAGCGTCAGCGACGAAGAGTTTCTGCAGTGGCAGCCGCAGATCGATAAGGTGGCGCTGCCGGAAGCCTGCTTTGAGCTGATTTTCCAACTGCGCCAGCGGCTGGACGCGCTGGAACAGGCGCCGTACGTCTCCGATCGGCGCTGGAAGAAAGCCCTGCGCCTGCTGCAGGCCTGCGCCTTCTTCAGCGGGCGCGACGCCATCGCCCCGCTCGATCTGATGCTGTTGAAAGACTGCCTGTGGCACGATCTCACCTCGCTGAAGCTGCTGCAACAGCAGATCGATCAACTGCTGACCGAATCGGCCTATCAGCAGCAGTCGATGTTGATCCAACTGCAACAGATCCATACCCGCTGGATGCAGGACCAGCAGCAACAAAGCGACCGACAGGCCATCAGCCTGGTGAAAAAAGGCGGGATGTTCAGCCGCAAACCGCAATACGCGCCGGCCACGCCGTTCGCCGGCGGCACCCTCACCCTGCTGCTGCAAAAACCGCTGCAGCTGCATGACATTCAGGTCAATCATCTGAGCATCGAAAGCAGCGCGCTGGACAACTGGCTGCAAAAAGGCGGCGACGTGCGCGCCAAGCTGAACGGCATCGGCTTTGCGCAGCCGATCGACCTGGAAGTGGACGATCAACTGCACCTCACGGTGTTGGACGTCAGCCGCCAGCCGTCGCTGCTGGCGCTGCCGGGCAAACAGGCTACCGCTACGCCGCAGGCGCTGCTGGATGAAATGGACGCATTGGCCCAGCACCTGGCGGAACAGCGCCGCGCCTTCAGCCAACATCAGCCCTGCCTGTTCACGTCCGCCGCCGGTCTGGCCAAGATCGAAGCCAGTTTGCTGCAGGTCGCGGAACAGGTTAAACAGCAACAGCAGCAAATGCGCGGCCAGTAACCATGCTCAGTCTGGAGACGCTCGATCTGCTGCTGGCGATCACCGAAGGCGAGATGATCGAGGAGATGATCGTCGGCATGCTGGCCGCGCCGCAGCTGTCGGTATTCTTTAAAAAGTTTCCGGCCCTACGGCGGGCGCTGGATCGCGATCTGCCGCGCTGGAAGCTGCAGCTAAAGGAGCGTTTGCAGGAGGCCATGGTGCCGCCGGCGTTGGCGCAGGAATTTTACCGCTACCAACAGTGCCAGCTGGAGAACAATACCCAGTTCTATCACAACCTCAACGACACGATGGAGCTGCTGCGCCAGCTGGTTTCCCCGTTTTATGAACAGGCGCGCGCGCTGGTGGACGCCGCCGATCTGCCCAATCATCCGTTGGACGACAGTTTTCAAACGCTGTTTCTGCAGCGCTGGCGCATCAGCCTGACGCTGCAGGCCACCATGCTGCACCACCAGTTGCTGGAACAAGAGCGTGAGCAGCTGATGGCGGAACTGCAGGAACGCCTGGCGCTGAGCGGCGCGCTGGAACCGCTGCTGTCGGAAAACGACACCGCCGCCGGCAGGCTGTGGGACATGAGCAAAGGCCAGCTGCAGCGCGGCGATTACCAGCGGCTGGTGGAGTACGGCAACTTTTTGCAGCAGCAGCCGGAGCTGAAAAAGCTGGCGCAACAGCTGGGCCGCAGCTATCAGGCCAAAGCGGTGCAGCAACAGGACGCGCAGCCGGAGCCGTTCAGGGTTATGGTGCAGGTGCCGGCCACGCTGCCGGAAGAAGTGAGCGGCATTCATCAAAGCGACGACATTCTGCGCCTGCTGCCGCCGGAGCTGGCGACGCTGGGGATTGAAGAGCTGGAATTCGAGTTTTATCGCCGCCTGCTGGAAAAGCGACTGCTGAGCTACCGCCTGCAGGGCGACGTCTGGCAGGAACAGATCCTGATCCGTCAGGTCACCCACCAGCAGCAGGATCAGCAGCCGCGCGGGCCGTTTATCGTCTGCGTGGACACCTCAGGATCGATGGGCGGCTTCAACGAACAGTGCGCCAAGGCGTTCTGTCTGGCGCTGCTGCGCATTGCGCTGGCGGATAACCGCCGCTGCTACATCATGCTGTTCGCCAACCAGATCGTACATTACGAACTCACCGCCGCCAGCGGCATTGAGCAGGCGGTGCGTTTTCTCGGCCAGCAGTTTCGCGGCGGCACCGATCTGGCGGCCTGCCTGAACGCCACCGTCACCAAAATGGCGGAGAGCGGCTGGTTCGATGCCGATGCGGTGATCATTTCTGATTTTATCGCCCAGCGGTTGCCGGAGGAGGTAATAAAGAAGGTGAAACAGCAGCAGCAAAGCCACCAGCAGCGTTTCCACGCGGTGGCGATGTCCGCCTACGGCAAACCCGGCATCATGCGCATCTTCGATCACATCTGGCGCTTCGATACCGGGTTGAAAAGCCGGTTGATGCGCCGCTGGCGGCGCTAGGCAGAATCAGAGCAGGCCTTCAACCGCGCCGCGCACTTCCGGTGACCACACGCCGCACTGCACCTGGCCGATATGCGACAGCTGCAACAGCAACATCACCAAACGCGACTGACCGATGCCGCCGCCGATGGTCTGCGGCATATCGCCGCGCAGCAACGACTGATGCCATTCCAGCTTCATGCGATCTTCATCGCCAGTCAGCGCCAGCTGATGTTTCAGCGCCGCGGCGTCGACGCGGATGCCCATGGAAGAAAGCTCGAAAGCGTCCTGCAGCACCGGGTTCCACACCACGATATCGCCATTCAGGCCCGCCAGGCCATCCGCCGTCGGCGTGGTCCAGTCATCATAATCCGGCGCACGCACATCGTGCGATTTGCCGTGCGACAGCTTGCCGCCGATGCCGATCAGGAACACCGCGCCAAATTCTTTGGCGATCGCCCGCTCACGCCCTTTGGCGTCCAGATCCGGATAGCGCTGCAGCAGGGTTTCGCTGTGCACGAAGTGGATCTGTTCCGGCAGGAACGGGGTCAGGCCATGCTCACGGCTGACTTCCGCTTCCGTCGCCTTGATCGCGGCGTAAATGCTGCGCACGGTACTTTTCAGATAGTCCAGACCGCGCTCACCGTCGCCCATCACCCGCTCCCAGTCCCACTGATCGACGTACACCGAGTGGATTGGCGTCAGGCGGTCTTCATCCGGGCGCAGCGCCTTCATATGGGTATACAGGCCTTCGCCGGCACCGAAATCGTAGCTGCCCAGGGTTTTGCGTTTCCATTTCGCCAGTGAGTGCACCACTTCGAAGGTGGCGTCCGGCAAAGTTTTGACTTTGACCTGCACCGCTTTCTCGCTGCCGGAGAGGTTATCCTGCGTGCCGTCGCCCAGGCGGCTAAGGATCGGGGCCTGCACTTCGATCAGACCGAGCTGCTGTTCCAGCTGGCGGGAGAAGAAGGATTTGACCTGGCTGATTTGTTGTTGTTTTTGGATAAACTGTTTTTTCATTGCCGTATCTCTTGTAAACCTGTCTCTGTTGCCATCGATTAAGCAACAAAACGATACGCCAATTCAATATCCGTTAATCAATATTGCCTTTTCACTTTTAATCGTTCATTTTTACCCGGACTGAATTCAACAATCGTTAATTAATGGGGGATTAAATGGCGGAAATTTATCAGATCGATAATCTCGATCGCGGCATCCTCAACGCCCTGATGGACAATGCGCGCACACCGTACGCCGAACTGGCGAAAAACTTCGCCGTCAGCCCCGGCACCATTCACGTGCGGGTGGAGAAGATGAAACAGGCCGGGATCATCACCGGCGCGCGTATCGACGTCAGTCCCAAACAGCTGGGCTACGACGTGTGCTGCTTTATCGGCATCATATTAAAGAGCGCCAAGGACTACCCTTCGGCACTGAAGAAGCTGGAAAGCCTGGAGGAAGTGGTGGAAGCCTATTACACCACCGGCCATTACAGCGTCTTTATTAAAGTGATGTGCCGCTCGATCGACGCGTTGCAACAGGTACTTATCAACAAGATCCAGACCATCGACGAGATCCAGTCCACCGAAACGCTGATCTCGCTGCAGAACCCCATTATGCGCACCATCGTGCCGTAACCCGCCAAATTGCATACCCACATTATCCACAGGTAGATCCCAGCCGATTCACAGCGTACAATGCAGCCACTTTGAGTGAGAAGGTTGGGATCGTTGGTTCATGGCAGACATTACTCTGATCAGTGGCAGTACGCTTGGCAGCGCCGAATACGTGGCTGAACATTTGGCTGAAAAGCTGGAAGACGCGGGTTTCTCTACCGAGATGCTGCACGGCCCTGAACTGGATGAGCTGCCGTTGACCGGTCGCTGGCTGGTGGTCTCTTCCACGCACGGCGCCGGCGAACTGCCGGATAACCTTCAGCCGCTGTTGGAACAGATCGCAGAGCAGCAGCCGGATCTTTCCGAGGTGCAGTTCGGCGCCGTCGGTTTAGGCAGTTCGGAATACGACACCTTCTGCGGTGCGATCAAACAGATCGACGATCTATTGATCGCCAGAGGCGCTAAAAGGATCGGCGATCGTCTCGAGATCGACGTGACCGAGCATGAAATTCCCGAGGATCCGGCCGAGGAATGGGTAAAAAACTGGATTAATTTACTCTAATTCGTCTAAAGATCGTGCGAACGATTGTGGATAACTAAGCTTAAAAGCAGGGTAAAAGCCGTAGTTATCCCAATAACAACCGTAGTGCGCTTTTTGTCCTGTGTATAACAAGCCTTTTAGATCCCAGCTTATCTGCGTCGGGATCACCGATCATTCACAGCAAACGATCCTCCTTAATCTGCTGATCTTCATCGTGAATAGTCACTTATCCACAGAGGATCGCGATCCTAATAAGAGATCTAATAAAGAGATCTTTAAATAAAAAAGATCTTCTTTTAATTACCGACGATCCTGACCACTTGGTCGATCGTCTAAACTTGAGTAGAATCCCCGACCCCAGGGCAAATACGATCGTTCGCAATACGGCGAGGTGCAGTTCCATGTTTTATCCAGATCAATTTGACGTCATCATCATCGGTGGTGGCCATGCAGGTACCGAGGCCGCCATGGCCGCGGCGCGCATGGGACGTCAGACTTTATTATTGACACACAATATCGACACGCTGGGACAGATGTCCTGTAACCCGGCGATTGGCGGTATTGGTAAAGGGCATCTGGTTAAGGAAATTGATGCGCTCGGCGGCCTGATGGCGACAGCGATCGACCACGCCGGCATACAGTTTAGGATACTAAACGCCAGCAAAGGCCCAGCCGTTCGCGCCACACGCGCTCAGGCGGATCGCGTGTTGTATCGCCAGGCTATCCGTACCGCGTTGGAAAACCAGCCCAATCTGATGATCTTCCAACAGCCGGTTGAGGATCTGATCGTCGAAAACGATCGCGTCGTGGGCGCCGTCACCCAAATGGGCCTGAAATTCCGCGCCAAAGCGGTGGTATTGACCGTAGGCACCTTCCTGGACGGCAAGATCCATATCGGCCTGGAAAATTACAGCGGCGGCCGCGCCGGGGATCCGCCTTCGATCTCGCTGTCTCAGCGTTTGCGTGAACTGCCGCTGCGCGTCAACCGCTTGAAAACCGGGACACCGCCGCGCATCGACGCCCGCACTATCGATTTCAGCGTACTGGCGCCGCAACACGGCGATACGCCGGTGCCGGTATTCTCGTTCCTGGGCGATGCCAGCCAGCATCCGGAACAAATGGCGTGCTATATCACCCATACCAATGAAAAAACCCATGACGTGATCCGCAATAACCTCGATCGCAGCCCGATGTATGCCGGGATCATCGAAGGGATCGGCCCACGTTACTGCCCGTCGATCGAAGACAAGGTCATGCGCTTTGCCGATCGCAACGCGCACCAGATCTTCCTCGAGCCGGAAGGCCTGACCAGCAATGAGATTTACCCTAACGGGATCTCCACCAGCCTGCCGTTCGATGTGCAGATGCAGATCGTCCGTTCGATGGAAGGAATGCAAAACGCGCGTATTATTCGCCCTGGTTATGCTATCGAGTACGATTTCTTCGATCCGCGCGACCTGAAACCGACGCTGGAAAGCAAATTCATTCAGGGGCTGTTCTTTGCCGGTCAAATCAACGGCACCACCGGGTATGAAGAAGCCGCCGCACAGGGGCTGCTGGCCGGTCTGAACGCCGGTCGCTTCGCCGCCGAGCAAGAAGGCTGGGCGCCACGTCGCGATCAGGCTTATCTCGGCGTGCTGGTGGACGACCTCAGCACCCTCGGCACCAAAGAACCGTACCGCATGTTTACTTCACGCGCCGAGTATCGTCTGATGCTGCGCGAAGACAACGCCGATCTCCGCCTGACAGAAAAAGGCCGTGAACTCGGCCTGGTGGACGACGTGCGTTGGGCGCGCTACAGCGAGAAGCTGGAGCGGATCGAACGTGAACGTCAGCGCCTGCGCGACATCTGGATGCACCCGCACGCCGAGAACGTCGAACAGGTCAATGCGTTGCTGAAAGCGCCGCTGTCACGCGAAGCAAACGGCGAAGAGCTGCTGCGCCGTCCGGAAATGGACTACGCGCAATTGACCGCCACCGAGGCCTTCGCGCCGCCGTTGGACGATGTACAAGCCGCCGAGCAGGTTGAGATCCAGGTCAAATACGAAGGCTACATCGCTCGCCAGCAGGAAGAGATCGAAAAACAGCAGCGCAACGAGAACACCGTGTTGCCGTTGGATCTCGACTACCGTCAGGTTTCGGGGTTGTCGAACGAAGTGATCGCCAAACTGAACGATCACAAACCGAACTCCATCGGCCAGGCTTCACGCATCTCCGGCATTACGCCGGCGGCGATCTCGATTTTGCTGATTTGGCTGAAAAAGCAGGGGCTGCTGCGCCGCAGCGCATAAATCCCGCATCCAGGCGGCCGTTTGCTCAACCCGTAGCCAAACGGCCGCTGACATCACCTGCGCGCTGAATTATCATAGGCGCCTCATTGCGCCAGCTAACCATCCGCTGGTCGTTCAGCGCCTGCCAGAGGATCCGTTGTGCAAAAAAAATTAGACTCGCTGCTCGCGGCAGCAGGCATTGAGCTGCCCGATCAGCAGAAACAGCAGCTGCTGGGCTATGTCGGCATGCTGGATAAGTGGAACAAGGCTTATAACCTCACGTCGGTGCGCGATCCGCAGCAAATGCTGGTGCGCCACATCCTCGACAGCATCGTGGTCAACCCGCATCTGCAGGGATCGCGTTTTATCGATGTCGGCACCGGCCCCGGTTTACCGGGCATTCCGCTGGCGATCGTGCGTCCGGATGCGCATTTCACGCTGCTCGACAGCCTGGGCAAGCGCGTGCGTTTCCTGCGCCAGGTGCAGCATGAACTGGGCCTGAACAATATCGAGCCGGTTCAGAGCCGCGTTGAAGCGTTTCCGGCCGAGCCGCCGTTCGACGGCGTGATCAGCCGGGCGTTCGCTTCGCTGCAGGATATGCTGTCCTGGTGCCATCACCTGCCGGCGAAAGGGCAGGGGCGTTTTTACGCATTGAAAGGCGTGCGCCCGGATGAAGAATTGGCGCACCTGCCGGAGGGCGTTAGCCTGGAGTCTATCGTGCGGTTGCAGGTGCCTGAACTGGAAGGCGAACGCCATCTGGTGGTGCTTAAGGCAAACTGAGTTTGTTTTTGATCAAACAAGCGTGAATTAACGGTAGTACGGCGTGTAAAGGTAAGCAGGCTAATTAGTTGGTCGCTTTTTTTAGTTAATTTACTTTCTATTAACACAAAAAACGCGGCTAATTAGCGACAATAGAGTAATTGCAATTAGAAATAGTCACGTTAGCAATCATGTGCGAAAGATTGGCCTTTGCTGCTAATGTTAATTGGCTGTTGGAATATTGCCCCGTTGCTTGTCAATAAAAGGTTTTCATCGGGTATACGGATTGTTTTTGAACAGTTAACTGATAATGTTTTGATTTATATAATCTTTTGATCGCTCAAATTGCTAAAGACGGTTTGATTGTCCATCGGCTATAAATCAGTGAAGGGCATTATTGTGATCGGCTTCGCGTTTCTAAACGCAACGCTGGAATAATCAGACAATTAAATGCGCCCTATTATTCCGACCGTTTTCTTGTGAAAATAGGCTGGAATAGGGAAATTTAAATAATTGTTCACCTTTTCGCTACTTATCGATTGAATTCGTTGGTATGCCCCGTATAATTTGCTCGTTTTTTGCTGCTTGACTCAGGACAGCAAAAACAGTTGTATACGTCACTCAGCATACCCCCTCTGGGGTACGGAGAGAACAAACGTCATGTCTGTGTCCCTATACAGCGGGAAAGTCGCACGCAAACTGCTGTTTTTGCAGTTAATGACTTTTGTTCTGATCAGCGTTGCTTTCTGGCTGAAAAGCCCGGAATGGAGCGCTTCGGCGTTGGCAGGCGGTCTCGCCGCCTGGTTGCCGAGTGCAATGTTTATGCTGTTTGCCTTGCGCCATCAGGCGCAAACGCCGGCGCCCGGTAGGGTTGCCTGGTCGTTCGCCATTGGCGAGGGGCTAAAGGTCGTGATCACCATCGTTTTGCTGATCGTGGCGCTGGGGGTGTTCAAGGCGGAGTTTATACCGCTTGGCCTGACCTATTTAGCGGTGTTAGTGGTGCAGATAGTGGCACCGGCCGTGATTAACAGTTACCGAACTTAACTAAATAAGGGTAAGAGGCATCATGTCTGCAGGAGAAGTCTTGACTCCACAGGAGTATATCGGTCACCACCTGACGCAGCTTCAGGTCGGGACTGGGTTCTGGTCGATCAACATCGACTCGATGTTTTTCTCCGTCGTCCTCGGGGCGCTTTTCCTGGTGATCTTCCGCAAAGTGGCCAAAAACGCCACCAGCGGCGTGCCGGGTAAACTGCAAACCGCCGTGGAGCTGGTAGTCGGTTTCGTCGACAGCAGCGTGCGCGACATGTACCACGGCAAGAGCAAGGTGATTGCGCCGCTGGCGCTGACCGTGTTCGTCTGGGTGTTCCTGATGAACCTGATGGACTTGCTGCCCATCGACTTCCTGCCTTACGTTGGCGAACACATCCTCGGCCTGCCTGCGCTGCGCGTAGTGCCTACCGCCGATGTGAACGTCACGCTGTCGATGGCGCTGGGCGTGTTTATCCTGATTCTGTTCTATAGCATCAAAATGAAAGGCGTTGGCGGGTTCGTTAAAGAGTTGACCATGCAGCCGTTCAACCACCCTGTATTCATTCCTATCAACCTGATTCTTGAAGGTGTCAGCCTGCTGTCCAAACCTGTTTCACTGGGTCTGCGACTGTTCGGCAACATGTATGCGGGTGAGTTGATCTTCATCCTGATTGCCGGCCTGTTGCCGTGGTGGTCACAGTGGGTCCTGAGCTTGCCTTGGGCTATCTTCCACATCCTGATCATTACGCTTCAAGCCTTTATTTTCATGGTTCTGACGATCGTCTATCTGTCGATGGCATCTGAAGAGCACTGATTTTCTTAAAACACTTGCACTTTTAAACTGAAACAAACTGGAGACTGTCATGGAAAACCTGAGTATGGATCTGCTGTACATGGCTGCCGCTGTGATGATGGGTTTAGCGGCAATCGGTGCTGCGATCGGTATCGGCATCCTGGGTGGTAAATTCTTGGAAGGCGCTGCTCGTCAGCCTGACCTGATTCCTCTGCTGCGTACACAGTTCTTTATCGTTATGGGTCTGGTCGACGCCATCCCGATGATCGCTGTAGGTCTGGGTCTGTACGTGATGT
Source organism: Serratia sp. TSA_130.1 (assembly GCF_052691795.1). Taxonomy (NCBI): domain Bacteria; kingdom Pseudomonadati; phylum Pseudomonadota; class Gammaproteobacteria; order Enterobacterales; family Yersiniaceae; genus Serratia; species Serratia sp. TSA_130.1. The sequence continues at coordinate 20,692 of NZ_JBQZFS010000006.1, forward strand.
TCGCCGTCGCGTAAGTAGAGCAACCCTCTACGACGTAACCAAACTATTAACTTTTAAAGAGGCATTGTGCTGTGAATCTTAACGCAACAATCCTCGGCCAGGCCATCGCGTTCGTTCTGTTTGTCTGGTTCTGCATGAAGTACGTATGGCCGCCGATCATGGCTGCCATCGAGAAACGTCAGAAAGAAATCGCTGACGGCCTCGCTTCTGCAGAGCGTGCCAAAAAAGATCTGGACTTAGCGCAAGCCAATGCGACCGACCAGCTGAAAACTGCCAAAGCAGAAGCTCAGGTGATCATCGAGCAAGCGAACAAACGCAAAGCTCAGATCATGGATGAAGCGAAAGCCGAAGCCGAGCAGGAACGTAACAAAATCGTGGCGCAGGCTCAGGCTGAGATCGAAGCCGAACGTAAGCGCGCTCGTGAAGAGTTGCGTAAGCAAGTCGCGATGCTGGCAATTGCCGGCGCCGAGAAGATCATCGAACGTTCCGTGGATGAAGCTGCTAACAGCGACATCGTTGATAAACTGGTCGCTGAACTGTAAGGAGGGAGGGGCTGATGTCTGAATTTGTAACTGTAGCTCGCCCCTACGCCAAAGCAGCTTTTGACTTTGCCGTTGAGCACCAAAGCGTAGAGCGCTGGCAGGACATGCTGGCGTTTGCGGCTGAAGTCACTCGCAATGAACAGATTTCTGAACTGCTGTCTGGCGCGGTTGCGCCAGAAACGCTGTCCAAGACGTTCATCGCGGTTTGTGGCGATCGGCTCGACGAACATGGCCAGAACTTTATCCGTGTAATGGCCGAAAATGGACGTTTACTGGTTCTTCCTGCCGTGCTGCAGCAGTTCATCGAACTGCGCGCCTCGCTGGAATCCACCGTCGAAGTCGAAGTGCTCTCTGCGAGCGCGCTGAGCGACGAACAGCAGGCGAAAATCGCCGCTGCGATGGAAAAACGTCTGTCACGCAAAGTTAAGCTGAATTGCAAAATTGACAAGTCTGTACTGGCCGGCATCGTTGTTCGCGCCGGCGATATGGTGATTGATGGCAGCGTTCGCGGTCGTCTTGAACGCCTGACAGACGTCTTGCAGTCTTAAGGGGACTGGAGCATGCAACTGAATTCCACCGAAATCAGCGAACTGATCAAGCAGCGCATTGCTCAGTTCAATGTAGTGAGCGAAGCTCACAATGAAGGTACTATCGTTTCCGTCAGCGACGGGATCATCCGCGTACACGGCCTGGCCGAAGTTATGCAGGGCGAAATGATCGCGCTGCCTGGCAACCGTTACGCAATCGCATTGAACCTGGAGCGCGACTCCGTTGGTGCCGTGGTCATGGGTCCGTACGCGGATCTGGCCGAAGGCATGAAGGTTAAATGCACCGGCCGTATCCTGGAAGTTCCAGTCGGTCGTGGTCTGCTGGGCCGCGTCGTTAACACCCTGGGCGCGCCAATCGACGGCAAAGGCCCGATTGAAAACGACGGTTTCTCTCCGGTAGAAGCTATCGCCCCAGGCGTTATCGAGCGTCAGTCCGTTGATCAGCCGGTTCAGACTGGCTACAAATCCGTTGACGCCATGATTCCAATCGGCCGCGGCCAGCGTGAGCTGGTGATCGGTGACCGTCAGACCGGTAAAACCGCGCTGGCGATCGATGCGATCATCAACCAACGCGACTCCGGCATCAAATGTGTTTACGTGGCTATCGGCCAGAAAGCGTCCACCATCGCTAACGTGGTGCGCAAACTGGAAGAGCACGGCGCACTGGCCAACACCATCGTGGTGGTGGCGACCGCTTCCGAATCCGCTGCACTGCAATACCTGGCGCCATACGCCGGTTGCGCAATGGGCGAATACTTCCGTGACCGCGGTGAAGATGCGCTGATCGTGTACGATGACCTGTCCAAGCAGGCCGTTGCTTACCGCCAGATTTCCCTGCTGCTTCGTCGTCCGCCAGGTCGTGAAGCTTACCCAGGCGACGTATTCTACCTGCACTCCCGCTTGCTGGAGCGTGCAGCGCGCGTTAACGCCGAGTACGTTGAAGCCTTCACCAAAGGTGAAGTTAAAGGTAAAACCGGTTCACTGACCGCTCTGCCGATCATTGAAACCCAGGCGGGTGACGTTTCCGCGTTCGTTCCGACCAACGTAATCTCGATTACCGATGGTCAGATCTTCCTGGAATCCAACCTGTTCAACTCCGGTATTCGTCCGGCAGTTAACCCGGGTATCTCCGTATCCCGTGTTGGTGGCGCCGCGCAGACCAAGATCATGAAGAAACTGTCCGGTGGTATCCGTACCGCGCTGGCGCAGTATCGTGAACTGGCTGCGTTCTCCCAGTTCGCCTCCGATCTGGACGACGCGACCCGCAAACAGCTGAGCCACGGTCAGAAAGTGACCGAGCTGCTGAAACAGAAACAGTATGCGCCGATGTCGGTTGCACAACAGTCTCTGGTGCTGTTTGCCGCAGAACGCGGTTACCTGAACGACGTCGAAGTCGCCAAAGTGGTGAGCTTCGAAGCCGCGCTGGTGGCCTATGCGGACCGCGAGCACGCCGAACTGCTGAACCACATCAACCAAACTGGCAACTTCAATGATGAGATCGAGGGCAAGTTGAAAAACGTCCTCGAGACCTTCAAGAAAACCCAGTCCTGGTAACGCCGAGCGGTCCTGCTGTTGAAAGACAGCAGGCCGTCTGGCACTGAGGAGAAGCAGAGATGGCCGGCGCAAAAGAGATACGTAGTAAGATCGCTAGCGTGCAAAACACGCAAAAGATCACTAAAGCGATGGAAATGGTCGCCGCCTCCAAAATGCGTAAATCGCAGGATCGCATGGCGGCCAGCCGTCCTTATGCAGAGACCATGCGCAAAGTGATTGGTCACCTTGCGTTAGGGAATCTGGAGTACAAGCACCCGTACCTGGATGAGCGTGACGTTAAGCGCGTTGGGTATCTGGTGGTGTCTACTGACCGTGGTCTCTGCGGCGGCTTGAACATCAACCTGTTCAAAAAGCTGCTGGCGGAGATGAAAGCCTGGTCCGAAAAAGGCGTCGAAACCGATTTGGCGCTGATTGGCTCTAAAGCGGCCTCTTTCTTTGGTTCCGTGGGCGGCAACGTGGTTGCCCAGGTGACCGGCATGGGGGATAAACCTTCCCTGTCGGATCTGATCGGGCCGGTGAAAGTGATGCTGCAGGCCTACGACGAAGGTCGTTTGGACAAGCTGTACATTGTCAGCAACAAATTTGTTAATACGATGTCCCAAGAGCCGCAGGTGCTTCAGCTGCTGCCGTTACCGCCAGCCGATGACGAAGAGCTGAAGAAAACGCCTTGGGATTACCTGTATGAACCGGATCCAAAAGTGCTGCTTGATACCTTGCTGCGCCGCTATGTGGAGTCGCAGGTTTATCAGGGCGTCGTGGAAAACCTGGCCAGCGAGCAGGCCGCACGAATGGTCGCGATGAAAGCCGCAACCGATAACGGCGGTAGCCTGATCAAAGAGCTGCAGTTGGTATACAACAAGGCGCGTCAGGCCAGCATCACTCAGGAACTCACCGAGATCGTTTCGGGAGCCTCCGCGGTTTAAGCTAGGTTTACGAATTACGTAGAGGATTCAAGATGGCTACTGGAAAGATTATCCAGGTAATCGGCGCCGTGGTGGACGTCGAGTTCCCTCAGGATGCCGTACCAAAAGTGTACGACGCCCTTGAGGTAGAAAACGGCACCGAAAAACTGGTGTTGGAAGTTCAGCAACAGCTGGGCGGTGGCGTGGTTCGCTGTATCGCAATGGGGACCTCCGACGGTCTGCGTCGCGGTCTGAAAGTGAACAACCTGGACCACCCGATTGAAGTGCCGGTGGGTAAAGCTACCCTGGGCCGTATCATGAACGTATTGGGTCAACCCATCGACATGAAAGGCGACATCGGCGAAGAAGAGCGTTGGGCGATTCACCGCGCGGCGCCAAGCTACGAAGAGCTGTCCAGCTCCCAGGAACTGCTGGAAACCGGTATCAAGGTAATGGACCTGATTTGTCCATTCGCCAAGGGCGGTAAAGTCGGTCTGTTCGGCGGTGCGGGCGTAGGTAAAACCGTAAACATGATGGAGCTGATCCGTAACATCGCGATCGAGCACTCCGGTTATTCCGTGTTTGCGGGCGTGGGCGAGCGTACTCGTGAGGGTAACGACTTCTACCACGAAATGACCGACTCCAACGTTCTGGACAAAGTATCCCTGGTTTACGGCCAGATGAACGAGCCACCAGGTAACCGTCTGCGCGTTGCGCTGACCGGTCTGACCATGGCGGAGAAATTCCGTGACGAAGGCCGTGACGTTCTGCTGTTCGTTGACAACATCTACCGTTATACCCTGGCCGGTACCGAAGTGTCCGCACTTCTGGGCCGTATGCCATCCGCGGTAGGTTATCAGCCGACGCTGGCGGAAGAGATGGGCGTTCTGCAAGAACGTATCACCTCGACTAAGACCGGTTCCATCACTTCCGTACAGGCCGTTTACGTTCCTGCGGATGACTTGACTGACCCGTCTCCAGCCACCACCTTTGCGCACTTGGACGCAACCGTGGTACTGAGCCGTAACATCGCTTCTCTGGGTATCTACCCGGCCGTTGACCCGCTGGATTCCACCAGCCGTCAGCTGGATCCGCTGGTTGTTGGCCAGGAGCACTACGACGTAGCGCGTGGCGTGCAGTCCATTCTGCAACGCTACCAGGAACTGAAAGATATCATCGCGATCCTGGGTATGGACGAGCTGTCTGAAGAAGACAAACTGGTCGTATCCCGTGCGCGTAAGATCCAACGCTTCCTGTCTCAGCCGTTCTTCGTGGCAGAAGTCTTCACCGGTTCTCCGGGCAAGTTCGTATCGCTGAAAGACACCATCCGTGGTTTCAAAGGCATTATGGACGGCGACTATGACCACCTGCCGGAGCAGGCGTTCTACATGGTTGGCACCATTGAAGAAGCAGTGGAAAAAGCCAAGAAACTGTAACGCCTTGAGAGGAGGGTGATATGGCTATGACTTACCATCTGGATGTAGTCAGCGCGGAAAAACAGATGTTTTCCGGCCTGGTGCAGAAGATCCAGGTGACAGGCAGCGAAGGTGAACTGGGGATCTTCCCTGGCCATGCGCCGCTGCTGACTGCCATCAAGCCTGGCATGGTGCGTATTGTTAAGCAGCACGGTGAAGAAGAGTTCATCTACCTGTCCGGCGGCATCCTCGAGGTGCAGCCGAGCGTGGTTACCGTGCTGGCGGACACTGCTATCCGTGGTACTGACCTCGACGAAGCGAGAGCGTTGGAAGCTAAGCGTAAAGCTGAAGAACACATTCGCAGCTCTCATGGCGATGTCGACTATGCTCAGGCATCCGCTGAACTGGCGAAAGCGATCGCAAAACTGCGCGTTATCGAGCTCACCAGAAAAGCGATGTAATGTTTGGGTGCAGAGCACCCAACTTTAAGAAAGCGGCCTATAGGGTCGCTTTTTTTTTACTTTAAAATAAGTATTTCAGCCCGGCGTAGAAAGTGGTATGTAACCCTGATATCCAGGGTGGAGCCGTCGCCAATCACCGACAGTTTTTTCGTCCTGAAGCCTAATTGGACATGATGGTGGCAGGCCAAGCGCTGCGCGGCCTGCGACGGTTTCGTGATGAGAAATATGTAGTAATATCGTCGCTAAACGGTTTTACTTTCGTCTATCAAAATGGAGTTATCAGGTTGCTTATGTCGAACAGCGCAATGAGCGTGGTTATCCTCGCCGCAGGCAAGGGTACGCGCATGTATTCCGATCTTCCCAAAGTGTTGCATCCGTTGGCCGGCAAGCCGATGGTGCAACACGTCATTGATGCCGCGATGAAACTGGGCGCGCAACATGTACACCTGGTATACGGCCATGGCGGCGATCTGCTGAAAAGCACGTTGACCGAAGGCGCGCTGAACTGGGTGCTGCAGGCCGAGCAACTGGGCACTGGCCATGCGATGCAGCAGGCGGCGCCGCATTTTGCCGACGATGAAGACGTGTTGATGCTGTATGGCGACGTGCCGTTGATCTCCGTCGATACGCTCACGCGCCTGTTGGCGGCCAAGCCGCAGGGCGGCATCGGCCTGCTGACGGTCAAGCTGGACGATCCGAGTGGCTATGGCCGCATCGTGCGCGAGCAGGGTGACGTGGTGGGCATCGTCGAACACAAGGACGCCAGCGAAGCGCAGCGTCAGATCAATGAGATCAATACCGGCATCCTGGTGGCGAATGGGCGCGATCTGAAGCGCTGGCTGGGGATGTTGAACAACGACAACGCTCAGGGCGAGTTTTACATCACCGATATCATTGCGTTGGCGCATGCCGACGGCAAGAAAATCGAAGCCGTGCACCCATCGCGTTTGAGCGAAGTGGAAGGCGTGAACAACCGACAGCAGCTGGCGACCCTGGAGCGCGTGTTCCAGTCGGAACAGTCTGAAAAACTGCTGCTGGCCGGCGTAATGTTGTTGGATCCGGCGCGTTTCGACCTGCGCGGTGAACTTGTTCACGGCCGCGACATCACTATTGATGCGAATGTGATTATCGAAGGTCACGTCAAGCTGGGCGACCGGGTGAAAATCGGCGCCGGCTGCGTGCTGAAAAACTGCGTGATCGGTGATGACTGCGAGATCAGCCCTTACAGCGTCCTGGAAGACAGCGTGCTGGAAGCCGCCTGCTCCGTTGGGCCGTTCGCCCGCCTGCGCCCTGGCGCGGAGCTGGCAACAGGGGCCCACGTCGGCAACTTCGTGGAAATGAAAAAGGCGCGATTGGGCAAAGGCTCCAAGGCCGGTCACCTCAGCTACCTGGGCGATGCCGACATTGGCGATGACGTGAATATCGGCGCCGGCACCATCACCTGCAATTACGATGGCGCCAATAAGCACAAGACGCTGATCGGCGATGGCGTGTTCGTCGGTTCCGATACTCAGCTGGTGGCGCCGGTGTCGGTCGGCAAAGGGGCCACCATTGCCGCCGGCACCACGGTGACGCGAGATATCGCCGAAAACGAACTGGTGCTGAGCCGCGTCAAGCAGGTGCACATTCAGGGCTGGCAGCGCCCGGTGAAGAAGAAGTCATAGTGTGTTTTGCGTTGGGCTCCATTCACGAGCCCAATACAAAACATAATAACCCCCACCATCTACAGGCTCGGGGGACGCACGGTAAAACCGGCAAAAATCAGGTCAAGGCATCGAAAACGCCCATAAAAGGCGTTCATTAGGAATATAACCGAATGTGTGGAATTGTAGGCGCAGTAGCGCAACGTGATATCGCAGAAATTCTGCTGGAAGGTTTACGTCGTCTTGAGTACCGCGGTTACGACTCCGCCGGTCTGGCGGTGGTCGACGATCAAGGCAACGTCAGTCGCCTGCGTCGCGTAGGCAAGGTGCAAAAACTGGCCGAAGCGGCGGAGCAGACCGATCTGCACGGCGGCACCGGCATCGCTCACACCCGTTGGGCAACGCACGGTGAACCGACCGAAGCGAACGCGCACCCGCATGTTTCCGACTACATTACCGTGGTGCATAACGGCATCATCGAAAACCACGAGCCGCTGCGCGAACTGCTGATCGAACGCGGTTACCGCTTCAACTCTGAAACCGACACCGAAGTGATCGCGCACCTGGTGCACTGGGAACAGCTGCAGGGCGGTACGCTGCTCGAAGTGGTTCAGCGCGTGATCCCACAGCTGCGCGGCGCTTACGGCACCGTGGTGATGGACAGCCGCGATCCGAGCGTATTGGTCGCGGCGCGCTCCGGCAGCCCGCTGGTTATCGGTCGCGGCGTCGGGGAAAACTTCATCGCTTCCGATCAGCTGGCGTTGCTGCCGGTCACCCGCCGCTTCATCTTCCTGGAAGAAGGCGATGTGGTGGAGGTGACTCGCCGCACCGTCAACATCTTCGACAAGCAGGGTAACGCCATCGAGCGCCCTGAGATCGAGTCCCAGGTGCAGTATGACGCCGGCGACAAGGGCGCTTACCGCCACTACATGCAAAAAGAGATTTACGAACAGCCGCTGGCGCTGAAAAACACCCTGGAAGGGCGTTTCAGTCATGGCCAAATCAACCTGAGCGAGCTGGGCCCGCACGCCGACGAGCTGCTGGCCAAGGTGCAGCACGTGCAGATCATCGCCTGTGGGACTTCTTACCACTCCGGGATGGTGGCGCGTTACTGGTTTGAAGCGCTGGCCGGCGTGCCGTGCGATGTCGAGATCGCGTCCGAATTCCGTTACCGCAAATCGGCGGTGCGTCCGGGCAGCCTGATCATCACCCTGTCGCAGTCCGGCGAAACCGCCGACACGTTAGCGGCGCTGCGTCTGTCCAAAGAGCTGGGTTATCTCGGTTCGCTGGCCGTTTGTAACGTTGCGGGGTCTTCGCTGGTGCGCGAATCCGATCTGGCGTTGATGACCAAAGCGGGCACGGAAATCGGCGTTGCTTCGACCAAAGCCTTTACCACGCAGCTCACCGTGCTGTTGATGCTGGTGGCGCGCCTGGGCCGTCTGAAAGGCATGGCGGAAAGCGTGGAGCAGGAGATTGTGCACGGCCTGCAGGCGCTGCCGGCGCGTATTGAGCAGATGCTGTCGATGGATAAAGAGATCGAAGCGCTGGCGGAAGGTTTCTCGGACAAACATCATGCGCTGTTCCTCGGCCGCGGCGATCAGTACCCGATCGCCATGGAAGGGGCGCTGAAGCTGAAAGAGATCTCCTATATTCACGCTGAAGCTTATGCGGCGGGTGAGTTGAAACACGGCCCGCTGGCGCTGATCGACGCCGATATGCCGGTGATCGTGGTGGCGCCGAACAACGAACTGCTGGAAAAGCTGAAGTCCAACATTGAAGAAGTGCGCGCGCGCGGCGGTCAGCTGTACGTGTTCGCCGATCAGGACGCCGGCTTCGTCAGCAGCGAAGGCATGACCATCATTCCTCTACCGCACGTTGAGGAAATCGTGGCGCCGATCTTCTACACCGTGCCGTTGCAGCTGCTGTCTTACCACGTGGCGCTGATCAAGGGCACCGACGTTGACCAACCGCGCAACCTGGCGAAGTCTGTCACCGTAGAGTAATTTGCCGCAGGTAAACTGCAAAAGCCGGCCTTCGCGCCGGCTTTTTTCATGAGTGACCTTAAAGATGACAGCGCGACCGATTCGGCGATAAACATTGTCATATTCAAGCGGATAGGCCGTGCCCAAACGGTTTTTTTGTTGTTTGGCAATTGCGCTATTTTTGATTTAATTGATTGATTTTTAAATAAACAAACCCCATTCAAATGCACTGTAATATAACTGTCATATTGCGTACATTTTTCTGTCACCAAACTGTCCTATTTTCCCTCCTGCAGCAATACTTACTCTGATTAAAACGACTCGACGTCGATTTTAAGTATCCCATTAGGAGGGATTATGAAACTGATGCGTACCACCGTCGCCAGTATTGTGGCAGCGACCTTCTCCCTGACCGCCGTGTCCGCGTTCGCTGCTGCCAGCCTGACCGGTGCAGGTGCGACATTCCCCGCTCCGGTTTACGCCAAGTGGGCAGATTCTTATCAGAAAGAAACCGGCAACAAAGTTAACTATCAGGGCATCGGCTCCTCTGGCGGCGTGAAGCAAATCGTGGCCAACACCGTTGACTTTGGCGCTTCCGACGCCCCGCTGTCTGACGACAAACTGGCGGCCGATGGCCTGTTCCAGTTCCCGACCGTGATCGGCGGCGTGGTGCTGGCTGTGAATATCCCGGGCATCAAATCCGGCGAACTGACGCTGGACGGTAAAACCCTGGGTGATATCTACCTGGGCAACGTCAAAAAGTGGAACGATCCGGCTATCACCAAGCTGAACCCAGGCGTGAAACTGCCTGACCAGAACATCGCCGTGGTGCGCCGCGCCGACGGTTCCGGCACCTCGTTCGTGTTTACCAGCTACCTGTCCAAGGTGAACGCGCAGTGGAAAGAGAAGATCGGCGCCGGTTCTACCGTTAACTGGCCGACCGGTCTGGGCGGCAAAGGCAACGACGGCATCGCCGCCTTCGTTCAGCGTCTGCCTGGCTCTATCGGCTACGTAGAATACGCTTACGCCAAGCAGAACAACCTGGCTTACACCAAGCTGGTGTCCGCCGACGGCAAACCGGTCAGCCCGACCGAAGAGAGCTTCAGCAACGCCGCTAAGGGTGCGGATTGGAGCAAAACCTTTGCTCAGGATCTGACTGACCAGAAAGGCGACAACGTGTGGCCAATCACCTCCACCACCTTCATCCTGGTGCATAAAGAGCAGAAAAACCCTGCTCAGGGCGCCGAAGTGCTGAAGTTCTTCGACTGGGCCTACAAAACCGGCGGCAAGCAGGCTAACGAACTGGATTACGCCACCCTGCCGAAAGAAGTGGTTGAGCAGGTGCGTGCGGCCTGGAAAACCAACGTAAAAGACAGTTCAGGTAAAGCGCTGTACTAACAACGCAGGGGCGCGGGTTCGCCGCGCCCCACACAGTTCTTCAGGCTCCGATCCCGGTTGGGGCTGCCAGGGTTCAAACAGAGAGTAATCTATGGCTGAGTACAAGCCGACCATCAAAGCACCGGGCAAAAACGGTGACATCATTTTCAGCGCGCTGGTGAGACTGGCTGCGCTGATTACCCTATTGTTGCTGGGCGGCATCATCGTTTCGCTGATCTTCGCCTCCTGGCCAAGCATGCAGAAATTCGGCTTCGCCTTCCTGTGGACCAAAGAGTGGGATGCGCCGGCGGAGCAGTTCGGCGCGCTGGTGCCTATCTACGGCACCGTGGTCACCTCGCTCATCGCGCTGATTATCGCCGTGCCGGTGAGTTTCGGCATCGCGCTGTTCCTGACCGAACTGGCGCCGAACTGGTTGAAGCGGCCGCTGGGCATCGCCATTGAGCTGCTGGCGGCCATCCCGAGCATCGTCTACGGCATGTGGGGCCTGTTCGTGTTCGCCCCGCTGTTCGCCGAATATTTCCAGACGCCGGTGGGCGAAGTGCTGTCGGGCATTCCTATCGTCGGCGAGTTGTTCTCCGGCCCGGCCTTCGGCATCGGCATTCTGGCCGCCGGGGTGATCCTGGCTATCATGATCATTCCTTACATCGCCGCGGTGATGCGCGACGTGTTCGAGCAGACGCCGGTAATGATGAAAGAGTCGGCCTACGGCATCGGCTGCACCACCTGGGAAGTCATCTGGCGCATCGTGCTGCCGTTCACCAAAAACGGCGTCATCGGCGGCGTGATGCTGGGCCTGGGCCGAGCGTTGGGGGAGACCATGGCGGTAACCTTTATCATCGGCAACACCTACCAGCTCGACAGCGCTTCGCTGTACATGCCGGGCAACAGCATCACCTCGGCGCTGGCCAACGAATTCGCCGAAGCCGAGTCCGGCGTGCACACCGCCGCACTGATGGAGCTGGGCCTGATTCTGTTTGTTATCACCTTTATCGTGCTGGCGCTGTCGAAACTGATGATCATGCGTCTGGCCAAGAATGAGGGGCGTTAACATGGCGACGATGGATATGCAAAACGCAGTCGTTCTGGCGGAAAGCCGCCGCAAAATGCAGGCCTGGCGCCGGCAGAAAAACCGCCTCGCGCTGTTCCTGTCGATGGCGACCATGGCGTTCGGGCTGTTCTGGCTGATCTGGATCCTTATCGCCACCGTGACCAAAGGCTTCGACGGCATGTCGCTGGCGCTGTTCACCGAGATGACCCCGCCGCCGAACACCGCGGGCGGCGGCTTGGCCAACGCCATCGCCGGCAGCGGGCTGTTGATCCTGTGGGCGACCATCTTCGGCACGCCGCTGGGCATCATGGCCGGTATTTACCTGGCAGAATACGGACGTAAATCCTGGTTGGCGGAAGTGATCCGCTTTATCAACGATATTCTGTTGTCTGCACCGTCGATCGTGGTGGGCCTGTTCGTTTACACCATTGTGGTGGCGAAGATGGAACACTTCTCCGGTTGGGCTGGCATCGTGGCGCTGGCGCTGCTGCAGGTGCCGATCGTCATTCGCACCACCGAGAACATGCTGAAACTGGTGCCGGATACGCTGCGCGAGGCCGCTTATGCGCTGGGCACGCCGAAATGGCGCATGATTTCCGCCATCACGCTGAAGGCGTCGGTGTCCGGCATCATCACCGGCGTGCTGCTGGCGATTGCGCGTATTGCGGGGGAAACGGCACCGCTGCTGTTCACCTCGCTGTCGAACCAGTTCTGGAGCACCGACCTGATGCAGCCGATCGCCAACCTGCCGGTGACCATCTTCAAATTCGCCATGAGCCCGTTCGCCGAATGGCAACAGCTGGCCTGGGCCGGGGTGCTGTTAATCACCCTGTGCGTACTGTTACTGAATATCCTGGCGCGCGTGATTTTCGCCAAGAAAAAGCATTCATAAAATTTTGAGCGCCGCTTTGGCGGCGCTGATGAAAAGAGAGAAGTCTTGATGAGTATGGTTACTGACGCTTCCAGCAGCAAAATTCAGGTACGCGATCTGAACTTCTACTACGGCAAATTCCATGCGCTGAAGAACATCACGCTGGATATCGCCAAGAACAAGGTCACCGCGTTTATCGGCCCATCCGGCTGTGGCAAGTCCACCCTGCTGCGCACCTTCAACAAGATGTACCAGCTGTACCCGGAACAGCGTGCGGAAGGCGGCATTCTGCTGGACGGCCAGAACATCCTGACCGACAACTCGGATATCGCGCTGCTGCGCGCCAAGGTCGGCATGGTGTTCCAGAAGCCGACGCCGTTCCCGATGTCGATTTACGACAACATCGCCTTCGGCGTTCGCCTGTTTGAAAAGCTGTCGCGCGCCGATATGGACGAGCGCGTGCAGTGGGCGCTGACCAAAGCGGCGCTGTGGAACGAAACCAAGGACAAGCTGCACCAGAGCGGCTACAGCCTCTCCGGCGGCCAGCAGCAGCGTCTGTGCATCGCCCGCGGCATCGCCATTCGTCCGGAAGTGCTGTTGCTGGATGAGCCTTGCTCGGCGCTGGATCCGATCTCAACCGGCAAGATTGAAGAGCTGATCAGCGAGCTGAAGGCTGATTACACCGTGGTGATCGTGACGCACAACATGCAGCAGGCGGCGCGCTGCTCCGACTCTACCGCATTTATGTATCTGGGCGAGCTGATCGAGTTCAGTGATACTGATAACCTGTTCACTGCGCCGCAGAAAAAGCAGACTGAAGACTACATCACTGGCCGTTATGGTTGATAGGAAGCATCATGGATAACCTGAATTTAAACAAACACATTTCCGGCCAGTTCAACGCAGAGCTCGAGCATATCCGCACCCAGGTGCTGACCATGGGCGGGCTGGTGGAGCAGCAGCTGACCGACGCCATCACCGCGATGCACAATCAGGATGGCGAGCTGGCCAAGCGCGTGATCGAAGGCGACGCCAAGGTCAACATGATGGAAGTGGCGATCGACGAAGCCTGCGTGCGCATTATCGCCAAGCGCCAGCCGACCGCCAGCGATCTGCGTCTGGTGATGGCGATCATCAAAACCATTTCCGAGCTGGAACGCATCGGCGACGTGGCGGACAAGATCTGCCGCACCGCGCTGGAGAAGTTCTCGCACCAGCACCAGCCGCTGCTGGTCAGCCTGGAGTCGCTGGGGCGCCACACCGTGCAGATGCTGCACGACGTGCTGGACGCGTTCGCGCGCATGGATCTGGACGAGGCGATCCGTATTTACCGTGAAGATAAAAAGGTCGACCAGGAATACGAAGGCATCGTACGTCAGCTGATGACCTACATGATGGAAGATTCGCGCACCATTCCGAGCGTGCTGACCGCGCTGTTCTGCGCTCGTTCTATCGAGCGTATCGGCGATCGCTGCCAGAACATCTGCGAATTTATCTTCTATTTCGTCAAAGGACAGGATTTCCGTCATTTGGGCGGCGACGCCCTGGAAAAGCTGCTGTCTCCGGGCGGTAAAGACGAAAAAGACGACTAACCCTTTCCGGGTAATATCCTTCCAAGGCGCGGTTTCCCGCGCCTTTATTCCATCTTAAGCTCGTAAAGATAAAAAGGTTATAAATATAGCTTTTTATATTATTTCCTGACCTATGTGGCGCTTGCTAGCTTATCCGCCAGCAGGACATCAACCACTTAGGAGCTTTCTATGAAACATCGCGCTTTGGCCTTAACGTTGTTAGCCAGTCTGACCGGTTTCGCCGCCGGCGCCGCGCACGCGGACAAACTTGACGATATCAAGCAAGCCGGCGTGGTGCGCATCGCGGTGTTCGACAGCAACCCGCCGTTCGGCTACATCGATCCGCAGAGCAAGAAGCTGGTGGGCTACGATGTGGATGTCGCCGACGCGATCGGCAAAGCGCTGGGGGTGAAAGTGGAGCTGCGCGCCACCAACCCGGCCAACCGCATTCCGCTGCTGGTGTCGAAGAAGGTTGACCTGATTGCCGCCAACTTCACCATTACCGACGAGCGCGCCAAGGAAGTGAACTTCAGCGTGCCGTACTTCGCCACTGGCCAGAAATTCATCGCCCGCAAAGGCGTGTTGAAAACGCCGGAAGACATCAAGAAGCTGCGCATCGGCGCGGATAAGGGCACGGTGCAGGAAATCACCCTGCGCGAGCGTTTCCCAACGGCGAAAGTGATCTCCTACGATGATACCCCGCTGGCGTTTGTGGCGCTGCGTAACGGCAACGTGCAGGCGATCACTCAGGACGACGCCAAGCTGGTCGGCCTGCTCGGCAACCTGCCGGCGGCGCAAAAGGCGGAGTTTGAAATTTCGCCGTTCAGCCTGACCAAAGAGTATCAGGGCGTGGGCATTCCCAAGGGTGAAGATCGCCTGACCGCCGCGGTGAACGAGACGCTGATCAAGCTGGAAAAAGACGGCGAAGCGGTTAAGATTTACGATCGCTGGTTCGGGCCGGAAACCAAATCCGCTCAACCGCGCGGCGATTTCAAAATCGCGCCTTTGGATCAGCAACCAAAAGCCTGACTTAACCGCTTGCGGTGAGATAGGCACGGAGGGGCGCAGCTTGCTGCGCCCCTGATGCATTCTGCAAGACAAGGATTGAACATGAACCTGGACTGGCTGCTGGCGCCGCAATACCTGAGCTGGCTGTGGCACGGTTTTCTGCTGACGCTGTGGCTTTCCGCCTGTGCGGGGCTGGCGGCTACGCTGCTGGGCTTTGTGCTGGCGGCGATGCGCGACAGCAGCCTGCGGCCGTTGCGCTGGCTGGCGATGGGGTACAGTTCGCTGTTTCGCAATACGCCGCTGCTGGTGCAGCTGTTCTTCTGGTACTTCGCCGCCGGGCAGATCCTGCCGTCCGCCGCCATGCAGTGGCTGAACAGCGCCCATCAGGTTGGCCCGCTTGAGTGGCCGTCGTTCGAGTTTCTCGCCGGTTTCTTCGGCCTGACGCTATACTCCACCGCCTTTATCGCCGAAGAGATCCGCTCCGGTATTCGCGGCGTCGCCGGCGGGCAGAAATATGCCGCTCAGGCGCTGGGGCTGACCGGCTGGCAGGCGATGCGCTATGTGGTGCTGCCGCAGGCGCTGAAAATCGCGCTGCCGCCGCTGCTGGGCCAATACATGAACGTGATCAAGAACTCGTCGTTGACCATGGCGATCGGCGTGGCCGAACTCTCTTACGCCTCGCGTCAGGTCGAAACCGAAACCCTGCGCACTTTCCAGGCGTTCGGCGTGGCGACGGTACTGTATATCGCCATCATCGCGCTGCTGGAAGGCTGGGGCATGTGGCGACAACAGCGTAAACCGCTGGGAGGGCATTGAGATGGATTTCAGCGTGATTCACGACAACCTGGGCTACCTGCTGTGGGGCACCTGGCCGGATGGGCCGCTGGGCGGCGCGGCGCTGACGTTGGCGATCAGTCTGATGGCCGGGGTCGCCTCGGCGGTGCTCGGCACCCTGCTCGGCGTGGCGCTGGCGATGTCGCGCGGCATCGCCGCCGGGCTGCTGGCGGCGGTGTTGGGCTTTTTCCGCGCCATTCCGGTC
This sequence comes from Serratia sp. TSA_130.1, assembly GCF_052691795.1. Lineage (NCBI taxonomy): Bacteria > Pseudomonadati > Pseudomonadota > Gammaproteobacteria > Enterobacterales > Yersiniaceae > Serratia > Serratia sp. TSA_130.1. The sequence goes on from NZ_JBQZFS010000006.1 coordinate 36,674, forward strand.
ATCATGCTGATCTTCTGGACCTATTTCCTGTTGCCGATGGTGTTTGGCGTCGAGATCCCGGAAATCACCACCGTCGTGTGCGCGCTGGCGCTGATCGCCTCGGCCTATCTGGCCCATGCGGTGAAAGCCGGCATCGCCGCGATCGGCCCCGGTCAGTGGCAGGCCGGGCTTTCTCTGGGGCTGACCCGCTGGCAGACGCTGCGCATGATCGTGCTGCCGCAGGCGCTGCGCATGATGGTGCCGTCGTTCATAAACCAGTGGATTTCTCTGATCAAAGACACCTCGTTGGCTTATATCGTCGGCGTTGGCGAACTGACCTTCCTGGCGACCCAGGTCAACAACCGCAGCATGGTCTACCCGATGGAAGTATTCCTGTTCGTGGCGCTGGTCTATTTCGTGTTCTGCCTGGCGCTCGATCTGCTGGCCAACGCGGTCAACCGCCGCTTCGGCGCGCAAACCCGCGGCCTGAAGCGCTCCTGGCGCTGGTGGCGCAACAAGCCGCCGTTGCCGGCCAGTTAATCGGCCGTCAGCCGCCAGCCGCGTTCGCGCCACAGCGCGGGCAATTGCGCCAGGTCGTCAAACGTCGTCACCAGCGGGTGGTCGATCGGCGGGTTATGCGGATCGGCGCAGAAGTAAAAGACCGGGATGCCGGCATTGATGCCGGCCTGCGCGCCGGCGGGCGAATCGTCCACCAGGATGCAGCGCGTCACCGGCACCTGCATCTGTTCGGCGGCGTGAAACACGATCGCCGGATCCGGCTTCCAGCGCTGAATGTCATAGCCGCTGAACAACCGGTCATCAAAATAAGGCAGCATGCCGGTCAGGCCGAGCGAGTGCTGCATCTTGCTGACCGGCCCGTTGGAGACGGTGCAGACTGGCACCGTCACCTGCGCCAGCAGCTCGCGGGCGCCGGCAATCTGTTGCAGTTCGCTGTCGAACAGCCGCGCCACTTCCTGCCGATACAGCGGCTCCAGCGTCTCTTTTACCAGGTCCGTGCCCTGCTCGGCGTTGACCCGATCGATGATCTCGTACAGCTTCACCCCTTTGTATTTCTTGAATACCTCTTCCAGCGACAGATGAATGCCGTAGCGGGCGAACATATGGACATAGGCTTTGCTGCACAGCACTTCGCTGTCCACCAGCGTGCCGTCGCAGTCGAACAAAATGCAGTCAATCTGATTCATGCGGGACAGGTTCCTTCGGGTTAACGCCGCTGAGGCCGCTCAGCGATCACTTGATCAGGCTACGCGCCTTGAGATCGTGCAAAATCAGCGCGGCGACGTGTGAACACTGCGGCAGATCGCGGCTGTCGCACCACTTCAGCTCGGCGATTTCGGCGGCCGGCTGCAACTGCCCGGTAAAGTCGGCCTGGTAGCAACGAATGCGCACCTGAGTGCCGTCCTGCTTGCCGTCCGCCGGGCCGGTGAACTCGCCGTAAAACGCGATGGATTGCGGCTGCAGCGCAACGGTCAGCTCTTCGTCGATTTCGCGGCACAGCGCCTGCTCATCGGTTTCACCCGCTTCGCGCTTTCCGCCCGGTACATAAAACAGCGTCTTGTTGTGCGAGCGCACCAGCGCCACTTTGTCATCTTTCAGCGCGATCAACGCGAGCTTATCGATAAAGGTCGAAGACATGCGGGTTCCTGTTTTTTTAGCGGGTAGGGTAAGAGATGCGATAGGCCATTTTATCGGCCGTGTCGGCAAACGGCAACGCGGCGGGCTGTGATGGAGAATGAATGCCTGTAAATACAAGCCGTTGACGCGTTTAGCCGTAAAGACGGCGAAAAAAACCTGTGACCGGCGTCAAAAGCCCCATTTTTTGTTATAGGATAGCCGGCGACTGTCCATTCCCATTTTCGGAATTCTGATAATGACCAAACCAGTATCTGGCCTTGACGCTGAGCAAGGCTTGCTTGGGCGTGTGTTTAAACTCAAGCAACATGGCACGACGGCGCGTACGGAAACGATTGCCGGTATCACCACTTTCCTCACCATGGTGTATATCGTGTTCGTTAACCCGCAAATTTTGGGCGCGGCGGGCATGGATACCCAGGCGGTATTTGTCACCACCTGTTTGATCGCCGCCTTCGGCAGCATCTTTATGGGCCTGCTGGCGAACCTGCCGGTGGCGTTGGCGCCGGCGATGGGCCTGAACGCCTTCTTCGCCTTCGTGGTGGTCGGCGCGATGGGAATCTCCTGGCAGGTGGGCATGGGCGCCATCTTCTGGGGCGCGGTCGGCCTGCTGCTGCTGACCATTTTCCGCATTCGCTACTGGATGATCGCCAACATTCCGATCAGCCTGCGGGTCGGCATCACCAGCGGCATCGGTCTGTTCATCGGCATGATGGGGCTGAAAAACGCCGGCATCGTGGTGGCCAACCCGGACACGCTGGTGACCATTGGCAGCCTGACCTCGCACAATGTGCTGCTGGGGGCACTCGGCTTCTTCATCATCGCCGTGCTCTCTTCGCGCAACTTCCACGCGGCGGTGCTGGTATCGATCGTGGTCACCACCCTGATCGGCTGGATGCTGGGCGACGTGAAATACGGCGGCCTGTTCTCCTTGCCGCCGAGCATCACCTCGGTAGTGGGCCAGGTCGACGTGGCCGGCGCGCTGAACATCGGGCTGGCCGGGGTCATCTTCTCGTTTATGCTGGTGAACCTGTTCGACTCCTCCGGCACCCTGATCGGCGTCACCGATAAAGCCGGTTTGACCGACAATCAGGGCAAGTTCCCGCGCATGAAGCAGGCGCTGTACGTTGACAGCATCAGCTCGGTGGCCGGTTCGCTGGCGGGCACTTCTTCCGTAACCGCTTACATCGAAAGCTCATCCGGCGTCGCCGTGGGCGGCCGCACCGGTTTGACGGCGGTGGTCACCGGCCTGCTGTTCCTGCTGGTGATCTTCCTGTCGCCGCTGGCGGGTATGGTGCCGGCGTATGCCGCCGCCGGCGCGCTGATCTACGTCGGCGTGCTGATGACCTCCAGCCTGGCGCGGGTGAAATGGGACGATCTGACCGAAGCGGTACCGGCGTTTGTCACCGCGGTGATGATGCCGTTCAGCTTCTCGATCACCGAAGGCATTGCGCTCGGCTTTATCTCCTACTGCGTGATGAAGCTCGGTACCGGCCGCTGGCGTGAAATCAGCCCGTGCGTGGTGGTCGTGGCGCTGCTGTTTGTGCTGAAGATCGTCTTCGTCGACGGCCATTGACAGCCAAAGGGCCGACGTCCGTCGGCCCTGAAACCCTAGACTCCCGGCGTCGCATCCGGCGCCCGATCCAGCACCCATTGCAATGGCCGCCTGAAGCGCGCCTGCCAACTGCCGGCGGCATCCTCCCCTTGGGCGAAGTGCAGCGTCTGCACCTGATTATCCTCTCCGAACAGATTGGCGAAGTGCAATGCCAGCGCCTGCTCGCTGAAGTTCTGCCGATCGTAATACGCCATCACGATTTTCTTTTTCGCCGCCAGCGACTGCTGGGCCGGCTTGATCTCGCCGTTGGGGGCGATCAATAGCGCGCCGGCGTAAAACTGCGGGTACTTCGCGATCAGATTGGCGGCGTGCAGCGCACCCTGGCCGCGAGCGCTGAGATAAATCCGCTGGGGGTTCAGCTTTAACTGTGGAGCCAGCTGTTGCACCGTACGCTGAAGGGCGGCCTGGGTGCTTTCGTCGCTGTAATTCGACCAGCGGAAGCTGTTTTCCGACAACATCTGCGTGCCGTTGATCTCGATATAGGCCACGCCCATTTCGCCGAACAGCAGCCGTTCCTCGGGGCTGATGGCGGCGGCCTTGCCGTAGGTATGCAGGAAGATCACCGTTGGCCAACCTTCGGGCGGCGCTTCGCCGTCCGGTATCGCGTAGCTGGCTTTGCCTTCATAGCGGCGGGCGTGCTGCAGATAGCGCGCTTTGGTGGCGGCCAGAATGGATTGGTAGGTGGCGGAATGCTGGATGCTGTTGAAGGCGTCGTCCTCCAGCAGATTGTAGTAGTACCACAGGCCGCGATCGGCGCTCAGCTGCAGATAGCGCTCCGCCAGCTCGGTTTGCCCTTTCTCCGCCGACGATACCGCCAACTGGTAGGGGGCCCAGACGTTGCGGCCGTCTTCGCGCATCAGCGTCAGGTACAGCGACATGGCGCCCAGCTTTTTATCTTCCTGGTTTTGCGCGGATCGCGACAGTTGGGCGTTAAGCGCACTGTGCGCAGGCAGCTCCAGCGGCTCTTCACCGGCGGGATAACGCATGTCTGCGGCGAAAGCGGGACTGGTGATGGAAACGAAAAATAACGCTAAAATGAAAAAATACATGATGCTATGGCTTTAATTTCAATAAATTGGCGGACTTCATGTCCTGTTGCGGCGCCCTGCGGGCGCCGCGAGACCGTCATTCCACGCGGCGAATGAAATCGCTGAACGCGGACAGCTGGCCGGTCAGGAAATCCAACGTTCCCTGATCGCTCAGTTCACCGGCCTGTTCATCGACCTTGTTCTGGATCACGCCGCCCATAAACTCGGGCTTGTTCATCACCATCGCATCCAGGAACACCAGGATCTGGCGCAGGTGGTACTGGCAGCGCGCGCCGCCGATGGGCCCCATCGAGCTGGTTTGAATGGCCACCGGCTTGCCGGCCAGCGGTTGATTCGGCAAGCGAGACAACCAGTCGATGGCGTTTTTCAACCCGCCGGGCACGGAATAGTTGTATTCGGGGGTGATGATGATCACGCCGTCGGCCTGGCGGATCTGCTCTGCTATCGCTTCGACCGCGGCAGGGAAACCCTCACCCTGTTGCATGTCGGCGTCGTACAGCGGGATATCGCGGATGGAAGGCAGCGCTTCAATGGTGACGCCCTGCGGAGCCAGGCCTGGCAGGGCGCGGGCCACCATGGCGTTGTAGGAGCCTTTGCGCAGGCTGCCGAGCAGAGTGACGATTTTTAAGGCTTGGTCTGACATGATGATTCTCCCTTTCGAATGAGCAGATTCAGCGGACAACATGGGCGAATAGTAGGCTAAAGCTCGGGTCGAGAATAGGCGATTGCTCAACATTTAGCTGTTTTTACAAATTACGGCAGAAATTCGTGCGGTAAAAACGGCTTTATCCGCCTTGCGCCACGTTAACCGGGCGTCTTCAGGCCCGTCAGTTTGACGAATCGCGAGGACGCCGCCGGGCTGCGGGGCGAGATTTCCCCGTCTTTGTGCAGGCCGCGGCGCTCTTCGTAGCGCCAGCACAGCAGGCGATCCAGCCCGGGGCTGCCGGCGCAGGCCCAGCTCAGGTATTCATCGGCGTCGCTCATCACCTGAACGTCCGGCGTGGCGCTGGAGCGCAGGTGCCCGGAGAACGGATGCAGACGCAGCGTAGACTGGCCGCTGTTGCCCAGGCCGGAAATTTTCAGCACGCTTTGCCGGATGCTCCACAGCTGAGTTTCCGCCTCCAGCCGATCGTCCTGCGCGCCGATCCAGGCACTTTCCGCCGGCGTCTGATGCGCGTGTTGCAGCGCGCTTTGCCGGGTGCCGCGCGCCCGCATCACTTCGATATCCAGTCCGACTTTGCCTTCGTCGCTGAGCAGCACGCCCACGGTGTTGCTGGCGTAGGCGAGGCTAAAATCGGGCAGCTGATGATCGGCGAAGCAGGGGCGGCCGGTCGGGGTGGTGGCTATAGGGGGAAGCGTCGGCAGGCCGTACAGGTAAAACATCATTTCGGCGAGCAGAATGCGCCCTTGCAGGTAACGCGTGCGGCGCTTAACGGAAAAGGTGCGGGTGGCGGCTATCACTTCGTCGGAGAGTCTCTGGGTATCCAGGACAGCGGAGGCCGGGGTCCATCGGGCAAAATGACACGCCATTGTTCACTCCATGACAGAGGGTCGCTAAGAACGCAGGGGTGTTAGATTAAGACTAAGTTGAGGATTTATCATCAAAAAACACTATGCGGATTATCCGATTTGTTGGCTTTTGCGCTGTGCAGGAGGGGATGGGGGCATGCAAGGCGAAGGTTATTCAGACCTCAAATCGCGTTGCGTAACGGGGTCGTGCATAAAATTAATCAGTTCCGAAGCCAGCCGCTTTCGAATCGACGGCGTCCAATGAACCCATAAAATATCGCCTGATAAGAAAAAGTTGGCGGAGAGAGCAGGATTCGAACCTACGACACGATGACTCGTGTGGATTTAAGAAACGGTTAGTTTCTTAAATCTGGCTTAAACCACTCGCCCACCTCTCCGCATTCGTTTGTTGGAAATATAAAACCACATAATAAAAATGGTTAAAATAACCTGAACTTGAAAATGTGAGCAAACCCACAAAAACCCTATTTATTGTGGGTGTTTATTAATTATCAGAGTCAGGTCACTAAATTTACATTAGCTATTGTTATAAAAAGTTGGCGTCATTGGCTACGAATAGGGAAGAAGGGTATGCCAGATCTCGAATTAATGCCGCTGCAAAGCGCCGATTTTTATAAGACAGCTGAACGTGTTGTTTTTAAAGAATATAAATGTAACTGCAAAAAAGGTTGGAAGGGTGAAGATCGCTTTATCGTCTACAAAGCCGATCAGAATGGGATCGCTGAGGTTATCAACAATGAGGTTTCAAATAACAACGTTGAAGACCTCATCGCGCTGGCATCGTCTTTTTTGACGGATAAGGTGGTGATTTCCGGTGGGCATACCGTGGTTAATTTGGACGATCGTTTTTCTGTCAGCAGTGAAGTGGAAAAGTCCGCGCGCTTCTGCATCGACTACATTGCCGAATCCATCAGACGGCTCAGTGTTCAGCCTGACTTCTTGATGGAAATAAATGATTTCTATATGGAAAAAAGTGATGGCAGCGAGATAGACGGCGCTAACGAATTCAGGAAGATGGCGACATCGCCGTACATTATTCCGGAAAAAATAAACGACTACATTCTGGCGTCGAATCAACGTCATGGCATTGATATCAATGCATTTTATGTCAGTGAGAAAAACATGGCGGATCGCTTTAAACGCCACATTAAAAACCGTATGGATAAAGAGGCGTATTTTCAGCGCCAAGACGGAAATGTGAAGATGACGGTGGGTGAACACGCGTTCGATATCATCAAGGAAAATAAACCGACCTGCGCGGCGGGAAATGCTGCGACGTTCAGGGCTATTCGGTATCGCATTTCCTCCAATAAAATCTTTGATAATTACACGTCGCATATTGGCGTTTTTCCGCTGTGTTCACGCGTCAACGTGCTTAACGGCTATCGTGCGGCCGCGACTTTTTACGATAACTTCGCTTTGCCTTCTTTACTGGTCTTCTTCGGCAAATCCTGTTTCGAATGACATTTTTGTGCCAGCTGGCTATGCGTCACGCATAGCCATGATGGTCGAGCATCATCATGAAAATCTCACACCTGTATTGGCCTGTCACTTTCTTCTCCACGGCATTCGGCGCCGGGATTTTCTTTTTGCCACAGGCGGTGGGGCCGGGCGTGCTGGGGATGAAAGTGTTCATGCTGTTTATCGTTATCGCCATGTCGGTATCGATGATGGCGCACTATCTTTTTTTCAAATTCATCATTTCGCACCCGGAGAAAGATTTCCTGGCGGCATCATCGACATTTATCGGCGAGCGGGCAGCGGCAATCGTCTGTGTGCTGTTTATTTTGTCGATGATTATTATCGTGCTGATAAATTTCATCACCTTGGTCAACGTCGTCGCGTCTTTTTTCCACAACGGATTCTGGGTCAGGGGCGGCATTTCGCTGTTGCTGAGTGCCGCGCTGTCGGTGGCATGGTTGGCGTTTAGTCAGCGAATCGAGCACCTGATTTCCAGAATGGCACTGGTTTCTATCGTACTGGTGGCGATCCTGGCGGTGTTTTTCCTGTTACAACCTGCGGTGGGGCAGCAGGCGGTGCAGGCGCCGCCTGGCATTTCATTGCAGACGTGGCTGCTGCTGCCGATTTTTCTTTTTACATTTAACTTTACCCCGTGCATCCAGCGCTTTGCGAAAAGCGCCTTACGACCGCAGGCGCGCAGTATTCTGTTTGGCAAGGTACTGATCATGGCGTTTATCGTCATGATCGTTATCGCCATCAGCCGTTTGCTGACGCTGGATGACATCTCAATCATTAACAGCCGCAATGTGGATGCGCTGTTTTATACCGCCGGTTTGACCGGCAACGCCACGGCGTGGTTAGGCGCTGCCCTGTTGCTGTGTTTACTGACCGGCGGCGCCTATATCGGCACGTTGACCGGCGTGATCGATGGCATTACGTCCTTCGGCGTGGCGGGCAAAAAGAGAATCATCGCAGGGAATATCGTTGTCTGTACGTTTATTGGCGCGATCAACCCGAGCATTATCAAGATCATCTCGGGCTGGTCGATACCCGTTATCGTGATGACCGTCTTTTTCATCCCATCACTGTATTTTTTGCTACGGGGCGACGGCAGGCAAAAGGGGATCGGCGTCGTCGTGCTGGGCTGCGGGATCGCGGTAATCGCAACGTTGTTGGTGTAAAGCGGCACGCTTAATCCAGCACCAGCCTATCGCCGGTGGCCGGCGCGATCCCTTCCGGCAGCCATAGCCGGCCCCAGGCGCCGGTACAGTGGCAGCCCATAATCTTTTCCGGCTGATGCTGGCGCAAAAAACGGCGGACGCGCCAGAGCGTGCGCGGGGAAGCGCAGCGCAGATGAAAACCGCCGATCAAGGCGTGGATCCGATCGATCCCGGTGATTTGCTGGCAATGGCGCACGATATTGACGATCCCGCGGTGCCCGCAGCCGGTCACGATCACCAGACCGCGATCCGATTTGTAAATCAGCACCCCTTCGTCAATAACGTAATCTACCGCTGCGTTCTCCCCGGCGATCACCCCGTAGGCGCGGGGTGCGGGCACCGCGATTTCGCCTGACCACATAAAGCGATCGCCGATCGCCAGCGGCTCTCGGCTGTATTGCATGCGGTGGCGCGAGTAGTCGATATCCAAAGAGAGCTTTTTGATTTTCCGAGTGTGGCCCAGCACCTTCAGCGCCGCATAGCGCTCATCGCCGACCTGCGGGTGGCAGATGATACGGCTGTTGTCTGGCAGCCAGGCGACGCCGCCGCAGTGGTCATAGTGGCCGTGGGAGAGCACCGTCGCGGTGATACGGGAGAGATCGACACCCATCAGCGCCGCATTGCGCAGAAAGCTGTCGTCGGGGCCGGTATCGAACAGTATGGACGTCGTATCATCCTCAATCAGCAGGCTTAACCCGGCCTTGGCCTGCAATAGCGGGTTGGCGCCGGCGGCGCGGCGGTTTTCCAGCAGTACCCTGAGGGTCAATGCCATGTTGACTCGTTCCTGAGAGAGATTCCTGACTGGCCAGTATAGCGCGGGACGCTGCGGCGGCTCTGTGAGCCGGCGCGCAGAGCCGGCGCGCAGAGCGAGAGCGGAAAAGAAAAACGGCCGGAACAAGGGCTTGTCCCGGCCGTGAAGGCGTCTGGCGGTGTTACTTGCCGATACAGAAGCTGGAGAAAATGCGGCCCAGCAGATCGTCGGAGGTGAATTCGCCGGTGATTTCGCTCAGGGCCAGCTGCGCCTGGCGCAGTTCCTCGGCCAGCAGCTCCCCCGCGTAAGCGCTCACTAACTGTTCTTTGCCCTGTACCAGATGCTGCGCCGCCAGTTCCAGCGCCTGCAGGTGGCGGCGGCGCGCCAGGAAGCCGCCTTCCATGTTGCTGGTGAAGCCCATGCTCTGTTTAAGATGATCGCGCAGCACATCGACGCCTTCGCCGGTGCGGGCCGACAGGCGAATAAGTGAGTGGTTATTCACTTCCGTCATACCCAGCGTTTCACCGGTGATGTCGGCTTTGTTGCGCACCACGGTGATAGGTAGCGTGCCTGGCAGGCGCGCCATAAACTCCGGCCAGATCTCCGCCGGCTCGGTGGCGGCGGTGGTGGTGCCGTCAACCATAAACAGCACCCTGTCGGCCTGTTCGATCTCGTTCCATGCACGTTCGATGCCGATGCGTTCCACTTCGTCGCTGGCGTCGCGCAGGCCGGCGGTGTCGATGATGTGCAGCGGCATGCCGTCGATATGGATGTGTTCGCGCAGAACGTCGCGGGTGGTGCCGGCGATATCGGTGACGATCGCCGCCTCGCGTCCTGCCAGCGCATTGAGCAGGCTCGATTTGCCGGCATTGGGGCGCCCGGCGATCACCACCTTCATCCCTTCGCGCAGCAGGCTGCCCTGGCGCGCTTCACCGCGCACGTTGTCCAGATCCGCCATCACGTCGTTGAGCTGCGCCTCGATTTTACCGTCGGACAGGAAGTCGATTTCCTCGTCCGGGAAGTCGATCGCCGCTTCCACATAGATTCGCAGGTGAGTGAGCGCTTCCACGAGCTGGTGGATGCGGGTGGAGAACGCGCCCTGCAGCGAGTTCATCGCCGAACGCGCCGCCTGCTCGGAGCTGGCGTCGATCAGATCGGCAATCGCTTCGGCCTGCGCCAGATCGAGTTTGTCGTTGAGAAACGCGCGCTCGGAGAACTCGCCCGGCCGCGCGATGCGCACGTCGGGCAGCGCCAGCACGCGCTTGAGCAGCAGATCGAGGATCACCGGCCCGCCGTGGCCCTGCAGTTCCAGCACGTCTTCGCCGGTAAAGGAGTTCGGCCCCGGGAACCACAGCGCGATGCCCTGATCGAGGGTGGCGCCCGTAGCGTCGCGGAACGGCAGATAGTCAGCGTAGCGCGGCTTCGGCAGCTTGCCGAGCAACGCCTGGGCGACGTCTTTGGCCTTGCTTCCGGAAATGCGCAGAATGCCGACGCCGCCGCGTCCCGGCGGGGTGGCTTGGGCTACGATGGTATCGGTGGTGCTCATAACGGTTCTCTCTGACGATTAAGATGCAAAAAGGCGGTCTAATGACCGCCTTTGGGGTGACTGCAAGGGTCGGCGCGCCGAACCCCTACAATACGCTTAGCTTTTTTTCTTGTCGCGGCTGTGCAGACCGCGTTTTTCCAGACCACGGTAAATCAGCTGCTGCTGCAGGATGGTCACCAGGTTGCTGACGATGTAGTACAGCACCAGACCGGACGGGAACCACAGGAAGAACACTGTGAAGATCACCGGCATGAAGGTCATGATTTTCTGCTGCATCGGGTCAGTCACGGTGGTCGGCGACATCTTCTGGATGAAGAACATCGTCACGCCCATCAGGATTGGCAGGATGTAGTACGGGTCTTGCGCCGACAGGTCATGGATCCACAGGGCGAACGGCGCGTGGCGCAGCTCGACCGAACCCATCAGCATGTAGTACAGCGCCAGGAAGATCGGCATCTGAATGATCAGCGGCAGGCAGCCGCCGAGCGGGTTGACTTTCTCCGCCTTGTACAGCGCCATCATCTCTTGGCTCATGCGCTGCTTGTCATCGCCGATGCGTTCGCGCATCGCCTGCAGCTTCGGCTGCAGCATGCGCATTTTCGCCATCGAGGTGTACTGCGCCTTGGTCAGCGGGTACATGATGCCGCGCACGATGAAGGTGATGATGATGATGGAGAAGCCCCAGTTGCCGATAAAGCCGTGGATGAACTTCAGCAGTTTGAACAGCGGCTGGGAGATGAACCACAGCCAGCCGTAATCCACGGTCAGGTCCAAGTGCGGCGCCAGTTGGGCCATCTGGTCCTGCAGCTCCGGGCCGACCCACAGGGTCGCGTTCAGCTGCTGCTGAGCGCCAGGCTGCACCACGACCGGGGTAGATTTGAAGCCGATGGTGGACAAGTTGTCACCCGGTTTGGCGGTGTAGAAGGTGTTGTCACCCTTGGTCGCCGGTACCCACGCGGTGGCGAAGTACTGCTGCAGCATGGCGACCCAACCGTCTTTGGTGGTGACGCTCAGGTTTTCGTCTTTGTCGAACGCGTATTTCTGGTACTTGTCCTCGCTGGACGAGTATGCCGCGCCGCGGAAGGTGTGCAACGCGAAGTTGCTGCTGCCGGTATCGCGGTGCTTAGGCAATTCGGTGGTCTGCTTCAGCTGGCCGAACAGGGTCAGCTCCAGCGGCGCCGCGCCTTTGTTGTCGATGCTGTAATCCACGCCGACCGCATAGTGGTTGCGTTTGAGCACGAAGGTCTTGGTGTAGACCGCGCCGTCTTTATCGGTGTAGGTCAGCGGGATGCGCAGCTCGTCCTGGCCTTCCGGCAGGGTGTAGCTGTCCTGCGCCGCTTGGTACAGCGGGCGTTCGCCGTTGGCCGGGTTGTCCGGGCCGTTTTTACCGGTCAGGCCGCTTTGCGCCTGATAGACGAACGACGGAGTGGTTTCCAGCAGTTGGAACGGAGTCGATGAACCCAGAGTTTCCGGGTAGGCCAACAGTTTAGCCTGCTCGATATCGCCACCACGGGTGTTGATGGTCAGTGACAGCACGTCGGTGTTCACGGTAATCAGCTTACCCTGACCACTGGCTGGCACGGCCTGGCTGGCGGCATCACCGGCTACTGCGTTCGAAGTCTGTTGCGTGGTCTGTGCGGCCGGCTGCGGAGCGTTGTCCGTTTGCCATGCCTGCCAGATCATGAAAGACACGAACAGCAGAGCGATGAGGAGAAGATTGCGTTGCGAATCCATCGTTAGTGTTCTCTGTTATCGTCGGTTTTTGGCGGCACCGGATCATCGCCACCTGGGTTCAAAGGGTGGCATTTTAATACGCGTTTCAATGCTAACCAACTGCCTTTTATCATGCCAAACCTGCTTAATGCCTCAATTGCGTAATGAGAGCATGTCGGCTGGAAGCGACAACGAGGCCCTAGCAGCGGACTGATGACGAGCTGATAGGCCCGCACCAGCCCGATCAGGATGCGGGAGCCTGGCGACAGTGGCGACGCCATAATTTATCCAAAGCTTCCGTCAGCGCGCGGTTATCCAAATCCGCTATCCCCTTTTTGGCCACCACGACAAAATCCATCGCCGGTAATTCGTGCTGGCGCAGGCGGAAGCTTTCGCGGGTTAGGCGTTTGATCCGATTACGCTCGTGCGCGCGTTTGACGTGTTTTTTGGCGACGGTAAGACCGATGCGGGGATGCCCCAGCTGGTTCAGGCGGCCGAGGATGGTGATTTGCGGCGTGCCAGCCCGTTGTGGCTGCTGGAAGACGAAAGTGAAATGAGTGGGAGTTAACAAACGTAACTCCCTGGGAAAAGCGAGCTTAACCACTCAGCGGGTTAGCTTTATTACTTAGAAACAGTCAGACGAGCACGGCCTTTCGCACGACGGCGGGCCAGAACTTGACGACCATTTTTGGTGGCCATACGAGCACGGAAACCGTGGCTACGGTTGCGCTTCAATACGGACGGTTGGAAAGTGCGTTTCATAGCGATTTCTACCTAAACTTAAAATAATTACTGATCAGTAAACGCGTTTGGCTACTCGGCGTGAAGATGACCGACGCCTCAATCGCAATACATAAAGAAGCGGGATTGTAATAATTGTACAGTCCTGAGTCAATTCGCATCGCGCCAGCCTACCTGGTTGTCTGCCAATAACGGCACAAAATCCGGTCTTGGCCCGTGGTCACCGCAGAATCCTGTCTGGCTAATGACGCACCATAAGGAACCAGGTATCACACGTAGGGCGAAGATTATACGGACTCGGGGTGAAATCGCAAGGATCCCCGTGAGATCCTTTGCGCGCGATCCCAGGATCCGACGTGGATAACAGGGTATAACCGGTTGACAATGTAAAAAACGCGGCGCAGAGGCCGGGATCTGCGTGGTCATGCGGCGCCGGCGGCGAAAAGATCGCCGCCGGCCGCGGCCTGTGGATAAAATGGATCTAATCTGTGAGGAAGGGGAGGATCTCTTGCGCGGATTGCGCTATGATCCGTCATTCCGATCGCGATCCCTCATGCCGGGATCGTGAGGGACACAAACCGTGAAAGGCGGTTCGCATCCCCCACAGGCAAACAGCCGATGCCGGGTATGTGTCAAAAATCATGAGTTATAAAAAAGTTGCCCGTTTCTTTTCTTTATTGATCTTGTTCGAGTGGAGTCCGCCGTGTCACTTTCGCTTTGGCAGCAGTGTCTTGCCCGATTGCAGGATGAGTTACCTGCCACAGAATTTAGTATGTGGATTCGCCCATTGCAGGCGGAACTGAGTGACAACACCCTGGCGCTGTACGCGCCTAACCGTTTTGTGCTGGATTGGGTTCGCGATAAGTACTTAAACAATATCAATGGTCTGCTGAATGATTTCTGCGGCACGGATGCGCCTTTGCTGCGTTTTGAAGTCGGCAGCAAGCCGATCACGCAGGTGATCAGCCAGACCGTGACCGCCAGCGTCAGCAGCGCTCCTGCGGCCCCGGCGGCGCGCACGGCCGCGCCTTCGCGCCCGAGCTGGGACAACGCGGCGGCGCAGCCCGAGCTCTCTTACCGCTCCAACGTCAACCCCAAACACACCTTCGACAACTTCGTCGAGGGTAAGTCAAACCAGCTGGCGCGCGCGGCGGCTCGCCAGGTGGCGGACAATCCGGGCGGCGCCTACAACCCTTTGTTCCTGTATGGCGGCACCGGCCTGGGTAAAACCCACCTGCTGCACGCGGTCGGCAACGGCATCATGGCGCGCAAGGCCAACGCCAAAGTGGTCTACATGCACTCGGAACGCTTCGTACAAGACATGGTCAAAGCGTTGCAGAACAATGCCATCGAAGAGTTTAAGCGCTACTACCGTTCGGTCGACGCGTTGCTGATCGATGACATCCAATTCTTCGCCAACAAGGAGCGTTCGCAGGAAGAGTTCTTCCATACCTTTAACGCCCTGTTGGAAGGCAATCAGCAGATCATCCTGACTTCGGATCGCTACCCTAAAGAGATCAACGGAGTGGAAGATCGTCTGAAGTCCCGCTTCGGCTGGGGGCTGACGGTGGCGATCGAGCCGCCGGAGCTGGAAACCCGCGTGGCGATCCTGATGAAAAAGGCCGACGAAAACGACATTCGCCTGCCGGGCGAAGTGGCGTTCTTCATCGCCAAGCGCCTGCGTTCCAACGTGCGTGAGCTCGAAGGGGCGCTGAACCGCGTGATCGCCAACGCCAACTTTACCGGCCGGGCCATCACCATCGATTTCGTGCGCGAAGCGCTGCGCGATCTGCTGGCGCTGCAGGAAAAGCTGGTCACCATCGACAATATCCAAAAGACGGTGGCGGAGTATTACAAGATTAAAGTCGCGGATTTGCTGTCCAAGCGGCGTTCGCGATCCGTTGCCCGCCCGCGCCAGATGGCGATGGCGCTGGCGAAGGAACTCACCAACCACAGCCTGCCGGAAATCGGCGATGCGTTTGGTGGCCGCGACCATACCACGGTGTTGCACGCCTGCCGGAAGATCGAGCAGCTGCGTGAGGAAAGTCACGACATCAAAGAAGATTTCTCCAATTTAATCAGAACATTATCTTCATAGCGCTATGAAATTTATCGTTGAACGTGAGCATCTGCTAAAACCGCTGCAACAGGTGAGCAGCCCGCTGGGCGGCCGCCCGACCTTGCCGATCCTGGGCAACCTGCTGTTGCAGGTGACGGAAGGCTCCCTGCTGCTGACCGGCACCGATCTGGAGATGGAGATGGTGGCGCGCGTCGCCCTGTCCCAGCCGCATGAGCCGGGCGCGACCACCGTGCCCGCGCGCAAATTCTTTGATATCTGCCGTGGCCTGCCGGAAGGGGCGGAGATCGCCGTCACGCTGGAGAGCGAGCGCATGCTGGTGCGATCCGGCCGCAGCCGTTTCTCGCTGTCCACGCTGCCCGCGGCGGACTTCCCGAACCTGGACGACTGGCAGAGCGAGGTGGAATTCACCTTGCCGCAGGCGACGCTGAAGCGCCTGATCGAAGCCACCCAGTTCTCGATGGCCCATCAGGACGTGCGTTACTACCTGAACGGCATGCTGTTTGAAACCGAGGGCGAAGAGTTGCGCACCGTCGCGACCGACGGCCACCGCCTGGCGGTGTGCTCGATGCCGATCGGCCAGCAGCTGCCGTCGCATTCGGTGATCGTGCCGCGTAAAGGGGTGATGGAGCTGGTGCGCTTGCTGGACGGCGGCGATTCGCTGCTGCAGCTGCAGATCGGCAGCAACAACATTCGCGCCCACGTCGGCGATTTCATCTTCACGTCCAAGCTGGTTGACGGCCGTTTCCCGGACTATCGCCGCGTTTTGCCGAAGAACCCGGACAAAACGCTGGAAGCCGGCTGCGATCTGCTCAAGCAGGCGTTCGCCCGCGCGGCTATTCTCTCGAACGAGAAATTCCGCGGCGTGCGGCTGTACGTCAGCCAGAATCAGCTGAAGATCACCGCCAACAACCCGGAACAGGAAGAGGCGGAAGAGATCCTCGACGTCAGCTACGACGGCGCGGAGATGGAGATCGGCTTCAACGTCAGCTACGTGCTGGACGTGTTGAACGCGCTCAAGTGTGAAGACGTGCGCCTGCTGTTGACCGACTCGGTCTCCAGCGTGCAGATCGAAGACGGCGCCAGCCAGGCGGCGGCCTACGTTGTCATGCCAATGCGGTTGTAGTCTCGTTACCTTGAATTACAGCACCGTCATCGGTAAAGAGATTGCATGGCTCTGACGCGTTTATTGATTAAAGACTTCCGCAATATCGAGGCGGCGGATTTGGCGCTGGCGCCGGGATTCAACTTCCTGGTCGGCGCTAACGGCAGCGGCAAGACCAGCGTGCTGGAGGCGGTGTATACGCTCGGCCATGGCCGCGCCTTTCGCAGTCTGCAGGCCGGTCGGGTGATCCGCCACGACCAACCGGAGTTCGTGCTGCATGGCCGCATCGAAGGCGCGGAGCGCGAGCTATCGGTAGGATTGAGCAAGAGCCGTCAGGGTGACAGCAAAGTACGCATCGATGGCAGCGACGGCCACAAGGTGGCCGAGCTGGCGCAGCTGCTGCCCATGCAGCTGATCACCCCCGAAGGTTTTACCCTGCTGAACGGCGGGCCGAAATTCCGGCGCGCTTTCCTGGACTGGGGCTGTTTTCATAACGAACCCGGTTTTTTCACCGCCTGGAGCAACCTGAAACGGTTACTGAAGCAGCGCAATGCCGCGCTGCGCCAGGTGAGTCGCTATGCGCAGATCCGCGCCTGGGATCAGGAACTGATCCCGCTCGCGGAGCGCATCAGTGAATGGCGGGCGGAATACAGCGACGCGATCGCCGCGGATATCACCGCGACCTGCGCGCAGTTTCTGCCTGAATTCGCCCTGAGCTTCTCCTTCCAGCGCGGCTGGGACAAAGAGAGCGACTACGGCGAGCTGCTGGAGCGCCAGTTTGAGCGCGACAGGGCGTTGACCTATACCGCGGTGGGGCCGCATAAAGCGGACTTTCGCATTCGTGCCGACGGCACGCCGGTAGAGGATTTGTTATCGCGCGGTCAGCTTAAGCTGCTGATGTGCGCGTTGCGCTTGGCGCAGGGTGAGTTTCTCACCCGGCAGAGCGGGCGGCGTTGCCTGTATCTGATTGATGATTTTGCCTCCGAGCTGGACACCGGCCGTCGCCGGTTGCTGGCCGATCGCCTGAAAGCCACCCAGGCCCAGGTTTTTGTCAGCGCGGTCAGCGCTGAACAAGTGACCGACATGGCCGGTGAAAAGGGCAAGATGTTCCGCGTGGAACAGGGTAAAATAGAGGTTCAACCACAGGACTAAAATGAGCGAGAAACGTTGATGTCGAATTCTTATGACTCCTCAAGTATCAAGGTATTAAAAGGGCTGGATGCGGTGCGCAAGCGCCCGGGCATGTATATCGGCGATACCGATGACGGCACCGGTCTGCACCACATGGTATTCGAGGTTGTGGACAACGCTATCGACGAAGCGCTCGCGGGCCACTGTAGTGACATTCAGGTCACCATCCATGCCGACAACTCGGTATCGGTGCAGGATGACGGCCGCGGCATTCCGACCGGCATTCACCCGGAAGAAGGGGTTTCAGCCGCAGAGGTCATCATGACCGTGCTGCACGCCGGCGGTAAATTCGACGACAACTCCTATAAAGTTTCCGGCGGCCTGCACGGCGTGGGCGTCTCGGTGGTTAACGCCCTGTCGGAGAAACTGGAGCTGGTGATCCGCCGCGAAGGCAAAGTGCACGAACAAACTTACAGCCACGGCGAGCCGCAGGCGCCGCTGAACGTGGTGGGCGAAACCGAGCAGACCGGCACCATGGTGCGCTTCTGGCCGAGTCACCAGACCTTCACCAATGTGACCGAATTCGAGTACGACATTCTGGCCAAGCGTCTGCGCGAGCTGTCCTTCCTCAACTCCGGCGTGTCTATTCGCCTGAAGGACAAGCGCACCGACCGTGAAGACCACTTCCATTACGAAGGCGGCATCAAGGCGTTTGTCGAGTACCTGAACAAGAACAAAACCCCGATTCACCCGAACGTGTTCTACTTCTCCACCGTGAAAGACGACATCGGCGTGGAAGTGGCGCTGCAGTGGAACGACGGTTTCCAGGAAAACATCTACTGCTTCACCAACAACATTCCGCAGCGCGACGGCGGCACGCACCTGGTCGGTTTCCGTACCGCGATGACCCGTACGCTGAACAGCTACATGGAGAAGGAAGGCTACAGCAAGAAGGCCAAGGTCAGCGCCACCGGCGATGACGCGCGTGAAGGCCTGATCGCCGTGGTGTCGGTGAAGGTGCCGGATCCGAAGTTCTCTTCTCAGACCAAGGACAAGCTGGTCTCTTCCGAGGTGAAAACCGCGGTTGAAACGCTGATGAACGAGAAGCTGGTGGATTACCTGATGGAGAATCCGGGCGACGCGAAAATCGTGGTCGGCAAAATCATCGACGCGGCGCGCGCGCGCGAAGCGGCGCGTAAAGCGCGTGAGATGACCCGCCGCAAAGGCGCGCTGGATCTGGCCGGCCTGCCGGGCAAACTGGCGGACTGCCAGGAACGCGATCCGGCGCTGTCCGAACTGTACCTGGTGGAAGGGGACTCCGCGGGCGGCTCTGCCAAGCAGGGGCGCAACCGCAAGAATCAGGCTATCTTGCCGCTGAAGGGGAAAATCCTCAACGTCGAGAAAGCGCGTTTCGACAAAATGCTCTCTTCGCAGGAAGTGGCGACGCTGATCACCGCGCTGGGTTGCGGCATCGGCCGCGACGAGTACAGCCCGGACAAGCTGCGTTACCACAGCATCATCATCATGACCGATGCCGACGTCGACGGTTCGCACATCCGTACGCTGCTGTTGACCTTCTTCTACCGCCAGATGCCGGAAATCATCGAGCGTGGCCACGTGTTCATCGCACAGCCGCCGCTGTACAAGGTGAAGAAAGGCAAGCAGGAGCAGTACATCAAAGATGACGAGGCGATGGATCAGTATCAGATCGCCATCGCGATGGATGGCGCTACGCTGCACACCAATGCCAGCGCACCGGCGCTCGGCGGCGAGCAGTTGGAGAAACTGGTGGCCGAGCACTACGGCGTGCAGAAGCTGATTGGCCGCATGGAGCGCCGCTACCCGCGCGCGCTGCTGAACAGCCTGATCTACCAGCCGACGCTGAACGAAGGCGATCTCAGCGATGAAGCCAAGGTGAAAACCTGGATCGCGTCGCTGGTGCAGGCGCTGAACGACAAAGAGCAGCACGGCAGCAGCTATGACTTCGTGATCTTCGAGAACCGCGAGCGCCAGATGTTCGAGCCGGCGTTGCGCATCCGTACCCACGGCGTGGATACCGACTATAAGCTGGACTTCGATTTCATCCACGGCGGTGAATACCGCAAGATCTGCCAGCTGGGCGAGCAGCTGCGCGGGCTGATCGAAGAGGGCGCGTTCATTGAGCGCGGCGAACGCCGTCAGCCGGTAGACAGCTTCGAACAGGCGCTGGAGTGGCTGGTGAAAGAGTCGCGCCGCGGCCTGTCGGTGCAGCGTTATAAAGGTCTGGGCGAGATGAACCCGGAGCAGCTGTGGGAAACCACCATGGATCCGGAAAGCCGCCGCATGCTGCGCGTGACCGTCAAGGACGCCATCGCTGCCGATCAGCTGTTCACCACGCTGATGGGCGATGCGGTTGAACCGCGTCGCGCCTTTATCGAAGAAAACGCCCTGAAAGCGGCGAACATCGATATCTGATGCGTTAATGGCTGTGAAAATCCGCGCCGGGCGACCCGCGCGGATTTTTTTTTGGCCTTTTTTGGCGCTGACAGCCGAGGCTGAAACGCGTTAGCATGAATAAAAACCACTGGGAGAAGCGTTGAATGGCTATTGAACTGATTGCGATCGACATGGACGGCACGTTGCTGGATCCGCAGCACCAAATCACGCCGGCGGTAAAGCAGGCTATCGCGGCGGCGCGGCGCAAAGGGGTACACGTGGTGCTGGCCACCGGGCGGCCTTATGTCGGCGTGCAGGATTATCTGCGCCAGTTGGACATTCAGGGCCCCGGCGATTTCTGTATCACCTATAACGGCGCGCTGGTGCTGCGTGCGGTCGACGGCGCCTGCATTCTGCAAGAAACGCTGGGCTTTGAGGATTATCTGCATTTCGAGCAGATGGCGCGCGAGTTCGGCGTTCACTTCCAGGCGTTTGATTTCGATACCCTGTATACCCCGAACAAGGACATCGGCAAGTACACCATACACGAGGCGGAAATGACCGGTATTCCGCTGAAATACCGCAGCGTGGAAGAGATGGATCGCCAGATGCGTTTCCCGAAAGTGATGATGATCGACGAGCCGGAGCTGCTGGACCGCGCCATCGCGCGCATCCCGGCGGAAACGCGCGCGCGTTACACCATCCTGAAAAGCGCGCCTTATTTCCTCGAGATCCTGCACAAAAACGTCGATAAAGGCGCCGGGGTGAGAATGCTGGCCGAGCATCTCGGCGTGGCGCGGGAGAACATCATGACGCTGGGGGATCAGGCCAATGATACGGCGATGATCGAATATGCCGGCGTCGGCGTGGCGATGGGCAATGCCATTCCCGAGCTGAAAGCGGTGGCGCAGTTTGTCACCAGCGCCAATACCGAAGACGGAGTGGCGCGCGCTATCGAGAAGTTCGTGCTCAACGCCTGATAACGCGGGGCGCTGCGGCGCCCCTTTATACTTTCGCCAACACCCCTTTGGCGATCTGCAGATCCTGAATCGCCAAGCCGGTGAGATCGGCGATGGTGATGTGCTGCGGCTCGCGTCGTACCCGCCCTCCCTGCGCCAAGACGGCGCCAATTTCGACGATCGGCGTTGAAATCAGCCTATTTTGCCGATAAGCCGTCGCGATCTCGCCATAGTCCGCACACTGCGTCAGCGCATCGACCAGCAGCGCGTCTGCGCGGGCCACCAGCTCGGTCGCCAGTTCCTGCTTGCCGGGCGTGTCGGCGCCCACGGCGGTGATGTGCGTACCGGGCCGAATATCCGCCGCCTGCAATATCGGTTCGCGGCTGGGCGTGGTGGTCACGATCAGCTGACAGTGCGCCGCCAGTTCCGCCGCATTCTGCGTAACCCGCACCCGAAAACCCTCGGCTTCGGTATCGCGCCGATACGCCGCCAGCGCCTGTTCGTCTCGCCCCCACACCCACACCTCGCGGCAATCGGTCACCGGTTTCAGGCATTGCAGCTGCAGCCGCGCCTGCAGGCCCGTGCCGACAATGCCGATCGCCTGAATATGCGGCGGCGCGCACAGCTCGGCGACGATGCGGCCGGCCAGGGCGGTGCGCAGCGCGGTCAGCCAACCTTCATCTTGCAGCAGCGCCTGCGGCTCGCCGGTTTGGGCGGAGAACGCCATCATCAGCCCCTGATTGCTCGGCAGGCCGTGTTCGGCATTGCGATAGAAACCGGTAGAGATCTTGACCACGAACAGTTCGTCGCCTTCCAACCAGGCGGACTTGATGCAGCAGTCGCCGTCGGCCCGCTCGAACAGGAAATGCTGCACCGGCGGCTGTTGCACCCGCTGTTGCGAGTAGGCGATAAAACCCTGCTTCAGCAGCGGCGTTATGGTCTCGGCATCGAACGCGGCGAGGATTTGCTGCCGATTAAGGATGTGCATCGGCGATGGCCTTGAGGTATTTCTCCAGCACGATGTTCTTGCCGCACAGCACCACCGCCACCTTTTTACCCTGGTATTCCGGCGCCAGTTTGATCGCCGCCGCCAGCGCCACGCCGGCCGCGCCTTCGATAATCCAGCGATCGCTGGCGGCTATCCGGCGCATCGCGTGTTTAATCTCCGCCTCGCTGACCAGCACTTTGCGGTCGATCAGCTGTTGGCACAGCGGAAAGGTCACGGCGCCCGGCTCGACGCCGCCGGCGGTGCCGTCGGACAGGGTTTCTTGCTCTTCCACCGGGAAGATATGGCCCGCTTCCAGCGCGCTGTACAGGCTGGTGGCGTTTTCCGGCCAGCAGGCGATAAGCTGCGTGTTCGGCGACAGTTGCCGCAGAACGGTGCCGATGCCGGCGATATAACCCCCGCCGCCGACCGCCACGAACACGGCGTCCAGATCGGTGAGCTGTTCAACCAGCTCCATGCCGCAGGTGCCCTGGCCGGCGATCACCTGCTCGTCGTTATACGGCGAGATATAGGTTTTCCCCTGTTCGCGTGCGGCCTGTTCCCCCGCCAGTTCGGCGTTCAGCGCATCGCCCGGCACCAATTCCACGGTGCCGCCCAACGCGAGAATGGTGTCGAGCTTGATGCTCGCCGCCGTCTCCGGCGCATAAACCGTGACGCCAACGCCCATCAGTTGCCCCGCCAAAGCGACGGCCTGACCGTGGTTGCCGGTAGAGGCGGCGATCACGCCGCGCCGGCGTTGCGCGTTATCCAGCAGCCGCAGCTTGTTGCTGGCGCCGCGAAATTTAAAGGAACCGGTGTGCTGCAGGTGATCGCATTTCAAATACAGCTCGCAACCCAATTGCTGAGAAAGCAGCACGCTGCGCTCCAATGGCGTGACTCGCACCTGAGGGCGCAGTTGCTGATGGGCAGAAACAATGGCATCGAAAAGGGGGTTCATACCGGCTCCGGATTTTTTAGACTTAAAATCCAGTTTGTACTTTTTTGTATGGATTGTAAACCCCGTCGGGCAACCCGGCCAGAAAGCGGAAATGGCGGGGGTACGGCATCGCGTATGCGGTGAAAATAAACATTACTGGGCGTTTAGCGGCACAATTTTTTATTTATTTGCGTTAAGTAAGGTGCCGCTGTGGGCGTATTTAATGAGGAGAAGGATAATCAATAAAATAATGCTCGCTTCCTTTACTTATACCGTTTGGGCGTCGTTGAGTTTCCCCATCAGGAATGGGGCCGGCTAGCCGGGCGTTTATTTCCTGCCGGCGTCGTCGATAGGCTTAACGGATAAGTCTCATGGAAATTTCGACGCGGGAAAGCCCCCGGCTCGTCCTCGCCGGCCATATGAAACGCGGCTGCCGATCCGGTAAGATGGCCGTTCAGTGCCAGCATGCGCAGGAGAGCCGCCATGAGCCATCGGGAAAAACAACTGACTTTCGACCCACGCGGGCATCAGTTAACCAATATCAACGTCTGGACGCCGGACAGCCAATGGCTGGCTTATGACGTGCGCCCGCGCGGCGCCTCTTTCACCGGCCTGAGCATCGAGCGGGTTAACGTCGCCAGCGGCGCGGTGGAAGTGGTTTATCGCGCCCAGCACGGCGCACACGTCGGCGTGGTCACGGTCAGCCCCGATGCGCCGGCGCGTTACGTCTTCATCCACGGCCCGGAACACCCGGACAGCGCCTGGCAGTATGATTTTCATCACCGCCGCGGGGTGATCGTCAGCGAACCGGATCGCGAGTTGGCCATTACCCTCGACGCGCTGGATATCACGGCGCCCTACACGCCCGGCGCGCTGCGCGGCGGCAGCCATGTGCACGTTTTCAGCCCGGACGGCAGCCGCCTCAGCTTTACCTACAACGATCACGTGATGCATGAATGCGATCCGGCGCGCGATCTGCGCAACGTCGGCGTGGCCGTGCCGCTGCACGGGGTCAATCCGCCGAAACAGCATCCCCGTGAATATGACGGCAGCCACTATTGCGTGCTGGTTAGCGAGACCGTGCCGCAGCCGCAGCCGGGCAGCGATCAGATCAATCGCGCCTACGAAGAAGGCTGGATTGGCCGCGAAGGCTACCGTAAGGCCGACGGCAGTCGGCAACGTTGGGCGCTGGCGTTCATCGGCGATACGCTGTCCGCCGCCGGCGAGAAACTGCCGGAGGTGTTTATCGTCGATCTGCCGGAGAACGACGCCGACTACGCCAGGGCCGGCACGGTGCCGCTGCAGGGGACGGAAAGCGAGCTGCCGGCGCCGCCGCTTGGCGTCAGGCAGCGGCGGGTGACCTTTACCGGTGAACGCCGTTTTCCGGGCGTGGTCGGTGCGCCGCGCCATTGGCTGCGCAGCTCGCCGGACGGCAGCCAGATAGCTTTTCTGATGAAGGATGACGGCGGCGTGGTGCAACTGTGGACGGTGTCGCCGAACGGCGGTGAGCCGCGCCAGGTCAGCCGCGGCGAGCATGACATCCAGTCGGCGTTCAGCTGGCACCCGCAGGGCGGGACGATAGCCCTGGTGTGTGACAACAGCGTGATGCTGTGTGAGGTCGCCAGCGGCCGCCTGCAGCGTTTAACGCAGCGCAGCGTGCAGCCGCCGTCGGGGGATGCCGTGGTATTTTCGCCGGATGGCAAGAAAGTGGCATTTATGCGCGAGATTGCCGGATTCAACCAGATCTTTGTGGTTGAGGCGTAAGGCGGGCCTGATGGCCCGCTGCGTGCGAGATTAGTGTGTGGCGGTGCTGTCGTTGCCCTCGCCGGGGTTGCCGGTTGCCGCCAGATTCTGCTGCTCGCTGCGCAGGATGCGCGCTTTTGGCGAGTCTGCGGTGGCGTCATTGCCTGAACGCAGATAGTCGTAAGGCAGCAGCACGGTATCCATCACTGCGGAGAACGGCAGATCCAGCGCCACCAGCGGCATCATCGCCCAGCTGGTGTTGTCGTCCTTCAGCATGTCCACGCTGGCGCGGGTGCCGGGATAGTAACCCTGATTCGGGCCGGTATGGCTCATCACGCTGGAGCAACCGCTGGTCGCCAACAACATGCAGCCCGTCGCTATCGCTTTCATCGTCGTCATTAATCCATCCTGCAGGGTTGCTGTGCCCCTAAATTAAGCTGATTTATAACATCCTGTTGCTGCTTTAAAAGAAGCAAAATCCCGCTCTGTGGCGGCTCTCTCACTTTAGTGTAAGTGGTAAAAAAACTTTCACCTAACCGAAAAGCGCTTTTTTTGATCCTCGCCCGTTGAATTGATGAAATCAACCCCCATTTTATCATCAGAGCCGGATTGAGAATTTGCCGTAAGGGAATTCTGGCTTAATTAGCCTGTCCAGAATGGAAGGCGTATTTATTTCAACCTCGCTGAAGTGCCTTAGGAGGCTGTTTTATGCGTAATTTCGATCTTTCTCCGCTATACCGTTCCGCCATTGGTTTCGATCGCCTGTTCAACGCGCTGGAGGCCGGCCAGAGCCAGGGCAACGGCGGTTATCCCCCTTATAATGTCGAGCTGGTGGACGAAAATCATTATCGCATCGCCATTGCGGTAGCCGGGTTTGCCGAGCAGGAGCTGGAGATCACCACGCAAGATAATCTGCTGATCGTGCGCGGTGCGCACAATAACGAACCGGCAGAAAAAACCTATTTATATCAGGGCATCGCTGAGCGTAATTTCGAGCGTAAATTCCAGCTGGCCGAACATATTCAAATTAAAGGCGCCAAACTGGAGAACGGTCTGCTGTATATCGATATGCAGCGCATCGTGCCGGAAACATTAAAACCGCGCCGTATCGAAATTAAATAATTCCGTTTTCGCCGGCAGGAACGCTGTCGGCAAATATGCAGTAATAATCCGCCTGCCGTCAGGGGGCTGAATAAACACATCTCGCTTAATGAAAGGAGTTGTTCCTATGCGTAATTACGATCTATCCCCGCTTCTGCGTCAATGGATTGGTTTTGATAAACTGGCCAGTTCCATGGGGGGCCAGGAACCCCAGGGGTTCCCGCCGTATAATATCGAGAAAAGCGATGACAATCACTACCGCATTTCTCTGGCGCTGGCCGGTTTCCGGCAGAGCGAACTGAATATCGAAGTGGAAGGGCCGCGGCTGACCGTCAGCGGTAAACCCACGCCGCCGGAAAAACAGGTCGAGTACCTGCATCAGGGGCTGGTGTGCAAAGAGTTCCAGCTGACCTTCACTCTGGCGGAACACCTGCAGGTGTCCGAGGCCAAATTTGAAAATGGCCTGTTGCACATCGATCTGGTGCGTCAGGTTCCGGAAGCCTTGCAGCCTCAGCGCATCGCCATCGGCGCGACGCCGGAGCTGGAAGCCAAATAACCGACTGAAAAACGGTCATCATCATGCGGGGGAGATCCAGACGGATCTCCCCCGTTGCGTTATGTGGCGCACGCCACAGTCCCCCCGTCTGCCCGATGCCATAATCCTTGTTAATTATGTGTCTATGTCCGCAAATCCCCTATTCAACTTTGGCAAGGATGTGACCTATGAGCGATATCGCCCTGACCGTCAGCATGTTGGCGTTGGCGGCCGTCATTGGGCTGTGGATGGGGAACTGGAAGTTGTACGGTGTCGGGCTGGGGATTGGCGGCGTGCTGTTCGGCGGCATCCTGGTCGGCCACTTCGCCCAGAGCGGGCAAATCAGCCTGAACGGGGACATGCTGCACTTCATCCAGGAGTTTGGCCTGATCCTGTTCGTTTACACCATCGGCATTCAGGTTGGCCCCGGCTTCTTCTCTTCGCTGCGCGTCTCCGGTCTGCGGCTCAACGCCTTCGCGGTGCTGCTGGTGCTGACCGGCGGCGCAGTGGCGGCGGCGGTGCACAAGCTGTTCGACGTGCCGCTGCCGATCATCCTCGGCGTGTTCTCCGGCGCGGTCACCAACACGCCGGCGCTGGGCGCCGGTCAGCAAATCCTGACCGATCTCGGTTCCGATCCGGCGTTGGTGGACGGCATGGGCATGGGTTACGCCATGGCCTATCCGTTCGGCATTTGCGGCATCCTGCTGGTGATGTGGCTGATCCGATTGGTTTTCCGCATCAACATCGAGCGCGAGGCGCAGGCGTTTGAAAGCAGCCTGGGCAATCAGCGCGAGCTGTTGCACGCCATGAACGTGGCGGTGCGTAACCCCAATCTGCAGGGCATGGCGATCAAAAGCGTGCCGCTGCTCAACGGTGAAGCGATCGTCTGTTCGCGCCTCAAACGCGGCGAGCTGTTGATGGTGCCGGCGCCGCATGAGCGGCTGGAGCTCGGCGACTATCTGTACCTGGTGGGCAAACGCGAAGATCTGGAGAACGCCCGGCTGGTGATCGGCGAAGAGGTTGACGCTTCGCTGTCCACGCGCGGCACTGCGCTGCAGGTAGTGAGGGCGGCGGTGACCAACGAGCAGGTGCTGGGGAAAAAAATCCGCGATCTGAACCTGAAGCAGAAATATGACGTGGTGATTTCACGCCTCAACCGCGCCGGCGTGGAGCTGGTGGCCGGCAGCAACGTGACGCTGCAGTTTGGCGATATTCTCAACCTGGTCGGCCGGCCGGAGGCCATCGACGCGGTGACGGCAATCGTCGGCAACGCCCAACAAAAGCTGCAGCAGGTGCAGATGCTGCCGGTCTTTATCGGCATCGGCCTCGGGGTGCTGCTGGGCTCCATTCCGCTGTTTGTGCCCGGCTTCCCGGCGGCATTGCGGCTGGGGCTGGCCGGCGGGCCGTTGGTGGCGGCGCTGATCCTGGGGCGCATCGGCAGTATCGGCAAGCTGTACTGGTTTATGCCGCCGAGCGCCAACCTGGCGCTGCGCGAACTGGGCATCGTGCTGTTTCTGGCGGTGGTCGGTTTGAAATCGGGCGGCAATTTTATCGATACGTTGCTGCATGGCGAGGGGCTGACATGGATTGGTTATGGCGCGTTGATCACCGCCATTCCGCTGCTGAGCGTCGGCATTCTGGCGCGCACGGTGGGCAAGATGAACTATCTGACGCTGTCCGGCATGTTGGCGGGGTCGATGACCGATCCGCCGGCGCTGGCGTTCGCCAACGGCCTGCATCCCACCAGCGGCGCCGCCGCGCTGTCTTACGCCACCGTATATCCGCTGGCGATGTTCCTGCGCATCATGTCGCCGCAGCTGCTGGCGGTGCTGTTCTGGACGTTGTAGTGCGGATCGTCTACAGCCGATAAGGCATCAACACGCCATTGTCAGTGCCGAAATCTTTGGGGTTGCGGGAGATGAGCATCCGGAATCCCACCTGCGCGGTGGCCCAGATAATGGCGTCTGGCAGTTTCACATGCTGTGAGTGGCGCAGTTCTACGGCGCGTTCGGCGACTTCATCGGTAATAGGCAGCAGCAGAAATTGCCCTAAAAACTGACGTGTTTTCAGCTCCAGTGCCGGACCCTGTTTTTTAGCACCTACCATCACTTCCATCCAGGTGATGGCGCTGATGGCCGGATTGATGTGATACTCGACCAGAACGTCCCTGGCTTGAGGAATGCCGTTGAGATAATCGATCAGGATATTGGTGTCGAATAACGCCCGTTGAGCCACCATTATTCCCACTCCTCGCGCTGACGATTTTCGTACTCCACGCCATCTCCCATCGCCCCGGACCAGAGCCCGAAAGCGTTGCTGGGATCTTCCACGTGGTTCTCCGTCAGATAGCGGGAGACTGCTTGACGAATGATTTCGGCCCGGGGAACGTGGCGGATATTTTTCAGATTATCGAGCTGCCGCAGGTCTTCTTCAGGTAAATCGATCACGATGCGAGTCATCGTTGGCCCTCCAAAAAAGATATACGATATATGCATCGTATATCTTTATCGGTCGATTTTCAATCAGTCGGCGTTAGCCTTCCTGATGTGCGCGTTCGATCTCTTCCGCCAGAATAGCCACGCCGCGCTCGATTTTCTCCGGATCGGGCACGTAGTTCATGCGCATGCACTGGTGGGTATGTGGCCATTCATGCTCCAGTCCCGGGAAGAAGTAGTGGCCGGGCACCATCAGCACGCCGCGCTTTTTCAGGCGCTGATACAGCACTTCGGTGGTGATCGGCAGATCCTTGAACCACAGCCAGAGGAAGATAGCCCCTTCCGGTTTGTGGATCAGGCAGCGTTCCGGCGACAGGTAGCGGCGAATGATCTCGATGGTGTGCTCGACGCGCTGTTTGTAGAACGGGCGAATCACCTCGTTCGACAGGCGCAGCAGATCGCCGCGCGCGATCATTTCCGTCGCCATCGCCGGCCCCATGCTGCCTGGAGACAGGCTGATGATGCCGTTCATGTTGGTCAACGCGGTGATCACCTTCTCGTCGGCGATCACGATGCCGCAGCGCGAGCCGGGCAGGCCGAGCTTGGACAGGCTCATGCACAGGATGGTGTTCGGGTTCCACAGCGGCGTGGCGTCGCTGAAGATGATGCCGGGGAACGGCACGCCGTAGGCGTTGTCGATGACCAGCGGAATATCGCGCTGTTGCGCCAGCAGATCGAGCTTCATCAGCTCTTCGTCGGTGATCACGTTGCCGGTCGGGTTGGTCGGCCGTGAAACGCAGATCATGCCGATGTCATCGCCGATGGTGAGATGTTCGAAATCGACGTGATACTTGAACTGGCCGTCCGGCAGCAGCTCGATGTTCGGTTTGGCGGAGACGAACAGCCCTTCATCCAGCCCGGCATCGGCATAGCCGATATATTCCGGCGCCAGTGGGAACAACACGCGGCGGCGCGAGCCGTCGGCGTAGCGGCCGGCGAACAGGTTGAACAAGTAGAAAAATGCGCTTTGGCTGCCATTAGTCAGAGCAATATTCTGTGGCGAGATCTCCCAGCCGAGCTCGTCGCGCAGCAGATTGGCCAGCGCTTTCAGCAGCGCGTCCTTGCCTTGCGGGCCGTCGTAGTTGCACAGCGCTTCGGTCAGTTTGCCCTGGTCGAGCATCTCCTGGCACAGCTGTTTGAAATAGGCTTCCATCTCTGGGATCTGTGCGGGGTTGCCGCCGCCGAGCATGATGGCGCCGGGGGTGCGCAGGCCTTCGTTCAGGTCGTCCATCAAACGGGTAATGCCCGCATAACGGGTAAATTTTTCGCCGAAAAGTGAGAAAGTCATAGGTGCAGCAGTACTGTTTTTTAGCAGGTAATCACCCACCATACCGCCAGATAAACCCCGCTGCAATGCGGCTGACAAATCGACCGGTGGGCACAAGTTTTGCCCTGCGTTCGATTAGCAGCATATTACGCTGGATTATTGTGACCGTTCGCCGGCCCACGCCATTATCGCCTCAACCTTTCAGCCACGCGATTCAGCCACGCGATCTTAGGGTTGGCACAGGTTTTGCGGTCCCGACCCAGATCACACTTTTTCGCTGCATTTCATTAACACTATGGCAATTTATAACCATATCGAGTAACTTCCGCATCCGTTAAATTTAACTTAACAATAAAGATTATCTAAACTAATGCTCGGAAAGGGATGAGTAGTGCGGTAGCGTGGATGAAGCCATGCCAAAAGCACGGCTTTCAAGGCGATTTTACTTGCCTGACCATGGGTTGATTGCCAGTTTCGTCCCTGTCTATCTACAGAGTAATCGGTTTGATGAGCGGTGTCTCCTGCTGGCCGGCATGGGGCATGTACGTTGCCGTTGCTGAAAATTGGCTATTTTGTATAAAAAACACTAATCATACTACCCGCGAGGGAGCCGCAAATAGCATTTAGCGGCGTAACGCCAGGGTAGGGCGCTCTGTGTCCGGCAGATGCGCATCGCCAGGCATCGCAGCCCATTAGGCGGGTAGGGTTGGAGGATAAAGGTTTCGCGCCGATTCACCTGGCGTCATTTGAAAACCCGTATGCAGCGTAGACTTTCGCTCACCGCGCACAAGTGAGATGAGGTCAGGTAGCAATGAAAAACAGCGCAAGTCTGGTTTCGATAAATAAGTGGAAAAGAAATCTATAAAAGTCTCTTTCGCACTTTTTAGCGTGCAGGAAGTTTAAAGAATAAATAATCAAGCTCTTTTATTTGTGAGATGAATTACTTCACTTGAAAAACAGGGAAGCATTTGCTGTTCAATGTTCATGAGCATTGCGGTGAACATCAATATGTCGTTATTCCAATCAGAGTAAAAAGGAAGATTGCACGATGATTCGTGGTAACATTAAAGAGTTTGAGAACACACTTGAGTGCCGTGTGAGCGCATACCCCATGATGACAGATGTAGGGTATTGCAAATTGGCTTCGGATGACTTTAACCTTACCGATGCGCAAAAATCAGACTTAAGTATTATTCAGCGGCATTTCGATACGCTTGCTCTGGATCCCTACGGTGAAAATGCGGGGCGCTATCGGCAGCACAGTAAATATGTGCTTTTACCTTGCTTTAATCTCTTGATTCCTCAATCTTCCGAACACGCCTACAGTTACAAACAAGATGTCGGATTTAATGATGAAGTCGTTGAGGAGGCAAGGAAGTTTCAGCCTGTTCCAAACGAAATTTTGTCAAATAATCTGATCACGTCGCTTGTCCTGCATGATTTTAAAAACTCCCCGTTACATGAGTATGCTTCCACGATTCCCATGGAGGTCGGCATTCACTTCATCAGAATGAAAGCGACGGTTGATGCGCCGGGGATTTCCGTACCGAATCGACTTCATAAGGATGGCGAGCCTTGCACCTGGATACATTTGATCAATCGTGATGGTGTTTCTGGCGGTGAGAACATCATTACAGATAACACCAAGACGAACATCCTGTGTAATGAGGCGATGCTCAAACCGCTGGACTCCATCGGCATCGTTGATGATCTAGTCTGGCACCAGGTGAAACCGGTTCATGTGGATGGGCACGGTAAGGTGGGCTTCCGCGATGTCATATTAATCGATTTCACCCCGATGTTCGCGGTGCCAAATAACCCATCGTAATAAAGACTCACATGAACGGGGGGATCCTTTATTCAAGGCATGCCCCCCACTTCCTGATACTCGAAAATAGGCAGTAACCGTGTTAGCAAAAGAAACTCTTGCCGTTCACAGCGGAACCATTATCGACGAAATGCATGGTGGCATTCTTTCTCCGCTATTCTCCGCGAGTTCTCACAAGCATCTTGATATGACAGAAGATGTCTATCCAAGACATGGTAACTTACCCAATCAACGCGCCGTTGCCGAGAAGATGTGCGCATTGGAAAGCGGTGGTGAGGCCGCTCTGGTATTCAGTTCCGGTATGGCGGCTTTCGCGACGGCGATGCTTTCGCATTTAAAAGCCGGTGACCATATTGTTTTACAAAACGGCGTGTATTCAGGTGCGCTCAAGTTTGTACAGAATCATTTTGCAAAATTAGGCATCACATACAGCGTTTCGGAGAGTTGTGAAGTAGAGAGCATCATCGCATTAGTCAATTCGAATACGCGAATGATATATATCGAAACACCGACAAATCCATTGCTTAAAATCCTGAACATTGAGCTATTGACCCGATTCGCCAAGAGTCGGGGGGTGTTCACCATTATTGATAACACCGTGGCGACGCCTATCAACCAAAACCCTCTGGAATATGGCGTCGATTTGGTATTGCACAGCGCCACCAAGTTTTTGGGCGGCCACGGCGATGTGTCAGGCGGCGTGGCTGTCGGCAGTGAAGAGTCCATTGCTGCAATGGCCGAATATATGAATGACTTTGGCGGGTGTCTGAACGCGCAGTCATGTCATCTGCTTGAGCGAAGCTTGCGCACGTTGGCCATTCGAATGAATGCCATTAACCGCAACGCGATGGAACTGGCCAGCCGTTTAAATGAGCACCCTAATGTGACGAACGTGTTCTATCCGGGGTTGCCGAGTCATCATAATCATAGCGTAGCCCGCGAACAAATGAGGGGGTTCGGCGGCATGGTCAGCTTTGAAATCGCCCCGCGGTTTGACGCGACAAGTTTTCAGAAGAAGTTAAATCTCATCGTCCCTTCCAACAGTTTGGGGGATTTGGAGACCACGCTGAACTCGCCTTATCAGGCCTCATCGTCGTTCAGAAGTCTTAGCGAGCAGGAGCAGAAAAAATCAGGGATTACGAGGCAATTAATACGAATGTCAGTCGGCATCGAAGACGTTAATGACTTGTATGAAGATTTGCATCAAGCGCTCAAGTGAATGATATGGAATTAGAAATGCAAACAGGCTCAACGTTGAATAGTGATGAAGTTCACCGCATAGAATCTCTTTATGGGCTGACGGTAAAAAGCAGCGCCTTCTTGGGGATGGGATCTGGCAATACCAATTACTGCCTCGAAACGGATATCGGCCGCTGTGTTTTCAGCATTATTGAAGAGCAAAGCCGTGATGATGTTGAGATCATGGCGAAGACGCTGGTATGGCTGGAAGCACATGATTATGAGACCTCCTTGCTGGTCAAACCCAAAGGGCAAGAAAGCTATTCAATTATATTAAGGGGCAAGCACTCTCTATTAAGAACCTATATGGATGGCGCCGTCCGCCGGGATTTCAACGAACATATGCTCAGGCAGCTCGGCGTTGCCATGGCGAAACTGCATACGATCCCCGTCCCTAATTTCTTAACAGACTCAGTCTTCTATGAGCAGAAAAAGTTCATGGATGCCCTCGATGCCAATATCGATCAGGATTATGAGCGCTGGGCCAAAGACAGACTCAGGCATCTTGCCGTAGAACGCATCAGCGGCTTGCCTACCTCTGTCATCCACTCCGATCTTTTCTACGACAATATGCTGTTTGAAGGCGAGCAGTTCGTCGGCATGATAGATTTTGAGTTGACCTGTATTTATCACTCCGTTTTCGATATCGCCATGGCGATTGTCGGCACCTGCGGCATCAATGGGACGCTGTCGCCGGAAAAAGCGAAGCATATCATCGCGGGTTATAATTCTATAAGAATGCTTGAAGCGCGCGAAATTAAGGTGTTGAAAACCTATACGGAATACGCCGCCATCCTGACATCTCTTTGGCGTTATTGGCGGTATAGAATCTATCAGCCGGGTGGTGATAAATCTGATAAATATCGCGAAATGACAAGCCTGGCTAAAAGTATTGAACGCACCGACTTCTCACAAATTTGCTGACACGTTCCCTTCATAAAGTAAAAGGGCGTCGAGCGTAAATTCGACGCCAAGACAATCGAACGTTAATATTCGGCCCTGATTATAGTACGGAGTAACCCGCTGCATGGACATCAAAGACACGAAAAAAATCGTCATCCTCGTTGACGCCTACTCATCCGGAAATGATGTGGCACCGGAATTCAATAAAAAAGGATACGGGTGCGCGCACATTCAAAGTCGAGAAGATATCCCGGCGAAGCTGCTGAATAGCTACAGAGGGGATGATTTCTTTATCAGTTTGCAATACACGGGGGATGAGATCCTCAATCAATTGCAAGAGTATGATGTTATCGCGGTGATTGCAGGCTGTGAAACAGGCATTGAACTCGCAGATCATCTGGCTGAGCTTCTGGACCTGCCCGGTAACGATACCGGCACGAGCCGTTCTCGCAGGAATAAATACTTGATGCAGGAGTGCCTGAAAAATAGCGTGATCAATCATATCCCCACGCACCGGTTAACTACCCTTAAAGACGCCACGCAATATGCGACCGAGCTGTTTAAAAAATACCGGAAGCTGGTGCTAAAACCCGTTGACAGCGCAGGCACGGACTCCGTTTTTGTTTGCAAAACGGTTGAAGAAGTTGAAGCTCATTCGGGTGATTTGTTCAAAAAAAGCAATCAGCTCAATTTAAAAAATGAAGTCATTGTTCTGCAGCCTTTTATTGAGGGGGAAGAGTACGTCGTCGATACTGTCAGTTATCAAGGCCGTCACAAGATCTGTGCGATATGGAAGATGGGCAAGGGCAGTTACAACGGGGCCGATTCCATCTGTGAGTTCACCGAACTGACCTCCTTCGATGCGCAGAATCACGCTCAGCTCAAAGATTACATCTTTAGCTGTCTGGATGCTTTAGGGATCACGTTTGGCGCAGCGCACTCGGAACTGTTTTTAACCAAAGACGGTTGGACGCTAATTGAAACCGGGGCCAGACCGCACGGCGCGGGTTTTCCGGCGTTGTCATCCCTGGCGTTGAAGCGCACGCAGATTGACGAACTGGTACTGAGCGTGTGTTCAACCGAGGCATTCCTGGAAGCGGTCGCAGAGGAATATAAACCGTTAAACTATTTAAAAATTAAAGAGCTGATATCTTTTAGCGCTGGCACTATCAAGGCTGTTAAGCATGTCGATACCATCGCCGGTTTGCCATCCTACAAGAAATCAAATCTGCCGGATGTTGATCAGGAAATAAAACTCACGACGGACGTTTACAGCTCTCCGGGCTGGATTGCGTTAAGCCACCGTTGCGCCGATCAGCTCAATGCCGACTATCAATATATCGTTGGCCTTGAAAGTAAGGGCATGTTTGAAGTCTATGAACAGTAAAATCAAGGCGTCCGGCCCAACGTACATTCTTGGATATTGCATCCTGGGTGCGGCCATAGATGTTTTTCTCTCAGGTTTGTTGCAGAGCATCGATCTGTTCGTATTATTGTTTTGGACTTTCACCTTGACCTGGCTCGGTTTCTTTGTGATCTCCGTGCTGTTTTTCCCCGTCAAGCTGCGAGCTTGCCTCAACGCCTGGAAGTTAATTCTATTATTGAATATCTCTACGCTGGGAGCTTGGGTTGGGCTTTTCGTTGGGTTGAAATGGACGGAGCCCTCCATTCTGGTGGCCATGCTTTTTGGACTGAGCCCGATCATTTCTGTTTTCATTGAGATTTATAACCGAAATTCGGTGGGTGTAAAAAACATCGTTATAGCCGTGATGCTGGCTTTTATTGTCGCCGTGCTGATGATATTGGCCGTGAAAGGGCAGCGTTTTAACCCCTTCGATTCAAACACCCTATTTGTTCTGGCGCTTGGCTTAGTGTGTCTCGTCACCTCAACCTGTATGGCTGTCGGCACCTATATTGCAAAATCATTGTCCAAACAAGCGTTTAACGCCGTCAATATTCAGTCGTTCAGATTTCCCTTGCTCATTGGCGTCTGCGCGCTGATGTTGCCGAGCGAAGGCGTATTGGCAACGACGCAACCCAGCTTCTGGATGTACCTGCCGATCATCGTCATATTAGGGAATATATTGCCGCTATGGATGCTGCAAAAGGGTATTGAACTCACCAGCGCCTTGACCACCAACATTATTGTGAATGTTTCACCCTGCATTACGCTGTTGCTGGAGGCTTTTGACCCGTCGATAGCCTACAGCCATATGAAACTGGCGGTGTTGGTGATGCTGCTGCTGGTCATGCTGATCGCCAATGACGACGTGGGCAAATTTGTCGTCAGCAAGATAAGGGGGAAGCCCGTGAGGTTGACGGAGTGAAGATACTCCGTCGATAGCTGCAAAAAGCGGCGAGGCCAGCGATCCGTAGATCGCCGGCCTCGATAAGTTATTTCTGCAACAGCTGCGGGTTGACGCAGTTTTCTTTCACCGTGCCGGTCAATGCCGCGATCAAGTTATCCACCGCGCAGGCGGCCATGCCGTAGCGCGTTTCATGGGTGGCGGAGCCGATGTGCGGCAACGCCACCACGTTCGGCATACTGAGCAGCGGCGAGTCGGCCGGCAGCGGTTCCTTCTCGAACACATCCAACCCCGCGGCGTGGATCACGCCGTTTTGCAGCGCTTCGATCAGCGCCTGTTCATCCACCACCGGCCCGCGGCCGGCGTTGATCAGAATGCCGCTTTTCTTCATCTTCGCCAGCTGATCGCGGCCGATCAGATGGAAAGTTTGTTCGGTCAGCGGCAGCGTGATGCAAACGAAATCCGACTCGGCCAGCAGGGTATCCAGATCGCAGCGGCGGGCGTTGAAGCGTTGCTCCGCCTCTTCGTGCGTGCGGCGGGCGTTGTACAGCACCGGCATGCCGAAGCCGAAGTGCGCGCGCTGCGCCAGCGCCAGGCCGATGCGGCCCATGCCGAGGATGCCGATGGTTTTGTGGTGCACGTCGACGCCGAACCAGTCCGGCCCGATGCTGCCGCGCCATTCGCCGGCCTTGACCCGTTCCGCCACTTCCACCACCCGGCGCGCCGTCGCCAGCACCAGGCTCATGATGGTGTCGGCGACGGTTTCGGTCAGCACCGTCGGGGTGTGCATCAACAGCACGTTATGGGCGTTGAGCGCCTCGACGTCGAAGTTGTCGTAGCCGACGGAAACGGTCGAAGCCGCGCGCAGTTTGGGCGCCTGCTGCAGGAAGGCTTCGTCAATTTTACCGCCGGAACCGATGATCCCTTCGGCCTGCTGCAACGCCTGGCGCAGTTCCTCGCGGTTCTCCGGCTGCAGGCCGTTGAACGCGTGTACGGTGAAGTGCTGTTCCAGACGTTCACGCAGGTCGGCGGGCAGGCTTTTGTACAATACGATAGAAGGTTTCATCACGAACTCCAGCTGGGCCAAAGGGGGCATGGCGCCCCCTCGGGTTGATTGACAGAGGAAAAGTATAACCGGATCAAGCCATCTGCGGCTGGATCTCGTTGCGGGCGGGCTTGACGATCAGCGTCAACACCACCGCCACCACCAGTGCGATGGCCATAAACATGTAGGAAGCCGCCGGGCTGCCGGTGGCGCCGTTCAGGTAACCGACGAACCAGGAACCGAAGAACGAACCCAGCGCGCCCATGCTGTTGATCAGCGCCATGGCGCCGCCGGCGACGTTTTTCGGCAGCATTTCCGGAATGATGGCGAAGAACGGCCCATAAGGGGCGTACATCGCGGCGCCGGCGACCACCAGCAGGCCGTAAGAGATCCAGAAATGGTTGGTGCCGACGGCGTAAGAGCCGAAGAACGCCAGCGCGCCGATCAGCAGCAGCGGCCAGACAAACAGCTTGCGGTTTTGCATTTTGTCCGACGCCCAGGAGACCACGATCATGGCGATGGTCGCCGCCAGGTAAGGCACCGCCGACAGCCAGCCGGCTTCCACCATGCCCATCTGCATGCCGCTGCGCAGGATGGAAGGCAGCCACAGCACGAAGCCGTATACGCCGATGCTCCAGGCGAAGTACTGCACGCACAGCAGGATCACGTTGCGCGAACGGAAGGCTTCGCCGTAGTTGCGCACGGCCTTGATGCCTTTCTGTTCTTCGTCCAGCTGCTGTTGCAGCGCCTGTTTCTCATCGGCGCTCAACCAGCCGGCCTGCGCCGGTTTGTCTTTCGCCAGCACCCACCAGCAGAACGCCCAGATGACCGCCGGAATGCCCTCGATGATGAACATTTCGCGCCAGCCGAAGGCGTGGATCAGGTAACCGGACACCACCGACATCCACAGCACCGTCACCGGGTTGCCGAGGATCAGGAAGGTATTGGCGCGTGAACGCTCCGATTTGGTGAACCAGTTGCTGATGTAAATCAGCATTGCCGGCATCACCGCCGCTTCCACCACGCCGAGGATAAAGCGGATGGCGGCCAACATCGGGATATTGCTGACCACGCCGGTCAGCGAGGCGCAGCCGCCCCACAGGATCAGGCACCAGAAGATCAGTTTTTTGACGCTGCGGCGCTCGGCGTAGATGGCGCCGGGAATTTGGAAGAAGAAATAACCGAGGAAAAACAGCGCGCCCAGCAGCGAGGCCATGCCCTTGGTGATGCCGAGATCCTCATTGATGCCGGCGGCGGAGGCGAAGCTGAAGTTGGCGCGATCGAGATAGGCCAGACTGTAGGTGATAAACACGATGGGCATGATGTACCACCAGCGTTTGGCCGCGACAGTCGCTTTGTTCATGTTCAGTATCCTTCAGTGGTGTTGCATCCCCTTCGCCCAGCCCGTTGGGCATGAAAGACGAAGGGGCAGATGCTCTCCCGACGCGTCCCGGTTGTAGGGCCAGAGGCTGACGTCATGCGGAGAAGTCGTTTTTTTATTGTTATTCGGCTAGCGCCGCGCGGGTCGGCAGGCCTTCGCTGTCGCCGATGGCCTGGATCGCCAGCGAGCCGATTTTGTTGCCGCGCTGCACCGCCTGTACCAGCGTTTTGCCTTCCAGCAGGGCGCTGAGGGTGCCGACGGCAAAGCCGTCACCCGCCCCTACGGTATCCACCACGTTGTCGACCTTGACCGCGGCCACCGCCGCTTTATCGCCGGCGGCGGTTTTAAACCAGGCGCCGTCCGGGCCGGTTTTGATGATCACCGCCTGCACGCCGCGCTCCAGATAGAAATCGGCGATGCCTTCCGGCGTCGATTGGCCGGTGAGGATCTGTCCCTCTTTCAACCCCGGCAGCACCCAGTCGGCGGCGAACGCCAGCTGGTTCAGCTGCTCGATCATCACCTCGCGACTGGGCCACAGCACCGGGCGCAGATTGGGATCGAACGAAATGGTTTTGCCCATGGCGCGCATCTCGCGCGCCGCATGGTGGCACAGCGCCAGTGATTCGCCGGACAGCGCCGCCGCCACGCCGCTCAGGTGCAGGTGGCGCGCGGAACCGAAATACTCGCGGTTGAAATCGGCGACTGACAGGCGGCTGGCCGCCGAGCCTTTACGGAAATATTCCACGCTGGGATCGGTACCATCGGTAGTCTTGGATTTCACCTGAAAACCGGTCGGATAGTGGCCGTCGACCGTCACCTGCCGGTAGTTGATGCCTTCTTTTTTCAGCTGCTGCAGGGTGAAGCGGCCAAACGAGTCGTTGCCGACGCGGCTGACCCAGCCGACGTTCATGCCCAGACGAGCCAGGCCGATCGCCACGTTCAGTTCGGCGCCGGCGATGCGTTTGGTGAAGGTTTCCACCTCCGCCAAATCGCCGGTCTGCGCCGCCACGAACATCGCCATGGCTTCACCCAGAGTGACCACATCCAGGGGCGCCTGCTGCGCCGTCGTTGCCGTTAACGTTGTCATCATGGGGTTACTCCGCACGCAAAATATTGACGTAATGGCGGGTGACGGCTTCCAGGTCATCACCCTGCAACGGGAATTCGATGCCGCGCGGCGCATCGTGCGGCAGGCGGGCCAGCAGATCGCGCCAGCTGCCGTCGGTATCGTCCAGCGCAATGGCGCGCCAGCCGCGCGGACCTTGCGTGGCGGCCTTGACGTGCACGTAACCGACGTGGCGGGCCAGGCGCTCGGCGGCGGCGAAGGCGTCTTGCCCCACCCACAGCCAGTTGGCCATATCGAAGGTCATGCTGACCGGCAGGTGGCTATCTTCCGCTGCATGGAAAAAGGCGTTCAGCATCGACAAAATGCCGCAGTCCGGCGTTTGGTCGTTCTCGACCACCAGTTTGACCGGATGTTGCTCCAGCGCCACTTTCAGCTCGGTAAAATCGAAGCCGGGGCGGAAATGGCCGAGGGAGAGCTTCAGCTGGCGCGCGTTCAGCGCCTGCGCTTCCGCCAGCAGCGCCGGCAGGTTGGGATTCAGCGTATGTTGCGGAGTGAACAGCGCCTCAGGGGCGGAATAGACGGCGAACAGCTGCTGGCGTTCTATCTCCTGGGCCAGCGCAGGCAGGCTGTCCAGTTCGCCGGCGGCGAACAGTTCGCGGCGGATCTCCACCCCGTCGGCGCCCGCGCCGGCGATGATGGGCAACAGCGCGCGCTGGCCGCCCTGTTGTTTGACGGTATCGGCGCCGTAGGCACCGGTGACCACGATGATTTCTGTTTTCATTTTGACTCCTGAGGCGGCATTGTCGCCGCCGCTGCTGTTACCGGTACGTTAAATGGAACCGGTTCCAGTAGAAAGCGACAGAGTGTAAAAATATGATCGCAATCACGAAGCTGAGCAAAAAACAGCCGATGAAGGCGGGGCGGTTAAGGCCCCGGAGAAGGCGGGTTAGCGGGTGGTGGAGCCGCGGACGATCAGCTCGCCGGAGAACATCTGCTCGCCGCTGGGGGCGGCCAGACCCTGAATACGCTGCACCAGCCGCTCCAGCGCCGCGTGCCCCATTTGGTAGGTGGGTTGTTTCAGCGTGGTGATGCCGACGCCCGCCAGTTCCGCCCACTCCAGCTCGTCGAAGCCCAGCAGGCCGATGTCGTTGCCCCACTGGATGCCGAGCCGGCGCATGGCGCGCGCCACCTGCAGCGTCAGGGCGCCGTTGGCGGAGATCACCGCCTTGCGCATGCCGCGATGACGGCCGCTGAAATCGCTCAGCACCTGTTCCAGTTTTTGCCGATCGTTGAGCGGCGTTTCGGCCTGCTCCGCCAGCAGCGCAGGGTGCTGCGCCATGGTATGCCTGAAGGCGTGCAGGCGTTCCAGGCGGGTATTGACCGTACCGAGCGGTTCGCTGAGGAACAGGATCGCTTCGAAGCCTTGTTGCAGCAGGTGCTCGGTGGCGACGGTGGCGGCTTCGCGGTTGTTCAGGCCCACTACGTCGCAGGCGAAGTCGGGGATTTTGCGGTCGATCAGCACCATCGGCAGCATCGACTGTTGCAGCGTGGATAACGCTTCCTCGCGCATGCCGACCGCGTTGACCACGATGCCTTCCACCCGGTAACTGCTGAGCAGCTGCAGGTAGTGCTGTTCCTGATTGACTTCGTTGTTGGTGTTGCACACCAGCAGGGTAAAGCCGTGTTGGCGGCAGGCGGCCTCGATGCCGCGCATCACGTCCACCGAATAGGGGTTGGTGATATCGGCGAGGATCAGGCCGATCAGGCGCGTTTGGCCGCCCTTCAGGCTGCGCGCCATCTGGCTTGGGCGGTAGTCGAGCTGCTGGATCGCCTGTTCGATGCGCTGTTTGAGATCGTCGGAAAGCAGGTGCTGTTCACCATTCAGATAGCGTGACACGCTGGTCTTGCCGGTTTTGGCGATGCTCGCTACATCGCTGATGGTGGCGCGTCCTGAGGCGCGCGTTGCCTTGACAGTGCTCACAGCCGATCCCTCCTGCGGTTAATTGCCAAGGAGACTACCATACCCGGCGTGCGGGCGGGAATGTTGAAGGATAAGGAGAAAATCGCAGGGAAGCGGCGGGGCGCCGGTGGCGCCCCGCGCGGGATTATTGCAGCGGGCTGAGGGTGATCTCGACGCGGCGGTTTTGCGCCTTGCCTTCCGCGGTGCTGTTGGACGCGATCGGGTTGTCCGGGCCGGCACCGGCGGTGCGGATACGGTTCGCCGCCACGCCCTGGGTGATCAGCGCGCTGGCTACGCCATCGGCGCGCTGCTGCGACAGGTTCATGTTGAGCGAACGGGAACCGGTGCTGTCGGTGTAGCCGATGACGTTGACTGCGGTTTTCGGATACTCTTTCAGCACCATAGCGACGCCGGTCAGGGTGTTGGCGCCCGCCGGTTTCAGCGTGGCGCTGCTGCTGTCGAAGGTCACGTTGTTCGGCATGTTCAGCACGATGTTGTCGCCCTGACGGGTGACGCTGACGCCGGTGCCTTTCATCTTGTCGCGCAGTTTGGCTTCCTGCACGTCCATGTAATAGCCAGCGCCGCCGCCGAGCGCCGCACCGGCCGCCGCGCCGATCAGCGCGCCCTTGCCGCGATCTTTCTTGGAAGAGGACAGTACGCCGACGCCAGCGCCCAGTGCGGCCCCGAGGCCCGCGCCGATGCCGGACTTGCCGACTTCGGATTCGCCGGTGTAAGGGTTGGTGGTACAGGCCGACAGCGTGAGCGCGACGCTCACTGCGCCGGCAATAATTGCAATGCGTTTTTTCATGTTCTTGTCCTTAATGGCATCAATATCTGTACGCGCCGGCCCAACACGGGGGCGCAAAAAA
This sequence comes from Serratia sp. TSA_130.1, assembly GCF_052691795.1. Taxonomy (NCBI): domain Bacteria; kingdom Pseudomonadati; phylum Pseudomonadota; class Gammaproteobacteria; order Enterobacterales; family Yersiniaceae; genus Serratia; species Serratia sp. TSA_130.1. The sequence continues at coordinate 79,279 of NZ_JBQZFS010000006.1, forward strand.
GTAGGCGACGCAGGTGGGGCCCGCATCACCGCGCTACTATGACGCGTTGGCTCGCCGGCAGTTCCGGAGAAAAACGTGACAAATGATGAGCGCGGGTAAGTGCTGGGGGAGTTATGCGACAAAACGCCGGGCGGCGCCATGCAGCGGATTCCTAATTGCGCGCCGCCAGGGCGCGAATGCGCCTTTTTTAACCGTAACCGGTTGAATTCTCGATTGCCGGCCAGTTCATGATCAGCGTATAGGCCTGGGTTTCGTCGTTAAACAGGCGCTGCGTCACCTGAAAACCGTGCTTGTGGTAAAACGCGCAGGCGCGCAGGTTTTGCTGATAAACCTCCAGGCTGAGCCGGCGGTAGCGCTGCTGCACGTGCGTCATCAGCGCCTGGGCGACGCCGCGGCCGTGATACGCCCGATCGACAAACAGCGCGCCGATGAACTGTTCGTCCAGCACGCTGATAAAGCCGACGATCTCGTTTTCATGCCAGCAGGCCCAGCTCTGCGCGCGCGGCAGGTAATTTTCCCGCACCAGTGCGGCGCTTTCACGCCAGTATTTTTCCGCCACGAACGGATGGGCGGCGATGGTGCTGGGCAGCCACAGCGCCATCAGCCGGTCGATATCCGCCGGGCCACAGGGGCGGATCAGCGTGGCTTTGGGTAGCACATGCACCCCGTGAGATGATCGTTCACCAGCCCGCTGGCCTGCATGAAGGCGTAACAGATGGTGGAGCCGATAAACTTGAAGCCGCGCTTTTTCAACGCCTTGGACATGGCGTCGGACTGCTCGGTTTTGGCCGGAACCTGGTTCAGCGCCTGCCAGCGGTTGAGCTGGGGCCGGCCGCCGACGAAGTCCCATATGAAGGTGACGAAATTCTCGCCGGCCGTCTCCATCGCCAGATAGGCTTTGGCGTTGGTGATGATGGCTTCTATCTTGCCGCGGTGACGGATGATGCCGCTGTCTTGCAGCAGCCTTTCCACGTCTTGTTCGGTCATGGCGGCGACCCGCTGCGGATCGAAATCATGGAAGGCGCGGCGGTAGTTCTCGCGCTTTTTCAGCACGGTGATCCAGGAAAGACCGGCCTGTTGTCCCTCCAGACACAGCATTTCAAACAGCTCGCGCGCGTCGGTGGTGGGCGTGCCCCATTCCTTGTCGTGATACTCGAGATACAACGGATCGGCCGTCACCCAACCGCAACGTTCGTCTGCCATCCTGAATGTCCTTATGCTGTATTTATGAACAGTAATCATCGCTCGAAGCGGCGAACTTGGCAAGCCTCTGATTGTTTTGTCCGCAGCCCCGCTTGACGTGACGAAAAAGCCGACAATAGTTACTACATGGCCGGTGGAAAACCGGCCAACGATAAAAACGACATTGCCTTCATTTGCAGGCTCTCAGGAGTCGATTCATGCCTCTAAAAATAACATGCATGCCCCGCCCGGCGGCGCTTGCAGTGGCGTTACTTTGCAGTGTGACCCTTCCGGTTCAGGCGTATGACCAACTCTACGTCTTTGGCGACAGCCTGAGTGATACCGGCAACAACGGCCGGTTCACCTATGACGGCAGTCAGCACCTGCTGTACGACGAAGCGTTGGCGCAACGCATCGGTGCGGCGCTGGTGGCCTCGGACAACGGCGGTGAAAACTACGCCGCCGGCGGCGCCGTGGCGGTGCCGGGCCTGAACCCGGTCGACAACACCCAGGATCAGGTGCAGCGCTACCTGAATCGGGTTAACGGCCAGGCCGATGGCGACGGTTTGTATATTCACTGGATTGGCGGTAACGATTTGGCGGCGGCGGCGTTGAACGCCGCTACCGCGCCCGGCGTGGCCTATAACAGCGCCGCGGCCGCCGCCGCGCAGGTGCATTCGCTGCTGAACGCCGGCGCCGGCACGGTGATCGTGCCGACGGTGCCGAACATCGGCTCCACGCCGCAGCTGATGGAGCTAATCATTCAGCAGGCGCTGCCGCCGGTACAGGGGGCGGCGATTCAGGCGGCCTATGCCACGCTCAATTCGGTGGCTACCCCGGACAACGCTTCGCGCACGCAGGCGATCCACGCGGCGTTGGCCGCCGCGGCGAAGCAGGGCAGCGCGATCCCTCAGGTGCAGCAGGCGATCGCCGCCCAGCTTGTGGCGGCGTATGACAGCCTGAGCGCGCAGGCCGCTCAGCTGACCGATTTCTATAATCAAAGCGAAGACCGTTTGCTGGCGCAGGGGGGCGGCAATATCGTGCGGGTGGACGTGAACAAGCTGTTCGCAGAAGCGATCGCCAATCCGGCGCAGTTCGGCTTCGCCAACACGGCCGGCATGGCTTGTCCGGCGGGCGTTTCCTCGGCGGTTTGCCGTTCCGACATGCCCGGCTTCGACGCCGGCCAGTCCTATCTGTTCTCCGACCATTTCCACCCCAGCCCGCAGGCGCACCTGCTGATTGCGGATTATATCCAGGCGGTGTTGGATGGCCCGGCGCAGGTGGTGGCGCTGAATCAGGCGACGGCGGCGATGGCGCGTGACAGCCGCGCCACGCTCGATAGCCGTTTCCAGCAGCTGCGCAACGGCGACAATCCGCAGGGCTCGCTGGGCGTGTTCGGCGGCTACGCAGGCCAGCACTATGACTATGCCGATAACCGGGCGGCGGGGGATGGCAACGCCACCACCCACAACCTGACCGTCGGCGTGGACTATCAACTGACCGACAGCTGGTTGATCGGTGCGTTGATCGCCGGTTCCAACGACGCTCAGCATCCTTCCAGCCGCTATGACTACAAGGCGCGTGGGGTGCTGCTGTCGGCCTTCAGTTCGCTGGCCATATTCGAGCAGGGGTGGGTCAATGCCGATCTGCACTATGCGACGATGGATTATGACGACATCCGCCGCAGCATGCGGTTGGGGCCGCTGACGCGCACCGAAACCGGTTCGACCTCCGGCAAGCAGTGGGGCGCGCGCGTGACCGCCGGCTATGACTTCCCTATCGCTGCTTATCTCACCACCGGGCCGGTGGCGCAGTTCGCCTGGGATTACAGCCAAGTGTCCGGCTACAGCGAAGACGGTGATGACAGCACCGCCATGCGCTTCAACGATCAAACCTATCATTCGCAGATCGGCGCGTTGGGCTGGCGGTTGGATACGCAATTCGGCGTGTTTAACCCCTATGCGGAAGTGAGTTATCAGCATCAGTTCGGCGATGACGTCTACCGCGCCGGCGGCGGCCTGAAATCGACGCAAACCTCATTTACTCGCGACAGTGCGGGTCAGGACAAAAACTGGGTGGATGTCACGCTGGGGGCCAACATGCCGTTGACGGACAGAGTGTCGGCCTTCGCCACCGTCTCGCAAACCGGCGGCCTGAGCAGCGGCGAGCAGTTTATGTATAACGTCGGCGTCAGCGCGCGCTTCTGAGAACTCTCGGGAGAGGATAGAGCCTGTGACGGCGAGATGGCGAGGCGATGTGGGCGGATGAGACTGTACTTTAGTACAACTATCATTTATCGCTGAAAGTTCTTATCGTTATTGCATAACGATAAAATACAGCGCTACAAAAAAAAACTGATCCTATAAAGGATCAGGTAGCCACTTGGCCAACACCAGGGAAAATTTTGGTTATTATTGTATATCCAAATCTTCACTGTCAATGGCTTTTTCCCTTCATCATCGGATGCGGGGCGTTTTCGCCTGCCTGTCTGGCCCCTCTCATCTTCAACGCGACAGAACGCTTTTGTCAGATGCATGTCATGATGCCGAGTTGTTATGATTTTGTTTTCTTTGTGTTTCTTTGCCGGATAATGCCCTCTGCCGCCCCTTCTTCAGCGACGCGCTTATTTCTCGATTAAATTAATTTCCCCTCCGAAATTATTTTAATTGACTCTTTAAAACGCCTGTTGATTATTAACGCTTCCTATTATGCCTGTCGGTTTAATTTACTTGGCGGCGCAACCGGGTTATACTCTTCTCAGTTTTATAGTGATGTTATTTCTTGAAGAGGATTGGTGAGTGTCTAACTTTTTTTTCAATAATGAAACCATTAATGCCTCTATAAAAGAAGAGTTGGAACGCGGGCTGAGCAAATACAATAATATAAAATATGCCTATGCTATAATGAATAAAAGAAATCCGACTAGCTTTTCAATCATTTCCAATAGGACGGAGTGGTTCGAGTTTTATATCAAAAATAACTATCAGTTTATTGATCCCGTTTTGATTACCGCATCGCATAGAATCACCCCGTTTACCTGGGATAAAGATTTGGAAATTGGCGCAGGATTAAAATTGCCAAAGATTTTTGATATGGCCAAGAACTACAATATTATTAATGGGTATACTTTCGTCTTGCACGATCATCATCATAATCTGGTGGTGTTATCCATTATGTTGGATAAGCATTGTGATGCGGATGTTGAACAGCAGATTGACAATAATAAGGCCGAAATTCAAATGCTGCTGATTACCATGCACGGAAAAATGACGGCGCTCTACCAGGAAATGAGCACGCCGGCTGACTTTGAAAAAATGAACCAGCGGGAGTTTTTCTCCAAGCGTGAAAATGAGATCATCTACTGGGCGAGCTTAGGTAAATCCTATCAAGAAATTGCCCTTATCCTGGGAATAAAACTCACCACCGTAAAATATCACATCGGCAACGCCGTCAAAAAGCTTGGCGTCACCAATGCCAAACATGCCATCAGGTTAGGTGTGGAGCTGCAGCTCATCCGGCCGCTTCTCGCTGACTCGGAAGGATAATGGCCAGGAATCCAACGGGTTATCCCACTTTGTGGCGTGTTGGTTGATGCGCGCCAGCAATCTGTTCCGGTTGGCATCGTCTATCGGCAGATAGATCAGATAAATATTTTTATTCTTTTCGGAGCATCCGGTTTTTACCACCGAGATATGCCAGCCGGAGCGTTGGAAAATAATGCGCATCGGGTGACTGATAATGGCGTATATGCCTTCGTAGCCGCAGCTTCTTGCATAGTTTATCATCGACAGGAAAAGCATGGTGCTAATTGGCGCTTGATGGAGTTGAAGTGCTTGAATGCGCGCCTTGTCTATAAATAATCTGCTGGCTTCAACGTAATTCCCTTCGGGGAGTTTTATATCGTTAAAGTAATTGTCGAATACGCCATCGCTGATCATGTTTGGGTATTTCGTTTCGATAAATCGCAAGCTGCAAATGACGTGATCTTGGTAGGTACCGAAAATATAGGTGGCGTGACGGTTGTCGTATTCGTCAAACTCCATGTTATTTTCGCAATTAACGAGCCAGTCTAAACGGTCTTTAAACGTTTTTTTTCTTAAAGAGAATAGTTCTTTCGATCTGTTATCTGGCAGCAAATTATAGTCTACGTCAAAGAGCTCTATCATTTTCAATCTTTTTCCTAAGCGACTTAAATGGCTTTTTAGCTGCGGCTGTTATTTGTTCTTGTTATACTACCAGAGTCACTATGGCAAGTAAATTTCAGTCGATGCCGCGTCGGTAAGAATAAAGTAAATATATAACACTGAGTTATGTTTTTTTTCATTCCATTCACTTATTTGAATATTGTTCAACACGCCTGTTGTTTGTCGAAGAAGCCTCAAGCTGCCGGTAGTGGAAGCATGCGGGGGATGAATCGGCGTTTCTCTAAAGCCAGCCGATACCCGAGCCTGCGAAAGCGGTGCGGTACCTCGCCTTCTGCGGCGCCGATGTCGCCGACGGTTTTCTTGGCCGACGGGTGAAAATCCAGCGCTTCTCGCCCCGATTCGCACTTGTTGCCGGATTCTGGCTGTATATCTTACGGTCAAAGGGTATACTGGCGCATTCCATATAAATCCACTTGTATCGCGTGCGAATTCAACATGCAAAAGTTTGATACCAAGACCTTCCAGGGCCTGATCCTGACACTGCAGGATTATTGGGCGCGCCAGGGCTGCACCATCGTTCAACCATTGGACATGGAAGTCGGCGCGGGAACCTCACACCCGATGACGTGCCTGCGCGCACTGGGGCCGGAGCCGATGGCCGCCGCTTATGTGCAGCCATCCCGTCGCCCGACCGACGGCCGCTACGGCGAAAACCCGAACCGTCTGCAGCACTACTATCAGTTCCAGGTGGTGATTAAGCCATCGCCGGACAACATTCAGGAACTCTACCTGGGCTCGCTGAAAGAGCTGGGTCTGGATCCGACCATCCACGACATCCGCTTCGTGGAAGACAACTGGGAAAACCCGACGCTCGGCGCCTGGGGCCTGGGTTGGGAAGTGTGGCTGAACGGCATGGAAGTGACGCAGTTCACCTACTTCCAGCAGGTCGGCGGCCTGGAGTGCAAGCCGGTGACCGGCGAGATCACCTATGGCCTGGAGCGTCTGGCGATGTACATCCAGGGCGTGGACAGCGTGTACGATCTGGTGTGGAGCAACGGCCCGCTGGGCGTCACCACCTACGGCGACGTGTTCCATCAGAACGAAGTGGAGCAGTCCACCTACAACTTCGAATACGCCGACGTCGATTTCCTGTTCTCCTGCTTCGAGCAGTACGAGAAAGAAGCCCAATCGCTGCTGGCGCTGGAAAAACCGCTGCCGCTGCCGGCCTACGAACGCATCCTGAAGGCGGGCCATACCTTCAACCTGCTGGACGCGCGCAAGGCGATTTCGGTGACCGAGCGTCAACGCTACATTCTGCGCATCCGCACGCTGACCAAAGCCGTTGCCGAAGCCTACTACGCTTCCCGCGAAGCGCTGGGCTTCCCGATGTGCAACAAGAAGAACGAGAACTAAGAGGCAGCCATGACTCAACAGACTTTCCTGGTGGAAATCGGCACGGAAGAGCTGCCGCCGAAGGCTCTTCGTTCCCTGGCGGAATCTTTCGCCGCCAACTTCACCGCCGAGCTGGACAACGCCGGCCTGGAACACGGTGACGTGAGCTGGTTCGCCGCACCGCGCCGCCTGGCGCTGAAAGTGGCCAACCTGAGCGCGGCGCAGGCCGATCGCGAAATTGAAAAACGCGGCCCGGCGATCGCTCAGGCGTTCGACGCCGAAGGCAAACCGAGCAAAGCGGCCGAAGGCTGGGCGCGCGGCTGCGGTATCACCGTCGATCAGGCGGAGCGCCTGGTGACCGACAAGGGCGAGTGGTTGATGTACCGCGCCCATGTCAAAGGCCAGTCGGCGCAACAACTGCTGGCCGGCATGGTCAGCACCGCGCTCGGCAAGCTGCCGATCCCGAAACTGATGCGCTGGGGCGATTCCGACGTGCAGTTCGTGCGTCCGGTGCACACCGTCACGATGCTGCTGGGCGCCGATCTGATCCCGGGCACCGTGCTGGGCATCGAATCCGCGCGCACCGTGCGCGGCCACCGCTTCATGGGCGAAGCCGAGTTCACCCTCGACAATGCCGACCAATATCCGCAGATCCTGCTGGAGCGCGGCAAAGTGGTCGCTGACTACGAAGCGCGCAAAGCCCTTATCAAACGCGACGCCGAACTGGCGGCGCAGAAGATCGGCGGCAAGGCCGATCTGAGCGACAGCCTGCTGGAAGAAGTGGCCTCGCTGGTGGAATGGCCGGTGGTGCTGACCGCCAAATTCGAAGAGAAATTCCTGGCGGTGCCGGCGGAAGCGCTGGTGTACACCATGAAGGGCGACCAGAAGTATTTCCCGGTGTACGACGCCGCAGGCAAACTGCTGCCTAACTTTATCTTCGTGGCCAACATCGAGTCGAAAGACCCGCAGCAGATCATCTCCGGCAACGAGAAGGTGGTGCGTCCGCGTTTGGCCGACGCCGAGTTCTTCTTCAACACCGACCGCAAAAAACGTCTGGAAGACAACCTGCCGCGCCTGGAAACCGTGCTGTTCCAACAGCAGCTGGGCACCCTGCGCGACAAAACCGATCGCATCCAGGCGCTGGCGGGCTGGGTTGCCGGCCAGATTGGCGCCGACGTCAACCACGCCACCCGTGCTGGCCTGTTGTCGAAGTGTGACCTGATGACCAACATGGTGTTCGAATTCACCGACACCCAGGGCGTGATGGGCATGCATTATGCGCGCCACGACGGTGAGGCGGAAGACGTCGCCGTTGCGCTGAACGAGCAGTATCAGCCGCGCTACGCCGGTGATGCGCTGCCGCAGTCGCTGGTGGCCTGCTCGCTGGCGATCGCCGACAAGATGGACACCCTGGCCGGCATCTTCGGCATCGGGCAGCATCCGAAGGGCGATAAAGACCCGTTCGCGCTGCGCCGCGCCGCGCTGGGCGTGTTGCGCATCATCGTCGAGAAAAACCTGCCATTGGATCTGCAGACTCTGACCGAAGAGGCCGTGCGCCTGTACGGCAGCAAGTTGACCAATGCCAAGGTGGTCGACGACGTGGTGGAATTCATGCTGGGTCGTTTCCGCGCCTGGTATCAGGAAGAAGGCCACGCGGTCGATACCATTCAGGCGGTGCTGGCGCGCCGTCCGACCAAACCGGCCGACTTCGACGCGCGCGTCAAGGCGGTATCCCATTTCCGTACGCTGGACGAGGCGGCGGCATTGGCTGCGGCCAACAAACGCGTCTCCAACATTCTGGCCAAGTCTAGCGAAACGCTGAACGACAGCGTGCGCGCCTCGGTGCTGAAGGATGCGGCGGAGATCCAGCTGGCGACTCACCTGGTGGTGCTGCGCGACAAGCTGCAGCCGTACTTCGCGGCGGGCAACTACCAGGAAGCGCTGGTGGAACTGGCCGCGCTGCGTGAGCCGGTGGATGCGTTCTTCGACAACGTGATGGTAATGGCGGACGATGCGGAAGTGCGCGTTAACCGTCTGACGCTGCTGAGCAAACTGCGTGAGCTGTTCCTGCAGGTGGCGGATATCTCCGTGCTGCAGTAAGCGGTTCTTTGCTGTGAAAAGGCGCCTGCGGGCGCCTTTTTTATGGTTGGCGTAACAGTCTGATACCGGCAGCGGTCAAGCGATAGCGTTGTAAACGGCTCTTGGGTTTATCCGGTAGCGTCATTTCAATCCAACCCGCATTCAAGGCCGGCTGTAGATAGCGCTCGCGGAAAGATTTTCGATCTTGCAACTGTAGAACATTCTGGAGTGCTTCTCGCGACATCTCCCCTTGCAGCGCCGCTAGCAAGTCAGCGACTTGGGGGGTGACTTGGGGGGTGACTTGGGGGGTAATGCTCAGCTCAAGCGCTTTTAGAATCATTTCCAGCATGAATTCAACGAAGGGTGAGCAATCGGTCTTTTGGTTGCTGGCATTCAGCGCCTGGTAATATCCGGGTTGGTTATCATGTACCAGACTCTCAACCGGCACGTTGGCGAACAACGGATCCCAGCGTGACAAAATCAGCGTTTGCCACAACCGTCCCATACGGCCGTTTCCATCGGCAAAGGGATGGATAAATTCGAATTCATAGTGAAATACACAGCTGCCGATCAGCGGTGGCAGGTCGGTTTGTTGCAGCCAGATGAGCAATTGACGGATTAGCAACGGTACGCGTTCCGCCGGTGGAGCCATATGTATCACAACATTGCCGTTCATCACGCCGACGCCGCTTTGACGATAGCGGCCAGCATCAGGCAGTAAGCTGTTCATCAACATCCCATGTGCGGCAAGCAGATCGCGTTCATTTTCGGGATGCCAATGATTCAGGTTGGTATAGCAATGGATGGCATTCATCGCTTCCTGAACGTCACGCGGAGGGGCGATGACGCGCTTACCTGCGATGATAGCGGTGATCTGCTCTTCGCTCAGGGTATTGCCTTCGATCGCCAACGAACCTTGAATAGTGCGGATCCGATTGATGCGCCTTAGCCGCAATGCATGCTCTTGTTCCGCTTGTATCGTCAAACGGGCCAATGCGGCGCCGACGTCTGTCGCCAGATGCAGAATGGAGGGCGTGATGGTCAACGGTGGCTGATAAGAGGACATGAGCAAGTTGGCCCGACGATAAACGTTGGAAAAGTGTACCATGCGTGCGTGGCACGTGCAGTACGCCGTTTTCAACCGCCCGGCTGAGACAATGTTCACCGCAAGCGGAATCGCGTATCGGAACGCCGCCAGTTGATCTATTCTTATAGGCGCACGGAGTGCGGAAAAAGGGGCGGAGTCCAATGAAAAAGCAGGTTTATAACAGGAGTTATGTCACATGGCGGTAGGGATCCAGAGCAGAGGTTTCGCGCGTTGGTTGGCACCGGTATTGGCATTGTTGGTGGTCATGCAATTGACCGCCTGCGGCGATAAAGAGCCGGAACAGCGCAAAGCATTTATCGATTACTTACAGAATACCGTGATGCGCAGCGGGGCGAACATCCCCACGCTGAGCGAAGACCAGAAACAGAAGTTCGGCAACTATGCCGGTGATTACGCGATATTGGTCGGCTTTTCGCAGCAGTTGTCCAAGTCGGTCGGCGCCAGCCTGACGCCGGCGCTGGATCAGATTAACCAGATCCGCACCGCGCAGGACTACCTGAACAAACGCGACGCGCTGCAGCAATCGGTCGGGGCGTTGAACCTGTTGGGCCAGCAGATCCAGTCGGCCAAATCGCAGGCGGATACTGCCCACGCGGCGCTGAAGCAGCCTGACGATCTGAAGGCGGTGTACAACCAGGCCTATGACAAGATCGTCACCGCCCCGGCCAACGCCTTGATGCCGGCGATCCCGACTACCGCCAGCTTTGTGCAGGATCTGGTGCAGGTCGGCGACTTCCTGCAGAGCCAGGGCAATCAGGTCAGCTTCAACAACAACGGCGTGCAGTTCCGCACTGCGCAGCAGGTGGCGCAATACAACACCATGATGTCGAATCTGGTGGCTAAGCAGCAGAACCTGATGAATGCGCAGAAAACCATTCAAAGCGTGACGCAATAATAACGCGTCCAGGCGCGAAACAGGCCGGCATTGCCGGCCTGTTTTATTTCCCCTCAGCGTTTCCAATCGCTTGCTGGCTTATTGCGCAGGCTTCTGTACTACACTTCAATTAATCCATTCATTAGGCAATGTAGTTTTCTTTCATTCATCACTTCGCTAGTTCCCGGCGGGATGAGTGCTCACAGGGAAGATCAAACAGAGCGTTGCGATCGGCGCTGCAGCTAAAAATAAATTGTGACTAATGTCACAATTCAAAAACAAAACGCCAATTTAAAAATGTGATCATAGTCACTTTATTGGGGGTTTTGTGGCGACTTTTTTCTCACTGTGCTTTTTTTACACGCCATAAATGTGATCTTAGTCACTATAAAGGGTGGTTTGTTGGGGTGTTGTGTGTGATTTGTATCACAAAAAATCCGTGAAGTTCGCGTGACAAAAACAGCGTGATAGAGTCCGTTTCGCATACAGCGGCAACACGGCTGGATCGTCACAACAATAATCACGCGCTCTATTGTCAGCGCGTAACAATAGGGGTGTGTTTTATGTTTTCACCAGACATCAAGGTTAAAGTGCAAAACTTTGGCCGCTTCCTGAGCAACATGGTGATGCCCAACATCGGCGCCTTTATCGCCTGGGGGATTATCACCGCGCTATTCATTCCAACCGGCTGGCTGCCGAATGAGACCTTGGCTAAGCTGGTAGGCCCGATGATCACCTACCTGCTGCCGCTGCTGATCGGCTACACCGGCGGGCGGCTGGTGGGCGGCGATCGCGGCGGCGTGGTCGGCGCCATCACCACCATGGGCGTCATCGTCGGCGCCGACATGCCGATGTTCCTCGGCGCGATGATCGCCGGCCCGCTGGGCGGTTGGGCCATCAAGCATTTCGATCGCTGGGTGGACGGCAAGATCAAAAGCGGCTTTGAAATGCTGGTGAACAACTTCTCCGCCGGCATCATCGGCATGCTGCTGGCGATCCTGGCCTTCCTGGGCATCGGGCCGCTGGTGGAGGTGCTTTCCAAGCTGCTGGCGGCGGGCGTGCACGTGATGGTGACGAACAACCTGCTGCCATTGGCGTCCATCTTCGTTGAACCGGCGAAAATCCTGTTCCTGAACAACGCCATCAACCACGGCATCTTCTCGCCGCTGGGTATTCAGCAGGCCACGGAAGCCGGCAAATCGGTGTTCTTCCTGATAGAAGCCAACCCAGGTCCGGGCATGGGCGTGCTGATGGCCTACATGTTCTTTGGCCGCGGCAGCGCCAAGCAATCCGCCGGCGGTGCGGCGATCATTCACTTCCTGGGCGGCATCCACGAAATCTACTTCCCCTACGTGCTGATGAACCCACGCTTGCTGCTGGCGGTGATCCTGGGCGGCATGACCGGCGTCTTTACCCTGACGATGCTGAACGGCGGCCTGGTTTCTCCGGCTTCCCCGGGTTCGATTTTGGCGGTGCTGGCGATGACGCCGAAAGGCGCTTACTTCGCCAACATTGCGGCGGTATGCGCAGCCTTCGCCGTCTCCTTCGTGGTATCCGCTTTCCTGCTGAAAACCTCCAAGGTGAAAGAGGATGACGATCTGGAAGCCGCGACCCGTCGCATGCAAGAGATGAAATCGCAGTCCAAAGGCGGCGCGGCGGTGCCGGCATCGGTCGACGGCGATCTGAGCACCGTGCGCAAAATCATCGTCGCCTGCGATGCGGGCATGGGTTCCAGCGCCATGGGCGCCGGGGTGCTGCGCAAGAAAGTGGCCGACGCCGGGCTGAAGAACATCTCGGTGACCAACAGCGCCATCAATAGCCTGCCGGACGACGTGGATCTGGTGATCACCCACCGCGATCTGACCGAGCGCGCGATGCGCCACGCACCGCAGGCCCAGCACATCTCGCTGACCAACTTCCTCGACAGCAAGCTGTACAGCGATCTGGTCGAGCGTTTGGTGGCGGTCAACAAAACCACCGACAACCAGCAGAAGGTGCTGGGCGCGCTGGACGACAGCTTTGAAGCCGGGGAACCGAACCTGTTCAAGCTGAGCGAGAGCAACGTGTTCCTCAACCTGCAGGCCAGCGACAAAGAGCAGGCGATCCGCTTCGCCGGCGAGCAGCTGGTGAAGGGCGGCTACGTCGAGGCGGAATACGTGCCGGCGATGCTGGAGCGCGAAAAGCTCACCTCCACTTACCTGGGCGAATCGATCGCCGTGCCGCACGGCACCATCGAGGCCAAAGACCGGGTGCTGCGCACCGGCGTGGTGTTCTGTCAGTACCCACAGGGCGTGCGCTTCGGCGATGAAGAGGATGAAGTGGCCCGTCTGGTGATCGGCATCGCCGCGCGCAACAACGAGCATATTCAGGTGATCACCAGCCTGACCAACGCGCTGGATGACGAGAGCGTGATCGAGCGGCTGGCGAATACCACCAGCGTTCAGGAAGTGCTGGACCTGCTCGGCGGCAAAAAAGCTGGATAACGGAATCATTTTAAAGGGTGCAGCTTGCTGCACCCTTCGACATTAAGAAGGTAGAGTTATGAAAGCATTACATTTTGGCGCAGGGAATATCGGCCGTGGTTTTATCGGCAAGCTGCTGGCGGACGCCGGGGTTGAGGTGACCTTCGCCGACGTCAATCAAACGGTGCTGGATCTGCTGAACAGCCGAAAAAGCTACTCGGTGCACGTGGTGGGCGAGCAAGAGCGCGTGGAGCGCGTCAACAACGTCAGCGCCGTCAACAGCGGCAGCGAGGCCGCGGCGGCGCTGATCGCCGAGGCGGATCTGGTGACCACCGCCGTTGGCCCGCAAATTCTCGCCAAAATCGCCGGCACGATCGCCAAAGGGCTGGTGCTGCGCCATCAGCAGGGCAATGTGCAGCCGCTGAACATCATCGCCTGCGAGAACATGGTGCGCGGCACCAGCCAGCTGAAGCAGCACGTGTTCGCCGCGCTGCCGCAGGACGAGCAGGCATGGGTTGAACAGCACGTCGGCTTCGTCGATTCGGCGGTCGACCGCATTGTGCCGCCGGCGGACAGCAGCGATCCGCTGGAAGTGACGGTGGAAACCTTCAGCGAATGGATCGTCGATCAGACGCAGTTTAAAGGCCAGCCACCGGCGATCGCCGGCATGGAACTGACCGACAACCTGATGGCGTTCGTCGAGCGCAAGCTGTTCACCCTCAACACCGGCCACGCGATCACCGCCTACCTCGGCCAACGGGCCGGGCTGCAAACCATTCGCGACGCCATTCTCGACCCGGCGATCCGCCGCGTGGTGAAAGGGGCGATGGAAGAGAGCGGCGCGGTGCTGATCAAGCGTTACGGCTTCGACGCCGACAAGCATGCCGCCTACATCAACAAAATCCTCGGCCGCTTTGAAAATCCGTATCTGCACGACGACGTCGAGCGCGTAGGGCGCCAGCCGCTGCGCAAACTGAGCGCCGGCGATCGCCTGATCAAACCGCTGCTGGGCACGCTGGAATACGGCCTGCCGCATGCCAACCTGATCCAGGGCATCGCCGCCGCCATGAGCTACCGCAGCGAACAGGATCCGCAGGCGCAGGAACTGGCGGAACTGCTGAACACGCTCGGGCCGAAAGCCGCGCTGGCGCAAATTTCCGGCCTGCCGGCGGAAAGCGAGGTTGTAGAAGAGGCCGTTGCTGTGTATAACGCCATGCACAAGTAGAATCGTGATGATGAACACCCGAGCGCAGCTTGCTGCGCTCCTGGAACCCGAGTTCGGCATCGACGGCCCTCCCCACGCCTTTCGAAAAGCGACGATGGAAGAAGCACAGGCATTTGAAAACCAGGTTCTGGAAAAGCTGAACGCGGGCAAAACGGTGCGCAGCTTCCTGATCGCGGCGGTAGAGCTGCTGGCGGAAGCGCTCAACGTGCTGGTGGTGCAGGTATTCCGCAAGGACGACTATGCGGTGAAATACGCCGTCGAACCGCTATTGTCCGGCAGCGGCCCGCTGGGGGAGCTGTCGGTACGCCTGAAGCTGATGTACGGGCTGGGGGTGATCTCCCGCCACGAATATGAAGACGCCGAACTGCTGATGGCGATGCGCGAAGAGCTGAACCACGACGGTTCGGAATACCGCTTCGTTGACGACGAAATCCTCGGGCCGTTCGGCGAGCTGCACTGCGTGGCCGCGCTGCCGCCGGTGCCGACCTTCCTGCAGCCGGGCGAGGCGGATGAAGCGCTGATCGCCATGCAGCGCCAGCGCTATCAGCAGATGGTGCGCTCCACCATGGTGCTGTCCATTACCGACCTGATCGCCGGCATCGGCGCCAAACAACCTTCCCGACTCTCTCCTCTCGGCCGCGGCTAAGCGAAGGCCGCGCGCCATTCGTCGAACAGCAACCACAGCGCGGTGGCGGCCATCAGCCCGGACATCACGCCGTTGAAGGCGCGCAGTTTCCAGGTGACCCGCAGCGCGTTGCGCAACCGGTCGCCCAACACCGCCCACAGCAGCACGCACGGCAAGTTCAGCAGCGCGAAACCGGCGATGATAGACAGCGTATGGACGAAAGTGGCGCCTTCGCGCGGGGTGAACAGGATCGCCACGTTGATCACCATCAGCCAGGCCTTGGGGTTGATTGCCTGAAACAGCGCGCCGCTGAGCAGGCTCATCGGCTGCGCCTGTTCTTTGGCGTCCGGCGAGGCCGCCTGAAACAGCTTCCATGACAGCCACAGCAGATAGGCGCAGCCGATCACCGCCAGCGGCAGGCGGATGACGCCGGCCCAGCTCAGCGCCAGCGCCAGCAGCGGGATAATGATCGTCAGCTGTACCGCACAACCGACGCAGATGCCGAACAGCATCGGCAGGGTGCGGCGCAGGCCGAAGTTAACGCCCGACGAGGCCAGCAGCAGGTTGTTGGGGCCGGGAGTGATCGACATGACGGTGACGTAGCTGACAAAGGCGGAGTCCAGCATGGCAGGTTCCTTGAACGTGAAAATGACGGTAATAACGAGAGGATCAGCATAATCGCTGCGATGGGATGGTGACAGAATCACAAATCGGATATTGTCATGGTTACAGTTGTATGAAATGTAAACTGTACCCATTACCTGGAGAGAAACTGTGACCTTGCTCGATGAAACCCCGGATACCCGTTACCTGCAGCTGGCGGATACGCTGGCCGAAGCCATTCGCCGCGGCACGTTGCAGCCCGGCGACCGCTTGCCTT
The DNA here is from genome assembly GCF_052691795.1 of Serratia sp. TSA_130.1. Taxonomy (NCBI): domain Bacteria; kingdom Pseudomonadati; phylum Pseudomonadota; class Gammaproteobacteria; order Enterobacterales; family Yersiniaceae; genus Serratia; species Serratia sp. TSA_130.1. Next base: position 95,251 of record NZ_JBQZFS010000006.1, read on the forward strand.
CGGTGCGGCGCTGTGCGCAAACCCATCGGGTCAGCATCAATACCGTGGTGTCGGCTTACCGCACGCTGGAGGATCGCGGGCTGATCGAAGCGCGGCCGCAGTCGGGGTTTTATGTCCGCAGCACGCTGCCGGCGCTGAAGATGGCCTCGGCGCCCAGCGGCCGCATCGAGCCGCCGGCGGACGACGTGCTGGCGTTGATCGATACGGTGTTCGCCGCCCAGCAGAACCCGGCCTTCACCAACATTGCGCTGGCCTGCCCGCAGACCAGCGATTTCTATCCCGGCGGCAAACTGGGGCGCATGCTGTCTTCCCAACTGCGCCGCCAGCCGGGTCTGATCGGACAATATCCGTTGCCGCCCGGCAGCCTGCGGCTGCGTCAGCAGATCGCCCGCCGCTCAATGACGCTCGGCATGCTGTTGGAGCCGGGCGACGTGGTGTTGACCCATGGCTGCATGGAGGCGCTGCAGCTGGCGCTGCGCGTCACCACCAAACCGGGCGACTGTGTCGGGCTGGAGTCACCGACCTACTTTTATCTGCTGCCGCTGCTGGCCAGCCTGGGGCTGAAAGCGCTGGAAATCCCTACCGATCCCCAGCTGGGGCTGTCGCTGGACGCGCTGGAGCTGCTGCTGAACGAGAAGCGGCTGAATGCGGTGATCGCCATGCCGACGGTGCAAAACCCGCTGGGTTGCACCATGCCGCTGGCGGCGAAAAAGCGGCTGGCGCGGCTGATGAACGATCATCAGGTGCCGTTGATTGAAGATGGGCTGTATGCCGAGATCCAGTTCGGCGGCGCGCTGTCGCCGGCGGTGAAGGCGTTCGATCGCGACGGCTGGGTGCTGTTTTGCTCCAGCTTCACCAAAACGCTGGCGCCGGATTTTCGCGTCGGCTGGATCTGCGGCGGCCGTTTTCACGAGGCGTTGCGCAAGCTGAAGGCGGTGTCGTCGATGTCCGAGTCGCAGCTGCTGTCGGAAACGCTGGCGACCTTCCTGGAGAGCGGCGGCTACGATCACCATTTGCGCAACCTGCGCAAGCGCTATGCGGCGCAGGTCGACGAGGCGAGGGCGCTGATCGCCCGGCATTTCCCGCGCGGCACGCTGGCCACGCAGCCGGCGGGCGGCTTCGTGTTCTGGGTCGAATTCCCTCCCGGCGTGGACAGCGTGGCGCTGTTCCATCAGCTGCTGGAGGAGCAGATCTGTTTGACGCCGGGCACCCTGTATTCCCCGAGCGGGCGCTACCGCAACGCGCTGCGGCTCTCCTGCTGCTACCCGTTCAACGCGCGCTACACCCAGGCGCTGGCTCGGCTCGGCGCCAGGGCCTGCGAGATGAGCGGCCTGCCGCCCGGCATTGCGCAGGACGGGTAACGGCGCGCGCCTTTTGCTACAATGCCGGTATCATTGATTAGCGTGCCATTTTGGGCACAACGGGCCAGAGACCATGAAAGAGAAAGAAAAGGCAGAGATTAAGCGCCTGAGCGACCTGCTGGACGCCTTGAACCACAAAGACGCCACCGTGATCCAACAGGGCAACCCTGAGTTGATCGCGCAGCACACCAAAGAGAAAGAGAAACTGGCGACGGAGATCGAGCGCCTGAAAAACGTGCGCGGCGAGAAGCTGAGCGCCGAAGCGCAGAAGCTGAGCCAGCTGCCGTTCAGCCGCGAGATCACCAAGAAAGAGCAGGCCGATATGGGCGCGCTGAAGAAAAGCGCGCGCGGGCTGATTGTGGTGCACCCGATGACCGCGCTGGGCCGCGAGATGGGCCTGAAAGCGGTCACCGGCTACGCCAAGAAAGCGTTCTGAATCCCCGGGCGTCAGACCTTGGTGGTGAAATACGCCTTGGTCTGATAGGGCACGGTGACCGTGTCCTTGCCCCGCAGTTCCTCTTCTTCCGCCACCAGTTGGCGCAACCGATCGATAACCTGCTCCTGTTGCGGCTGCGGCAGCGCGGCGATAAAGCTGGTTGAACGCACGCGGTTGTAGATCACGTCCTCCACCGCGCCGCGGTGGCCGAGCATAAACACCTGCTCCTGCAGCGGTTCAAAGCCTTTGAACGGGAAGAGTTTGCGCCATTCGCCGGTATAGAAACGCGGCGCATCGCCTTCGTGGCTATCGACGATCTGATTCAGTTTACGCACCCAACCGACGCGCGCATCGCGCATGTTCCACACCAGGCCGAGTTTGCCGCCGGGCTTGAGAATGCGCTGGATTTCCGCCAGCGCCTGCGGCGTGGCGAACCAATGGAAGGACTGTGCGCACACCACGGCATCCACCGACTCGTCCGGTAGCGGGATCGCGTCGGCGGTGCCCGCCAGCGTTTTCACCTGCGGCAGCGCCGCCGACAGTTTTTCCAGCATTTGCGGCACCGGTTCGACGGCGATCACCTGCGCGCCGGTTTCCAGCAGGCGCGGGGTGAACTTGCCGGTGCCGGCGCCGAGATCGATGACCGTCATGCCGGCGTGCAGGCCGATGACGTCACGCAGCCAGGCGGCGATTTCCGGCGGGTAATCCGGCCGGCCTTTCACATAGCGATCGGCATTGGCCTGATAGCCCTCGGCGGCGGCGTGATGAATCGAATGGGTCGGGGTGGTCATATACCTGGCTCCTGGCTGAAAAAACGTGCGGCTACAGTATAGGCGGAAGAAAAGGGTTAACGCGGCATTCGGCGCACGTTTTTCATTTTTCCGCCCGCGCTTTCAATGGCCGAGCAGGCGGCGGTTGAAATCCTCAAGGCGCCCTTCGGCGAGCCGAGTGAGCATGGTCTTGCTCCAGCTGGCGGAGAGGCCGGCTACCGCCAACAGGCGGCGATACTGTTCCGCATCGAACGGCATGTGCCAGGCGATGGCGATGGCTTCGGCCACCGACACATCGCTGTTGCGCGCCGCCAGCGCCAGCGGACGATCGCCGCTGACCGCGCCCGGCGACACCACCCGATACAGCCAGCCGCAGCGGCCGCTTTGCTGCATCAGCACCGAAATGTCCTCGATGGCGAAGTGATAATTGAGCTTGAAGCACGGCGAGCGCGGCTGGGTGACCTGGATCAGCGCCTCGCCCCAGCGGAAGATGTCGCCCATAAACACATTGTGTTCGGTCAGCCCTTCGGTGGAGATATTCTCGCCGAAGGCCGGGGCGCAAAATTGCTCGGCCTGCGCCGGAAACTGCTCGCGCCAGTGGGCATAATGCTCGCGCGGGTAGTGGCACAGCGCGCGGTCCGGCCCGCCGTGGTAGCTTTTTTCGGCCTGTTCGTCGCCTTCCAGGCCGAGCGGCGTGAGCCGGATGGCGCCATCCACCTGGCGTTTGGCGATGGCGCTGGGGCGCCCGCCTTCATAGGGTTGAATGCTGCCGATGTAAACGTCTGGGTGATGCATGTGCGCCTCCGTGTCTCGCGTCGAGGGCTCAGCATAGCCTGAGTTGTTCTCGTACACTACCCGGCGTTTACCTGTACGGAAGGATGTGTTTTTCCTGTCTATATTTAGGCTTTTATCGTCGAGAAAAAACCATGCGTTTCATTGTATTGAGGCATGCGGAGTCAGAATGGAACCGCTCGGGGATTATTCAGGGGCGAAGTGACAGTCCGCTGACAGAAGAGGGGCGACGTCAAATCGCTGGGCTTGGCGCTCGCTTGCAAATGTTATCGGTCACTTTGTTGATCAGTTCACCGGCTGGTCGGGCTTTTACGACAGCGGAGACGTTGGCTGAGAGATGTGGCTGCACTGTGCAAATGGATGAGCGTTTGCAGGAGCAAGATTTTGGCCGACTGGAAGGATTATCTTATGCGCAGGCCATGCGCGATTATCCAGAAGCGACGCAGTGCCTCTTTGCCGGTAAGGCAGAGGCGTCGGCTCCGGGAGGGGAGAATGCTTATGAGGTTGCCTGGCGCCTAATGGCTTGTCTGTCCGATCTGGCTGTCGATGGACAAAATCAAACGCTTGGTGTTGTTACGCACGGCCATGCTCTGCAGGCACTGATTTGGTGGCTTAAAGGGGCCTACCCGCAGGAGGACCTCCGCAGATACGGTCATCGCAATTGCGGCTACGCAATGCTTGATGTGACCGCCTCTGGTTTTAATTTGTTGAATTGGGGAGTCGCGACCCACCTGTTGCCACAAAGATAGGGCGAGGAACGGATATTCCTCGCCTGAGGGCGTCAGAAGGTGGTCCAGTTCTCTTCCGCTGCGGCGTTGGCGGCCGCGGGTTTTACGGCTGGCGCTTTCTGCGCAGCGGCTTTCACGGCGGCGGGTTCGGTCTGCTCCGCCAAACGGAACACCGAAACGCTCTGCAACAGCATGTCGGCCTGCTCTTCCAGTGAATCGGCGGCGGCGGCGGACTCTTCCACCAGCGCGGCGTTCTGCTGAGTGGTATGGTCCATTTCGACGATCGCCTGGCCAATCTGGGCGATGCCGCGCGTCTGTTCATCGGAGGCGGCGGCGATCTCGGCCATGATGTCGCGCACGTGGGTAACCGAGCGGACGATCTGCTCCATGGTATTGCCGGTGCTTTCCACCAGTTCGGTGCCGGTTTTCACCCGGCTGACCGATTCGGCGATCAGCCCTTCGATCTCCTTCGCCGCCTGGGCGCTGCGGCTCGCCAGGCTGCGCACTTCGCTGGCGACCACCGAGAAGCCGCGTCCCTGTTCGCCGGCGCGCGCCGCTTCCACCGCGGCGTTGAGCGCCAGGATGTTGGTCTGGAAGGCAATGCCGTTGATCAGGGTGGTAATTTCTGCGATACGCTGCGAACTGCTGGAAATATCGCGCATGGTGCTGACCACGTTCTCCACCAGCTTGCCGCCCTGTTGCGCGGTCTGCGAGGCGTCGGTGGCCAGCTGATTGGCATGATGGGCGTTGTCGGCGTTCTGTTTCACCGTGGCGGTCAGCTGTTCCATGCTGGCGGCGGTTTCCTCGACCGCCGCCGCCTGCTGCTCGGTGCGGGAAGAGAGATCGGTGTTGCCGGCGGCGATTTCCGCGGAGGCGGTGGAGACCTGGCTGACCCCCATCTGGATCTTCTCAATCATGGTGCGCAGATTTTGGCTCATCGCCGCCACCGCGTTCAGCAACTGCCCCAACTCATCGCGGCGGGTGCTGGTCTGCGCCTGGCGCAGATCGCCGCCGGCGATGCGTTCCGCCATCGCCAGCGTACTTTGCAGCGGACGGGTGATCTGCAGCGTGATGCGCCAGGCGATAAGCACTCCGGCGATAATCGCGATCAGGGTGGTGATGCCCATCTGCAGCTGCGCCAGGTTGATGTTGCTGCGCGTCTGCGCCAATTCGTCCTGCATAAAGGCGTTCACCAGCGTGCCGATCTCATGCGCGCGTTCACCGAGCTGTCGGCTGATCTGCTGCTCGTGCTCATAGGCCGGCAGGTAGGCCGCGATACGGTTTTTGTAATCGTCCAGGGCAGCCAGCAGCGGTTGCAGCTGCGGGCGCTGCGCGTCGCTGACCCGGCGGCTCAAGGCGTTGGCCGCGTCGCGCGCGTCGTCGATGGCCGCCATCAGCGGCGCTTCGGTTTCCTTGTTCAGGCTCAGCAGCAGACCGCGCGCGCCGTAGCGCACCTGGGTCAGCTTCTGGTTCAGCTGGATGAAGGCCAACTGCAGATCGCCGTTGGTGAGCTGGCGCTCCACCTGGCTCAGGCTGGCCTGCACTTCCGACATGTTCCAGCTCTGGCGCACCGCGTCTTTCGCCGAGACCGCCTGCTCAAAGATTTTTTGCTGTTGCTGATATTCCCCAATCAGCGTCACCAGACGCTGCAGATCCTTGCGGCTTTGGGCGTCCCAATCCAACGCCTGGCCCTGGTCTATCAGTTTGACGGCGTTATCGATATTGGCGCGGTTGTTCTGCAGATACTCCGGCTGGTAGGTCTGGCCGTACATGGCGCGGTTGTATTTGGCCTGGTTGATCTCCTCGTTCAGCCGGTTGCTGAAGTCGATGCGATCGGCGCGGGATTCGATGATGTGCAGGTATTGCGCCCCGGTGCCGGCGATGACGACCGCCAACAGCAGCAACAGCGCGAAGCCGAGGCCGAGCTTTTTACCTACGGTGAGATGGGTGAACTTTCCTGCCAATGCTTGCAATGCCGCCATAGCGTTTTTCCTTCTCCGGGCGAACGTCAATTGAACAAACCATCGGCAAGAAGTGGTCAAACTTTAGCGGATTTCAGGCAAAAAAATACCCGCCGGCGGCGGGCATCTTCATCAACGGGGGCGAATTACTTCTTCGCGGCGAAGCGTGCGGCCGCTTCGTCCCAGTTGACCACGTTCCAGAACGCCTTGATGTAGTCAGGGCGTTTGTTCTGATATTTCAGGTAGTAAGCGTGTTCCCACACGTCCAGACCGATGATTGGGAAACCGGAAGCGCCGGCGACGGCTTCGCCCATCAGCGGGCTGTCCTGGTTAGCGGTAGACACCACGGCCAGTTTGCCGTCTTTCAGCACCAGCCAGGCCCAACCGGAACCGAAGCGGGTGGCTGCGGCTTTCTCGAACTCTTCCTGGAATTTCTCCACGCTGCCGAAATCGCGCTCGATGGCCGCTTTCAGATCGCCGCCCAGCGTGGTGCCGGTTTTCAGGTTTTTCCAGAAGAAGCTGTGGTTGGCGTGGCCGCCGGCGTTGTTGCGCATGAAAGTGCGTTTGTCGGCAGGCACTTTATCCAGATCCTGGATCAGCTCTTCAACGCTGTATTTGGCCAGCTCAGGGTAGGCTTCCAGCACGGTGTTGGCGTTGTTGACGTAGGTCTGATGGTGTTTGGTGTGATGGATTTCCATCGTCTGCTTGTCGAAATGCGGTTCCAGTGCGTCGTAAGCGTACGGCAGGGATGGCAGTGAATAACTCATAATCATCATCTCCAGTGGTGTATGGGCGGCGCAAAGGGCGAGCACCGCGTAAGCAGTCGGATCATTATAGTTAATTAAATGATATTGAAAATGATTATCAATGCCCTGCTGACTGTGTGGTTAATGAACAAATCGCTGCGTTAACATACTGATAGAAAAGAAGCCTTGAGCGCCTCTTCATGCCTTGGCGCCGATGCGTTGGTTACTCTCTATACTGTAGAGAGCGCCGAGCCTGCTGCGACGCCGAAATGTATCGAAATGTGCCAATGCGTTCACTGAATGAGCACGAGTGTGTAACAACCACAAGCACGCTGTGGTAATATCGCCGCGTCGCGTATCAGCATAACAACAGTGACATTAGCGCTCCGCCGTTTTGGCGAGGAGCGCCATTTGAACAATGTGACAATCGAGAGTAAAGGAGACCCCCATGCAGGTCAGCAGAAGGCAGTTCTTTAAGATCTGCGCTGGCGGTATGGCAGGAACGACGGTAGCCGCGCTGGGCTTTGCCCCCGAAGTGGCGTTGGCGGAAACCCGGCAGTACAAACTGCTGCGCGCCCGCGAGACCCGTAATACCTGTACGTATTGTTCCGTCGGCTGTGGGCTGTTGATGTACAGCCTTGGTGATGGCGCCAAAAACGCCAAAGAAAGCATTTTCCATATCGAAGGGGATCCGGATCACCCGGTAAACCGTGGCGCGCTTTGCCCGAAAGGCGCCGGCCTGGTTGACTTTATCCACAGCGAAAGCCGCCTCAAGTACCCGGAATACCGGGCGCCGGGGTCGGACAAATGGCAGCGCATCAGCTGGGACGACGCCTTTACCCGCATCGCCAAGCTGGTGAAAGAAGACCGTGACGCCAACTTCATCAAAACCAACGACCAGGGCGTTACCGTCAACCGTTGGCTGACCACCGGCATGCTGTGCGCCTCGGCCGCCAGCAACGAAACCGGTTTTCTGTCGCAAAAATTTAGTCGCGCTCTCGGCATGCTTGCCGTAGACAACCAGGCGCGTGTCTGACACGGACCAACGGTAGCAAGTCTTGCTCCAACATTTGGTCGCGGTGCGATGACCAACCACTGGGTTGATATCAAGAACGCGAATTTGATTATCGTCATGGGCGGTAATGCGGCGGAAGCGCATCCGGTGGGGTTCCGCTGGGCGATGGAAGCCAAAATACATAACAATGCCAAGCTGATCGTGATCGATCCGCGCTTTACCCGAACCGCATCGGTGGCGGACTTCTACACGCCGATCCGCTCCGGGACCGACATCGCTTTCCTGTCGGGCGTGTTGCTGTATCTGATGACCAACAACAAGTTTAACCGCGAGTACGTCGAGGCCTACACCAACGCCAGCCTGCTGGTGCGGGAAGACTTTGCCTTCGAAGACGGCTTGTTCAGCGGCTACGACGCGGAAAACCGCAAGTACGACAAAACCACCTGGAACTACCAGTTCGACGAGAACGGCTTCGCCAAGCGCGACGTCACGTTGCAGGATCCGCGCTGCGTGTGGAACCTGCTGAAGCAGCACGTGAGCCGCTACACGCCTGACGTGGTGACCAACATCTGCGGAACGCCGAAGGACGATTTCCTCAAGGTGTGCGAATACATCGCCGAAACCTGCGTCGCGGATAAGACCGCTTCGTTCCTGTACGCCCTGGGCTGGACTCAGCACTCGGTCGGCGCGCAGAACATTCGCACCATGGCGATGATCCAGCTGCTGCTCGGCAACATGGGCATGGCGGGCGGCGGCGTCAACGCGCTGCGCGGCCACTCCAACATCCAGGGGCTGACCGATCTCGGCCTGCTGTCGCAGAGCCTGCCGGGCTACCTGACGCTGCCGTCGGAGAAACAGACCGATCTCGAGACCTACCTGAAGGCCAACACGCCGAAGGCGCTGCTGCCGGGCCAGGTGAACTACTGGGGCAACTACCCGAAATTCTTCGTCAGCATGATGAAGACCTTCTACGGCGACAAGGCGCAGAAGGACAACAGCTGGGGCTTTGACTGGCTGCCTAAGTGGGACAAAGGCTACGACGTGCTGCAGTACTTCGAGATGATGTCGCAGGGCAAGGTCAACGGCTACTTCTGCCAAGGCTTTAACCCGGTGGCGTCGTTCCCGAACAAAAACAAGGTGGTGGCTTCGCTGTCCAAGCTGAAGTTCCTGGTGACCATCGATCCGTTGAACACCGAGACCTCCAACTTCTGGCAGAACCACGGCGAGTTCAACGAGGTGGATTCCTCGCAGATCCAGACCGAAGTGTTCCGCCTGCCGTCCACCTGCTTCGCCGAAGAGAACGGCTCGATCGTCAACTCCGGCCGCTGGCTGCAGTGGCACTGGAAAGGCGCGGACGCCCCGGGTGAAGCGCTGAACGACGGCGAGATCCTGGCGGGCATCTTCAGCCGCCTGCGCGAGATGTATGCGCGCGACGGCGGCGCGGTGCCGGAACAGGTGCTGAACATGCGCTGGGACTACCTGACGCCGGACAACCCGGCGCCAGAAGAGGTGGCGCAGGAGAACAACGGCAAGGCGCTGGCGGATCTGCTGGATGCCGACGGCAAAGTGGTGGTGAAAAAAGGCGAGCTGCTCAGCTCGTTCGCGCAGCTGCGCGACGACGGCACCACCGCCAGCGGTTGCTGGATCTTCGCCGGCAGCTGGACGCCGGCCGGCAACCAGATGGCGCGGCGCGACAACGCCGATCCGTCCGGCCTCGGCAACACGCTGGGCTGGGCCTGGGCATGGCCGCTCAACCGTCGCATTCTGTACAACCGCGCCTCGGCGGATCCGCAGGGTAAACCGTGGGATCCGAAACGCCAGCTGCTGGAGTGGGACGGCGCCAAGTGGGTCGGGGCCGATATCCCGGACTACAGCGCCGCCGCGCCGGGCAGCGACGTCGGGCCGTTCATCATGCAGCCGGAAGGCATGGGCCGCCTGTTCGCCACCGACAAGATGGCGGAAGGGCCGTTCCCTGAACACTACGAGCCGTTCGAAACGCCGCTCGGCACCAACCCGCTGCACCCGAACGTGGTGTCCAACCCGGCGGCGCGCGTGTTCAAGGACGATCTGGCGGCGATGGGCAAATCCGACAAGTTCCCGTACGTCGGCACCACCTATCGTCTGACCGAGCACTTCCACTACTGGACCAAGCACGCGCGGCTGAACGCCATCGCGCAGCCGGAGCAGTTTGTGGAGATCGGCGAAAAGCTGGCGGAGAAGAAGGGCATCAAGCAGGGCGATACCGTGAAGGTCAGTTCCAACCGCGGCTACATCAAGGCCAAGGCGGTGGTGACCAAGCGTATTCGCACGCTGCAGGTGCACGGCCAGGAAGTCGACACCATCGGCATCCCGATTCACTGGGGTTACGAAGGGGTGGCGAAGAAAGGCTTTATCGCCAACACGCTGACGCCGTTCGTCGGCGACGCCAATACGCAAACGCCGGAGTTCAAGGCGTTCCTGGTCAACGTGGAAAAGGTGTAACGGAGACGAATTATGGCCATGCAATCTCAAGACATCATTCGTAAATCCGCCACCAATGGCTTCACGCCGGCGCCGCGCGCCCGTGACCACCAGGAAGAAGTGGCCAAACTGATCGATGTCACCACCTGTATCGGCTGCAAGGCCTGTCAGGTGGCCTGTTCCGAATGGAACGACATCCGCGACGAAGTGGGGCACAACGTCGGGGTGTACGATAACCCCGCCGATCTGACCGCCAAGTCGTGGACGGTGATGCGCTTCTCCGAGGTGGAGGAAAACGGCAAGCTGGAATGGCTGATCCGCAAGGATGGCTGCATGCACTGCGCCGATCCGGGCTGCCTGAAGGCCTGCCCGTCGGAAGGCGCGATCATTCAGTACGCCAACGGCATCGTCGACTTCCAGTCCGAGCACTGCATCGGCTGCGGCTACTGCATCGCCGGCTGCCCGTTCGACGTGCCGCGCATGAACAAGGACGACAACCGGGTGTACAAGTGCACCCTGTGCGTCGACCGCGTGGACGTCGGCCAGGAACCGGCCTGCGTGAAAACCTGCCCGACCGGCGCGATTCACTTCGGCACCAAGGAAGCGATGAAGCAGGTGGCGGCGGATCGCGTTAGCGAGCTGAACACCCGCGGCTACCAGAACGCCGGTCTGTACGATCCGGCAGGGGTGGGCGGCACGCACGTGATGTACGTGTTGCACCACGCCGACAAACCGCAGCTGTACCACGGTTTGCCGGACAACCCGAGCATCAGCCCGGCGGTGACCTTCTGGAAGGGCGTGTGGAAACCCCTGGCGGCCATCGGCTTTGCCGCCACCTTCGCGGCCAGCGTGTTCCACTATGTCGGCGTCGGGCCTAACCGCGTCGAGGATGAGGACGAGCACGACGAGTCGCATGACGAGGAGACGCGCAAATGAGAAAGGAAAAGCCCATTCAGCGTTACAGCGCGCCGGAGCGCATCAACCACTGGATAGTGGCGTTCTGCTTCGTGTTCGCCGCCATCAGCGGGCTGGGGTTCTTCTTCCCCTCCTTCAACTGGCTGATGAACATCTTCGGGACGCCGCAGCTGGCGCGCATTCTGCACCCGTTTGTCGGGGTCATCATGTTCGCCGCGTTCCTGCTGATGTTCCTGCGCTACTGGAAGCATAACCTGATCAACCGGGAAGATATCGTCTGGGCCAAGAACATCCACAAAATCGCCATGAACGAGGAAGTGGGTGACACCGGGCGCTATAATTTCGGCCAGAAGTGCGTGTTCTGGGCGGCGATTATCAGCCTGGTGCTGCTGCTGGCCAGCGGCGTGGTGATCTGGCGGCCGTATTTTGCGCCGTCGTTCTCCATCCCGCTGATCCGCATCGCGCTGCTGGTGCATTCGCTGGCCGCGGTCGGCCTTATCATCGTGATTATGGTGCACATTTACGCCGCATTGTGGGTAAAAGGCACCATTACCGCGATGGTGGAAGGCTGGGTGCCAGCGGCCTGGGCCAAGAAACATCATCCGCGCTGGTACCGTGAGGTCCGCGAGAAACGACAGGAAGATAAACCCTGATGAGTATCCGCATCGTTCCTAAAGAGCAGTTAGGGGCACAGCGTGAGAAGTCCACAACGGCGGAAAACATCCCGCCGTTACTTTTCGCCAACCTGAAAAGCCTGTACAGCCGCCGCGCCGATCGTCTGCGTCAGCTGGCGGTCGACAACCCGCTGGGTGACTACCTGAACTTTGCCGCCGAGCTGGCGCAGGCGCAGCAGCATGCGCTGCACGATAACCCGCTGCAGCTCGATCTGAGTGAAGCGTTGGTGCAGGGTGCCGCCAGCGGCAAACCGCCGCTCGATCTGAGCGTGTTCCCGCGCAGCGAGCACTGGCGCAAGCTGCTGACGTCGCTGATCGCCGAGCTGCGTCCGCAGGCGCCGGAACACATTCTGGTGGTGCTGGACAACCTGGAGAAGGCCTCGGCGCACGAGCTGGAGCTGATGGCCGACGCCTTGCTCAACCGCGAGTTCGGCAAGGTGGGCAGCGAGAAGGCGCCGTTCCTCTGGGCCGCACTGTCGCTCTATTGGGCGCAGATGGCCAGTCTGATCCCCGGCAAGGCGCGCGCCGAATACGGCGAGCAGCGCCAGTTCTGCCCGGTGTGCGGCAGCATCCCGGTTTCCAGCATGGTGCATATCGGCACCGTTAACGGCCTGCGCTACCTGCACTGCAACCTGTGCGAAAGCGAATGGCACGTGGTGCGGGTGAAGTGCAGCAACTGCGAGCAGACCCGCGATCTCAACTACTGGTCGCTGGACAGCGAGCAGGCGGCGGTGAAGGCGGAAAGCTGCGGCGACTGCGGCACTTACCTGAAGATCCTCTATCAGGAAAAAGACCCGCAGGTCGAAGCGGTGGCCGACGATCTGGCTTCGCTGGTGCTGGACGCCCGCATGGAAGAGGAAGGCTTCGGCCGCAGCAGCATCAATCCGTTCCTGTTCCCGGCGGAGTAACCGCCCGGCCCCGTTCGCGCGGGGCCGGACAAGCAATTTCAGAACGGGCTTCTGGCATTCGCCCGGGCGAGTTGCTACGTTTAGGCCATGACGCGCCAAGCGAAAGGAACCACGATGTTAAACACCCTGGCAAAACTGACCGCGGTCGCCGTGTTGGCGATCGGACTGGCGGCCTGCGACAACAAGGACGACACCAAACCGGCGGTGCCGCCACCGGACACCAAGCCGACCGTGACGCAGCCCGCGCCACCGCCGCCGCCTGCGCCGGTAGAGGCCCCACCCGCGCCGCCGGGGCTGAACGTGTCGCTGCAGAAGGGCAAGATCACCTTCGAGTTGCCGCCGGGCTTTAGCGATCAAACGCTGAACAGCGGCATCGTCAATGACAGCACCTCCACCATCCAGCGCTTTCTTGACGGCAAGTCGCGCCAGAGCGCGGTTTCGTCCGAAGTGATCCCGCCGGACGGCATGAAGATCAATACCAGCGACAAAATGCTGAAAGAGCTGACGCAGAGCGCCATCACGGTGCTGGCCGAGCGCTATCAGAATATCCAGACCACCAAAGAAGAGAACTTCACCGTCGGCAAACAGAAGTTTCGCCGGGTGGATACCGAGCAGACCGTCAACGGCCAAAAGGTGGTGTCCACCCTGGTGTTGACGGTGTTCAACAAACGGGTGGTAACGCTGCAAATGCTGTCGCCGGCCAAAACGCCGGAAGTGCATCAGGCGCTGGTGCAGCGGATTATCGATACTCTGGCGGTGAAGTAAGGGCATTGCGCCGCGGCCAGGACGAAGCGGAGGAGACCGGATGAAGCTTATCGGCAGTTACACCAGCCCCTTTGTGCGCAAGATTTCCGTGATGCTGCTGGAGAAGGGGATCGCGTTTGAATTCGTCAACGATCCGCCGTATGAGCCCGGCAGCCGGGTGAAGGAGCAGAACCCGCTCGGCAAAGTGCCGGTGCTGATCGCCGATGACGGCGAGGTGTTTTACGACTCGCCGATCGTGGCCGAATACCTCGAACTGCTGACGGTGGAGCCGGCGTTTTTGCCGGCCGATCGCGCCGCTGCGCTGCGCGTCCGCCAGGTGGCGGCGCTGGCGGACGGCGTGACCGAAGCGGCGGCGACGCTGTACCGCGAAAGCCGGCGCGCGCCGGAAAAGCAGGACGAAAACTGGATGCTGCGCCAGCGTGACAAGCTGACGCACGGTCTGGATGCGCTGGAGGCGTTGGCGCAGGAAAAAACGTGGCTCAATGCCAAGCGGCTGACGCTGGCGGATATCGCCACCGGCTGCGCGCTGGGCTACCTGAATTTCCGCCGCATCCTGCCCAACTGGTGCGTCCAACGTCCGGCGCTGGTCAAGCTGGCCGAACGCCTGTTCGCCCGCGAAAGTTTCGCCCGCACGGCGCCGCCCTGAACGTTCTTTTCTCCCCGCCGCGGCGGGGTTTTGCTATGCCGATACGTCTAAACTGAAAACCGAGCGACCATGAGCACTGAATCCCACCTTCTTTACAGCCAACTGCCCGCCATCGACCGTCTGCTGCGTGAACCCGCGATTGAACCGCTGGTGGCGCAGCATGGCCAGACGCTGATCGGCGAACTGCTGCGCCGGCTGCAGGCCGAGGCGCGCGACGCGATAAAACAGCAGCAACGTTTACCGGCCTGGTGCGGCGACTGGCCGCAGGCGCTGCGGGCCGAGCTGGCCCGGCAGCAACGCCCGGCGTTATTGCCGGTGTTCAACCTCAGCGGCACCGTGCTGCACACCAACCTCGGGCGCGCCCTGCTGGCGCAGCCGGTGCAGGATGCGGTGAGCGCGGTGATGGGGGAGGCGGTGACGCTGGAGTACGATCTGGACGGCGCCGGGCGCGGCCATCGCGATCGGGCGGTGGCGAGTCTGCTGTGCCGGCTGACCGGCGCGGAAGACGCCTGCATCGTCAATAACAACGCGGCGGCGGTGCTGCTGATGCTGGCGGCGATCGCCCCCGGCAAAGAGGTGGTGGTGTCGCGCGGCGAGCTGGTGGAGATCGGCGGCGCGTTCCGCATTCCCGACGTGATGCGCCAGGCCGGCTGTCAATTGGTTGAGGTCGGCACCACCAACCGCACCCATCTGAAGGATTACCGCCAGGCCATCAACGAGCAGACCGGCCTGTTGATGAAAGTGCACACCAGCAACTACAGCATTCAGGGCTTTACCGCTGCGGTCGATGAGGCCGAACTGGCGCAGCTCGGGGCCGAACAGGGCGTGCCGACCGCCACCGATCTGGGCAGCGGCTCGCTGATCGATATGGCGCAGTACGGCCTGCCCGCCGAACCGATGCCGCAGCGGCTGCTGGCCGCCGGCGTCGATCTGGTGACGTTCTCCGGCGATAAGCTGCTGGGCGGCCCGCAAGCCGGCATCATCGTCGGCAAAAAGGCGCTGATCGCGCGCCTGCAGCAGCACCCGCTCAAGCGCGCGCTGCGCGTCGGCAAGCTGACGCTGGCGGCCCTGGAGGCCACGCTGCGGCTTTATTTGCAGCCGGAAAAACTGGCTGAGCAACTGCCGACGCTGCGGCTGCTGACCCGCCCGCAGCAGGAGATGCAACAGGCGGCCGAGCGGCTGCTGACGGCGCTGACGCCACGGTTCACCGCCGATTTCGAGCTGCGCGCCGAACCGTGCTGGTCGCAGATTGGCAGCGGTTCGCTGCCGGTGGATCGCCTGCCCAGCTATGCGCTGACCTTCACGCCGCGCGACGGCCGCGGCGCCACGCTGGAAGCGCTGGCTGAACGCTGGCGCCGCCTGCCGCAGCCGGTGATCGGCCGCCTTGGCGACGGCCGGCTGTGGCTGGATCTGCGCTGTCTGGAACAGGAAGGGGCGCTGATCGACGCGTTGAGCGCATCATGATCATCGCCACCGCCGGCCATGTCGATCATGGCAAAACCACTCTGCTGCAGGCGATCTCCGGGATCAACGCGGATCGCCTGCCGGAAGAAAAGCGCCGCGGCATGACCATCGATCTGGGCTACGCCTACTGGCCGCAGCCGGACGGCCGGGTGCTGGGCTTTATCGACGTGCCCGGCCACGAAAAATTCCTCGCCAATATGCTGGCGGGCGTCGGCGGCATTGACCATGCGCTGCTGGTGGTGGCCTGCGACGACGGTGTGATGGCGCAGACCCGCGAGCATCTGGCGATCCTGCGCCTGAGCGGGCGCCCGGCGCTGACGGTGGCGCTGACCAAGGCCGACCGGGTGGAGGCGGCGCGTGTCGATGAGGTGCGCGTTCAGGTGCGCGACGAGCTGGCGCGCCAGGGCTGGCCCGATGCGCCGCTGTTTGTCACCGCAGCAGTGGCGGGCGAGGGTATCGAGGCGCTGCGCGCGCATTTGCTGGCGCTGTCGCCCGGCGAGCATGCGCTGACGCGCCGTTTTCGTCTGGCGGTAGACCGTGCGTTCAGCGTCAAAGGGGCGGGGCTGGTGGTGACCGGCACCGCGCTCGGCGGCCGGGTGAAGGTGGGGGATACGCTGTGGCTGACCGGCGCCGACGCGCCGGTGCGGGTGCGCGGCCTGCATGCCCAGAATCAGACCGTGGAACAGGCGCAGGCCGGGCAACGCATCGCGCTTAACATCAGCGGCGATGTCGATAAAGACCGGATCGCGCGCGGCGATTGGCTGCTGGCGCAGCGCCCGCCGGAGGCGGCGGAACGCATTCTGGTGGCGCTTGAGACGGATCGGCCGATCCGCCATTGGCAGCCGCTGCATCTGCACCATGCCGCCAGCCACATCACCGGGCGCATTTCGCTGCTGAACGACGGGCTGGCGGAACTGATCCTCGATCGTCCGCTGTGGCTGGCGGAGAACGATCGGCTGGTGCTGCGCGATATCGGCGCGCGGCAAACGCTGGGCGCGGCCCGGGTACTCAGGCTGAATGCGCCCAAGCGCGGCAAGCGCCAGCCGGACTACCTGGCCTGGCTGCAGGCCCTGGCGCAGGCGCAGGACGATGCGCAGGCGCTGGCGCTTGAGCTGCCGCACGGCGCGCTGTCGCTGGCGGCGTTTGCCTGGGCGCGTCAGTTGACCGACGACGGCCTGGCGGCACTGCTGGCGAACCGCGATCTGCTGATCGTCGGTGACCGGGCGCTGGCGCAGGATCAGGTGCAACAGGCGGAAAGCCGCCTGCTGCAGGTGCTGGCGGAGTATCACCAACAGCACGCCGATCAGCTGGGCTTAGGGCGCGCCCGCCTGCGGCGCATGGCTCTGCCTCAGCAGCCGGAAACGCTGGTGTTTATGATGATCGATCGGCTGCTGAAGGCCGGCGCGCTGCGCAATACGCGCGGCTGGCTGCATCTGCCGGAACACGGCCTGGCGTTCAGCGCCGACGAGGCGCCGCTGTGGGCGCGCATCGAGCCGCTGTTCGGCGACGAGCCGTGGTGGGTGCGCGATCTGGCGAGCGAGCTGGGCGAAGACGAGAGCCGGGTGCGCGCGCTGCTGCGCAAGGCGGCTCAACTGGGCCATGTGACGGCGGTGGTGGTGGATCGCTACTACCTCAGCCGACGCATCGATCAGTTCGCGGCGCTGATCCGCGAGCTGGATGCGGAGCGCGGGGGCGCCAACGCCGCCGATTTCCGCGATCGGCTCGGCGTCGGGCGCAAGCTGGCGATCCAGGTGCTGGAGTTCTTCGATCGCAGCGGCTTTACCCGCCGCAAGGGCAACGAGCATCTGCTGCGCGACGGCGGGCTGTTCGGTAGCGAGTCCCCTACCCGATAAACCTGACGGCGGCCCGGCTGACGTCGGGCGTTTGGGCGGCGAGAAACGCTTGTAAACGCTCGATCAGCGGCCGTTTCGCCGATTCCTCCGGCCAAACCAGATAGTAACCGTCGCCGGTGCGCACGGCGGCGTCACAGGGCACCGCCAATAACCCCTCCTCAATCGTCCGCAGGCTCAGCGCCAGATCGCCGATCGAGACGCCGTGCCCGGCGATGGCCGCCGCGTTGCCCTGTTCCAGCGAATCAAATACCTGGCCGCGTGTGAGAGCGATCGGGGCCGCGATGCCGCTTTTTTGCAGCCAGCGCCGCCAGTCGCGCCGATCGGGCGAAGGATGGAGCAGCGGGCAGGCGGCAAGATCGCGCTGCGCGTCGGCGAGCAGCGCAGGGGCGCAAATCGGGATCAGCCATTCGTCGAACAGTTTTACGGCGGCGGTGTTGGCGCCGAAATAGCCGTTGCCGAGCAGAATGGCGCAGTCGTAGGGTTCGCTGAAAAAGTCCACGTTGTCGATGTCCATCCACACGCTGGCTGCCTGCACTTCGAACGCCTGCGCCGTTTGCCGGAACCGGCTCAGGCAGTCCAGCAGCCAGCGCAGGGTCAGGGTAGAGGGCGCCTTCAGCCGCAGCAGATCGCGGTGGCTTCTGAACAGCTCGCAGGCTTGCTCGATGCGCGCAAACCCCTGCTGCAGCTCGGCGGCGAAGATTTTTCCCTGCGGGGTGACCTCGATGCGCGGGCCATTGCGCTGGAACAAGCGACAGCCAAAGTGCTGCTCCAGCGTTTTGATATGCTTGCTGACGGCGCTGGGGGTGAGATGCAGCGCGTCGGCGGCCAGCGTGAACGAGCCGGTGCGGGCGGCGCTTTCGAAGGCGCGCAGGGCGTAAAGCGGCGGAAGGGAACTGGCCATCGCGGCGTCTCTCAGGATGAGTCTGATTCACAGTAAACGACAGGATTACTCCTTTTTCAAGGCGGGGGCGGCGGCATCATAATGATCCGATGCCAACCGTCTGAATGTGAGTGAAATAAAGATGAACCTGTCGTTGCTGGCGGCGTATTTCGCCGCTATTTTCCTGCTTATCGCCACGCCGGGGCCGGTGGTGGTAATGGTCGCCAACACCGCGACGCGCTTTGGCGCCCGGCGGGCGCTGTGGACCGCGCTGGGCAGCAACGGGGCCTCACTGCTGCTGATCGGCATCGCTGCGCTGATCGTCACCGGGCTGTTCGCCGTCGAAAGGCGCATGCTGCAGGGGATCAGCCTGTTGGGCTGCTTGTTTATCGCCCGCATGGCGATCGCCTCGCTGTATGAGGATTTCTCCTCGCCGGCCCCCGATGCGCGGCCCGTTGCGCCGCCGCAAAAATGCTCGGCGATCGTGAACGGTTTTCTGGTGGGCATCGCCAACCCTAAGGACATCATTTTCTTCGTCGCCTTTTTTCCGCAGTTCATCGCCGTCACCCCCTCGGTCGGCGGCAGCCTGACGTTGCTGACCGCGCTGTGGGTGCTGATGGACTTCGCCATCTTGCTGGCCTATATCACCCTGCTGTCGGGAACGGCATTGCAGCGCGCGCGACGGGCGATCTCCGTCCTGTCGGCGTTGCTGTTGTTGGCGGTAGCGGTGGTGGGAGCGGGGTATGCGCTGGGGGAGCTGCTCGGCTGAAGCCGCATAAAAAACGCCGGTCGGGAAACCAGACCGGCGTTTTATCGTCGCGCTTATGCCGCGCCGTTCGGCTGCGGCGTGGGGTCGCCGTTGCGGCGTTTGGCGAGGAACAGCGCCACCAACGTCAGCCAGCACAGGCCGCTGATAAGGTTGAACAGGTTGAACAGCCCGCTGCCGCCCCAGACGTAGGCGACCTTGGCCAGCTCGATGCCGACGGTGAACACCATCATGCTCAGCATGCCCATGGTGGCGGACACGGTGCCTTTGCTGACATTGCTGGAGAACAGCGTCAGGCGGTACAGCCCAGCGTTGGCGAGGCCGATGCCGAAGGCGTACAGGCTCAGGCCGGCGGTCATCCACAGGTAGGCGTGGCTGGAGAACTGAGTCGCCAGCGCGGCGATCAGCAGCCCCAGCAGCATCGGGCCTGCGCCCAGTTTGATCAGGCGCTCCACGCTGTTTTTGCCGGTCAGGCGCGCCAGCGTCAGGTTGCCGAGGATCAGCGCGCCGAACACCGGGATCTGCAGCAGGCCGTAATCCAGCGTCGACAACGACTCCCCGCTGATCAGGATCACCGGCGACTGGGCGATCCAGGCCAGCAGCGGCAGGCTGGCGAAACCGATCGCCAGGGCGCCGCACAGGAAGCGGCGGTTGCCCAGCACCTGGCGGTAGTCGCGCCACAGGTTGGCGGCGGAGAACGCCTCACCCTGCAGCGTGGCGGTCTCCGGCATGGCTTTCCACAGGCCGTAGAAGGCGATGGCCGCCAGCGCCGCAAACAGCACGAACATGCTTTGCCACGGTGCGACGTGGATCAGCGCCGCACCGGCCAGCGGCCCCAGCAGCGGGGCGATCAGCGCCACGTTAGCCATCAGGGCGGTGATTTTGATGCACACCGCCTCTTCGAACGACTCCTGAATCGTGGCGTAGCCGACCGCGCCGATAAAGCACAGGCCGATGCCCTGCAGGAAACGCATGGCGATGAACTGCTCGATGGTGGTGACCAGCAGGATCGCCAGGCAGGAGACGATAAAGAACGCCACCCCGGCCAGCATCACCGGGCGACGGCCGCGGCGATCTGACAGCGGCCCGAGCAGCCACTGCAGGAAGATGCCGCCGGCCAGATAGGCGGTCATCGAGGTGGGCACCCACTCTTCGCCGGCGTTGAAATCCGCCACGACGGCCAGCATGCCGGGCTGAATCATATCGTTGCCGATATAGGTGGCGAACTCGAACAGCACCAGACAAAGAGGGAATAAAAGCGCCTGCCGGCCCAAACGTGCCGCAGGTGGTAATGTCGTTTTCATATTATTGTACTGATAGTAAAAGAGAAAAAAGAACTGCCAGGGCGGGAAGCGCAAACTGAGCGAGTTATGGCGGCTATTTTGCCGCCAATTGTTCACCTTCGCAATCATAAGGTGTTGTTTAAGTGCATTCTGATATTTCGCTTTTGGGTTGTCGCCGAACGCCGTGCCCGATAACCTCTTCTTAACATATCAATATGACACAAGATCGGGCGAGCGTTTGAGCGAGAAAATCGGCTGGATAGACAACCTGCGGGCGATGGCGTGCATGATGGTGGTGATGATCCACGCCACCACCTATTACGTCACCAACGGCGCGGCGATAGGGTTGCACAACTGGGACATCGCCAACGTGCTGAACTCACTGTCACGCGTGTCGGTGCCGCTGTTCTTTATGATTTCCGGCTACCTGTTCTTCGGCGAAAAGAGCGCCGGCCGGCGGCATTTCACCCGCATCCTCTGCTGCATTCTGTTCTACAGCGCCATTGCGCTGATCTATATCGCGGCTTTCACCAAGATCGGTTTCTGGCCGTCGCTGCGCGGCATCCTGCAAAAGCCGGTGTTCTATCATCTGTGGTTTTTCTACGCCATCGCGGTGATTTACCTGCTGTCGCCGCTGATTAGCGTCAAACCGGTATCGCGCCGCTACCTGGCCGCCGCGCTGGTGATGTTGGCGGCGATCGCCAACCCGAATACCGATAAGCTGACCTTCGGCAACGCGCATCTGCTGCCGGTTAACCTGTATATCTACGGCGATACCTTCTACTACCTGCTGTATGCGTTGGCCGGACGGGCGATTGGCATGATGGAGGCGCGCGGGCGCGCCGTGGGCTGGTTGGCGGCGTTGGGATTTGCGCTGTGCGTGGCGCTGATCGCGCGCGGCACCAAACATCAGCTGTTCATCAACGGCAACTTCGCCGATACCTACTACATCTACAGCGGCCCGCTGGTGTTTATGGCGGCGGTGGCGCTGCTGGTGTGGGTGAAACACTGTCTGCCGCAGCCGATCGGCTGGTTGAGCACGTTCTCCCGCCATTCGCTGGCGATTTACGGTTTTCACGCCCTTATCGTCAACGTGATGCGCAGCCGGCACCTGGACTTCACCGGCCACCCGCTGCTGGATATCTTCTGGGTGTTCGGCGTGGCGCTGGGGGGCAGCCTGCTGCTGTCTGTCGGCCTGCAGCGGCTGGATACCCGCCGGCTGGTGTCATAGCGGCGAGGGTTGGCGCTGCTGGGCGCGGCGCAGCTGCCGCCCGGAGGAAAAACCGGCCGCCAGCGCGGCCTTCTCCAAGCCATATCCTTGCTGCAGGCGCTGTTGCGCCACCGCCAACCGCAGCTGCTCATGATATTCCCGCACGCTGATGCCGACGTGGCTGCGAAACAGCCGCGCCAGGTGGCGGCTGCTGACGTGCGCCTTCTCCGCTATCTGCGGCACCGACCAGTCGGCCTCCGGCTCGGCGGCCATCACGTCCTGCGCGCGGTGCACCGCCGGGTGCAGGTGGTTGCGGTAGCGCAGCCAGGGCGACAGTTGCGGATCGTCCCCGGCGCGGCGGAAATAGACCACCATATCGCGGGCGACGTCGCGCGCCCGGCCGGAGCCGCAGTGGCGGTGGACCAGGTGCAGCGCCAAATCGATGCCGGTGGTGATGCCCGCGCTGGTGTAGACGCCGCGGTCTTCGACGAAGATGCGGTTCTCTTTCACCTGCGCCGCCGGCGCCTGCAGGCGGATACGTTCGATGACGTCGTGGTGGGTGGTGCACTGATAGCCGTCGAGCAGCCCGGCCTGCGCCGCCAGCAGCGCGCCGGAACAGATGCACACCAGGGTGATGCGCTGCCGTTGCAGATCGGGCCGCAGCGTCGCCAGCCAGCGGCGCGCCTGCTCGGCCTCCTCTCCGGCGAAATAGCGCTGCGAATCGCCGACGCCCGGCAGCACCAGGATGGCGCCGTCTTCCAGGCGCTCGGGCAACGGCTGCAGGCCGCTCAGCGTCATGCCGATGGAGCAGACGATCTGCGGCGCCGGGCTGAGGTAACGCAGGCTGAACTGCCCGGCGAGGCGCAGGGTTTCCGCCGGGCCGCTGACGTCCAGCGACAGCACGTTGGGCAACAGCAGAAAATAGACGGCCTGCGACATGGTTACTCCTGTGCGAGTTGCGCCAGCGCCTCATCCACGCTGGCGATGCGGGCGAAACGATCGACCAGTACGGTTTCAGTATGCCGCTTCAACTGCGCGGGGGTAAAGACTTCGCCGCCGGGATGGCGCATCGGGAAGGTTAACGTCGCCTCAGTGACGAAAGTCACCCGATAACCGAGATCGGACGCCACCCGGGTGGTGGTTTCGCAGCACTGCTCGGTGCGGATGCCGGAGACGATCAGGTGGTTGATGTCCCGCTCGCGCAGCCAGGCGTTGAGGCCGGATTCGGTCAGCGCATTGTGCACATGCTTGTGTATGGTGATATCCGCCTGGTGGGTGAGGAACGGCAGGCGCTGCACATGGCCCGAAGCCAGTGAGAACGGCCCTTGCGGCGAAACGTGCAGCACGTCGACCAGGGCCGCGCCGCGCTGTCGGCAGCCCGCGATCAGGCGGGTCAGCGCCTGTTGAAACGCCGGCAGATCGTCCTCCTGCCAGAATGGACGGTGCTGGAATGATTGCTGGACATCGATGATCAATAACGCGCTCTGTGACATTTTTCGGCCCTCCGCCAGTGTGTGTAGCGACCATCTTGCGCCGCGCCTTACTCTGGCAGAAGGCCAAAAACGGCCATCATGATGACAACAACGGACCGACCTTAGGCTTTGCTCACCTGGCCGGCGACCAGGCGCCCCTGATGGAAGGTGGCGCTGCGCGCCGGCAGACGGGCGACCGCCTCGGCGGAACAGCTGGCGTTGACCAGCACGAACTCGGCGGCATCGCCGGCTTTCGGCCAGGCGCGCTGCCCCTTATCGTCCAGCGGCAGCACGCCGCCGGTGGAGATGGCCATGGCGCGCGACAGGTGATACTCGTCGGAACCGCGGTACAGCTGGGCGTACAGATTGGCCTTCTCCAGGATGTCGCCGGTGCCGAACGGCGACCAGTGGTCGATCACGCTGTCGGTGCCGGTCATCACGAACACCCCTTTCTCACTGAGCTGCGGCAGCGGCATCATCAGGCCGCCGATCGGCACCGTGGAGGCGATGGTGATCTGCTGCGCCGCCAGCCGGGTGGCGGTTTCCGCCAGTTCGCCCGGCGTCAGCGTGGTCAGGGCGAAAGCGTGGCTAATGGTGACCTTGCCGCGCAGCGCTGGGTTTTTCTCCACGGTGGTGATCATGTAGTTGATGGCGGCGACCCCGGCCGGGCTGGTTTCATGCAGGTGGATATCCACGCCTTTGCCGGTATCGAGGGCGATCTGGAACATGGCGTCGAGCGATTTCTCCATCGCGCCGTCGACGTTGGTCGGATCCAGCCCGCCGACGTACTGCACGCCCATCTGCATCGCTTCGCGCATCAGCGCATCGACCCTGGAGTGCAGCAGGCCGTGCTGCGGGAAGGCGACGATTTCACAGCTGAAGTCCGCCCGGTGGTTTTCCAGCGCGCGCTGCAGGTGCTCCAGGCTTTTCAGGCCGCTGACCGGATCGATATTGCAGTGGCTGCGTGCCACGGTGCTGCCTTTGGACTGCAGCAAGGCGATCAGGTTTTCCGCCCGTTGCTGCGAGGTGGGCAGCAGTGTCGGGATCAGTGTCTGCTCCAGCGCGATCATGTCCATGATGGTTTTGCCCTGGCGCGGGCGCGGCGCCTGCCACGGGCCGCTGTAGAAGGTTTTATCCAGGTGGATGTGCATATCGCGAAATGCCGGCAGCAGCAGCCGGCCCTGCGCCTTATAGCGGGGCACGCCGGCCGGCAACGCGGCGTTGGCGGCGTGAATGGCGGCGATCTTGCCGTCTTTGATCTCCAGGGTGTACAGCGCGGTGCGGGTGTCGATCACCGTTTCGCCGTCGTATTCAAAGCCGTCTTCCAGCCGCACCTCGCTCAGGCAGTAGTGGCGATCGGTCAGGGTCATCGGCGTTGGCGCACACGGCTCGCCGCCAGGCGAAGCGGCCTGCGCCATGCCGCCGGTCAGGCCGATCACTGCGCAAGCGGTGGTGAGTTTGCCGGTTTGGCTGAGGAAGGCTCTGCGGCCCGGTTGTTGAGGGTTTTCCACGTTCGGTTCCTTAATCCAGAGGTGAGGTGGGTGAAAACATCCCCCAATTTAGGAGAGGAACCGGCCGGTTGGCAGCGACATTTGCCACTGGTGACTATTCGATTTGGTAATGACCGGCGTGCGCCGGGGCAAGGATTTTCCTGGCTTGCTCTTTCGTAGCTTTAATGGCTACATTTGTAGTCATTAAAGCTACATTGAGGTCAGCGTTATGCACGATCCGATGCTCGAGTTGCTGTTCAGCGAATACCGTAGAAAAGTGCTAAGCCTGCTGTTTATTGAAGCCGGGCGTGCGTTTCATGTGCGAGAAATTGCGCGGCGCACCGCAACTCAGGCCGGCACTTTACATAAAGAGTTGAGCAGGTTGGCGGAGAGCGGCATCTTGCTCAGGCAGCGGCAGGGCAACCAAATTTGCTATCAGGCCAACGCCGATTGCCTGATTTTCCCTGAGCTGGCGGCGATTTTCCGCAAGGTTTGCGGGCCGGCGGAGTGCTTAAGGCAGACATTGGCAGCGTTTGGCGAAGCTATTGAACGCGCTTTTATTTTTGGTTCTGTCGCCAGTGGCAAAGCGACGGCGGCCAGTGATATCGATGTTCTGATCGTCGGCAAACTGTCTTTTGCGGAGGTGATTCAGGCGGTTTACCCGCTGCAGGCAACGCTGGGTCGGGAAATTAACCCCAAACTGTATTCGCCTGAAGAGTGGCGAGCGGCTTTGGCCGAGAACTCCGCGTTTATTCAGGACATTATGGATAAACCCCAACTCTGGATTGTGGGAGACAAGGATGACGCTGGACAATCTGGTCGGGCTGGGACTGGAGGTGATAACGCCTGACGCGGGGGCGATTAAAAAATTGCTGGCCGCCGCCGCTCGCAACCGACGCGATGCGGGTATCACTCAGCTTAGCAATGAGAGCCGTTTCGACACGGCATATAAGGCGGTCATGCAAATGGCGAATGCCGCTTTACAAGCCAAAGGATACCGCACGCTGACCAGCAAACCCGGCCATCACCAGATCATGATCCAATCGTTGCCGCTCACCGTAGGGCTGCCGCGAGAGGAAATGATCTGCCTGGATGCATTGCGAAAACAGCGCAACGTGGCGGATTATTCCGGCGACTTGGTGACGGACGCGGCGGTACAGGCTTGCCTTGAGCAGACAGAAGCGCTGTGGGTACGGATTATCGACTGGCTGCAGCGCGAACATCCGCAGATAGTGGCGTAAGCTGCCTTACTTCAGCCCGCAAAACGCCGCCAGCCGCTGGGCCAGCGCCAGCGTGGCGGCGGGAGCGCCGTCGCGGTAGTAGAGCGCCAGTTCGAAGCTGTCTATCGGCGGCAATCCTTCGGCCGCGCCCAGCACCCGGTGCGTCGCCAAACGGCAGCCGGCCGGCAGCAGGGTGACGCCCAGCCCGGCGGCCGAAGCGGCGGTCAGCGCCGCCAGGCTGGCGCTGCTGTAGCCGATGCGCCAGCGTTTGCCGAGGGTGTCTAGCGCCTGGCACAGCTCGTCGCGGTACAGGCCGTTCAGTGGAAATACCGCCAGCGGCACCGGCGATTGCTCGATGGCCGGGAAGGCCAGGCTGTCCAGCCACAGCAGCGGTTCCGGCCGCGCGGCGCGCGGCGGTTGCCGGCGGCGCTGCTTCACCAGGATCAGATCCAGCTCTTCACGCGCGTAGGCGTTGTGCAGATCGGCGCTCAGGCCGCTGGCGACGTCCAGCCGCAGGTGCGGGTGCTCGCGGCTGAATTCGGCCAGCAGCCCGGTGGTGGGCACGGCGAAATCCTCCGGCATGCCGATCCGCAGCACGCCGTCGCGCCAGATGCCGGTCAGCGCATCGTGGGCTTCTTCATTCAGCGCGATAATGCGGCGCGCGTAGCTCAACAGCTTGACGCCTTCTTCGGTCAGCAGCACCTGATGCGAGGAACGCTCAAACAGCGGCTTGCCCAGCATCTCTTCCAGCCGGCGCACCTGCTGGCTGACGGTGGACTGCGACAAAAACACCCGCTCTGCGGCGCGGGTGAAGCTGTTGCTGTCGCACACGGCGACGAAGCTGAGCAGCAGCTGCGGATTGAACATCGGGTAGCGATTCATTTTCCCACTGTTGGCTATTTTATTATTTAATTTCCCAATACTAGCGGCGTTGCCTACAGTAACGCAACGCTGCGGCGATCGCGCTGTGACGCCGCACTCTTCATTTCGCAGTACCAGGAATATACCTTGTTAAATCATTCTGTTAATTCACCTTCTCCACGCCGTTGGCTCAACCCCCTGTTGCTGGCGCTGGTGTTGATCGGCCTGAACATGCGGCCGCTGTTGACCTCGATTGGCCCGTTGCTGCCGACGTTGCGCCAGGCTACCGGGCTGAGTTTTGGCGGCGCGGCGCTGTTGACCACGCTGCCGGTGCTGATGATGGGCCTGATGGCGCTGGCGGGCGGCGCCATCAACCGACTGTTCAGCGAACGCAGCGCCGTGGCGTTGAGCCTGCTGGCGATCGGGCTGGGCGCGCTTTGGCGCGAACTGGCCCCCGGCAGCGTGCAACTGCTGATGAGCGCGGTGCTGGGCGGGCTCGGCATCGGGGTGATCCAGGCGGTGATGCCCGGCATCATCAAGCATCACTTCCTCAAAAGCATGGCGCTGGTGGCCGGGCTGTGGTCGGCGGCGCTGATGGGCGGTGGCGGGTTGGGGGCGGCGATCACCCCGTGGCTGATGAGCGTAGGGCACGACTGGCACAGCGCACTGGCCTGGTGGGCGTTGCCGGCCCTGGTGGCGCTGCTGGCCTGGTGGCCGGTCAGCCGTG
Source organism: Serratia sp. TSA_130.1 (assembly GCF_052691795.1). Lineage (NCBI taxonomy): Bacteria > Pseudomonadati > Pseudomonadota > Gammaproteobacteria > Enterobacterales > Yersiniaceae > Serratia > Serratia sp. TSA_130.1. The sequence continues at coordinate 122,654 of NZ_JBQZFS010000006.1, forward strand.
GGCTGTCTCGCCTGGGCGCGGCGGGCGAAAACCGCGGGCCAAGCCTGCTGCGCAACCGGCGCGCCTGGCTGCTCGGCGCCTATTTCGGCCTGATCAATGGCGGCTATACCAGCCTGATTGCGTGGCTGCCGCCGTATTACATGCAGCTCGGCTGGCAGCCGCAGGCTAGCGGCTCGCTGCTGGCGTTGATGACCTTTGGCCAGGTGGTGGGGGCGCTGCTGCTGCCGGCGCTGGCGCGCAATCATGACCGGCGGCCGCTGCTGTTGCTGGCGCTGATGATGCAACTGATCGGCTTTATCGGCCTGATTTATCTGCCGCAGACGCTGCCGTGGCTGTGGGTGTTGCTTTCCGGGCTGGGGCTGGGCGGCGCGTTCCCGCTGTGTCTGGTGCTGGCGCTCGATCACCTGCACCAGCCGGCGGCGGCCGGGCGACTGGTGGCCTTCATGCAGGGCGTCGGTTTCCTGCTGGCGGGCGTCACGCCTTACCTTTCCGGCCTGCTGCGCGACTACAGCGGCGGCTTCGTGCTGGACTGGCAGATCCACGCGCTGCTGGTGGTGGTGTTGATCGCCATCACCTGGCGCTTCCATCCGCACAGCTACCGGCGGGCGTTCGCCGAATAATATTTCTGTCATTGCCGCTCCCTATAGTGACGTTGCTTTTACTTCTGGGCGATAACAACGAAAAGGGACAATGACATGCACAACACCAAAACCCGGCTGGCGCTGCTGGTCGGCTGCATGGCGCTGAGCGCCAACCTATGGGCCGACGCGCAGCCGGTGCCGGCGACGTTGGCGGGGCATGCGCTGCTGCCGGTGAAATCCGCCGTTTCCACACCGAAGGACGCGCCGAGCGATCTGCAGCAGAGCGGCAAATACACCAGCGGGAAACGCGTCACCGAGTTGGGCAGCGTGGCGGGTAAATCCGCCGATCGACTGACCGGCATCGGCCTGCCGATCAACGGCCAGCCGCTGCAGGGCCACTCCGGCATCAAACACATGCCCGACGGCACCTACTGGGTGCTGACCGACAATGGTTTCGGCAGCAAGGCCAACTCCCCGGACGCCATGCTGTACCTCAACCACTACAAGATCGATTTCAAAGACGGCACGGTCGCGCCGCTGAAGACGGTGTTCCTGCACGATCCGGATAAAAAGGTGCCGTTCCACATCATCAACGAGAGCACCGAGAAGCGTTATTTGACCGGCAGCGATTTCGATCCGGAAAGCTTCCAGTTTGCCGACGATGCCTTATGGATCGGTGAAGAGTTCGGGCCTTACCTGATCAAGGCCGACCTGAACGGCAAAGTGCTGGCGGTGTTCGACACTCAGGTAGACGGCAAGGTGGTGAAATCGCCGGACAACCCGACGCTGACCCTGCCGGGCGCGCCGGACGGCAAGCAGAACTTCCAGGTGGCGCGTTCCAAAGGCTTTGAAGGCATGGCCGCCTCGCCGGACGGCAGCAAGCTGTACCCGCTGCTGGAAGGGGCGCTGTGGGATGGCGAACAGTTCGAGAACGTCGGCGGCAAACGCTACCTGCGGGTGCTGGAGTTCGACGTCAAACAGCAGGCCTGGACCGGCCGCAGCTGGCAGTACGTGCTGGAAGACAACCAGAACGCCATCGGCGATTTCAACATGATCGACGCCACCCACGGGCTGGTGATTGAGCGCGACAACGGCGAAGGCACGCCGGATAAAGCCTGCGCCGCCGGCGCGCCAACCGACAACTGCTTCAGCCAGGTGGCCAAGTTCAAGCGGGTGTATAAAATCGCCTTCTCGGACGCCAACGTCGGCAAACCGGTCGAAAAATTGGGCTATATCGACCTGATGAACATTCAGGATCCGAACAAGCTGGCGCGCAAGCCGCTGAACGACGGCGTGCTGACCTTCCCGTTCTTCACCATCGAAAACGTGGACGTGGTGGACGCCAACCACATCATCGTCGGCAACGACAACAACTTCCCGTTCTCCTCCAGCCGCCAGCCCAATATGGCGGATGACAACGAGTTCATCCTGTTGGACGTGAAGGATTTCCTGAAGTAGCGCTCCCCGGCCGCCGAATCGCCGGCGGCCGCCATTTCCCGCTTAGCGCAGCGAACAAACTGCGCTATAATCAGCGCCTTGCTTCTTCTCTTCTCCAAGGAAGATCCTCGTCCCCGGTGGGGCGGCCGGACTTCAAATCCGGTTGGGGCCGCCAGCGGTCCTGGGCAGGTTCGACTCCTGTGATCTTCCGCCAATCAATGTCTCCCAATCTCCTCTGTGATTGTCGGCTCCGGTAGGGGTAATTTGCTTCTTTCGCTTTGTGATAGCGCAGCTTGCGTGGGTAGAAGAAACGTTCATGAAGAAGGACTATGAGGCAGTAAGCCGTTGACGTAAAAACCGCTTACGCGGCCTTTTTATTTCTGAGAAACAGGGCAAGCAGATACAGGGCGCCCAGCGGCAGGGCCATGACATAACAGAATGCATAATACAGGATCAGCACGCCATTTTTGCCTATGGTATCGGCGAACAGTCCGCGGTGCCAAAATTCTTCACTCGTGAACTGCAGGGCGGCCATTTCAGTGCCTTTTTTAGCACAGGGATACAGTAAAAAGCTCAGGATGGAGAGGATCAACGAAAGTGCGATATTCACCATGTCCTGGAAAGAATAGATGTAATAAAGCGCGATAAAAAAGTAAGTCACGCCCCACACCTGACTTTTCCAATAATACGCTTTGGTCATTTGTGCCTCCCTGGACATGAGTTCCTTTCTGTTTTCGTGCTTGGCGAAATGGAATATCGATGCCATTGCCCGCGTTGCGCGGTTTACCCAAGACGTCTGAGTATGCGCAGGGCTTCGGCAAAATGCCATATTACCGGCTTATCTGGCAGGCGTATTTGGGTTCTGTCGCGAGCGTCCCTCTCCCCAACACATAGCCCCCTCACTCCCGCTGCAAAAAGAACTGCTTGATGGTCTGCCGCAGCCAGCGGTGCGCCGGATCGCGATCCAGGCGCGGGTGCCAGGCCTGGACGATAAACACCGATTCAAGCTCGAGCGGCAGCTCGATCTCCGCCAACGGCAGGTGGATGTTGCTCACCCCCTGCAGCACGTGGCGCGGCAGCGGCAGGATAAAGTCCGATTTCATGGTCAGCATCATCGCCGAATGGAAGCCCGGCAGGGTCAGGGCGACGTTGCGCTGCAGGCCGAGATCGCGCAGCGCGTCGTCGATCGGCCCTTGCGTGCGCCCGCGGCGGGAGACGCTGATATGCGGGTAATGAGTCAGGGTTTCGGGCGTTACCCGGCCGATAATTGGGTGCCCAGGGCGCACCAGCGCCTGAAAGGTGCTGGTGAACAGGCTCTGCGTCTTGATTTCCGGGTGCCAGTCGCGTGAGGAGCCGATCACCAGATCCACCTTGCCGCTGCGCAGCGCATCATCCTCGCCGTCGCTTTCTGCGATAAACTTCAGGCCGCTTAACGGCGCCATGTCCCGCAGCGTCTCCAGCAGGCCGCCCGCCAGCGCGCCGATAAAAATGTCGTTGGCGCGAATGGTGAAGGTTCGGGTCAGCTTGCCGGGCTCGAAGGATTCACTCGGCGCGATCAGCGCGGCGGCCTGTTCGATGATATCGCCGAGCTGGCGTTTCAACTCCAGCGCGCGCGGCGTCGGCACCAGATGCTTGCCGGCCCTGACCATGATCGGATCGTCGAACTGCCGGCGGATGCGCCCCAGAATGCGGCTCATTGCCGGCGCGCTCAGATTCATCTTCTCGGCGGCGCCGCTCACGCTGCCTTCTTCCAGCAGCAGATTCAGCGCATAGATCAGGTTGAAATCAATTTTTTGCGGCATGGCCTCTCCGGTGGTGGTGCGCTCAATGGATTGCGTTTTGTGCAACTAGTTAATTACATCATTTCATTTTAAACAATCCAAATAAGCCCGGATACTGCCCACGACAACAAAGATTGAGGCTGAAACAGCAGGAGTGGGGAATGGTTGAGGTGTCTGTTACGCCGCATCACAAGAATAGATGGCTCGCCAGCGCCGGCGAAATCAACGGCCGTACCTGGCTGGGGTTGTTCGGCGTGTTTTTGGCGGTGATGGCCAGCGGCGTGGGGGAAAACGCCAGCAAGTTCGCGCTGGCGGATATACAGGGCGGCATGCTGCTGAGTTTCGATGCCGGCAGCTGGCTGACCACGTGCTACGTCACCGGTTTTGTGATCGGTTCCGGGTTCACGCCCTGTTTTTGGCCGACCTTTTCGCTGCGCCGGGTGGCGCTGACGATGTGCGGCATTTACCTGGCCGGCGGGCTGCTGACGCCCTGGCTGAGAGAACAATATGGCGTGCTGCTGGCGGTGCGCAGCCTGCAGGGCTTCGCCGGCGGCGCGTTGCCGCCGATGCTGATGACGGTGGTGCTGCGTTTTATGCCGCCGCTGATCAAGGTGCTGGGGCTGGGCGCCTACGGCTGGGTCTCGGCCTGGAGCGCTACGCTGGGCGCCACCGCCGCCGCCTTCGCCTTTCACTGGGGCTGGAGCGGATATTTCTACTGGAACCTGCCGCTGATGGCGATCGCCGCCGTGTGCATCGGTTACGGCCTGCCGCAGGATCCGTTGCGGCTGGAGCGCCTGCGGCAGTTCAACTGGCGCGGCCTGCTGCTCGGCGGCATGGCGCTCGGCATGCTGACGATGGGCATCTCACAGGGGGAGCGCCTCGACTGGCTGAACTCGCCGCTGATCTACGTTTTATTGTTGGGCGGCATTGGGCTATTGGCATTATTTCTGATTAACGAATGGTATCACCCGCTGCCTTTTTTCAATTTGCAGCTATTAAGCAAAAGGAACTTGTCCTTCTCCTTAATTACGCTGGGTGGCGTGCTGTTAATTATGGTGTCGCTGGTCAATATCACGTCGGGATATTTATCCGCGATTCAGGGTTACCGTCAGGAACAAACCTCCGACTTAATGCTGTGGGTGGCGTTGCCGCAATTAATTACGCTGCCGATCGTCGCCATAATTTGCAATACGCCGCGGGTGGATTGCCGCTGGGTGCTGGCGATCAGCCTGCTGTTGATGGCCACCGCCTGCGTACTGGCCGCCCAGCTGACGCCGGAATGGAACGGCGACACGTTTCGCGTCATCGCACTGTTGCAGGCGATTGCTCAACCGATGGCGATCATCCCGTTGCTGATGCAGGCGACCGGCGGGCTGTTGCCGACCGACGGGCCGTTTGCGGCGGCGTGGTTCAACGCGGTGAAAGGTTTCGCCGCCACCGCGGCCGGCGGCGCCATCGCACTGCTCAGCCGGCAGCGCGGGGATTATCACGCCGGTACGATCGCCGACGGCTTCGGCTCGGCCTATAGCCGCGCATCGGGATCGGCGGAGCAGTTGGCGCAGCTTGCCGCCCGGCAGGGCCACGTGCTGGCCAGCGCCGATCTTTATCTGTTGGTTGCCGGCCTGGCGTTATTACTGACCGCGCTGATTTTAGTTATGCCGACCCGTATTTACCCGCCGCGTTCGGTCGCTGCCTGACATTTTATCATCAGACATAAATATTAAGTGGAGTCACTTTTATGGCTAACAAGAAAGTCGCCGTTGCCGTATTGGCGGTTGCCGTCATTACGCTGGGGTTATTAATGAATAAGTTCTTTATTAAAGAAACACAGCAGAATACCAACGACGCCTATATTCGCGCCGATATCTCGCGTATTTCACCGCAGATTGCCGGTGAAATTGCGCAGGTGTTGGTCAGGGACAACCAGTGGGTCAAACAGGGGGAATTGCTGGCGGTGATCGACCCGCGTGAATTCAACGTCGCGCTGGCGCAGGCGACGGCCCAGGAGCAATCCGCCCGCGCCCGCCAGGACGACGCCGGGGCCAACCTGACCCGACAGAGCGCGCTGATCGCCGCCGCGTTGGCGGAGCGGCAGGCGGCGCAGGCGGAGCTGGCGTTTGCGCGCCAGGAGCAGAACCGCTACCAGAGAATGGCCAGCAGCGGTGCGGGGTCGCAGCAGGCGGCGCAGCAGGCGACAACGCGGGTGCACACGCTTTCCGCCAATGTGGCGCAGGCGGAGGCGACGCTCAAAGCGGCGCGAAACATGGAGCAGGTGCTGCAAGCCAAGCTGGCGGACAGCGATGCCGAGCTGATGCTGGCGCAGGCGAAGAAAGCGATGGCCGAGCTGAACCTGTCTTACACCCGTATCACCGCGCCGATCGGCGGCGTGATCGGCAAGAAAAGCCTACGGGTCGGGGAGTTCGTCAAACCGGGCGATGCGCTGCTGGCCATCGTGCCGCAGGACAAGCTGTACATCATCGCCAACTACCAGGAAACCCAGTTGGAAAACATTGCGCACGGGCAGTCGGTAGACATCCATATCGATACCTTTCCCGGCCAAACGCTGAAAGGGCTGGTGGACAGCATCGCGCCGGCTTCCGGCGTCAGCTTCGCGGCCGCGGCGCCGGAGAACGCCACCGGCAACTTCACCAAGATCGTTCAGCGCATCCCGGTGAAGATTGTGTTTGATATCAACAAAGAGCACGCCGCCTTGCTGAGCGCCCTGCGCGTCGGCATGTCTGCGGACGTCAGCATCAATACGCTGGACGGGGGCCTGCAATGAACAGAGTCGTGATCCCGCTGCTGCTGATTGCGCTGAGCGGCTGCCGGGCGGTAGGGCCGGACTACGCTCGGCCGCAGAACGCGCTGCCCGAAAGCTGGGGGGAGCAGGCCGGCGGCGGGGCGCTGCCGGTGGCCTGGTGGTCGATATTCAACGATGCGTCGCTGTCGCAACTGGTGCAGCGCGCGGCGGCCGGCAACCTGGATCTGCAGCTCGCCACGGCGCGCATGCAACAAAGCCGCGCCCTGCTGGGCGTGACGGAGGCGGCGCTGATGCCGGATCTGAGTCTGGACGGCGCTTATCTGCGCCAACGCGCCACCTCGGTGGGCAGCATGGATCCGTCCGGCAACGGCGGAGAGGCGGATTATAACCTCTGGCGCGGCGGAGCCAGCGCCACCTGGGAGCTGGACATGTGGGGCAAGCTGCGTCGCGCGTCGGAAAGTGCGCGCGCCAGCTTCGCCGCTTCGCAGGAGAACCGGCGCGCACTGCTGACGTCGGTGACGGCGGAGGTGGCGAGCGACTATCTGCGCCTGCGCGCCACGCAGCAACAGCTGGCGGTGGCGCAGGAAAACCGCACTACGGCGCTGCGCACGCTGCAGCTGACGCAAAACCGTTATCAGAGCGGCGCGGGCAACGAACTGGATGTCGATCAGGCGCAGGTGCAGTTGGCGCAGGTGGATGCCCTGCTGCCGGCGCTGTTCGATCGGCAGGAACGCTTGATCAACGCCATCAGCCTGCTGTTGGGCGAGCGACCGGGCGCGCTGACAGCGATGTTGTCGCCGACGGGGCCGCTGCCGACGCTGGCGCGCGCCGTGCCGATGGGGGTGCCGTCGGATCTGGCGCTGCGCAGGCCGGATATTCGCGAAGCGGCGGAGCGTTTGCATCAGGCGACCGCCGAGATCGGCGTCGCCACCGCCGACTACTACCCGCGCATCACGCTGACCGGCAATGCGGGTTATCAGGCGTTGGCGCTGGCGGATATGGGCAGTTGGTCCACGCATACCTTCGCCATCGGCCCCGCCCTGTATTTGCCGCTGTTCGACGGGGGGAAAATCACCCAACGGGTGCGCCTGAGCGAATACCGGCAGCAGGAAATGGCCATCGCCTACCAGCAAACGGTGCTGCGCGCCTGGCACGAGATTGACGACGCGCTTGCCGGTTATCGCGCCCAGCAGCGCCGCCAGACGCACCTGGCCGAGGCGCTGGCCGCCAACCGACACGCGTTTGCGCTGGCGCGCGACAGCTATCTGAACGGCGCCAGCGATTTTATCCACGTTCTGAGCACGCAGCGCGCGCTGCTGGATCTGCAGTCCGCGCAAATTGTTTCAGAGGAGGAGACGGCGATCGCCGTGGTGAATATCTATCGAGCGCTGGGCGGCGGCTGGGAACACACCTACCCGTCTGCGGCGCCACAGGAGAAGGCTGATGCACAACACGCTGAATAAGATTGTCGACGAGATGCTGGAAAGGGACACCCGCCGCAAACGGGAGGCCCGGGTGAGCGCCGTGCGGCAAGTCACCGCCCGGATCCGTCGCATCACGTTGAGCGGCGATGATGTGGATAAGTTTATCGCCGATCCGCGCGCGCAGGAGCCGGCCAGTTGGGTCAAAGTGTTCTTCCCGTGGCGCGACACGCTGGCCGGGCGGGCTTACACCCTGAGCGGCATCGACAAACTCGCCCGCACCTTCGATATCGATATGGTACTGCACGGCGAAGGCCCGGCGTCGAACTGGGCGCGCGACGCGATGCCGGGCGACAAGCTGGGGTTCGCCGGCCCTTGTTCCGGCGGCTTCCGATTGTTGCCGCAAACTCGCTGGCTGCTGTTGCTGGGCGATGAGACCGCGTTGCCCGCCATGCGCACCATTCTCGCCTCGCTGTCCGACCCGTTGCCGGTGCTGTGGTTCGCCGAAGTGGGCGATGCGCAGGAGATTCAGGATGTCGATTGTTCCTTCTTGCAGGTGAACAGCTGGCAAATTCGCACGCGCCATTTTGACAGCGTGATGAACAGCCCGCTGGTGCAGGCCGTCAGCCATTGCGAACTGCCGCCCGGCGAAGGGCAGGTGTGGCTGGCCTGCGAGCAGCAGATCGCCGCATACCTGAAGGCGCGCTTTATCAACGAAATGGGCGTCTCCCGTGCGGCGCTGTTTGCCAAGGGGTATTGGAAAAAGGGCGAAGCCAACTTCAAGGGCGCGATTTAACTCAGCCGAACGAGGATTGTTATGATTAAGAGAGTGTTATTGGCGGTGGACTGCTTTGAGCACAGCGGCAATGCCCTGGATTTTATGGCGCGCCTGCAAGGCAGCATCGGCGACGTGATCGTACTGACGGTGGTGGACAATGCCTTCACGCTCAGCCGTAGCGGCCTGCGTTTCGACAGCGAGGAGCGCGAGGAGTATCCCGCCGCGCAACGGGAAGAGGCGCTGGCGGAAAAGCAGGTCGGGCAGGTGACGCGGGCGCTGAAACAGCAGGGTTTCAACGCCCAGGGCTTGCTGGCTGCGGGGACGCCCATCGAGGTGATCCCGGAACAGATGGCGCTGTTCAACTGCGATTTGCTGATCATCTCGCACCGCCACCTGTCTTCGTTGGGGCGCTGGTTGAACGCCTCCGTCACGCGTGGCCTGCTGGATGAGATTGGCCAACCGGTATTGGTGATCCCGCGCTAAGCTATGGGTAAGGGCAGCCGCATGCGGCTGCACGCGTTCGGCGACGAAGGCCGTACATACCGGAGGTCAACATGCGAAGTCTGGAAGATCAACTTGCCGCTTATGCCGCCTATCATCGCGATGCGCGCAATATCGTCACGCACTTTATCGGCATCCCCCTGATCGTCGTCAGCCTGCTGGCGCTGCTCTCCCGGCCGGCATGGGGCGCGGGATGGCTGCCGTTTTCGCCGGCCTGCGCGGTGGTGATCGTGTCGGCTCTCTATTACCTGCGGCTGAGTCTGCGGCTTGGCGTCATGATGTTGGCGTTGCTGCTGCTGTGCCTCGGGGTCGGCGCCTGGGTGGCGTCGCTATCGACGACGGCGTGGCTGAGCGTCGGCATCGGCGGTTTCGTCATCGGCTGGCTGTTTCAGTTTGTCGGACATTTCTGGGAGGGACGAAAACCGGCGTTTATGGACGACGTGACGGGCCTGATCATCGGCCCGCTGTTCGTGCTGGCGGAAGCCTGCTTCCTGGCCGGCGGGCTGCGCGAACTGCAACGGAACATCGAAATGCGATCGGGCAAAGTGCGCAACGGGAGGGTATAAAATAAGGCGTCATAGGATTTTTCTGCGAGGCCCCTTTTGAAAAAAGAGGCCTGAAGACGACGGATTATGCGTATTGGATCAATTTCCAGGTGACCCCTTTGCCGCCATAAGGAGGCATGATATTGCCTTTAGCGATTGGCGCTGTGGTTGAGGGTTTGCCAACCACTTCCCAGACGCCGCTTTCCGGGCATTTCTGTCCTGTCGTGGCTGTAGTGCCAATAGGTGATTTAGACATAAGATCTTTCCTTAATCAATGCAGCGCCACAGTAGCGCTGTTCAGAAAGATATTTACACGTTCGTGTATATATTCAACCCTGTTCGGTCAATACGGACTATGTGTTTAAATCTCCAATTAATATTGTCTTTTCCGTTTTTATTTTCGTTTTTTTCATTTTTTTTGTTTCAAATTATATTGTTTTTATATGCTTTGTTATTTTGTATTCTAATAAGAAATTGCAATGAAAATGTTTAATTTATTATTTTATATTTAAGGTTTTCGATTTTTTTCTTTATCGTGCGGACACTGAAAATCTGTATTATGTCGCTTATTTTTAAGAGCGTTGTTTGCCTGGCCGGCGAAGCCCCCCGCCTCCAAGCTCGGGGGGCTGAATGTATTTACCCGATCGCTGGGTAATCGGTGTAGCCTTCCCGGCTGCCGCCGAAGAATTTCTCTTTGATTGGCGCATTCAGCGCCAGCCCGTGCTGTAGGCGGTGAGGCAGATCCGGGTTGGCGATGAACGGGCGGCCGAAGCCGATCAAGTCTGCCCAACCTTTGGCCAGCGCTTCTTCAGCGCGTTCAGGCGTGTATTTGCCCGAGTAAATCAGCGTGCCGCGGAAAATCAGGCGCAGCGATTCTTTGAACGCCGCCGGCATCACCGGGGCATCATCCCAATCCGCTTCGGCGATGTGAATATAAGCGGCGCCGATATCGTTCAGCACGCTGGCCGCCGCCAGATAGGTGGCTTCCGGGGTATCGTCCTGCGAGCCCATCAGAGTGGTCAGCGGCGCCAGGCGCACGCCCAGTTTCTCTTTGCCGATGGCGTCCGCGACCGCCTGCGCGACTTCCCGCAGGAAACGCAGGCGATTTTGCAGTGAACCGCCGTATTCGTCGTTGCGCTGGTTTTCCCGTGAGTCGATAAACTGATTGATCAGATAGCCATTCGCACCGTGCAGCTCTACGCCGTCGAAACCGGCGGCGATGGCGTTGCGTGCCGCCTGGGCGTAGTCGTTAACGATCGCCGGGATTTCTTCCCGCGTTAAGGCGCGCGGTGCGGAGTGTTGCACCATTTCACCCACGCCATGTTCCGGCCCGCGGCCTTCGACATCCACGAACACCTTGACCCCGTCGGCCTGGATGGCGGAGGAGGAGACCGGCGCGGCGTGGCCAGGCTGTAAAATGGTATGCGACACGCGGCCGACGTGCCAAAGCTGCGCGAAGATCTTGCCGCCGGCCTGATGTACGGCGTCGGTGACTTTTTTCCAACCGGCGATGTGTTCCGGGGTGTAAATGCCGGGCGTCCAGGCATAACCCTGGCCCTGCTGGCTGATCTGCGTGCCTTCGCTGACGATCAGCCCGGCGCTGGCGCGCTGGGCATAATATTCAGCCATCATGTCGGTGGCGACGTCGCCGGCGCCGGCCCGTGAACGGGTCATGGGTGGCATGACGATGCGATTGTTCAGCAATAAACCGTTTAAAGAATACGAGTCAAAAAGCATGGCGCTTCCCTCATGTGAATTAGGCCGTGGGGCGATGATGTTTTGCTGAGGCCATTATATTTCGTCGTTTAATTCTAAAAACGCGCACAATAACAAAACACTTTTGCTCTGTGTTCAATAGTCGCGGCAGCCGCCGGTGAGCCGGTATGGCGGGTGGGCCAGGTGGCGAGAATGAACCCGATGTGCGCACGGGCGACGGCGGCTATTGCCTGTCGGCGCGTGGCTGAGATAGAGTCGGCTGCTGTTTTCCCCACGATTTTTAACAAAATCGCAAAAGTCTTTTAGCCTTCCGCCTGCTTATCTTTGGTGTGATCAATGTCATACTTTTGGCATCTTAACTTTCCCGCGCTTCGGCAGCGGTTAACCGGAGTTGTTGAATGAAAATTAACTTTCCCTTATTAGCCCTGGCGGTGGGGGCGTTCGGCATCGGCACGACCGAGTTTTCCCCGATGGGGTTGCTGCCGACGATCGCCAAAGGGGTGGACGTCTCCATCCCGATGGCCGGCATGTTGATCAGCGCCTACGCCGTTGGCGTGATGGTCGGCGCACCGCTGATGACGTTGCTGCTTTCTCACCGGGCGCGCAGAAGCGCGCTGATCTTCCTGATGGCGATCTTTACCCTGGGTAACGTGCTGTCGGCGGTTGCGCCTGACTACACCACCCTGATGCTGTCGCGCATCATCACCAGCCTGAACCACGGCGCGTTCTTTGGCCTCGGTTCAGTGGTGGCCGCCAGCGTGGTGCCGAAAGAGAAACAGGCCAGCGCCGTGGCGACCATGTTTATGGGCCTGACCATCGCCAATATCGGCGGGGTGCCGGCCGCGACCTGGCTGGGTGAAACCATCGGCTGGCGCATGTCGTTCCTGGCGACGGCAGGGCTGGGCGTGATCGCCATGCTGGGGCTGTGGTTCTCGTTGCCGAAAGGCAGCGCCGGCGCACGCCCTGATGTGAAACGCGAGCTGTCGGTGTTGGTGCGCCCGCAGGTGCTGTCCGCCTTGCTGACGACCGTGCTGGGCGCGGGCGCGATGTTCACGCTCTATACCTATATCTCGCCGGTGTTGCAGCACATCACCGATGCGACGCCGCTGTTCGTGACGGTCATGCTGGTGTTGATCGGCGTCGGTTTCTCCATCGGCAACTACCTGGGCGGTAAATTCGCCGACCGCTCCGAGAGCGCGACGCTGAAGGGTTTCTTGCTGCTGCTGGTGGTCATTATGCTGGTGATCCCGTTCCTGGCGCGCAGTGAAATCGGCGCCGCGGTCAGCATGGTGATTTGGGGTGCGGCGACCTTTGCCGTGGTGCCGCCGCTGCAGATGCGCGTGATGCGTGTCGCCAGCGAAGCGCCGGGCCTGTCGTCCTCGGTCAACATCGGCGCCTTTAACCTGGGCAATGCGCTGGGCGCCGCCGCCGGTGGCGCGGTAGTCTCCGCCGGGCTGGGATACAGCTTCGTGCCGGTGATGGGGGCTATTATTGCCGGATTGGCGCTGTTGCTGGTGCTGTTCACCCACCGTCAGGCCGAAAAAGTGGCCTACGCCAACGGGTAAACGATAACGTGCGGCGGGGTTCCCCGCCGCGCTCACTCAAAGCCGAGCTGGCTGAACGCATCGTCCTGCGGGGCGTAGCCGAGCAGGCGACGGGTCTCTTCCAGCGACAAACGCGTATAGCGGTTATTGGAAACCCCGTGCACCACCGCATATTGCACCCCTTCGACACGAATGCAGCGATCCAGCAGATCGGCGGCGTCGCGATGGCTGAGAAAAGCGCTCATGTCGCGGGCGCTAAGCTGTTCGCCCCGGCTTAGAGTGGTGAAGTTGGCGATGCGTACCGACAGGGCGGAAAGCCCCTCCTGATGGGCGAAATAGGCGGCGATGCCTTCGCCGAACGCCTTGCTGGCGCCGTACAGATTTTTCGGCTTCGGGGCGTCATCCGGGCGGATTTGATAATCGAGCGGGTAGCCTTCCACCGCCTGCGCGCTGCTGGCGAATACCACCCGGCGGCAGCCGGCGTCTTTCGCCGCGCGGAAGATATTGAAGGTGCCGAGAATGTTGTTGTCCATCAGCGAACCGCAAAAATCGGCGTCGGGAGCCGGATCGGCGGCCAGGTGCAACACGGTGTCGATATTGGCGCAGGCCTCACGGCAGGCGTCGAGATCGGCGATGTTGAAGCTGATGACCTCATCGCCGGGCCGGCGATCGCGCAACAGAGCGAGATCTCGTTCCGCCAGCCGCAATGCATAGCGATCGCCCATTGCCTGGCGAAACGCGGTGGCGACTCGGCCGCCGGCGCCGGTAATCAAAATCCGTCCTACATCAGTACGCAACACCATGGTGACTGTCATCCCTACTCTCGATTAAGCGTTGACCAGTAATAATCCCCCGTGTGATTTTTGTCTAGTTGTTTTAATTAGTTATTCTGATGTTTATTCGCCATATTCAATTGCGCACGGTGATTTTTGCGCGGGTGAATATCGTGGAATGCTAACAATATTCGATGAGGTTTGGCGATGTATTTGCCTTAATGGCTGCGAATATTGCCAGAAAAGCCGATTGGCCGCTGGAAAATGCGTGTTTCGCTTTAGCTTGATAGTGAATTATTAGGTTAGTTAATCTTATGTTTTTTGACGTGAAGCCGGGCGATACTCTCTCATCCCTCTCTATCGCTCGCGCGATATATCATCGGCGCAGTGATCCCGGTAGAGGGCGGCATGCATTATTTCGCGCATTGAGGCCGTTTTGCCTTTGCGATCACAGTTCGGCAATTTGCCGTCGCAAAGCCTTGCTCCGCTAAAATCTGCGGTGTTAACGTCATAACTCAACCGATTTAGGGTTGTTACTGCTGCGGCAGGCAAAACCTAAACCTCGCGTTTCTGTTCCCCGATGGGGCAGAGGCCGCGAGGTTTAGGTTTTTTTTTGCGCCGAATTTCGCTCCTGCGCCAGGCCAGCGCAAAGGCGGGATCGGCAGAACGCGAAGTCTAAGGATAACCGTATGAAATATGACACATTAGCCAGTGAGATTTTGGCCGGCGTCGGTGGCCGCGACAATGTGAAAAGCCTGGTGCATTGCGCCACCCGCCTGCGTTTCAAGCTGCGTGACGACCGCCGCGCCAACGCGGCAGCGCTGAAGAAAAACCCGGGCGTCATCATGGTGGTGGAGAGCGGCGGCCAGTTTCAGGTGGTGGTGGGCAACCACGTGGCCGAGGTGTTCGACGCGGTCAACCGGGTCGGCGGGTTGGCCGAAGGCGCGTCGAGCGGCAGCGATGCGGACGGTAAAAAAGACAATCTGCTCAGCCGCTTTATCGACGTGGTTTCCGGCATCTTCACCCCATTGCTCGGGGTGATGGCTGCCTCGGGGGTGTTGAAGGGATTGCTGGCGCTGAGCCTGGCCTGCGGCTGGCTGCTGGAAAGCAGCGGCGCCTTTAAAATGTTGTTCGCCGCCAGCGACGCATTGTTCTATTTCTTCCCGATCATGCTCGGCTACACCGCCGGGAAAAAATTCGGCGGCAACCCGTTCGTCACCATGGCGATCGGTGGCGCGTTGACGCATCCGCTGATGATGGCGGCGTTCGAGGCGGCGCAACAGCCGGGCGCGGTGCGCGAATATTTCTTCGGCATTCCGCTGACTTTTATCAACTACAGCTCGTCGGTGATCCCCATCATCTTTGCGGCCTGGGTGTCCTGCCGTCTGGAGCCGCTGTTTAACCGGGTGATCCACAGCGCGCTGCGCAATTTCATCACGCCGCTGCTGTGTCTGGCGATCACCGTGCCCTTGACCTTCCTGCTGATCGGCCCGGCGGCGACCTGGCTCAGCCATCTGCTGGCCAACGGCTATCAGGCCATTTACGCCTTCAACCCGATCATCGCCGGCGCTTTCATGGGGGCGATGTGGCAGGTGTGCGTGATCTTCGGCCTGCATTGGGGGCTGGTGCCGTTGATGATCAACAACCTGAGCGTGCTGGGGCGCGACACCATGGTGCCGCTGCTGCTGCCGGCGGTGATGGGGCAGGTCGGTGCCACGCTGGGCGTGATGCTGCGCACCCGCGACGCCAAGCTGCGGGCGCTGTCCGGTTCGGCCATCGGCGCCGGGATTTTCGGCATCACCGAACCGGCGGTGTACGGCGTCACCCTGCCGAACAAGCGTCCGTTCATCTTCGGCTGCATCGGCGGCGCGTTGGGCGGGGCGGTGATCGGTTACTTCCATACCTCGGTCTACTCGTTCGGCCTGGTGAACGTGTTCACCTTCGCGCAAATCATTCCCAACGGCGGCATCGACGCCACGGTGTGGGGCGCGATCGGCGGCACCCTGCTGTCGTTTGTGTTCGCCGCGCTGGCCAGCTACCTGTTCGGCGTCGCGCCGGCGGAAGAGACGGCGCAGCCTGAAGCCGCCGCGCCGCTTAACCGCAAACAGGCCATTCTCAGCCCGATCGCCGGCGACATCGTGCCGCTGGAGCAGGTGAACGACGCGACCTTCGCCAGCGGCCTGCTGGGGAAAGGCGTGGCGATCGCGCCGCAGCAGGGGCGGGTGGTGGCGCCGGTGAGCGGCAGCGTGGCGTCGCTGTTCAAAACCAAACACGCCATCGGCATCGAATCGGACGACGGCGCGGAGATTCTCATCCACGTCGGCATCGATACCGTGAAGCTCGACGGGGCGCATTTCACCGCCCACGTGCGGGAAGGCGAGCGGATCGCGCCGGGCGATCTGCTGATCGAGTTCGACCAGGCGGCGATCCATGCCGCCGGCTATGACACCACCACGCCGATCATCATCAGCAACAGCGATGACTACGTGGACGTGTTGACCAGCGGCCTGTCTCCGGTGCAGGAACAGGCGCCGCTGCTGACTTTATTACGTTAATTGAGGAGCAAGCGATGAACGGCAAGTTTCCGCAACATTTTCTGTGGGGCGGCGCGGTAGCGGCGAACCAGGTAGAAGGCGCGTATCAGGCCGACGGCAAGGGGCTGTCGACCTCCGATCTGCAGCCGCAGGGCATCTTCGGCGCCATCACGCCGCGCACGGCGGGCGACAGCGGCATCAAGGACGTGGCGATCGATTTCTATCATCGTTACCCGGAGGATATCGCGCTGTTCGCCGAGATGGGTTTCAAGTGCCTGCGCACCTCGATCGCCTGGACGCGCATTTTCCCGCAGGGCGATGAAGAGACCCCGAACGAAGCCGGGCTGGCGTTTTACGATCGGCTGTTCGATGAGATGGCGAAATACGGCATTCAGCCGCTGATCACGCTGTCGCACTATGAGATGCCTTACGGTCTGGTGAAGCGCTACGGCGGCTGGGGCGATCGCCGCACTATCGATTTCTTCGAGCGCTATGCGCGCACCGTGTTCGAACGCTATAAGCACAAGGTTAAACACTGGCTGACCTTCAACGAGATCAACATGTCGCTGCACGCGCCCTTCACCGGGGTTGGCCTGCCGCAAGAGAGCGACAAGAGCGCCGTCTATCAGGCGATCCACCATCAGCTGGTGGCCAGCGCCAGAGCGGTGAAGGCCTGTCACGAGATCGTGCCGGAGGGGCAAATCGGCAACATGCTGCTGGGCGGCATTCTGTATCCGCTGAGCTGCAAGCCGGAAGATCTGCTGGAAACCCAGCGGCAAAACCGCGACTGGCTGTTCTTCGGCGACGTGCAGGCGCGCGGCTATTACCCGGCCTACATGCAGCGTTTCTTCCGTGAAAACGGCATTCAGGTGGCGATCACCGAGGAAGATCGGCAAACGCTGCGCGAAACCATCGACTTCATCTCGTTCAGCTACTACATGAGCGGCTGCGTTACCGCCGACCCGGAGCAGTACGAAACGGCGCGCGGCAACATTCTCGATATGGTGCCGAACCCGCACCTGGCCAGTTCGGAGTGGGGGTGGCAAATCGACCCGATCGGGCTGCGCTACCTGCTCAACGTACTGTACGACCGCTATCAGAAGCCGTTGTTCATCGTCGAGAACGGGCTGGGCGCCAAAGACCGCGTCGAGGCCGACGGCAGCATCAACGACGACTACCGCATCAACTACCTCAATGACCACCTGGTGCAGGTGGCCGAGGCGATCGACGACGGCGTCGAGGTGATGGGCTACACCAGCTGGGGGCCGATCGATCTGGTCAGCGCCTCGAAGGCCGAAATGTCGAAGCGCTACGGCTTCATTCACGTCGACAGCGACGATGCCGGCAACGGTAGCCTCGAGCGCCGCCGCAAGAAGAGTTTCTACTGGTATCGCGATGTGATCCACAGCAACGGCGCCAGCCTGAAAGACCGACGCTAACCCTTCAGCCCGGCGGCAAGCGCCGGGCGTTAACTAACGTTATTCGCTGCTGTTCATGATGGGAAATTCTCTCCCAGGGAATGCTGTTGCCCGCAGTCAGCCGTTATGCGGAGAAATATAATAATGATGAAAAGCTTATTACCTCGTTCCATGACCCTGGCGGCGCTGGCGCTGCTCTGTAGCCAGGCGCAGGCGGAAACGCTGCAAATCGGCAAGGACGTTGAAGCTCCCACCGCCAAATGGGAAGGGGTGGCGCTCGGCTTTGAACCGCCGCAGCCTGGGCTGTTGGGGGATATGCTGGGGATCAGGCCGATCCTGGAGGATCACGGTTTCCACTATAATCTCGGCTACCTCAGCCAGCTGTCGTATAACGCCGGCGGCGGTTACAACCACGATAAACAGGCGTCGTACATCGACCAATTTTCGCTGACCTTCAGCCAGGATCTGCAGGCGCTGACCGGCATTCCGGACGCGGCGATCGAAGGCAATATCGTCAACCGCAACCATGACAACAACCTGACCCGCGATCGGCTGCAGGATCCGCGCGTCGGCCTGACCGATCTGTCGCAGGAGAGCTTTGGCGGGCAGTCGATCACCCGGCTGGGCTGGTTGACCTTCAGCCGTTCCTTCCTCGACAGCCGGCTGCAATGGCGCATCGGCATGATGAACAAGGTGCAGGATTTCGATCAGATCATCCCCTGCGATTTTCAGACGCTGACGCTGTGCGGCGGCAAGTCCGCCAACTCGTTGACCTGGTACAACTGGAACGTGCATTACTGGGGCACCACGCTGCAATACAAGCTGACCGACGGCCTGACGCTCAAGGGCGGCGTGATGGAGCAGAACCCGAGCGCCCCCAGCCGCAGTCACGCCTGGAGCGGATCCACCAAGGGCAGCAAAGGCTTCCTGTTGCCGATGGAGCTGGAGCTGAAAACCCACGCCGTCAACCAGCTGCCGGGGGTGTATAACCTGGGCGTGTTGTTTACCAATGCGCGCCAGCGCGATCTTTATGAAGGGGTATCCGGCGGGCCGGGCGCCAGCGATCCGCAGGGCTATCGCAGCCACGATCGCACCTGGTTCCTGTATACCGGTTTCAACCAGCAGGTGACGCGCCATGCGGATGACGTCAACCGTGGCCTGAGCGTGTTCTACAGCCTGGGGCTGGGGGATCAGCGCAGCAACTACCTGCACTGGTCCACTTCGACCGGCATCCGCTATCGCGGGCTGTTCGATGCGCGGCCGGACGACTGGTTGGGGCTGGGCGTTTCGGTGGTGAAACTGAGCGATCGCTATAAAGACAATCAGCGTTACCTCAACGAGATGAGCGGCATCAGCGATTATCACGATCCGAACTACCGGCCGGTGCCGGGCCACTCGGTGACGGCGGAGCTGTACTACCGCGTTAACGTCACGCCGTGGCTGCAGCTGCAGCCGGGCCTGCAATACTGGCATCATCCGGCGGGCGTCAGCGAGACGCAGGACGCCTGGGTGACGGCGTTGAAAACGGTGGTGACCTTCTGATCAGGCCGCGTCGTTCTCGCGGTAGCGCCGGCGTGCGTGCTCAAACCAGCTGGCCGGCACGTTGTGCGGCGGCTGCTGTAATCTGAGCAGCCCCTGTTCGACGATATGGCTGGCCTGGCGCCACAGCGTCGGGTCGCCTTCGGTCAGCACTTCCAGCAGGCGCTGTTTCTCGATCAGATAGGTTTGGGCGAAGTGGCTGTCGTAGTCCAGCAGCGAGCGGGTGTTGTCGATCAGATCCGCCAGTTTGATGGTTTTGGCCTGCGGCGATGCGCTGGCGCTGTGGCGCCGATCGCGGTTTTTACGCTCGAAGCGGTTGCCGTCCTCGGCGTGGCTGACGTTGGTTAACATCCGCACCAGCTCCGCTACCTGCGGCCCAAAGTGGCTTTCGATATCGCCGAGGGTGGTGGGCGTGTCTTCCACCGTGTCATGCAGCCAGGCGGCCGCCAGCATCTCTTCGGTGTGCGGCACGCTGCGTACCAGCTCCATGACCGCCTGCGGGTGGACGATGTACGGATCGTTGGTGTATTTGCGGCGCTGATCGATGGCCGCATGCGCCTTGGTGGCGTAGCGGCGCGCGCGTTCTGCAAGCGTATTCGTCATTTCCTTTCCCTCCCGGCATCCTCTGCATGAAAAAAATGTAGCATACCTCACAAGAAATAGCTTGCGATTACATCGTGCGCTATCTATATTCACTCACATGAAAAGCACCGATACCGAACAACCCAACGCGAAGAACCTGCTGCTGCTCGATCAGCAGCTCTGTTTCGCGCTGTACTCCGCCAACCTGGCGCTGCACAAAGTCTACCGCAAGCTGTTGAATCAGCTCGAGCTCACCTACCCGCAGTATCTGGTGATGATGGTGCTGTGGGAACGCGATCGGGTGACGGTATCGGATATCGGCGAGCGGCTGTTCCTCGATTCCGCCACGCTGACGCCGCTGCTGAAACGGCTGGAAACCGCTGGTTTGCTGGTGCGCTATCGCGCCACTACCGACGAGCGCCAGGTGATCATCGCGCTCACCGAAGCCGGCCGCGCGCTGCGTGAACGGGCGCAGTCGGTGCCCGAGGCGGTGATGTGCGCCACCGACTGCAGCCTGGACGAGATCGTCTCGCTCAAACAGCAGCTGGAAAAGCTGCGCGGCAGCCTGATCGATCAGATTTGACCCACCGACGCCGGACGCAAGAACGGCAGGGGTGGTCTACACTGGTTAATAAGCGTCAAAAATAAGTAGTGCACGATTTAATCGTAAAAGATATATATGTGACCGGCTACCCCTCGCGGGGGCCGTTGTCATCTCGCCAACCAGCAAGAAGGAATGAACGATGTCTATTGAGAAAGTGGTTTACCGCGCTCACGCCACCGCAACCGGCGGCCGCGACGGCCGTGCAACCTCCTCCGACGGCGTGTTGGACGTGAAACTGGGCGTACCGAAAGAGATGGGCGGCGCCGGCGGCGAAGTCACCAACCCCGAGCAGCTGTTCGCCGCCGGTTACTCGGCCTGTTTCCTCGGCGCGTTGAAGTTTGTCGCGGCGAAAGAAAAGGTCAAAATCCCGGCCGAAGCGAAGATCGACGGCACCGTCGGCATCGGTGAAATCCCGAACGGCTTCGGCATCGAAGTGCAGCTGGATATTTCGCTGCCGGGCATCGAGCGCAGCGTGGCGGAAGATCTGGTGAAAAAGGCGCACGTGGTGTGCCCGTATTCCAACGCCACCCGCGGCAATATCGACGTTACGCTGAACGTTAAGTAAGTTTTTTGCCGACACCATGGAAAAAATGGAGGGTTTATCCCTCCATTTTCTTTGATATCCCGTCTGAAAAGTGCTCAAAAAAGCGGTAAATTTTGCCCGTTTTGTGAGAATTCTCTTGATTATTACTCGCAAAATAACGCTTATTGCCGGTTGGCTGAACCAGAAGCCGCAATCAGTGTCTGACTGAGTCAGAACCGCTACACCGTCCCCGGAGCCACCGCGTTACATGAACAAAGTTAAATCGCTATCACAGCAGAATTTATCGTTATTGTTAGCGATCTATATCGGCATCTTTCTAAACCTGTCCGTTTTTTATCGCCGCTTTGATTCGCTGGCGCACGGCATTCAGGGAATTAAGCTTATTTCGGCGGTGACGGAAGTCATCGCTATCGTCCTGTTCACGTTCTTCATCATGCGGCTGGTATCGCTCGGCGGCCGGCTGTTTTATCGCATCGTCGCCTCGCTGCTGGTGCTGATTTCGGTTGCCGCCAGCTACTACATGACGTTTTTCAACGTGGTGATCGGCTACGGCATCGTGGTGTCGGTGATGACCACCGATATCGATCTGTCGAAAGAGGTGGTGGGCCTGCATTTCGTGCTGTGGATGGTGGCGCTCAGCGCCTTGCCGCTGCTGCTGATCTGGAAAAACAGCCTGCGCTTCACCCTGATCGAACAGCTGAAAACCCCCGGTCACCGCATCAAACCGCTGCTGGTGTTGTTGGCGGTGGTAGCGTTGGTCTGGCTGCCGCTGCGCATGCTGGACGACGAGCAAAGCGTGCAGGAGAAGCTCGCCAACGTCGATCTGCCGAGCTACGGCGGCGTGGTGGCGCACTCGTACCTGCCGTCTAACTGGCTGTCGGCGCTGGGGCTGTTCGCCTATACCCGCTATGACGAAAGTCAGGATCAGAGCACGCTGTTCGATCCGGGCAAACACTTTACCTATGTGCCGCCGGCGGACATCGACGATACCTACGTGGTGTTCATCATCGGCGAGACCACGCGCTGGGATCACATGGGCATGCTGGGCTACGAGCGCGACACTACCCCGCGCCTGTCGAAAGAGAAGAATCTGGTGGCGTTCCGCGGCGAGTCGTGCGACACCGCCACCAAGCTGTCGCTGCGCTGCATGTTCGTGCGCGAAGGCGGCACCGAGGACAACCCGCAGCGCACGCTGAAAGAGCAAAACGTGTTCGCGGTGATGAAGGAACTGGGCTTCTCTTCCGAGCTGTTCGCCATGCAGAGTGAGGTGTGGTTCTACAACAACACCGAGGTGAACAACTATTCGTTCCGCGAGATGATCGCGTCCGAGAAGCGCAACGACGGCAAGGCGGTCGACGATATGCTGCTGGTGGACGAAATGAAGGAGTCGCTGGCGCGTTATCCGAAGGGCAAACACCTGGTGATCCTGCATACCAAAGGCTCGCACTACCTGTACTCGCAGCGTTATCCGCGCAGCTATGCGCGCTATCAGCCGGAGTGCATGGGGGTGGATGACTCCTGCACCAAGGCGCAGCTGATCAACGCCTTCGACAATACGGTGCTGTATACCGACAGCTTTATCAGTAATGTGATCGACCAGGTGCGGGACAAGAAGGCCATCGTGTTCTATGCCGCCGATCACGGCGAGTCGATCGGCGAGAATACGCACCTGCACGGCACGCCGCGCGAAATGGCGCCGCCGGAACAATTCCGCGTGCCGATGATGGTGTGGGCGTCGGACAAGTTCCTCGAGAACCCGCAGCACCTCAGCGCCTTTGAGCAACTGCAGGCGCAGCAACGCATCGGCAGAACGCATCGCCACGTCGAGCTGTTCGACACCATCCTCGGTTGCCTCGGCTACACCTCGCCGAACGGCGGCATCGTGGATAAAAACAACTGGTGCCATCTCCCGCAGAATAAAACGGCACCTGCCAGCCTGTAATCCCTCCCGCCGGGTGCCTTGCGCACCCGGTAATTTCCGCCAATACATTCTCTTCATCAATTATTCCGGTGTGTGCATACGGTATACTTGCGCACTTCCCCTTCTAACCGGAGATTTCCATGACCCTGCGCGTGGCGTTTATCGACGATCATGACATTGTGCGTTCGGGCTTTGTGCAGCTGCTGTCGCTGGAGGCCGATATTCAGGTAGTGGGCGAGTTCAGCAGCGCGGCGCAGGCGCGCGCCGGCCTGCCGGGGCTGGAGGCGGAAATCTGCATTTGCGACATTTCGATGCCCGACGGCAGCGGGTTGGATCTGCTGGCGGACATTCCCTCCGGCATCCGCGTGGTGATGCTGTCGATGCACGATAATCCGGCGCTGGTGGAAATGGCGCTGGAACGCGGCGCCAGCGGCTTTCTCTCCAAGCGCTGCAAGCCGGAAGATCTGATCACCGCCGTGCGCACCGTCGCCGGCGGCGGCGTCTATCTGATGCCGGAAATCGCCCAGCAGCTGGCGCGGGTGAAGGTGGATCCGTTGACCCGCCGCGAGCGCGAGATCGCGCTATTGCTGGCGCAGGGCCAGGAGGTGCGCGAGATCGCCGCCGCGCTGGGGCTGTCGCCGAAGACGGTGCATGTGCATCGCGCCAACCTGTTCGCCAAGCTGGGCATCACCAATAACGTCGAGCTGGCCAGACGGATGCTGAACCTGTGACGCAGCGTCTGATCACCCAGCTGGCGCTGTTCTTCATTTATGCCGCCAGCGCATTTTGCCTGTGGGGCATCGGCACCGCGCTGATCGACCCGCCCTGGCAGGCGCTGTTGCTGTTCCCGTTCGGCCTGCGCATGGGCATTTTGCTGCAGAGCCCGTACCGTTTCTGGCCGGGGATCCTGCTGGCCGACCTGCTGCTGATGGCGCTGCTGGCGGACCAGTACGGCTACGGCCCGGCGCTGTGGGCGTCGGTGGCGGTGCTGGTGCTGACGGTGCTGCTCAGCCTGCTGGCCTCGCCGTGGCTGTTGCGCCATCAGCAGAGCGACAGCGAATGGCGCTGGCCGCTGTTGCAGGGCGCGGTGGTGGCCGCCGCCGCTTTGCTGCAGGCGCTTGTGTGGCAGCTGGTGAGCGGCGAAGGCGCCCGCGCGCTGCTGCTCGGCCTGACCGGCGGTTTCACCATCGCGCCGACCTGCCTGCTGTTGTGGCACTATCTGGCGCGCCAAATCTGGGTGCCGCTGGAGCCGGGGCTGATCCACAAGCCGGTGGAGCTGCGCCTGGGCCACCTGGCCAGTTATCTGCTGCTGTTTGCATTCAGCATCTGGCTGCAGCAGCAGGTTA
The DNA here is from genome assembly GCF_052691795.1 of Serratia sp. TSA_130.1. Taxonomy (NCBI): domain Bacteria; kingdom Pseudomonadati; phylum Pseudomonadota; class Gammaproteobacteria; order Enterobacterales; family Yersiniaceae; genus Serratia; species Serratia sp. TSA_130.1. Next base: position 146,980 of record NZ_JBQZFS010000006.1, read on the forward strand.
ACGCCGCCGAGCTGCGCCGCTTTGCGCCTTTCTGCCTGGCGATCCCGATCGTGTTCATGTCTTACCGTTATGGCTGGCAGGGCGCGCTGTTGGCGACGCTGCTCAACGGCGTGGCGTTGATGGTCAACGAGCCGCCGCAGCCCGAGTCGCACCGCGACTTGCTGTTGTCGCTGCTGGCCCAGAGCCTGACCGGGCTGCTGCTGGGCGCCGGTATTCAGCGCCAGCGCGAACTGAATCAGCAGCTGCGGCTGCGGCTGGCGGAGAACCGGCAGCTGGCGCGGGCGCTGGTGACGGCGGAGGAACAAACCCGGCGCGAGGTGGCGCGCGAGCTGCACGATGAAGTGGGGCAGACCATCACCGTGATCCGCACACAGGCCAGCATCGTTAAACGCCTGGCGCCGGAGCCGGCGGTGATCGGCTGCGCCGACACCATCGATGCGTTAGCGCTGCGGGTCTACGATGGGGTGCACGATGTGCTGACCCAGCTGTGGCCGGCGGCGCTGAACAACCTGCCGCTGTCGGCGGCGGTGGCGGCGATGCTGCGGGAGTCGCTGCCGCAGGATGCGTCGCTGGTGAGCAGCATGCAGTGGCAGGTGCCGGACGAACTGCTGGATGAAACGCTGAAAATCACGCTGTACCGGGTGTGTCAGGAAGGGGTGACCAATGTGTGCCGCCACGCCGGCGCCAGCCGCCTGGAATTGGACGCGCGTCTGCAGCCGCGCAAAGGCGCCGCGCCGCAGATTGCCCTGACCATCCGCGATAACGGCGTGGGCTTCGATGCGGACCACCATCAGCCGGGGTACGGCCTGCGCGGCATGCAGGAGCGCATCAGCGCCCTCGGCGGCAGCCTGCGGCTCACCTCTGAGCGGGGCGCCTGTTTGAGTGTGATCTTGCCCACAGTTTCACCGGCGCAAGCGCAAAACTAGGAAAAACTCCTAACCGCGTCGGGAATCCGGCGTAAGCCTCCCGCGCGCGCGGGGAGCATCATAGCGGCACTTTATTCAATCCTCTGAGGTTCCACATGTGGTCTTTCCTTAAAAGCCGCCCGGATGCGCCGCAGGTCACCGATCAACGGCAGATCGACGCCAGCTACAAATACTGGCGCATCCAGCTGATGTGCACCATGTACATCGGCTACGCCGCGTTTTACTTCACGCGCAAAAGCTTCAACTTCATCATGCCGGCGATGCTGAGCGATCTGGGCCTGACGATGTCCGACGTCGGCATCCTCGGCACGCTGTTCTACATCACCTACGGCTGCTCGAAATTCATTTCCGGCATGATCAGCGATCGTTCCAACCCGCGTTACTTTATGGGGCTGGGCCTGATCATGACCGGGGTGCTGAATATCTTCTTCGGCCTCAGTTCTTCGCTGCTGATGCTCGGCACGCTGTGGATCCTCAATGCCTTCTTCCAGGGCTGGGGCTGGCCGCCGTGCTCCAAAATCCTCACCAGCTGGTATTCGCGCTCCGAGCGCGGCAGCTGGTGGGCGATTTGGAACACTTCGCACAACGTCGGCGGCGCGCTGATCCCGCTGCTGGTGGGCTTTATCTCGCTGCACTTCAGCTGGCGTTACGGCATGATCATTCCCGGCATCATCGGCGTGGTGCTCGGCCTGCTGATGTGCTGGCGCCTGCGCGACAAGCCATCCACCCTGGGGCTGCCGAGCGTCGGCAAATGGCGCAACGACGCCATGGAGCTGGTGCAGGAATCGGAAGGCCAGGGGCTGAGCAACCGCGAGATCATCAAGCGCTACGTGCTGACCAACAAGTACATCTGGCTGCTGGCGGTCTCTTACGTGCTGGTGTACATCGTGCGCACCGCGATCAACGACTGGGGCAACCTCTACCTGACGCAGGAAAAGGGCTATTCGCTGATGACCGCCAACTCGGCCATTTCGCTGTTTGAAGTGGGCGGCTTTATCGGTTCGCTGGTGGCCGGTTGGGGTTCCGACAAGCTGTTCCGCGGCAACCGCGGCCCGATGAACCTGATCTTCGCCATCGGCATCTTCCTGTCGGTGGCGGCGCTGTGGCTGATGCCGGGCGTCACCTACCTGCTGCAGGCCTGCTGCTTCTTCGCTATCGGCTTCTTCATCTTCGGCCCGCAGATGCTGATCGGCATGGCGGCGGCGGAGTGCTCGCATAAAGATGCGGCGGGCGCGGCGACCGGTTTCGTCGGCCTGTTCGCCTACCTGGGCGCGGCGCTGTCCGGCTACCCGATCGCGCGGGTGATGGAAATCTGGCACTGGAACGGTTTCTTTGTGGTGATTTCCATCGCCGCCTGCCTGTCGGCGCTGTTCCTGCTGCCGTTCCTGCGTGCGCAGACACCGGTGCTGAAAACCGCCAAAGCCTGAGTAAAATGCGCTGCGTAACCCCCGGCGCAGCGCATTATGGCGCTTTTATCACCACTTGAAATGCAGGGGAAAAAAAGTGATTGACGCCTATAACCGCCAGCAGTAAGATGCGCCCCGCATCGGCGAGTAGCGCAGCTTGGTAGCGCAACTGGTTTGGGACCAGTGGGTCGGAGGTTCGAATCCTCTCTCGCCGACCACCATTCGAAAAACCTGCTTTTAAAGCAGGTTTTTTTTCGTCTGCGGTTTATGAGGATGAGTACCTCCGCAGGAGGTTCGAGCCTCGCGAAGCGAGACAACGTTGCTTTAGCAACGGCCCGCAGGGCGCGCATCAAAGATGCGCGTAATCCTCTCTCGCCGACCACCATTCGAAAAACCTGCTTTTAAAGCAGGTTTTTTTTCGTCTGCGGTTTATGAGGATGAGCACCTCCTACGATACGACCGGCTTCGCTTTATGGCACGTGTCAATCCGCCAGCCTCGTGAAATATATTTATCCTTTACGCTTAATTAATTCAAACTCCTTATTCCAGTTAGGTTCTTTTTCTCATATTTAAATAAATTCACGCTTGCTGAATAAAACCCAGTTGATAGCGCTCTTGTTTTCAGGCCTTTTTTATTTATAGTCTGAATGTACGCGGCGGGAATGACTTTTTTCCGTTACGTGTAAAAACGCTGTTTTTATTTGTTGACTTTAATCTTCGTGGGTTATTGCGGAATTTTTTCGCTTCGGCAATGCGTAGCGACGATTAACTCTTTTATGTTTATCCTCTCGGAATAAAGGAATCAGTTATGCGCAAATTTAATAAACCGCTGTTGGCGCTGTTGATCGGCAGCACGCTGTGTTCCGCGGCGCAGGCCGCCGCGCCGGGCAAGCCGACTATCGCCTGGGGCAACACCAAGTTCGCTATCGTCGAAGTCGATCAGGCGGCCACCGCTTATAATAATTTGGTGAAGGTAAAAAATGCCGCCGATGTTTCCGTCTCCTGGAATTTATGGAATGGCGATGCGGGCACGACGGCCAAGATTTTATTAAATGGCAAAGAGGCGTGGAGCGGCCCTTCAACCGGATCTTCCGGTACGGCGAATTTTAAAGTCAATAAAGGCGGCCGTTATCAAATGCAGGTGGCATTGTGCAATGCCGACGGTTGCACCGCCAGCGACGCCACTGAAATTGTGGTGGCCGACACCGACGGCAGCCATTTGGCACCGTTGAAAGAGCCGCTGCTGGAAAAGAACAAACCGTATAAACAGAATTCCGGCAAAGTCGTCGGTTCTTATTTCGTCGAGTGGGGCGTTTACGGGCGCAATTTCACCGTCGATAAGATCCCGGCGCAGAACCTGACTCACCTGCTGTACGGCTTTATCCCGATCTGCGGCGGCAACGGCATCAACGACAGCCTGAAAGAGATTGAAGGCAGCTTCCAGGCGCTGCAGCGCTCCTGCCAGGGCCGCGAGGATTTCAAAGTCTCCATCCACGATCCGTTCGCCGCGCTGCAAAAAGCGCAGAAGGGCGTCACCGCCTGGGATGACCCCTACAAGGGCAACTTCGGCCAGCTGATGGCGCTGAAGCAGGCGCGCCCTGACCTGAAAATCCTGCCGTCGATCGGCGGCTGGACGCTGTCTGACCCGTTCTTCTTCATGGGCGACAAGGTGAAGCGCGATCGCTTCGTCGGCTCGGTGAAAGAGTTCCTGCAGACCTGGAAGTTCTTCGACGGCGTGGATATCGACTGGGAGTTCCCGGGCGGCAAAGGCGCCAACCCGAATCTGGGCAGCCCTCAGGACGGGGAAACTTATGTGCTGCTGATGAAAGAACTGCGGGCGATGCTGGATCAGCTGTCGGCGGAAACCGGCCGCAAGTATGAGCTGACCTCCGCCATCAGCGCCGGCAAGGACAAGATCGACAAGGTGGCATACAACGTCGCGCAGAACTCGATGGATCACATCTTCCTGATGAGCTACGACTTCTACGGCGCCTTCGATCTGAAAAACCTGGGGCATCAGACCGCGCTGAATGCGCCGGCCTGGAAACCGGACACCGCCTACACCACGGTAAACGGCGTGAATGCGCTGCTGGCGCAGGGCGTCAAGCCGGGCAAGATCGTGGTCGGCACCGCCATGTATGGCCGTGGTTGGACCGGGGTGAACGGCTACCAGAACAACATTCCGTTCACCGGCACCGCCACCGGGCCGGTCAAAGGCACCTGGGAGAACGGCATCGTGGACTACCGCCAGATCGCCAGCCAGTTCATGAGCGGCGAGTGGCAGTACACCTACGACGCCACGGCGGAAGCGCCCTACGTGTTCAAACCTTCCACCGGCGATCTGATCACCTTTGACGATGCCCGCTCGGTGCAGGCCAAAGGCAAGTACGTGTTGGATAAGCAGCTGGGCGGCCTGTTCTCCTGGGAGATCGACGCGGACAACGGCGATATTCTCAACAGCATGAACGCCAGCCTGGGCAACAGCGCCGGCGTTCAATAATCGGTTGCAGTGCGTTGCCGGGGGATATCCTTTCGCCCCCGGCTTTTTCGCCGCCGAAAGTTTTTTTACGCCGCACAGATTGTGGGCCTGCCCGGCGAAAAATGCGCTCATCGGACTCACCCTTTTGGGTAATCCTTCAGCATTTCCTTCTGTCTTTAACGGCGATCACAAAAATAACCGTTCAGATATTCATCGTTCAGCAACAAAGTTTTGGGGTTTTTTAGCGGAGTTTAAAACCAGTAAATTTATCAGGGTCAGACCAATGCGCTAAAAATGACCGCTTAGCATAAATTTTCATGCTGGAACTGTTAACAAAAGGTTTTTTTTATGTTTGTTTGCTGTTTCTCACAGTCTGCGTAAATCCCCACTGGTTATATTGACGACACCCCAAACAGTTGGCAACTTGATAGCCTCAGGGGTAAGAGCGAGAGTTGTTTGAGTGAATTCCACGCGCTCAGACGTCCCCGTCGCGATGCGTTCCATCCGGCATCCTCTCATCGTACGCCTTCTGCCTTCGGGCGCTGACCGCACAGGCCACGCAATAAAAAATACAGGTCTGGCGGCAATTACACACATCACATCACACAATGGAGCACTAACGATGACACGTTCCTTGGGTAAATCGGGGATTCTGAAATTCGGTATTGGGCTGATCGCGCTGACCGTGGCGGCCAGCGTACAGGCCAAGACGTTGGTTTACTGTTCTGAAGGTTCCCCGGAAGGGTTCAACCCGCAGCTGTTTACCTCCGGCACCACCTACGACGCCAGCTCGGTACCGATCTACAACCGCCTGGTCGAATTCAAAGTCGGCACCACCGAACTGCAGCCGGGCCTGGCTGAGAAGTGGGACGTCAGCGAAGACGGCAAAACCTATACCTTCCACCTGCGCAAAGGCGTGAAGTGGCAGAGCAGCAAAGATTTCAAACCGACGCGCGACTTCAACGCCGACGACGTGGTGTTCTCCTTCGAACGCCAGTTGGATGCTAATAACGCCTACCACAAAGTGTCCGGCGGCAGTTACGAATACTTTGAAGGCATGGACATGCCGAAGCTGATCGCCAAGATCGAAAAAGTAGACGACAACACCGTGCGTTTCGTGCTGAACCGCCCGGAGGCGCCGTTCCTGGCTGACCTGGGCATGGACTTCGCGTCCATCCTGTCCGCCGAATACGCTGACGTCATGATGAAAGCCGGTACGCCGGAAAAAGTCGACCTGAACCCGATCGGTACCGGCCCGTTCCAGCTGCTGCAATACCAGAAAGACTCCAAAATCCTGTACAAGGCGTTCGACGGTTTCTGGGGCACCAAGCCGAAGATCGATCGCCTGGTGTTCTCCATCACGCCTGACGCTTCCGTGCGTTACGCCAAGCTGCAGAAAAACGAATGCCAGGTGATGCCGTTCCCGAACCCGGCCGATATCGCCCGCATGAAGCAGGACAAATCCATCAACCTGATGGAGCAGCCGGGGCTGAACGTGGGTTACCTGTCGTTCAACACCGAGAAAAAACCGCTGGATAACGTGAAGGTGCGTCAGGCGTTGACCATGGCGGTCAACAAGCAGGCGATCATCGACGCGGTTTATCAGGGCGCGGGCCAGGCGGCCAAGAACCTGATCCCGCCGACCATGTGGGGCTATAACGACGCGGTGCAGGATTACGCTTACGATCCGGCCAAGGCGAAAGAACTGCTGAAAGAAGCGGGCATGGCCGACGGTTTCAGCATCGACCTGTGGGCGATGCCGGTACAGCGTCCTTACAACCCGAACGCGCGCCGCATGGCGGAAATGATCCAGGCCGACTGGGCCAAGATCGGCGTGAAAGCCAAAATCGTGACCTATGAGTGGGGTGAATACCTCAAGCGCGCCAAAGCGGGCGAGCACCAAACGGTGATGATGGGCTGGACCGGCGACAACGGGGATCCGGACAACTTCTTCGCCACGCTGTTCAGCTGCGCGGCGGCGAAAGACGGCTCCAACTACTCCCGCTGGTGCTACAAGCCGTTTGAAGATCTGATTCAACCGGCGCGCGCCGAGTCCAACCACGACAAACGCATCGAACTGTACAAGCAGGCGCAGGTGGTGATGCACGATCAGGCTCCGGCGCTGATCGTCGCGCACTCCACCGTGTATGAGCCTGTGCGTAAGGAAGTGAAGGGCTACGTCGTGGATCCGCTCGGCAAGCATCACTTCGAGAATGTCTCTGTAGACTGATTCCGACCTAAACCGGAGATGCACGAATGGACTTGCAGGGGCGCAACAGGTTTGCGCCTCTGCTGACCAGTCTCCGGCGTATGGCCGTTGGATCGTTCAAAGGCATGTGAGCGTTAATAAGCCTGGCGGACGATGAGCTGCCGGGCATTGATACAGAGAGTTCGGGATATGTTGCAGTTCATACTCCGACGTTTGGGGTTAGTTATCCCAACGTTTATCGGCATTACATTGCTGACTTTTGCATTCGTCCATATGATCCCCGGCGACCCGGTGACCATCATGGCCGGGGAACGCGGTATCTCCGCCGAGCGCCACGCGCAGCTGATGGCGGAAATGGGGCTGGACAAGCCGCTCTATCAACAATATTTCTCCTACGTGTCCAACGTGCTGCACGGCGATCTGGGCACCTCACTCAAAAGCCGCATCTCCGTCTGGAGCGAGTTCGTTCCGCGTTTTCAGGCCACGCTGGAGCTGGGCCTGTGCGCGATGATCTTCGCGGTGCTGGTGGGCATCCCGGTCGGGGTGCTGGCGGCGGTCAAACGCGGCTCGGTCTTCGACCATACCGCGGTGGGCATCTCGCTGACCGGCTATTCGATGCCGATTTTCTGGTGGGGCATGATGCTGATCATGCTGGTGTCGGTGCAGCTTAACCTGACGCCGGTGTCGGGGCGCATCAGCGACACGGTATTCCTCGACGACAGCCACCCGCTGACCGGCTTCATGCTGATAGACACCCTGATCTGGGGCGAACCGGGCGACTTTATCGATGCGGTGATGCACATGATCCTGCCGGCCATCGTGCTGGGCACCATCCCGCTGGCGGTGATCGTGCGCATGACCCGCTCCTCGATGCTGGAGGTGTTGGGCGAAGACTATATCCGCACCGCGCGCGCCAAGGGCGTGAGCCGCATGCGGGTGATCGTCGTTCACGCGCTGCGCAACGCGCTGCTGCCGGTGGTGACGGTGATCGGGCTGCAGGTCGGCACCATGCTGGCCGGCGCCATTCTGACCGAAACCATCTTCTCCTGGCCGGGTCTGGGCCGCTGGCTGATCGATGCGCTGCAGCGCCGTGATTACCCGGTAGTGCAGGGCGGGGTGTTGCTGGTCGCCTGTATGATCATTCTGGTTAACCTGCTGGTAGACGTGCTCTACGGCGTGGTCAACCCGCGTATTCGCCACAAGAAATAAGGGGCGCTCTCATGTCTCAAATCACTGAGTCTGCAGTTAAAGGTGCGCCGAAGCCGATGACCCCGTTTCAGGAGTTCTGGCACTATTTCAAGCGCAATAAAGGGGCCGTGGTCGGCCTGGTGTATATCGTTTTGATGCTGGTGATCGCGCTCGGCGCCGGGGTGCTGGCGCCGCATGCGCCGGCGGACCAGTTCCGCGACGCGCTGCTCAAGCCGCCGGTGTGGCAGGAGGGCGGCAGTTGGCAATACATCCTGGGCACCGACGACGTGGGCCGCGACGTGCTGTCGCGCCTGATGTACGGCGCGCGCCTGTCGCTGCTGGTCGGTTGTCTGGTGGTAGTGTTGTCGCTGGTCATGGGCGTGGTGTTCGGCCTGCTGGCCGGCTACTTCGGCGGCGCGGTGGACGCGGTGATCATGCGCGTCGTCGACATCATGCTGGCCCTGCCGAGCCTGCTGCTGGCGCTGGTGCTGGTGGCGGTATTCGGACCGTCGATCGTCAACGCCTCGCTGGCGCTCACCTTCGTCGCCTTGCCGCACTATGTGCGTCTGACGCGCGCGGCGGTGCTGGCGGAGGTGAACCGCGATTACGTCACCGCTTCGCGGGTGGCGGGCGCCGGCGCGCTGCGTCAGATGTTCGTCAATATTCTGCCTAACTGCCTGGCGCCCTTGATCGTTCAGGCTTCTCTCGGTTTCTCGAACGCCATTCTCGACATGGCCGCTCTCGGCTTTCTGGGCATGGGCGCGCAACCGCCGACGCCGGAGTGGGGCACCATGCTCTCCGACGTGTTGCAGTTCGCGCAAAGCGCCTGGTGGGTAGTGACCTTCCCCGGCCTGGCGATCCTGCTGACGGTGCTGGCATTCAACCTGATGGGGGACGGTTTGCGTGACGCTCTCGACCCCAAACTCAAGCAGTAACAGAGGACGAGAGAGATGGCGTTATTGAATGTAGACAAGCTTTCGGTGCACTTCGGTGACGAAGGCACCCCGTTCCGCGCGGTAGACCGCATCAGTTACAGCGTGGATCAAGGTCAGGTGGTCGGCATCGTCGGCGAATCCGGCTCCGGCAAATCCGTCAGTTCGCTGGCGATCATGGGCCTGATCGATTTTCCCGGCAAAGTGATGGCCGACAAGCTGGAGTTCAACGGCCAGGACTTGCGCAAGATCTCCGAAAAAGAGCGCCGCCAGCTGGTGGGCTCCGAAGTGGCGATGATCTTCCAGGATCCGATGACCAGCCTGAACCCGTGCTACACCGTCGGTTATCAGATTATGGAGGCGCTGAAGGTGCATCAGGGCGGCAACCGCCGCACTCGCCGCCAGCGCGCTATCGACCTGCTGACGCAGGTGGGGATTCCCGATCCGGCCTCGCGGCTGGACGTGTACCCGCACCAGCTTTCCGGCGGCATGAGCCAGCGCGTGATGATCGCCATGGCTATCGCCTGTCGGCCGAAGCTGCTGATCGCCGATGAGCCGACGACCGCGCTCGACGTGACCATCCAGGCGCAGATCATCGAACTGCTGCTGGATCTGCAGCAGCGCGAGAACATGGCGCTGTTGCTCATCACCCACGATCTGGCGCTGGTGGCGGAAGCGGCGCATCACATTATCGTGATGTACGCCGGCCAGGTGGTGGAATCCGGCAAAGCGGCGGAGATTTTCCGCGCGCCGCGCCACCCGTACACCCAGGCGCTGCTGCGCGCGCTGCCGGAGTTCGCCGCCGACAAGGCGCGGCTGGCTTCGCTGCCGGGCGTGGTGCCGGGCAAATACGATCGCCCGACCGGCTGCCTGCTCAATCCGCGTTGTCCGTACGCCAACGAGCGCTGCCGTAACGAGGAGCCGGAACTGCGCAGCATTCCCGGCCGTCAGGTTAAATGTCACACACCGCTGGATGATGCGGGGAGGCCGACCGTATGAGCCAGAATCAACCTTTACTGCAGGCGATCGACCTGAAAAAGCATTACCCGGTGAAAAAGGGCCTGTTCGCGCCGGAGCGGCTGGTCAAGGCGCTGGACGGCGTGTCGTTCACTCTGGAGCGCGGTAAAACGCTGGCGGTGGTCGGTGAGTCGGGCTGCGGCAAATCCACGCTTGGCCGCCTGCTGACGATGATCGAAGTGCCGACCGGCGGCGAGCTGTACTACCAGGGACAGGATCTGCTGAAGCCGGACGTTTCCGCCGAGAAATTGCGGCGCCAGAAGATCCAAATCGTGTTCCAGAATCCTTACGGATCGCTCAACCCGCGCAAGAAGGTCGGGCAGATCCTCGAGGAGCCGCTGTTGATCAACACCTCGCTCAGCGCCGCCGAACGGCGGGAAAAAGCGCTGGAGATGATGGCGAAGGTCGGCCTGAAGACCGAGCATTACGATCGCTATCCGCACATGTTCTCCGGCGGCCAGCGTCAGCGTATCGCCATCGCCCGCGGGCTGATGCTGAATCCGGACGTGGTGATCGCCGATGAGCCGGTGTCGGCGTTGGACGTGTCGGTGCGCGCGCAGGTGCTGAACCTGATGATGGATCTGCAGCAGGAGCTGGGGCTGTCCTACGTGTTCATCTCGCACGATCTGTCGGTGGTGGAACACATCGCCGATGAAGTGATGGTGATGTACCTGGGCCGCTGCGTGGAAAAGGGCAGCAAAGAGGCGATCTTCAACAACCCGCGCCATCCGTACACCCAGGCGCTGCTCTCGGCGACGCCGCGGTTGAACCCGGATATGCGCCGCGAGCGCATCAAGCTGACCGGCGAACTGCCCAGCCCGATGAACCCGCCGCCGGGCTGCGCATTCAATGCCCGCTGCCGCCGCGCCTTCGGCACCTGCGTACAGCTGCAGCCGCAGCTGAAGCAGTACGGTGAGCAGATGGTGGCCTGTTTTGCGGTCGATCAGGACGAACATCCGGGGGCGTAAAGCGTCGGATTTCACCGCATAAACCCACGCCGGCTTAACGCCGGCGTTTTTTATTATTTAATCAATCAGTTAATCGAATCGCTTTTCAGGGCGTTATTGAGCGCTTAACGAAAATCTGACGAATGCTTATTTTTATAGGAATTTTCGCAATGAATTAATAAGCGAATAAAAAATTTAACGGGTGGTGAGTAATAATATTTTTGCCAGATGTTTAACTTCGCCTTTTGTCGGACTTGCTCAATAAAAAAAGCACGCCGTCGGCGTGCTTTGGGTCGATAAGGCCGCGCTTATTGCGGATAAGGCACCCAATCGCCGCCGTTCAGGCGAATGTAAGGTTTCCCCTGATATTGCATCACGATGGCGTTGTCGTTTTCGGAGATGACCGGCGTCTGCGGCAGCCCTTGCGTCAGCGCCTGCCAGTCGACGCTGGACTCGCTGAAGACTTTGCCGTCCACCAGACGTGATACCAGCTCCGACAGCGCCAGATAGCTGCTCGGCGTTTTGATCTGCAGCGGGCTGCCCTGATGCGGCGCCTTCATGCCGATCAGTTTGATACCGACCGGCGTATGGGTGATGTTCGGGCTGGGGATATCGCGCAGGCCGGACATTTGCATCTTGTCGCCCACCAACGCCGCGCCGTGCTCCGGCACGATCACCACCACCACTTTGCGGCCGGATTTTTCCAGCTGATCGAGGAAGGTGTTCAGCTGATCGAACAGCTTCTGCGCGCGCGGCTGATAGTCGGCGCTCTTGTTAGAGCCGACGAAGCGGTTGCCGTCGTGCAGCGGAATGACGTTGAAGAAGGTGGCGGTGCGGGCGTCTCCGGCTTTTTGCTGCTGATCCAGCCAGCGGGTCAGCAATTCCAGATCGTTATAAATCGGCTCGCCGTCGAACGACGTCAGTTCGTTGCCGACGCCGGCCTGCGACATCAGCGGCGCCTGCATATCCCCCTGTTCACGCAGCTCTTTCAGGAAGTTGCCGAACACCCCGGAGTGATCGAGCATCAGCTGTTCCTTGAAGCCGAGCTTCGCCAGGTTGTCGAACAGGTAACACTGCTGGTTCACCGGCTGGTACAGATCGTGATGCGAAAGCTGGCCGCAGCTGGCGCGCAGCAACCGTATGGCCGCCGGGCCGCTGTAGGCGGTGGCCGAGTTGAAGCTGTCGAACATGATATCCATCTTCGACCACAGCGGATGATTCTGCAGGTTGACCGCCTCCATATCGGCCCAGGCCAGCGAGCAGATGTTGATCACCAACAGATCGAACGGTTGGGCGTCGGCGGGCAAAGTGGCCGGGAACGCGGTGGCGCGGCCTTTTTCCCGCTCGTAGAACTGGTTCAGATAGGCCGTCAGGTTGGCGCTGGTCGGCGGCAGGCTGTCTGCGGGCGCATTATCTCCTGCCGTCGGCGCGGCCGTGGCCGGCGTGCCGGCGCCGCCGGCGGCAGCCGTGGAACTGGCGGGCAGCAGTGAGACCGCCGGCCCGGCGATGTTGACGATATTGAGCCACACCAGCGCGGCCACGGTGAACACCGTAACGCGCACCCACTGGGCGACGAACAGATAAGCGATAAGCAACACGAAGGCGGCGCCGACCATCTGCCAGTTGATAAAGCGGCTGACCAGCTCCAGCAGGTACTGGGCGCTGAAGCCGGCCAGCTGAGAGCCCTGGCTGAGAATGCTGTTGATGCCCGGCAGCCAGGTATCGTGGTAGAACAACGCGATGCCGATCGGGATGGCGAGGTAATGGCGCCAGCGGTGCAGCCGCGGCGAGGGGATCGGCATCAGCAGATAGGCCATGAACACCAGGTTCGGCAGCGCGTGGAAATTCAGGTAGCCGAACCACAGCAGGGCGAATTTCGCCAGAAAGTAGAGGTTCCAGCCACCCAGCCCGCGCCAGTAGCGCCACAGAGCGTTATCGGATTGCGTATTTGAGTTTGGATTCATGGCTGCTTCTTATGACGTTTAATCTGGGAGGATGAGCCTGTGCGCACCCATAAACCGGCGGATTTCAAATAGCGCGGCGATAACAACAGGTTTTGCCAGTATTGACGCAAATGCGGAAAACGCCGGTGAAAGGCGTAGCCCAGCGGAATGAAGACCAGCGCGCACAGCAAGATCAGTTGCAGGATGTCGTTAAGGTTCAGCATGCTTTTCCTCCTGCGGGCCAAGCGGCAGCGTGAAAGCGATCGGCTGGCGGCGTTCTGCGGGCTCTGCGGCCGTCACCACGGGGGGCGGCGGCGCGACGCCCCCGGCGCCGGTGGCGGTAAGCTGCCAGCGCCCCTGAGCCATGCGTTTGATTTCCGAAATGATATCGACATCCTGGTGCCACACTACCCGGTTGCTGAAGGCTTCATCCACCGGCAGGCGGAAGATGAACTTCAGCGCGGTGTTCAGATCGTTGATGCGGCAGGTGGAGAGGAACAGCACCAGGCGCCCCTGCACCACGGTCATCACGTCGCCGAAACGCCGCAGGTGGCACAGGGTCATCGCCTGTTCGGCGCGCAGGCCGGTGGCCGGGCGCAACGCCACCATCACGCCTTTGCCGTCCTCGGGCAGCAAGGTGTTGGCCATCAGCGAAAGCACCGCCTGGCTAAACGGTTCCGGCCGCATGTAGCCTTTCAGCTGCAGCGGACGCAGCCCGGCCAGCAGCGCATCGATGTCGGCGGGCACGTGACGTGAGAAGCGCTGCCCCTGGATGCCTTCAAGCATGGTCAGAAAACGCGACAGCGGCGCGACGTGCGGCACGATCAGGTTGGCGCCGCAGGCCAGCAGCAGCCGTTCGTCGCTGTAGCGCAGGCTGGCGCTCATCTCGCGCACCGCGATTTTCAGGCCGTTGCCGCGGCTGCGGCGCAGGGTGTGGATCTGGTTCGCCAGATGATCGATTTGGTCGCTTTGATACAATGCGAAAATCAACGTCGCCGAGAGTCTCAGCATGCCGTGCTGCGCCAGTTCGTCGTTGTTCTCCAACAGCTGCCAGTTGGCGGACAGCGGCGGTGCGCCTTCCAGGATGCTGCGCTCGGCCAGATACTGGCCTTCGTCGCTGCGCAAGGCGGTGGGGGAGGGTTGGCTATTTTCCTCCTCGCCCTGCCAACCGCCTTCCGCCGCATACAGCGTCAGCAGCTGATTGGCGTTGATGCCGTTTTCGGTGCTCCACCAGTTCACCAGGTATTGCGCGCTGTCCTGCTGCCATTGCAGGCTGGACAGGCCGTTCAGGATGCGGTGCTGTGTGCTGAGCTGCCCTTTGAGCTTATTGATGCCGCCGCCGTGGCTGAGGATCAATAGCGTACACCCCTGCCGCCGCAGCCAGGCGGCGAGGGTGCGCGTCCATTCGCGCAGTTCTTCGGTGGTGAAGGTTTGCCACAGGCTGGCGTGGGCCAGCAGGATAAGTAAGCGATTTTGCGGCCGCAGGGCGCGCATCAGATCGTCGCTCAACTGCGCCAGCGCGGCTTTTTTCTCCGGTAGTTGATACAGCGGCAGCTTCTGCAAAGCGGGCGCAGCCAGCTCGGCCAGCAGGCGATCGGGTTTGTCTCCGCTGCAGATCAGGGCGAGCTTGCGGGTGGCCGGCTGGGCGGCGATGGCCTGGCGACACAACAGCGCGGCGTCGCTTTGCCTGTCGATATTGATCCAATAAAGCCCGGGGGCCTGCATCACCGACAGCTCTTCCCAAATCTGCCGAATGCCTAGAGAAAAAGAGTGCGCCATAGGATGTGTTCTACTTTCGTTGAAAGCCGACTAAAGGCGTTTATATTTAAAGATAGCCATTTTTACGCTGGCAATAACAAATGTCCGATGGTATTCAATAATATTTGTTGAGAATCATCTTATTGCCTGTCTCTTTTTGTATCGTTGCTATAGTTAATTAACATAGCCTATTTTCGCCAAGGCGGAAGAATGAATAACGCACCCAGCCATTTTCGTGCAGCGGCGCCGGAGGAGAGCCAGGATGACCTGCAGGCGCTCAGCCAGGCTTTTTCATTACCAAAATTAAGCTATGTCGATATTTCGCGGCAGGAGCGGTTAACGCAAATGATGACGCGCTGGCCGCTGCTGGCCGAATTGGCGCAAAACGCGGGGAGCCACTGATCTATGCCGGCGATCGCGCTGCAAGGGTTGCGGGGTGGAATGGGGACGACGTCAGTCACGGCGGCGCTCGCCTGGGCGTTGCGCCAGCTTGGCGAGTCGGTGCTGGCGATAGACTTTACGCCGGACAATCTGCTGCGCCTGCATTTCAACACGCCGTTCGAACTGGCGCGCGGCTGGGCACGCGCGGAACAGGACGGCGGCGGTTGGCGGGAAGGCGCGCTGCGTTATTGCGAAAACCTCGACTTTTTACCGTTTGGCCGCCTGAATGCGGCGGAACGGCTGGAAGTGCAACATCAGTGTCAGGCGCATCCCGATCGCTGGCGCGATAATTTGCGTCAGCTGATGGCCGGCGATCCGCAGCGCTGGATCCTGCTGGACGTCCCGGTCGGGGACGGCGTTTTGGCGCAGCAGGCATTGCAACTGGCCGACAGCGTGTTCGTGCTGTTGAACCCCGACGCCAACTGCCAGGTGCGGCTCCATCAGCAGGCGCTGCCGCACGCAAGTCATTTCCTGATTAACCATTACTCTTCGGCCAGCCGGCTGCAGCAGGATTTGCATCAGCTGTGGCTGCAAACGCTGAGCGGCCTGTTGCCGGTGGTTATCCACCGCGATGAAGCGTTGGCGGAAGCGCTGGCGGCCAAACAGCCGCTGGGCGAGTACCGCCCCGAGAGCCTGGCGGCGGATGAAGTGCTGACGCTGGCCAACTGGTGCCTGATCAACCTCAAACGGGGTATTGCGCCATGAGTCGGGTGCTGAGCCTGCTGCTGGTGCCGCCGGTGCGCCAGGCGGTGCAGGCGCGCTACCGCGCCTATCGCCGCAGCGGGGCGTCGGCGCTGACCGCCTTTTTCACTACGCTGTTGGTGGCGCTGGGGTGGATGCTGCTGCGTTTGGAGTCACCGGCCTGGCGGCGCGTGCGCGCCGGCCGCGCTTACTGGTTCCCGCATCTGTCCGCCGAACGCCCCCGTCCGGCGGATGCGCTGCGCTATTTGCTGCAGGGGGCGTGGCTGCTGCTGTTCCGCAGCGGCCGCGCGCCGGTGCAGCGCGATTATTTCGCCGGTTGGCGGCGGCTGCAGCAGCGCTATGCCGACTGGCTGCAGGGCTTGCCGCAGCGGCTGAAAAACGCCGGCGTGGAACAGCGCTCGGTAGAGCGACTCGGCCGCATGAACCGCGGATTGCGGCGCGCGCTGTTCATTCTGGTCGGCGTGCTGGCGGCGATCCTCGCCATGCTGTGCATCTCGCAACCGTTCGATCTGTCGGCGCAGTTCGTGTTCGTTCTGCTGCTGTGGGGGATCGCGATGGTGGTGCGCCGGGTGCCGGGGCGCTTGCCTGCGTTGATGCTGATCGTGCTGTCGTTGACCGTCTCCTGCCGTTACCTGTGGTGGCGCTATACCGCCACGCTGAACTGGGACGATCCGCTCAGCCTGGTATGCGGCCTGCTGTTGCTGGTGGCGGAAACCTACGCCTGGGTGGTGTTGGTGCTGGGCTATTTCCAGACTATCTGGCCGCTTAACCGCCAGCCGGTGCCGTTGCCCGAAGACAGCGCCACCTGGCCGACCATCGATCTGATGGTGCCGACCTACAACGAAGACCTCGGGGTGGTGAAGCCCACCATCTATGCGGCGCTGGGCATCGACTGGCCGAAAGAGAAAGTGAACATCTATATCCTTGATGACGGTAATCGCCCCGAGTTCCGGGCGTTCGCCGCCGAGGTGGGAGTGAAGTACATCGCCAGGCCGACTCACGAACACGCCAAGGCCGGCAACATCAACAACGCGCTGAAGCAGGCCACCGGCGAGTTCGTGGCGATTTTCGACTGCGACCATGTCCCGACGCGCTCCTTCCTGCAGCTGACCATGGGGTGGTTCTTCAAAGACAAAAAGCTGGCGATGCTGCAGACCCCGCACCACTTCTTCTCGCCGGATCCCTTCGAGCGCAACCTTGGCCGCTTCCGTCAGACGCCCAACGAGGGCACTTTGTTCTACGGGCTGGTGCAGGACGGCAACGACATGTGGGACGCCACCTTCTTCTGCGGCTCTTGCGCCATCCTGCGCCGCAGCGCGCTGGACGAAATCGGCGGCATTGCGGTGGAAACCGTCACCGAAGACGCCCATACCTCGCTGCGTTTGCACCGGCGCGGGCATACCTCGGCCTATATCCGCATTCCGCAGGCCGCCGGGCTGGCGACCGAAAGCCTGTCGGCGCACATCGGCCAGCGCATTCGCTGGGCGCGCGGCATGGTGCAGATCTTCCGGCTCGACAACCCGTTGCTGGGCAAGGGGCTGAAACTGGCGCAGCGCCTGTGCTACGCCAACGCCATGCTGCACTTCCTGTCGGGCATCCCGCGGCTGATCTTCCTCACCGCGCCGCTGGCGTTTTTGCTGTTGCATGCCTACATCATCTTCGCGCCGGCGCTGGCGATCGCGCTTTACGTGCTGCCGCACATGATCCACGCCAGCCTGACCAACTCGCGCATCCAGGGGAAATACCGCCATTCGTTCTGGAGCGAAATCTATGAAACGGTGTTGGCCTGGTATATCGCGCGGCCGACGACGGTGGCGCTGTTCAATCCGCACAAGGGCAAATTCAACGTGACCGCCAAGGGCGGGCTGGTGGAGGAGGAGCACGTCGACTGGGTGATCACCCGGCCTTACATGTTCCTGGTGGTTCTTAACCTCGCCGGGCTGGCGTTCGGCGCCTGGCGGCTGGCCTATGGCCCGACGGACGAGGTGATGACGGTGATCATCAGCCTGGTGTGGGTGCTGTACAACATGACCATTCTCGGCGGCGCGGTGGCGGTGGCGGTGGAAGCCAAACAGGTGCGTCAGGCGCACCGCGTGGAGATCGCCATGCCGGCGGCGATCGCGCGTGCCGACGGCCACCTCTACCCCTGCACGCTGCGCGATTACTCCGATGGCGGCGTGGGCATCGAGATGCGGGTGGCGGACACGTTGAAAGAGGGCGACAAGGCCTCGCTGCTGCTCAAACGCGGCCAGCAGGAGTACAGCTTCCCCTGCGTGGTGACGCGCGCCTTCGGCAACAAGGTGGGGGTGCGTCTGGTCAGTCTTTCCACCCGCGAACACATCGATTTTATTCAGTGCACCTTCGCCCGCGCCGATACCTGGGCGCTGTGGCAGGACGGGTTCCCTGAAGACCGGCCGATCGAAAGCCTGCGCGACGTGCTGGCGCTGGGCTTCCGCGGCTATGTGCGCATGGCGGACTACGCGCCGCCGCTGGTGCGCGGTCTGCTGGTCGGGGTCACGTCGCTGACCGCCTGGGTAGTGTCGTTTATTCCGCGCGGCGTCGGCAGGGATCCGACCTTGGGTCAACAAGAAACCGTGGGTTAGCTGCGAGTTCAACCGCCCGCTCACTCGCCCGGTGAACAGGCTCCAACATTGATGATGATACGATGACGAGAAAAATAACCTGGTTAACTGCTCTGGCCTTAGGCATCAGCACCCTGTCGCAGGCCGAAACCGCCACCGCGCCGACCGTGGCGGCTCAGCCGCCGATCGCCGCGGCGGCCGATACGGCGACCGCGCCGCAGGATCCGAATGCGCCGGTGCGCGACGTGTCGCTGCCGTTCGCGCAGATAGCGCCGCCGCCGGGCACCTTTGTTCTGCGCGGCACCCGGCCGGACGGGCAGATCGAATTCGGCGTGCGCAGCGATGAGGTGGTCTCGCAGGCGATGCTCGACATGGAATTTACGCCGTCGCCGGCGCTGATCCCGGTGGAGTCGCACGTCAAAGTCTACCTGAACGACGAGCTGATGGGCGTGACCACGATCGCCAAGGAGCAGTTGGGCAAGCCCAATCGCATCCAGATGGCGATCGATCCGCGCTATATCACCGATTTTAACCGCGTCCGGCTGGTGTTCGTCGGCCATTATCAAAACATCTGCGAAAACCCGGCCAGCACCTCGCTGTGGCTCGACGTCAGCAAATCCAGCGCGCTGAAGCTGCGCTTCCAGACGCTGCCGGTGAAAAACGAGCTGTCGCACTTCCCTGAGCCGTTCTTCGACAGCCGCGATAATCGGCCGCTGACGCTGCCGATGGTGTTCGCCGGCCAGCCGGATCTGGCCCAGCAGCGCGCGGCGGGCATTCTGGCCTCGTGGTTCGGCAGCAAGGCGCAGTGGCGCGGGCAATCCTTCCCGACGCTGTATAACGCGCTGCCGACGCAGCACGCGGTGGTGTTCGCCACCAATAAGCAGCGCCCGGATTTCCTGCGCGATTACCCGGCGGTCAACGGCCCGACGGTGGAGATGATCAGCCACCCCGACAATCCCTACGTCAAACTGCTGCTGATTCAGGGGCGTGACGACAACGATTTGATCACCGCGGTGAAAGGCATCGCGCAGGGCGACATTCTGTTCCGCGGCCAGAACGTGACGGTGGACAAGGTGGAACAGCTGGCGCCGCGCCAGCCTTACGACGCGCCGAACTGGGTGCGCACCGATCGGCCGATGACCTTCGCCGAACTGCAGCAATACGCCGAACAGCTGCAAACCAGCGGCATCGAGCCCGGCCCGATTTCATTGACCATGAACCTGCCGCCGGATCTGTTCCTGATCCGCAGCACCGGCATCGATATGCACCTCAAGTACCGTTATACCGCGCCGCGCATTCAGGACGGTTCGCGGCTGAGCGTCAGCCTGAACAACCAGTTCGTGCAGGCCTACTCGCTGGTGCCGGAACACGAACAGGGCGCACAGCTGCTGCGCCTGCCGTTGACGCAGGGGCTGCTCGATTCCGACAAAAACGTCAGCATTCCGGCGCTGCGGCTCGGGGCCACCAACCAGCTGCGCTTTGACTTTGACTACACCACGCTGCTGGCCAGCGGCGCGGAAGGGCGCTGCGAAACCTACTCCTTCACGCCAAACCACGCGGTGATCGACGGCGCGTCTACCATCGATTTCTCCGGCTACCGCCACTTTATGGCGATGCCGGACCTGCGCGCCTTCGCCAACGCCGGCTTCCCGTTCAGCCGCCTGGCGGATCTGTCACAAACGCTGGTGTTGGTGAACCAGAAACCGCAGCCGGCGCAGGTCAGCGCGCTGCTGAACGCGCTCGGCGTGATCGGCGCGCAAACCGGTTATCCGGCGCTGGCCTTCACGCTGAGCGACGACTGGTCGCAGGCCACGGATCGCGACGACGATATCCTGATGGTCGGCACCATTCCGCCGGAGCTGCGCGACGACAAGAAAATCAGCCTGCTGGTGGACGCGACCCAAAGCTGGGTGAAACAGCCGACGCGCCAACCGCCGCTGCCCAGCTCGGAAGTGCTGGCGGAGGACGCCAAGCCGGACAGCAAGACCACCGTCAGTTCCGATGGGGCGATGTCGGCGATCATTGGCGTGCAGTCGCCGTTCAACGACCAGCGCAGCATCGTGGCGCTGTTGGCGGACAGCCCGCGCGGCTATGAGCTGCTGAACAATGCCCTGCTGGACAGCGGCAAGCGCGCCGCGGTGTTCGGCTCGGTGGCGGTGATCCGCGAATCGGGGGTCAACAGCCTGCGCGTCGGCGATGTTTACTATGTCGGTCACCTGCCTTGGTGGGAGCGGCTTTGGTATGCCCTCTCCACGCATCCGGTCCTGCTGGCGGTGCTCGCGGTGGTGCTGGTAGTGATCCTGGGGTTGATGCTGTGGCGCGGCCTGAAGGCCTTCAGCCGGCGGCGTCTGGCGCCTGAAGATCGGGATTGACGGCGGTGAACGCGATGCTGCAACGCCTGTCGCTCGGCATGCTGCTGCTGTGCGCTTTCAGCGCGGCGGCGGCCTGCGAATGGCCGGGCTGGCAACAGTACAAGCAGTTCTACATCAGCCCGCAGGGGCGGGTGATCGATCCGAGCAGCCCGAACAAAATCACCACGTCGGAGGGGCAGAGTTACGGCCTGTTCTTCGCCCTGGTGGCCAATGACCGGCCGACCTTCGACCAGCTGTTGACCTGGACGGAGAACAACCTGGCGGCGGGCGATCTCAGCGCCCGTTTACCCGCCTGGCTGTGGGGCGAGGGCGACGACAAGCAGTGGAAGGTGCTGGACGCCAACTCGGCGTCGGACGCCGATCTGTGGATCGCTTATAACCTGCTCGAAGCCGGCCGCCTGTGGAAAAGCCGGCGTTATCAAACCCTGGGGACGCTGCTGTTGCAGCGCATCGGCCGCGAGGAAGTGGCCGACATCCCCGGCCTGGGGCTGATGCTGCTGCCAGGCAAAGTCGGGTTCGTGGCGGAAGATCGCTGGCGGCTGAACCCCAGCTACCTGCCGCCGCAGCTGTTGACGCGTTTTGCGGCGCTGAACGGCCCGTGGCGCGCGATGCGCGAGATCAATCAGCGGCTGTGGTTGGAGACCGCGCCGCACGGCTTCTCGCCGGACTGGGTGGTATGGCGGGTCGGCGCCGGCTGGCAGCCGGACACCGTCAAGCCGAACGTCGGCAGCTACGACGCCATTCGGGTCTATCTGTGGGCCGGCATGCTGGCGGACGACGATGAACACAAGGCGGCGCTGCTCAAACGCTTCCAGCCGATGGCGCAGCTCACCGCCAGCCAGGGCGTGCCGCCGGAGAAAACCGATACCGCCAGCGGCAAAACCACCGGCGACGGCCCGGTCGGCTTTTCCGCCGCGATGTTGCCGATGTTGGCGGCGCAGGCCGACGCGCTGGCGGCCCAGCGGCAACGGATCGGCGAACACCCGCCGGGTGACGACGCCTATTTCAGCGCCTCGCTGACGCTGTTCGGCCAGGGGTGGGATCAACAACGTTATCGCTTTAATCGTCAGGGTGAATTGCAACCCTCGTGGGACGGCCAATGCACAACTTCAAAATAAACTGGCTGAATTTGATTCCGCTGAGTCTGGCGATGCTGCCGCAGGCGCGCGCTGCGGAGGCCGTGGCTCCGGAGCAGTGGCTGCTGGAGCAGGTGCGCATTGGCGAGGCCGGCAACAAGGACGATCTGGTGCGCCAATCGCTGTACCGGCTCGAACTGATGGATCCGAACAACCCGGACGTGATCGCCGCGCGCATGCGTTTGGCGCTGCGGCAGGGCAACATGGCGCTGGCGCAGCAGCAGTTGGACAAGCTGAAAACGCTCGCGCCGCAGTCCAGCGCTTATCGCCAGGCGCAAATGAACATGCTGCTGACCCAGCCGGAAACCCGGCAAAAGCTGCAGCAGGCGCGCCTGATGGCGACCGCCGGCCGGTTGCCGGAGGCCAAGGCGCAGTACGATGCGTTGTTCCACGGCGAGCCGCCGACGCTCGATCTGGCGGTGGAATACTGGCGGCTGGTGGCGCGCTTGCCGGGACAGGAGGCGAAGGCGTTAAAGCAGCTGCAGGCGCTGGATCAGCAATATTCCGGCAACGCGGCGCTGCGCATGTCGCTGGCGCGCATGCTGTTCAGCCAGAATCAGGACGCGCAGGCCTATGAACTGCTGCAGAAGATCGCCGCCGATCCGGCCGGGCGCGGCGACGCCGCCGATCTGTGGCTGGACAAGGTCAAAGCGATGCCGGTCAGCGCGCAGAGCGTAGCGGCGCTCAACCGTTTCCTCGGCGTGTTCGACACCGGCGATCAGGCGACCCGCGCCCGTGAAGAGCTGGCCAGACAGCAGAAACTGTTGGCCGATCCGGCTTATCAGGCGAGGGTGCGCGGTCTGGCGCAGGTGGATAAAGGCGGCAGCCGGGCAGCCATTCCAGAGTTGCAAAAGGCGCTGGCGGCGGCGCCGAACGACGCCGAGGTGCTGGGCGCGCTCGGCCAGGCCTACTCGCGCGCCGGCAACCGCCCGCAGGCGCTGAAGCTGTTTCGCCAGGCGCTGGCCGCCGACAAGAGCGGCTACGGCAGCGGCAAATGGCAGAGTCTGATCAAGAGCACCGGCTACTGGCTGGCGATCGACGAGGGCGACAAAGCGCTCAAGGCCGGCAATCTCGCGCTGGCTCGGCAGAAATATCAACAGGCGCGCCAGCTCGACGACAGCAACGGCGACGCGTTTATCGGCCTGGGCGATGTGGCGGTGGCGAGCAAGGATGACGCCGCGGCGGAAGGGTTTTATCAGCAGGCGTTGCGGCGCGATCCCGGCAACGGCAGCGCGCTGCGCGGCCTGGTGAATATCTATCAACGCCAGTCGCCGGAAAAAGCGCTGGCCTACCTTGACGGCCTGCCGCGCAGCCAGCAGGCCAAGCTGCGCAGCACTCTCGATGGGCTGCGGCTCGACAGGTTGAAACAGCAGGCGGAGACGCTGGCGCAGCAGCAACAGTGGCAGCAGGCGGCGGAAATCTATCGGCGCGCCCAGCCGATGGCGCCCGACGATGTCTGGCTGACCTATCGCTATGCCCAGGCGCTGCGTCAGGCCGGGCAGCCGCAACAGGCGGACGCCTTATTCCGGCAGCTGACGCAGCGCCAGCACGCCAATCCGCAGCTGACCTACGCCTATGCGCTCTATCTTTCCGGCAGCGATCGCGACAGGCAGGCGCTGGCGCAGCTCAATACGCTGCCTGCGGCGCAATGGAACGACAACATGCGCGAACTGGCGCAGCGGCTGAAAATGCAGGCGGTAATCGAGCATGCCGAACGGCTGCGGGCCGCCGGTGACGAAGCGGCGGCGGAAGCCTATCTGCGTCGGCAGCCGGCGGACACCCGCATCGATTTGCTGCTCGCCGACTGGGCGCTGGCGCGCGGGGAGTATGCGGCGGCGCTGGACGACTATCAGCGGGTGAAACGGCGTGAACCGAACAACCCGGATGCGCAGCTGGGCGAGATCGAAGCCTATGTGGCGCAGGGGGATCTGGACGCGGCGCGTCAGCGGCTGAAAACCGAACCGCAGCCGCAAGACGCTTCGCTCAACAGCCAACGGCGGGTCGCCAACGCCTGGGGCGCGGTCGGCGATCCGCAGCAGGCCGACGCGCTCTTCAGCCGGCTGAAAACGGCGGCGGCTTCGGAGCCCGCCGGGCAGACCAAGGCGCTTGTTTATCGTGACGCCGCCCGGCTGGAACGGGCTCAGCAACAGCCTGAGCGGGCGCAGCAGGATTACCGCCAGGCGATGGTGGCCGGCGGCATCACGCCGACGCTGCCGCAGGATAATGACGGCTACACCTATTTGACGCGCAATAATCCGAGCGACGACTGGCTGAAACGCGGCATCCGCTCCGACGCCGCGGATCTGTATCGACAGCAAGACGTGAACGTCACGCTCGATCACGATTACTGGCGCTCGAGCGGCACCGGCGGCATTTCCGACTTCAACGCGCACGACACCATGCTGCAGGTGGACATGCCGCTGTATGACGGGCGCGCCTTTTTGCGTACCGACACCGTGCAGCTGGATGCCGGCCGCTTCTCGACCGACGGCAGCGGCAAGTACTACGAAACCTTCGGCACCTGCAACACGCAAGGGTGCCGCGGCGATGAACACCAGAAAACCACCGGCACCAGCGTGGCGGCCGGCTGGAAAAACGATCGCTGGGCCGCCGACATCGGCACGACGCCGATGGGCTTTGAGGTGGTCGACTGGACCGGCGGCCTGGCCTACAGCGGCGACTGGAACCACATCGGCTGGACGCTGGCGGCCTCGCGGCGGCCGATCTCCAGCTCGCTGCTGGCGTTTGGCGGCGCCAAGGATCCGAATACCGGCACTACCTGGGGCGGCGTGCGCGCCACCGGCGTCAGTCTGAGCGCCAGCTACGATCGCGGCGAGGCGAACGGCGTGTGGGCCGATCTCAGCGCGCACCAGCTCACCGGCAAGAACGTGGCGGACAACCAGCGGCAGCGGTTGATGGCCGGTTACTACTACAAGCTGATCAACGAAGACAATCGCCGCCTGAGCGTTGGGCTCAATACCATGCTGTGGCACTACCAGAAGGATTTGAGCGGCTATTCGCTGGGGCAGGGCGGCTATTACAGCCCGCAGCAATATCTGTCGCTGTCGCTGCCGGTCAACTACCGTCAGCGCACCGAGAACTGGTCGTGGGAGCTGGGCGGTTCGGTTTCGCTGTCCCATTCCAAAACCGACAGCCAGCGCCGTTATCCGCTGCAAGGCCTGATCCCGGATTCACTGCCCGATAAGTTCGCCGTCGAGGACGGCAGCGCCTCGAGCGGCGTCGGTTATACCCTGCGGGCGATCGTCGAACGCCGTCTCAGTTCGCACTGGACGCTCGGCGCCGGCATCGACATTCAACAGGCGAAGGACTATACGCCGAGCCACGCGTTGATTTATCTGCGTTATTCCCTGGCCGGCTGGCAAGGGGATCTCGATTTGCCGCCGCAGCCGCTGACGCCTTACGCCGACTTCAAGTAGCCGGAAGGGGGAAAGATTCGGAGTGTCGGACGCCGGGGAGTTTTGTTACCCTGTGTGCGGGTCGCGTTTGTTCGCTTTAGGAAAAGACTGAAACCCGCGATTTTCTTGGTTTTGCCTGCGGCATAGCCAGATAAAAACAGCCGATGATCGAGTATACTCAGCCCGGTTCGAGGGGGCGGGTGAGAGTCAGCCCCCTTTTTTGTTTCAGCCCGATTTCACGGAGAGCAGGTTTGCGGGTCAGGCGTTCGTTAACGATTAAGCAGATGGCGACAGTGTCCGGCGTGGCGCTGGTTACGATCTGCATCTTTATCGTGATCCAGTTATTCCACTTTGTGCAGCAGCGCAGGGATGACTACGCCCAGCAACTGGAGAATATCGCCCACTCCGTGCGCCAGCCGCTGGCGGAGGCGGTGCTGCGCATGGACGTGCCGGAAGCCAAAAGGGTGCTGAACACGCTGTTGCCGGTCGGCATTCTCAGCCGGGCGGATATCGTCTTGCCGAACGAGTTTCAGGCGCTGCACGCCAATTTCCCGCCGGAGCGGCCGGTGCCGACGCTGATCGCCCGGCTGTTTGAACTGCCTATCCAAATATCCGTGCCGCTCTATTCGCTGGAACGGGTGCCGGCCAACCAGCAGCCGCTGGCCTACCTGGTGCTGCAGGCCGATTCGTTCCGCATGTATCAGTTTATCCTCAGCATATTGTCGACCATGCTGTCGACCTACCTGCTGCTGGCGCTGATCCTGTCGGTGTCCATCACCTGGTGCATGAACCGGCTGATGGTGCATCCGCTGCGCGCGATGGCCAAAGAGCTGGAGAACATCTCGCAGGACGAAGCGCCCTATCATCAACTGATGCTGCCGGCGCTGCACCAGGATGATGAGCTCGGCCTGCTGGTGCGCAATTACAACCGCAATCAACAGACGCTGGCCAAGGCGCATGCCGACATGAGCCGCCTGAGCACCCGCCACCCGGTGACCGAACTGCCGAACCCGGCCTTGCTGAACGCGTTGCTGGAACAGCATATCGCCTCCAGCCTGCGCCCCGAGCGTTTTAACCTGCTGGTGATCGGCATCGAGACGCTGCATGAAGCGTCGGGCGTGATGAGCCCGGCGATGCGCGAGGCATTGCTGTTGGCGCTGGCGAAGAAGCTGCGCGGCTGCATCGACGAAAACGGCGTGCTGGCACAGCTGAGCAATACCGAATTCGCCATCCTGGCCAAGGGCATCGAGCGGCCGTTCCACGCTATGCAGCTGGCGCGGCGCATCATGGCGGAGATCAACGCGCCGTTGACGCTGGAAGGACTGGCGCTGCGGCCCAACGCCAGCATCGGCATCGCCCACTACCTCAATCAGGGGGAGAGTGCGGAACAGCTGCTGCGTAGCGCCACCTCGGCGATGATGTCCGCGCATCGCGAAGGGAAAAATCAGATCCTGTTCTTCGAACCCAGCCTGACGGAGCGCACGCAGAAGCGATTGACGCAGGAGAGCGAGATCCTGCACGGCATTGAGCAGCGGCATTTCACGCTGTTCCTGCAGCCACAGATCGACATGCAGTCCAACGAGGTGATTGGCGCAGAAGCGTTGCTGCGCTGGCAGCAGTACGACGGCAGCTATACCCTGCCGGCCGACGTCATTCCGCTCGCGGAAGAGCTGGGCGTGATTGTGCCGCTCGGCAACTGGGTGCTGGAAGAGTCCTGCCGTATCCTGGCGGACTGGCAGCAGCGCGGCATTGCGCTGCCGCTGGCGGTCAACGTTTCCGGCATTCAGATGCAGGACGAGGCGTTTGTTCCGCATCTGAAAAATCTGCTGGCGCAGTATCGAATCGATCCGCGCAAGCTGCTGCTGGAGATCACCGAGACGGTACGCATCGACGATCTCGACCGCGCGCTGGCGCTGCTGCGCGAGCTGCACGATCTGGGGCTGTCGATCGCGTTGGACGACTTCGGCATGGGCTACTCCAGCCTGGAGTACCTGAACCGGTTGAAATCCCTGCCGATCGATTTGATTAAAATCGACCGCAGTTTCATTCAGGGGCTGCCGGCCGACGATGCGATGGTGCGCATCGTCAGTTCAATCTCTGAAGTGCTGGCGTTGCCGGTGATGGCCGAAGGCGTGGAAAACGCCGAGCAGCGCGACTGGCTGCTGAAGCACGGCATTCGCAGCGGGCAAGGGTTCCTGTTCGCTCGGCCGCTGCCGCGTGAAGCGTTCGAAACCGAGTTTTGCCGCGCGGCGCCGTGAGCGCCGCGTTACCTTTCCGGTACTTTTCCCCGTCCGAAAATCGCTATTCCACTCATACCTCTTTTGCGTTAGTGCAAACAAAGGCTTACGCAATTTTCAGCTTTGCACCCGGACTGACGCGTTTCAGCTCTTAAATTCACATCAACCCTGAGGGGTGGGTGCAACAAATTATTTCCATGTTGTTAAGTGGGTGTTATTTTCCGCGCAAGCAATGAACAGGCTGGATTTTTAGACTGCCGCCTGGTGCGTGTCTTCCCCCCATAGGATGTTCATATGAAAACAACAATTTTTAAGAGCCTCTATTTTCAGGTGCTGACGGCGATCACGCTGGGTATCCTGCTTGGCCACTTCTACCCTGACCTCGGCGCCCAGATGAAACCCTTGGGCGATGGCTTCGTCAAACTGATCAAGATGATTATCGCCCCGGTGATTTTCTGCACCGTGGTGACCGGCATCGCCGGCATGGAAAGCATGAAGGCGGTGGGGCGCACCGGCGCCATCGCGCTGCTGTATTTTGAAATCGTCAGCACCCTCGCGCTGATTATCGGCCTGGTGATCGTCAACCTGGTGCAACCGGGCGCCGGCATGAACGTCGATCCCGGTACGCTGGACGCCAAAGCGGTGGCGATCTACGCCGAGCAAGCGCAGCAGCAGGGCATCATTCCGTTCCTGCTGGACATCATCCCCGGCAGCGTGATCGGCGCGTTCGCCAGCGGCAACATTCTTCAGGTGCTGCTGTTCGCGGTACTGTTCGGCTTCGCCCTGCATCGTCTGGGCGACAAAGGGCAGCTGATCTACAACGTGATCGACAGCTTCTCGCGGGTGATTTTCGGCATCATCAACATGATCATGCGTCTGGCGCCGCTGGGGGCCTTCGGCGCCATGGCGTTTACCATCGGTAAATACGGCGTCGGCACGCTGGTGCAACTCGGCCAGCTGATCGTGTGCTTCTATATCACCTGCATCCTGTTCGTGGTGGTGGTGTTGGGCAGCATCGCCCGCGCCAACGGCTTCAGCATCTTCAAATTTGTCAACTACATCAAAGAAGAGCTGCTGATCGTGCTGGGGACCTCGTCGTCTGAATCCGCGCTACCGCGCATGCTGGATAAAATGGAGAAGTTGGGCTGCAAGAAATCGGTGGTGGGTCTGGTGATCCCGACCGGATACTCCTTCAACCTGGACGGCACCTCTATCTACCTGACCATGGCCGCGGTGTTTATCGCTCAGGCGACCAACACCCACATGGATATCATGCATCAGATTACCCTGCTGGTGGTGTTGCTGCTCTCCTCCAAAGGGGCGGCGGGCGTGACCGGCAGCGGCTTTATCGTGTTGGCCGCCACCATCTCCGCCGTGGGCCACCTGCCGCTGGCCGGCCTGGCGCTGATCCTCGGCATCGACCGCTTTATGTCGGAAGCCCGCGCGCTGACCAACCTGGTGGGCAATGGCGTGGCGACCGTGGTCGTGGCCAAATGGTGTAATCAGCTGGATGAGAAGCAGCTGAAAGACACCCTGAACAACAAAAATACCGGCGCGGACAAAACGCTGCCTTCCGCCTGATTTCGGCGGTAAATCACCGGTCGCATCCGCGGCCGGTGAGCTTCTTCCCCTGCCTCGTAACGATTTTTTGCATTAAAAACCCCGCAATCTATTATTTTTCACTCTAATGAGTGACATCCGCAAAGGCGCGCGGTCTAACACGATGGTACACTTTCTGCTTTCCGCCCCACCGTGAAACTCAGGGCGTATTTTTATGATTCCATTGAATGGAATACACGCATTTGCATAAGAAATTGGATAGTCATTAAGTAGGGGTTCACATGCAGGGCACCAGAATTCATCTTATAGTTGGTGGGCTGCTACTGGCGGCAGCCAGTGGCAGCGTGCAGGCTGAAGCACTACAACCCGATCCTGCCTGGCAGCAGGGGGCGCTGGCCAACGGGTTTTCATGGCAGATTCTCGATACGCCTCAGCGGCCGAGCGACCGCGTGGAACTGCGGCTGATCGTCAATACCGGCTCTTTGGTGGAGTCTTCGCAGCAGACCGGCTTTGCCCACCTGTTGCCGCGGCTGGCGTTGACGCGCAGCGAAAGCTTCACGGCGCCGCAGCTGCGGGCGCTGTGGCAGCAGAGCGTAGATAACGAGCGGCCGCTGCCGCCGGCTATCATCTCGTACGATTTCACCATGTATAACCTCAGCTTGCCGAACAACCGGCCCGATCTGCTGAAAGAAGCGCTGGCCTGGCTGGCGGACACGACCGGCAAACTGGCGATCGACGAGCACACGGTGCACGCGGTGATGAATTCCAGCATCAATCCGGTCGGCACTTTCCCACCCAATACTAAAGACGCCTGGTGGCGTTACCGCCTGAAAGGCTCGACGCTGCTGGCGCACGATCCGGCGCAGCCGGCGAAACGGCCGGTCAACCTTGAGCAGTTGAAGAAATTCTATCAGCAGTGGTACACACCGGACGCCATGACGCTGTTCGTGGTCGGCAAGGTTGACAGCCGCAGCCTGGGCGAGCAGATCAACAAGGCTTTCTCGCCGCTGCAGGGCAAACGTGAAACCCCGGCTCCGATGCCGACCCTGACGCCGCTGCCGCAGCAGCCGGTGAGCCTGATCAGCGAGCAGGTGAAGCAGGATACGCTGTCGATCATGTGGGATTCGCCGTGGCACCCGATTCGCGATTCGCAAAGCCTGCTGCGCTACTGGCGTGGCGATCTCGCCCGCGAGGCGTTGTTCTGGCACCTCCAGCAGACGCTGGAAAAAAGCGACCAGAAAAACCTGCATTTGGGCTTTGACTGCCGCGTGCAGTACCAGCGCGGGCAGTGCGCCATCCACCTGGATACGCCGAACAACAACCTGAACGGCAGCCTGGGCTTCATTGCCCGCGAACTGGCCAACGTGCGGGACAACGGCCTGTCGAAAGAGGAATTCGATGCGCTGCTGGCGCAGAAAAACGATCAGCTGAGCAAGCTGTTCGCGACCTACGCCCGTACCGACACCGACGTGCTGATGAGCCAGCGTCTGCGGTCGCAGCAGAGCGGGGTGGTGGATATCGCGCCGGAGCTGTACCAGAAGTTGCGCCAGGAGTTCCTGTCCAGCCTGACGCTGGAGACGCTGAATCAGGCGCTGAAGCTGCAGTTGTCTCAGGACGCGACGTTGGTGCTGATGCAGCCGAAGGGCGAGCCGGAAATGAGCATGAAGCAGCTGCAGGATACCTATAACGGCATCATGATGCCGCCGCCGGCGGTGGTGACGGAAGAAGCCAAACCGGCGGACACCGCAGTCGCTTCGCCGGCGACGGACGCCGCTGGCGCGCAGTAATTCGTGGCAGGGGGCTCAGGCCCCCTCAGTTGCGGTACAGCACCTTGATGATATGGTAACCGAACTGGGTTTTGACCGGGCCGTAAGGTTTGAGCAGCGGGATGCTGAACACCGCTTTATCGAACGCAGGCACCATTGCGCCTTTGTTGAATTCGCCCAGCGAGCCGCCGTTGCGTTTTGACGGGCAGCTCGAGTATTTGCGCGCCAGCGTGTCGAAGCTGACGCCGCGCTTCAGCTTGGCCAGCAGCTCGTTGGCCAGCTTTTCATTGTCTACCAGAATGTGCAGGGCGCACGCCGTTTTTGCCATGGTATTGCCTTTGTCGATGCGAAAATTGCGCTGATTATACCCGCTAAATCTCATCGGCGCTTTCTGCTACAATTCCCTTCCACGTTTTACAGTCGAGCAAGTCAGCGCCATGCGATTAAACCCCAGCCAACAACAAGCCGTCGAATTCGTTACCGGGCCCTGCCTGGTGTTGGCCGGTGCCGGTTCCGGCAAGACGCGCGTTATCACCAACAAGATAGCCCACCTGATCCACCACTGCGGCTATCAGGCGCGGCACATCGCCGCCGTGACTTTTACCAACAAAGCCGCGCGCGAGATGAAAGAGCGCGTGTCGCAAACCCTGGGACGCAAAGAGGCGCGCGGGCTGATGATTTCCACCTTCCACACTCTGGGGCTGGAAATCATCAAGCGGGAATATGTGGCGCTGGGCATGAAGTCCAACTTCTCGCTGTTCGACGACCAGGATCAGCTGGCGCTGTTGAAAGAGCTGACCGAAAAGTGGCTGGAAAGCGATAAGACGCTGGTGGCGCAGCTGATTTCGACCATCTCCAACTGGAAAAACGACCTGATCGATCCCCAGCGGGCGGCGGAGCTGGCGCGCTCGGAGCGCGACAAGCTGTTCGCTCACTGCTACGGCCTTTACCACGCCCATATGCGGGCGTGCAACGTACTGGACTTCGATGACTTGATCCTGCTGCCGACGCTGCTGCTGCAACGCAACGAAGAGGTGCGTGAACGCTGGCAGCAGCGCATCCGCTATCTGCTGGTGGATGAGTATCAGGATACCAACACCAGCCAATACGAGCTGGTGAAGCTGTTGGTGGGCCATCGCGCGCGCTTTACCGTGGTGGGCGACGACGACCAGTCGATTTACTCCTGGCGCGGCGCGCGGCCGCAGAATCTGGTGCTGCTGAAGGAAGATTTCCCGGCGCTGCAGGTGATCAAGCTGGAGCAAAACTACCGTTCCAGCGAGCGCATTTTGAAGGCGGCCAACATTCTGATCGCCAATAACCCGCACGTGTTTGAAAAGCGGCTGTTTTCTGAGCTGGGGTATGGCGAGGAGCTGAAGGTGGTGACCGCCAACAACGAGGATCACGAAGCCGAGCGCGTGGTGGGGGAACTGATCGCCCACCACTTCGTGAAAAAAACCAACTACGGCGACTATGCGATTCTCTACCGTGGCAACCACCAGTCGCGGGTGTTTGAAAAGATGCTGATGCAGAACCGCATCCCGTACAAGATTTCCGGCGGCACGTCGTTCTTCTCTCGCCCCGAGATCAAGGATCTGCTGGCCTACCTGCGCGTGCTGACCAACCCGGACGACGACAGCGCCTTCCTGCGCATCGTCAATACCCCCAAGCGCGAGATCGGTCCGGCGACGCTGCAGAAGCTCGGCGAATGGGCCAACCAGCGCAACAAGAGTTTATTCCACGCCAGTTTCGATCTGGGGCTGAGCCAGCACTTGACCGGGCGCGGGCTGGAATCGCTCCAGCGCTTCACCCACTGGCTGGGCGGCATCGCCCAACAGGCGGAGCGTGAGCCGGTGGCGGCGGTGCGCGATCTGATCCGCGGCGTGGATTATGAAAGCTGGCTGTTTGAAACCTCGACCAGCCCGAAGGCCGCCGAAATGCGGATGAAGAACGTCAATACGCTGTTCGGTTGGATGACGGAGATGCTGGAAGGCAACGATTTGGACGAGCCGATGACGCTGACCCAGGTCGTGACGCGCTTCACCCTGCGCGACATGATGGAGCGCGGTGAAAGCGAAGAGGAGCTGGATCAGGTGCAGCTGATGACGCTGCACGCTTCCAAAGGGTTGGAGTTCCCCTACGTGTTCCTGGTGGGCATGGAAGAGGGGCTGCTGCCGCACCAGAGCAGCATCGACGAAGACAATGTCGATGAAGAGCGGCGTCTGGCCTATGTGGGGATCACCCGCGCGCAAAAAGAGCTGATCTTCACCCTGTGCCGCGAACGCCGTCAGTACGGTGAGTTGGTGCGGCCGGAGCCGAGCCGATTCCTGCTGGAGCTGCCGCAGGACGATTTGGCGTGGGAAACCGAGCGCAAAGTGGTGAGCCCGCAGGAGCGGATGCAGAAGGGGCAGAGCCATCTGGCCAATATCCGCGCCCAGCTGGCCAAGGCCAAAGGCGGGAATTAAAAAGAAAGGGCGCTCATCGCGCCCTTGCTATTTCAACGTTGTTCTTCCAATCGCAGCGTCCAGTGGACGTAGCTCTGCCAGTGGCTTTCCTGCTCCAGCGCCTCGGCGCGCAGCGGATGCTGCTCCAGCCAACCCGGCGGCAAGATCACCGTCAGTTCATCGTCCTGATTGGCGCGTAAACGCACCGCCGGCAGCGTGTCGTCGCGGCGGCGGCTGGCGAAGATGATCGCCAGGCGCAAAATGCGGCACAGACGCTGCGCGGTGCGCGGCGGCAGGGCGTTTTGCTGGTTCAACAGCGACAGGTCGAGGGTGTTGCTCTGGTTTTGCAGCAGGGTGGCCAGCAGTTTTTTCTGCGCGGGGGTAAAGCCGGGTAAGTCCAGGTGGCGGATCAGGTAGGCGGCGTGTTGCGGCGCCTGCTTGAAATCGACGCTGAGGCCGAGTTCGTGGATCAGGCTGGCGCTGTGCAACAGCTCGCGACATCGCGCATCCAACTGCCACTCGTTGGCGACCTGCTGCGAGAAGTTGGCGGCGAGCTGGCTGACGCGCTCGGCCTGCTCGGTGTCGATCAGGTAGCGACGCTGCAGGTTGCGGATGGTGCGGATGCGAATATCCTGCTCCACCGGCAGATGCAGCATGCCGTAAACCAGGCCTTCACGCAGCGCCCCGCCGGCCAGCATCATGCTTTCGATGCCCAGCTCCTGGAAGATGGCCAGCAGAATGGACAGGCCGCTCGGGAAGACCAGCGCGCGTTCCAGCGTCAACCCTTCGATCTCCAGCTCTTCCAGCTTGCCGCACTGAATGGCCCGCTGTTTCAATTGGCGCAGCTTGGGCAGGGTGATGCGTTCATCCATGCCTTGCGCCACCATGATTTCCTGCAGCGCTTGCACGGTGCCGGAAGCGCCGACGCAGATTTGCCAACCTTGCTGGCGCAGCTGCGGCGCGATCGGCCGCACCATTTCGCGCGCGGCCTGTTCGGCGCGCTCGAAGTTTTCTTGCCCGAGGTTGCGATCGCTGAAGTAGCGCTCCAGCCAGGTGACGCAGCCCATCGACAGGCTGTACAGCTGCGATGCCTGTGCGCCGGTGCCGGTGACCAGTTCGGTGCTGCCGCCGCCGATATCGACGACCAGCCGCCGATCCGGCCCGCCGGTGGTGTGCGCGACGCCATGATAAATCAGCCGCGCTTCTTCTTCGCCGCTGATGACCTGCACCGGGCAGCCGAGGATTTGCTCGGCGGCTTGCAGGAACTCATCGGCGTTGGACGCCAGGCGCAACGTGGCGGTGGCGACGACGCGGATCTGCTCGCGCGGGATGTCCTGCAGGCGTTCGGAGAACAGCCGCAGGCACTGCCAGCCGCGTTGCATGGCCTCATGCGACAGGTGATTGTGCTGATCCAGTCCGGCCGCCAGGCGCACCTTGCGCTTTATCCGCGCCAGAGTCTGAATGCTGCCGGCCACCTCGCGCACCACCAACATATGGAAGCTGTTGGAGCCGAGATCGATGGCAGCATAAAGCGTGCTGGAGCTGAGCATGGCGATCAGCTCGAGCGTTTACGGTTGCTGCGCGGCGCGCCGCCGCGACGTGGCGCGGAGTTGCGACGTGGGCCGTTGCCGCCGCGCGGACGCGACAGGCGCTTCGGCGCCGGCAGATCGGTCAGCAGCGCATCGCTGTTGTACTTGCTCACCGGAATGCTGTGATCGATATAGGTCTCGATCGCCGGCAGGTTGAGCGCGTACTCTTCACAAGCCAGGCTGATGGAGTGGCCGCTGGCGCCTGCTCGGCCGGTACGACCGATGCGGTGCACGTAGTCTTCGCAGTCGTCAGGCAGATCGTAGTTGAAGACGTGCGTGACGGCGGGAATGTGCAGACCGCGCGCGGCGACGTCGGTGGCGACCAGGATATCCAGATTGCCCTTGGTGAAGTCGTCGAGGATGCGCAGGCGTTTTTTCTGCGCCACGTCGCCGGTCAGCAGGCCGACGCGGTGACCGTCGGCGGCCAGGTGGCCCCAGATGTCTTCGCAGCGGTGCTTGGTGTTGGCGAAGATGATGGCGCGATCCGGCCACTCTTCTTCGATCAGCGTCTGCAGCAGACGCATTTTTTCTTCGTTGGACGGGTAGAACAGCTCTTCTTTAATGCGGTGGCCGGTTTTCTGTTCCGGTTCCACTTCAACATATTCGGCGTTGTTCATCTGCTCGAAGGCCAGTTCGCGTACGCGATAGGACAGCGTGGCGGAGAACAGCATGTTCAGGCGTTGATCGGCCGCAGGCATGCGGCGGAACAGCCAGCGGATGTCTTTGATAAAGCCGAGATCGTACATGCGATCGGCTTCATCCAGCACGACAACCTGCATCGCGCCGAGATCGACATAGTTCTGCTTGGTGTAATCGATTAAACGGCCGGTGGTGCCAATCAGAATGTCCACGCCGCTTTCCAGCACTTTCAGCTGTTTGTCGTAGCCGTCGCCGCCGTAGGCCAGGCCCAGCTTCAGGCCGGTGCTCTGGGAGAGGGCTTCCGCATCGGAGTGGATTTGCACCGCCAGTTCACGCGTAGGCGCCATGATCAAGGCGCGCGGCTGATTGGTCTGGCGATCCTGTTTCGCCGGGTGGGTCAGCAAATAGTGAAAAGTAGACGCCAAAAACGCCAGCGTCTTTCCGGTACCGGTTTGCGCCTGACCTGCAACGTCACGCCCGGAGAGCGTGAGCGGCAATGCTAACGCCTGGATGGGCGTGCAATTGTGAAACCCTTTTTTCTCAAGGGCTTCAAGGACTAACGGGTGCAGGGCGAAGTCGGAAAACTTCTGTTCGGTCAAGTGTGTTTTGCTCATAGTGTGGTAGAATATCAGCTAACTATTGCTTTACGAAAGCACATCCGTTGAAATAAACGCGGTGCAATAAAATCACCTTGAGTTGGTTAATGCTACACCAACAAGGTAGACATAATCCTGTGGAGTAGAACATGAGCGATAAAATTATTCACCTGACTGACAGCAGCTTCGAAGCTGACGTGCTGAAAGCGGAAGGGCCGATCCTGGTCGATTTCTGGGCTGAATGGTGTGGGCCGTGCAAGATGATTGCTCCGATTCTGGATGAGATTGCCGAAGAGTTCGAAGGCAAACTGACCATCACCAAGCTGAATATCGATCAGAACCCGGCTACCGCGCCTAAGTACGGTATCCGTGGCATCCCTACGCTGTTGCTGTTCAAGAACGGTGAAGTGGCCGCGACCAAGGTTGGCGCGTTGTCCAAAGGTCAGCTCAAAGATTTCCTGAACGCGAATCTGTAATCGGGCGGGAAGCCCAGTATCAGGCGCCTGGCGGTGATGTTCAATTCACCGCTAGACGCCTGCCAAGAAGCGTGTTAAGTTTAACCACACTGCATATAGAACTTGCCCGAAGTTTTAAATCTAAAGAGTTTGAATCTAAAGCTATACTCTGTGTCGAACCACCGGCGTTGAAAGTAAACTGAACTCAACCCGTGTTTTGGCAATCAAACGGTTTTGCAAAAATCATTTTTAAGGTACCTTCGATCTTCAACCGTCAATGCGTGCGCCCGATGTAAGCCATTTCTTACCGCGACGGCTCTGCGCCCGGTGATCGAACGTCCAGTAAACAGGCACGCATCTCGCTGCCATACCATTCACGATACAAGTTCGAGACATACCCCGAGTTTAAGAACCCACCACTATGAATCTTACCGAATTAAAGAATACGCCGGTTTCTGAGCTGATTACTCTCGGCGAAAATATGGGGCTGGAAAACCTTGCCCGCATGCGCAAGCAGGACATCATCTTCTCCATTCTGAAGCAACATGCGAAAAGCGGAGAAGATATCTTCGGCGACGGCGTGCTCGAGATATTGCAGGATGGATTCGGTTTCCTCCGCTCTGGAGACAGTTCCTACCTCGCCGGTCCCGACGACATCTACGTATCCCCTAGCCAAATCCGCCGCTTCAACCTCCGCACAGGTGACACCATTTCCGGTAAGATTCGTCCGCCAAAAGAAGGCGAGCGCTATTTTGCCCTGCTGAAAGTCAACGAAGTCAACTACGACAAGCCGGAAAACGCCCGCAGCAAGATCCTGTTCGAGAACTTGACGCCGCTGCACGCCAATTCCCGTCTGCGGATGGAACGCGGCAACGGCTCGACCGAAGACTTGACGGCGCGCGTACTGGATCTGGCGGCGCCAATTGGCCGCGGCCAGCGTGGCCTGATCGTGGCACCGCCGAAAGCCGGTAAAACCATGCTGCTGCAGAACATCGCGCAGAGCATCGCCTACAATCACCCAGACTGCGTGCTGATGGTGCTGCTGATCGACGAACGTCCGGAAGAAGTGACCGAGATGCAGCGCCTGGTGAAAGGCGAAGTGATCGCATCGACCTTCGACGAGCCGGCTTCGCGTCACGTGCAAGTGGCCGAAATGGTGATCGAGAAGGCCAAGCGCCTGGTTGAGCACAAAAAAGACGTGATCATTCTGCTCGACTCCATCACCCGTCTGGCGCGCGCCTACAACACCGTGGTGCCGGCCTCGGGCAAGGTGCTGACCGGTGGTGTGGACGCCAACGCCCTGCATCGTCCGAAGCGCTTCTTCGGTGCGGCGCGTAACGTGGAAGAGGGCGGCAGCCTGACCATTATCGCGACCGCGCTGGTTGATACCGGTTCGAAGATGGACGAAGTGATCTACGAAGAATTTAAAGGTACCGGCAACATGGAATTGCACTTGGCGCGTAAAATCGCCGAGAAACGCGTATTCCCGGCTATCGATTACAACCGCTCCGGTACCCGTAAAGAAGAGCTGCTCACCACCTCTGAAGAGCTGCAAAAAATGTGGATCCTGCGCAAAATCATTCATCCGATGGGTGAAATCGACGCGATGGAGTTCCTCATTAATAAGTTGGCGATGACTAAAACCAACGATGAATTCTTCGATATGATGAAACGCTCATAATTCGTTAAAAAATTCGCTGAACGCCACGCCTAGTCGTGGCGTTTTTCGCTTTTGGCGGATACGATAAGTAGCAGTAATGGAAAAGTAAGTTGTTTCCTCGACTTATTGAGAATTCATCTTGTTTGTCGGTCGGTTTCGCGCCGGTCGGCTTTGCTGCTGTCATTTTGTCAGTCGATGCGAAGAAAATAGGCATGAATCACCGTTGTCATAGGAAATGACCGAAAGGTAGCGGGGGCCAATGGCACAAGCCTTAGCCCGTGGTAAGCTGCCTTATCTTCTACAGAGATCTGTTAACTGTGAACTTACTCACTATGAGTACTGAAATTCTATTTGTTTTCCTGTTTTCTTTGGCTTTTCTCTTTGTTGCCCGCAAGGCGGCAAAACGTATTGGTCTGGTAGATAAACCCAATTATCGCAAACGCCATCAGGGGCTGATTCCTCTGGTCGGCGGTATTTCCGTTTATGCCGGGTTGTGCTTCGCGTTTTGGATCTCTGAACAACCCATCGCACACGCCAAGCTTTATCTCACCTGCGCCGGTATTCTGGTGTTTGTGGGGGCGCTCGACGATCGTTTCGATATCAGCGTTAAAATTCGCGCCCTGGTGCAGGCGCTGGTCGGCATCGCCATGATGGTGTTCGCCGGTCTGTATCTGCGCAGCTTCGGCCATGTGCTGGGTGACTGGGAGATGCTGCTGGGGCCGTTCGGCTATCTGGTGACGCTGTTCGCGGTATGGGCGGCGATCAACGCTTTCAATATGGTCGACGGCATCGATGGTCTGCTGGGCGGTTTGTCGTGCGTCTCCTTCGGGGCGCTGGGCCTGCTGCTGTACCTGAGCGGCCATCATGAGCTGGCGTTCTGGTGCTTTGCGATGATCGCCACTATCGTTCCCTATATTTTGCTCAATCTCGGCATCCTCGGCCGCCGTTATAAGGTGTTTATGGGGGATGCCGGCAGCACCCTGATCGGCTTTACCGCCATTTGGCTGCTGCTGCAAAGTTCACAGGGAAAGGCGCACTCGATCAACCCGGTGACCGCGCTGTGGATCATCGCTATTCCGCTGATGGACATGATAGCAATCATGTATCGTCGTTTACGCAAGGGGATGAGCCCCTTCTCTCCCGATCGTCAACATATTCACCACCTGATCATGCGCGCCGGCTTTACGCCGCGGCAGGCTTTCGTGCTGATCACCCTGGCGGCCGCGTTGCTGGCTGCGGTGGGCGTGATCGGCGAACGCCTGACTTTTATCCCTGAGTGGGTTATGTTGGCATTATTCTTGCTTGCCTTCTTCCTGTACGGTTACTGCATCAAGCGCGCCTGGCGGGTTGCGCGGTACATTAAGCGTATCAAGCGCCGGCTGCGGCGTTCGGGCGATAACAAGCAAGTACCTTAACCAGAGACCAGAGGCTTTTTGGCTGTGATGAATCCAGAAACAACGTCTGACAAGCATACCCCGGCGGTGGATAACGAACTCGATATCCGCGGCCTGTGCTGCACCCTGTGGCGCGGCAAACCGTGGATTATCGGCATTGCGGTGCTGTTCGCGGCGGTCGCGCTGATCGTTTCTTACCTGGTTAAGCAAGAGTGGAGCGCCACCGCGATCACCGACAGGCCGACGGTGAATGCGCTGGGCGGTTATTACTCCCAGCAGCAGTTCCTGCGCAATCTGGATGTGCGCACGCTGCCGGCGGCGGCGGCCGGCGATCAGCCGAGCATCGCGGATGAAGCGTACAATGAATTCATCATGCAGCTGGCGGCTTACGACACGCGTCGCGATTTCTGGCTGCAGAGC
Source organism: Serratia sp. TSA_130.1 (assembly GCF_052691795.1). NCBI lineage: Bacteria > Pseudomonadati > Pseudomonadota > Gammaproteobacteria > Enterobacterales > Yersiniaceae > Serratia > Serratia sp. TSA_130.1. Next base: position 187,191 of record NZ_JBQZFS010000006.1, read on the forward strand.
GATTACTACAAACAGCGTCAGGAAGGGGATGCCCGTGCCGATGCGGCATTGCTCGACGAGCTGATCAATAACATCCTGTTTACGCCGCGCGACGACAAAAAAGTCCCGAACGACGGCGTGAAGCTGACGGCGGAAACCGCCGCGGACGCCAACCGCCTGCTGCGCCAATACGTGGCCTTCGCCAGCCACCGCGCAGCCCTGCACCTGAACGAAGAGATCCAGGGCGCGTGGGCCGCTCGCACCACCTCGATGAAGGCACAGGTCAAGCGTCAGGAAGCGGTCGCGGAGTCGGTTTACAAGCGCGAGCTGAACACCACGCAACAGGCGTTGAAAATTGCCGAGAGCCAGGGGATCAGCCGTACGCAAACCGACACTCCGGCCGAACAGTTGCCGGATTCGGATCTGTTCTTGCTGGGCCGGCCAATGCTGCAGGCGCGTCTGGAAGGCCTGCAGGCCTCCGGCCCGACCTACGATCTGGATTACGATCAGAACCGCGCAATGCTGGCGACGCTGAATGTTGGCCCGACGTTGGATGAGAAGTTCCAGACCTATCGCTATTTGCGCACGCCGGAAGAGCCGGTAAAACGCGACAGCCCACGCCGGGTCTTCTGGCTGATTTTGTGGGGCGCGATGGGCGCGTTGGTTGGCGCCGGTGTGGCCTTGGCGCGTCGGCAGCCGAAGTAACCATAGATTTAACTTACCGATGGGCGCTTAGTGCGCTCGGTTCGCAGGTACGCCTGCGCTTAACTGACCAAAAAGAGATTCTCTGTGAAAGTGTTGACTGTTTTCGGCACCAGACCTGAAGCCATTAAAATGGCGCCGCTGGTACATGCTTTGGCTCAGGATGAGGCCTTTGACGCAAAGGTCTGTGTAACGGCGCAGCATCGTGAGATGCTGGATCAAGTATTGCGGTTGTTTGAGATTACGCCGGATTACGACCTGAACATCATGAAACCTGGCCAGGGGCTAACGGAAATCACCTGTCGCATCCTGGAAGGGCTGAAAGGGGTGTTGGAAGAGTTCAAACCTGATGTGGTGCTGGTGCACGGCGATACCACCACCACGCTGGCGACCAGCCTGGCGGCGTTCTATCAGCGAATTCCTGTCGGGCATGTGGAAGCCGGATTGCGTACTGGCGATCTGTACTCCCCTTGGCCTGAAGAAGCCAACCGAACTCTGACGGGGCATTTGGCGAAATTCCATTTTGCGCCGACCGAAAATTCACGTCAAAACCTGCTGCGCGAAACACTGCCGGATAATCAGATTTTCGTGACCGGCAATACGGTAATCGACGCGCTGTTTTGGGTGCGCGATCGGGTGATGAGCGATGCCGCTCTGCAGGCTAGCCTGGCGCAGCGTTACCCGTTCCTCGACGCCGACAAAAAACTGATTCTGGTCACCGGCCATCGCCGGGAAAGTTTCGGCGGCGGTTTTGAGCGGATCTGCAGCGCGTTGGCTCAAATAGCCCGCAACCACCCGGAGGCGCAGGTAGTATATCCGGTGCACCTGAACCCGAATGTCAGCGAGCCGGTCAACCGTATTCTGAAAGGTATCGATAACATCATGTTGATCGAACCGCAGGATTATCTGCCGTTTATTTATCTGATGACCAAAGCGCACCTGATCCTGACCGATTCCGGCGGCATTCAGGAAGAGGCGCCCTCGTTAGGCAAGCCGGTGCTGGTGATGCGCGATACCACCGAGCGTCCGGAGGCGGTGGATGCGGGAACGGTGCGTCTGGTTGGGACCGATGTGACCAAAATCGTTGATACGGTAACTCGGTTGTTGACGGACGAAAGCGAATATCAAGCGATGAGCCGGGCGCATAACCCATACGGTGACGGACATGCCTGCCAGCGTATCCTCGAAGCCTTAAAGAATCATCAGGTGACACTATGAGCTTTGACACTATTTCTGTCATTGGTCTGGGTTATATCGGCTTGCCAACGGCGGCGGCGTTTGCCTCACGCAAGAAAAAAGTGGTGGGCGTTGATGTAAACCAACATGCGGTAGATACCATTAACCGTGGCGCGATCCACATCGTCGAACCGGATCTGGATAAAGTGGTCAAGGACGCCGTTGAGGGCGGTTATCTGCGGGCGGTGACCAAACCGCAGCCGGCCGATGCGTTTCTGATCGCGGTGCCCACGCCGTTCAAGGGCGATCATGAACCCGACCTGAGCTATGTCGAGACAGCGGCGAAGTCGCTGGCACCGGTGCTGAAAAAAGGCGATCTGGTGATCCTTGAGTCCACTTCGCCGGTGGGCGCCACTGAGCAGGTGGCGGAATGGTTGGCTGAAACGCGCAGCGATCTCAGCTTCCCGCAGCAAGCGGGCGAAGCGGCGGACGTGAATATTGCCTACTGCCCGGAACGCGTGTTGCCGGGGCAGGTGATGGTGGAGCTGATTAAAAACGACCGTGTGATCGGCGGTATGACGCCGAAGTGCTCGGCGCGCGCCAGTGCGCTATACAAGATTTTTCTCGAGGGTGAATGCGTACTGACTAATGCGCGAACCGCCGAGATGTGCAAGCTGACGGAAAACAGCTTCCGTGATGTGAACATTGCCTTTGCCAACGAGCTGTCGTTGATTTGCGCCGAGCAGGGGATCAACGTCTGGGAACTGATTCGTTTGGCGAACCGTCATCCGCGAGTGAATATTCTGCAGCCTGGCCCGGGCGTCGGCGGCCACTGCATCGCCGTCGATCCGTGGTTTATCGTGGCGCAAAATCCGCAGCAGGCGCGTCTGATCCACACCGCGCGCCTGGTAAACGACGGTAAACCGCTGTGGGTAGTCGACCGGGTGAAAGCGGCGGTAGCCGATTGCCTGGCCGCGACTAACAAGCGCGCGTCCGAGGTGAAAATCGCCTGCTTCGGCCTGGCGTTCAAACCCAATATCGACGATCTGCGTGAAAGCCCGGCGGTGGAAGTTGCCCATTTGATTGCTGATTGGCATTCGGGGGAAACGCTGGTCGTGGAACCTAACGTCGAACACCTGCCGGCATCGTTGGTGGGTCATGTGGCGTTGAAAACGATCGCTGAGGCGTTGCAGCAGGCCGATGTGATCGTGATGTTGGTCGATCATCAGCAGTTCAAGGCCATCCGGCCGGAAGAGATCAAGCAAAGCTGGGTGGTGGATACCAAAGGAGTTTGGCGTTGAAGCGTATCTTAGTCACCGGTGGCGCCGGATTTATTGGTTCTGCGGTCGTGCGACATATCATCGAGGCCACCGGCGACAGCGTAGTGGTGGTGGATAAGCTGACCTATGCCGGTAACCTGGAGTCGCTGGCGGTAGTGGCCGACAGCGATCGTTATGCCTTCGAGCAGATCGACATCTGCGATCGCGTCGGGTTGGATCGGGTGTTTGCCCGCTATCAGCCGGATGTGGTGATGCACCTGGCGGCGGAAAGTCACGTCGATCGCTCTATCGACGGCCCGGCGGCGTTTATCGAGACCAACGTGGTCGGCACTTACACCCTGCTGGAAGCGGCGCGCCACTATTGGCAGCCGTTGGCGGCGGAGAAGAAGCAGGCTTTCCGCTTCCATCATATCTCCACCGACGAAGTGTACGGCGATCTGCATGGCACTGACGATCTGTTCACCGAAACCACGCCCTATGCGCCGAGCAGCCCGTATTCCGCTTCCAAGGCGTCGAGCGATCATCTGGTGCGCGCCTGGCTGCGCACCTATGGTTTGCCGACCCTCGTCACCAACTGTTCGAACAACTACGGCCCTTATCACTTCCCGGAGAAGCTGATCCCGCTGGTTATCCTGAATGCCGTCGCCGGTAAACCGCTGCCGGTATATGGCAACGGCGCGCAGGTGCGCGACTGGCTGTATGTCGAGGATCACGCGCGCGCGCTCTATCAGGTGGTGACCGAAGGCGTGGTGGGCGAAACTTACAATATCGGCGGCCATAACGAGCGCAAGAATATCGAAGTGGTGCAGACCATCTGTGACCTGCTGGAAGAACTGGCGCCGAACAAACCGCAGGGCGTGGCGCACTACCGCGATCTGATCACTTACGTCAAGGATCGTCCGGGCCACGATATGCGTTACGCCATCGACGCTGGCAAGATCGACCGTGAGTTGGGGTGGCGGCCGCAGGAAACGTTCGAAAGCGGCATTCGCAAAACCGTGGTTTGGTACCTGAATAACGAAGTCTGGTGGCGCCGGGTGCAAGACGGTTCTTATGCCGGCGAGCGTTTGGGGCTGTCCGATTGAATGTAGCGCAGTGCTGTCCTTATAAGGCGCTGCGGATTTGGGAGCTAGTATGAAAGGTATTATTCTGGCCGGCGGTTCCGGCACGCGTTTGCATCCGATCACGCGCGGCGTGTCCAAACAGCTGTTGCCGATCTATGACAAACCGATGATTTATTATCCGATGTCGGTGCTGATGTTGGCGGGGATTCGCGACATTTTAATCATCTCGACCCCAGCGGATTTGCCGTCCTTCGAACGTTTGCTGGGTAATGGCGAACAGTTTGGCGTCAATCTCAGCTACGCCGCGCAACCTAAGCCGGAAGGCCTGGCTCAGGCGTTCCTGATCGGCGAGGAGTTCATCAACGGCGATTCTTGCTGCCTGGTGTTGGGAGATAACATCTTCTTCGGCCAGTCTTTCAGTCCGAAATTAAAAACCGTCGCGGCTCGTACCGAGGGCGCCACCGTGTTCGGTTATCAGGTCATGGATTCTGAGCGCTTTGGCGTTGTGGAGTTTGACGACAATTTCCGCGCGCTGTCGATCGAAGAAAAACCGAAAAAACCGAAATCCGATTGGGCGGTAACCGGCTTGTATTTCTACGATAGCCAGGTGGTGGAGTTTGCCAAGCAGGTGAAGCCTTCCGAGCGCGGCGAGCTGGAAATTACCAGCATCAACCAGATGTATCTGGAGCGCGGTGATCTGACTGTCGAGCTGCTGGGGCGCGGTTTTGCCTGGTTGGACACCGGGACTCACGACAGCCTGCTGGAAGCCAGTAGCTTCGTGCAGACGGTCGAGAAACGTCAGGGATTTAAAATCGCCTGTCTGGAAGAGATCGCCTGGCGCAACGGTTGGCTGGATGATGAGGGCGTCAAACGTGCCGCCCACTCCTTGTCCAAAACCGGCTATGGCAAGTATTTGCTGGATTTGCTGCATGTGCGTCCACGCCATTATTGAGCCTTTGTCATGGGAAAGTGAGTTTTTCGCGCTGGACAGCGCGAAACTCATCTTCTCCTCCTCAGCCCCGGTTCTGGCTGAGGCCGACTTGGCGGCTTATGCCCTGGTGCAGGCCAAAATCTCCGCGCAGCAACTGGCCTTGGCGGATGGCTTGGCCGATTTCGGCTTCCGCCTGGTTGAGGGCGAGGTCGATCTGGTTTTGGCGCTTGATAACAGGTCGATACTTGAATTTGGTGACCGCGTACAGGCGATACGCTTTGCGACCGAGGCCGATATCCCCGCATTGCGTAGCGCGGCGGCTCAGGTGTTCGCCGCCAGCCGCTTTCGTGCGCCCTGGTATCAACCTGATGACAGCGGCCGGTTTTATGCTTTGTGGATCGAAAAGGCCGTTTTGGGCACCTTCGATCATCAGTGCCTGTTGGCGCTGGACGAACAGGGGCACCCAGAAGGATTCGTCAGCCTGCGCAATTTGGGCGAACGGGAAACACGCATCGGCCTGTTGGCAGCTTTCCCCGGCGCATCCGGCCGGGGGATTGGTTCCAGGCTGATGGCGGCGGCGATCGCCGAATCCCGGCGTCAGGGGATGCAGCACCTGCGGGTCGCGACCCAGATAGGCAATATCGCCGCATTACGACTCTATCAACGACAGGGTGCCGTGATTGAAAGCACCGCGTACTGGTTATACAGAGGTAGACATGATTCCATTTAACGCACCACCGGTTGTTGGCACTGAACTGGAATATATGCAGGCTGCCATGGGCAGCGGCAAGTTGTGCGGCGACGGCGGTTTTACCCGTCGCTGCCAGCAGTGGATGGAACAGCATTTCGGCAGCGCGAAAGTGCTGTTGACGCCTTCCTGCACCGCGTCGTTGGAAATGGCCGCCATCCTGCTGGATATTCAGCCGGGCGACGAAGTGATCATGCCGAGCTTTACCTTCGTTTCAACCGCCAACGCCTTTGTGCTGCGCGGCGCCAAAGTGGTGTTCGTCGATCTGCGTCCGGACACCATGAACATCGACGAAACCAAAATCGAAGCGGCGATTACCGATAAAACCCGCGCGATCGTGCCGGTACACTACGCCGGCGTCGCCTGCGAGATGGATACCATCATGGCGCTGGCGAAGAAATATAACCTGTTCGTGGTGGAAGACGCCGCGCAGGGCGTGATGTCGACCTATAAAGGCAAGGCATTGGGCACCATCGGCCATATCGGCTGCTTCAGCTTCCATGAAACCAAAAACTATACCGCCGGCGGCGAAGGCGGTGCGACGCTGGTAAACGATCCGGCCCTGATCGATCGGGCGGAAGTCATCCGCGAGAAAGGCACCAACCGCAGCCAGTTCTTCCGTGGCCAGGTCGACAAATATACCTGGCGCGACATCGGCTCCAGCTACTTGATGTCTGACCTGCAGGCCGCCTACCTGTGGGGTCAGCTGGAAGTGGCGGAGCGCATCAACCAGCGCCGCCTGTCGCTGTGGCAGAAGTACTACGACAGTTTCCTGCCGTTGGTTCGGTCAGGCCGTATCGAGTTGCCGAGCATTCCGGCGGACTGCGTGCATAACGCGCACATGTTCTATATCAAGCTGCGCGATATCGAAGAGCGCACGGCCTTTATCGACTACCTGAAGGAAGCCGAAATCATGGCCGTGTTCCACTATATCCCGCTGCATGACTGCCCGGCCGGCGAACAGTTTGGCCGCTTTGCCGGCGAAGACCGTTACACCACGCAGGAAAGTGCGCGTCTGGTGCGCTTGCCGCTGTTCTACAATATGTCCGATGTCAATCAGCGTACGGTAATCAATACCATTCTGAGCTTCTTCGCCTGATATGTCGTTGGCAAAAGCATCGATATGGACCGCCGGCTCTACGCTGATCAAAATTGGCGTGGGGCTATTGGTGGTGAAATTGCTGGCGGTGGCGTTTGGCCCCAGCGGCGTGGGGCAGGCGGGTAACTTTCGCCAGTTGATCACCGTGCTGGGCGTGCTGTCCGGCGCGGGCATTTTTAACGGCATCACCAAATACGTGGCGGAGTACCACCAGGACTCGCAGCGTCTGCGTCTGGCGGTCGGCACCGCGTCGAGCATTGTGCTGGGCTTTTCGACCTTGCTGGCGCTGGTGTTTTTGTTCGCCGCCGAGCCGATCAGCATCGGGCTGTTCGGGCATGCCGATTACGTCGGCGTGGTGCGCGCCGTCGCCTTCATTCAGATGGGCATCGCCTACGCCAACCTGTTCATGGCGGTGCTGAAAGGCTATCGCGACGCGATGGGCAACGCGCTGGCGGTGATCGGCGGCAGCCTGATCGGCGTGGTGGCTTATTATCTGTGCTTCAAGCTGGGCGGCTATGAAGGCGCGCTGGCAGGGCTGGCGTTGGTGCCGGCGTTGGTGGTGCTGCCGGCCGGGCTGATGCTGTGGCGGCGCAAAACGTTGCCGCTGCGCTACCTGGCTCCGCGCTGGGACAAAGGGGTGGCCGGCAATCTCGGCAAATTCACCCTCATGGCGTTGATCACCTCGGTGACGCTGCCGGTGGCTTACGTGATGATGCGTAACCTGTTGGCCGCGCATTACGGTTGGGATGAAGTGGGGATCTGGCAAGGCGTCAGCAGCATTTCCGATGCCTATCTGCAGTTTATCACCGCCTCGTTTACCGTCTATCTGCTGCCGACGCTGTCGCGGTTGACGGACAAGGGCGCTATCTCGCGGGAGATCGTGCGCTCGCTGAAATTCGTGCTGCCGGCGGTAGCGGCGGCGAGCTTTACGGTGTGGTTGCTGCGTGATTTCGCCATCTGGCTGCTGTTCTCGGACAAGTTCGTCGCCATGCGCGATCTGTTTGCCTGGCAGCTGGTGGGCGACGTGCTGAAAGTCGGGGCCTATGTGTTCGGCTATCTGGTGATCGCCAAAGCGTCACTGCGCTTTTATATCCTGACGGAAGTCAGCCAGTTTCTGCTGCTGACGCTGTTCTCGCACTGGCTGATCCCGCTGCGCGGCGCGCTGGGGGCGGCTCAGGCCTATATGGCAACCTACATCGTGTATTTCGCGCTCTGTAGCTGCGTGTTTCTTATTTATCGTAGACGAGTATGACCACACTGATTCACGTTCTGGGATCCGATATCCCGCATCATAACCAGACGGTGCTGCGCTTCTTCAACGACGTGCTGGCGCCGCGTTTGCCGGCTGAGCAGACGCGGCATTTTATGGTGGCGGCCAAGGATGTGGCGGCACTGGGGGATTTCCCCGCCCTGAACATTGAGCCTTACGCCGACAAGAAGAGCCTGGCGGCGGCGGTGATCGCCCGCGCCCAGGCCGATCGCGATGCGCGCTTCTTCCTGCACGGTCAGTTTAACCCGGGGCTGTGGCTGGCGCTGCTGAGCGGCAAGATCAAGGCGCATCAGGTCAGTTGGCATATTTGGGGTGCCGATCTGTACGAAGACGCCACCAGCTGGAAATTTCGGCTGTTTTACCTGCTGCGCCGCATTGCTCAGGGGCGAGTGGGGAACGTGTTCGCCACCCGCGGCGACGTGATCCACTATCAGCAGCGCCATGCGCGGGTGCCGGCCTCGTTGTTGTACTTCCCGACGCGGATGGATTCGGCGCTGACCGACGTTCACGTCGAGAAAAATCTGGCCGGGCCGATGACGATTCTGGTGGGCAACTCCGGCGATCGCAGCAACCGGCATATCGAAGCGCTGCAGGCGATACATCAGCAGTTCGGCGCCGACGTGCGCGTGATCCTGCCGATGGGCTATCCGGCCAATAACGACGCCTACATCGAGCAGGTGCGCGCCGCCGGGTTGCCGCTGTTCGGCGAGAAAAACCTGCAGCTGCTCACGCAGCAGGTGGCGTTTGAGGACTACCTCAACATCCTGCGCGCCTGCGATCTGGGTTATTTCATTTTCAATCGCCAGCAGGGGATAGGCACCCTGTGTCTGCTGATTCAGTTTGGCGTGCCTTTCGTGCTCAGCCGGCAGAACCCGTTCTGGCAGGATTTGGCGGAACAGCACCTGCCGGTGCTGTTCTACGGCGACTCGCTCGACGAGGCGGTGGTGCGCGAAGCGCAGCGTCAGCTGGCGGCGGTGGATAAGCAGACGATCGCCTTCTTTAATCCGAACTATGTCGATGGCTGGCAGCAAGCCCTGGCGCTGGCGGCGGGAGAGCACTCATGACGTTGGCGCAATTCGGCGGTCTGTTCGTCGTCTACCTGGTCAGCCTGACGTTTATTCTGACGCTGACCTACCAGGAGTTTCGGCGCGTGCGCTTTAACTTCAACGTCTTCTTCTCGCTGCTGTATTTGCTGACGTTTTATTTCGGCTTCCCGCTGACCTGTCTGCTGGTGTTTCAGTTTGACGTCGAGGTGGTGCCGGTGGAGTTTCTGCTGTACGCCTTGCTGTCGGCGACGGCGTTTTACGCCATCTATTACGTCACCTACAAGACCCGGCTGCGCAAGCGCCGCTCTCAGCCGCGCGCGGCGCTGTTCACCATGAACCGGGTGGAAACCCATATGACCTGGGTGCTGCTGGCGCTGGTGGCGATCGGGACCGTGGGTATCTTCTTCATGCAGAACGGCTTCCTGCTGTTCAAGCTCAATTCCTACAGCCAGATCTTCTCCAGCGACGTGTCCGGCGTGGCGCTCAAACGGTTCTTCTACTTCTTCATTCCGGCGATGCTGGTGGTCTATTTCCTGCGGCAGGATCTGCGCGCCTGGTTCTTGTTCCTGGTGGCGACGGTGGCGTTCGGCATTTTGACCTACGTGATCGTCGGCGGCACCCGCGCGAATATCATCATCGCCTTCGCGCTGTTCCTGTTTATCGGCATCGTGCGCGGCTGGATCACGCTGTGGATGTTGGCGGCGGCCGGCATATTCGGCGTGGTCGGCATGTTCTGGCTGGCGTTGAAGCGCTACAGCCTGGACGTCAGCGGCGCGGAAGCGTTTTATACCTTCCTCTATCTGACCCGAGACACTTTCTCGCCGTGGGAAAATCTGGCGCTGCTGCTGCAAAATTACGACAAGATCGATTTCCAGGGCCTGGCGCCGATCCTGCGTGATTTCTACGTCTTTATCCCAACGTGGCTATGGCCGGGCCGGCCGGACGTGGTGCTGAACTCGGCCAACTATTTTACCTGGGAAGTGCTGAACAACCACTCCGGGCTGGCGATATCCCCGACGCTGATCGGTTCGCTGGTGGTGATGGGCGGCGCGCTGTTCATCCCGCTCGGCGCGATTCTGGTGGGCATGATCATCAAGTGGTTCGACTGGCTGTATGAGTTGGGCAAAACCGAACCGAACCGCTATAAGGCGGCTATCCTGCAAGGATTCTGCTTCGGCGCGGTGTTCAACATGATCGTGTTGGCGCGCGAAGGGGTGGACTCATTCGTTTCGCGCGTGGTGTTCTTCTGCATTATTTTCGGCGCCTGTCTGGTGCTGGCGAAGTTGCTGTATTGGCTGTTCGATACCGCCGGGCTCATCAAGGCCAGAGTGACGCGCGCCCGCGCGCTGGCCTCTCCCCCAAGGGCGGACGGTCTTTTGTAAGGGTAATGACGACGATGGAAACAAAGATTTCGGTGCCGCAGTATGAGCTGCGCGGTTTCAGCCTGTGGGGCTTTCGCGATATGGCGCACTGCATGGACTTTCTGTTCGACGGCGGCCGGGTCAAACAGGGCACGTTGGTGGCCATGAATGCGGAAAAGATCCTGAAGGCGGAAGAGGACCCGGCGCTGCATGCGTTGCTGGATGAAGCGGAGTACAAGTACGCCGACGGCATCAGCATGGTGCGCTCGATTCGCCGCAAATACCCGGCGGCGGACGTTTCGCGCGTCGCGGGCGCCGATCTTTGGGAAGCCTTGATGCAGCGCGCCGGCCGTGAAGGCACGCCGGTCTTCCTGATCGGCGGCAAGCCGGAGGTGCTGGCGGAAACCGAACGGAAGCTGCGCAGCCAGTGGAACGTTAACCTGGTGGGCAGCCAGGACGGCTATTTCAAACCGGAGCAGCGAGAGGCGCTATTCGAGCGTATTCGCGCCAGCGGCGCCGCCATCGTGACGGTGGCGATGGGATCGCCGAAGCAGGAGATCCTGATGCGCGACTGCCGCAAGGTGCATCCGCAGGCGCTGTATATGGGCGTGGGCGGCACCTACGACGTGTTTACCGGCCATGTGAAGCGTGCGCCCAAGGTATGGCAGAAACTCGGTCTGGAGTGGCTTTACCGCCTGCTCAGCCAGCCCAGCCGCATCGGCCGGCAGCTGAAGCTGTTGAAGTTTGTCGGCTACTACTACAGCGGTAAAATGTAATCGCTTATCCGGGGGGGAATGTGTCGGTTCGCCCCGGTCTGCTGTACCAATAATCTGCTTTTGCCTATTTCTCCCGCATATCTATAACCCCCAGCCCTAAACGTCGCCGCATTTATTCCATAAAGTTTTAAATTGCGGTTTGCTTATAGCGACGAAATGCGAAACGATACCGCCCGGAAATTATCCCTGGCCGCTGAAGCCTGATGCGACAGCGCTGAACGATGTTCTTCTCACGGTAACTTCGCTCCGACTACCCGTTGATGCCAACTCGAACGGCAGGGGATGATTTATTCTTTTAATAATGACAATAACGACCGGCAGCGGCCGGCAGGCAAACACAACCCGAGAAAAATTATTGAGGATTTATGGCACACAAAGAGAAACCGCAAGGGCTACACCGAGGCCTTGAGGCCCGGCACATCGAGCTTATCGCTCTCGGGGGCACCATTGGTGTCGGCCTGTTTATGGGATCGGCCAGTACGCTGAAATGGGCCGGGCCGTCGGTACTGCTGGCTTACATCATCGCCGGGCTGTTCGTGTTCTTCATTATGCGTTCGATGGGGGAGATGCTGTTCCTCGAGCCGGTCGCCGGGTCGTTCGCCGTTTACGCGCATAAATACATGAATCCCTATTTCGGCTACCTGACTGCCTGGGGGTACTGGTTTATGTGGATCGCCGTCGGCATTTCCGAGATCACCGCCATCGGGGTGTATGTGCAGTTCTGGTTCCCGGAAATACCGCAGTGGGTCCCCGCGCTGATCGCCGTGGCGATGGTGGCGCTGGCCAACCTGGCGGCGGTGCGCCTGTACGGTGAGCTGGAGTTCTGGTTCGCCATGATCAAGGTCACCACCATCATCGTGATGATTCTGGTGGGGCTGGGGGTGATCTTCTTCGGTTTCGGCAACGGCGGTGAACCTATCGGTTTCGCCAATCTGACGGCGCACGGCGGCTTCTTTGCCGGCGGCTGGAAGGGCTTCCTGTTTGCGCTGTGCATCGTGGTGGCGTCCTATCAGGGGGTTGAGCTGGTGGGCATTACCGCCGGGGAAGCCAAAAACCCGCAGGTGACGCTGAAACGTGCGATCAACAATATCCTGTGGCGCATCCTGATCTTCTATGTCGGCGCGATCTTCGTCATCGTGACCATCTTCCCTTGGAACGGCATCGGCACTACCGGCAGCCCGTTCGTGCTGACCTTCGCCAAGATCGGCATCGTCGCCGCTGCCGGCATCATTAACTTTGTGGTACTGACCGCCGCGCTTTCCGGTTGCAATAGCGGCATGTACAGCGGCGGCCGCATGCTGTACGCCCTGGCCAAGAATCGCCAACTGCCGGCGGCGCTGACCAAGCTTTCCGCCAGCGGCGTGCCGGTCAACTGCATCGCCGTCACCATCGGCTGCCTGTTGGTGGGCTCCGCGCTGAACTACATCATCCCTAATCCGGAGCAGGTGTTCGTCTATGTCTACAGCGCCAGCGTGTTGCCGGGCATGGTGCCGTGGTTCGTGGTGCTGATAAGCCAGCTCTATTTCCGCCGCGCGCACAAGGAAGCGATCAAAAACCACAGCTTTAAGTCGATCATGTTCCCGTATGTGAACTATCTGACCATCGCTTTTCTGGTTTGCGTGCTGGTCGGCATGGGAATCAACCCGGATACGCGAATTTCCCTGCTGGTCGGGGCGATTTTCTTAGCGGGCGTCAGCCTGTGCTACTTCGCTTTCGGCATGCATAAGAAACATCATCCGGCTGAAAATCGGGTAGAAACGCGGCAATAAACGGTGAAAAGGGGCTACGGAGTGCGCTTTCCTGCGCAGGAGTGAGCAAAGCGTAATCAAACGCAACATTTCTGCGAAAAAGCACTAGACAGGATTGGTGTAAATCCGTAGTATCCCCTCCCGCAACGGCGCTACGCGCCCGTAGCTCAGCTGGATAGAGCGCTGCCCTCCGGAGGCAGAGGTCTCAGGTTCGAATCCTGTCGGGCGCGCCATTAAGTTTGTGCGCAGGAGCTGCGGTGGTAATATTACCGCGTGAGTAAGAAGAAGTAGTAATGGTGGCTATAGCTCAGTTGGTAGAGCCCTGGATTGTGATTCCAGTTGTCGTGGGTTCGAGTCCCATTAGCCACCCCACTTCCTAAGCGAAGTGAAGATTTAGCAGTATTTTGTGACAGTGCGAAGGTGGCGGAATTGGTAGACGCGCTAGCTTCAGGTGTTAGTGTTCTTACGGACGTGAGGGTTCAAGTCCCTCTCTTCGCACCACGCAAAATATCTGATAAATATAAGATTTATATGGACAACGGTCTGATAAATCGGGTAGTATGAGCAACACAAATCGGCGAGTAGCGCAGCTTGGTAGCGCAACTGGTTTGGGACCAGTGGGTCGGAGGTTCGAATCCTCTCTCGCCGACCACTTTCAAAGAAACCGACGCAAGTCGGTTTTTTTACGCCTGCAGTTTATGAGGATGAGCACCTCCGCAGGAGGTTCGAGCCTCGCGAAGCGAAACGACGTTGCTTTAGCAACGGCTCGAAGGGCGTTACATCCTGGGGCGCGCGTCATCTTTCTCTCGCTGACCAGTTTCAAAGAAACCGACGTAAGTCGGTTTTTTTACGCCTGCAGTTTATGAGGATGAGCACCTCCGCAGGAGGTTCGAGCCTCGCGAAGCGAGACAACGTTGCTTTAGCAACGGCCCGCAGGGCGTTACATCCTGGGGCGCGCGTCATCTTTCTCTCGCTGACCAGTTTCAAAGAAACCGACGTAAGTCGGTTTTTTTACGTCCGCCGTTTATGAGGATAAGTCCTTCCCGCCGCGACGAAACGCATAGCGACCAACCCGTGCAGCATTGCACGGGTTTTTGCGTATCTGAACATTGGCATTTTGTCTCAACCGGCACGTGTGTAGGTTTTCAGCGACAATGTGGTTCGACGTTGTCGCCAGCTTGAGACACATAATTAATTGATTTTAAACATTAAAATTGGCTTTGGCTTAAGTCGTCGTTTTGCGGCGACAGCGCCAGATCGGCCGTGGGTAAAGAACGACAGGGGACGGCATGCTGAGAGAAAGTTAGGCGTAAATAAAAATTCAATATTTTCAATTAATTGAATGCTATTTTTTATAGAGACTTTCCTGGATCTGAAAGTTGGCACGCCAAGTGCAATACCTACAGCGTAGATGCTCATTCCATTTCTTATGTTCGCCTTAGGCTTCATAAACCCTGGGAATGACGCAGAGCCGATTTAGGGTGCCTATCGCCCACGAGAACGATGACTAACCCGTCATCACGCTCAGGGCAAAACGTTGAGTGAGGCACCGCCCCTGTTGTCCTAGACCTGATTGCTTCTTTATACACTTGCCATGCGGCAAGTGTTTTTTTTGCGCTTCAGCAAGCTAACGGGCAAAAAAAAGCGTGGCACCGAGGCCACGCTTTCTCTGCCGGGCGGGCCGTTATTCGCCGCCGTTCTGTTTCAGCGTCAACATCAGTCCTTCACGCCGCATCTGCGCCGCTTCATCCGAACGATGCAGTTTCTCCAGCGTATCGGCCAGCCAGGCGTAATCGTAGGCGTCCGGACGCTGTTTCAGCGCTTCGCGGAAGGCGTCGGCCGCCTGCTGCCACTCGCCGTGCTTCATCAGCAACTGCCCCAGCGTGCTGTTCAACAGCGGCGTCGCGCCGTGCTGCTTCATCTGCTGACGCAGCGCTTTCTCAAGCTGCTCGGGGTTGCCGGACTTCAGCCGTGGCAGCAACAGCACCAGGCGCTCGTCATATTGGCGTTTCAGGCCGTCGAGCACAATCTCCTGCGCCAGTTCGTGGTCGTTGCATTCGATCAGGTGCTCCACCATCGCGATTTGCAGCGGCACTTCGTGACGCGTCTTGCGGCTCTGATCTTTCCACCAGCGTTTCAGGCCTTCGCTGCCTTCGTCCGCCATCGCCTGATTCATCAGCCCGATGTAAGCCTGTTGCTGCAACGCCTGCAGTTGCTCTTCGCTGTGCAGTTCGATTTTACGCATCGACGGCAGCACTTCCAGCAGCGACGCATAGGCGCCGGTGCGCAGATAGGCTTGTTCCGCCAGGCGCAACACTTCCGGATGGCGCGGCGCCTGGTTCAGCAGGCGATCGACGCCGTGGCGCGCGGCGTGGTTCTCGCCCTGCGCCAGCTGGATGCGAACCCGGGTGATATCCACCGGTAGCTGATCGGTATCGGCGGCTTCGGCGGCCCGCTCCAGATACTGATTGGTACGGAAGTCATCGCCGCGTTGCTGCGCAGCCTCGGCGGCCAGCAGATAGTTCACCACCGGTTGCTCAGCGTGATCGGCGTTGCGCGTCATCAGTTTTTCAACCTGCTTGTAGTCGCCCTCCGCCAGTTTGATCAGCGCGGCTTTGGTTTGCTGACGCGCGCGGGTGCGCTTGCGGCCGATAAACCAACCGCGCGTGCGGGCGCCGGTACGGAAGATGCGGCGCAGGATCCACTCGATCGCCAGCAGCACCACGAACAGCAGCACCAACATGATCACCAGCCCGGTGACGCTGGTTTCAATATTGTAGTTATCGGTCTGGATCAGCACATAGCCCTGATGCCCGGCCAACATCGGCCCGAGCACCACGCTGGCGATCACCACCAGGAACAGAAATAGCACGCGTAACATGGCTTAACCCTCCTGATGAGCGGCAGGGGACTGGGTCATCAGGTTGCGCACCCGGGTCTGCATCACTTTCTCGAGCAGCGGCTGGCTTTTCAGCTGATCCGGCACGTCCATCGAGATCGACTGTTGGCTCAGGCTGTCCAGCTCTTCAAGGAAGGCCTTGGTCGCCGGGTCGGTGGTGTCGAAATAGGCGCGCACCCAGGTGGAGACGGTTTCCAGCGACTGCTTGTAGGTCTCGTTCTGGTGACGCGGAATGGCCTGTGCGGCCACCAGCAGGCGCGAACGGATGTTTTCGCGCAGGTAGATGTCCTGGTTCGGCGCCAGCAGCGGTTCGGCGCTGGTATCGCGACGGCGGATGGTGATGAAGTCGGCCATGAAATTGCGCCAGCTCTTGGCCAGGTTCTGCCGCCATTCGCCGATCGAGCCGGAGAGCTCGCTGCTGTTTTGATCCATTGGCGCTTCGTCGGTGTCGTTATCGGCCAGGCGCAGGTTATCCACCTGATTGGACAGCTGATTGACCTTGAGGATGATGCCGTCGTAATCGACCTGGGTCAGCGTAGAAAGCGTGCTGATGTCTTCGGTAATGGCGCGGCGCACGTCGAGCAGGCTCGGATCGTTCATGTCCGCCAGGCTGGCGTCGGCGCTTTTCAGCAGCGCGGCGGCGCTGGTCACGTCCTGATCGCTCCACAGCTTGCGGCCGGCCATTTTCACCAGGAAATCGGCCTGCGCCAGCAGCCAGGTTTTGGCGTCGCTGCCGGAGATGGTCGCCACTTTTTCCTGCAGCTCGCTCAGTTGGCGCGCCAGGTTCGCCTGCTCGCGATCGGCGGCGTCCAGGGTTTTACCCTGTTGTTGCAACAAGCCTTCCAGCGCATTTCTTTCCTGCTGCTGGCTCTGCTTCACGCCGTCAAGCTGCTGCTGCAGCGCCTGATTGGCGGCGATCAGCTGTTGTGCCTGCTTATGCGTATGGTAATAACCGCCCGCGCCGAGGGCGATGACCAGCACGATAGCGATCGCGCCGAGCACCGGGCCGGTGTTCTTGCCTTTGCGGCTGGCAGCGGCTGGCTGCTGGGAGCTCTCAACCGCGGTGGTGGGTTCTTCAACCGGGGCGGCTGGGGTATTTTGTTCCGTCATAGTGGCACATCCCATAGTCAGATTATTGTAGCGCGCGGATCAGCGCGTCATTATCGGCGTTGTCAGCTACCCGAATCGTACGCCAGCCCAATTCCCGGGCGAGGGTAGCCAGGCGTTCGCTCACTACTACCAGGCGGCAACGCAGCAGCCATGAAGAACGATAGTAATCAGGAACTAAAGTATAGAGCTGTTGTAACATTTCACCGCTGGTCACCACCAGCGTATCCACACCGGCGCGCTGCCAGTGGGCGCTTTGCTCGCTGCCGTCGTAGTGCACCGGGCTGCGTTGATAACATTCATAATAGCTGACGTCGGCGCCGCGCTCGCTCAGCGTCGACCCCAACAGTTCGCGGCCGCCGTTGCCGCGTAAAATCAGCGCGCGTTTGCCCGCCAATTTTTGCAGCGCCGGCAGCAACAGCAGCGTTTCGCTGATCTCGCGTTCGCGCGGGTATTCCACCGGCAAACTGCTGATGCGGTGCAGCGCCAGCCCGGTGGTGCGGCCGATGGCGTAATAAGCCAGGTGAGCGGGCCAGCTCAGCCCGGCGCGGCCGATAACAGAATCGGCATAACTCACCGAATGTTGCGACAGCACGAACACCAGATCGCCGGCGCTAAGCTGCTGCAACGCCTGCGGCAGCTTCGGCAGATCGCCGCCCGGCGCGAAGTCGATCAGCGGTGCATGATAGGCAACCCGGCCGAGTGCGCGCAGCCGGCTCACTAACAGCTCCCCCGAAGGCGATGGGCGGGTTACTAGGATCGTCATGCCGGCGGATTTCCCTGATAAACCTCGCGCAGGATCTCGCGCGCGCCGCGCGCCAGCAACTCTTCCGCCAGCTCAACGCCCATCCGTTCGGCCTCGGTGGCCGGGCCGCGGCGTTCGCCGCGCACCATCTGGCTGCCGTCCGGCGCGCCGACCAGGGCGCGCAGCCACAGGCTGTCGCCATCCAGTTCGGCATAGCTGCCGATCGGCACCTGGCAGCCGCCTTCCAGGCGGGTGTTCATCGCCCGCTCGGCGCGCACGCGGGTTTCGGTGGCCGCATGGTTCAGCGGCGCCAGCAGCGCGCGGGTGACGCTGTCGTCGAGACGGCATTCAATGCCGACTGCACCCTGGCCGACCGCCGGCAGGCACTCTTCGGCGCTCAGCGGGCTGCGGATGCGTTGCTCCAGGCCTAAACGCTTCAGGCCGGCCACCGCCAGGATAATCGCGTCGTAGTCGCCGTTGTCCAGCTTGGCCAGGCGAGTGCCGACGTTGCCGCGCAGATCGCGCACGATCAGGTCCGGGCGGCGTTCACGCAGCTGGCACTGGCGGCGCAGGCTGGAGGTGCCGACCACGCTGCCCAGCGGCAGCTGATCGAGCGAGGCGAAACGATTGGAAACAAAAGCGTCGCGCGGATCTTCGCGTTCGCAAATGGTGGTCAAACCGAGCCCGGCAGGGAAATCGACCGGCACGTCTTTCATCGAATGCACGGCGATGTCGGCGCGGCCTTCCAGCAGCGCCAGCTCGAGTTCTTTAACAAACAGGCCTTTACCGCCGACTTTCGCCAACGGCGTATCCAGAATAACGTCGCCGCGGGTGACCATCGGCACCAACTCGACCTGCAGGCCGGGATGGCAGGCCATCAGACGTTGCTGCACATAATGTGCTTGCCAAAGTGCAAGCGGGCTTTGTCGGGTGGCAATTCGAATAATTTTGTCTAACATGCTTGTTACCGTTTTTATATTTCGCCATCCATCCTACCACTGAGAGCCAATACTGTCAGTGCAAGAAGCCGGAGGCGGAAAAAGGACAACGGAATCAAAGGGACGTGTGATGTGCTTTGGGGCAGTTAACACTGCGGGTAAATCGTTTAGGGAAGCGCTACAATAATTGTGAAGCGTTACCTCCTTTACGGTCAATCAGCAAGGTGTTAAATTGATCACGTTTCCAGCAATAAGTCGCCAAATATTCTTCTTACACTAACGGCGCTTATGGAATACGGGTTTTTTTCTAAACACCGGGATAATCAGGCGAGACGTCTTGTACCTCTACATCGAGACATTGAAGCAGAGACTGGATGCGATCAATCAGCTACGCGTCGATCGCGCCCTGGCGGCTATGAAGCCCGCGTTTCAACGGGTATACAGTCTGCTGCCCACCTTACTGCACCACCACCACCCGCTGATGCCGGGTTACCTGAACGGTAACGTTCCCCACGGCATTTGCCTCTACACGCCTGATGAAACTCAACAAGATTACCTGAACGATTTAGAAGACAAATGGGGCAGCCCGTTTGACAAACCGGCCAGCGGCGAGCTGCCGATCACCGGCGTCTATTCGATGGGCAGCACCTCGTCTATCGGCCAAAGCTGCAGCTCGGATCTCGACATCTGGGTCTGCCACCAGTCCTGGCTGGACAACGAAGAACGCACCCGCCTGCAGCAAAAATGCAGCCTGCTTGAGAAGTGGGCCGCGTCGATGGGGGTGGAAGTCAGCTTCTTCCTGATCGACGAAAACCGCTTCCGGCATAATGAAAGCGGCAGCCTGGGCGGCGAAGACTGCGGCTCGACGCAGCACATCCTGTTGCTGGACGAGTTCTACCGCACCGCGGTGCGCCTGGCCGGCAAACGCATCCTGTGGAACATGGTGCCGGGCGAAGAAGAAGCGCACTACGATGAATACGTGCTGTCGCTGTACGCGCAGGGCGCGCTGACGCCGAACGAGTGGCTGGATCTCGGCGGCCTGAGTTCGCTGTCGGCGGAAGAGTACTTCGGCGCCAGCCTGTGGCAGCTGTACAAGAGCATCGATTCGCCTTACAAGGCGGTGCTGAAAACACTGCTGCTGGAAGCCTATTCCTGGGAATACCCCAATACCCAACTGCTGGCGACGGACATCAAACATCGCCTGCACCAGGGCGAGATCGTCAGCTTCGGGCTCGACGCCTACTGCATGATGCTCGAGCGCGTCACCCGCTACCTGACCGACATCAACGACACCACCCGCCTCGATTTGGCCCGTCGCTGTTTCTACCTGAAAGTGTGTGAAAAGCTGTCGCTGGCCAAGGCCTGCGTCGGCTGGCGGCGCGAGATCCTCAGCCAATTGGTCAGCGAGTGGGGCTGGAGCGAAGAGCGTCTGGCGATGCTGGACAACCGCGCCAACTGGAAGATCGAGCGAGTGCGCGAAGCGCACAACGAACTGCTCGACGCGATGATGCAGAGCTACCGCAACCTGATCCGTTTCGCCCGCCGCAACAACCTCAGCGTCAGCGCCAGCCCGCAGGATATCGGCGTGCTGACCCGCAAACTGTATGCGGCGTTCGAAGCGCTGCCCGGCAAGGTGACGCTGGTGAACCCGCAGATCTCGCCGGACCTGTCGGAAAACGATTTAACCTTTATTCATGTGCCGGTTGGCCGCGCCAACCGCACCGGCTGGTACCTGTATAATCAGGCACCGGCTATGGATTCGATCGTCAGCCATCAGCCGCTGGAATATAACCGCTACCTGAACAAGCTGGTGGCCTGGGCCTATTTCAACGGCCTGCTGACGCCGCAGACCCGCCTGCACATCAAGAGCGGCAACCTGTGCGACACCGCCAAGCTGCAGGAGCTGGTGGCCGACGTTTCCCATCACTTCCCGCTGCGCCTGCCGGCGCCGACGCCGAAAGCGCTGTACAGCCCGTGCGAGATTCGCCATCTGGCAATCATCGTCAATCTGGAAAACGATCCGACCGCCGCCTTCCGCAATCAGGTGGTGCACTTCGATTTCCGCAAGCTGGACGTGTTCAGCTTCGGCCAGCAGCAGCAGTGTTTGGTGGGCAGCATCGATCTGCTGTATCGCAACTCCTGGAACGAAGTGCGTACCCTGCATTTCAGCGGCGAGCAGTCGGTGCTGGAAGCATTGAAAACCATTCTCGGCAAAATGCACCAGGACGCCGCACCGCCGGAGTCGGTGGAAGTGTTCTGCTACAGTCAGCACCTGCGCGGCCTTATTCGCACCCGCATTCAGCAGCTGGTGTCGGAGTGCATCGAGCTGCGCCTGTCCAGTACCCGGCTGGAACCCGGCCGCTTCAAGGCGGTGCGCGTCGCCGGGCAAACCTGGGGGCTGTTCTTCGAGCGCCTGAGCGTGTCGGTGCAGAAGCTGGAGAACGCGGTGGAGTTTTACGGCGCCATCTCCAACAACAAGCTGCACGGCCTGTCTATCAAGGTGGAAACCGATCAGGTGCATCTACCGCCGGTGGTGGACGGCTTCGCCAGCGAGGGGATCATCCAGTTCTTCTTCGAAGACACCTCAGACGACAAGGGCTTCAACATCTATATTCTGGATGAGTCGAATCGGGTAGAGGTGTATCACCACTGCGAGGGCAGCAAAGAGGAGCTGGTGCGCGACGTCAGCCGCTTCTATTCCTCGTCGCACGACCGCTTTACCTACGGCTCCAGCTTCATCAACTTCAACCTGCCGCAGTTCTATCAAATCGTGCAGCTCGACGGGCGCACGCAGGTGATCCCGTTCCGCAGCAACGTGCTGTCCAGCCTGTGCGTGACGGTGGCCGACGGCGCCGCTCAGCCGCTGAAGCAGCAGTTCCAGCTGCATTGACGCCGCAAGGGCTCGGTTGCCGAGCCCTGCTTAGCCTCAGGAAAAACTCAGTTCCTCGCCGGCCTGCGCGCTGGCCGCTTCGCTGAGCAGTTGGTAAAACGGCTGCCCGCTGCGATCACATACCCAGACGCCGTCGCGGTAGTTGAAGTGGTAACCGCCGGCCTTAGTGGCGAGCCACACCTGGTGCAGCGGCTCCTGGCGGTTGATGACGATTTTGGTGCCGTTTTCGAAGCTCAGCGTCATCACGCCGCCATTGGTTTCGTAATCGATATCCGCATCGCCGTCAAAATCGTCCAGTGTCTCTTCAATATTCAGCATCAGCTGGTCGGCCAACTGGTGAAACTCACTGTCGTTCATATTCAATTCCTATTGCTTTTCATGATCCACCTGCGATTATAGAGACCTTGGACGCATGAATTACAGGCATTAATGCAAATGAAAAAACAACTACGCTATGCGCTGATGGCCGTTCTGGTTACCGGCCTCGCCGGCTGTGGTCTGAAGGGCCCGCTTTACTTCCCACCTGCCGACTCCGCCGGCCAAAAACCGGCCAAACCGCCGGTGCAAACGGGCGATCAGGTGCAAAAGAACCAGCAGGAGCAGTCTGGCTCTCAGCAAAAACCGTCGATGGTTGCCCAGTAACACCCGGTTTGCGGTGGCGAGCGCCGCCGCAAAATCAAGACGGATAGCGCGTCCAGATAGCGGAGTATGATATGCAGTTCTCCAAAATGCACGGTCTGGGCAACGACTTTATGGTGGTCGATGCCGTTACACAGAATGTCTATTTTTCACCTGAGCTGATCCGCCGGCTGGCCGATCGGCACCTGGGCGTCGGCTTTGACCAGATGCTGGTGGTAGAACCGCCTTACGATCCCGAGCTGGATTTTCACTACCGAATTTTTAACGCCGACGGCAGCGAAGTGGCGCAGTGCGGCAACGGCGCGCGCTGTTTCGCGCGCTTTGTGCGGCTGAAAGGGTTGACCAACAAGCGCGATATCCGCGTCAGCACCCAAACCGGGCGTATGGTGCTCAGCGTCACCGACGACGATCTGGTGTGCGTCAACATGGGTGAGCCGAATTTCGATCCGCAGGCGGTGCCGTTCCGCGCCGCCAAGGCGGAAAAGACCTACATCATGCGCGCGGCGGAACATACCGTGCTGTGCGGCGTGGTGTCGATGGGCAACCCGCATTGTGTTTTGCAGGTGGATGATGTAAAAACCGCCAAGGTGGAGCTGCTTGGACCGGTGCTGGAAGGGCATGAGCGCTTCCCGGAACGGGCCAACATCGGCTTTATGCAAGTGGTCAGCCGCGATCACATCAAGCTGCGCGTTTACGAGCGCGGCGCCGGTGAAACGCAGGCCTGCGGCAGCGGCGCCTGTGCGGCGGTGGCGGTAGGGATCCAACAGGAATTGCTGTCAGAAGAGGTGCATGTAGAACTGCCGGGCGGCAGCCTGCATATTCGCTGGAAAGGGCCGGGCAATCCGCTGTTTATGACCGGTCCGGCAACCCATGTCTATGACGGATTTATTCATCTATGAAAAGCGTAGAAGAACAGAGCGTCGCCGGCCTGGCGCTGGATGACGACGCCGTGATGCAGTACCTGCTGCAGAACCCGGATTTCTTTATTCGCAACGCGCGCCAGGTTGAGCAGATGCGCGTGCCTCACCCGGTGCGCGGCACCGTTTCGCTGGTGGAATGGCATCTGGCTCGTCAGCGCAATCACATCGAACGGCTGGAAGAAGAGATCACGCTGTTGATGGAGCAGGCCAGCGCCAACGAAGGGCTGTTCGCCAGGCTGCTGCACCTGCAGGCCGATCTGGCCACCGCCGACAGCCTGCAGGACATGCTAAACCGGCTGCAGCGCTGGGCGCGCGGCTTCGGTTTGGCCGGCGCCACGGTTCGGCTGTTCGCCGAGCGCTGGAATATCGGCGCGCCTTCCGATTTCACCCACCTGGCGCTGACGCGTTCGGCGTTCGAGCCGTTCCGCATTCAGCGGCTGGGCAGCGAACAACACTATCTCGGCAGCCTGAACGGCCCCGAGCTGCTGCTGCTGTTGCCGCAGGCCAAACAGATTGGCCAAATTGGCTCGGTGGCGCTGTCGATGTTGGGCGACGACGGCGAGCTGGGCATGGTGATCTTCAGCAGCCGCGATACGCAACATTATCAGCAGGGCATGGGTACGGTGATGCTCAATCAGCTGGCGCGCATGCTGCCGGCACTGCTGGAACGCTGGATCGAACGCGCATGACGCCGATTGCGCCCAGCCTGCAGCAGCCGGTGGACGCTTTTCTGCGTTATCTCAAGGTAGAACGGCAACTCAGCCCGCTGACGCAGCTCAGCTATTCACGCCAGCTGACGGCGCTGATGCGCCTGGCGCAGGAGATCGGCGTCACCGACTGGACGACGCTGGACGCCGCCCGGGTGCGCATGCTGGCGGCGCGCAGCAAACGCGCCGGTCTGCAGTCCGCCAGCCTGGCGCTGCGGCTCTCTTCGTTGCGTAGCTTCCTCGATTGGCTGGTCAGCCAGGGCGTGCTGCACGCCAACCCTGCCAAGGGCATCCGCACGCCGCGCAGCGGCCGCCATCTGCCGAAAAACATCGACGTCGATGAAATGAACCAGCTGCTGGAGATCGATCTCAACGATCCGCTGGCGGTGCGCGATCGCGCCATGCTGGAGGTGATGTACGGCGCCGGCCTGCGCCTCTCCGAGCTGGTGGGGCTGGATTGCCGCCATGTCGATATGGCGGCCGGCGAGGTGTGGGTGATGGGGAAAGGCAGCAAAGAACGCAAACTGCCGATTGGGCGCACCGCCGTCACCTGGCTGGAACACTGGCTGGCGATGCGCGATCTGTTTGGGCCGCAGGACGACGCCATGTTCCTGTCCAATCAGGGGCGACGCATCTCGACGCGCAACGTGCAAAAACGCTTCGCCGAATGGGGCGTGAAGCAGGGCGTCAATAGCCATATCCATCCGCACAAGCTGCGCCACTCCTTCGCCACCCATATGCTGGAGTCCAGCGGCGATCTGCGCGCGGTGCAGGAGCTGCTCGGCCACGCCAACCTGACCACCACGCAAATTTATACCCACCTCGACTTTCAACATCTGGCGAACGTGTACGATGCCGCGCATCCGCGCGCCAAACGGGGGAAATCCTGATGCATTTTTATCGCCCGCTGCGCCCGCTGGCGGCGCTGACTTTCGATCTGGACGACACGCTGTATGACAACCGTCCGGTGATCCGGCAAACCGAGCAGCAGTCGGTGGCCTTCCTGCAGAGCTACCATCCCGGCCTGAACGGCTTCCAGTCGGCGGATTTCCACCGCCTGCGCCAGGAACTGCGCGAGCAGGATCCGGAGATCTACCACGACGTCACCCAGTGGCGCTGGCGCGCCATTCATCTGGCGTTGAGCCGGCAGGGGCTGCGCGACGCCGAAGCGGCGATCGGGGCCGATGCGGCGATGCAGAATTTCGCGCTGTGGCGCAGCCGTATCGAGGTGCCGGAAGCGACCCATGCCACGCTGAAGGCGCTGGCGGCGCGCTACCCGCTGGTGGCGATCACCAACGGCAACGCCGATCCGGCGCAGTGCGGCCTGGACGGCTACTTTCAGTTTGTGCTGCGTTCCGGGCCGGACGGGCGCGCCAAGCCGTATCAGGACATGTATCACCTGGCCGTCGAGCGGCTGGGCGTGGCGCCCGAGCAGATCCTGCACGTGGGCGACGATCTGACCACCGACGTGGCCGGCGCGCTGCGCGCGGGGCTGCAGGCCTGTTGGATCAACGATCGGCAACGCAGCCTGATGCAGGCCGCCGACAGCCGCCTGCTGCCGCATATTGAGATTTCGCAGTTGGCATCGCTGACAGCATTGTTATAATCCCTGCCAGAACTCTGTATAAATTTCCAGTGAAAAACCCGTCGCCGGCGGGTTTTTCCTTAACCATTAGTGGTGCCTATGGACGTCTCCGATCTGCTCGACAGCCTGAATGAAAAACAACGTGAAGCCGTGGCGGCGCCGCGCAGCAACCTGTTGGTTCTGGCCGGAGCGGGCAGCGGCAAGACGCGGGTGCTGGTACATCGCATCGCCTGGCTGCTGTCGGTGGAGAACTGCTCACCGTATTCGATCATGGCGGTGACCTTCACCAACAAGGCGGCGGCGGAAATGCGCCACCGCATCGAACATCTGATCGGCACCAGCCAGGGCGGCATGTGGATCGGCACTTTCCACGGTCTGGCGCACCGCCTGCTGCGCGCTCATCATCTGGAAGCCAACCTGCCGCAGGATTTCCAGATCCTCGACAGCGACGACCAGCTGCGGTTGCTCAAGCGCATCATCAAGGCGCTGAACGTCGACGAGAAACAGTGGCCGCCGCGTCAGGCGATGTGGTACATCAACGGCAAGAAAGACGAAGGCCTGCGCCCGCAGCACGTCGAGACCTACAACAACCCGGTAGAGGCCACCTGGCTGCGCATCTACCAGGCCTATCAGGAAGCCTGCGATCGCGCGGGGCTGGTGGATTTCGCCGAGCTGCTGCTGCGCGCGCACGAGCTGTGGCTGAACAAGCCGCATATCCTCAACCACTACCGCGAACGTTTCACCAACGTGCTGGTGGACGAATTCCAGGATACCAACAGCATCCAGTACGCCTGGATCCGCCTGCTGGCGGGCGGCAACAGCAACGTGATGATCGTCGGCGACGATGACCAGTCGATCTACGGCTGGCGCGGCGCGCAGGTGGAAAACATCCAGCGCTTCCTGAAGGATTTCCCCGGCGCGGAAACCATCCGCCTGGAGCAGAACTACCGTTCCACCAGCAACATCCTGAAAGCGGCCAACACCCTGATCGCCAACAACGACGGGCGCATGGGGAAAAACCTGTGGACCGAAGGCGGCGAAGGCGAGCCGATTTCCCTCTACTGCGCCTTCAACGAACTCGACGAAGCGCGCTTCGTGGTCAACCGCATCAAGACCTGGCAAGACAACGGCGGCGCGCTGAACGACTGCGCCATTTTGTACCGTAGCAACGCCCAGTCGCGCGTGCTGGAAGAGGCGCTGCTGCAGACGGCGATGCCGTACCGCATCTACGGCGGCCAGCGGTTCTTCGAACGTCAGGAAATCAAGGATGCGCTGGCTTACCTGCGCCTGATCTCCAACCGCAACGACGACGCGGCCTTCGAGCGCGTGGTCAACACCCCGACGCGCGGCATCGGCGATCGCACCCTCGACGTAGTGCGCCAGGCGGCGCGCGATCGCCAGCTGACGCTGTGGCAGGCGACGCGCGAACTGATGCAGGACAAGGTTCTGGCCGGCCGCGCCGCGTCGGCGCTGCAGCGCTTCATCGAGCTGGTGGAGTCGCTGGCGCATGAAACCGCCGATATGCCGCTGCACGTGCAGACCGATCGGGTGATCCGCGATTCCGGGCTGTTCATCATGTATGAGCAGGAAAAGGGCGAGAAGGGACAGGCGCGCATCGAAAACCTTGAGGAACTGGTGACGGCGACGCGCCAGTTCAGCTATCAGGAAGAAGATCAGGATCTGATGCCGCTGCAGGCATTCCTGTCGCATGCGGCGCTGGAAGCGGGCGAAGGCCAGGCCGACGCCTATCAGGACGCGGTGCAGCTGATGACCCTGCACTCGGCCAAGGGGTTGGAGTTCCCGCTGGTGTTTATCGTCGGCATGGAAGAAGGCATGTTCCCGAGCCAGATGTCGCTGGACGAAGGCGGCCGTCTGGAGGAGGAGCGCCGTCTGGCCTATGTGGGCGTGACGCGCGCCATGCAGAAACTGACGCTGACCTATGCCGAAACGCGCCGTCTGTACGGCAAAGAGGTTTATCACCGGCCGTCGCGCTTTATCGGCGAATTGCCGGAGGAGTGCGTGGAAGAAGTGCGCCTGCGCGCCAGCGTATCGCGCCCGGTCAATCACCGCCGCATGGGCACGCCGATCAGCGAGAACGACACCGGTTACAAGCTGGGCCAGCGCGTGCGTCATCCCAAGTTTGGCGAAGGCACCATCGTCAATCTGGAGGGCAGTGGCGAGCACAGCCGGCTGCAGATCGCCTTCCCGGGTGAGGGCATCAAATGGCTGGTGGCGGCCTACGCGCGTTTGGAAACGGTATAAAGAGAGAGGCGTTGCAGGGGCCAGCCCCTGCAACCTTTCACGATCAGTGAGGGTACCGGTCGCCGACCTGTGCGGTGGCATACCAGCGCATCACCGCTTCGGTGCCTTCACCGCCTTCCTGCGGCGCCCACTGCATGCAGTCTTCTTCGGTCAGCGCCTGATACGGGCCCTGCTTCACTTCGAACACTACGCCGCCGGCATCGACCGACAGCACCGCATGCCAGGTAAAGGCCGGCATCTCCAGCACTTTGGTTTCTTCGCCAAGCAGGGTGCGCTGTGTTACGACGCCGTCATCGTTGAACTGCAGCACCACAAAGCGGCCGCGCAGCGGCGTCAGCAGCTCCCAGGTTTGCGGGTGGCGGTGCGGGCGGATATAGGTGCCGGGTTCCATGGCGATAGCCAGGCGTTGCACCGGGTCGCTCAGCTCTTCGTGTAAGGTGCGGTGCGCGCGCAGGCGGGCCACGCTGGCGGCCTGTTCGCTCATCGCGGTCAGTTCATGGGCGGTAATCTGTTTCATCATTTAAATCCGCATGCTTGTCGTACCATTAGGGTGATGTCATCTTAGCAACATTCTTGGTGGCGGTAAGCGATCGCCGCGACTTTTTCAGTACGGTTTAAGCCCCATTTCTGCTATTGATCATCGTGATGATTTGTTGCGCAATTATCCCGCCTAACGTGTTGACAGGCTTTTTCTTCTCGGCGTAACATGCGCGCACTATTATCATTGAGGACAGACGCCTTGGACACACCCAGTAGATACTGGCTCACTGACCTGCGCCGCAGGTATAACTTCTAAGGCTCTCCGTTTTTGCTGATAGCCTTCGTGGTTGTCGGCGACCCCGCAAAGTGTCGCTATGAGTCAGATCTCTTCATGGTCTGAAACAAATCGGTGATACGCATCTCCCTCTGTTTCTGTGCTTCAACGCGTTGTCCGCACCCGTTACCTTCACGGAGTTTTGGCACATGCTGAGCGCTTTTAAATTAGATAACCGCCGCTTGTCCCGTCTGGAACTGGACGACTCAGATGATCTCACGTCATCGCTGTGGGTTGATCTGGTCGAGCCGGAAGAGGGCGAGCGTGAGCGCGTGCAGAATGAGCTGGGACAAAGCCTGGCGACGCGTCCTGAACTGGACGACATCGAAGCCTCCGCCCGTTTCTTCGAAGACGAAGACGGTCTGCATATCCACTCCTTCTTCTACTTTGAAGATGCGGAAGATCATGCCGGCAACTCCACGGTGGCCTTCACCATCCGCGACGGGCGTCTGTATACCCTGCGCGAGCGCGAACTGCCGGCGTTCCGCCTGTACCGCATGCGCGCCCGCAACCAGACGATGCTCGAAGGCAACGCTTACGAACTGCTGCTGGATCTGTTCGAGACCAAGATTGAACAGCTGGCGGACGAGATAGAGAATATCTACAGCGATCTGGAACAGCTCAGTCGGGTGATCATGGAAGGGCATCAGGGCGACGAATACGACGCCGCGCTCTCGACGCTGGCGGAGCTGGAAGATATCGGCTGGAAGGTGCGTTTGTGCCTGATGGATACCCAGCGCGCGCTCAACTTCCTGGTGCGCAAGGCGCGTCTGCCGACCGGCCAGCTGGAGCAGGCGCGTGAAGTGCTGCGCGACATCGAATCCCTGCTGCCGCACAACGAATCGCTGTTCCAGAAGGTGAACTTCCTGATGCAGGCGGCGATGGGCTTCATCAACATCGAACAGAACCGTATTATCAAGATCTTCTCGGTGGTGTCGGTGGTGTTCCTGCCGCCTACGCTGGTGGCTTCCAGCTACGGCATGAACTTTGAATTCATGCCGGAACTGAAATGGTCGTTCGGCTACCCGGGCGCGATCACGCTGATGATCCTGGCGGGCCTGGCCCCTTACCTGTACTTCAAGCGCAAGAACTGGCTGTAACCCGGCGGCGCCGGGCTCAGCGCAGCTTGCGCTGGGTATAGAGCGCGTCGAGGGTGAACAGGATCAGCGCCGCCCAGATAAAGCCGAAGGTCACCAGCTTGTCCTGGCCGACGGTCTCGCCGTAGAAGGTGACCGCCAGCAGGAACATCAGCGTCGGGCCGAGATACTGGAAGAAACCGAGCGTCGACAGGCGCAGCCGGGTAGCCGCCGCGGTGAAGCACAGCAGCGGCACGGTGGTGACGATGCCGGCGGCGACCAGCAGCAGGTTCAGCGACCACGGGTTGGCGCTCAGGTGGCTGGTGGGGCTGTCGGCGAACAGGAACAGATAGGCCGCCGCCACCGGCAGCAGCCACAGCGTTTCAATCAGCATGCCGGTCTGCGCGTCGATGGCGATTTTCTTGCGCAGCAGGCCGTAGAAGGCAAAGCTGAACGCCAGCCCCAGACCGATGATCGGCAACGACCCGAACTGCCAGAGCTGCACCAGCACCCCGGTGAACGCCAGCGCCACCGCCACCCACTGCATGCGGCGGAAACGTTCGCCGAGAAACAGCATCCCCAACAGCACGTTAACCAGCGGGTTGATGAAGTAGCCCAGGCTGGCTTCCAGCATATGGTGATTGTTCACCGCCCAGATGAACAGCAGCCAGTTGCCGCCGATCAACAGCGCGGTGACCGCCAGCAACAGCAGCCGTTTGCGATTTTGGCAGGCGGCGCGCACTTTAGGCCAGTTGCGGCCCAGCGTGATCAGCGCCAGCATGAAGAAAAACGACCAGATGATCCTGTGGGTGAGGATCTCATCCGCGGACACTTGCTGGATCAGTTTGAAATAAGCCGGGGCGATGCCCCACATAAAATAGGCGGCCAGGGCAAAGAAAATGCCCTGACGCGTTTGCTTTGCGTCCATGACGTCACTCTGGTGGGGAACTTAAGATGCGGTGAGTGTACTGAAGACGCTCACCGCACACAATCATCAGCCGACCAGGTAGGTGGCGGTGGCGGTCGCGATATGCAGGCCGTCGTGGTTATGCAGTTCTACGCGCGCGACGGCGACTTTGTTGCCGCTGCGCAGCACGCTGGCGGAGGCGACGAAGTGCTCGCCGCGGCCGGGGCGCAGGTAGTCGACGCGCAGGTCGATGGTGCCCATGCGCGACAGCTTGGCGGCGATCTCCTCTTCGACCAGCGGCTCCAGGCGTGTCAGCACGCCGCCGGCGCAGGCCAGCCCGGCGGCGACGTCAAGCACGGCGGCGATCACGCCGCCATGCAGAATTTCCTGCGCGGCGTTGCCGACCAGCTTGCGCTGGTTGGTGAAGCTCAGCTCGACGTAGTCATCGTCGAAGCGGCGCAGCTCCAGGCCAAGCTCGCGGTTGAACGGCATGTGGTAGACAAAAATTTCGCCGATCTTGCGGCGGGCGGCTTCCAGGGTCAGTGGTGTTGTCGACATAGCGGGTTTCCGTTTTTCTTTTGCGTTTTAAGGGAGCTAACTGGTCAGTCCAGGTTAATGGAATGTTGATTTTATGCTTAACCTTTGTTGCTTGCCAGCCCGTTTAGGCAAAAGAGTCACGCGCGCGTTGGTGTCATGCTGAACGATATTGTGTAATCATACCCGGTGGGTGTGTACCGATGAAAAAATGGGGAAGTGTGTGTCAACCGCAGCAGTGATTAACAGAGAGTTGCTGGCCGAGCAGGTATTGCGCGATACCTTCGGCTACCAGCAATTCCGTCCGGGGCAGCAAACGATTATCAATGCCGCGATCGGCGGGCAGGATTGCCTGGTGGTGATGCCGACCGGCGGCGGCAAGTCGTTGTGTTACCAAATCCCTGCGCTGGTGATGGACGGCCTGACGCTGGTCGTTTCTCCGCTGATCTCGCTGATGAAGGATCAGGTCGACCAACTGTTGGCCTACGGCGTTTCCGCCGCCTGCTACAACTCGACGCAAACCCGCGAGGAGCAGCTGGACGTCATGGCCGGCTGCCGCAACGGCACCATCAAGATGCTGTACATCGCGCCGGAGCGGCTGATGATGGAAAGCTTCCTCAACCTGCTCGATCACTGCCCGCCGGCGATGCTGGCGGTGGATGAGGCGCACTGCATCTCCCAATGGGGCCACGACTTCCGGCCGGAATACCGCGCGCTGGGGCAGTTGAAACAGCGCTTCCCGTCGATGCCGGTGATCGCGTTGAC
The DNA here is from genome assembly GCF_052691795.1 of Serratia sp. TSA_130.1. Classification (NCBI taxonomy): domain Bacteria; kingdom Pseudomonadati; phylum Pseudomonadota; class Gammaproteobacteria; order Enterobacterales; family Yersiniaceae; genus Serratia; species Serratia sp. TSA_130.1. Next base: position 219,159 of record NZ_JBQZFS010000006.1, read on the forward strand.
CGCCACTGCCGACGAAGCCACGCGCGGCGATATCGTGCGTCTGCTGTCGCTGCAGGATCCGCTGGTGCAGGTCAGCAGCTTCGACCGGCCGAACATCCGCTACACGCTGGTGGAAAAATTCAAACCGCTCGATCAGCTGTGGCGCTTCGTGCAGGATCAGCGCGGCAAGAGCGGCATTATCTATTGCAACAGCCGCGCCAAGGTGGAAGACACCGCCGCGCGCCTGCAAAGCCGTGGCCTGAGCGTCGGCGCTTACCACGCGGGGCTGGACAACGATCGCCGCGCCCAGGTGCAGGAAGCGTTCCAGCGTGACGATCTGCAGGTGGTGGTGGCCACCGTCGCCTTCGGCATGGGCATCAACAAACCCAACGTGCGTTTCGTGGTGCATTTCGACATCCCGCGCAATATCGAATCCTATTATCAGGAGACCGGCCGCGCCGGGCGCGACGGCCTGCCGGCCGAAGCCATCCTGCTGTACGATCCGGCCGACATGGCCTGGCTGCGCCGCTGTCTGGAGGAGAAACCCGCCGGGCAACAGCTGGACATCGAGCGTCACAAGCTGAACGCCATGGGCGCTTTCGCCGAGGCGCAAACCTGCCGTCGCCTGGTGCTGCTCAACTACTTCGGCGAAGGCAAGCACGAAAACTGCGGCAACTGCGATATCTGCCTCGATCCGCCCAAGCGCTACGACGGGCTGGAGGACGCGCGCAAGGCGCTGTCTTGCGTGTACCGCGTCGGCCAGCGCTTCGGCCTCGGGTACATCGTGGAAGTGCTGCGCGGCTCCAACAATCAGCGCATTCGCGAATACGGTCACGACAAGCTGCCGGTGTACGGCATCGGCCGCGATCAAACCACGGAGCACTGGACCAGCGTGCTGCGTCAGCTGATCCACCTGGGCTTTATCACCCAGAACATTGCCATGCACTCGGCGCTGCAATTGACCGAGGCGGCGCGTCCGGTGTTGCGCGGCGAGGTGGCGCTGCAGCTGGCGGTGCCGCGCATTCAGAGCCTGAAGTCGCGCAGTAGCGCCAACCAGAAATCCTACGGCGGCAATTACGATCGCAAGCTGTTCGCCAAGCTGCGCAAACTGCGCAAGTCGATCGCCGACGAAGAAAACATTCCACCCTATGTGGTGTTCAACGACGCCACGCTGCTGGAAATGGCCGAACAGATGCCGATCAAGGCCGGCGATCTGCTGAGCGTCAACGGCGTGGGGCAGCGCAAACTGGAGCGTTTCGGCGCGCCCTTTATGGCGATGATCCGCGACCATCTCGACAATGACGAAGACTGAGGGCGATAAATCATGCTGATGCTGTTTCTCACCGTGGCGCTGGTGCATCTGATTGCGCTGATGAGCCCGGGGCCGGACTTCTTTTTCGTGTCGCAGACCGCCGCCAGCCGCTCGCGCCGCGAGGCGATGATGGGCGTGGTCGGCATTTCGCTCGGCATCGTGGTATGGGCCGGCGTGGCGTTGATGGGGCTGCATCTGATCCTGCAGAAGATGGCCTGGCTGCATCAGATAATCATGGTCGGCGGCGGCATTTACCTGTGCTGGATGGGGTGGCAACTGCTGCGTTCCGCGCGGGCGCAGCAAGCTCCGCCCGCGGCAGAGGCCCAGGTGGCGTTGCCGAAGGCCGGGCGCAGCTTTATTCGCGGCTTCTTGACCAACCTGTCCAACCCGAAAGCGGTGATCTATTTCGGCAGCGTGTTCTCGCTGTTCGTCGGCGACAGCGTCGGCGCCGGGGCGCGTTGGGGGCTGTTCTTGCTGATCGTCGCCGAGACCTTCGTCTGGTTCAGCCTGGTGGCGGTGGTGTTCGCGCTGCCGGCGATGCGCCGCGGTTATCAGCGGTTGGCCAAGTGGATAGACGGGGTGGCTGGCGTGCTGTTTACCGGCTTCGGGTTACACCTGATCTTTACCCGCTAACCGGCAGTGAAATGCCCAAGGCCGAGCAGCGATGCCCGGCCTTTTTTGTCAGGCTTTGCGGGCGGTCGCCAGCAGCCCCGCCACCAAAATGAACAGCGAACCGAACACCCGGTTGAGCAGCTGCATTTGACGCGGGGTCTTCAGCCAGCCGGCGATGCGCGTCGCCAGGGTGGCGTAACCGATCATCACCAGAATATCCACCACCACGGTGGTGACGCCGAGCACCAGATACTGTTCGGCCTGCGGCTGATGGGGCAAGATGAACTGCGGGAACAGCGCGGCGAGGAACACGATGCTTTTCGGGTTGGTCAGGTTGACCAGCACTGCGCGGCGGAACAGGCGGCGGCGCGGCATGCTGCCCGCCAGCGCATGCAGATCCAGCGCGCCGGCGGCGCGCCATTGCTGGATGCCGAGCCACACCAGGTAGGCGGCGCCCAGCCATTTCAGCAGCTCGAACGCCAGCAGCGATTGCGATATCAGCGCGCCGAGGCCGATGCCCACCAGCACGATGTGCGCGCTCAGCCCGACCTGCAGCCCGGCGATTGACGCGGCGGCGCCGCGATAGCCGTGGCTGATGCCGGTGCTCATGGTGTTGATGGCGCCGGATCCGGGGGACAGGCTAAGGATAAGCGTGGTCAGCAGGTAGGTTAACCACCAGTCCAAGGTCATGGTTCTCGGCTCCCTGAAAGTGTCGTTTTGTGCCACAATGCGCCGAGGCGGCGCCGTTTTTTGTCAGAATTGAATCACAATACGCTAGTATGATTTCTTGTGCCAGCGGTCACATTTTCCGCCGGCTCCACAGGGAAAACGCTCTCGATGACCTCGTTCACTCTCAGCTCCGATGACTGGTTAACGCGTGAAACGCAGTTCGCTGCCTTCGCCACCGGGCCGCTGCTGGATTTCTGGCGGCAGCGCGAAGAAGGCGAGTTCAGCGGCGTGGACGGCGTGCCGATCCGCTTTGTGCGCTTCCGTTCCGCGCGGCATCAGCGGGTTGTGGTGGTCAGCCCCGGCCGCATCGAAAGCTACGTGAAATACCCTGAGGTGGCCTACGACCTGTTCCACTGCGGTTACGACGTGATGATCGTCGATCATCGCGGCCAGGGGCGCTCCGGGCGTTTACTGGCGGATACGCACCGCGGTCATGTGGTAAACTTTGCCGACTACGTGGACGATTTCGAGCAGCTGTGGCTGCGCGAGGTCGAGTCGCGCGGTTACCGGCAGCGTTTCGCGCTGGCGCATTCGATGGGCGGCGCGATCCTGGCGCAGTTCCTGCAGCGCCGGCCGCAGGCGTTCGACGCGGCGGCGTTTTGCGCGCCGATGTTCGGCATCCAGTTGCCGATGCCGGGCTGGCTGGCCGACCGCATTCTCGACTGGGTGGAGACACGCCCGGCGATCCGTGATTATTACGCGGTGGGCACCGGCCAGTGGCGTCCGCTGCCCTATGTGGTCAACGTGTTGACCCACAGCCGCGAGCGCTACCGGCGCAGCCTGCGTTATTACGCCGACTATCCCGAGCTGCAGGTGGGCGGGCCGACTTACCATTGGGTGCGTGAGAGCATCCGCGCCGGCCGGCAGATCATCGCGCAGGCCGGGAAAATCACAACGCCGCTGTTGCTTTTGCAGGCCGGTGAAGAACGGGTGGTTGACAACCGTTCGCACCAGGCTTTTTGTCAGGCTCTGTCAGACGCGGGGCGCCCTTGCGAAGGGGGGCTTCCGTGGGTTATCAACGGCGCACGCCATGAGATCCTGTTCGAGCGGGACGCGATGCGCGCCGAAGCACTGAACGCAATCCTGCGCTTCTTTGCTCAACACTTAGGCGGCGCGCTGCCGCCGACAACTCCATCAGAGGTTAGAACATAACGCTATGTATCACGTCGTCGCTTCCGATTTAGATGGCACGCTGCTGTCTCCCGACCATACCCTGTCGCCGTACGCCAAAGAAACGCTGAAGTTGCTGACCCAGCGAGGCGTGCATTTCGTGTTCGCCACCGGCCGCCACCACATCGACGTGGCGCAGATCCGCGACAGCCTGGAAATCAGCGCCTTTATGATCACCTCCAACGGCGCGCGGGTGCACAACACGGCCGGCGAGCTGATCTTCAGCCATAACCTGGACGGGGATATCGCCCGCGATCTGTACGGCATGCTGCACGACGATCCGCAGATCACCACTAACGTCTACCGCAACGACGATTGGTTTACCAACCGCGAAAGCCCGGAGCAGGAAGAGTTCTTCCAGGAGTCGGTGTTCAAATATCAGCTGTTCGAGCCGGGCCTGCTGGAAACCGATGGCGTCTGCAAGGTTTACTTCACCTGTGAAGACCACGAGCGGTTGCTGCAGGTGGAAGACGCCATCAACGCCCGCTGGGGCGATCGGGTCAACGTCAGCTTCTCGTTCCCAACCTGCCTGGAAGTGATGGCGGGCGGTGTGTCGAAAGGGCATGCGCTGGAAGAAGTGGCCAAGATCATCGGTTACACGCTGCAAGAGTGCATCGCCTTCGGCGACGGCATGAACGATCTGGAGATGCTGTCGATGGCCGGCAAGGGCTGCATCATGCGCGATGCGCATCAGCGCCTGAAGGATATGCTGCCGGAGCTGGAGGTGATCGGTTCCAATGCCGATAACGCGGTGCCGCACTACCTGCGCAAGATGTTCCTCTGAAATAACCTTTAAATAATCAGGGCGCCTTGCGGCGCCCTTGTTATTACTTGTGCTGGCCCTGCTTCTGCAGGAACTGCACGCCCTTGTCCGGGAAGTCGGTGAACACGCCGTCGACGCCGGCCTGGTTGTAAATCACGTCATACAGCTGGTTTACGTCGGTCACGTACTTCGGCAGCGCATCGGCGCGGATGGTGAACGGGTGCACCGCCAGCTTGCTGGCGTGCGCTTCTTTCACCATGTCGGTCAGCACGATGTGGCCCGGTTTGGATTGATCCGCCACCACCAGCATGTGGTAGTCCGGCCCGATGCCGTCGGCATACTGAGCGATTTTCTTCATCGCGCCCGGTTTGAACATCCAGTCATAGTCGTATTCCACCCACTTGCCGTCGGCTTTCTGCTCGTAGGTTTCCTGCCAGTCGTTGTAGGCGATCAGCTGCACCAGCTTCAGATCCATGCCCAGCTTCGGCTCCAGCTCGTTCTTGATGCGTTTGAGCTCGTTGGCGTCGAAGCACTGCAGGTAGACGTTGTCGTTCTTGCCGGTGTAGCCGTACTGCTTGAGCACCGCCAGCACTTTGCTGGAGATGTCTTTGCCTTCCTGCTTGTGGAACCAAGGCGCTTTGATTTCAGGATAGATGCCGATGTTTTTGCCGGTCGAATGGTTCAGACCCTGTACGAATTCGATCTCTTCCTGGAAGGTGTGGACGCGGAAGTCGGATTTGCCCATCGGGAAGCGGCCAGGGTAGCCCTGTACCTTCTTGCCGTTTTCGATGTCAAAGCCTTCGGTGAACTTCAGCGATTTGATCTCCGCCAGCGTAAAGTCGATGGCGTAATAACGGCCGTCTTTGCGTGCGCGGTTCGGGAAACGTTCGGCGACGTCGGTGACGCGATCGAGGTAATGGTCGTGCAGCACCACCAGCTCGTTGTCCTTGGTCATCACCAGATCTTGCTCGAGGTAATCGGCGCCTTGCGCGTAGGCCATCGCCTTCGCCGGCAGGGTGTGTTCCGGCAGGTAGCCGCTGGCACCGCGGTGGGCGATCACCACTTTGTCCGCCGCCTGCGCGGCGCTGACCATTGAGGTGGCGAGAATGATCCCTGTCAGCAGGGCTTTGACTTGAGTCCGCATTCCGTTTTCTCCGTGTTGTTGGGGGCAGGGTAGTAAAAAGGCCGCAGGGCGGCCTTTAAATCATGCAAAAGTCGTGTGACGGTTAGCCGCGCTTGCCGGCAGCGATTTCCGCGTGGTGTTTCTTCTCGTTCAGCATGGTCAGCAGCAGCAGGATAACCGCCAGCACGCCGCCGCCGATCATCACCATGAAGCCGCCGTCCCAACCGAAGAAGTCTACGGTGTAACCGACGATGGCGCTGGCCGCAACCGAGCCGCCCAGGTAGCCGAACAGGCCGGTGAAGCCCGCGGCGGTGCCGGCGGCTTTCTTCGGCGCCAGCTCCAGCGCGTGCAGGCCGATCAGCATCACCGGACCGTAGATCAGGAAGCCGATGACCAGCATACAGATCATATCCACGGTCGGGTTACCGGCCGGGTTCATCCAGAACACCACGGTGGCGATGGTCACCAGCGTCATGAAGAACACGCCGGTGGCGCCGCGGTTGCCTTTGAACACTTTGTCCGACATCCAGCCGCACAGCAGGGTGCCCGGGATACCGGCGTATTCATACAGGAAGTAGGCCCAGGAAGACTTGTCCAGCGCGAAGTGCTTCACTTCTTTCAGGTAGGTCGGCGACCAGTCCAGAATGCCGTAACGCAGCAGGTAGACGAACACGTTGGCGACCGCGATGTACCACAGCAGCTTGTTCGGCAGGATGTACTGCATGAAGATCTGCTTGGCGGTCAGCTCTTCTTCGTCTTTTTCGCTGTAGTCGTCCGGGTAGTCGTTTTTGTACTCTTCAATCGGCGGCAGGCCGCAGGATTGCGGGGTGTCGCGCATCAGGCCGAAGGCGATCAGGGCCACCAGGATGGCGCCGAAGGCCGGCATGTACAGCGCCGCGTGCCAGTCGTTGAACCAGGCCATGCCCAGCAGGAACAGCAGCGGCGGCAGGCCGCCGCCCACGTTGTGGGCGCAGTTCCAGATGGAGACGATGCCGCCGCGTTCTTTCTGCGACCACCAGTGCACCATGGTGCGGCCGCACGGCGGCCAGCCCATGCCCTGGAACCAGCCGCACAGGAACAGCAGGACGAACATGATGGCGATGCTGGAGGTTGCCCACGGCACGAAGCCCATGAACAACATCACCGCCGCCGCCAGGATCAGGCCGGCAGGCAGGAACACTCGCGGGTTGGAACGGTCGGAGACCGAACCCATGATGAATTTGGAGAAGCCGTAGGCGATGGAGATGCCCGACAGCGCGAAGCCGAGGTCACCGCGGCTGAAGCCTTGTTCGATCAGGTAAGGCATGGCCAGGGTGAAGTTCTTACGCACCAGATAGTAGGCGGCGTAACCGAAGAAGATCCCCAGGAAAATTTGCCAGCGCAGCTTACGGTAGAGCGGGTCTACCTTATCGCTCGGCACACGGGCGATGTGTGCGGCCGGCTTAAAAATACTCAACATGAGCGCCTCCGATGGCTTTATCTGTTATCACATCAATATGACCTTTTACGTTCATTTGATGATTGAGCGGATATCGAATGTGGTGTTTTTGTGTTCCATAACGAGCGCCATTGTCATCAAATACGCCTGGTGTCGCTGTGACGAATGGCGCAATTGTTACACTTTCATGAAACCACGGCGGATTTTGAGCGATTCGTTAACGTTATGAAATAGAAAAACGTCCAAAAATCGTGATTATGATCACATTGATGGTTTTTTGTGGACATTTTTATTTCGTTTCATGTTCGTTATTGTTCCTTATCAAACAAAGACCCTAGTAACCGTGGCTCAATAGGCTCATAACTACCGATCCTGAGGGAGCGACATGAGCAGCTATTTTGACGGCGGCGAAACGGATGTGATCATCATCGGCGGCGGCGCCACCGGCGCAGGCATTGCCCGCGACTGTGCGCGGCGCGGCTTGCGATGCATTTTGCTGGAGCGCCACGACATCGCCACCGGCGCCACCGGCCGCAACCACGGTTTGCTGCACAGCGGCGCGCGCTATGCGGTGACCGACGGCGAGTCGGCGCGCGAATGCATAGAAGAGAACCGCATCCTGAAACGCATCGCGCATCACTGTATCGAGCGCACCAACGGGCTGTTCATCACCTTGCCGCAAGACTCGCTGGACTATCAGCAGCAGTTTATCGCCGCCTGTCGCCAGGCCGACATCGACGCCGAAGCGATCGACCCGCAGCTGGCGCTGCGGCTGGAGCCGGCGGCTAACCCGGCGCTGATCGGCGCGGTGCGGGTGCCGGACGGCACCGTCGATCCCTTCCGGCTGACCGCCGCCAATATGCTGGACGCGCGCGAGCACGGCGCGCAGATCCTGACCTACCATCAGGTGGTGGGGTTGCTGCGCAGCGGCGATCGGGTGACGGGCGTGCGCGTTTACGACCATCAGAATCAGCGGCGCTATGAGCTGCATGCGCCGGTGGTGGTCAACGCCGCCGGCATCTGGGGCCAGCAGATCGCCGAATACGCCGATTTGCGCATCCGCATGTTCCCGGCCAAGGGAGCGCTGCTGATCCTCGGCCATCGCATCAACAACATGGTGATCAACCGCTGCCGCAAACCGGCGGACGCCGACATCCTGGTGCCAGGCGACACCATCTCGCTGATCGGCACGACCTCGACCCATATCGACTACGACCAAATTGACAACATGCTGGTGACCCCGCAGGAGGTGGATATTCTGATCCGCGAAGGGGCGCTGTTGGCGCCCACCCTGGCGCAGACCCGCATTTTGCGCGCCTATGCCGGGGTGCGGCCGCTGGTGGCCAGCGACGACGATCCCAGCGGGCGCAACGTCAGCCGCGGCATCGTGCTGCTCGATCACGCCGCCCGCGACGGGCTGGAAGGGTTTATCACCATTACCGGCGGCAAGCTGATGACCTACCGCCTGATGGCGGAGTGGGCCACCGACAAGGTATGCGAAAAGCTCGGCGTAAATAGTCCGTGCACCACCGCGCAGGACGCGCTGCCCGGATCCCGTCAGTCGGCGGAGGAAACGGTGCGCAGCGTGGTTTCTCTGCCCGCCAGCATTCGCGGCTCGGCAATTTACCGCCACGGCGATCGCGCCAGCCAGGTGCCGGCGGCCGATCGGCTCGACACCAGCCTGGTGTGCGAATGCGAGGCGGTGACCGCCGGGGAAGTGCGCTATGCGGTCAACTCGCTGACCGTCAATAACCTGGTGGATCTGCGCCGCCGCACCCGCGTCGGCATGGGCACCTGCCAGGGCGAACTCTGCGCCTGCCGCGCCGCCGGGCTGTTGACGCGCTTTAACGTCAGCACGCCGCAGCAATCCATCGCGCAGCTGTCGCAGTTCCTCAACGAACGCTGGAAAGGCGTACGGCCGATCGCCTGGGGCGATGCGCTGCGCGAGAGCGAATTCACCAGTTGGGTTTACCAGGGATTATGCGGGCTTGAAGCCCAGGCCGACCAGGAGCAGGAGGCGGATGATGCGATTTGACGTTGTGGTGATTGGCGGTGGTCTGGCGGGCCTGAGCTGCGCCATTGCCGTGGCCGAACAGGGCAAGCGCTGCGCGGTGGTTAGTTCTGGCCAGAGCGCGCTCTACTTCTCCTCAGGCTCGCTCGATCTGCTGGCGAGATTGCCGGACGGCACGCCGGTCGAGATGCCGCTGGCGGCGTTGCCGCAGCTGGCGCAACAGGCGCCGCAGCATCCGTACGCCCTGATCGGGCCCGGCCGGGTGGCGGCGCTGTCCGCCGCCGCGCAGCGGCTGCTGGAACGCTGCGGGTTGAATCTGCAGGGCGAGGGGGTGAACAACCATCTGCGCATCACGCCGCTCGGCACGCGCCGCGCCACCTGGCTCAGCCCGCAGGCGATCCCGACGCTGCCGCTGACCGGCCAACTGCCGTGGCGGCGTATTGCGGTGATCGGCATCGAAGGGTTCCTCGACTTCCAACCGCAGATGGCCGCCGACGCCCTGAGCCGCGAGCTCGGCGTGCAGACGGACGTGGCCTATCTGCACATGCCGGCGCTGGACAGATTGCGCAATAATCCCAGCGAGTTCCGCGCGGTGAACATCGCCCGGGTACTGGATTTGATGGAAAGCCTGCCGCCGATGGCCGAAGAGCTGCGGCGGCTGGCGGGCGAGGCCGAGGCGCTCTTCCTGCCGGCCTGTCTGGGTCTGGAGGACGACGCGTCGCTGGAGGTGCTGCAGGATGCGGTCGGCAAGCCGATCCGACTGCTGCCGACGTTGCCGCCTTCGGTGCCCGGCATGCGCTTGCATCAGGCGCTGCGGCGGCGTTTCCAGCAGTTGGGCGGCGTTTTCATGCCGGGCGACAGCGTGCTGCGCGCCGAGAGCGAGGCCAGCCGCGTCACCGGTTTGTACACCCGCAACCACGGCGATATTCCGCTGCGGGCGCAGCAGGTGGTGCTGGCCAGCGGCAGCTTCTTCAGCAATGGACTGGTGGCCGATTTCGACGGGGTGCGCGAACCGATCTTCGGGCTGGACGTACACAGTCGGGCGGATCGCGCCGACTGGAGCCGACGCGAGCTGTTCGCGCCGCAGCCTTACCTGCAGTTCGGCGTGCGTACCGACGGCAGGTTGCGGGCGATGAAGCAGGGAGTGCCGTTCGACAACCTGTACGCCATCGGCGCGGTCGCCGGCGGCTACGACCCGCTGCAGCAGGGCTGCGGCGCCGGCGTGTCATTGATCGGCGCGCTGCACGTCGCGCAGCAGATCGCCGCGGAGGAGAACGTATGAGCCTGCATCGGGACCACAGCTTTGAAAGCTGCATCAAATGCACCGTCTGCACCACTTACTGCCCGGTCGCCAAAGTGAACCCGCTCTACCCGGGGCCGAAACAGGCGGGGCCGGACGGCGAGCGGCTGCGGCTGAAAGACCCGGCGCTGTACGACGAAGCGCTGAAATACTGCACCAACTGCAAGCGTTGTGAAGTGGCCTGCCCGTCCGACGTCAAAATCGGCGACATCATTCAGCGCGCCCGCGCCGACTTCGCCCAGAGCAAGCCGACGCTGCGCGATGCCATCCTCAGCCATACCGATATCATGGGATCGCTGTCGACGCCGTTTGCGCCGATCGTCAACGCCGCCACCGGGTTGAAACCGGTGCGCAAGCTGCTGGACAAGGCGCTGAAGATCGATCACCGGCGCGAACTGCCGAAATATTCCTTCGGCACCTTCCGCCGCTGGTACCGGCAACAGGCGCAGGCTCAGCAGCGTTACGCCGAGCAGGTGGCATTCTTCCACGGTTGCTTCGTCAACTATAACCACCCGCAGCTGGGCAAGGATTTGGTCCGGGTGTTCAACGCGCTGGATATCGGCGTGCAGCTGCTGAAACGCGAGAAATGCTGCGGCGTGCCGCTGATCGCCAACGGATTTATCGAGCAGGCTAAAAAGCAGGCCAGGGTCAATGCCGAATCGCTGCAGGAAACGGTGCTGGAGCGCGGCATTCCGGTGGTGGCGACCTCATCGAGCTGCACCTTCACCCTGCGTGACGAATACCCTCATCTGCTGGACGTAGACACCACTGCGGTGCGCGATCGGGTGGAGCTGGCGACGCGCTATCTCTATCGCCTGATCAATCAGGGGCGCAGCCTGCCGCTCAAGCGCACGCCGCTGCGGGTGGCTTATCACACGCCTTGCCATATGGAGAAGATGGGCTGGACCGCCTATACCCTGGAGCTGCTGCGGCAGATACCGGGGCTGGAGCTGGTGGTGCTGGATTCGCAGTGCTGCGGCATCGCCGGCACTTACGGGTTCAAATCGGAGAACTACGCCACGTCGCAAGGCATTGGCGCGCCGCTGTTCCGGCAGATAGAAGAGAGCGGAGTGGATCTGGTGGTGACCGACTGCGAAACCTGCAAGTGGCAGATCGAAATGTCCACCAGCAAACGCTGCGAACATCCGATCACCCTGCTGGCGCAGGCGCTGGCATAAAAACGAAAGGGCCGGCAAGCCGGCCCTCTGTGGGATTACTGCTTCAGCTTCAGGGTGGAGATGATGCCTTCGGCTTCAGTCTGCGCCTGCTGCTGATTGTCTGCCGGCAGCGTTACCTGGATGGTCAGCATGTTGTTGTTCAGCGAGCCGATCAGGACGGAAGAATACGCCTTTTCACCGCCGCTGGTGATGATGCTGTCCAGCTGACGCAGCGGCACACCGTTGACGTCGAGCGCTTTGTTGGTGATCACCTGCAGGTTGGCGTCACGCGCGCGCTGGGTGTTCTCCAGGCGCTGGGCCAGGGTCTCCAGGCTGTCTGCGGTCTTGTCGCCCAAGATGACGATCACTGCGCGCTGGCCGGTGCTGTCTGCGTAAACATGCATGTTGTTGGCCTGGTTGCCCAGCTTGCCGCTCTGATCCGCCATGCCGACCGGCAGGGTGAACGCCAGCTTACCGTCCAGCAGGCTCACCTGCTGCCCGGCCGGCGCGCTGGCCGCCGCGCCGTCTGGCGCTGCCTTGGTGTCTTTGGTGTCGCCGTCGCAGGCCGCGAGGCCAAGCGCCAGCAGGCTGATACCCATCAATTTCGCTACTTTACGCATCGGGCTTCCTTCTTCCTTTCCGGTAGGGATTCACTGTCGTATCGCAACCTATTCCAGGTTGAAATGCAAGGCAGATGTTGTCACAAGTTTTTTTCCAGTAATAGCCGATAATCAGCCACTTCGCCTTTCTTTTCCAGCTGAACAATCTGATAGTGGTGGGCGAGCAGCATCGTCAGCATGGCGCGGAACCGGTTACGGGTTTTGACCGTCAGTTGGCGATAGCCCTGCACCCGCGCCCAGCGTTCTTGTTCGGCCAACAAGGCCTGCGCCACGCCGTGGCGACGGAATGCCGGCAGCACGCCGCCCAGCCAGCTGTAAAACACCGTTTCCTGCCGTTGATAGCCGAGTTTGAAACCGGCCGGCTGCCCGTCTATCTCGGCGATCAACAGGCTGGCGGGGGCGGTGCCGATACGCTGCTGCAGATCGGCCAGGCTATGCAGGCTGCCGAATTCGGGGATGCTTTGGTAAAGGCGGTGGATTTCTTCGAGCGTGGCGGTGCGGACGATGGGGAGCATGGGCGGCCTCCAAAGGATAGGGCCGCCCAGAATAACACGACTCAGCTCGGCTGCAGGCTGCCGCTGCGCGCCGCGATGCGTTTGAGCAGCATGTTCAGCAACACGCCGTACATCGGCAGGAAGAACAGCAGGCAGATCATCACCTTGAAGCTGTAATCCACCAGCGCGATCTCCACCCAGTTGTTGGCCATGAAGGGATCGCTGCTCTTGTAGAAGGCGATGAAGAAGAACGCCAGCGTATCGCTGATGTTGCCGAGGAACATCGCCGCCGCCGGCGCCACCCACCAGGCGCTGCGTTGGCGCAGGCGGTTGAAGACGTGTACGTCGAGGATCTGGCCGAGCACATAGGCCATAAAGCTGGCCACGGCGATGCGCGCCACGAACAGGTTAAAACTGCTCAGCGCCGCGAAGCCCTGCCATTCTCCCTGATAGGTGACGGTGGAGATCACATAAGAGATGAACAGCGCCGGCACCATCACCGCCAGGATAATACGTCGCGCCAGCGGCGCGCCGAAAATGCGTACGGTCAGATCGGTCGCCAGGAAGATAAACGGGAAGGTAAAGGCGCCCCAGGTGGTATGGAAGCCGAAAACGGTGATCGGCAGCTGCACCAGGTAGTTGCTGGAGGTAATGATGGCGATATGAAACAGCGAAAGCCAGACCAACGCCGTGAAGCGCTGCTGTGCGGTAAACGAATACATGTTGTAGCCTTTTTAGCAGTGGGGTGAGGGAACCCAGTGTGTCTTGTCAAAACAGCAAAAAACGCTGCGCGGCGGCATGATACGCGTTTGCGCAACCAATGCAATGGTTAAATTTAACGCAAACGTTAACGCATCTTGCGCAGAAAAACTACCGGCGTAAACTAGGCGCTAATGAGATGCGGCGAGCGTTCGCCGATCGTTTTTGAACGAGAAAAATTGCATGACTGACTTATTTGCCCAGGCAGACCAGACGCTCGACGCGCTGGGGCTGCGTTGCCCGGAACCGGTGATGATGGTGCGTAAAACCGTGCGCCATATGGACAACGGCGAAACGCTGCTGATTATTGCCGACGATCCGGCCACTACCCGCGATATCCCGGGGTTCTGCCGCTTTATGGAGCACACGCTGGTGGCGCAGGAGACCGAGCAGGCGCCATACCGTTATCTGTTACGGAAAGGTGTATAGTTTTTAATCGTCTCGTAAGATAAGCTCCCTGCGATTGGGGAGCGTTCGAAAGGGACAAACGATGATGAGTATTTTACTACTGCCTACGGTTGCCAAGATGGAAAATGAGGAACACACACAGGGCTATGAGCGCTGGTTTCTTGAAAGAGTTCAGGAAGCCATGGATGAGCCGTGGCCCGGTATTCCTCATGATGACGTGATGGCTGAAATGGATGCTGTTATCGCTGCTGCAGAAGCCAGGATCAACGCGAAGCAGGCATAATGCTCAACATCGAATGGACTCGAGCCGCACGTCAGGATCTGGCGGAGATTGTGGGATTCATCGCCAACGATAACCCTCTGGCGGCCAGAAAAATGAAGGTTCTCATCATGGAGGCCGTCACTCCCGCCGCCAGGCATCCTCGAATTTTCCGGCGTGGCAGAGTGGACGGCACGCATGAAATCCCCTTGCATCCCCATTATCTCCTGATTTACCAGGTGCTGGAAACTCACATCCGGGTGTTGCGGGTGTTACATACGCGCCGACAATATCCTTAGTATCTTCGCTGCAATCGATAATGGCGGGTTCCCATTGAGGAACCCGGCCTGGCGTCACGTTATTGGCGCTTTCTCAACAGCCGCAGCGCGTTGGCGGTGACCAGCGCGGTGGCGCCGGAGTCCGCCAGCACTGCCAGCCACAGCCCGGTTAACCCCAGCAGGCTGGTGATCAGAAAGACCCCTTTCAATCCCAGCGCGATGGTGATGTTTTGCCGGATATTGGCGTGGGTGGCGCGCGAGATGCGGATCATTTCCGCGACGCCCACCAGCCGGTTGTGGGTCAGGGCGGCGTCGGCGGTCTCCAGCGCCACATCGGTGCCGCTGCCCATGGCGATGCCGATGTTGGAGGCTTTCATCGCCGGGGCGTCGTTGATGCCGTCGCCGATCATCGCCGTCGGGCGCAGTTCGTTCAGCTCGGTAACCGCGGCGACCTTATCTTCCGGCAACAGACCGGCGCGATAGTCGAGGCCCAGCTCGCCGGCGATCGCCGCGGCGGCGCGCGGGTTGTCCCCGGTCAGCATCACGCCGCGAATACCCAGCGCGTTCAGTTCGGCTATCGCCTGTTTGGCGTCGCTGCGCAGCGTATCGCGCAGCGCCAGCAAGCCGATGGGCGCGCCGTCTGCCAGCACCACCACCGCCGTTTTACCGGCGTTTTCCAGCTTGTCTACCTGGCTCTGCCATTGGGTGTCGAGCAGGCCCGGCGCCAGCTTGCCCGGCGCGCTGATCAGCACGGTCTTGCCGTCCACGATCCCTTCCACACCGACCCCGGCCAGGGCGCGGCGCGCCTGCGCCAGCGGCAGCTCGGCACCGCTGGCGGCGGCGCGGTTAATGATCGCTTGCGCCAGCGGGTGATGTGAACCGGCCTCTACCGCGGCGGCAAGCTGCAACAGCCGTTGTTCGGTGAGCGCGCCGATGGGCAGCACGTCGGTGACCGTCGGCTTGCCTTCGGTCAGGGTGCCGGTTTTATCGAAGGCGATGGTTTGAATCTGGCCCAGTTGCTCCAGCGCCGCACCGCCTTTAATCAGCGCGCCGCGCCGCGTGGCGGCGGCCAGCCCAGATGTGATGGCCGCCGGTGTCGAGATCACCAGCGCGCATGGACAGCCGATCAGCAGCAGCGTCAGGCCGCGATAGATCCAGGTCTCCCACGGCTGCGAGAACAGCAGCGGCGGCACCAGGATCACCGCGACGGCCAGCAGCATGATGGCCGGGGTGTAGTAGCGGCTGAAGCGATCGAGGAAGCGTTCGATCGGCGCGCGGCGCTCTTCGGCCTCTTCAATCAATTGCAGAATGCGGTCGATGGCGTTTTTGCCGGGCTCTGAGATCACCTTCATCTGTGCCGCCTGATCGACGGACAGGCTGCCCGCGGCCACTTTTTCCCCCCGTTGACGCTCGACCGGCACCGATTCGCCGGTCAGGGCGCTTTCGTCGAAGCTGGCGAACGGATTGAGCAGTTCGGCGTCGGCCGGCAGACGCCCGCCGGGCGCGATTTCAATCACGTCGCCGGGGCGCAGGCTGGCGACCGGCACGCGTTTGCGTTCCGTGCCTTGCAGCAGCAGCGCATCTTCCGGCACCAGCTCCATCAGCGCCTTCACCCCGCGCCGCGCACGGTTGGCGGCGTAGGATTCCAGCAGCTCGCCAACCATAAACAGCAGCAGCACCATCGCCGCCTCGGCGGTGGCGCCAATGAACAGCGCGCCGATGGCCGCCACGCTCATCAGCGTTTCGATGGCGAACGGCGTGCCGGAGCGAATCAGACGCAGCGCCTTCGCGGCGACCGGCGCCAACCCGACCAGCGTGGTGGCGATAAAGGCGATGCGACCCAGCTCCGGGTTAATCCGATCCAGCACCCAGCTGACCACCATCAGGGTGGTTAACAACAGCAGCGGCGCAAATTCGCCGAAGCGCGAGGCTTTTGGCACGGCATCTTTGGCTGTCTGAGCGCCGAGCAGGGTAAAACCGGCCTGGGCGACCGCGTCCTGGATCCGCAGGCTGATATCGGACTGTGCGTCGACCACCAGTTTTTCGGTGGCGAACAATACGCGTGCGCTGTCAACGCCGGGGAGCGCGGTGACGGCATTTTCGATTTTCTTGGCGCAGCTGGGGCAGTCCATACCGGTGACTTTCCAGCTGAAACGTTGGCTGCCGGAAGGGGGAGCGGCGGCCAGCCTGTCGCTTTCCTCGTCCGGATCGTCGTGTGCGGCGGCGCAGCAGCCGCTCTCGCCATGATCGTGATGGTGATGGGCGGTCTGCGCAGCGGCGTTTTTCGGCTCGCTGCTGCAGCCATGCTGGTTTTTGCTGTGGCTGTGGTTGCAGCCGCATCCGCCTTCGGCGTGGTGATGTTCCTGATGATTATGATTTTGCTGATTGTGCATAACGTCCCCCTTCGGGCAGTTAACCGGGTTTGCTCAGCTGACTCTACACCCTGGAGTCCACTCCAGAGTCAAGCGCCGGATGAGAATTATTGCTAACGGCGTACGGGCGTTATGGGGGGGTTCATTCAATAATGAATAATGCGAATTTTAATCTATTGCTTTTTCTTATTACCTATTTCGAGAAAAAGTCTCGCCGCCGTTAGTTTAAATAAGAAAATAATATTCCTATAGAAACTAAAAAGTCGCCCGGTCTAATAATAAAGAGTTATTTATCTATAACGCGTTAGCAAAATTTATCTTTTTGCGCCTGATTAGCCAGCATGATTCGCTTGTGTCTGCAAGCCGCATTGCTATTGAAGTTTGGTGCCAACTTCTCCTCTCTAAGTTTCATTTGTTTTGTAAATAAGCGCAAAAAGTAGCATAACAAACTTTCGTTGCGATAATAAATGGTTGATTATTTTATGTGCAGTTTTGCGGTCCTGCCTATAATTGGAATCGATTACCATTTTTAATGGTGATCTTATTTGCTGATATATATGCATTAATTCTACCAAACACACTGCCGGCAACGGCGCATAAGCCCCTTCCAGCAAGCTTAAGGTTCATTAACCGTGGCTTACGGGGAGGTTATGTCTATCTGTCTGATTGATATCAATCAGGTAATGAGTGGAATCGAACCAATGCAATCTACTAAAAAGGCAATTGAAATTACTGAATCCAACTTCGCGGCCGCCACAACCGGCTACGATGCTGTAGACGACCTGTTGCATTATCATGAGCGGGGCAACGGGATTCAGATTAATGGCAAGGATTCATTTTCTAACGAGCAAGCTGGGCTGTTTATTACCCGTGAGAACCAAACCTGGAACGGTTACAAGGTATTTGGCCAGCCGGTCAAATTAACCTTCTCCTTCCCGGACTATAAGTTCTCTTCCACCAACGTCGCCGGCGACACCGGGCTGAGCAAGTTCAGCGCGGAACAGCAGCAGCAGGCTAAGCTGTCGCTGCAGTCCTGGGCCGACGTCGCCAATATCACCTTTACCGAAGTGGCGGCCGGACAAAAGGCCAACATCACCTTCGGTAACTACAGCCAGGATCGTCCCGGCCACTATGATTACGGCACCCAGGCCTACGCCTTCCTGCCGAACACCATTTGGCAGGGGCAGGATCTGGGGGGCCAGACCTGGTACAACGTCAACCAGTCCAACGTGAAGCATCCGGCGACCGAAGACTACGGCCGCCAGACGTTCACCCACGAGATTGGCCATGCGCTGGGTCTGAGCCACCCGGGCGATTACAACGCCGGTGAAGGCAACCCGACCTATCGCGACGTCACTTATGCGGAAGACACCCGCCAGTTCAGCCTGATGAGCTACTGGAGCGAAACCAACACCGGTGGTGATAACGGCGGTCATTACGCCGCAGCTCCGCTGCTGGATGACATTGCCGCCATTCAACATCTGTATGGCGCCAACCTGTCGACCCGCACCGGCGACACCGTGTACGGTTTTAACTCCAACACCGGTCGTGACTTCCTCAGCACCACCAGCAATTCGCAGAAAGTGATCTTTGCGGCCTGGGATGCGGGTGGCAACGATACCTTCGACTTCTCCGGTTATACCGCTAACCAGCGCATCAACCTGAACGAGAAGTCGTTCTCCGACGTGGGCGGCCTGAAAGGCAACGTCTCGATCGCCGCCGGTGTGACCATCGAGAACGCCATTGGCGGTTCCGGCAACGACGTGATCGTCGGCAACGCGGCCAATAACGTGCTGAAAGGCGGCGCGGGTAACGACGTGCTGTTCGGCGGCGGCGGGGCGGATGAGCTGTGGGGCGGTGCCGGTAAAGACATCTTCGTGTTCTCTGCTGCCAGCGATTCCGCGCCGGGCGCTTCAGACTGGATCCGCGACTTCCAGAAAGGGATCGACAAGATTGATCTTTCGTTCTTCAACAAAGAGGCGCAGAGCAGCGATTTCATTCACTTCGTCGATCACTTCAGCGGCGCGGCCGGTGAAGCGCTGCTGAGCTACAACGCTTCCAACAACGTGACCGATTTGTCGGTGAACATCGGTGGTCATCAGGCGCCGGACTTCCTGGTGAAAATCGTCGGTCAGGTAGACGTCGCCACTGACTTTATCGTGTAACGCAGCAACGGAGCGCCCGGCGCAGTCTCGGCCGGGCGTGATGTGGGAGCCGGTATGAAAGGTACTTTAACGCGCGCTGCCCTGGCGGCGGGGGGCATGATGGTGACGAGTGCGGTGATGGCCGGCAGTCTGGCGCTGCCGACCGCGCAGTCGCTGGCGGGGCAATGGCAGGTAGCCGACAGCGAACGGCAATGCCAAATCGAGTTTCTGGCCAATGAGCAAAGCGAGACCAACGGCTACCAGCTGGTGGATCGGCAGCGTTGTCTGCAAAGCGTATTTGCGGCCGAGGTGGTGGGCTGGCGCCCGGCGCCGGACGGCATCGCCCTGCTGCAGGCGGATGGCAGCACGCTGGCGTTCTTCTCGCGCGACGGCGATCTGTACCGCAATCAGCTGGGTGCGGGTGATGCCCTGACGTTGAAAGCGCTGGCTTGATGAAGAAACGGGTTCGGCGCGCCGAACCCGCGGCAGGTCTCTACAGGTAGAGCGAACGCACGATCAGGAAGTGGCCGGAGAAGTAACAGAAAGCCACGATGGCGTCCGCCGCGCGGAAGGTGAAGCGGTAGCGGTTGAGCAGCCAAACCACGTTGGCCAGCAGCAGCAGCGAGGTGCCGGTCAGCAGCGAGAAGCCGAAATCGGTGCTGCGCAGGAAATATTGCTCGCCCGCCAGCCAGACCATCAGCAGCGTCATCGCCACATAGGTGACGATCGGCCAACGCATCTCTTCCAACCGGGTCCAAAGGGCGGCCAGCAGCAATGCGCCGATCGCCAGCAGCGCCAGCGGCAGCGGCCAGAACAGACTGAACGTCATCTGGCTAGCGAAACTCAGGGTGTACAGCAAGTGGGACAGGAAAAAGGCGCCGATGGCGTACAGCACCCGCTCGCGCGGCAACAGAAGCAGCGCATCGCCGATCAGCGTTGCCAGCAGGCCGAGTACGATCAGATAGCCCGCGGCGCTGAGCACCGGCGCCTGCCAGGCCAACAGCAACAGCAGCAGCAGCGTGACGGGTTTGAACACCCAACGCTGCCAGCGCGGCCCACGGTAAGAGGCGTCGACGAACAGCCAACCGGAAAAGAATACGGCAAGGAACGGCCAACTCATTTATGTCTTCCTTATGTAGGAGGGAGCCGCAACCACCGGCTCCAAACTGTCACCCATGTCACTTCTTCATTTCAGTGTAGGTAGCCTGCCGACGATCGACAATGCTTTCTTGAGAATGCTATGTTTACGCCGATTTGACCGTGAAGGAAATGGGAAACCGATGAGTAAGCCACCGTTATTTTTTGTCGCCGTCATTGCGTTGATCGCCGTGCTGGCCACGCAACGTTACTTCAAACAGCGCCAGCAGGAGGCGGAAAACGATCGCGCGCCGATGCGCAGTCTGCAGGTGACGGTGAGTGACAAGCGGAGCTTCCCGGTCGCCAAGACCCGTGCGCCGCAGCGCGAGCCGTTGGTCAACGAGCCGATGTATTACGAGGTGGTGTTCAGCCCTAACCAGGGTGGTGAAAACATTACGCTGCGGCTGAAGCAATGGCAGTACAACCCGATAGAAAAAGGCGCGCAGGGCACGTTAAACATGCAGGGCACGCGCTTCGTCTCGTTCACCGTTCAGCCGTAGCGGTCACTTTTTCTTGATGGGCGGCTGTTTCTTTTGCCAGGCCAGCAGCTCGAACACGCCAAAGATAAAGATCTTGGCCTCTTGCCAGTAGCTGATCGGCTGATCCTTCGGCTGGGTGGATTTCAACAGCACCAACTGCAGGCCGTGCATCACCACCATAAAGAACAGCGCCACGTCGATGAAATACTTCAGCGGCTTGGGAAACGGATGGAACAGGTTAGAGAGCAGGAAGCCCCATACGCACAGCATCAGCAGGCGGCCCAGATTAATCAGCATGGTCGGTTTTCTCTTGCGAACGAAGATAAAGGCGATAAGCCACCTGGCCGGCGACCTTCTCCCGGTGCAACTGCCAGCTGGCAGGCACGTCCGCCGCGGCGCTTTCCGCCTCGGCTTCTACATAGATCCAGGCCTCGTCGGCCAGCCAGCCCCGCTGCTCCAGCAGCAGGGCGGTCTCCGCCAGCAGGCCTTTGCGAAACGGCGGATCGAGGAACACCACGTCGAACGGTTGACCGTCGCCCGCCAGCCAGCTCAGCGCGTTGGTGTTGATAACCACCCCTTTGCCCTGCAGCAGCGCCAGATTTTTTTCCAGCTGCTGCGCCACCGGCCGCTCGAATTCCAACAGCGTGGCGCTGCCGGCATAGCGCGACAGCGCTTCCAGCCCTAATGCGCCGCTGCCGGCGAAGCAGTCCAGGCAGCGCGCGCCCTGAATCACCGGCGCCAGCCAGTTGAACAGGGTTTCGCGTACCCGATCGGTGGTGGGGCGCAGCCCCGGGCTGTTCGGCACCGGAAGCTTACGGCCGCGCCATTGGCCGCCGATGATGCGGATCTGTCCGGCTGCGGCCTGGGGCGGTTTTTTGGCCGCCGCCCGTGGCGAGAGTCTTGTCATAAGCGTTGTTTGATTTCTTTTGCGGCGCGGGGCCGCAGAGGTTAACGAAAAGTTGTCCCTATTCTACCGGTGACGGGCGTCGGGGGGAACGGTAAAACTTTGTTGTCTGATTTCACACCGGAAAGCATGCCGGATGCGTGTTGCTGCGCGAGGGAAAGTGATAGACTCGGCGGATTATTGTCAGCATATATCCTTCAGGTATGTAGGGTAAGCGAGCCTTCGGTACGGAGTAGAGTCATAACATGGCAAAAGATAAGAAACGTGGGTTTTTCTCCTGGCTGGGCTTTGGCCAGAAGGAAAAGGAAGAAGAGCAACAGCAACCTGAGCAGGCGGAAGCTCAGGCCGCGGAGACGCCGGCTGCACCGGCCGCCGCCAAGCTGGACGACAAGCTCCCCGCCCAGGAATCTGAACCTGCCGCCTCCGTCGACACCCCGGGAGAGTGGGATAACGGTCAGGCCGGCGAGCAAATCGCGGAAAATTTGCCGGCGGCGGCTGAACAGCCGGCGGCGCAAGCGCTGGCCGAAGAGATCGTCAGCGTCACCGAACAGGTGGCGGCGCAACAGCAACCGGTCGTTGAACCTGAGCCGGTCGTCGAGCCTGAGCCGGTCGTTGAGCCTGAGCCGGTCGTTGAGCCTGAGCCGGTGGTTGAACCCGAGCCGGTGGTTGAACCCGAGCCGGTCGTCGAACCTGAGCCGGTCGTCCAACCTGAGCCGGTGCCGGTCGTTGAACCTGAGCCGGTCGTCGAGCCTGAGCCGGTCGTTGAGCCTGAGCCGGTGGTTGAGCCTGAGCCGGTCGTCGAGCCTGAGCCGGTTGTTGAGCCTGAGCCGGTCGTCGAGCCTGAGCCGGTCGTCGAGCCTGAGCCGGTCGTTGAACCTGAATCCGTGCCGGAAGTGGAAGAAGAACCGCTTGAGCCGGTGGTGCCGGCCGCGGCGCAAGAACAGGAAAGGCCGACCAAAGAAGGCTTCTTCGCCCGCCTGAAACGCAGCCTGCTGAAGACCAAACAAAACCTCGGCTCCGGCTTTATGGGGCTGTTCCGCGGTAAAAAGATCGACGACGATCTGTTCGACGAGCTGGAAGAACAGCTGCTGATCGCTGACGTCGGCGTGGATACCACGCGCAAAATCATCACCTCCCTGACCCAGCACGCCAGCCGCAAGCAGCTGAAAGACGCCGAAGCGCTGTACGGCAAGCTGAAGGAGGAAATGTCCGAAATTCTGGCCAAGGTCGATCAGCCGCTGGATGTCAGCGGGAAAACCCCGTATGTCATCTTGATGGTCGGGGTGAACGGCGTGGGTAAAACCACCACCATCGGCAAGCTGGCGCGTCAATTCCAGGCGGAAGGCAAGTCGGTGATGCTGGCGGCGGGGGATACCTTCCGCGCCGCCGCGGTGGAGCAGCTGCAGGTGTGGGGTGAACGCAACCGCATTCCGGTGGTAGCGCAGCATACCGGCGCGGATTCCGCTTCGGTGATCTTCGATGCAGTGCAGGCCGCCAAGGCGCGCGGCATCGATGTGTTGATCGCCGATACCGCCGGCCGTCTGCAGAACAAATCGCACCTGATGGAAGAGCTGAAGAAGATCGTCCGCGTCATGAAAAAACTGGACGACCAGGCCCCCCATGAGGTTATGCTGACGCTCGATGCCAGCACCGGCCAGAATGCGGTCAGTCAGGCGAAATTATTTAATGAGGCCGTGGGCTTAACCGGCATCACGCTGACTAAACTGGACGGTACCGCCAAGGGCGGGGTGATCTTCGCCATCGCCGATCAGTTCGGTATCCCGATCCGCTATATCGGCGTCGGGGAAGGCATCGAAGATTTGCGGCCGTTTAAGGCTGACGATTTTATTGAGGCACTTTTTGCCCGAGAGGATTAATACGGATGATTCGCTTTGAACAGGTCAGTAAAGCTTATCTGGGCGGACGGCAAGCGCTGCAGGGGGTTGATTTCCATCTGCGCCCAGCGGAGATGGCGTTTCTGACCGGCCATTCCGGCGCGGGGAAAAGTACCCTGCTGAAACTGATTTGCGGTATCGAACGGCCCAGCGCCGGCCACATCTGGTTTGGCGGTCACGACATCAGTCGCTTGAAAAACCGCGAGGTGCCGTTCCTGCGTCGGCAGATCGGCATGATCTTCCAGGATCACCACCTGCTGCTGGATCGCACGGTGTATGACAACGTGGCGATGCCGCTGATCATCGCCGGCGCCAGCACCGAAGATATCCGCCGCCGCGTTTCCGCCGCGCTGGACAAGGTCGGTTTGCTGGATAAAGCGAAAAACTTCCCGATTCAGCTGTCCGGCGGTGAGCAGCAGCGCGTGGGCATCGCCCGTGCGGTGGTGAACAAGCCGGCGGTGCTGCTGGCGGATGAACCGACCGGTAACCTGGATGATGCGCTGTCGGAAGGCATTCTGCGCCTGTTTGAAGAATTCAACCGCGTCGGCGTGACCGTACTGATGGCGACGCACGACACCGGGCTTATCGCCCGCCGCAATTACCGCATCCTGACGCTGAGCCAGGGCCGCATGCAAGGGGGCGCTCACCATGGCCAATAACGCAAAAACCGCCAAGAGCAAGGCGCTGCGCGGCGGCTGGCGCGAACAGTGGCGTTACGCCTGGATGAACGCCATCAAAGACATGCTGCGTCAGCCGTTGGCGACGCTGCTGACGGTGATGGTGATCGCCATTTCCCTGACGCTGCCGAGTGTGTGCTACATCGTGTGGAAAAACGTCAGCACCGCGGCCAGCCAGTGGTATCCAACGCCGCAGCTGACCGTTTATCTGGATAAATCGCTCGATGACGACGCCGCGCTGAAAGTGCTCGACGCCATCAAGGCGGAAGCCGGCGTGGAGAAGGTCAATTACCTGTCGCGTGAAGAAGCGCGCGGCGAGTTCCGCAACTGGTCGGGCTTTGGCGGCGCGCTGGACATGCTGGAAGAGAACCCGCTGCCGGCGGTGGCGATCGTCACGCCGAAGATGAGCTTCCAGAGTTCGGATACCCTCAACACCCTGCGCGATCGCGTAGCGGCGGTGCAGGGCGTGGAAGAAGTGCGTATGGATGACAGCTGGTTTGCCCGCCTGGCGGCGCTGACCGGGCTGGCGGGTCAGATCGCGGCGATCATCGGCGTGCTGATGATCGTGGCGGTGTTCCTGGTGATCGGCAACAGCGTGCGTCTGAGCATCTTCAGCCGCCGCGACACCATTAACGTGATGAAGCTGATCGGTGCCACCGACGGCTTTATTCTGCGGCCGTTCCTCAACGGCGGGGCGATGCTGGGTTTTGCCGGCGCGCTGCTGTCGCTGGTGTTGTCCGGCGCGCTGGTGTGGCAGCTGGAGTCGGTGGTCGCCGGGGTGGCCAAGGTATTCGGCACCACCTTCACCTTGCACGGGCTGGGCTGGGATGAGGCGCTGCTGCTGCTGATCATCTCCGCGATGATCGGCTGGATCGCCGCCTGGCTGGCGACGGTGCAACATTTACGCCGATTTACACCACAGTAAGATTTTTTTGGTATACTCTTCTCCTGCTGCTTTTGATCGCGTTGCGGGAGAAGAGTGACCTCAAGCGAAGTCAGCACCATCCCTCTCTTCTTAGCGCACAAATTCCCTATCGGCCTGCACCCTCGTCACGTATTGTCAGCAACAATGCTTGCAAAAAAGGGTGAACTTTTAGGGCGGAGTACGGTCAAAAATTGCAGCAAATGTTAAGGTGCCCGGCGTGTGGAACCGCTTTTGCTTCAGCAACTGCCGTAGAATCAATCATTTCCCCGCTGTAATAATCACCTGCATGATTTTGTATTCTCATAGAGAGGGTTTGAATGACCAAAGAAATGCAAACTTTAGCCTTAGTACCCCAAGGTAGCTTGGAAGCCTATATCCGGGCAGCCAACGCCTATCCGATGCTGACGGCAGAGGAAGAGCGGGAGCTGGCTGAACGGCTGCATTATCAGGGCGATCTGGATGCCGCTAAGCAGCTCATCCTGTCTCACCTGCGCTTTGTCGCTCATATTGCCCGCAACTATTCAGGCTATGGTCTGCCGCAGGCGGATCTGATTCAGGAAGGCAACATCGGCCTGATGAAAGCCGTTCGCCGCTTCAACCCGGAAGTCGGCGTGCGTCTGGTTTCCTTTGCGGTGCATTGGATTAAGGCGGAAATCCACGAGTACGTATTGCGCAACTGGCGCATCGTGAAAGTGGCGACCACCAAAGCGCAGCGCAAGCTGTTCTTTAACCTGCGCAAAACCAAACAGCGTTTGGGCTGGTTCAACCAGGACGAAGTGGAACTGGTGGCCCGTGAGCTGGGCGTCACCAGCAAAGACGTGCGCGAGATGGAATCGCGCATGGCGGCGCAGGACATGACGTTCGATCCGACTCCGGACGACGAGGCCCGCGATGGCCAGTCGATGGCGCCGGTGCTGTACCTGCAGGACAAGAGCTCGGACTTCGCCGAAGGCATCGAGGAAGATAACTGGGAAAGCAACGCCGCAGACAAACTGGCCTATGCGCTGGAAGGTCTCGACGAGCGCAGCCAGCATATCATCCGCGCCCGTTGGCTGGATGACGACAATAAGTCGACACTGCAGGAGCTGGCCGATCAGTACGGCGTTTCCGCCGAACGCGTGCGCCAGCTGGAAAAGAACGCCATGAAGAAACTGAAAATGGCGATCGAAGCCTGAGTCGATGCGAGATTCGATAAAAAAAGCCCGGCGAGCCGGGCTTTTTAGTGCCTGAAATTCGGCGTTATGGCGCCACGGCGGCGAAGTCCGGCGCCGGGCAGTCGTAGCCGAATTTCGCCGCCCACGGATAACGGGTGCCGGTGTTGATATAGCGCTGATAAAGCGCCCGGCCGGTTTTGGCATCGCGTTTGATAACCCAGCTGGCGGCGTTACACAGCACGGCGGCATAGGCCTGGCTCTTAGGCGGCAGCAGATCGGCCGCCTGTTGCGCCAGCCCCACCGCCTGCCAGCGATAGTGCAGGAAACGGTTGTCTTCCGCCGGTAGCGCCGCCTTGGCGCGCGCCGCTTCGGCGCTGTCGATCCAGCTTTTATGCTTCAGCTCGCGGGTATCGAACGCATCTCCCAGATAGGAATAGCCGGCGCCATAGATGGCGTAATCCGGCGTCATCTCATAGCCGGTAAACTCCAGCCCCTGGGCGCGCAGCAGGTTGGCGGCGCGATAGTAAGCCTGCGCGCGCGCCAGCGGCGCAGCGGATTTGTCCTTGGCGGCCTTCAGCTCGTCGGCGAACTGCTGCGCCGCTTGCCGGTAGTTGGGAATATCGAAGTAGGCCAGCGCCTCCGGCGATCGCCCGGCGCGCATCAGCCGCCGCGCCAGCAGTTCGCGCAGCTGCACCTCCGGCGTGATCTGCTGGCCGCCGTAATCGTCCGGATTAA
Organism: Serratia sp. TSA_130.1; assembly: GCF_052691795.1. Classification (NCBI taxonomy): domain Bacteria; kingdom Pseudomonadati; phylum Pseudomonadota; class Gammaproteobacteria; order Enterobacterales; family Yersiniaceae; genus Serratia; species Serratia sp. TSA_130.1. The sequence goes on from NZ_JBQZFS010000006.1 coordinate 245,993, forward strand.
CCGGCTTGAGCGGCGTCGTCGGCGCCGGGGCGTGCTTATCGACAAAGCCTTTCAACTCATCGACGGTCAGCACCCGTTCCGCCACGTCGGCCACGTCGGCCCAGTAAAGCGCTTTGCCGCGATACAGCAGGTCCATCGCCTGCAGATAGTCGCCTCGGTTCAGCGCCAGGATGGCCTGTTCGCCGGCCACCCGGCACTCCGGCACGATGGTTTCCGCGACGAAGTCGGCGTTGCGCTGTTCACCCCAGCTTTCGTCGGCGGGGAACGCGCTTGCCGCCTTGGCGTAGGCGGCGGTGGCGGCTTTCACGTCACCGTCGCGCAGCGCCATTTTGGCGCGCAGCCACCACGCCAGGCCGCTGTCGCCGGCGTTTTTCAGCAGGCTGGCCGCCATCGGGTACTGCCCCGAACGGTAAGCCAGCGCCGCCAGCCGATCGCTGCCGGCGAAGCCGCTTTTCACTGAGCCGTCCAGCAGCGTCAGGATCTGGTTGATGATTTGCGCGGAGCGGCCGTTGCCGTCGGTATCCGCCATTTGCAGGTTGCCGCTGCGGGCGAACAGCTCAATGGTCACCAGCTGCTGGATCAACGGATCGCCGATAATCTGTTTCAGCGTGTCCAAATGGTCGGGATTGACCAGGAAGCTGGAGACGTACTGCAGCGACTGCCCGCCGCTCGGATCGCCCTGCGCCGCCTGTTGCGCGTACAGATGGGCGGCGGGGGCGACGTCACCCAGCCACAGGTGGATGCGCGCCTGCTGCCCAAGGCTGCTCAGCGCCAACTGATCGGGATCGGCGGCGCCGCTTTTCACCCGGTCGATCACCTGCTGGAATGCCGTCAGCGCCTGTTCAAGCGCGGCTTTTGGCGGGTGCTCGGCGGCGGGGGCCGCTTCACCGGATTCGTTCACCGGCGTCCCGTGGTCAGCCATCAGTACGCGGCCAAGCGAATACTGCGCCCGCAGTCCCCAGTCGCCCTGTTCGGCGGCCGGTAGCTTCAGCACCTGCTGGAAATAGTCTGCGGCGCGCGGATCGTGGTTGGCGAAAGCCACGGCGCCCAGTTGATAGAGACGCGCGGCGTTGGACAACCCCTGCGTATTGACGGCGTCAGCCTCTTCCACCGTTTTGGCGGCGCGCATTTTGCCTATCGCTATCGTTTCCGGCGATTGCGGCATCGGTTTCGGCGGCATCGGCGGCGGCGGGGCTTGCCAGTGCGGCAACTGTTTATCCGTCGGCACCAGCCGGCCGGCTTCGAAGGCGAAATTGCCCTCCGGCATATACAGCAGGGTGCCGTTGCGATCGATCAGCAGCCGATTAGGAAAATCCGGGCCGCAGGCATAGCCGCCCAGCGGCAGTGCGGCGCCGATCAGCATGGCCAGCGGAAGAAGGCGGCGGGTGTTCCGTGCCGCGCGCGAATCAAGGTGTGACAAGGGTGCCTCCTGGCGTCAGTTGTTGGCAGCGCAGCCAGCCCAACGGCCGGGATTGCCCGGCGCGCAGCTGGTCGCTGCTGATGCGAATAAAGCGTTGCCGTTGCGGTGCGGATTCCAGCCGGTAGTTGCCGACCGCGTCCGCCGCCAGGCAGTCGTCGGCGCGGATGACCACCTCTTGCGGCAGCGGGGCGTCCACCGGCCCGTTGTTATGAATTATCAGATCATACAGCCCGTTTTGCTGCGGCTGAGGCCTAAATTTTACCTGCCAGTCTACATTCAGCGGCCGCTGTTCGATCACCGCTCGCAGCGTGGCGAGCGACCAGGCGCGCCGATCGTCCGCCAGCGGCAGTCGGAACCAAATCACGCCGCGCAGCCGGGGCGGCGTTTGCTGCGCCAGCGTTTGCAGAAAATCGGCGATCTGCTGCGGCGCGACCGTCAGTTCTCGGCCGTTGCCGGCTACGCGCAGCGAGGATTCGCTCTCCACCTGCGCGCCCTGCGCATCAAACCCCAACAGCGCCATGCCATAGGCCGGCAGCGCGACGCGAAACGGTTTCGGTGTGACGGCGGCGTACTGCCGCACCCAGCGCAGCGCCAGCGGGCCGTCAAACAGCCCCTGCTGCGGTGAGAGCACCGCATGCACTTGCAGAACGGAACTGTCGGCCTGTTGCAGTACGCCGGGCAAGTTGGGCGAGCCGATCCAGGCGGGCAGGGCGGTGATGCCGAGTTGCAAAGCGGCGGGCAGCCGTTGGCGCAGCCGCTGCAGAAAACGTTGGTAATCCGGCAGGCGAGCCGTGGCGGCGTCATGATCGATCTCGACGCCGGTGACGGGCAGCCCGGCCGCCTGCCAGCGCTGGGTGATCGCCAGCAGACGCTGGATAATGGCTTCTTGGTCCAGCTGCGGCAGCTGGCCGTCGAGGCGCGCTACCAGCCAGAGCGGGCGGCCGTCCCGCTTCAGCAGGCTGAGATCGGCCGGGATTTCCCGCCAGCCTTCGCGTGGATGCACCTGCAGCACCAGCACCCGCAGCGCGCCGAACAGATCGCGGCTACGCGCCAGCGCATCGGCGTGTTGCGGCGTCCAAACCCGCTGCCAAACGTAAACCTGCTGATCCCAGCCTGAGGCCTGGCGCAGCGCCTGCTGACGCCCGGCGAACCAGGCCGCCAACCCCAGCGCAATCAAGACCAGCGCCGCCAGCCAGCGTTTCATTTTTGCCAGAGATCGCCCTGCGGCGCGAAGCCGCAGGCGCGCATGAAGTTATCGACTTCCCCACGTTCGCGCGGCGCCAGACCGGCGGTCGACAGCTGCCAATGGGCGACCTGCGGCAGCTGACGCTGTGCATCTTGCACCAGGTAAAGACCGACGCCGCGGCGGCGCGTCACTTCGCGTACCAGCAGATCCAGCAGTTCGGCGCGGTCGTCCTGCAGCGCAATTTTCACCGCGCCCAGCAGACGCTCGTTGAAGCGGGCGGCGAACAGCGCCTTGCCGCCGCTCAGCCAGCTCTGCCACTGTTCCGGCTGCTGGTGCGGCCAAATTTTACCGAGGTCGATAAGGTCTTGCGGGGACAGCGCGGTCAGGCGCTCGATGGTCAGTTTCATGCAGAATTTCCGCGCAGCTAAATGATGCCGACAGTGTAATAGATCTTGTGCAGAGCGTTGTGTAAGTTTTTCTGTACGATTACTGTGCAATATGTTTTTTGCACGGGGCATTTTCCGAGTAAATAGTTAGTAAACGGATTGTTAACCAGCACAACGCGCTACGACTCAAGGTAAACAGCGCAGATTTAATTCGAATTTTATCCTGTTTACACCGCTTGTTTCTGTCGGATGAAGTTGATTTGCAGCAGAAAATTCCTGTTTAATGGTATGAAAAATAAAGTCTTATTAGAAAATAATGCCAACGAAGCGCCTAAATCATTATTACTTATAACAAAAGCGGTCAATAACGATCGGGCGCAGCCAAACACAACAGGTACGTTCACAACGACAGATGGGGATTTGCGGATGAAATTAACAACAGGTAAGGCACTGCTGGCGGGTTGTATTGCGATGGCCATGAGCCAGGCGGCCATGGCGAAAGACATCAAGGTGGCGATCGTCGGGGCAATGTCCGGCCCGGTCGCGCAGTATGGCGACATGGAATTTACCGGCGCGCGCCAGGCGATTGCCGACATTAACGCCAAGGGCGGCATCAAGGGCGACAAGCTGGTCGGCGTGGAATACGACGACGCCTGCGACCCGAAACAGGCGGTTGCGGTCGCCAACAAGGTGATCAACGACGGCATTCGCTACGTGATCGGCCACCTGTGCTCCTCATCCACCCAGCCGGCGTCCGATATCTATGAAGATGAAGGCGTGATCATGATTACCCCGGCGGCCACCAACGCCGATCTGACCACCCGCGGCTACAAGATGATCCTGCGCACCACCGGTCTGGATTCGGATCAGGGCCCGACCGCCGCCAAATACATCCTCAGCGACATCAAGCCGAAGCGCATCGCCGTGGTGCACGACAAGCAACAATACGGCGAAGGCCTGGCGCGCTCGGTGCGCGACAGCCTGAAAAAACAGGGCACCGAAGTGGCGATGTTCGAAGGCATCACCGCCGGCGACAAAGACTTCTCCACCCTGGTGGCGCGCCTGAAGAAAGAGAATATCGACTTCGTGTACTTCGGCGGTTACTACCCGGAAATGGGCCAGATCCTGCGTCAGGCCAAACAGGCCGGGTTGACTACCCGCTTCATGGGGCCGGAAGGCGTGGGCAACTCCTCACTGTCCAACATCGCCGGCGCCGCTTCGGAAGGCATGCTGGTGACGCTGCCGAAACGCTACGATCAGGTGCCTGCCAACCAGCCGATCGTCGATGCGTTGAAAGCCAAGAAGCTGGATCCGACCGGCCCGTTCGTCTGGACCACCTATGCCGCGCTGCAGTCGCTGACCACCGGCATGGAGCGCAGCGGCAGTCAGGAACCGGCGGACATCGTCAAGGATCTGAAAACCGGTAAGCCGGTGGAAACCGTGATGGGGCCGCTGACCTGGGATGACAAGGGCGACCTGAAAGGCTTCGAGTTCGGCGTGTTCGAATGGCATGCCAACGGCACGTCCACACCGATCAAATAAGCCATAATGATTAGGGTGGGGCGCAGCCCGCTGCGCCCGGCGGGTCGGCTTGTCGGCCCCGTCTCCCTTTACCCGCCGGTTCTCCGCCGGCGGGTTTCGCAGCCAAGGGTTCAGAGTATGTCAGAGCAGCTCCTCTATTTTCTGCAGCAGATGTTCAACGGCTTAACGTTGGGCAGCACCTATGCATTGATCGCCATCGGTTACACCATGGTTTACGGCATCATCGGCATGATCAACTTCGCCCATGGCGAGGTGTACATGATCGGCAGCTATGTCTCCTTTATCGTTATTGCCGCCCTGATGATGCTCGGCATCGACGTCGGCTGGCTGCTGATCGGCGCCGCGTTCCTGGTCTCGATCGTCATCGCCAGCGCCTACGGCTGGAGCATCGAGCGGGTGGCCTACAAGCCGGTGCGCAACTCCAAGCGCCTGATTGCGCTGATCTCGGCCATCGGCATGTCGATATTCCTGCAAAACTACGTCAGCCTGACGCAGGGCTCACGCGATCTGGCGCTGCCCAGCCTGGTCACCGGCCAGTGGGTGCTGGGGGAAAGCAACGGCTTCGCCGCCACCATCAGCACCATGCAGCTGACCATCTGGCTCGTGACCTTCCTGGCGATGCTGGCGCTGACGCTGTTTATCCGCTATTCGCGCATGGGCCGTGCCTGCCGCGCCTGTGCGGAAGATCTGAAGATGGCCAGCCTGCTGGGCATCAACACGGACCGGGTGATCTCGCTGACCTTCGTCATCGGTGCGGTGATGGCGGCGGTGGCCGGGGTGTTGCTCGGCCAGTTCTACGGCGTCATCAACCCTTACATCGGCTTCATGGCCGGTATGAAAGCCTTCACCGCCGCGGTTCTGGGCGGCATCGGCAGCATTCCGGGCGCGATGATCGGCGGCCTGGTGCTGGGCGTGGCGGAAGCGCTGACCTCCGCCTACCTGAGCACCGAATACAAAGACGTGGTGTCGTTCGCGCTGCTGATCGTGGTGCTGCTGATCATGCCGACCGGCATCCTCGGGCGTCCGGAGGTTGAGAAAGTATGAAACTCAATCTGCTCAATGCGCTGATCGCCACGGCGGTGCTGTTCGTGATGGCGTCGTTCCTGATGGGCATGCAGCTGAGCCTGGACGGCACCAAACTGGTGGTGCACGGCGCGGCGGAAGTGCGCTGGATGTGGATCGGCATCGGCTGCGTCATCGTCTTTTTCTTCCAGCTGTTGCGCCCGCTGCTGCAGCAGGGCCTGAAAAAGGTCTCCGGCCCGGCGTTCGTGCTGCCGAGCTTCGACGGCACCACGCCGCGGCAAAAGCTGCTGGCGGCTCTGCTGCTCGTCGCGGCGGTCGCCTGGCCGTTCCTGGTGTCGCGCGGCACGGTGGATATCGCCACCCTGACGCTGATCTACGTGATGCTGGGCCTCGGCCTCAACGTGGTGGTGGGCCTGTCCGGTCTGCTGGTGCTCGGCTACGGCGGTTTCTACGCCATCGGCGCCTACACCTATGCGCTGCTGAATCATTATTACGGCCTCGGCTTTTGGGAGAGCCTGCCGCTGGCGGGTATCGTCACCGCCGCCTTCGGCTTCCTGCTCGGTTTCCCGGTGCTGCGGCTGCGCGGCGACTATCTGGCGATCGTGACGCTCGGCTTCGGTGAGATCGTGCGCATTCTGCTGCTGAACAATACCGAGATCACCGGCGGGCCGAACGGCATCAGCCAGATCCCGAAACCGACCTTCTTCGGCCTGGAGTTTAACCGCAGCGTGCGCGACGGCGGCTGGGATACCTTCCATAACGTCTTCGGCCTGAAATACGATCCGAGCGATCGCATCGTATTTTTGTACCTGGTGGCGTTGCTGCTGGTGGTGCTGACGCTGTTCGTCATCAACCGCCTGCTGCGCATGCCGCTCGGGCGCGCCTGGGAAGCGCTGCGCGAAGACGAGATCGCCTGCCGCTCGCTGGGCCTCAGCCCGACGCGCATCAAGCTGACCGCCTTTACCATCAGCGCCGCGTTCGCCGGGTTTGCCGGCACGCTGTTCGCCGCGCGCCAGGGGTTCGTCAGCCCGGAATCCTTCACCTTCGTCGAGTCGGCCTTCGTGTTGGCGATCGTCGTACTGGGGGGCATGGGCTCGCAGTTAGCGGTCATTCTGGCGGCGATCCTGCTGGTGGTGTCGCGCGAGCTGATGCGCGATCTGAATGAATATAGCATGCTGCTGCTGGGGGCGCTGATGGTGCTGATGATGATTTGGCGGCCGCAGGGGCTGTTGCCGATGAAGCGGCCGCAGCTGAAGCTGCAGGCGGCGGACATTCACGCGGGCAAGGGGGAACAGGCATGAGCGTTCAACCTTTACTGCAGGTGGAAGGCCTGTCGATGCGTTTTGGCGGGCTGCTGGCGGTCAACAATGTCGCGTTGACGCTCAATGAAGGCGAAATCGTGTCGCTGATCGGCCCCAACGGCGCCGGTAAAACCACGGTGTTTAACTGCCTGACCGGTTTCTACCGCCCGAGCGGCGGCACCATCAAATTGCGCGATCGCCATCTGGAAGGGCTGGCGGGGCAGGCCATCGCCCGTATGGGCGTAGTGCGCACCTTCCAGCATGTGCGGCTGTTCCGTGAAATGACGGTGATTGAGAACCTGTTGGTGGCGCAGCATCAGCACCTGAAAAGTGGCGTGTTCGCTGGGCTGCTGAAAACCCCGGCCTTCCGCCGCGCCGAAGCCGAGGCGCTGGCGCGCGCGGCGGAGTGGCTGGAGCGCGTCGGCCTGCTATCGATGGCCAACCGTTCGGCGGGCAACCTGGCCTACGGGCAGCAGCGTCGGCTGGAGATCGCCCGCTGCATGGTGACCCGGCCGGAGCTGCTGATGCTGGACGAACCGGCCGCCGGTCTGAACCCGAAAGAGACCGACGAGCTGGATCATCTGATCGTCGAGCTGCGCGATCGGCATAAGGTCTCGGTGTTGCTGATCGAGCACGACATGAAGCTGGTGATGGGCATCTCCGATCGCATTTACGTGGTGAATCAGGGCACGCCGCTGGCGCAGGGCACACCGGCGGAGATCCGCAACAACCCGGACGTGATCCGGGCTTATTTGGGCGAATAATAATATGTTGTCATTCAATCAGGTATCCGCCCATTACGGCAAAATTCAGGCGCTGCATCAGGTCAGTCTCACGATTAGTCAGGGCGAAATCGTGACGTTAATCGGCGCCAACGGCGCCGGTAAAACCACGCTGCTCGGCACCCTGTGCGGCGAACCGCGCGCCAGCGAAGGCAGCATCGTCTTCCAGGGGCAGGACATCACCCAGTGGCAAACCTCGCGCATCATGCGCGAAGCGGTGGCGATCGTGCCGGAAGGGCGGCGCGTCTTCTCGCGCATGACGGTGGAAGAAAACCTGGCGATGGGCGGCTTCTTCGCCGATCGTCACCAATATCAGCAGCGCATCGAACGGGTGTTCACGCTGTTCCCGCGCCTGCTGGAGCGCCGAAGCCAGCGTGCCGGCACCATGTCCGGCGGCGAACAGCAGATGTTGGCCATCGGCCGCGCGCTGATGAGCCAGCCGAAGCTGCTGCTGCTCGACGAACCTTCGCTTGGGCTGGCGCCCATCATCATCCAGCAGATTTTCGACATCATTCAGCAGCTGCGGGAAGAGGGCATGACCATCTTCCTGGTGGAGCAAAACGCCAATCAGGCGCTGAAATTGGCGGACCGCGGTTATGTGCTGGAAAACGGCCGCGTGGTGTTGGAAGATACGGGGGCTGCATTGTTAGCCAACGAAGCAGTGAGGTCGGCGTATCTGGGCGGTTAATCCGCCCCCCTACGAATTAAAATAATCAGGTACGAGAAGAAGAAATGAAGACAGAAGGGTTACTCGCGCAGCGCATCGTTAACGTAAAAAGTTCGGCCATCCGTGAATTGCTTAAGCACAGCAAGATGGAACACGTCATTTCGCTGGCGGGCGGCATCCCCTCTGATGCGTTGTTCGATTTCGAAGGATTGAGCATCGCCACCCAGCAGGCGATCACCGAACAGCCGAAAAGCGCATTCCAGTATGGCCTGACCGAGGGCAGCCCGCTGCTGCGTGAGCGCATTTGCGCGCTGTGCGCCGAGCGCGGCGTCACCGCGCGCGCAGAAGAGGTGATGGTCACCGCCGGCTCTCAGCAGGCCCTGGATTTGGTGATGCGCGCCATCGTCAACCCGGGCGACGTGTTCGTGGTGGAGCGCCCGACCTACCTGGCGGCGCTGCAAACGCTGGAACTGGCGGAGGCCAACATCATGTCGGTCTCGTCCGACAGCGACGGCATGGTGGTGGAAGAGCTGGCCGAGCTGCTGAAAACCCAGCGCATCAAGGGCGTGTACGTGGTGCCGAACTTCGGCAACCCCAGCGGCATCACCCTCAGCGCCGCGCGCCGCGAACTGCTGGTGAAGCTGGCCGCCGAACATAACTTCCTGATCATCGAAGACGATCCGTACGGCGAGCTGCGTTTCACCGAAGAGCGCCACCCGACGCTGCATCAGGTGTCGCAGCAGGTGCTGGGCAACACCGACCACATCATCTATACCTCGACCTTTTCCAAGATCCTGGCGCCGGGCCTGCGTTTGGGCTGGGCGATCCTGCCGCCGTTCCTGCTGCATAAAGTGGCGATCATCAAACAGGCGGCGGATCTGCACGCCAGCGCCCTGTCGCAGAGCATCGTCGAATGCTACCTTGGCCTGGATCGCCTGCCGGCGCAGATCGACAAGATCCGCGCCGCCTATAAACACAAGGGCGAGATCCTGGCCGGTTTGGTGGAGCAGGAGCTGGGCGACTACATCACCTTCGATAAACCGAAGGGCGGCATGTTCCTGTGGGCGCGTTTCCGCCAGCCGTTCAACGCCACCGAATGGCTGAACACCACGCTGCAGCAGGGCGTGGTGTTCGTGCCGGGGGAATACTTCTTCTCCGACAACCCGGATCGTTCGACCTTCCGCCTGTCGTTCGCCACCGCCACCGAGCAGCAGATGCAAGAAGCGGTCGCGCGCCTGCGCCGTTCGCTGTAATCCTCGCGGCGGCGGAGCCCATGCCCGCCGCCGACATCAAACCGCCATCTTCACTTCACTTTGCCGTCATGTGGCTGTCATCTAACGGTTATTTTTCTGTCATCCGCGCATGGCATGTTAGCTTCCGAACAAAAAACTGATTCTTTTCGCTCACGCGCTTTTACACCAGCTTTTTCAGGAGTTAGGCATGCTCACCTACGCTATTCGCAAAACCACGCTGTGCGTCGCATTGACCCTGGCGGTCAGCGCACAGGCGCTGGCGGCGACAGAAATCCCGTTCTGGCATTCGATGGAAGGCGAACTGGGTAAAGAAGTGGACTCTCTGGCGGATCGCTTCAACCAGTCGCACAGCGACGTCAAGATTGTGCCGGTTTATAAAGGCAACTACGAACAGAGCCTGGCGGCGGGCATCGCCGCTTACCGCTCCGGCAAGGCGCCGGCGATCCTGCAGGTTTACGAGGTGGGCACCGCCACCATGATGGCCAGCAAAGCCATCAAACCGGTCTATGAAGTGTTTAAAGAGGCCGGCATCAACTTCGACGAGTCGGTGTTCGTGCCGACGGTGGCCGGCTATTACACCGACAACAAGAGCGGCCATCTGCTGTCGCAGCCGTTCAACAGCTCCACGCCGGTGCTGTACTACAACAAAGACGCCTTCAAAAAGGCCGGCCTGAACCCGGAACAACCGCCGAAAACCTGGCAGGAACTGGCGGCGGATACCGCCAAACTGCGCGAAGCCGGCATGAAGTGCGGTTACGCCAGCGGCTGGCAGGGCTGGATCCAACTGGAGAACTTCAGCGCCTGGCACGGCGTGCCGTTCGCCAGTGAAAACAACGGCTTTGGCGGCACCAGCGCCAAGCTGGAGTTCAACCAACCGCTGCAGGTCAAACATATTGCGCTGCTCGAAGCGATGAACAAGAAGGGCGACTTCACCTATTTCGGCCGCAAAGACGAATCCACCGAGAAGTTTTATAACGGCGACTGCGCCATCACCACCGCCTCATCCGGTTCGTTGGCGGACATCAAGCACTACGCCAAATTCAACTACGGCGTCGGCATGATGCCGTACGACGCCGACGCGAAAAATGCGCCGCAAAACGCCATCATCGGCGGGGCCAGCCTGTGGGTGATGAACGGCAAAGACGCCGCCACCTACAAGGGCGTGGCCGAATTCCTGCAGTACCTGGCGCAGCCGGAAATCGCCGCCGAATGGCACCAGAAGACCGGCTATCTGCCGATCACCACCGCGGCTTACGATCTGACCAAGCAGCAGGGCTTCTACGACAAGAACCCGGGTGCTGACGTCGCCACTCGCCAGATGCTGAACAAGCCGCCGTTGCCGTTCACCAAGGGCCTGCGCCTGGGCAACATGCCGCAGATCCGCAGCGTGGTGGATGAGGAGCTGGAAGGCGTGTGGACCGGCAAGAAAACGCCTCAGCAGGCGTTGGACGCCGCCGTGCAGCGCGGTGACGTGCTGCTGCGCCGCTTCGAAGCTTCGACCAAGTAACCCCGCGTCGCGGGCCCGGTAGACCGGGCTCGCGTCTTCACGCCGATCCTTCCGTACCCGATTAATGGTTTAACTGCTATGTCATCTTCCCGTCCCGGTTTCGGCTGCAGCTGGTTGCCCTATGCGCTGGTGCTGCCGCAGCTGCTGATTACCGCCGTCTTCTTTTTATGGCCCGCCGGCGAAGCGCTGTGGTATTCGGTGCAGAGCCTCGATCCGTTCGGCCTGTCCAGCCAGTTTGTTGGGCTGGATAACTTTAAACAGCTGTTCCAGGATCCTTACTACCTCGACTCGTTCTACACCACGCTGTTCTTCAGCTTCCTGGTGGCCGGCATCGGGCTAGCGGTTTCGCTGTTCTTCGCTGCGCTGGTGGACTACGTGCTGCGCGGCAGCCGCCTCTATCGCACGCTGATGATCCTGCCCTACGCGGTGGCGCCGGCGGTGGCGGCGGTGCTGTGGATCTTTCTGTTCAACCCCGGTCTGGGGTTGATCACCCATTTCCTCAATGGTCTGGGCTATAACTGGAACCATGCGCAAAACAGCGGCCAGGCGATGTTCCTGGTGGTGCTGGCCTCGGTATGGCAGCAGATAAGCTATAACTTCCTGTTTTTCCTCGCGGCGCTGCAGTCGATCCCGCGTTCGCTGGTGGAAGCGGCGGCCATCGACGGCGCCGGCCCGGTGCGGCGTTTCTTCCATCTGGTGCTGCCGCTGATCGCGCCGGTGAGCTTCTTCCTGCTGGTGGTCAATCTGGTGTACGCCTTCTTCGATACTTTCCCGGTGATCGACGCCGCCACCGGCGGCGGGCCGGTGCAGTCCACCACCACGTTGATCTACAAGATCTACCGCGAAGGCTTCGCAGGGTTGGATCTTTCCAGTTCCGCCGCGCAGTCGGTGATCCTGATGTTGCTGGTGATCGGCCTGACGGTGATCCAGTTCCGCTTCGTTGAACGTAAGGTGCGCTACCAATGATTGAGAATCGACGCGGGCTGGATGTCTTCAGCCATGTGATGCTGATTATCGGCGTGCTGGTGGTGCTGTTCCCGCTGTACGTGGCCTTTGTCGCCGCCACGCTGGACGACAAACAGGTGTTTCAGGTGCCGATGACGCTGGTGCCCGGCGGCCACCTGTGGGAGAACATCCGCAACATTTGGCAGGGCGGCGTGGGCAACCTCAAAGTGCCGTTCTCGCTGCTGCTGCTCAACAGCGTGATCATGGCGCTGGCGATCACCTGCGGCAAGATCGCGGTGTCAGTGCTGTCGGCTTACGCCATCGTGTATTTCCGTTTCCCGCTGCGCAGCCTGTTTTTTTGGCTGATTTTCCTCACCCTGATGCTGCCGGTGGAAGTGCGCATTTTCCCGACGGTGGAGGTGATCTCCAACCTCAACCTGCTGGACAGCTATACCGGCCTGACGCTGCCGCTGATGGCCTCGGCCACCGCGACCTTCCTGCTGCGCCAGTTCTTCATGACGCTGCCGGATGAGCTGCTGGAGGCGGCGCGCATCGACGGCGCCGGGCCGATGCGTTTCTTCTGGGACATCGTGCTGCCGCTGTCGAAAACCAATCTGGCGGCGCTGTTCGTCATCACCTTTATCTACGGCTGGAACCAATACCTGTGGCCGATCCTGATCACCAGCGACGCCTCGATGGGCACCGCGGTGGCGGGCATCAAGAGCATGATCTCCACCTCCGGCGCGCCGACCCAGTGGAACCAGGTGATGGCGGCGATGATTCTGACTTTATTGCCACCGCTGGCGGTGGTGCTTCTGATGCAGCGCTGGTTTGTGCGCGGTCTGGTTGATAGCGAGAAATAACGACGATGGCAGGATTAAAACTACAGGCGGTCACCAAGTCTTACGACGGTAAAACGCCGGTGATCAAACAGATCGACCTCGATGTGGCGGACGGCGAATTCATCGTGATGGTCGGCCCGTCCGGCTGCGGCAAATCCACGCTGCTGCGGATGGTGGCCGGGCTGGAACGCACCACCAGCGGCGATATCTATATCGATACCCGGCGCGTGACCGATCTGGAGCCCAAGGATCGCGGCATCGCGATGGTGTTCCAGAACTACGCGCTCTATCCGCACATGAGCGTGTACGACAACATGGCCTACGGCCTCAAGATCCGCGGTTTCGGCAAGGAGCATATCCGCCAGCGGGTGGAGGAGGCGGCGCGCATCCTGGAGCTGGAGCCGCTGCTCAAACGCAAACCGCGCGAACTTTCCGGCGGCCAGCGCCAGCGCGTGGCGATGGGGCGCGCTATCGTGCGCGAACCGGCGGTATTCCTGTTCGATGAGCCGCTGTCCAACCTGGACGCCAAGCTGCGGGTGCAGATGCGCCTGGAGCTGCAACAGCTGCATCGTCGTCTGAAAACCACCAGCCTGTACGTCACCCACGATCAGGTGGAGGCGATGACGCTGGCGCAGCGGGTGATCGTAATGAACAAGGGCGTGGCGGAGCAGATCGGCACCCCGAGTGAAGTGTACCAACGGCCGGCTTCGCTGTTTGTCGCCGGCTTTATCGGATCGCCGGCGATGAACCTGCTGCCCGGCACCCTCAGTGCCGACGGCGGCCAGCTGCTGCTGGCGGACGGCATGGCGCTGCCGTTGCCGGCGGCCAAGCCGCAGTGGGCGGGGCGGTCGTTGACGCTGGGCGTTCGGCCGGAGCATATTCAGCTGGTGGCGCAAGGCCAGGGCGTGCCGCTGCAGCTGCAGACGCTGGAACTGCTGGGGGCCGACAATCTGGCGCACGGCCAGTGGGGCGGGCACGGGGTGATCGCGCGGCTGTCGCATGAAACCTTGCCGACGGCGGGCAGTACGCTATATTTGCAGCTGCCTGCTCAGGCGCTGCACTTCTTTGACACCCACAGCGGATTACGGATGGATTGATGACGAGACCCTGGCCTTACCCTCATATTGTCGCCCACCGCGGCGGCGGTTCTCTGGCGCCGGAAAACACCCTGGCGGCGATCAACGTCGGCGCGCGCCACGGCCACAAGATGATCGAGTTCGACGCCAAGCTGGCGCAGGACGGGCAAATTTTCCTGCTGCACGACGACACGCTGGATCGCACCAGCAACGGTTGGGGCGTGGCGGGCGAGCTGCCGTGGGACAAACTGGTGCAGCTGGACGCCGGCAACTGGTACAGTTCGGCCTTCAAGGGCGAGCGGCTGCCGCTGCTGTCGGAGGTGGCGGAACGCTGCCGGGAACACGGCCTGATGGCCAATATCGAGATCAAACCGACCACCGGCAGCGACGATGAAACCGGGCGGGTGGTGGCGCTGGCGGCGCGGTTGCTGTGGCAAGGGCAGACCGACCCGCTGCTCTCCTCCTTCTCGGTCGAAGCGCTGGCGGCGGCGCAACGCACCGTGCCGGACTTGCCGCGCGGCCTGCTGCTGGAGGCCTGGGACGACAACTGGCGCGAGCTGACGGAGCGTCTGGATTGCGTCTCGCTGCATATCGATCACAAAGCGCTGACCGCTGAGCGGGTGAAAGCGTTGAAAGACGCCGGTCTACGCATTCTGGTGTATACCGTCAACCAACCGGATCGCGCGCGTCTGCTGCTCGACTGGGGCGTTGACTGCATTTGCACCGACCGGATAGATTTGATTGGCCCGGATTTTTAATCCGGCGCCGATGAATCCCGCGACGACAAGCCTTGCCGCCGCACCACCGGAAGGAATGCGATGCCTGGCTTTATCCTGTCACTGTGGCACCAGATCGTGCTGTCTTTACCGCTGTTCGTCCTGATCGCGTTGGGTTATGGGCTGATTCGCTGGGGGAAATGGCCTTCCAGTATCACTGATGGCCTGACGCGCTTCGTGTTTTCCCTCGCCTTGCCCGCCATGCTGTTTCGCATGATGTGCGACTTCTCGCAGCGCCCGGCGGTCGACGCCCGGCTGCTGATCGCGTTCTTCGGCAGTTGCCTGCTGGTGTTCGTGCTCGGCCGCCTGGTCGCCCGGCACCTCTTCCGGCTGGATGGGGTCGCTGGTTCGGTGTTTGCGCTGGGCGGTATTTTCTCCAATAACGTGATGCTCGGTTTACCGATCGCCAGCGTGATGCTGGGGCAGGCGGCGATCCCGTCGGTAGCGCTGGTGCTGGTGTTCAACGGCCTGATCCTGTGGACGCTGGTGACGGTGTCGATCGAATGGGCGCGCAACGGCTCGCCGACGCTGAGCGGCTTTGCCAAAACCGCCCGCAGCGTGCTGACCAACCCGTTGATCGTCGGCATCCTGTCCGGCACCCTGTTCAGCCTGACCGGCCTGCCGCTGCCGGCCTTCGTCGATCGGCCGGTCAGCATGCTCGGCCAGGTGGCGGCACCGCTGTCGCTGGTGGTGCTCGGCATGGGCCTGGCGGAGTATCGCATCAGCGAAGGCTGGCAGCTGAGCAGCGCCATCTGCGTGCTGAAGTTGCTGGTGCAGCCGTTGGTGATTTGGCTGCTGGCCTGGATGATGGATCTGCCGCCGATGGAGACCCGCGTGGTGGTGCTGTTGGGCTCAATGGCGGTGGGGGTGAACGTCTACCTGATGTCGCGCCAGTTCAATACGCTCACCGGCCCGGCCGCCACCAGCTTGGTGATGTCCACCGTGCTGGCGGCGATCACCACGCCGCTGATCCTCACCGTTATGGGCGTGCGGGCGTAGCCGGCATCGGCGCCTGCGGCACCGCCGGCGCGGTGCGATTGAACGGATCGCGCGGCTGGTTGCCGTTAGGCAGCAGTTGCCCGCCGTTCGGCGCGGTTTGCAACAGCTGTTGCCGTTGATTGTCGAACTGTCGCTGCTGCTGGAGGCGGCGTTGATCCATCTGCCGGTTGTTCAACAAGCGCTGTTGTTGCGCCTGCTGGCTGTTTTGGTTGAGTAACTGCTGCTGTGAGCGCAGGTCGGTTACGCCGTTGGCCGCCGCCGCCAACCCAGGCAGCAACAGCAGAGCGAACAGAATGTGAGAAGTTTTCATGATGGTTACCTCGCCTTTTTATTAAGCCTAACTCAGCGGTGAAATTTTGCTGGTAGTTTGTATTTTGTTCAGATGTAAACCGCCTTTCATCCCCTTATGCGTCCATCTTCCGTTACAATCGCGGTTTATGAATTGTTAGGATGAACCCATCGTGCTGCTCTTGGTTATCACCACCATTCTGTGGGCGTTCTCTTTCAGCCTGATCGGCGAATATTTGGCGGGCCATGTCGACAGCTGGTTCTCGGTGCTGATGCGCATCGGGCTGGCGGCGCTGGTGTTCCTGCCGTTCCTGCGCTGGCGCAACATCAAACTCAAGGTGATCCTGCTGTATATGCTGGTGGGTGCCTTCCAGCTGGGCATCATGTACCTCATCAGCTTCCGCGCTTATCTCTATCTGACGGTGCCGGAGTTCCTGTTGTTCACCGTGCTGACGCCATTGTACATCACGCTGATCTACGACTTGCTGAGCGGCCGTCGCCTGCGCTGGGGCTACGCCTTCAGCGCGCTGCTGGCGGTGCTGGGCGCGGCGATCATTCGCTATCACCAACTGAGCGAACATTTTTGGTGGGGGCTGTTGCTGGTGCAGGCGGCGAACATCAGCTTCGCCATCGGCATGGTCGGCTATAAGCGCCTGATGGAAGTGCACCCCTTGCCGCAACATACCGCCTTTTCCTGGTTCTACCTGGGGGCGGCGGCAGTGGCGGTGGTGGCCTGGTTCCTGTGGGGCAACCCGCAGCAGCTGCCAACCACCAATCTGCAGTGGGGCGTGCTGATCTGGCTGGGCGTGGTAGCGTCTGGGCTGGGCTATTTCATGTGGAACTACGGCGCGACGCAGGTGGATGCCGGCACGCTCGGCATCATGAACAACATGCATGTGCCGGCCGGCTTGTTGGTCAACCTGGCCATTTGGCAGCAGCAGCCGCACTGGCCGAGCTTTATCCTCGGTGGGGCGGTGATCGTCGCTTCGCTGTGGGTGCACCGCCGCTGGGTGGCGCCGAAACAGCTCGGCTAAACGAGGGCCGGCAGTTTACACGCCGGCCGCCAACGCTTTGGCGCCGGTCGCGCCGGGGCGTGCGGCGTCGCGCACGAACGGCAGATGATCGCAGGCGTGCTGGCGGGCCGAGCGGATAAAGGCTTCGGTCACCGCCTGGCGCTGTTCGCCGTCGCGCACGGCGGCGTACAGGCGGCTCCACAGGCCGTCACCCAGGGTTTTGGTCACCACCAGCCCCTGCCGTTCGAAACTCTCCACCACCCAATGCGGCAGCGCCGCAATCCCCATCCGCGCCGATACCATCTGGATCAGCAGTAGCGTGTTATCGACGTTCTTCAATGCCGGGTTGACGCCCGCCGGCTGCAGGAAATGCCGCCAGATATCCAACCGCTGGCGCTGCACCGGGTAAATCAACAGCGTTTCATCGCTCAAGTCTTCCGGCTCGATGTGCGGCTTGCCGGCCAGCGGATGATCCGGCGCCAGCACCAGACGCACCTCGAAATCGAACATCGGCGAATAGTGCAGGCCGCTGCGCGGCAGAATATCCGACGTCATCACCAGATCCAGTTCGCCCTGTTGCAAGGCTGGCTGCGGATCGAAAGTCACGCCGGAAGTGAAGTCCATCATCACCTGCGGGAAACGCTGGCGGAAGTTGTCCAGCGCCGGCGTCAGCCACTGAATGCAGCTGTGGCATTCGATGGCGATGCGCAGCGTGGTTTGATGCGGCTCGTGGCAGGCCTGCAACGCCTGCTGGATCTGCGGCAGCACCTGTTCCGCCAGCTGCAGCAGGATCTCGCCCTGGGCGGTGAAGCGCAGGGGCTGGCTCTTGCGCACGAACAGCTTGAAGCCCAGACGTTGTTCAAGATCGCTGAACTGGTGCGACAGGGCAGACTGCGTCTGATGAAGTTGGGCCGCCGCCCCCGCCAACGAACCGCTGTTGCGCAGAGCCTGCAGCGTCCGTAAATGTTTCAGTTCGATCATGAGAGTCCTTCACATTGACAGTGAATAAATTGCGCTTGTGGTTAATACAGTACCTGCTGATTATGGATGTGTAAACATCTGGACGGCTAAATGGGGAATATGACGATGGCAATTTTGAATCACACACTGGGTTTTCCTCGCGTTGGGCTACGACGTGAGCTGAAAAAAGCTCAGGAAAGCTACTGGGCCGGCAACTCAACGCAGGAAGAGCTGTTGGCGGTTGGCCGCGAGCTGCGCGCTCGTCATTGGCAGCAGCAACGGCAGGCCGGGGTGGATTTGGTGCCGGTCGGCGATTTCGCCTGGTACGATCATGTGTTGACCACCAGCCTGCTGCTGGGCAACGTGCCGGCGCGCCATCAGAATGCGGATGGCTCTATTGATCTGGACACGCTGTTCCGCATCGGCCGTGGCCGCGCACCGACCGGCGAGCCGGCGGCCGCGGCGGAAATGACCAAATGGTTCAATACCAACTACCACTACATGGTGCCCGAATTCCAGCAAGGCCAGCAGTTCAAGCTGGGCTGGACCCAACTGCTGGACGAAGTGGACGAAGCGCTGGCGCTGGGGCATCACATCAAGCCGGTGTTGCTTGGCCCAGTGACTTATCTGTGGTTGGGTAAAGTGAAGGGCGAGCCGTTCGACCGCCTGTCGCTGCTGAAAGAGATCCTGCCGGTTTACCAGCAGGTGCTGGCGGAGCTGGCGAAGCGCGGCGTCGAGTGGGTGCAAATCGACGAACCTGCGCTGGTGCTGGAGCTGCCGCAAGCCTGGCTGGACGCCTTCAAACCGGCGTATGACGCGTTGCAGGGGCAGGTTAAGTTGCTGTTGACCACGTATTTCGACAGCGTCGGCCACAACCTCGACACCATTCGCACGCTGCCGGTGCAGGGGCTGCACGTCGATCTGGTCGCCGGCCATGACGATATCGCCGCGCTGAGCGCCGCATTGCCGCAAGACTGGCTGCTGTCGCTGGGCGTGATCAACGGCCGCAACGTTTGGCGCGCCGATCTGAGCCGCTGGTTCGAACGTCTGCAGCCGCTGGTGGGACAGCGCCCGCTGTGGATCGGCACCTCCTGTTCACTGCTGCACAGCCCGATCGATCTGAGCGTGGAAAGCCGTCTGGACGAAGAAGTGAAAAGCTGGTTCGCCTTCGCCCTGCAAAAATGCGCCGAGCTGGCGCTGTTGAGCTCGGCGCTGAACGCGCCTGACGCGACGAAACAGGCCGAGCTGGACGCCTACAGCGCGCCGATCCGCGCCCGTCGCCAGTCGAACCGCGTGCATAACCCACAGGTTGAGCGCCGTCTGGCCGCGATCACCGCGCAGGACTGCGAACGCCGCAGCGCGTACGCCGAGCGCGCCAGGGCGCAGCGCGAGCGTTTCAAGCTGCCGGCCTGGCCAACGACGACCATCGGTTCGTTCCCACAGACCACCGAAATCCGCGGCCTGCGTCTGGACTTCAAACAGGGCCGTTTGGACGGCAGCAACTACCGCACCAGCATCGGTGAGCACATCAAACAGGCGATCGTCGAGCAGGAGCGCCTCGGGCTGGACGTACTGGTGCACGGTGAAGCCGAGCGCAACGACATGGTGGAATATTTCGGTGAGAACCTCGACGGCTTCGTGTTTACCCAGAATGGTTGGGTGCAGAGCTACGGTTCCCGCTGCGTGAAGCCGCCGGTGATCATCGGTGACGTCAGCCGCCCGGAAGCCATTACCGTCGAATGGGCCAAATTCGCCCAGTCGTTGACCGACAAGCCGGTGAAAGGCATGTTGACCGGGCCGGTGACCATCCTGTGCTGGTCGTTCCCGCGTGAAGACGTGACCCGCGAAGTGATCGCCAAGCAGATTGCGCTGGCGCTGCGCGACGAGGTGGAAGATTTGGAAAAAGCCGGCATCGGCATCATTCAGATCGACGAACCTGCGCTGCGCGAGGGGCTGCCGCTGCGACAATCCGACTGGGCCGCCTACCTGAACTGGGCGGTGGACGCCTTCAAATTGAACGCCGCCGTGGCGCAGGATGACACCCAGATCCACACCCACATGTGTTACTGCGAGTTCAACGACATCATGGACTCCATCGCCGCGCTGGACGCCGACGTGATCACCATCGAGACCTCGCGTTCCGATATGGATCTGCTGGAAGCCTTCAAAGAGTTCGAATACCCGAACGAAATCGGGCCGGGCGTCTACGATATCCACTCGCCGAACGTGCCGAGCGTGGAATGGATCGAAGCGCTGCTGCGTAAAGCGGCGCAGAACATCCCGGCGGAACGCCTGTGGGTCAACCCCGATTGCGGCCTGAAAACTCGCGGTTGGCCTGAAACCCGGCAGTCGCTGGCCAACATGGTATTGGCGGCGCAGCGCCTGCGCGAGCACGCGTGATGCCGTGCGGCGGGTAAACCGCCGCAGATAGATTTACTGGTGTGATGATTGGGCGCTTCGGCGCCCTTTTTTATGCGAGGGGGATTACTTGACGCCGTGCTGGGCGAACCACGCCAGCATGCGCTGCCAGCCGTCTTCCGCCGCTTCGGCGTTGTAGCTGGGGCGATAGTCGGCGTTGAATGCGTGCCCGACGCCAGGATACACCACGATTTCGGCATCGGCGTTGGCGGCGCGGATCGCCTGACGCATGTTTTCCACCGTATCCAGCGGAATGCCGCTGTCCTGCCCGCCATACAGCCCCAGCACTGGCGTTGACAAGTGCGTGGCGATATCGACCGGATGCTTCGGCGAATTCAGCGTTTTTTCACCCACCAGTTTGCCGTACCAGGCGACGGCCGCTTTTAACTGCGGGTTGTGCGCCGCGTACAGCCAGGTAATGCGGCCGCCCCAGCAAAAACCGGTGATCGCCAGCTTGCCGGCGTCGCCGCCGTGGCGGATAGCCCAGTGCGCGGCGTGATCCAGATCCGACAGCACCTGACGATCCGGCACCTTGGTCACCAGCTGCTGGAACAGCTCGCCGATATCGGTGTAGTCGTTGGCGTCGCCCTGGCGGAAATAGAGCTCGGGAGCAATCGCCAGATAGCCCTGTTTGGCCAGACGGCGGCACAGATCCTGAATATGTTCATGGACGCCGAAGATTTCCTGCACCACCAGCACGATGGGGAAGGGGCCGTTGTGGTCGGCGGGTTTGGCGACGTAGGCCGGCAGCGCGTCTCCCTGGGAAGGAATAGTCGTTTGCCCGGCGTGAATGCCCTGTTCATCGGTGATAATCGCGGAGGCGGCTACCGGCGCGGCGGCCGGGGCGAATCCTCCCTGAGCCTGTTCTAATGTCATCACATGTTCGGTTTTCATTGCGGTCTCCGTGCAATAGAAAAAAGCGCTGAGATTAACTATAGGAAAGATTACCCATTATTGGCGCCGCGTGGCGCACTTTCGGACAAGTCGATAAAAAACGGCTAATTATCTGGCTTTACGGCATTTTTAAGCGCTTTTTATCATGTTATTACGCGTTTTGGCCCGCGTAAGTGCCATAAGGTGCGTTAGAGGGCTTTTTTGTCCCTAAGCAACCGATAAGATGGGGGTATTTCGAATTGATGAGCTAAATAGTTTCAGCCGGCAATCAACGGGCAGGGAGCGGCAAGGTTTGTCGGCTAGACTGAGGTTTAGCGGTGCGTTCTGGATGCCTTATAGTGCTTTTTTGTGATAAAAATCACAAAAAATATGTAGCATGTAATTTGTTTCTCTTTTCATAGTGACTATCGTCACGAAATTAAGCGGCGATTTTCAGTAGAGTGCTTTTTTGTTCCTCCCAATAAACATGATCCATGAGGAGTCTCGTATGTCTCAGTCTGATGTTTTTCATCTCGGCCTCACCAAGAACGATTTACAAGGGGCCCAGCTTGCCATCGTGCCGGGCGATCCGCAGCGCGTAGAGAAAATTGCCAAGCTGATGGAAAATCCGGTGCATCTGGCCTCCCATCGTGAATTCACCACCTGGCGCGCAGAGCTGGATGGCAAGGCGGTGATCGTCTGCTCCACCGGCATCGGCGGCCCGTCTACCTCTATCGCGGTGGAAGAGCTGGCGCAGCTGGGCATCCGCACCTTCCTGCGTATCGGCACCACCGGCGCCATTCAGGCGAACATCAACGTCGGCGACGTACTGGTGACTACGGCAGCGGTACGCCTCGACGGCGCCAGCCTGCACTTTGCGCCGATGGAGTTCCCGGCGGTCGCGGACTTCGCCTGCACCACCGCGCTGGTGGAAGCGGCCAAAGCCAGCGGCGCCACCACCCACATTGGCGTGACGGCTTCTTCCGATACCTTCTATCCGGGCCAGGAACGTTACGATACCTACTCTGGCCGCGTGGTCAGCCGTTTCAAAGGCTCGATGGAAGAATGGCAGGCGATGGGCGTGATGAACTATGAAATGGAATCCGCCACGCTGCTGACCATGTGCGCCAGCCAGGGCCTGCGCGCCGGCATGGTGGCCGGGGTGATCGTTAACCGCACCCAGCAAGAGATCCCGAACGCCGAGACCATGAAAAACACCGAAAGCAAAGCGGTGCAGATCGTGGTGGACGCCGCCCGCCGTCTGCTGTAATCACCTTCCCTCAACGGGCCGCCGACGCGGTCCGTTGAGATTGATGACAAACCTCATGCCATTGCCCGGTTTGCAGAAAGCAGCGGATAACAAACAGGGAAAATCAATTCATTGATTTTCGGCGGATAACCACAAAGGAGGAAAAACCGCGTTTTTTCCTCCTTTGTCAACGGAGTGAACGGGCCGCCGACGCGGTCCGTTTTTCCATTCGCGGCTAATCTGTTACGGTGATACTCCTCAGCGCTGCGCCGATGGCTGCCGCGCGTTGTCAGAACAAAAACAACGAGGACGTTTATGACCGCCCAGATCCTGCTTCATCCTTCGCTTGCGCCGCTCGACGGCGGCATTAACTTCCGTGACTTCGGCGGCAACGGCGTGGCCGACGGGCGCCGCATCAAACGCGGCCTGCTGTTCCGCTCCGGTTCTCTCGAGCGGCTGACGGAAAACGACTGCACTTTCCTCGCTGGGGTGCCGGTGCGTTCGGTGCTGGACTACCGCGATGCCGACGAAGTGCATGCCAAACCGGATATTCTGTGGAATGGCGCCGACTATCACCACGTGCCGGCCAACCCGCTGAGCAGCGAAGTCAACGCCAACCTGGAAAAGCTCACCAACGAAACGCTGGCCGCTTTCGACGCCCGGGCGTTCATGCTGGAGCTGTATCGCCGCCTGCCGTTCGGCAATGCGGCCTATCAGCGGTTGGCGCAGCTGTTGAGCAACCCCGGCGGCGGCGCGATCGTGCAACACTGCGCGGTCGGCAAGGATCGCACCGGGGTCGGTTCGGCGCTGGTGCTGTTCGCGCTGGGGGCCGACGAAGCGACGGTGCTGGAAGACTATCTGCTGACCGAAACCACGCTGGCCGCTTTCCGCGAGCAGATGCTGGATCAGCTGTCTATCAAGTTGAATGCGGCGGCGCTGGAGCAATTCGCCTACGTGCTCAGCGCGCGCGAGGAGTTCCTGATGACGGCGCTGGGCTGCATCCGCCAACAATACGGCTCCACCGACCGCTGGCTGGAAGCGGAATACGGCCTGGGCGCGGCCCAGCGCGAAGTGCTGCGGGCGTTCTACCTCGAGTAAATTGCCGCGTGTTTAGCCGGGGTTTAACTCGCCCCGGCTTATCCTAGGCGGCGAACCATCGCGTATCAGGAGCCCTGCATTGAGCCTCAATGACGTTATTAACTGGGTCAGCGACGTCGTGCGTCAGCACGAAGGCTGGGCCATTCCCATCATCTTCTTCCTGGCGTTCGGCGAGTCGCTGGCGTTTTTGTCGCTGCTGCTGCCGGCCACGGTGATCCTGCTGGCGCTGGGCGCGCTGATCGGCGAAAGCGGCATCGCCTTTTGGCCGATTTGGGCCGCCGCCGCCGCCGGGGCGTTTTTCGGCGACTGGCTCTCGTACTGGATCGGCTACCACTATCAGGATCGGGTGGCCCATATGTGGCCGCTGTCGCGCAATCCGCAGCTGCTGGCGCGCGGCCACGCCTTCTTTGAGCGCTGGGGCGTGCTGGGCATTTTCATTGGCCGCTTCTTCGGCCCGCTGCGCGCCGTGGTGCCGCTGGTGGGGGGCATTTGCGGCATGCCGCAGCGCTACTTCCAGTTGGCCAACGTCACGTCGGCGATGATCTGGGCGTTCGGCATTCTGGCGCCGGGGGCCTTCGGCATCAAGTGGCTCAGCCAGTGGCTGGGCTGATTTCTCGCTAAATTGCGCAGCGCCGCGCAATATTGTGCGCGGCGGGCAAAATCAGGCTGGACATCCATACAGCCTCCCCTTAACGTGACGGGCAATGGGCGTGCGAAACGCCGGAACGGCAAGGTGCAACAGGAGGCAGGGTGGATACCAGTCTGATTTATGGGATTGGCGGCGTCGCGATCGGCATGCTGTTAGGGTGGCTGATCGCCAGTCTGCGAGTGCAGCAGACGAACGCGCAACATGAAACCGAACTGCGGTTGCTGGAGCAAGCGTTGCAGCAGGCGCAGCAGGAGACGGCCGTGCGGCAGGAGGCCCTGCTGCGCCACGAACAGCAGTCGCGCCAGAACGAGCTGGAGCTGCGCAACCTGCACAGCCAGCTGGCG
The DNA here is from genome assembly GCF_052691795.1 of Serratia sp. TSA_130.1. Classification (NCBI taxonomy): domain Bacteria; kingdom Pseudomonadati; phylum Pseudomonadota; class Gammaproteobacteria; order Enterobacterales; family Yersiniaceae; genus Serratia; species Serratia sp. TSA_130.1. The sequence continues at coordinate 270,590 of NZ_JBQZFS010000006.1, forward strand.
GCCGGGCATGAAAAACTGCAACAGCTCAACCATTGGCGCAACGAATGCGAGCTGCTCAACCAAGAGCTGCGCGCCCAGCGCGAGGTGAACAGCGCGCAGGAGGCCGAGCTGCGCGAAGTCACCATCCGTCTGGAAGAGACGCGCATGGCGGCGGAGGAGAAGCAGCGTCTGCTGATCAACAGCGAACAGCGCCTCACTACCCAGTTTGAAAACCTCGCCAACCGCATTTTTGAACACAGCGGCCGCAAGGTGGACGAGCAAAATAAGCAAAGTTTGGATCGGTTACTGCTGCCGCTGCGCGAACAACTGGACGGTTTCCGCCGGCAGGTGCAGGACAGCTTTGGCCAGGAGGCGCGTGAGCGCCATACGCTGACGCACGAGATACGCAATCTGCAGCAGTTGAATGCGCAAATGGCGCGCGAGGCCATCAACCTCACCAAGGCGCTGAAAGGCGACAACAAGACCCAGGGCAACTGGGGTGAAGTGGTGCTGAGCCGGGTGCTGGAGGCCTCCGGCCTGCGCGAAGGGCACGAGTATGAAACGCAGGTCAACGTGCGGGTAGATCATCAGAGTCGCATGCAGCCCGATGTGATCGTGCGCCTGCCGCAGGGCAAGGATGTCGTGATCGACGCCAAGATGTCGCTGATCGCCTACGAGCGCTATTTCAACGGTGAAGACGAGGCGGAGCGCGAAGCGGCGCTGAGCGAACATATCGCTTCGCTGCGTGGCCACATTCGCATGCTGGGCCGTAAGGACTACCAGCAGCTGCCGGGGCTGCGTTCGCTGGACTATGTGCTGATGTTCATTCCGGTCGAGCCGGCCTTCCTGCTGGCTATCGATCGCGAGCCGGAGCTGATCAGCGAAGCGCTCAAGCACAACATCATGCTGGTCAGCCCGACCACGTTGCTGGTGGCGCTGCGTACCATCACCAACCTGTGGCGCTATGAGCATCAGAGCCAGAATGCCCAGCGCATCGCCGAGCGCGCGGCGAAACTGTATGACAAGATGCGGCTGTTCGTGGACGATATGTCCGCGCTGGGGCAGAGCCTGGACAAGGCGCAGGGCAGTTATCGTCAGGCGATGAACAAACTGAGCGAAGGCCGTGGTAATCTTATCGGCCAAATTGAAGGTTTCCGTGCGCTGGGGGTTGAGGTCAAGCGGCCGATAAACCCGCTGCTGGCGCAGCAAGCCGGCGCGCAACACGATGAAGCGGAAGAGGCGAACGACGACGAGGTTGCCGCGCTGCCGCAGACGAACGACGATGATGATACCACCGGGGAACCGGGCTTCGTTTCGCACGGCTGAGGCCGTGGCGAGGTGGGGTATTCCTCGGGCTTCTGGTACACTCATCCACACAAAATTGACTGAATAGCAGGCAGGACAATGGCAGATCAATCGCAGGAAACCACCGATTTCGGTTTTCGCACCGTCGCTAGAGACGAAAAACAGGCCATGGTGGCGGACGTTTTTCATTCGGTAGCGGCAAAGTATGACGTGATGAACGACCTGATGTCGTTCGGCATCCACCGTATCTGGAAGCGTTTCACCATTGACTGCAGCGGCGTGCGCCGCGGGCAGCGCGTGCTGGATCTGGCCGGTGGCACCGGCGACCTGGCCGCCAAGTTCTCCCGCATGGTTGGCGAGCAGGGGCAGGTGGTGCTGGCGGACATCAACGATTCGATGCTGAAGATGGGGCGCGAGAAGCTGCGCGATCGCGGCATCGTCGGCAACATCAATTACGTGCAGGCCAACGCCGAGGCGCTGCCGTTCCCGGACAATTACTTCGATTGCATCACCATCTCCTTTGGCCTGCGTAACGTCACCGACAAAGACAAAGCGCTGCGTTCGATGTTCCGCGTGCTGAAGCCGGGCGGCCGCCTGTTGGTGCTGGAGTTCTCCAAACCGCTGCTGGCGCCGCTGAGCAAAGCTTACGACGCATACTCTTTCCACGTGCTGCCGAAGATCGGCGAGCTGGTAGTGAAAGATCCGGACAGCTATCGCTATCTGGCGGAATCGATCCGTATGCACCCCGATCAGGAAACCCTGAAGGGCATGATGGGCAACGCCGGTTTTGAAAACGTCACCTATTTCAACCTGACCGGTGGGATTGTCGCCCTGCATCGCGGCTTCAAGTTCTGAGAGGGAGATGCCGATGCTGTTTACCCCTCTGCTGACCGGTGCGCTGGAAACCTCGCTGAATAACCTGCTGTTTCGCGATCGCAGCATGAAAGCCGCTCGCCAACGCCTGGCGGGCAAGGTGCTGCGCATCGAACTGGAAGAGTTGGCTTCACCGCTGGTGCTGGTGTTCAGCGAACTGCGCGTGGATGTGCTGGGGCAGTCTGAAGACAGCGCCGATTGCACGGTGCGCAGCCGCATTCCCTCCTTACTGAAGCTGCGCGATCGCCAGCAGTTGCCGGTGCTGATGCGCAGCGGCGAATTGACGGTGGAAGGGGATATTCAGGTGGTGCAACAGCTGGTTGGCCTGCTCGATCTGGCGGAGTGGGATCCGGCGGAATGGCTGGCGCCCTATATCGGCGATATCGCCGCTCAAGGCATTACGCAGGCGCTGGGCAAAGGTGCTTCGTTACTCAAGGCCGGATTGATGCGTCGGCAGCAAGACATGGCTGAGGCGCTGACGGAAGAGTGGCGTCTGGCGCCGGGGCCGCTGGAAGTGGTGTGGTTCAATGAAGAAGTGGATGCGCTCGCCCGCAGCGCGGAAGCGCTGATTGCCCGCATGGATAAGTTGGAGGGCAAGCGATGACCCCAGGCGAACTGCGCCGTTTGTATTTTATCGTCCGCGTTTTTCTCAGCTATGGGCTGGACGAGCTGATCCCGACAATGCGTTTGACGCTGCCGCTGCGCTTCGGCCGCCGGCTGCTGTTCTGGATGCCTAATCGGCACAAGGACAAACCGCTGGGCGAACGTCTGCGGCTGGCGCTGCAGGAATTGGGGCCGGTCTGGATCAAGTTCGGCCAGATGATGTCGACCCGCCGCGATCTGTTCCCGCCGCACATTGCCGATCAGCTGACGCTGCTGCAGGATCGGGTGGCGCCTTTCGACGGTGCGCTGGCGCGCAAGCATATCGAGCTGGCGATGGGCGGCCCGCTGGAAACCTGGTTCGACGACTTCGAGCAGCAGCCGCTGGCGTCCGCCTCGATCGCGCAGGTGCATACCGCGCGGCTGAAAACCACCGGCCAGGAAGTGGTGCTGAAGGTGATCCGGCCGGATATCGGGCCGATTATCAAAGCCGACGTGCGCTTGATGTACCGGCTGGCAGGCTGGGTGCCGAAGCTGTTGCCGGACGGCCGCCGCCTGCGTCCGCGCGAAGTGGTGCGCGAGTACGAAAAAACCCTGCTGGACGAATTGAACCTGCTGCGCGAAGCGGCCAACGCCATTCAGCTGCGTCGCAATTTCGACGGCAGCCCGATGCTGTACGTGCCGGAAGTTTACTCCGACTACTGCCGCGAAAGCGTGTTGGTGATGGAGCGTATCTACGGCATTCCGGTCTCGGACATCGCCACGCTGGAGCAGCAGGGCACCAACATGAAACTGTTGGCGGAACGCGGCGTTCAGGTGTTCTTTACCCAGGTATTCCGCGACAGCTTCTTCCATGCGGACATGCATCCCGGTAATATTTTCGTCAGCTACGAACATCCGGAAGATCCTTGCTACATCGGCATCGACTGCGGCATCGTCGGTTCGTTGAACAAGGATGACAAACGCTATCTGGCGGAAAACTTCATCGCCTTCTTCAACCGCGATTACCGCAAGGTGGCGGAACTGCACGTCGACTCCGGCTGGGTGCCGCGCGACACCAACGTGGAAGACTTCGAATTCGCCATCCGTACCGTGTGCGAACCGATTTTCGAGAAGCCGCTGGCGGAGATCTCCTTCGGCAACGTGCTGCTGAACCTGTTCAACACCGCGCGCCGCTTCAATATGGAAGTGCAGCCGCAGCTGGTGTTATTGCAGAAGACCTTGCTGTATGTTGAAGGGCTGGGGCGTCAGCTTTACCCGCAGTTGGATCTGTGGACCACCGCCAAGCCGTTCCTCGAGAGTTGGCTGCGCGATCAGGTCGGCATTCCCGCCGTGGTGCGCGCGCTGAAAGAGAAGGCGCCGTTCTGGGCGGAGAAACTGCCCGAGCTGCCCGAGCTGTTTTACGACAGCCTGCAGCAGCATAAACTGTTGCAACAAAGCGTTGATAAGCTGACCAACCAGATGCAGGCTCAGCGGGTTCGTCAGGGGCAGTCACGTTATTTGTTCGGCGTTGGCGCTACACTGTTGGTAAGCGGCACGCTGTTGCTGCTGGGGCAAATCGAGGTGTTCCCCGCCTGGATGATGGCCGCCGGCATCGTATGCTGGGTGATTGGCTGGAAGCGAACCACCTGATTTAATTCGTTACTCTGGTAAAGTCGGCTCTATAATGCGGGCTGGCTTTAAAAGACCCCTTAAAATTAGAGGTAATTAAAATGGGCGGTATTAGTATTACGCAATTGTTGATCATCGCAGTGATCGTGGTGCTGCTGTTCGGCACCAAAAAACTGCGCACGCTGGGTTCCGATCTCGGCGCCTCGATCAAGGGCTTCAAAAAAGCGATCGGTGACGATACGCCGTCGACCCCCAACACGGCTGAAAAAAGCAGCCTGGATGACGCTGATTTCTCGGCCAAGCCTATTACCGATAAGCAGCCGGAAGTGAAACCGGAAGAGTCGAAGAACAAAGAGCAGGTATAAACCGTGTTTGACATTGGGTTTAGTGAGCTGCTGCTGGTGCTGGTGATCGGCCTGGTTGTTCTGGGGCCGGAACGCTTGCCGGTTGCGGTCAGAACGGTATCGGGCTGGATCCGCGCGCTGCGCTCGCTGGCGGCCTCGGTGCAGCACGAACTGTCTCAGGAGCTGAAGCTGCAGGAGCTGCAGGACAGCCTGAAGAAAGCCGAACAGGCCGGCCTGCAGAACCTGACGCCGGAGTTGAAGGCGTCGATGGATGAGCTGAAAGACGCGGCGGAATCCTTGAAACGCACCTACCGGGGCGAGAAAGAAGAGCTGGCGAACACCATCCATAACCCGCAGGCCATCGATCCGGAAGCCTTGCACGACGGCGTGACGCCGGCGGAAGCGGCAACCAGCGCCAGCGCGCCCGCCGCCGTGCCAAAACCGGCAGTGGAACCTGAAGCCGTCGTGGCTGCGCCAGTGGCGGCGCAACCGGCTAAAGCGCCGGTGGAAACAGCGCCTGCTCCTGTCGAACCTGTTGCGGATAAAACCCCAGCGTCTCACCAACCTAGTGGCGATCGTTAATACATGGCTGTTGAAGATACCCAACCCCTTATCAGTCATCTGATAGAGCTGCGCAAGCGGCTGTTGAACTCGATTATTTGCGTACTGGCGGTGTTCGTGGTGCTGGTGTTTTTCGCCAACGACATCTACCAGCTGGTTTCTGCGCCGCTGCTCAAGCAGTTGCCGGCCGGCGCGAGCATGATCGCCACCGACGTGGCGTCACCGTTTTTCACCCCGATCAAGCTGACCATGATCGTTTCGGTGTTCGTCTCCGCGCCGATGATCCTGTATCAGGTATGGGCGTTTATCGCGCCTGCGCTGTACAAGCATGAACGCCGCCTGATGATGCCGTTGCTGGTGTCCAGCAGCCTGTTGTTTTACCTCGGCATGGCCTTCGCCTACTTCATCGTGTTCCCGCTGGCCTTCGGCTTCTTCGCCAAGACCGCGCCGATGGGGGTGACCATTGCGACCGACATTAAAAACTACCTCGATTTCGTCATGGCGCTGTTTATGGCGTTTGGCGTCGCCTTCGAAGTGCCGGTCGCCATCATTCTGCTGTGCTGGAGCGGCGTCACTTCGCCGGAAGACCTGAAGAAGAAACGGCCGTATGTGTTGGTCGGCGCGTTTGTGGTCGGCATGTTGTTGACGCCGCCGGACGTGTTCTCGCAAACCCTGCTGGCGATACCGATGTATCTGCTGTTTGAAGTGGGGGTATTCTTCGCTCGCTTCTATACCGGCAAACGCCGTCCGCAGGCGGAAGACGACGACGAGGGTGACGAACCCCCAGCGCCCTGATCCACATTGATTGCGAAGCCGCCCATAGGGCGGCTTTTGCTTTGGAAAAAACCATGTTTGATATCGGCGTTAACCTCACCAGCAGCCAATTCGCCAAAGACCACGAGACCGTGGTGGAGCGCGCCCGCGCGGCGGGCGTTACCGGGATGTTGATTACCGGCACCGATCTGCCTGAGAGCCGCGAGGCCGCCATGCTGGCGCAGCAGCATGCGGGCTATTGCTGGTCCACCGCCGGTGTGCATCCGCATAACGCCGGCAGCTGGGATGAACGCAGCGCCGAGCAGATTTATGCCCTGGCCGCCGGCCCAGAAGTGGTGGCGATCGGTGAATGCGGTCTGGATTTCAACCGCAACTTCTCGACGCCGGAGCAGCAGGAAGCGGCGTTCAGCGCGCAACTGGCGCTGGCGGCGGAGTTGGCGCTGCCGGTGTTTCTTCACTGTCGCGACGCACACGCACGTTTTGCCGAGCTACTGACGCCGTGGTTGGATAAACTGCCCGCGGCCGTGGTGCACTGCTTCACCGGCACCGCCGAAGAATTAGCAAGCTGCCTGTCGCTGGGCCTGTCGATCGGGATTACCGGTTGGGTATGCGACGAGCGGCGCGGTCTGGAATTGCGCGCCCTGCTGCCGCAGATCCCGGCTGAGCGTCTGCTGCTGGAAACTGACGCTCCTTATCTGTTGCCCCGGGATTTACAGCCTAAACCCGCATCTCGCCGCAACGAACCCTGTTTCCTGCCCCACATCGTGCATCAGGTCGCCGTCTGGCGGCAGGAAGAGCCGCAATGGCTGGGGCAAAAAACCGATGAGAACGCCCGCCGGCTATTCCGGCTGGTTTGAGCTAGGAGAAAACTATGAGCTATGCATTTCCGGGCACCTTTCCTGGTCGCCGTATGCGCCGCGTGCGCCGTCATGACTTCAGCCGCCGTCTGGTCGCCGAGAACCAACTGACGGTCAATGACCTGATTTATCCGGTGTTCGTCATGGAAGGCAGCAACCGCCAGGAAGAAGTGGCCTCGATGCCGGGCGTATCGCGCATGACGATCGATCTGCTGGTCAAGGAAGCGGAAACCATCGCCAAACTCGGCGTGCCGGTCATCTCCCTGTTCCCGGTGATTGAACCGGGCTTGAAGTCGCTGCATGCGGAAGAAGCCTACAACCCGGAAGGGCTGGTGCAGCGCACGGTGCGCGCGCTGAAAGACGCGGTGCCTGAGTTGGGCATTCTGACCGACGTAGCGCTCGATCCCTACACCACCCACGGTCAGGACGGGGTGATCGATGAGCAGGGCTACGTGATTAACGACGTGACCAAAGACATTCTGGTGCGTCAGGCGCTGTCTCATGCCGAAGCGGGCGCGGAAATCGTGGCGCCGAGCGACATGATGGACGGCCGTATCGGGGCGATCCGCGATCGTCTGGAGCTGCAGGGCCTGGTGAACACCCAGATCATGGCCTACTCCGCCAAGTACGCTTCCTGCTATTACGGTCCGTTCCGCGATGCGCTGGGTTCCAGCGGCAACCTGAAAGGCGGCAACAAAAAGACCTATCAGATGGATCCGGCCAACAGCGATGAAGCGCTGCAAGAGATTGCGCAGGATCTGCAGGAAGGCGCGGACATGGTGATGGTGAAACCGGGCATGCCTTACCTGGATGTGGTGCGCCGGGTGAAGGATACCTTCGGTGTGCCGACTTTCGCTTATCAGGTGTCCGGCGAGTACGCCATGCACATGGCGGCGATTCAGAACGGCTGGCTGCAGGAGCAGCCTGCGGTGATGGAGTCGTTGATGTGCTTTAAACGCGCCGGCGCCGACGGCGTGCTGACCTACTTCGCCAAACGTGTCGCCCAATGGCTGCATGAAGAAGCGCTGCGCCGCTAAGCGCGATACCGTAAAAAAGGCGCCTGAGGGCGCCTTTTTGCATTACATTTTCTGGAATTGCCGATTGTCGATGCTTTGACTGACCTGTTTGTTGATCAGGTTGAGCAACAGCATCGAGCGGGCCTCGCCGTCCGGCTCGGTGTAGATCGCCTGCAGCCCTTCGAATACGCCGTCGACGATCAGAACGGTATCGCCCGGCTGCGGGGTTTCCGGATCGACATAGGTCTCGCTGGTGTGCGTGCGCAGCTCATCGATCACCTTGCTCGGGATGACGCTCGGCAGCGCGCCGAAACGCACGAAGTGGCTGACGCCGCGGGTGGCGCTGATGGTGGTGGTGTGAATGCGCTCCGGGTCGAATTCCACAAACAGATAATTGGGAAACAGGGGTTCGCTGACCGCGATGCGCTTGCCACGCACGATTTTTTCCAGCGTGATGATCGGGCTGAGGCAGTTTACCTGCTGCCGCTCCAGATGTTCCTGCGCTCGCAACAGCTGACCGCGTTTGCAATAAAGTAGATACCAGGATTCCATAATTTCACATGCCTTTCTGCCAGCCGGTAAGCATATCAAAAGCTATTCCGGATACATAGTGATGCAAGTTTCAGCATGTAACATCGCCTATCTTTCTGAATCTACGGCTATTAGCGAGGGGTCACACACTTATCGATACGGCGCTGGTATAACAGAGGGCTAAAAATTTGTTACCGTCACAGTATGGCAAGGCGTTGCGCCGCCGGCTGTGACGCTATTCATCGTTTTTGACCGAGGGGAGAAAAATGGAGCTGTTTCTGTTGAGCAACGGCAAGCTGTCTGGCGAAGCCGAGCTGCTGGGGTACGCCAAAAGCCAACTGCTGGCGATGATTGCGCGCCGCGGCATCAAATCCGCCGTCTTTATCCCTTACGCGCTGATCCGTTACGACTACGATCGGCGCGCGCAGGAGCTGGCGCAAACATTGGGCATTGAAGTCACCAGCATTCACCACGCCGCTTCACCGGCGGCGGCGATCGCGCAGGCCGAATGCATTTTGGTCAGCGGCGGCAACACCTGGTTGCTGAACCAGATGCTGCACGAACAAAGCCTGATCGTGCCTATCCAGCGCGCGGTGCGCGAGCGTGAAGTGCCCTACGTCGGCTGGAGCGCAGGTTGCAACGTGGCGACGCCGAGTATTCGCACCACCAATGACATGCCGGTGCGCTGCAGCGTGGTGTTGCCGGCGCTGGGGTTGTTCCCGGTGCAGATTAACCCGCATTACATCGATGCGCACATCAGCGGCCACATGGGCGAAACCCGTGACGAGCGTCTCGCGGAGTTCTGTGCGATCAACCCGAGCGAATCGGTAGTGGCGTTGCGTGAAGGCAGTCTGTTGCACGTTGAAGGCAATGCGCTGCGTTATTTCAGCGCCAACGGGCAGGGCTTTAAGGTGTTCCGCCACGGCGAAGAGACGCGCGAATATCAGGATACGCGCGCACTGGCTGCGCTGGTGCCGTTCAACTGCGGCTGAGGGCCACCCGGCAGCGGGCGGCGTTAACAAAATTGCAGCAACAACCTTGAAGAGGGCTTATAATGCCCTCCCCACTGGCCGCTATAATGATCAGCATGAAATACCGTGACTTACGCGATTTCCTCTCGTTGCTGGAGAAGAGAGGGGAACTAAAACGCATCAGCCAGCCGATCGATCCTTACCTGGAAATGACGGAAATTGCCGATCGCACCCTGCGGGCGGGCGGCCCGGCACTGCTGTTTGAAAACCCGAAAGGGTACGACATGCCGGTGCTGTGCAACCTGTTCGGCACCGCCAATCGCGTGGCGATGGGCATGGGGCAGGAAGACATCAGCGCGCTGCGCGAAGTCGGCAAACTGCTGGCTTTCCTCAAAGAGCCGGAGCCGCCGAAAGGTTTCCGCGATCTGTTCGACAAAATACCGAAGTTCAAGCAGGTGCTGAACATGCCGACCAAGGTGCTGGGATCCGCGCCTTGTCAGGAGCAGGTATGGCAGGGCGATGATGTCGATCTGTGCCGCATTCCGGTGATGCACTGCTGGCCGGAAGACGCCGCGCCGCTGATCACCTGGGGGCTGACGGTGACCCGCGGCCCGCATAAGGAACGGCAAAACCTCGGTATCTATCGTCAGCAGGTGCTGGGCAAGAATAAAGTGATTATGCGCTGGCTGTCGCACCGCGGCGGCGCGCTGGATTACCAGGAGTGGTGCCAGGCGCACCCCGGCGAGCGTTTCCCGGTTGCGGTGGCGCTGGGCGCCGATCCCGCCACTATCCTCGGCGCGGTGACGCCGGTGCCGGATACCCTGTCTGAATATGCCTTTGCCGGGCTGCTGCGCGGCAATAAAACCGAAGTGGTCAAGTGCCTTTCCAACGATCTGGAAGTGCCCGCCAGTGCCGAAATCGTGCTGGAAGGCTATATCGAGCCGGGTGAAATGGCGCCGGAAGGCCCCTACGGTGACCACACCGGTTACTACAATGAAATCGACCAGTTCCCGGTATTCACCGTCACGCACATCACCCAGCGTCGCAACGCGATTTACCACTCGACCTACACCGGTCGGCCGCCGGATGAGCCGGCGATCCTGGGCGTGGCGCTGAATGAAGTGTTCGTGCCGATCCTGCAAAAACAGTTCCCGGAAATCGTTGATTTTTATCTGCCGCCGGAAGGGTGCTCGTATCGCCTGGCGGTGGTGACCATGAAAAAACAGTACGCCGGCCACGCGAAACGCGTGATGATGGGCGTCTGGTCGTTCCTGCGGCAGTTTATGTACACCAAATTTGTTATCGTCTGTGACGATGACGTCAATGCGCGCGACTGGAATGACGTGATTTGGGCGATTACCACACGAATGGATCCGGCAAGGGATACGGTTCTGGTGGAGAATACGCCGATCGACTATCTGGACTTCGCCTCGCCGGTTTCCGGACTGGGTTCGAAGATGGGGCTGGACGCCACCAACAAATGGCCGGGTGAAACCGATCGCGAATGGGGCCGTCCGATTCAGATGGATGAAAAGGTACGTGCGCGCGTCGACGAAATCTGGGATGAGCTCGCAATTTTCAGTGACAGGGAACCGACGTTATAGCGTCAGGCCCTGTTCTCAGCTTTGCATTGATGACCCGACAGAGGGAACGCATGACAATATTGAGCTGTAAAGTGACCTCGGTAGAGGCCATTACCGATACGGTTTATCGGGTACGTCTGGTGCCCGAGCAGCCGTTTTCTTTCAAGGCAGGGCAATATCTGATGGTGGTGATGGACGAGCGCGACAAACGTCCGTTCTCGCTGGCATCAACCCCGACGCAGCAAGATTACATCGAGCTGCATATCGGTGCTTCGGAGCTGAATCTGTACGCTATGGCGGTGATGGATCGCATTCTGAAAGAGCAGGCGATCACCGTCGATATGCCGCACGGCGACGCCTGGCTGCGGGAAGAGGGCAGCCGTCCGCTGGTGCTGATCGCCGGCGGCACCGGCTTCTCCTATGCGCGCTCAATCCTGTTGACCGCGCTGGAGCAGCAGCCCGATCGCGATATTTCCATCTACTGGGGCGGGCGTGAGCTGAAGCACCTGTACGATCTGAGCGAGCTGGAAGCGCTGTCGGTGCAACACCCGAACCTGAAGGTGATCCCGGTGGTCGAGCAGCCGGAGGCTGAATGGCGTGGCCGCAGCGGCACCGTGCTCAGCGCGGTGTTGCAGGATTTCGGCACGTTGGCGGAGCATGACATCTACATCGCCGGGCGTTTCGAGATGGCGAAAATCGCCCGCGAGCGTTTCTGCGCCGAGCGCGGCGCGCAGGAAGCGCATATGTTTGGCGACGCGTTTTCGTTTATCTGACAGAGGCGATGCGCAGTGAACGGGGTGGCCGAGAGGCGCCCCGTTTTTATTTGGGCGTCGGCAAATTTCAGGCATAAAAAACCCGCCCCTGACAGGCGGGAAGAACGGCAACTAAACTTGGCGGGATGCCGCGATTTGAAGTGGTGACGCGGTCATCCCAAGATAGACACAGCTAAACGCGTTCAAACACGGTGGCGATACCCTGGCCCAGGCCGATGCACATGGTTGCCAGGCCGAACTGCGCGTCGCGACGTTCCATGTTGTTCAACAAGGTGGTCGAGATGCGGGAGCCGGAACAGCCCAGCGGGTGGCCGAGCGCGATGGCGCCGCCGTTCAGGTTAATCTTGTCGTCAATGCTGTCCATCAGCCCCAGATCCTTGATGCACGGCAGCGACTGGGCGGCGAACGCTTCGTTCAGCTCGAACAGATCGATGTCCTGCACGCTCAGACCGGCGCGTTTCAGCGCCAGCTTGCTGGCCGGCACCGGGCCGTAGCCCATGATGGAAGGATCGCAGCCGACGACCGCCATCGAGCGGATGCGGGCGCGGGCTTTCAAACCGAGCGCTTTGGCGCGTGATTCGCTCATCAGCAGCATGGCGGAAGCGCCGTCCGACAGGGCGGAGGAACTGCCGGCGGTGACGGTGCCGTTGACCGGATCGAACGCCGGACGCAGGGCCGACAGGCTTTCGACGGTGGTTTCCGGGCGAATGACTTCGTCAAAATCGTAACGGGTCAGCACGCCGTCGGCATCATGGCCGTTGGTCGGAATGATCTCGTTTTTGAAGTAACCCGCCAGCGTCGCCGCATGCGCGCGCTGGTGGGAGCGGGCGGCAAACTCATCCTGCATCTGGCGGCTGATGTTGTGCATCTTGGCCAGCATTTCGGCGGTCAGCCCCATCATCCCGGCAGCTTTGGCCACGCTGCGGCTCAGCCCCGGATGGAAATCCACGCCGTGGTTCATCGGCACATGGCCCATGTGTTCCACGCCGCCGATCAGGCTGACGTGTGCGTCGCCAACCATGATGGCGCGTGCCGCGTCGTGCAGCGCCTGCATCGAAGAGCCGCACAGGCGGTTGACGGTCACCGCCGGCACGCGGTGCGGGATCTCGGCCAGCAGTGCGGCGTTGCGGGCGATGTTGAAGCCTTGCTCCAGCGTCTGCTGCACGCAGCCCCAGTAAATGTCATCGATCTCGGCGGCGTCCAGCGCCGGGTTGCGGCTCAGCACTTCACGCATCAGGTGAGCGGAGAGATCTTCGGCGCGTACCTGGCGGAAGGCGCCGCCCTTGGAGCGGCCCATCGGCGTGCGTACGGCATCAACAATAACTACGTTTTCCATCTTTATGACCTCATGCCGGTTGGCGGGTAGCGACGTCGGACAGCGGTGTCGCTACCGGGTAGTAGCTTTCATTACGCTCGGCCTTGGCGCGCAGACCGGCCGGCACCTGATACAGGGCGCCGAGGTGTGCGTAACGCTGGGCCAGCTCCACGTAGTTGGCGGTGCCGAGCGTATCCAGGTAGCGGAACGCACCGCCGTGGAACGGAGGGAAACCGATGCCGTAGACCAACGCCATATCGGCTTCGGCCGGGCTGGCGACGATCTTCTCTTCCAGGCAGCGAACCACTTCGTTGATCATCGGGATCATCATGCGCGCAACGATCTCTTCGTCGCTGATGGTCTGGCGCGGTTGGCTCACTTCTGCCAGCAGCGCATCGGTCTGCTCGTCGTTGTCCTTGCGCGGCTTACCTTTGTTGTCCTGGCTGTAGCGGTAGAAGCCCAGCTGGTTTTTCTGACCGAAGCGCTGGTTGTCGAACATCACGTCAATGGCGTCGCGATAGTCTTTGCTCATGCGCTCCGGGAAGCCGGCCGCCATTACCGCTTGCGCGTGGTGTGCGGTGTCGATGCCCACCACGTCGAGCAGGTAGGCCGGGCCCATCGGCCAACCGAACTGTTTTTCCATCACTTTATCGATCTGACGGAAGTCGGCGCCGTCGCGCAGCAGCAGGCTGAAGCCGGCGAAGTATGGGAACAGCACGCGGTTGACGAAGAAGCCCGGGCAGTCGTTCACCACGATCGGCGTTTTGCCCATGCGGCTGGCGTAGGCCACCACTTTGGCAATGGTCTCGTCGCTGGTTTGTTCGCCGCGGATGATTTCGACCAGCGGCATACGGTGTACCGGGTTAAAGAAGTGCATGCCGCAGAAGTTTTGCGGACGCTTCAACGATTTTGCCAGATGATTAATCGGAATGGTCGAGGTGTTCGACGCCAGAACGGTGTCTTCGCCGATCAGGTTTTCCACTTCCGACAGCACGGCGGCTTTGACCTTCGGGTTCTCCACGACCGCTTCGACGATCACCTGCGCGCGCTCGATGCCGGCGTAGTCCAGCGTCGGCTGAATGGTCGACAGCACCTGCGCCATTTTCAGGCCATCCAGCTTGCCGCGTTCCAACTGCTTATTGAGCAGCTTGGCCGCTTCGTTCATGCCCAACGTCAGCGATTTGTCGCTGATGTCCTTCATGATCACCGGCACGCCTTTCAACGCCGATTGGTAAGCGATGCCGCCGCCCATGATGCCGGCGCCCAACACCGCCGCCTGTTTCGGCGCGTCCACATTCTTGGCCAGCTTTTTCGCCTGGCCCTTCACGAACTGATCGTTAAGGAAGATGCCGACCAGCGCACGCGCTTCGTTGGAGCGCGCCAACGGCACGAAGCTGGCGGTTTCCAGTTTCAGTGCTTCATCGCGGCCCAGCTTGGCGGCGGCTTCAATGGTTTTCACCGCGGTCATCGGCGCCGGGTAATGTTTGCCGGCGGTCTGCAGCACCATGCCTTTGGCGGTGGTGAAGCTCATTGCCGCCTCGATCGGGCTGAGCTTCAGCGGCTCCAGCTTCGGTTGACGCGCGGCGCGCCAGTTCAGCTTGCCGTCGATCGCCTGTTGCAGCATGTTGAGCGCGGCTTCGGCCAGTTTTTCCGGCGCCACTACCGCATCGACCAGGCCGACTTTCAACGCGTCTTTGGCGCTGACGTCTTTGCCGGCGGCGATGATTTCCAGCGCGCTGTCGTTACCCAGCAGGCGCGGCAGGCGGACGGAGCCGCCGAAGCCCGGCATGATGCCCAATTTGGTTTCAGGCAGGCCGATGCGCGCGTCCGGTGAGGCGACGCGGAAATCGGTCGCCAAAATGCATTCGCAACCGCCGCCGAGCGCATAGCCGTTAATGGCCGAAATGGTCGGCACCGGCAAATCTTCCAGCCGGTTAAAGACGTTGTTGGCGAATACCAGCCACTCCTGCAGCTTTTCAGCCGGCGCGGCGAACAGAGAAAGGAATTCGGTGATATCGGCGCCGACGATAAATGCGGCTTTGGTGGAGCGCAGCAGTAGCCCCTTGAGCTCTGGCTGGTTTTCCAGCACGGTGAGCGCTTCGCCCAGGCTGGCGACGGTGCGGGTGTCCAGCTTGTTGACCGAGCCCGGTGCGTTGAACACCAGCTCGGCGATGCCGTTATCGAGCCAGTGCAGTTGTAATGTTTCGCCTTGGTAGAGCATGTCTATCTCCTGAATCAGCGTATGATCTGGTATGACCAGATGAGGAGGAGTGTGGTTTTTATGTTAACAATATGCAAATGAGAGATTGCATTTTTGCTGGTCTGATCACATGTCGCTAAGTTAGTTTTTTGATTTGAAACGAAGTTATATTTTATGTGCTATCGGCATTTGCCGGAGCTTGTCGGCCCTCATACACTTGCTCGCAGCGAATGAACATTCAGACGAGGTTACGCATGACTAAGGCGGCTTGTGTTAAACGCAGCGGCTTATGGAGCATTCCCGCCAGAACCATGACGCTGGCGTGTCTGTTGGTGTTTATGGCGCAAATGGCGACGACCGTGTACTTGCCTTCGCTGCCGACGGTGATGCGGGAGCTGGCGATGAGCCGGCGCGCCACCGAGTTGTCCATTTCAATCTTCGTCATCGGCGCCGCCTTGCCGGTGCTGTTCTGGGGCGCGGCCGCCGATCGCTTTGGCCGCCGCGCGCCCCTGACGCTGTCTTTATTTCTTTTCATTGGCTGCAGCGGGCTGTTGGCGCTGTGCAGCAACGGCGCCCAATTGCTGACGCTGCGTGCGCTGCAGGGCGTGGGTGCCGGCGGTGCGGCGATCATCGCGCGCATCATCGTGCGGGATAACTGGAGCGGGGACGAACTGGCGCGGCGTCTGTCGGTGCTCTCCATCGCCTTTATCACCGCGCTGGGCGGCGGTCAGTTTATCGGTGGCCTGCTGAGCCAATATGCGCACTGGCAGATGGGCTTCGTCCTGATGGGCGCCACCGGTTTGATCATTCTGGTGCTGATGGCGACGCTGCCGCTGGAGGCGGGACGGGCAGGGGGCGTGCGCCCGGCGATGGCGGCAACCTACTTTGCCATCCTGCGGCGGCCTGGGTTCTTTTGGCCGGCCTGCGTCGGCGGGCTGGGGTTTGCCACCATGGTGACACTGCAGGAAGTGAGTCCGTTCGTCATGCAGCAGGAGTTTGGTCTCAACGTCACGGCGTTCGGCGCCCTGGGGCTGGTGATCGGCGTCGCCTACTTCAGCGGGGCGCTGACGGTGAACCGTACGGTGGCGCATCTCGGCGGGAAAAAACTGATGCAGGCCGGCAGCGGCATCGTGGCGCTGGCGACGGCGGCGATCCTGCTGCTGTGGTGGAGCGGCGTTCTGGCCGGCCTTTCCGGCATGGCGCTGTTCATCGCGCTGTATTGCCTGACCATTTTTGGCCAGGCGGTGCTGTTTCCCAACAGCATGGCGATGGCCGTCAGCGATGCCAAAGAGTACGGCGCTTATGCGATGGCGCTGTGTGGCTTTCTGCAGCAGTGTCTGGCGGGCGTCGCCGCGGCCGGCGCGGTGTTGTTGGAACACCATGGCCTATGGGCGCTGGCGATAGCGCTGCTCGGTTTGGGCGGCTGGTTAATGGTTAAGCTGCGGATGTAACGGCATTTGCAGGGAATTGCGAGCTGCTCCGCATGCCCAACGCGATGAGGTTGGTGCGTCGGAGCGCTGTGTTAAGATGGCTTCTTTCGTGCTAAGGCATAAGGGTACTGTGATGGAAACGCTGGCTTCTTTGTATAACGACCACCTGGCAGAACTGCAAAAACGCGCGCGTGAAGTGCTGGAGCGCAACAAGTTGGATGCGCTGCTGATTCACTCCGGGGAACTGCAAAAGGTATTTTTGGACGACCATAGCTACCCGTTCAAAGTGAACGCGCATTTCAAAGCCTGGGTGCCGGTGACGTCGGTGCCGAACTGCTGGTTGTGGATAGATGGCGTCAACAAGCCGAAGCTGTGGTTCTACTCCCCGGTTGACTACTGGCACAGCGTAGAGCCGCTGCCGAACAGTTTCTGGACCAAGTCCCTCGAATTGATGCCGCTGGCCAACGCCGATGCGATCGCGCAGCAGCTGCCGCCGCAGCGTGAGCGCGTCGGCTATATCGGTTATGCCCAACAGCGCGCCCGCGATCTCGGCATCCCTTCGGAAAACATCAACCCGAAAGCGGTGCTGAACTACCTGGATTTCCACCGTTCGATTAAAACCGGCTATGAGCTGGCCTGCATGCGCGAAGCGCAGAAGACGGCGGTAACCGGCCATCGTGCCGCGCATGAGGCCTTCCTCTCCGGCATGAGCGAGTTCGACATCAATCTGGCCTACCTGACGGCTACCGGCCATCGCGATACTGATGTGCCTTACGACAACATCGTGGCGTTGAACGAGCACGCTTCGGTGCTGCACTACACCAAGCTGGATCATCAGCCGCCGGCCGAGTCCCTGAGTTTTCTGATCGACGCCGGGGCGGAATATAACGGCTACGCCGCCGATCTGACGCGTACCTATGCGGCGCAAAGCGGCAGCGAGTTCGCTCATCTGGTGAAAGATCTCAATAGTGAACAGCTGGCGCTGATCGACACCATTAAAACCGGCGTGCGTTACACCGACTATCATGTGCAGATGCATCAGCGCATCGCCAAGCTGCTCAAGAATCACAAACTGGTGAATGGCCTCAGCGAAGAGGCGATGGTCGAAACGGGTATCACCACGCCGTTCCTGCCGCACGGGTTGGGCCATCCGTTGGGCCTGCAGGTGCACGACGCCGCCGGTTTTATGCAGGATGAGCAAGGCACCCATCTGGCGGCGCCGTCCAAGTACCCGTTCCTGCGTTGTACCCGCGTGTTGCAGCCGGGCATGGTGTTGACCATCGAACCGGGTCTGTACTTCATCGAGTCTCTGTTGGCGCCGTGGCGCAGCGGCGAGTTCAAGCAGCACTTCGCCTGGGATCGCATCGATGCGCTGAAACCGTATGGCGGTATTCGCATCGAAGACAACATCGTGATCCATGAAAAGCGCATCGAGAACATGACGCGCGATCTGAACCTGGCTTGATGCGGCCGTACCCGATACCGGCGGAAGCAACCTGCTTTACCGAAGAGATAAAGAAGAGCCGTTTCATCACCCTGCTGGCGCCGACCGGCGGGGTGGAGGCGGCAAAGGCGTTTATTCAGCAGGTGCGGGATGAGCACCCGGCGGCGCGGCACCACTGTTGGGCTTTCGTCGCCGGTAGCCCCGATGATTCGCAGCAGCTGGGGTTCTCCGACGATGGAGAACCGTCGGGCACCGCCGGCAAACCTATCCTCGCGCAGCTGATGGGCAGCGGTATCGGTGAAGTGACCGCCGTAGTCGTTCGGTACTACGGCGGTGTTAAGCTGGGCACCGGCGGGCTGGTGAAAGCTTATGGCAACGGTGTTCAACAGGCATTGAAGCAGCTGGCGCTGGCGCAAAAGGTGCCCGAAGCCGAATATATCTTGCAGTGCGACTATGCGCAGTTGGCGCTGGTGGAGAACTTGTTGCAGCAAATCGCAGGTCGGATCCTGCAGGGTGAATACGGCGCCGCCGTCGTGCTGCATTTGGCGCTGCCGGCGACTGAGGTCGAGCTGTTTGGGAATAAATTGCGTGATCTCAGTCGCGGTAATTTGCAATTAACCCCCATTTCGCAATAATCCTCCCAATTGAATTGCTAAGGATCGTGCTGAAATGCATTTTCGCGCCATAACCCGTATCGTTGGTCTTCTGGTCATCCTGTTCTCCGGGACGATGTTTATTCCCGGCCTGGTGGCATTGATTTATCGCGATGGGGCGGGGCGAGCGTTCAGCCAAACGTTCTTCGTGGCGTTGACCATCGGGCTGATGCTGTGGTGGCCGAACCGTAAGCAGAAACACGAGCTGAAGCCGCGTGAAGGTTTCTTGATCGTCGTGCTGTTCTGGACCGTGCTGGGCAGCGTGGGGGCATTGCCGTTCCTGTTTTCGGAACGTCCTAATTTGTCGCTGACCGACGCCTTCTTTGAATCCTTCTCGGGATTGACGACTACCGGCGCAACGACGCTGGTGGGGCTGGACTCGTTGCCTAAGGCCATCCTGTTCTATCGCCAAATGCTGCAATGGATGGGCGGGATGGGGATCATCGTGTTGGCGGTGGCGATACTGCCGATACTCGGCGTCGGGGGCATGCAGCTGTATCGGGCGGAAATGCCCGGGCCGCTGAAAGATAACAAGATGCGTCCGCGTATTGCCGAAACCGCCAAAACCCTGTGGCTAATCTATGTGTTGCTGACCGTCGCCTGTGCGCTGGCGCTCTGGGGGGCCGGGATGTCGGTGTTCGACGCCATCGGCCACAGTTTCTCGACCATCGCCATTGGCGGGTTTTCTACCCACGATGCCAGTATCGGTTATTACGCCAGCCCGACCATCAACACCATCATTGCCGTGTTCCTGCTGATTTCCGGCTGTAACTACGGTCTGCACTTCGCTTTGCTAAGCGGCCGCAGTCTGAAGGTCTATGGGCGCGATCCTGAATTCCGCATGTTTATCTTCGTTCAACTGACGCTGGTGGTGGTGTGCACGTTGGTGCTCTGGGGACATGGCGTCTATAAGAGCGGTATGGAAACGCTCAATCAGGCGTTCTTCCAGGTGGTATCGATGGCGACCACGGCCGGTTTTACGACCGACAGCATCGCCAAGTGGCCGCTGTTCCTGCCGATGCTGTTGCTGTGTTCGGCATTCATCGGCGGTTGCGCCGGTTCGACCGGCGGCGGCCTGAAGGTGATCCGTATTCTGCTGTTGTACCTGCAGGGCTCGCGCGAGTTGAAAAGGCTGGTGCACCCCAACGCGGTCTATACCATCAAATTGGGCAATCGCGCACTGCCGGAACGTATTCTGGAAGCAGTGTGGGGATTCTTCTCCGCCTATGCGCTGGTGTTTATCGTCAGCATGCTGGCGATCATTGCGACCGGCGTTGATGATTTCTCCGCGTTTGCCGCAGTGACGGCAACGCTGAATAACCTTGGTCCTGGTCTGGGCGTGGTGGCGGACAACTTCACCACGATGCCGGCGGCGGCCAAGTGGATCCTGGTGGTGACGATGCTGTTCGGGCGCCTGGAAGTGTTTACATTGCTGGTGCTGTTCACGCCAACCTTCTGGCGTGAGTGAGCCTGTTATAAGGAGTACGCCATGAAGGCATTGATACTTTATTCGAGCCGTGACGGGCAAACACGTGCTATCGCTTCTTATATAGCAAGCAAATTGCAGGATACGCTGCGCTGTGAGGTTATCGATCTGTTGCAGGCGGAACAGATCGACCTTAGCCAGTATCAGCAGGTGATGATCGGCGCTTCTATTCGCTACGGGCACTTTAACCCGGTGCTGGATAAATTCGTTAAACGTCATGCCGAACAGTTGAATCGGATGCCCAGCGCATTCTTTGCCGTCAATCTGACCGCACGCAAACCGGAAAAGCGTTCGCCGCAAACCAACGCCTATACCCGTAAGTTCCTGTTGGCGTCGCCGTGGCAGCCAAAACAGTGCGCGGTGTTTGCCGGGGCATTGCGTTATCCACGTTATCGCTGGTTCGACCGCATCATGATTCAATTTATTATGCGTATGACCGGTGGAGAAACGGATACCAGTAAGGAAGTTGAGTACACAGATTGGCAGCAAGTCGATCGTTTCGCCCAGGAATTTAGCCAGATTCAGTACGAAAAGTGACAAAAATGCGGGTTTGGCCAGCGTTTTGCCGAAAAAATCCGCGCTTGAAAAGTTTTTTGCAATTAGGGGTTGCGGCCCGCCGAGAACTCCCTATAATGCGCCTCCACTGACCGGGAACAACGACTGACAAGCCGCCGGGTCAGCGAGAGGAAAGCGAAATAAACGCTTGACTCTCCGGGTGAAAAGCGTAATATACGCCACCTCGAGTTAGCAAGCGAAAGCGCCTAACTCACTGCTCTTTAACAATTTATCAGACAATCTGTGTGGGCACTCCACAAGACGATATCCAGCATCTTCGGATGCAAAAAAATATCAAGTCTTGAAGAGTGACTAACTGAAGTAAAATTCATGCAGTAAATCTTTGAGCATCGCTTCTCGAGTGGAAGCACATCAAGCTTTTAATTGAAGAGTTTGATCATGGCTCAGATTGAACGCTGGCGGCAGGCTTAACACATGCAAGTCGAGCGGTAGCA
>NZ_JBQZFS010000007.1:0-291194 GCF_052691795.1 Serratia sp. TSA_130.1
GCAAAAAGCCTCATGCGAAAGCATGGGGCTTTTTGCTTTGTCTGTTATCTGGCGTTCTGCTCGAGCATGGGCATGCGAAAGGCCCGTCGGGAACGGGCCTTAACGCCGCTTGCGGCGGCCCCGGAGGGGAGAGTCTCAGGATGAGACGAATTGTGTAGGACACTGCCAGGCATCAAATAAAGCCGAAAGCCCTGAACTGACG
Source organism: Serratia sp. TSA_130.1 (assembly GCF_052691795.1). Lineage (NCBI taxonomy): Bacteria > Pseudomonadati > Pseudomonadota > Gammaproteobacteria > Enterobacterales > Yersiniaceae > Serratia > Serratia sp. TSA_130.1. Next base: position 203 of record NZ_JBQZFS010000007.1, read on the forward strand.
TTCAGGGCTTTTTGCTTTGCGTAAAATGGAAAATCCCCGTTGTAATCCGCTTCAGCTTTCATCGTACTGTTTAATATTCATCACAAAACCAACGCATTGTTTCTCTGAATGTCAGATATTCTTCGTCCGCTATTAAGTTTGGCTGTTAACTTATAAGTAACAATAAAGTAACAACCAGGGCAGCAGGAAGCCAAATTTCATCATTGCTATGGCTCGGAGAATACATCATGACAGAAACAACCTCGGCTCTTGGGGATGAGCACGGCGTCGAACAGGGGGCGCTGGATAACAAGAAACGCATTTTCGCTATCGTCGGGGCTTCATCAGGCAATCTGGTGGAGTGGTTTGATTTTTACGTTTACTCCTTCTGTTCCATTTATTTTGCCGCCTCGTTCTTTCCAGCGGGCAACAGCACCACGCAGCTGCTGCAAACCGCCGGTGTTTTCGCCGCCGGCTTCTTTATGCGACCTATCGGCGGTTGGCTGTTCGGCTATATTGCCGACAAGCATGGCCGAAAAAACTCCATGCTGCTTTCAGTCTGCATGATGTGCGCCGGATCGCTGGTGATCGCCTGCCTGCCGACGTATGAATCGATCGGCAGCTGGGCGCCGGCGTTGCTGCTGATCGCCCGCCTGTTCCAGGGGCTGTCGGTAGGGGGAGAATACGGCACCAGCGCGACCTATATGAGCGAGGTGGCGATCAAGGGGCGACGCGGCTTTTACGCCTCGTTCCAGTACGTGACGCTGATCGGCGGGCAACTGTTGGCGTTGCTGGTCCTGGTGATCCTGCAGCAGATATTGCCCGCCGAAGAGCTGAAAGCCTGGGGATGGCGCATTCCGTTTGCCCTGGGGGCCGTGTTGGCGGTAGTTGCGCTGTACCTGCGCCGTTCGCTGAATGAAACCTCCGATGCGAAGACGCGTAACCACAAAGATGCCGGTTCGCTGACGGGCCTGTGGAAAAATCGCAAGGCGTTCCTGATGGTGCTGGGCTTTACCGCCGCCGGTTCGCTGACCTTCTACACCTTCACCACCTACATGCAGAAATATCTGGTGAATACCGCCGGTATGGACGCCAAGCTGGCCAGCGCCATCATGACCGTCGCGCTGTTCGTCTTTATGCTGCTGCAGCCTGCGGTAGGCGCGTTTTCGGACAAAATCGGCCGTCGCAGCTCGATGTTGATCTTCTCGGCCTTTGCCACGGTGTTGACGGTGCCGATCCTGTTCGCTCTGAAAGAGGTGAGTAATCCTTATATGGCGTTTGGCCTGATCGTGCTGGCGCTGTTCATCATCAGTTTTTACACCGCGATCAGCGGGCTGCTTAAAGCCGAAATGTTCCCGCCGGAGGTACGTGCTTTAGGGGTGGGCTTGTCTTATGCGGTGGCGAACGCCATGTTCGGCGGCTCGGCGGAATATGTCGCGCTGTCGCTTAAATCGTTTGGCGTGGAGAACGCTTTCTTCTGGTATGTCTCCGGCATGTGCCTGCTGGCGCTGCTGGTCTCGCTCCGGTTGCATCGCAAAGGCAAGGAGATACAGCTGTAATAAAAACCCCGGCCTTGGCCGGGGTCAGCATACCGCTTACAGGATACGGCTGATCAGCCGATCGATACGGATACGGCGCAGACGCCGAATCAGCTTACGCACCTTGATCGGATACTGCTGAATGCTTTGCAGTTCCTGATAATGGCCGACTACAGTGGTATGAGTACGGATGCATTCCAGCTCTTTCTGCCGTTGCTCGCGCAGCTCTTGCTTGGGATCGTGGATCAGAATGGCGTTTTCCAGATCCAGCCGCCAGGCGCGCGGGTTGAGGTTATTGCCGGTAATCAGCTGCCACTCTTCGTCTACCCACATGCCTTTCAGGTGATAGCTGTTATCGCCATCCTTCCACAAACGCACGATCAGTTGGCCGGTGTCGATGTAACGCTGCAACCGGCTCAGGAAGCGGCGCAGGTTGATCTCATACAGGTAGGGCAGCGCGCCGATGATTTTGAACGGCTGGTCTTCCGGAATATAGAAATCGTTGGCGGTTTTATCGCCGACGATGATTTCCACCTGCTTGCCCTGTCGCAGCAGATAAATGATGTTGCGCACCAGCAGCGCCGGCAGGTTGAAATAGGGAGTGCACAGCGTCAGTTTCTGGTCGGTGCATGACATCAGGTGATGAATGGTTTTATTCAGCACGCTTTGTTTGCCTAGCCCAACCATCGGCGTCACCGCCAGCTCATCGTTGCCGGCCTTGCCGCGGAAGTGGTAACCGGCGCGGCGCAGGGCGAAACGGAACAGACGGGTTTCGTTTTTGATCTCCGGGCTTTTCGGCCGATCGCTGCGATCCAGGCGTTGTACGGCGCCGGCGGTGAGCAGATGCTGCTTGATGTAATCGATCAGGGTATCGGCCAGCACGCCGTTGGTGATCAACTGGTAGCGATCGTAACGGTATTTCTCATGCTGATGCAGATAGACGTCGTTGATGCTGGCGCCGCTGTAGATCACGGTATCGTCGACCACAAAACCTTTCAGATGCAATACGCCCAGCGCTTCGCGAGTATTGACCGGTACGCCGTAGATCGGCACCGACTGTTCCGGATGCTGGCTGGCCATGGCGCAGTACCAGTCGGCGTTGGTATTGGCGGCGGCGGCGCCGATGCGCCCGCGCTGTGCGCGGTGCCAGTCGACCAGCACGCAGATTTCCAGCTCGGGCCGCCGCTGTTTGGCTTGATACAGCGCGTTGAGGATCTCACGCCCGGCGTCGTCATGCTCCAGATACAGAGCCACCAGATAGATACGTTGGGTGGCGTTGGCGATGGAATCCAGCAGCGTGGCGCGAAAGTCGGACGGCGCGTACAGAGTACGAACATCAGCAACCGTCTGGGGGAGTTTGGGCAGTTGTGCAAGGTGTTGTTGATGTTTGCTACGTTTAAATTTTGACAACATCACAGTGCGCTTCTTCTCTCATGATTGATGGCCGGAACGCCACAGACTTAAAAACAATAAACCGAATAATCGGGCGATAATACCATTAGTTGCCTCGATTGTGCGTATGTTTTGGCGTTAAGTGGTGGATTCGTAGCGCATTGCGACGCAGGTCACTGCGCGTCGTCGGCCTGCAGCGGCAGCGTCAGATTGACGATGCCGTCCTCAAGCTGCACCTCGATGCCAAAGCCCAACCGCTGCGCCAGCGCGATCATGCCGCGGTTATTCGGCATGGTGATACCGCTCAGGCGGGTCAGGCCATGCGCGCGCGCATAGGCGATCATTTTCTCCAGCAGCTGGCGGCCCAGGCCCAGGCCTTTCAGGTCGGAACGTACCAGCACGGCGAACTCGGCATCGGTGTTGTCCGGATCGGACAGCGCGCGGGTCACGCCGATGATCTCGTCTGCCCGCACCGCCACAAAGGCCATTTCCCGATCGTAGTCGATCTGCGTCATGTTGGCCAAATCGTCATGGGTAAACTCGTTGATCTCGCTGAAGTAGCGATAATAGAGGTCTTCCTTGGTCACCCGGTCGATGAAATGCTTCAGCGCCGGCTCGTCTTCCGGCAGGATAGGGCGGAACAGGCATTGGCTGCCGTCTTTCAGCGCGATGGTCTCTTCCAGCTCATGCGGATAAGGCCGAATCGCCAGCCGCGCCTGCGGATCGCCGCTGAACGGTGCGAGCTGCATCGAAACGTCCAGCAGGGTGAACTCGCTGCCGGAAGCCAGCACCGGGTGAATATCCAGCCGGGCGATCTCAGGGCAGTCAAGGATCAGGTTGGAAACCTGCACCAGCAAGCGGCTCAGCCCGGGGATATCTAAAGGCCGCAGTGCGCTGCGCCCGCGGATCTTGCCGCCTTTCACCGCCTGCAGCACCAGATAACGCGCCAGCGCCATATTCAACGGCGGCAGCGCGACCGCGACCTGATTTTCCTGGCGCCACTCTACGCCGCCTTCACCCAGCATGATCAACGGGCCGAAAATGGCATCCTGCTCCACGGCGATGCGCAGCTCCTGGGCGCCGGCGCGGTTGGCCATGCTCTGCACCAGCAAGCCGTGGATGCGCGCCTGAGGGTAGGTGCGCTTCACGCGGTCGAGGATCGCCTCCGCCGCGCGCTGCACTTCGGTCGCGGTGCGCAGATAGAGCATCACGCCCTGAACTTCCGACTTGTGCGGGATATCCGGCGAACGCAGCTTCAGCGCTACCGGGTAGCCGATCTGTTCGGCGATGTGCACCGCTTCGGCGCTGTCTTCGGCGATCCAGGTCGGCAGGGTGCTCAGATCGTAGGCCTGCAGAATGGATTGCACCTCGTGGGTATCCAACTGGGTAGCGCCTTCGGCCAGCGCCTGATGAATCAGGCGGTGGGCATCGGCGGTATTGGCGGTCAGGCCGACCGGCAGCGCCGGCGTCTCCTTCAGCTGCTTCTGGTTGCGGCGGTATTCCACCATATGCATAAAAGCGGTCACAGCGCCTTCCGGCGTGCGGTAAGTCGGAATGGCGGCCTCGGTAAACAGCCGGCGTGCCTCTTGCGAAGAGTATTCGCCGCACCAGTTGGTCAGCAAGGTGATGCGTTTGCCGCGCGCATGGCGGTGCAGCGCGTCGATCAGCCGCTGCGCCGTGGCAGTGCCCGGTGCCGCCGCGCTCGGCGCATGGATCAGCAGCAGCGCATCATAGTCGTGGCTGTCGAGCAGCGCTTCGAGAGCCGCCAGATAACGCTGCGGCGTGGCGTCGTCGCGCAGGTCGAGCGGGTTGCCGGCGCGAATGAAGTCCGGCAGCGCGTCGCTCAGCGTCACCAGGCTCTCCTCGCTCAGCGTCGCCAGCTTGCCGTTGCGGCCGAGCAGTTCGTCCAAGGCCATCGCCGCCGGCGCTGCCCCATTGCTGACGATCATCAGCCGTTCGCCGCGCAGCGGATGCATATGGCTGAGGGTTTCCACCGCCGAGAACAGCTCATGGGTATCCTGGACGCGCAGCAGGCCGGCGCGCTGGATGGCGGCGTCATAGGCGGCGTCCAGGCCCAGTTGGCTGTTGAGCAGTAATTGCGCCTGTTGGCTGCGGCCGCTTTTGATCACCAGAATGGGCTTGTTGCGCGAGGCGCTGCGCGAGGCGGAGAGAAAGCGCCGTGCGTCGCTGATGTTTTCCAGATACAGCAGGATGGCGCTGGTCTTGCTGTCGCGCGCCAAAAAGTCGAGCAGATCGTCGACGTCGATATCCAGGCTGTCGCCCAGCGCGATGAAATAGGAGAAGCCGACTTCGCGCTGCTGCGCCCAGTCGAGAATGGTGTTGGCGACGGCGGCGGACTGCGAGATAAACGCCAGCTTGCCCTTTTGGATCGGCACCGGCGAGAAGCTGGCGTTGATGCCTTGCCACGGCGCCAGCAGCCCCAGACTGTTGGGGCCCAGCAGCCGCATGGCGTAACGCTGCGCGCAGGCTTTGAGCTCGGCGAACTGTTCCGGCGGCGAAGAGAGCACGATGGCGGTTTTGCAGCCGCGTTGGCCCAGCGCTTCAATCAGTGCCAGATTACGGCTGGCGTGGGTGCAGATGATCGCCAGATCCGGCGTCAGCGGCAGGCTGGCGACGTCGGGATAGGCCATGACGCCGCATACCGCCTTGTAGCGCGGCGTCACCGGCAAGATGGGCCCGCCGAAACCGCCGGCCAGCAGGTTGCTCATCATCAGGTTGCCGGCGCGGCCCGGCTGCTGCGAAGCGCCCAGCACGGCGATCGATTTGGGACGTAGTAGCGCTTCTAACCCTCGCTGGCTCATGCACGGCTCCTTTTGGCAACGTTACGCCTGATTTTAGGCGCTTTATGGCTACATTGCTGTGACCGGTGCCTCCGGTCGGGTCGGTTTTCCCGCCAGATACTGTTGACGGAAATAGCGGAAATGCTGATTCAATCCGTCGGCGGCCGGCATATCGCCCGCCTGTTGCAGCAGGGCGGCGGCCACTTCCGCCGTGCAGTGTTGCTCGGCGCGGCTGGCTTCGCGCAGCTGGTAGGCCGATGCGGCGTCGACGTTGAGTGAAAACACCGGGAATTGATTGAGATACGGGCTTTTACGGAACATTTTGCGCGCTTCCGCCCAGGTGCCGTCCAGCATGATGAACAGCGGCGGTTTGCCGCCGACGGGCAGTTCGCTGAACACCGGCCGCTCGGCGTCGGCGTAGGACGCGGGGAACACCACGTAAGGCTGCCGTGTCGGATCGTTGATGGCCGCCAGCAGGGCGGGATCGACCTCGGTACGCGACCAGAGGAACGCCTGGGTGTCCGGCAGGATATCGGCGATCAGGCGCCCGGTGTTGCTGGGCTTGAGCGGCTCTGCGCCGAACATGATCAGGCAGAAACGGCTGCCGGCCTGCTGCGGGCGAATGGTGTCGCACAGGCAGTTCTTATGCGGCAGCAGGCACCCCTGACAACGCGCCACCCGGCAACCGCGCGCCAGAAAGGGGCGGGTGGCGCGGTCTAAACGGAATTGGCGCAGGCGAAGTACGGCGTTGTCGGTCATAACGATCCTGGGGAAAAACCGCTATTGTAACGCAGAAAAAAGCCCGCCGGGAGGGGCGGGCTCGATCGGGGCGCGTTCGCGCGCGATGGCGGGATACGGCCTATACTTGCCGAATCACACTAACTCGTTGAGCCAGTTGTCAAACGGCGCCTTCGGCATCGCGCCGTTGAGCATGTCGACCATCTTGCCCTGACGGAACACCATGATGGTCGGGATGCTGCGGATGCGGAAACGTGCGCTCAGTTCCGGCTCGGCTTCGGTGTTCACTTTCACGAAGCGCACTTTGCCGGCGCGCTCTTCGGCCACGTCTTCAAAGATCGGCGCAAAGCTGCGGCACGGGCCGCACCACGGCGCCCAAAAATCGACCACGACCGGCAGATCGTCCTGCAGCAACTGGTCCAGCGTGGCGGCGGTGGCGTTGATCACTTCACCGTCGAAGAGCTCATGGCCGCAGCGGCCGCATTTCGCGTTGTCCGCCAGACGTTCTTCCGGCACACGGTTGGTGGCATTGCAAGCTGCACAAACTGTATTCATGTTGACCTCGGGTACTGAGAAAGCCGGGTCCCCGCAACGCGGTTGCGGAGATGTTTCTTTAATGCTGACGATTATCGGCAAAACCCGGCGCATGAACAATGAGGTTTGTTCAATGGATGTGATAGTTGGGAGCTTTTAGCGCAAGTTGGTGGCTTCATGCACCAACATCAGGTAATCTTCGCGCCCTGCGCGTTGGTGGAGAAGACAATGAACGATTCATTTAGTGGCAAGAACGGTAAGGTCAAAGTGATGTACGTCCGCAGCGACGACGACAACGGCGACGACCGCAACAAGAATAAACGTCCGGCCGGCAAAGGCCGTCCGGCTGACGGTGCGCGCTCGGGCCGCACCGGTCAAGACAAGGCGCGCGGCGGCAATGACCGTCGCGGAGCCGATTCCCGCCGCAGTGAAAGCGATCGTCCTCGCCGTCCGGCGCGCTCTGAAGATCGCGGCGGCAACGAGTCGCCGTGGAGAACCGTGTCGCGCGCGCCGAGTGAAGAGCCGGCGTTCGATCACGGCGGCATCAGCGGCAAAAGCTTCATCGATCCGGAACAGCTGCGCCGCCAGCGCGCGGAAGAAACCCGCGTTTACGGTGAAAATGCCTGTCAGGCGCTGTTCGCCAGCCGCCCGGAAGCGATCGTGCGCGCCTGGTTCGTGCAGTCGGTCACGCCGCGCTTTCGTGAAGCGCTGCGCTGGATGGCGGCTAACCGCAAAGCCTACCACGTGGTGGATGAGGAAGAGCTGGCCAAGGCTTCCGGCACCGAGCACCACGGCGGCGTCTGCTTCCTGATCAAAAAGCGTCAGGGCCTGGATGCGCAGACCTACCTGAAAACTGCGCCGGCGACCGACTGCGTATTGGCGCTGGAAGAAGTCGGCAACCCGCATAACCTGGGCGCCATCGTCCGTTCGTGCGCCCACTTCGGCGTCAACGGCGTGCTGCTGCAGGATCCGGCGTTGCTGGAATCCGGCGCGGCGGTGCGTACCGCAGAAGGCGGCGCGGAGCACATCAAGGCGATCAACGCCGATGATTTCCTGTCGGTGCTGGATACCTTCCGCAAAGCGGGTTACACCATCGTCACCACCTCCAGCCACAAAGGCACCGCGCTGGCGCAGGCCAAGCTGCCGGCCAAGATGGTGCTGGTGCTTGGCCAGGAGCGCGACGGCCTCAGCGACAGCGCCTGGCAGCAGGGCGATATGAACGTGTCTATCGGCGGCACCGGCAAGGTAGAAAGCCTGAACGTTTCCGTGGCGACCGGCATTCTGCTGGCGGACTGGTGGCGTCAGAATCAGGCGTGATTTTCATTACGTCGAATAAAAAAACGGGCGCCCCAGGGCGCCCGTTTCGTTTATTGAAGCTTAGTGAGCGCCGCCGCCGCCGCCGCCGGAGCTGAATGGCGGTTTCGCTACCCACACCAGCGCCAGCAGCACCAGGAATACCCCGGCCGACAGCCAGAAAATCTCGTTGGCGGAGATGATCAGGCCCTGCGCGGTGATCTCGTTGGCGATGTAGGCCGACGCCTGCTGCTTGCTCATGCCGAGCTGCTCGAGCTGCCGGTACATCTCCTGCGACTGCGGATTGTACGGGTTGACGAACTCCGTCAGCTGCGCGTGATGCTGCGATTCGCGCTGCGTCCACAGGGTAGTGGTGATCGAGGTGCCGATCGACCCCGCCAGGGTTCGCGTAAAGTTCGACAGGCTCGATGCCGCCGCCATGCGTTCCGGCGGCAGGCCGGACAGCGTGATGGTGGTCAACGGCATGAAGAAGCAGGCGATGGCGAAACCTTGAACGAACTGCGGCCAGGCCGAAGCGCCGAAGTCCATGCCCGGTTCAAACGTATAGGCGCGCCAGTAGAAGCACACGGCATACATGATGAAGCTGAAAGTCACCAGCTTGCGCATGTCGAGCCGGTTGCCGAACTTACCGATGATCGGCGACAGCAGCACTGGGATCAGCCCGACCGGCGCCGACGCCAGCCCCGCCCAAGTGGCGGTATAGCCGTACACCTCTTGCAGCAGCTGCGGCAGCAGAACGATGGCGCCAAAATACAGCATGTACGCCAGGCTGATGCACAGACAGCCGATGGTAAAGTTGCGCGACTTGAACAGCGACAAATCCACCACCGGATGATCGTCCGTCAGTTCCCAGACCACCAGGAACAGCAGCGCCACGACCGCCACGACGGTCAGGGTAATGATCTCGGTCGAGTTGAACCAGTCCAGCTCCTTGCCCTGATCGAGCATCACCTGCAGCGAACCGATGCCGACGATCAACAGCACCAGACCGACGGTGTCGATCGGCTTGATCTCGGTTTTGGTTTCTCGCCCCTTCAGCGTCGCCATCGCCGCCAGGATAACGAAGGCGCCGATCGGGATGTTGATGAAGAAGATCCAACCCCAGTGGTAGTTGTCGCTGATGTAACCGCCGAGAATTGGCCCGAAGATCGGCGCGACGATCACGGTCATCGACCAGAGCGCCAGGGCCATCGCTCGCTTGGCGGGCGGGTAGTTGTTCAGCAACAGGCTCTGCGACAGCGGGATCAGCGGCCCGGCCACCACGCCCTGGATCACGCGGAAGAAGATCAGCATGCCGAGGCTGTTGGAGATGCCGCACAGCCAGGAGGCGAGAACGAACAGCGCGGTGGACCAGAGGAACAGCCGCACTTCGCCGATGCGCTTCGCCAGCCAGCCGGTGATCGGGATCGAGATGGCGTTCGCCACGCCGAACGAGGTGATCACCCAGGTGCCCTGCGAGTTGGAAGACCCGAGGTTACCGGCAATGGTGGGGATCGCCACGTTGGCGATGGTGGAGTCCAGCACCTGCATGAAGGTCGCCATGGCGAGCGCGACCGTCATCCAGGCAAGCTGGGCGCCTTCAAGCGGTTTCTGTGGCAAGATGGCCTCCCGCGCGCTTAGCCGGCGTTCGCATGGATCACGTCGGCGATCAGCTGGTTAACCGGCGCCAGATTCAACGCCAGCGCGTCGCTCTGATACAGCGGTTTGTCGCGCACCACGTCAGACAGCACGCGGCCGTCCAGGTTGGCGGTGTCGACGGTCACCAGCGTCGAAAGACCGATGCGCAGCGGATGATCGGCCACCTGCTTGGCGTCGAGCTCAATACGCACCGGCAGACGTTGCACCACCTTGATCCAGTTGCCGGTGGCGTTCTGGGCCGGCAGCAGCGAGAAGGCGCTGCCGGTGCCCATGTCGATACCGACCACTTTGCCTTGATACACCACGTCGTCGCCGTAGACGTCGCTGACCACCGTCGCCGGCTGGCCGATGCGCATATTGGCGATTTGCGTTTCCTTGAAGTTGGCGTCAACCCAGATGTGATCGGCCGGCACTACCGCCATCAGCGGCGAACCGGCGGCGATCTGCGCGCCGACCTGCACGCTGCGGCGCGAGACATAGCCGGTAATCGGGCTGATCACTTTGGTACGCTGCAGCGCCAGCCAGGCGTCGCGCATCTGCGCGGCGGCTTGCTGGATCGCCGGCTGCTGTTCCAGCGGGGTGTTCAGCACCATCGCCTGGTTGGCGTTGTATTGCTGCACCGCCACTTCCAGCGCGGCTTTGGCGCTGTCGACCGCATCGCGAGCGTGTTGCAGCTCTTCGCGGCCGATGGCGTCAACGCTGCCCAGCACCACGCGACGTTTCAGATCGTTCTCGGCCTTGCTCAGATCGGTCTTGCGCAAGGCGATGTTGGCCTGATACTGCTTACTGTTGATGATCAGCTGGTGGGTCTGACGCACGCTGTTGGCCAGGCCGGTTTTGGCGCGTTCAAACGCCTGCTCGGCATCGGTCGGATCGAGCGTCAGCAGCACGTCGCCCTGCTTGACGTAGTCGGTGTTGTCGAAGTTGACGCTGTTCACGCTGCCGGACACCTGGGCCATGATCTGCACCTGGTTGCCGGAGACGTAGGCGTCGTCGGTTTCCTGGTGATGACGCAGCACCAGGAACCAATACACTAAATAAGCCACCCCTATAACAATGAAAATAACCGTCAGCAACAGCAGCCAAAATTTGCGCTGCTTCTTTTTGCCGCTCGGCTGCTGCGGGTTTTGGGTTTCCGCGCTTGCGCTCATGGTGTTCTCCAAGCCTTATATTATTATGCTTTCGAATCCGCTGCGGCCGGGGCCTGATAGCCACCGCCCAACGCGCGGATCAGTCCTATCTTCGCCTGCAGTAAATTGCTGCTGGCATTCAACTCCGCCTGTTGCTGCTGCAATAGCTGCGTCTGGCTGGTCAACAGATCGTCGCGCCCGATAATCCCTGCCTGGTAACGGGCGTTGGCGACCTGATACACCTGTTGCATCGACTGGGCCGCGGACGCCGCCTGCAGCTGCTGTTGTGCAGAGCTCTGCTGGATGGTGATGGCGTCGGCGGTTTCCTGTACCGCATTCAGGATGGTTTGGTTGTAGGATTCCACCGCTTCGTCATACAGCGCGGATTCCTCGCCCAGCTTGCTGCGCAGGGCCCCGGCGTGGAAGATCGGCAGCGAGATCGCCGGCATCACGTTCCAGGCCTGGCTGGCCGCTTCAAACAGATTCGGGCTGGTGCCACTGGTATTGGTGGTCATCAGGCCGGCGAAGGCTGAAATGGTCAGGCTGGGGTAAAACTCTTTACGCGCGGCGCTGACGCGCTGGCTGTAAGACTCCACCAGCTGGCGTTGCGCGGCGATGTCCGGGCGTTTGCCCAGCAGATCCGCCGTCAGTTCGCCCTGCGGCGCCATCAGGTTGTCTGCAGGCAGCGGCACCTGACGCAGGTGCTGCATGGCGTTCGGCCCCTGGCCCGCCAGCGCGGCGAGCTGGTGTCTGAGCTGTTCGATTTGCGACTGCAGCTGCAGAATCTGCTGTTTGGCGACGTCGGACTGCGCCTGGGTTTGTTGCGGCACGTCGACGCCGGTCAGGCCGGCCTGATAGCGCTGTTGGCGCAGCGCGGTCAGGCGCTCGTTGTTGTTCACTTCCTGCTGCAGCAGCTTCTCGAGCGCGAGATTGCTCTGCAGCTGATAATAGGCGGACGCCACCGAGCTGGTCAGCGTCAGCGCCGCCTGTTCCTGCTCGGCGCGCGCTGCGTTCACTTGCGCCTTGGCGGCGTTCACCTGGTTGCGGTATTTGCCCCACCAGTCGAACTCGTACGCCAGGTTCAACCCCAGCGAGTTGGAGCTTGAATAGATCGGCTTATGCGGATACCCCAGCCCCATATTGACGTTCTGCGGCACGCGCTGACGCTGGGTGCTGGCGTTCAGATCCAGGTTCGGCCCGTTGGCGGCGTTGGCTTCGCCTACCACGCTCTGCGCTTCGCGCACGCGGGCGGCGGCCTGACGCAGGGTCGGCGAACTTTGCAGTGTTTGCGTCATCAAGGCGTCCAGCTGCGGATCCTTGAGGGCGCGCCACCACTGCGGGCTGACGGCCAGCGAACTGACTTTCGGCTGAGCCAACTGCAGGCTCTGCGGATCCATCAGCGTGGATTGCGGGGCAATATTATCGGTAGAAGCACACCCGGCCAGCAGCAACACGGCGAACAGCGGGGTGAATCTCCAGTGAAATGGGGATCGCATAAGTAGGTACCTGAACAGAAATTGTGAATTAGGGTAACTGTTCTGTGATTTCCATTTGATCCAGACGTGCCAGCAATTTGCGCGTCAGCTGTTCCAGCTGTTTTTGCTCATCGTCGGTCAGCGTGGACCACAGGAAATGCAGACATTGGTGCTGCGGCGGCAGCAGTTGACTGAGAAATTCTTCCCCCTGCGGCGTCAGATGCAGATGCAGGCAGCGGCGATCGTTGTCGCTTTCCCGGCGCTCGATCCAGCCGCGCTTCTCCAGCTCGTCGGCGATGCGGGTCGCATTGGTGCGCGAGGAGCCCAGGGCAGAGCTTAGCTCAGAAGGTTGGATGCTGTGGCTTTCCTGCGCATCCAGGGTAATCAGCGCCATAAACAGTGTTTCGTTAATCCCCTGCGCTTTCAGCATCTTATTGCGATTTTCCAGCAGCTTGCCTTGCATGTGCATGCACAGACGGGTCAGCAGGATTTCCTGATAAGGGAAATCTTTCTGCCGCGTGGCGCGGAAATTCAGCATTTGTTCTATGGGGGCAAACGAGCTTTCCATAATTTAGGGCCTCATTAATTTCGTTCGAGATAGTAACGACGGTGACAAATAATGTAAATGTTCAGCCGTGCGGATAATTTAGCAATTCGTGTCATTTGTCAGTGTTTGTAAAGATGTGACGCCTGAAAACGCCAGTGTGAAGCCAAACGGTCGGAGGCGGCGTCAGCCAGGGCCGAAAAACATTAACAATTTTAATGTGACGCCAAAGGCCGTCGCGCCGAGCAGCGTCGACAGAATGATGCTTTTACTGCGGTAGAAGCACAGCGCCAGCGCGGCGAACCCCGCTAACGTCGGCAGCAGCTTGTCCGGTTCGCGCATCACCACCGGCGTGCTGGAGACCACCAGCAGGGCGCAGATGGAGGCGATGCCGATGCTGTCGAGCAGCAGGGCGGCTTTGCCGCGTTTGATGCCGGGCTGAGCGCGCGCCGGCGCCAGCCGCAGCGGTAGATAACGGAACAGGTAGTTGGCGCAGCCCACCACCAGGCCGATCACCAGCACATCAGTGTTCATGGCTGGCCTCCGCGTGCGGGGGTTGGAACAGGGCGGCGGCGCAGCCGGCGCCGATGCCGGCCAAAATGGCGACCGGAATGGAGAACAGCACCACGCCGAGCAGCGCGCCGGCCAGCGCGGCGGCGATGGTCAGGCTCTGCGGACGCCGGAAGGCGGCCAGCAGGAAACTGAGAAACAGCGCCGGCAGCATGAAGGCGAGCGAGGCCTCGATCACTGGGAACTGTTCCAGCGGGCCGTTGCCGAACAGCGCGCCGAGCGCGGTGCCGGCCACCCAGGAGAGCCAGGAACAGAGCGCGATGCCCAGCATCCAGTTTTCGCTCCAGCTGCGGTTATTGCGCATCAGCCTGGCGGTGGCGGCGGCGAAGACCTCATCGGTCAGGCCAAAGGCCCACAGCGCCGTTTTGCCGGGCGACAGGCGCGAGACGATGCGGTGACGCAGCGCCGGGCCATACAACAGGTGGCGCACGTCCATCGCCATCACCGTCAATGCGGAGACCCACAGCGACATGCCGGCGCTCAGCAGGGCGGTGATCACGAACTGGCTGGCGCCGGCGTAGATGATGCAGGAGAAGAAAATGCTTTCCAGCGGGGAAAAGCCCAGTTTGACGGCGCTGAGGCCGAAAGCGAACGCCACCGGCACGTACCCGATGACGATCGGCAAACTGTCGACGACGCCGTTGGCGAAGGTGGCGCTGACGGCGGGCGGAGTAAGGCTGTCTGCAGCTTGGCTTTGCATGGTTGTGGGTCGCAGGGTAGATAGGTCGTCAATAGTTTATGCCCAGAACATTACCAGAGAGTAAGTAATGTTTATACCCTGCACCGCTAATAAATTTCTTTAGTGACTATTTGCACGATAATCAGATTGCCGCCGGCCCCTGCGGATCGTGATGCTTGCCGAGCCACCAGGTCAGCAGGTTGAGCAGGCATAACACCCCTCCGACGGCGGCCACGCCGTACCAGCCGGCATGCTGATAGGCGGACGCGGAGAGCAGCGAACCGAGGGCGCCGCCGATAAAGTAGCTGGTCATGTAGCCGGCGGTCAGGCGGTTGCGCGCCTCCGGCATGATGCGATACATCACGCTCTGGTTGGTGACGTGTACCGCCTGCACCGCCAGATCGAGGATCAGGATGCCGGCGATCAGCGCCCACAGCGATTGTTTAGCCAGCGCGATAGGTATCCAGGACAGCAGCAGCAATACCAGGCCGACGGTGGTGGTCAACCCGGCCTTGCCTTTGTCCGCCAGATGCCCGGCGCGCGAAGCGGCCAGCGCTCCGGCGGCGCCCACCAGACCGAACAGTCCGATCACCCCTTCGGAATAGTTGAACGGCGGCGCGGCGAGCAGAAAGGCCATTGAGGTCCAGAGCACGCTGAAGTTGGCGAACGACAGGGCACCGAGGATGGCGCGGGTGCGCAGCAGCGGCGTGCGGCAGAACAGGCTGAAGATCGAGGCCAGCAGCTGCGGGTAGTTCAGCCCGGAGTGTTGCTTATAGCGCGGCAGCGCGCGCCACAGGATCAGCGCCATCAGGATCATCAGCACGCTGGCGACCCAGTAGATGGTGCGCCAGCCGCCGAACGACGCCAAGGCGCCCGCGACGGTGCGCGCCAGCAGGATGCCGAGCAGCAGACCGCTCATGATGATGCCGACGGTCTTGCCGCGCTTTTCCGGGTGGGCCAGCGTGGCGGCCAGCGGCACCAGGATCTGCGCCACCACCGAGAACAGCCCGGTGAGCGCGGTGCCGAGGATCATCATCGGCAGCGTGGCTGAAGTGGCGGTGATCAGCATGCCCCCGGCGGCCAGCAGCGTCATGAACACGATCAGGCCGCGGCGTTCGAACATGTCGCCGAGCGGCACCAGCAGCAGCAGGCCGGTGGCGTAACCGAGCTGCGCGGCGGTGACGATAAAGCCGGCCTGGTTGACCGACAGGTTGAAACCGGTGGCGATGGTTTCCAGCAGCGGTTGCGCGTAATAGTTGCTGGCGACCGCCAGACCGGTTGCGATGGCAATCAGCACGGTCAGCGCCGGACTGAGGCCCGGATGGGCGTTTTGTTGGTTCATGTTTTTTTCATCACGGGAAGAAGATAGCGCGCAGTATCCGGCAACGCGTCTGCGGAAACCAATGTATAATTTTCATTTGATTTATCTCATTTCAAGATAGATGCCATGAACCTGAAACAGATCCGCTATGCGCTGGCGGTGGCGGAAGAACAGAGTTTCACCCGGGCGGCGCAGCGCTGCCATACGGTGCAGTCCGCGCTCAGCCACCAGATCGCCAAACTGGAAGAAGAGCTGGGCTGTACGCTGTTTGAGCGCACTTCGCGCCGGGTGCGGTTGACCCCTGCCGGCCAGGCTTTCATTCCGTCGGCGCAGCGCCTGTTGGCGGCGCAGCAGGCGCTGGTGGAAGAGGTGACCGCCGCCGGCGATGCGGTGTCCGGCACCCTGACCATCGGCACGATTTCAACCATAAACGCGATTGATCTGACCGAAAAGCTCGACAAGTTTCATCGCCACTATCCGGCGGTGAACATCCGCCTGTACGTTGGCATGAGCGAAGTCCTGCTGGAGGATGTGCGTCTGCAGAAGTGCGATATGGCGTTCGTCGGCATCTGGCCCGGCGATGTCGATCTGCTGCCGATGTCGCACCGGCAGTTGACCGATGAGCCGCTGGTGGCGCTGGTGGCGCCGCAGCACCCGCTGGCCAACCGCGAGCGGGTGAACCTGCAGGCGCTGGCGGAAGTGCCGCTGGTGGATTTCTACAGCGGCACCGGCGCGCGGCGCCAAACCGACCGCGCCTTTCAGGCGGCGGGCATCCGCCGGCACGTCAGTTTTGAAATCGATCATATCGAATGGCTGGAGAATCTGGTGCGGCGCGGGTTGGCGGCGGGCATCGTACCGATCTCGACCGCGCAACGCTTAAGCGCGCTGGTGTCGATTCCGATTGAAGACGGGCCGCGGCGCCAGGTGTATTGCATCTGGCCGCAGCCCTTGTCGAACGCCGCCGCCCGTTTTTTACAGTTCAGCGGCATCGATCTGGCGGGGTAGGGGCGCGGCAGAGGCGCCCCCGATCGGTTACGGTTTCGCCGCCTCGGCGGCGGTTTTCACCCAGCCGTCGAAGGTCGCCTGATGCGCCTTGATCCAACCGTTGACGTGGTTTTGGATATCGGCTTCCGAAGCCTGGCCTTCATGCATGCGCAGGTTTTGCGCGTTGATGTCGGCGATCGGCAGCTTCATGATGGCGAACAGCTTGGCGGCCGCCGGGTTGGCTTCGGCCCACTGCTTGTTGGCGGCGATGCGCATGGTGTTGACCGGGAAGCCGTAGTTGGCGCCGTTAGGCAGCTTGGTATCGACGTTCTTCTGCTCGCCCGGCAAGGAAGAGAACGGTACCTGCAGCCAGACCACGTCGCGGCCCGGCACCATCACATCGCTGACCCAGTACGGCGTCCAGGTGTAATACAGTACCGGTTTGCCCTCTTTGTAGCGGGTGATGGTGTCGGCGATCATCGCCGCGTAGTTGCCCTGGTTGTGTTCGACGGTATTGCTCAGGCCATAGGCCTTGATGTGGTGGTTGATCACCGCCTCGCAGCCCCAGCCCGGGGTGCAGCCGGTCAGATCGGCCTTGCCGTCGCCGTTGGTGTCGAACAGCTTGGCGATCTTGGGATCCTTGAGCTGTTCGACGTTGGTGATGTGGTACTGCTCGGCGGTTTTCTTGTCGATCAGGTAGCCCTGCGCGGCGCCGTTGACGTAGACGCCTTCGCGGTAGAACTTGGCGTCGCCGCCGGCGGCCTTGTACTGATCGGCGTGCAGCGGATCCCAATTGACCGCGATAAAGGTGGCGTCGCCGGAGGCGATGGAGGTGTAGGCGACGTTGTAATCCACTTCGCGCGGTTCCTTCACGTCGTAACCCAGTTTTTCCAGCGCCTTGCTGACCAGCAGCGTCTGGAACGTCTCTTCGGAAATGGTGCTTTGCACCGGCTGTACCGCTATTCCCTTGCCGGGTAAATCCGCCGCGATGGCGCTCTGTGAGCCAATCAGTGTCGTCAGGGCGAGAGCCCAGATGCCCGTGGTGCGCATAGTGTTTCCCCTCTTTTGATGTGGTGGTGCCCTGGCCCGCCGGGGCCGCAGCCGCCGGCGGGAAAAGCGTCAGGCTTGTTTGATAAATGGACGGGTAAACAGCCCGATGGGGCCGCGACGGTACCAGCGGCCGATGCCCTTGCTGCGGCGATCGCGCCCCAGCGATTGGGTGAGGCGATCGAGAATGATCGCCAGGATCACGATGCCGACCCCGCCGATGGCGGCCAGGCCCATATCCAGCCGGCCGATGCCGCGCAGCACCATCTGGCCCAGACCGCCGACGGCGATCATCGAGGCGATGACGACCATCGACAGCGCCAACATCAGCGTCTGGTTCACGCCGGCCATGATGGTCGGCATCGCCAGCGGCAGCTGCACCTTGAACAGCAGCTGGCGCGGGCTGGCACCGAAGGATTCGGCGGCCTCGATCAGATCCTCCGGCACCTGCTTGATGCCAAGAATGGTCAGACGCACGATCGGCGGCAGCGCGAAGATAATGGTCACCACCACGCCCGGCACGTTGCCGATGCCGAACAGCATGACGATCGGCACCAGATAGACGAAGGCCGGGGTGGTTTGCATGGCGTCGAGCAGCGGCCTAATCACTTTGGCGGCATGCTTGCTGCGCGCCAGCCAGATGCCGAGCGGCAGGCCGATAAGGATGCAGAAGAACAGCGCGGTCAGCACCAGCGCCAGCGTAACCATCGCCTGCGACCAGGCGCCGATGGCGCCGATGGCGACCAGAGAGAGCAGCGTCGCGGCGCCCATGCCGAGGCCCGCGATCTGCCAGGCGACCAGCGAGAACACCAGAATGGCGATCGGCGCCGGCATGCCCAACAGCAATTGCTGGAAGCCGCTCAGGATCACGTCTACCGGCACGCGGATGCCCTGGAACAGCGGGCGGAAGTGCAGCACCAGCCAGTCGATACCTTGCGTGACCCAGGAATCAAACGGCACCCAGGCTTTGTGGAACGGATCAAGCAGGCTGAAGTGCTCAGGCTGCGCCGGGGCGCTGCTGAGCCAATCGGCGCCTTGCCCGGCGGCGTCATGAGCGGCCGGTGGCGGCGCGCTGGACCAGGCGTCGCCGGCGTTGGCGGCGGCATCGTGAGCGGGGGCCGCGCCGGCATCGGCCGGTGCGGTAGCCCAGGGATCTTGGGTTTGCGTGGTATCACTCATTGGCTGAGCCCTCCTTGTCCAACGCCTGCAGCAGCATGGCCTTGGAGATGATGCCGAGATAGTTATGTTCTTCGCCCACCACCGGCACCGCGCACGGCGCCTGGGCGACCAGGGAGATCAGATCGCTGAGCGGCGTGTCGGCCGGCACGGCGGCGGGGGCCTCAAGCAGGGCATCGTCCAGCGTTTGATTGGCGGACAGCGCCTTTTTCAGCGACTCTATCGACACCACGCCGATAAATTTCTTCCCGCGTTCAACAACATAACCATAATCACGGTCCTCATCGCGCAGCAGCTGCAGCGCCGAGCGGGGGCCAAAACCGGGGGTTTTGCGGATCAGCGTCACCGGACGCCGCTGGGCGATATCCTTGGCGCTGAACACATGACTGATGTCCACGCCGCGGAAGAAGGTGCGCACGTAGTCGTTGGCCGGATTATTGAGGATCTCGTCCGGCGTGCCGACCTGGATCACCTCGCCGCCCTGCATGATGGCGATGCGATCGCCAATGCGCATCGCTTCGTCCAAATCGTGGGAAATAAACACGATGGTGCGCTGATGCTGAGCCTGTAATTTCACCAGCTCATCCTGCATTTCGGTGCGAATTAACGGATCGAGCGCCGAGAAGGCTTCGTCCATCAATAATATATCCGGGTTATTGGCCATCGCGCGGGCTAATCCCACGCGCTGACGCATGCCGCCGGATAATTCATCCGGATAAGACAGCGAATAATTTTCCAGCCCGACCTGACGCAGGGCGTCCAGCGCTTTTTCCTGGCGTTCCTGCAGCGGCATTCCGGCTAATTCCATGCCAAAGGCGGTATTATTCAGAACATTCATGTGCGGCATTAGCGCGAATGACTGAAATACCATGCTGATCTTATTTCGCCGCACGGTGCGCAGCGCGGTGTCGGATATTTTGGCGATGTCCTCACCGTCGATCAGCACCTGACCGCGGGTGGGTTCTATCAGACGATTGAGAAGGCGTACCAGGGTGGACTTGCCGGAACCGGAGAGCCCCATGATGACAAATATCTCGCCTTCTTCAATGGCCAGAGTGGCGTCTTTTACGCCGAGCGATAAGCCGGTTTTTTCAAACAGCCGATCTTTTGTCAGACCTTTATCCAGCAGTTTGAATGCGCGTTCCGGGTGCTCGCCAAATATCTTATACAGGTTCTTTACTTCGAGTTTAATTGCCATGCAATTTGCTGTTTCCTCTGGTTTAATTAAAGCGTTATGGGCTGTCCTTAGCAAAATAAAAGAGCTTTTTACCCTAACACAGTGAATATCTGAAACAACCCTCAATGTCATTTAAATGGGATATTAGTGGTTTACATCAAGGTTTTAATTAGTTATGGTAATTTGGCCCGTGACTCAAAATTGACGGCCATTATTCGCCATAATGGTTTGGTTTTTGGGGAAATAATACGGTGTGGCGCAGAGAAATATTTGGGCGCCGCGCCTGCCGTTCGGATAATAAAAAACCCGACCAGAGGCCGGGCAAAAGTCATCAGTATTTCATCAGTTTTAACGATAGGTGCCGATATCGAGGGGGATATCGTCGAGCGTCATGTTATCGCCTTAGTATGACAGCCAGATGGCAGCCTTAGGCCTTGCGATACAGCCTGCGCGGATGGCCGATATTGCCGTACAGCATCTCCACCCGCACGAACTGGGTGGCGACGCAATATTCCAGATAACGGCGAGCGGTGGTTTTGCTGATGCCGACCTGTTCGACCACGTCTTCCACCGCATGCGCCACCGCCGGCTGGGCGATAAACAGCGCCTGCACCAGCTCCAGCGTGTTGGTTTCTATGCCTTTGGCGCTCGGTTCGCTGGAGAACTGCTTCGACTGCAGGTTGTACAGCGCATCGACATTGTCCTGATCGATGATTTTGAAGGTGCGCTGGGTCTGCACGAACTGCATGAAGCGCTCGAGCGAGTTGCGCAGCCGTTTGTAAGACACCGGCTTGATGATGTAGTCGAAGGCGCCGTTGCGGATCGCCTGGCTGCAGGTATGCATGTCGCTGGCGGCGGTGATGAAAATCACCGAACAGGCGGGATTCTTTACCGCCGGTTCTTCCATCAGCTCAATGCCCTGGCCGTCCGGCAGAAAGTTGTCCAGCAGGATCAGCCGCGGCTGATGCTCGTTGGCTTTGGCCCGCGCTTCGGCCAGCGTGGCGGCGTAGGCCACCACCCGCAGGTTGAAATTTTTCTCGATGAACTCTGCGTGCAGCGTCGCCAGTTGCGGCTCATCTTCCACGATCAGAACGTCCAGTGTTTGGTGTGACATAATCGGGTGCTCAAAAAAATCGGGTTATGGGTTTTATTTAGGGATAAATATAGAGAATATCGCGCCGTGCGGCTCGTTGTCCGACACTTCTATGCTGCCGTGCGCCTGCGCCACGTGGCTGGCGACCAGATGCAGGCCGATGCCGTGGTCGCTTTTATCCGCTTTGGTGGTCACGCCCTGTTCAAACAGCGTATCACGAATCTCCTCGGCGATGCCGGTGCCGCGATCCGCCACCTCGATCACCAGCTCGTCGCTGCCGTCGCTGATATAGAGTTCGATCGCGTCGTGCGGAGCCGGGCAGTGCAGCGTCGCCTCCACCGCATTATCCAGCAGGTTGCCGACGATCGACATCAGTTCGGTCTCATTCAGCGCCGCCGGGATCTGCCGCAGCTGGCAGGCCGGATCGAAACGCAGTTCGATGCCTTTCTCTCTGGCGCTGGAGTATTTGCCCAGCAACAGCCCGCACAGCGCCGCCGAACTGAAGCGCTGCGAGATGAAATCGAGGATCTCCTGCGCCCCCTCCGACTGGGCTTCCACATAGCGGATGGCCTCGTCGTAGCGCTGCATATGCAGCAGCCCGGCCAGCGTGGCGGTCCAGTTCAGCTGCTCGTGGCGCATGATGCGCAGGTTGTCGGCATAGCGTTTCACCTGGCTGAGCTGGCTGCTCAGGGTATTGATATCGTTCTTGTCGCGGAAGCTGATCACCCAGCCTTGCAGCTCCTGCTCCTGCATGATGCGCACCCGGCTGGCGATCACCCGCACGTGGTTGAAGCGGCACACCTCGTCATGGGTGTCGTGCTCCAAGTGCGCGACGGCGAAAAAGTCCGGCTGGGCCTGGATCACGTCGCCGATCGGCCGGCCCAGCAGGCCGGTGGCGGGCTGATGCAGATCCAACAGCTCACGCGCCGCATGGTTGATGGTGATGATCCGCAGCTGCGGATCGATGGCGATCACGCCCTCATAGATGGCTTCCAGCAGCGCTTTTTGCTGGCGCACCAGCAGCGCGATCTCTTTCGGCTCCAGCCAGAACATTTGGCGTTTGAGATTTTTCGACAGCAGCCAGGAAAAAACGAACAGTGCGATCAGCAGCAGCACGATGGAACCGATAATTTGCGTTAATGTCCTGGCATTTAAATTATCGATATGCGATTTCAAATAGCCGACGGAAACGATGCCGATGACGTGATTATTTTCATCCAGAATCGGCGCCTTGCTGCGTAATGAAACGCCGATGCCGCCCTTGCGAATGGAAATAATGCTTTTTCCTTCCAATACTTCTTTATTATCGCCGCCGATCATCGGCGTGCCCAGGCGGCCCTCATATTCTGAATGATAGAGATGACGGGCATGATTATCACCGATGACGATATAGCTGGCGTCGCTGCTGGCGCGGATTTTTTTCATCAACGCAGCGATCCTGGCGGCGTCGTTTTTTTCTACGGCATCCACCAACGAAGGGATAAGGGCGATTTCACGCGCCTGCACCTGGGCGCGGGCGCCGAGATCGCGGTGCAGCTGCGCATCCAGCTGGTAATAGGTGTAGGCGCCGATGCAGCTCAGCAGCAGGCAGGAGAAGGCCACCAGGCACAGAAACAGCTTGATTTGAAATGAGAGTTTAAGGCGCATGGCGGAGCTTCACCGTAAAGAGATCCTGAAGCCTTACCCTATCACGAGATACGGGGTGTGTAATATTGCGCCCGATCAACTTGTGATCCCTCACACGGGATTAGCGTGAACCGGACGAGAATTGTTCGTCTGCGATAAAGTTGATAAGCTTTAAAATAAAAACGGTATTAACGCCATTAAAACCACGCTGATTTTTACATAATCTTAATTAACCCCATAGAAACCATAACCACCATTAAAAACCCTTTTTAATTTTGAACATAATCACAGCAGATAATCCGTGCGCTTCTCTATGATGGCTGAACAAACTAATAAGAGGCCAGATTATGAGCACAACAGATGATTCTTACCTCGTAGCCAAAGACAAGGCCGCTGATATTCCTCTGCGTGAGAAATGGTGGCGGATACTGGACAATTATAAAGTAGGGATTATTCCGTTACCGTTCTTTATTCTGGCCGGCGTATTGATTCTGCTCGACTGCCTGGAAGGCAAGTTGCCGAGCGATATCGTGGTGATGGTGGCCACCCTGGCGTTCTTCGGCTTCGCCTGCGGCGAATTCGGCAAGCGCCTGCCACTGATCGGCAAAATGGGCGCGGCGGCGATCTGCGCCACCTTCATTCCTTCCGCGCTGGTGCACTATGGCCTGCTGCCGGACGTGGTGGTGGAGTCGACCACCAAGTTCTACAAATCGACCAACATTCTTTACCTCTACATCTGCTGCATCATCGTCGGCAGCATCATGAGCATGAACCGCCAGGTGCTGATCCAGGGCTTCCTGCGCATCTTCATCCCCATGCTGTGCGGCGAGATCGTCGGCATGCTGGTGGGGATGGGCGTCGGCATGGCGCTGGGCCTGGAACCGTTCCAGATCTTCTTCTTCCTGATCCTGCCGATCATGGCCGGCGGCGTAGGTGAAGGGGCGATCCCGCTGTCGATGGGCTATGCCGCGATCCTGCACATGGAGCAGGGCGTGGCGCTGGGGCGCATTCTGCCTATCGTGATGCTCGGCAGCCTGACCGCTATCGTCATCGCCGGCCTGCTCAACCAGCTGGGCAAGCGTTATCCGCACCTGACCGGCGAAGGCAGCCTGATGCCGAGCAAGCAGGGTGAAAGCGACATGAGCGCGGTGGAAAAAATCAGCGGCAAGGTGGACGTTAGCACCATCGCCTGCGGCGCGCTGTTGGCCATTCTGCTGTATATGGTGGGCATGCTGCTGCACCGTCTGATCGGCCTGCCGGCGCCGGTGGGCATGCTGTTCGCCGCCGTGGCGGTGAAGTTGGCGCACGGGGTGTCGCCGCGCATTCAGGAAGGCTCGCAGGTGGTGTACAAATTCTTCCGCACCGCCGTGACCTATCCCATCCTGTTCGCCGTCGGGGTAGCCATCACGCCGTGGCAGGAACTGGTGGACGCGTTCACCGTACAGAATCTGATCGTGATCGTCACCACCGTCAGCGCGCTGGTAGCGACCGGTTTCTTCGTCGGCAAGAAAATCGGCATGCATCCTATCGACGTGGCGATCGTCTCCTGCTGCCAGAGCGGGCAGGGCGGGACCGGCGACGTCGCGATCCTCACCGCCGGCAACCGCATGTCGTTGATGCCATTCGCCCAGATCGCAACCCGTATCGGCGGCGCTATCAACGTTTCGCTGTCGCTGCTGGTGTTGGCCAAGTTCTTCGTATAACTCCTATAAATCCTTAGCGTTACTTTGCCTTTCCCCGCCCCCGCGGGGATTTTTTTTGCCCGCGCGCCGGCCCGACGCGCGGGCGGGGAACTGCCGGTTACGCCGCTTGCTTCATGGCGGCGTCGTACCACGCGAAGTAGCGCTCTACGCCGCGACGGCCGGATTCGATCAGCGCGCGTTTCTTCTCCTCGCTGATGCCGAACTCCAGCGTGCCGACGTCGAGCGTGTCGACATACACGGTGCGCTTCCAGTCATCGCTGTCCAGATGCACCTTGGTTTGGATGTCCAGCATCACGTTGGCCACCGCCAGGGTGAAATCAAACAGGTTGTTGACCGGCGTGCGCGGGCCGGCCTGACCGGCGGCCTGAGCGATTTCACTGGCGGAGTCCAGGCGAATGCCCAGCGTACGGGTGTTGATGCGCTGGCTGGTGCTGTCGATGTAAGGCGGCGTGGCGGAGAAGTCATAGTCGAACAGCCGCACCGGGTAGTTGTCGATCATGCCGCCGTCGATGCACAGGTCGCCCAGGGCATTTTTCTTCGCCACGAAGGCGAACGGGAACGACATCGAAATGCGCAGGCCATCCGCCACTTTCATGCGCGGCGTGGTACGGTGAGAATAAACCTCTCGCTGGCCGCTGTTGAGGTTGGCGCCGATAAAGTAAATCGACTTGAACCCTTTCGCCGCCTTCATCGCTTCGAACTGTTCGAAGGTAATATCCGGGTTGCCGGTATATTGTTTGATAATATCGCGTGACCATTGATAGAAATAATCGCCGGGCGCGATGCCGTATTGATTGAACAGGCGATAGGCGTCCTGGAGCGTGCCGAAAAAACCGCCGTTATAATCGAGGAATTTTTTAAAATCCATCGCCGACAGAATCTTGGTCACGTCGGCCGAGCTGCAGCCCAGCCCGACCAGCAGCGCGGCGATGGCGCCCGCTGAGGCGCCGGAAGTTTGCTTGATCTGCGGCATGATGCCTTTGGCCTCCAGCAATTCCAGTGCGCCGCCATAGGCGATGCCTTTTACGCCGCCGCCTTCAAAGACCAGGTTTTCGAATTGATAGCTCATCATATTTCCTTACTCGTGGTTTAGGGAGTAAGAAAAATAACGAAGCGGCGCACGAGAAAATATGGATTGGGGTTGTGTGGCTTGGCAAACAAAATTATTCATAATGAATATATTATTTATATATTTATCAAAGGCATTTATTAAACAGGCGCATCGGACTTTTTGCGTCAATACTTAGCGCTGTTCAATTCTCACAAGGAGTCATCATGTTCTGGAAACGTTGTCTGTTGGGCGCGGCGCTGGCCGTTATGTCGTTACAGGCCGGCGCCGCCGCGCCGCAGGCCAAAACCCCGACGCCGGGATTTTACCGCATCATGCTGGGCAGCTTTGAAGTGACCGCGTTGTCCGACGGCATTATTCGCCTGCCGGCGGATAAGCTGTTACTGGGCCGTACGCCGCAGCAGATCGCCGCCGGGGTAGCCGAGCAGCATCAAAGCCTGCCGGTGGTCACGTCGGTCAATGCTTATCTGATCAATACCGGCGACAAGCTGGTGATGATCGACAGCGGCGCCGGCCAACTGCTGGGCGACGGCCTGGGCAAGCTGGTGGATAACCTGCGTGCGGCGGGCTACCAGCCGGAGCAGGTGGATGAGATCTACCTGACCCACATGCACCCGGACCACCTCGGCGGGCTGACGCACGACGGCAAGGCGGTATTCCCCAATGCGGTGGTGCGCGCCGCCAGCCAGGACGCGGACTTCTGGCTAAGCGCGGACAAACTGAAACAGGCTAGCGCGGGCAGTAAAAGCAACTTCGAAAGGGCTCAGGCAGTGATCAAGCCGTATCAGGCGGCCGGCCACTTTAAGCCGTTCAGCGGCGACGGTGAGCTTTCCCCGGGCATTGCCGCCTTTGCCGCCCACGGCCATACGCCGGGGCATAGCGTGTATCAGGTGACCAGCCAGGGCCAGAAGCTGTTGCTGCTGGGGGATCTGATCCACGTGGCGGCGGTGCAGATGCCGCATCCGAAGGTGGCTATCAGCTTTGATAATGACGCCAAGGCGGCGGTCGCTCAGCGGCTGCGGATATTTGGTGACAGCGCGCGGCAGAGCGAGCTGGTGGGGGGCGCACACCTGTCGTTCCCGGGGTTGGGGTATTTGAACCGCCAGGGCGACGGTTATACTTGGGTGCCATTGAACTACGGCGCGCTGTAATGGAGATGGCCGCCCAACGGGCGGCCATCGTAAGCGCCTTGGGGACATTGTTCGATAATTTGGGATGATGATGCCAGAGAATCGGGGCTTATTCGCCGTGATAAAGAGTGCATGATTAACGTTACCCTCGTCGTTTTCTTTAAGGATCTCCCGATGAATCAGAAAACTCCCTCCGTCGCCATCGTCACCGGCGCATCGCGCGGTATCGGCGCGGCCATCGCCGAGCGTCTGGCCGCCGATGGCTTCACCGTCATCATCAACTATTCGGGCAACCCGGCGCCGGCCGATGAGCTGGTGCGCAAGATTGAACAGGGCGGCGGCCGCGCCTTGAGCGTCAAAGCCGACGTCAGCGATGCATCTGCGGTCGCCCGCCTGTTCGACAGCGCCGAACAGGCGTTTGGCGGCGTCGACGTGCTGGTCAATAACGCCGGGGTGATCGCGCTGGCGCCGGTGGCGGACATGCGTGACGAAGACGTGGATCGCCTGCTCGACATCAATCTGAAAGGCAGCTTCAATGCGATGCGCGAGGCGGCGAAGCGCCTGCGCGACAATGGCCGCATCATCAACTTCTCCTCCAGCGTGGTGGGGTTGCTGCAGCCGGGGTACGGCATGTATGCCGCCAGTAAGGCGGCGATCGAAGCGCTGACCAGCGTGCTGGCGAAAGAGCTGCGCGGCCGCAATATCACGGTGAACGCCGTCGCGCCGGGACCGACCGCCACCGGTTTGTTCCTCGACGGCAAAACCCCGGAGCTTATCGAGCGGCTGGCGAAGATGGCGCCGCTGGAGCGCCTGGGCACGCCGGACGATATCGCTGCGGCGGTGGCCTTCCTCGCGGGGGCCGACGGCGGTTGGATCAACGGCCAAACCCTGCGCGCCAACGGCGGCATCATCTGATTGACGACGCGCCGCCGCAGGATCGGGTATCCTGTGGCGGAACTCATCACATCAAGGGCAGCGTATGACGGGCGACAATCAGCAGTTTCATCCCGGCGTCAGGTCGCCCTGCGTCAGCCTGTGCCGGATTGACGACGAAACCCAGCAGTGCCGCGGATGCCGGCGCACGCGGGCGGAGATCGCCGCCTGGCCGACCGCCAGCGATGCGGAGAAACGCGCTATCTGGCGGCGGCTAGAGCCGCGTCAATCGGTGAAATAATCCTCTGCATTATTGCGCTGCCAGACTGCATGTAGCACAATTGAGCTACATGTGATTGACCGACGTTAGGAGCGATTATGTCGACGACGACCATTCGTATTCCAGATGAGCTTAAAGCCCGAGTCGCTGCCGTCGCCGAGCAGGTTGGCGTAACGTCTCACAGCTTTATTTTGCAGGCAATAGCGGAGAAAACGCAGCAGGAAGAGTTGCGCCGCGACTTTGAGAATGAAGCGGAAAAACGCTATGCCAAGATAATTGCGACGGGAGAGACGGTCTCTTGGAAAGAGATGCGCGGTTATTTGGAAAATTACGCAGCGGGTAACACTGACGCTGTTAAACCCCCGGTTAAAAAATTGGGGCGCTGATGGCAAACGTCGAGTTGGCGCCAGAGGTCAGGGATGATATCGAACGTATTCTCGCTCATTTGGCTCAGTATGGCGCTGCGGATTCAGGGCGGCGCATTCAGGAAATCATCCAGGCAATTGCGGTATTGGAACATAATCCATTGATCGGACGGTCCCTTGGCGCAGGGCTGCGTGAATTGATTATTGGGCAGCAAGCTCGCGGTTATTTGGCGCTCTACAAATACATTCCTGATATCGATACGGCGTTTGTTCTGGCGATCCGCAGTCAGAAAGAACAAGGGTATTGAATGCACGATACCGGCCTGAAAGACCGGCATCGCTGTCATGTCCTCAGAAATCCCAGTCCTCATCCTCGGTGTTGACCGCCTTGCCGATGACGTAGGACGACCCTGAACCGGAGAAGAAGTCGTGGTTTTCGTCGGCGTTCGGCGACAGCGCCGACAGGATCGCCGGGTTGACCTCCGCCATCGCCGGCGGGAACAGCGCTTCATACCCCAGGTTCATCAGCGCTTTGTTGGCGTTGTAGTGCAGGAAGGTCTTCACGTCTTCCGTCCAGCCGACGCCGTCGTACAGTTCCTCGGTGTAGCGCACCTCGTTGTCGTACAGGTCCTGCATCAGATCGAAGGCGAAATTTTTCACCTGTTGGCGCCGTGCGGCGTCCACTTTCTCCAGCCCTTTCTGGAATTTATAGCCGATATAGTAGCCGTGCACCGCCTCGTCGCGAATGATCAGGCGGATCAGATCGGCGGTGTTGGTCAGCTTGGCGCGGCTGGACCAGTACATCGGCAGGTAAAAGCCCGAATAGAACAGGAACGACTCGAGGAACACGCTGGCGACTTTTTTCAGCAGCGGATCGTCGCTGCGGTAGTGCGCCAGAATGATGCCGGCTTTCTTCTGCAGCGCGCGGTTTTCCTCGCTCCAGCGATAGGCGTCATCCACGTCCGGCGTTTGGCACAGGGTAGAGAAGATTGAGCTGTAAGAGCGGGCGTGCACCGCCTCCATAAAGCTGATGTTGGAGTACACCGCCTCTTCGTGCGGCGTCAGCGCATCGGCGATCAGGGCCGGCGCGCCGACGGTGTTCTGGATGGTGTCCAGCAGCGTCAGCCCGGTGAACACCCGAATGGTCAGCTGCTGCTCCTTCGGCGTCAGCGTGGCCCAGGAGGGGATATCGTTGGACAGCGGCACCTTCTCCGGCAGCCAGAAGTTGGAGGTCAGGCGGTTCCACACCTCCAGATCCTTGTCGTCTTCGATGATGTTCCAGTTGATGGCGCGCACCAGCGGCGCCGATGTTACGGTCGTCATAAGTTGCCTCACAGCGCGCAGGACACGCAGCCCTGCACCTCGGTGCCTTCCAGCGCCATCTGGCGCAGGCGGATGTAGTAAATGGTTTTGATGCCTTTGCGCCAGGCGTAGATCTGCGCGCGGTTGATGTCGCGGGTGGTGGCGGTATCGCGGAAGAACAACGTCAGCGACAGCCCCTGATCGACGTGTTGCGTCGCGGCGGCATAGGTATCGATGATTTTTTCCGGGCCAATCTCGTAGGCATCCTGGTAATACGCCAGGTTGTCGTTGGTCATGTACGGTGCCGGGTAGTAAACGCGGCCGATCTTGCCTTCCTTGCGGATCTCGATGCGCGAGACGATCGGATGGATGCTGGAGGTGGCGTTGTTGATGTACGAGATGGAGCCGGTCGGCGGCACCGCCTGCAGATTCTGATTGTACAGCCCGTGCATCATCACCGACTGGCGCAGCGCGCGCCACTCGTCGCGGCCCGGAATAGCGATGCCGGCGGCGGCGAACAGCTCGCGCACCCGCTCGGTTTGCGGCAGCCAGTCGCGTTCGGTGTACTTGTCGAAGTACTCGCCGCTGGCATAGCGCGAGTGCTCAAAGCCGTCGAACGTGCCGCCGCGTTCGATCGCCAGCCGGTTCGAGGCACGGATGGCGTGATAGGCCACGGTATAGAAATAGAGATTGGTGAAGTCGATGCCTTCTTCCGAGCCGTAGAAGATGCGCTCGCGCGCCAGGTAACCGTGCAGGTTCATCTGGCCCAGACCGATGGCGCGGGCGCTGCGGTTGCCTTCGGCGATCGACGGCACCGAGCGGATATCGCTCATGTCGGCCACCGCGGTCAGCGCGCGGATCGCGGTCTCGATCGCCTTGCCGAAGTCCGGCGCGTCCATGGTTTTGGCGATGTTCAGCGAGCCGAGGTTGCAGGAGATATCCTTGCCGATGCGATCGTAGCTCAGATCCTCGTGATAGGTGCTGGCGCGGTTGACCTGCAGGATCTCCGAACACAGGTTGCTCATGTTGATGCGCCCGGCGATCGGATTCTCTCGGTTGACCGTGTCCTCGAACATGACGTAGGGGTAGCCGGATTCGAACTGGATCTCCGCCAGCACCTGGAAGAATTCGCGCGCGTTGATGCGCGACTTGCGGATGCGCTTGTCATCCACCATCTCGCGGTACTTCTCGCTGACGGCAATCTCCGAAAACGGCACGCCATACACCCGTTCGACATCGTAGGGCGAGAACAGGTACATCTCTTCGTTGTTCTTCGCCAGCTCGAAGGTGATGTCCGGGATCACTACCCCCAGCGACAGCGTCTTGATGCGGATCTTCTCGTCGGCGTTTTCCCGCTTGGTGTCGAGAAAACGCAGGATGTCCGGGTGGTGGGCGTTGAGATACACCGCGCCGGCCCCCTGACGCGCGCCGAGCTGGTTGGCGTAGGAGAAGGCGTCTTCGAGCATTTTCATGATCGGAATGACGCCGGAGGACTGGTTCTCGATGCGCTTGATCGGCGCGCCCACCTCACGAATATTGCTCAGCATGAAGGCCACGCCGCCGCCGCGTTTCGACAGCTGCAGCGCGGAGTTCACCGCCCGGCCGATCGATTCCATATTGTCTTCGATGCGCAGCAGGAAGCAGGAGACCAGCTCACCGCGCTGGCGTTTGCCGCAGTTGAGGAAGGTCGGCGTGGCCGGCTGGAAGCGGCCCGAAATCATCTCTTCCACCAGATCCTGCGCCAGTGCGGTGTCGCCCGCCGCCAGCGTCAGCGCCACCATGCACACCCGGTCTTCGTAGCGTTCCAGATAGCGCTTGCCGTCGAAGGTTTTGAGTGTATAGCTGGTGTAGTACTTGAAGGCTCCGAGGAAAGTCTCGAAGCGGAATTTTTTGGCGTAGGCCTGCTGGAACAGCTGCTTGATAAACGGGAATTCGTACTGCGCCAGCACCTGCGGCTCGTAGTAGCCTTCTTCCACCAGATAGCGCAGCTTTTCCTCCAGGTTATGGAAGAACACGGTGTTTTGGTTGACGTGCTGCAGGAAGTAGTGCCGCGCCGCCAGCCGATCTTTATCGAACTGGATCCGGCCTTCCGCATCGTAAAGATTGAGCATCGCGTTGAGCGAATGGTAATCCAGCGCGCCCGTCTCGGGCCTGGTCAGTTCTGTCGTTGCCAAAATGCGGTTACTCCCTGTCTAACGTTTTCAACGTCTTGCGTAGTGCCGAGCAGCTCGAAGCGGTACAAGAAAGGCACCTGGCATTTTTTGGCGATGATGTCGCCGGCGATGCCGTACGCTGCGCCGAAGTTGGTGTTCCCGGCGGCGATGACGCCGCGCAGGTATGAACGGTTTTGCGGAACGTTGAGAAAGCGGATCACCTGGATCGGCACCGCGCCGACGGCGCTGCCGCCGCCATAGCTGGGCACGATCAAGATATAGGGCTGTTCCATCAGCAATTTGCTGCGGGCGCCGGCGATCGGAATGCGGATCGCCGGCAGGCCCAGTTTCTCAACGAATCGGTGGGTGTTCTCCGAGCTGCTGGAGAAATAGACCAGCGGATTCATCGTCGGGCCTCAGCAGGTGAGCGCCAGCGCGCCGATTTTGTCCGGCCGGAAACCGGCCCAGTGATCGTCACCGGCGATAATCACCGGAACTTGCTGATAACCTAAGGATTTAACGTGGTCCAGCGCCTGCGGATCTTGAGTGAGGTCGATCACCTGATAATCAATCCCCTGTTTATCAAATGCGCGATAGGTGGCGTTGCACTGGACACAGTCCGGCTTGCTGTAAATAATAATGCTCATGATTCGCATTTACCTTTAGGCTGAAGGAAAGGCGGACAAGTCAGAGAACGGAGCATTGTTCCTGGCGTTTCTGACGGCGTTATCAGCCGAACAACATTCCCTGCGGCTGATAGATAAAATACTATATGTTGATATTTGTTTTATCAACCACGCTATATATGGTGTTTTGTCGGGTTTTGCGCGCAGGCCGCGCCGGGGCTGGAAAAGGCGAGGGGAAAAATTTTTGCGGGTGTGAAATTCCCCCTCAGAGTCAAGAGGGGGAGGCGAGCGCATTACTGACGCATGCTGACGGCCAGCCGGTTGAAGGCGTTCATGATGCTGATGGCGAAGGTCAGATCGGCGATCTCGGTATCGCTGAAGTGCGCCTTCAGCGCCTCGAAAGCGCTGTCCGGCGCGCCGGTGGCGGCGATCAGCGTAACCGACTCGGCCCACTCCAGCGCCGTGCGTTCACGTTCGCTGAATTCATGGCTGACGCGCCAGCCCGCCAACGTATCCAGCTTGGCATGGCTGAAGCCGCTTTCGCGCAGCGCTTTGCCGTGCATGTCCAGGCAGTAGGCGCAGCCGTTGATCTGCGAAACGCGCATAAACATCAACTCGATGGTCGCTTTGTCCAGGGCGCCTTTCTCCAGCGCCATCAGCGCGCTCACCATATTTTTGTACGGGGCGGGCGCCAGCTCGGCATAGTTCAAACGTTGCTTAATCATGGTCAACCTCAATCGATAGTAACGAAATCATGGCGCTACTTTAGCGGCCTTATGGTCTATGCTATAGGGCCATAAAATGATTATTTAACCGGGCCATGATGCCGCCGTTCCTGACTTCATTGCGGCTGGACAGCCGGCTCGCCGAGCCACTGTACCGGCAGATTTACCAGCGGATTAAAGACGCCATCGCCCAGGGCAGCCTGGCGGCGGGCAGCCGGCTGCCTTCGGTGCGCGGGTTGGCGAGCGATTTGGGCGTGGCGCGCGCCACGGTGGAAAGCGCCTACGCGCAACTTATTGCCGAAGGTTTCTTGCAGAGCCGGGGGCAGGCGGGCACCTATGTCTCGCCGCAGTTGCCGCACATGCCGCCGGGCGCAATGCCCGCTATGCCGCCGTTGGCGACGATAGCGCCCGATCCGCTGCAGCCGCAGGGCATGCTGCAGCCTTTCCAACTGGGCGTGCCGGCGCTGGATGCGTTTCCCCGCGCGCTGTGGCAGCGCATTGTCGCCCGCCAGCTGCGCGGTTCCACGGCGGCTTCCCTGGCGCTGCCGCCGGCCGGCGGCCTGCCTGAACTGCGTGAGGCGATCGCCCATTATCTGCATTTGTCGCGCGGCATCAGCTGCCGGCCGGAGCAAATTTTCCTCTGCGCCGGTTATCCGGCGTTGCTGGACTGGGTGACGGAGACGCTGTTGCACGCCGGCGACGCGGTATGGATAGAAGATCCCGGCTATCCGGTCACGCGCCCGCTGCTGCGGGCCGCCGGCGTCAGACCGGTCGCCGTGCCGGTGGATGAACAGGGCATGGACGTGGCCGCCGGTATTTTGACGGAGCCTGAGGCGCGGCTGGCGGTGGTGACGCCGACCCATCAAAGCCCGCTCGGCGTCTCGCTCAGTCTGGCGCGGCGGGTGGCGCTGCTCGACTGGGCGCAGCAGCGCGGGGCCTGGATCCTCGAGGATGACTACGACAGCGAGTTTCGCTATCACGGGCGGCCGCTGCCGCCGCTGAAGAGCCTCGATGTTCAGGGGCGGGTGCTGTACGCCGGCACCTTCAGCAAAACGCTGTTCCCGGCGCTGCGCATGGCTTATTTAGTGGTGCCCGTCGGCCTCACGGAGGCCTTTGCGCGCAGCAGTCGGCTGCGCGGCTGCGGTTGCCCGCCGCTGCTGCAGGCCGGCGTGGCGGATTTTATCCGGCAAGGGCATTTCTATCGCCACCTGAAACGCATGCGGCCGTTGTACCGCCAGCGGCGCGAGTGGCTGACGCTGGCGTTGGAGCGGCAGCTGGGGGCGTGGCTGACGACGGTGCCGCAACAGGGCGGCATTCAGCTGTTGGCCCGGCTGCGCGACGGCTTGGCGGATGCGCCGTTGGCGGCGCAAGCCTGGCGACAGGGGCTGGCGGTGCAGGCGTTGTCTGACTGGCGAATCGACCATCCGGCGGGGCAAGGGTTACTGCTGGGGTTCGCCAATTTCAGCCGGCGAGAGGAGGCGGAGCGGGCGGTACAGGGGCTGGCGCAGCTGTTTCGCTAAAATTAAACGGCCCGCGATTTCCGCGGGCCAGACGCACATCTGTTTTATCTTTATGACTGCAGGGGTGTTAACGCCGGGCTAGCAGCACGCCGAGCACGATGCCGACGGCGGCACCGATCCCTACGCCCTGCCAAGGTTTGTCACGCACATAGCTGTCGGCTTGCTCGACCGCGTCGCGCGCATGTTGTGTCAGACTGGTGGAGCCGTTGAATCGCGCTCGCGCGTCGCGCAGCACGCCTTTCGCCTTGCTGTGCAGCTCTTTCAGTTCCTCTTTGGTCTTGTCACCGGACTCGCGCAACACTTCATCCAGCGTATCGGCCAACAGAGTCACATCCTGATCGATATCGCGTTCTGTTCTTTCCGCTTTCTTAAACATTCAGCTCTCCATTTCGACACATGTCTTTTAAGTGTAGACCATGCCGAGATTTGTGTGGCCGATCACGGAAAAAAACCGCCGTCACGCAGGTGTTTGCCGGCACCTGGGCTTTGTACATTTGGTTACTCGGCGAAACCAATCACTCACGGAAACGGCCGTTTGATTCCACTAGTATCTGTTTCAACGGCTCCACCGGAGCTTACCGAAACAACACTCTGAGGATTTAAAGATGAAAAAAGTATTAGCGCTGATCGTTGCTGCCACTATGGGTCTGTCTTCTGTTGCTTTCGCTGCTGATACTGCAGCTACTGCTCCGGCTACCACCACCGCGCCAGCTGCGACCACCACTACCGCTGCGCCAGCGGCTGCTGCTGAAAAAGCGCCAGCTAAAGCAACGCACCACAAGAAAGCCAAGCACCACAAAAAAGCGCCAGCCCAGAAAGCTCAGGCCGCTAAAAAGCACCACAAAAAAGCGCCAGCTCAGAAAGCCCAGGCTGCTAAAAAACACCACAAAAAAGCGCCAGTGCAGAAAGCTCAGGCCGCTAAAAAACACCACAAAAAAGCCGGTAAAAAAGCTTAATTAAGTGATGTTTGCGGAACCGACAAGGTTCCGCACTCTACAGCCCGTATTCCAGACACCCGGTCTTTCCGGGTGTCTTCTTTTGAGGCTACTCACGATGATCCATCGCTATCTGTTTGAAGTCATTTTCAGCGCGGTAACCCTGTGCGGGGTGATCGTCGGTTGGGAACTGTTTCTGGCCGGCAGCTTCCTGTAATTATTGCGCCGCGGCGGTTTCGTGCAAATGCCGCCAGCCGAGCGCGTCGGGCAGGCGTTCAAACACCACCGTGGAGTAGCGCAGCGTGGCGCTTTGCCCCGGCAGGCTCTGTTTTTCCCGGTAGCTGACTACCGCGCCAGTCGGCCATTCGGCCACCAGCTTCATCTCTTCTATCTCGATTTCCAGTCCCGGTTTGGCGGCGCGATGCGCGCGGAAAAAAGCGCACAGCGCGGTGAAATCCAGCGGGGCGCCGTTCAGCGCGATCATGCTGAAATCCGGCGTAAAGCGCGCCAGCAGCGCTTGCTCCTCTCCGGCGCCTTTGCCCAGCCAGCGTTCAATGGCGATGTGGGCGTCGATCACTTCGGTAAAATACGGGTTCATAAAGCATCCTGTTGAGCATTGAGTTGGCGCACGATGGCGCGGTTGGCGAGGCGCAGACACAGCAACAGCGGGATAAGTGCGCTGGCGCCCGCCAGAATGAAGCAGGTTCGGTAAGCCGCCGCGGGCGGCAACACGGTCAGCAGCAGATTCAGCAGCAGGCTGAGCAGCGCCACGCCGAGGCAAAAACTGAGCTGGCGGTTGATATTCCACAGTGCGCTGGCGTCCGCCAATTGGCCGTCGGGGATCTGCAGAAACGCGCTGCTCTGCGCGGTGCTGCTGCACAGACTGCCGCCGAACCCCATCAGGGCGAAGGCGGCGATCTGCAACGCGTGCTGCCCGGCCTGATCGATCTGGGCCAACGTCAGCATGCCGGCGCCTTGCAACAGGCAGCCGGCGATCAGCAGCGGCCGCGGGCCGAGGCGATTAAAGCTTTTGCCGGTCAACGTGATGGCCAGGAACGACGCCAGCGCCCAGGGCAGCATCAGGCCGCCGACCTGCGCGGCGGGCATCCCCAGCTGGTTTTGCAAATACAGCATCGCCACCAGGCTGACGCCGATGAACAGGCCGGGAATGCACAAATAAACCGCCATGGCGTTGCGCAGCAGCGGATCGCCGACCAGCCGCAGGTTCAGCAGCGGCTGCGGGGTGCGCAGGCTATGGCGCAGATAATAGGCCAGCACCAGCAGCCCGGCGGCCAGCAGCGCCGCGCCGGAAACCTGATGACCGGCTTCGCTCAGCCGGGTCAGGCCGAGCAGCAGCAGCGTCAGCGCCGCGCAGGCGCTCAGTAATCCTGTCGCGTCGAGCGGTTTGCACGCCGCCGTCGGCGTTTCCGCACGTAGCCACAGCGCCGCCAGCGCCAGGGCCAGGGCCGCCAGCGGCAGGTTGGCGAAAAACACCCAGCGCCAGTCCAGGCTATCGACGAGCCAGCCGCCCAGCGCCGGTGACAGCGCCGGCGCCAGCAGCCCCACCAACATGATGGCGGCCGACAGCCCGGCGCGTTCATGGCTGCGGTACAGCTGATAGGTCAGCGTCTGGCCGATGGGGATCAGCAAACCGCCGCCCATGCCCTGCAGGGTGCGCCAGCCGATCAGCGCGCCGATGCTGTCGGCGTTGCCCGCGCCGAGGGTGGCCAGCATGAACAGCGCCAGCGAGAGCAGAAACACCCGCCGCCCGCCGATGCGCTGCGCCAGCCAGGCGCTGAGCGGGATCACCAGCGTCAGGCCGAGAATATAGCCGTTGCTGACCCACGCCAGTTGGCTGACCGATGCCCCCATCGCCTGGCCGATGGCGGGGTAGGCGACGTTGGCGATAAACATATTGATCAGATCGACGAAAAAGCCGAGCAGATAGACGATTGCCACTTTGCTGCGATAAGACATGGTGCCTCCGGTTGAAGGCGAGCAGTGTATCGGGGGGAAAAGTGCGGATAAATCGGCGGCGGGCGATTACACTGTCAAAATGATTTTGACAATAAGGGCGATGAAATGCTGAATTTGCAGCGTCTGGCGATCTTCGCGGCGGTGGTGGAAGCGGGCAGCTTTACCGCGGCGGCGGCGGCGCTGGGGCAAACCAAGGCGGTGGTGAGCTTTAACGTCAAGCAGCTGGAGAATGAGCTGGGGGTGTCACTGCTGGCGCGCAGCACCCGCCGATTGTCGCTGACCGATGCCGGCGAACGCTTCTACCAGCGCAGCCTGCAGCTGTTGCAGGAGGCCGAGAACGTGCTCGACGACGTGCGACGCGATCATCACGGGCTGAGCGGCGTGCTGCGTATCACCAGCACGCCTGAGTATGGCGCGCAGGTCGTGGTGCCGGCGCTGGCGGCGTTTTCGCGGCAGCATCCGCGCCTGCGCATCCAGCATGTGTCTTCCTCTTATCATGCCGATCTGATCTCTGAGCGCTTCGACGTGGCGATCCGCCTGGGCCAGCTGGCGGATTCCAGCCACCGCGCGGCGCTGATCGACAGCTTCGCCATCTTTCCGGTGGCGGCGCCGAATTATCTGGCCGAGCGGCCGATTCATTCGCTGACGGATCTGGCGCAGGCGCAGTGGATCGCCCACAGCCGGCTCAGTTCGCCCCTCAGCTGGCAGGTGGTCACGCCGCAGCGCGACGCGGTGCTGTTCAAGGTCGCGGATGCGGCGACGCTCACCGGCGACAGCGCCGCCGCATTGCTGGCGTTCGCCCTGCATGGCGCCGGGGTAGCGCTGCTGCCGGCGTGGCTGGCGCAGCCCGACATCGACGCCGGCAGGCTGCAACGGTTGCTGCCGGATCACAGTTTCCCCGAGCAGAGCATCTATGCGCTCTACCCGAACACGCGCCACGTGCCGGAGAAGGTGCGGGCGTTTATCGATTTTCTGCGTGCGCGGGTGGCGGCAAACCGTTAGCGAGATAATAATTCGTTATCACTCTCTCATTTATCATCAAATCTCGTCGGGGTATGCTGGCAATCTCTGTCTACCCCGTCCGATGCGAGCCGCCTTCGATGACCGCAGAAAATAACCTCCAACTGAACCGACGTATTTTGTCCGTGGTGATGTTCACCTTCGTCTGCTACCTGACCATCGGCCTGCCGCTGGCGGTGTTGCCGGGGTTTGTGCATGACCACCTGGGCTACAACTCGGTGCTGGCGGGCCTTATCATCAGCGCGCAGTACTTCGCCACGCTGTTCAGCCGCCCGCATGCCGGGCGTTACGCCGATCAGTTGGGGCCGAAGAAGGTGGTGCTGTTCGGCCTGGCCTGCTGCGGCGCCAGTGGCCTGTTTTACGCGCTGGCGTTCGGCGTTGACGGTTGGCCGTGGCTCAGCCTGCTGCTGCTGTGCGTGGGGCGGGTGTTTCTCGGCGTCGGCGAAAGCTTCGCCAGCACCGGTTCCACGCTGTGGGGCATCGGCCGGGTTGGGGCGATGCACACCGCGCGGGTGATCTCCTGGAACGGCGTTGCTACCTACGGCGCGATGGCGGCCGGCGCGCCGCTCGGCGTGTATCTGAATCAGCAGTGGGGCTTGGCCGGGGTGGCGGCGCTGATCGTGCTGGCGGTCGCAGTGGCGCTGCTGTTGGCGAGCGGCAAGCCGGACGTCTCGATCGCCGCCGGGCAACGCATCGCCTTTCGCGCGGTGTTCGGCCGCATTTGGGCCTATGGTCTCGGGCTGGCGATGGGCACCGTCGGCTTCGGCGTGATCGCCACGTTCATCACCCTTTACTACGCCGACAAAGGCTGGAGCGGCGCGGCGTTTTCGCTGACGCTGTTCAGCTGCGCCTTCGTCGGCATTCGCCTGATCTTCAGCAATGTCATCAACCGCCATGGCGGGTTGAAGGTGACGCTGGCGTCGTTTCTGGTTGAGATCGTCGGGCTGCTGTTGATTTGGCAGGCCGGCGAGCCCTGGATGGTGCAAACCGGCGCATTGCTGGCCGGCGCCGGTTTTTCGCTGGTGTTCCCGGCGCTGGGCGTTGAGGCGGTGAAACAGGTGCCGCCGCAGAATCAGGGCACGGCGCTCGGTACCTATTCGGCGTTCCTCGACCTGGCGTTGGGCATCACCGGCCCGCTGGCCGGGCTGCTGATCGGGCAGGCGGGCGTGCCGTCGATTTATCTGGCGGCGGCGCTGCTGGTGGCGCTCGGGGTGTTGCTCACTCTGCGCCTGCTGCAGCGCAGCCGGGTCTGATTCAGGAATAGTCCGAAACCCGGATTCCTCCCCAGAAAATCATTGTTTCGGTGAATGATTACGGTAAGGTCGCTCAGCGGTCCAGAATGAGAGGAGGAATCGATGTATTTACGGCCGGATGAAGTGGCTAAAGTGTTGGAGAATACCGGCTTTGAGCGTGATTATGTCACCGATCAGGCCTATGGTTACCGCAAGGGTGCACACTACGTGTATGTGAATCGCGAAGCGCGGATGGGCAGAACCGCGTTGGTGATCCACCCGGCGTTGAAAGAGAAAAGCGTGCATTTCGCCACGCCGACCTCGCCGGTGCGCACCAGCGAGCAATATCTGGAATTTCCCCTGGATTTAAGCAGCGACGCGCCGAATCAGCGTTACGGCATCGCACACGGCTTCAGCTCGCGCGAAGCGCTGTCGCGTTACCTCTACAGCATGTTCCTGTAAACGGTCCCCCGCCAGGGGGACGCTATCAGCCGTGGGCCAACGCTTCGCGGTTGAAACGCTCGTTGTAGGCGCGGCGGAACTGCGCCAGTTCAAACGCATCGATATCCAACTCGGCGAAGTAAAACAGCGCCGCTTCGGTGTGCTCGGCGTGCAGCTCCGGCGACAGCCCGGCGCGCATCAGCACGTCGCGCCAATGGCCAATCTGCTCGTCGTCCGCCTGTTTGATGAACGTCAGGTAGATGAACAGCAGGTAAGCGGCCTGGTGCATCTCTTCGGTATAGCCGTTGTTCAGCATGCGGATAAAGGTCTGGCTTTGGCGGCCGCCCATTTCCTGGATCATCGATTCGATCAGCATCGGTTTGACCCTTAGCAGATGGGCCAGCGAATCGATGGCTTTACGGGTGTCGGACGTCAAAATGCGGTAACCGATGATGAATACGACGATCAGGGCGGCGAGGATGATCCAGGTCATTTAGGCTTTATTACACTCTCAGTACGCCAGAAGAGGGGCGGGAGGCGCTGTGCGACAGCGCCCGCTATCAATGCTGTTCGCCGCTGAAATTACCGACCGCGCTCTGTTGGCGCAGGTGGTGATTGAAGGTGGCCGCGTCTTTGGCCAGCGCGTCCAGATGGGCGCCGAGCATTTTGATCTGCTTGACCAGCGCATGCTGCTCCGGCACCGAACTGGCGGTGCTCAGTTTGCGCGCCAGTTGTTCATTCTGCGCCCGCAGCGCGGCTTCGCGCTGTTTGGCTTCTTCCAGCAGTTGCTGCAGCGCCTGGTAGCTCCGCTGCCATTCGCGGTGTTGCCGTTCGAAGCTGCTCTGCAACTCATTCATCGCATTTTGAAACTGGATTTCCAGCTCGCGCATTGTCATGGGCTCGATCCTTTGCGGCACTCAATGATGGCTTAGCAGTATAGCGAAAACTGCTCGCAAGCTCACCCGTTGACGACAATTGAGACAAATGCCGCTGACAATTCCCGGCTTGCAACCGCGCCAAGGCGTCTTACAATCGTCCCCATCCCCGGCCGTAAAGGCTGCCGTTCAAGAGAGGTGGAACATGAGCGAGCAGGAAAAAGACTTTTTTGAACAGGCGATGGCAGACGTGGTGCCGCTGGCGAGCAGGCGGCAGACGCTGTACCTCAAGCCGCAGGAGGCGGTGGACAAAAGCGCGCGGCGCGAAGCGCAGCGGCTGCGGCAGGAAAACTTCCTCAGCACCGATTTCCTCGAGGTGATCCCCTGCGATCGGCCGCTGGAGTTCAAAGGGGAAGGCATTCAGCAGGGCGTGCTGGACAAGCTGCGCAATGGGCGTTACCCGCCGCAGGCGTCGCTGAATTTGCTGCGTCAGCCGGTTGAAGCCAGCCGGCAGGCGCTGTTCCGCTTCATTATGCAGGCGGAGGCGCAAAACCTGCGTTCGCTGCTGATCGTGCACGGCCGCGGGCGGCAGAACGAAAGCCATCCGAATATCGTGCGCAGTTACGTCGCCAAATGGCTGGCGCAGTTTGAACAGGTGCAGGCGTTTTGCCGCGCCTTACCGCGCGACGGCGGCGAGGGCGCCTGCTATGTCACGCTGCGTAAATCGGCGCAGGCCAGGGCGGAAAACTTTGAGCGCCACGCCAAGCGCAGCCGGTGAAAGGATAGCCGAAATAAAATGGCCGGCGCATATCGCCGGCCATCGATGAATTATTTATTAAATATTTTATAGTCCAGCGAATAACGGCCGGCGCCGGTTACCGCTAGCAACAGCAAACCACCAATGATGCTGATGTTTTTAAAGAAGTTGATTTCGTTGCCCATCATTTCCATACCGGTCATTTTCCAGAACGGATGGCCGATAAACGCGGTGCCCAACACATACAGGGCGAAAATGACCGCGATAGGCCGAGTAAACAGGCCGAGAATAAGCGCGATGCCGAAAATAAACTCCACCACCACGGCAACGATCGCCGCCAAATAAGGCATCGGCGTGCCATAGCCTTCCATCGCCGTGACGGTCGCACCGAAGTTGACCAGTTTCATCCAGCCGAAAATGATAAACAGAACCATCAGTAGAATGCGGGACAGCAGAATTACGCCGTCTTTTGAGCTATCACCCATTTCGAACTCCTTAGCCACTGTCGGAATTATGTTGTCTTGCTGATTAAAGATTAGAACAATTTACGGTTTTTTCTAGCTGCGACGGGCGGTTGCGCCACTTTTTTCGGCGGACGAGAGGCGTGGTGAAGCCGGCGGCATTGCCTATACTTGAGCCTGGAGCAAAAACAATAAAACGGGCAATGTGAGGCCATGATGGATGAAGAATTGACCGCCGCCGGTTACCGCCGTTATTCCGGCGACAAGATTGACGTTTATTTTAACAGCGCGATATGCCGCCATTCCGCCAACTGCGTGCGTGGCAACGCGGCTATTTTTACCCTGAATCGCCGGCCGTGGATTATGCCGGACAATGCCGACGCGGCCGAAGTGAAACGCGTTATCGATACTTGCCCCAGCGGCGCACTGAAATATAGGGAGAAATAATATGGATCATAAAATACTGGCGGACGAGAAGCGTTTTTATATCAATGACGAGCACGGCAAGTTGATCGCCGAGATCTCTTTCGTGCCGAGCGGCGACAAGCTGACCATTATCGATCACACCTGGGTGGATGAGTCATTGAAGGGGCAGGGCGTCGGCAAAAAGCTGGTGGCGTTGGTGGTGGAGAAAATGCGCGCGGAGCAGCGTAAAATCATTCCGCTGTGCCCGTTCGCCAAGCATGAGTTCGATACCACCCCAGCCTACCAGGACATTCGCGCCTGAGGCGATAACGGGGCGCGGGGCGCGCCCCGATCATTCAGCAGACGCCGAAATCGCCGTCTTCGTGGTACAGCGCCACCTCGTTGGCCTGCACCTCCGTACGCTGTTCTTTACCCAGTTCATTCCAGCTGCAAACCAGGGTTTCGCCGTCGATCGCCACCACGGTCATCTTCGGGCCGCCGGTGGTGCGTTGTACAAAATCACCGATATTGAATGCCATGCGTTCCTCCACAACAGATTAAACCTCATCTATTGATAACACAGAATGGCGCCGCCGTTGGCAGGTGTTTCGTTATGTATTAAATTATACAGCGATTATCACCAGGGAGAGCAGACTAACATGCCGGGATTATTGATGTTTTATGTGGGCGGTACGGCGCCGGGCGCCAATATTGAGTTGCACGACGTGCAGTTCGCGGCGGCGGATCGGCCGGAAGAAGCGTATCCGCTGCTGCGCGAAAAGTGGTTCGGCGATAAGCGCAAGGTGCATGTCGACGGCTATGCGCGCATCGACTGGGCGGACGGTTACGACGTGAGTCTAGAGCCTGCGCCGTTTACCGGTGAAGAGAAGCTGTTTTTCGTCAACGTGGGCGGCTACCGCAGCGATGAGCTGGCGGAATTGCACCAGTTCGGTCTGTTTGTGGCGCGCTCCGCCGACGAGGCGAAGGAGAAAGCCAAACGGGCGCTGCTGACGGACAGCGCGCAGCAGCACAAAGATGATCTGGCTGAGGTGGACGACTGCCTGCTGCTGCAGGCGCTGCAGGGCTACCACGTTCATCTGCGCGCCAACCCGCACGGCGAACCGGCCCGGCCGCTGTGGCAGGGGTATCTGCCGATCGGCGAACCCGCGTTATAACGCCGCTTCGAACACCCGCGGCAGGTTGAGATCGAGGCGTTTCAAATCCAGATGCATGATATTCATTGCCTGTTGATGAAAATGCCGTTCATGCAGCATGAGAGGCGCTGTATGCTGGCAAGCACGGCCATCAACTCACACGGGACTTGCCATGACCATTGAGATTTACCCGGCGCAAAAAAGCGACGCCAAACTGATTCTGGATATGATTATCGAGCTGGCGGTGTACGAAAAGGCGCGCGAGCAGGTGCGGGCCAGCGTGGAGGACATCGAACGCAGCCTGTTTGGGCCGGGCGCCTGTTCCGAAGCGCTGATTTGTACGGTAAACGGCGAGCCGGCGGGTTATGCGGTGTTCTTTATGAGTTACTCCACCTGGTTGGGTAAAAACGGCATCTATCTGGAAGACCTGTACGTGGCGCCAAAGCATCGCGGCGCGGGCGCCGGTAAAACGCTGCTGCGGCACATCGCCCAACTGGCGTGCGAGCGGCAGTGCGGCCGCCTGGAGTGGAGCGTGCTGGACTGGAATCAGCCGGCTATCGATTTCTACCTCAGCATCGGCGCGCAGCCGCAGGGCGAGTGGGTGCGTTATCGCATGGAGGGCGAGGCGCTAACGCACTTCGCGGCGCACGGGGCGGCGCTGCCGGTACAATAGCCGTTGGGGGGAGGCGGCCTCCCCAACTGTGGTGGTGTGAACGGTTTACTGCGGATAAATCAGGCGGGTTTGCGGGCGGCGAGAATGAAGATCATCGGGCGTTCCTGCTCTTCGTCCAGCGCCGGGGTAGCGGCGATTTGCTGCGCGCTGGGGCCCCATTCGTTCAAATGCTGGATGATAAACCC
This sequence comes from Serratia sp. TSA_130.1, assembly GCF_052691795.1. Lineage (NCBI taxonomy): Bacteria > Pseudomonadati > Pseudomonadota > Gammaproteobacteria > Enterobacterales > Yersiniaceae > Serratia > Serratia sp. TSA_130.1. The sequence continues at coordinate 44,820 of NZ_JBQZFS010000007.1, forward strand.
TTGCTGCGCCAGCGGGTTGATATAGCTGCCGAGTGTGCGGTGCTGCTTGATGACGCCTTCCGCCAGCCAGTTGGAGACGCGCCGGCCTTCCCGTTGGTAGCCGTTGACCGGCCAGGATTTCTGCCCGTTGCCGTCGGTCAGCCAGCCCTGCTGCGCCGGGGCGGTGTAGATCGGGTGCTCGGCGGTGAAGATGAACTGCCCGCCGGGTTTCAGCGCGGCGTACACCGTGGCGAACAAGGCGGCCAGATCCTCGAGGTAGTGCAGCGTCAGCGAGCTGTAGACCAGATCGTAACTTTCCGGCGGCAGCTGCAGCTGCGCCAAATCCTGCCGACGGTACTCGATACCCGCGTCGGCGGTCATCTCCCGCGCCTTGGCCAGCATCTTTTCCGAAACGTCCAGCCCCAGCACGCTGGCTGCGCCCTGTTCGCGCGCGCTGCGGCAGAACCAGCCGTAGCCGCAGCCGAGATCGACCACGCTTTTTCCCTGCAAATCCGGCAGGATGCGGCGGATGGCGGGCCATTCCGGCGCGCCGTCCAGGCCGTGCTGCGAGCGGCTGAGCTGCGCATAGCCGTCGAAGAAGGCCTGATTGTCATAGATATTTTGCGTCATGATGACTCCTTGGGGTGAATGACGGCGGCGGAATGCCGCTGCCATACCGTGCATATTGCTGCATAATTCTACGCTGACAACATGAATAACGGGAATGACGATGGACATGATTTCGGTGCGGCAAGCGCCCGAGCTGGCGCCGCGCGCCATTGCGTATTTTCAGCGGCACTGGGCCACGGCAGAGACGCTGATGATGTATGAAGACGCCATCAACCGCAGCCTCGGCGCCGCCAACCCGCTGCCGCAGTGGTACCTGCTGATGGAAAATGACCAGATCCTCGGCTGTGCGGGGCTGATTACCAACGACTTTATCAGCCGTGGGGAATTGTATCCCTGGCTGTGCGCGCTCTACGTAGAAGAGACGCAGCGTGGCAGGGGCTACGGCGCCAAACTGATTGAGCATGTAGCGGCGGAAACCCGCCGGCTGGGCTTCTCGCAGCTGCACCTGTGCACCGATCTGGAAGGCTACTACGAGCGCAGCGGCTTCGTTTATAACGGGCTCGGCTATCACCCCTGGGGCGAAGCCTCGCGGGTCTACTCGCGGGCGCTGTGATCGCCCTCGCCGGGGGCGGGTAAGACAAACCTGACTTTTCTTTCACCTCATCGCGCATCGCGGGTTACACTGGCCGCTTGTTCGCCACCGACCGGGTTAATTCGCCGCCGCGATGAGAGTGCCACGTCAGCTACAGCAACGCTTTACCGCCTGCATCGCCATTATGGCGGTGCTGTTGCTGTTTGTGGCGCCGGTGGTGTCGAAATCGCTGATGCACCACCCGATGATGGGCGGCATGGCTCAGACGGACGCCGCCATGCCGCACGACATGCACGGGATGGCGATGCCCGCCGCCGAGCATGCCGGCCACCACGGCATGGACCCGGCGGAGATGATTTTCTGCGGCTATTGCGAGCTGCTGATCCACGTGCCGCTGCTGCTGTGGACATTCGTCCCGCTGCTGTGGCTGATGGCGCGTATCGCGCGCCTGCCTTGCGCGCCGCGCATCGTTTCTCCGCCCCTTCGGCGCCTTACTCTGCGGCCGAGCCCGCGCGGGCCGCCCGGCCAGCCGTTTTTCCCTATTGCTTGATCATGGGTAACGCCGTCCGTATCGCTGCGGACGGTTTGCCTGCGCGCACAGTTTGAAAAACGAGAAAGGCCATGTCTTCAATAACCAAAACTCCACCTGCCGCATCGCCGCGTGGCGCGATGCTGAACCTGATCAGACGGCTGCATTTTTATATCGGCCTGCTGGTCGCACCTTTTATTCTGGTCGCTGCACTGTCCGGCACGCTGTATGTGCTGACCCCGCAGCTTGAAGAGGCGCTGTATCGCGATGCGCTTTTCACCGAACCGCACGGGCAGGCGAGATCGCTGGCTGACCAGATCGCCGCCGCCCGCCGTGCGGTGGGTGACGAGGCGCGCATTTACGCCGTGCGTCCGGCGCCCGGCGCAATGGACACCACGCGCGTACAGTTCGCGGGCGCCGATCTGGGCGCTTCTGAGTCGCGCGCGCTGTTTGTCGACCCTTATACCCTGGCGATCAAGGGCGATATGACGGTGTACGGCACCTCCGGCGTGCTGCCGCTGCGCACCTGGCTGGACAAGCTACACAGCAGCCTGCTGCTTGGCGATCTGGGGCGCAACTACAGCGAGCTGGCGGTCTCCTGGCTGTGGGTGGCCGCGCTGGGTGGCGTGGCGCTGTGGCTGGCGACGCGGCCGAAGCGCAAGCTGAAAAGGGCAAAAGGGGGCTTCGCCGCCAGCCGCCATTGGCATATCACGCTGGGCGTGGCGCTGCTGGCCGGGCTGCTGTTCTTCTCGGCTACCGGGTTGACCTGGTCGCAGTGGGCCGGCAGCAACATCGACGCACTGCGGGCCAACCTGGGCTGGCTGACGCCGCAGGTCAACACCAGCCTGCAGGCCGATGCGCCGCAGACGCCGGCCGATCCGCACGCCGAGCACCGCGGGATGATGCCGGGCATGAAGATGGGCCCTGCCGCGCAGGCCAATGCGTTGAACGGTGATTGGGATCGGGCGCTGCACGCTGCGCGCGCCGCCGGGATCGACGCCGCCAAGGTCGAGCTGCGCCAGCCGAAAGGCGAGGGCAAAGCCTGGACGGTGACCGAAGTGGATCGCAGCTGGCCGACGCAGGTGGACGCGGTCGCCATCGCGCCGCAAAGCTTCGCCGTCATCGATCAGGTGCGGTTCGACACCTTCCCACTCATCGCCAAGCTGACCCGCTGGGGCATCGACGCCCACATGGGCATTCTGTTCGGCTTGCCGAATCAGCTGCTGCTGGCGGCGTTCGGCCTCGGGCTGTGCCTGATGATTGCGCTGGGTTACCGCATGTGGTGGAGTCGCCGCCCGGCGGCGGGGGCGCAGCATCCGGTGCATACGCTGGTTGCCGCCTGGCTGGCGCTTTCCCTGCCGGCGCGCGCCGGCACGCTGCTGGTGGCTTCCGCACTGGGTTATTGCCTGCCGTTGATGGGCGTGAGCCTCGCGGCGTTGCTGCTGGTAGACGTGTGGCGCTGGCGCGGCCAACGGCAAGGCCACCGGGACGAAACGCCGGAGGCGGCCGCCCGCCGCGCCGAGGTGCGCAAGTTCCGCGCGGCGGTGGCGACGGTGGCGCTGGCGGTCGGTTGCGTGATGGGCCGAGCGATACTCGGCGGCACCGTCGAGCAATTCCAGCTGCCGATCGGCGCCTGGAGTGCCCAGATGGTGATCATGCAGAGCCTGATGGTACTGCTGTATACGCTGGTGTTCACCCTGCTACTTTCCATTCCGCAGTGGTATTTCTTCCTGGGGGAGAAAGAGGGGCGGTGAGGTATTTTGCGCCGACATGAAGCGTTCAACCCCGCTGCGGCGGGGTTTTTCTTGGTTATATCAGCCGGTGGGCGTGCAGCTTAACGCTCTCCATGATGCTGTCCATCGTCACCTGCACGCGGTGCGGCAACACGCCGCGCCGGCGGTAGATCAGGTAGGCCTGTATATCGATGCCGCGCTCGCGCGCCAGGCAGGGCTGTAGGGTACCGGCATCCAGCTCGGCGGCGACGGAATAGTACGGGGCGTAGACGATGCCCAGGCCCTGTTTGGCCAGCTCGATCGCCGGCAGAATGTTATCGCAAACGCTGGCGCCGCCGATCTCGATCTGTACCAATTCCCCCTGCGCACTGTAGCCGCTCCAGGTATTGCGGATGCCGCCCAGCATGCGCAAGGTAATGCAGCGATGCTGCGACAGTTCATCCAGCTCATTCAGCGGCGAGCGGGCGATGTAATCCGGCGCGGCGAACAGCCCGACGCGAAAACGGGTAAAGGGCCTGGCAATCAGGCTTTCGTTTTGCGGCTGGAAAAAGCTGATCAGCAAATCGCAGTCGCTGTCGAATACTGCGCCATATTTTTTCTCGCGTTCGTCGGGGTTGCGGGTTACCAGATCGACAGTCAGCGCCGGCGCAGCGTGCAGCAGCGGCGGCAGCAAATAGCTGGCCAGGAAAGCGTGGATGCCGATCGGCGCGCCGAGCGTGACCATGCCGTTCAGGCTGCGCTTATAGGTGCCGGCCATATCGAGCAGATCGCTATGCTCGTTCAGCAACTGCGAGGCGCGGCGCAAGAATTGTTCGCCGAACTCGGTCAGTGACAGAGTGCGCGGGCCGCGCAAGAACAGCTCCAGCCCGAGCCGCCGCTCCAGCGCGGTGAGGGCGCGCGACACGTTAGACTGCGGCATATCCAACAGCTGCGCCGCTTTGCTGACGCTCGCCGTTTCGGCAATGACGCGGACAATCCTGAGTTCTTCAATGCGGAAGTCTTTCTCTTTCACTGGCCGGCTCTTGTGAGTTTGTATATCAAAAATGATATACACCTTTGGCGGCATTGTCATATGACTTATCGCGGACGGCTGGGTATCATTCGATTTGATTATTTGCTATCCACCAAAATAAAGAGAAACCCGTCAATGAAAGTGACAAGAGCGGTTATTTTGCCTGCGCTGTTATTACTGGCCGCGTGTTCTTCCGCCGTGACCGAAAAAGAAAAGTACTCGACCTTTTTGACCAATTATAACGATATCAATAAAGGTCAATCCGCGTCCGGCAAAGACGTTTTATATTGGAAGGATAAGAACGTCGATTTTTCCCGTTATCAATATCTGGTTTATCAACCGATGATCTATTTCCCGCGGCCGAAACCGAGCGAGATGGTGAGCCAGCGCGCACTCGACAATATCCTGAATTACACCAACCAGCAGTTTAAGCAGGCGATGGGTACCCACTTTACGCTGGTGGATATGCCGCGCGAGCATACCCTGATTTTCCGTGGCGCCATCACGGCGATCGACACGCAGAAGAAAGGGCTGCAGATCTATGAAGTCTTGCCGATCACCCTGCTGATCGCCGCGACGCAAAGCGTAACCGGGCACCGCACCATGGAGAGTGCGGTCTATATGGAAGGCGAGTTTGTCGATGAGGCGACTAATCAGCCGGTCATTAAAGTGGTGCGCAAGGCTTCAGGGGAAAATCTCAATAACGAGAAAGCGCAGCTTAAAGTCACCGACGTGAAGAATGCCATCGATACCATCGCCAACGATATCAGACAATATAACACGCTATAAACCTCGTTTATTTCCGCTACGACCAACCAGGGCTTTACATGTTTCTTAATTATTTTGCTTTAGGCGTACTGATTGCGGTATTCCTGATTTTATTCTACGGCGTCATTATTATTCATGACATTCCCTATTTGCTGGCCAAAAAGCGCCAGCACCCGCATCAAGATGCGATTCACGTCGCCGGCTGGGTTAGCCTGTTTACGCTGCACGCTATTTGGCCACTGCTGTGGATCTGGGCGACGCTCTATCGGCCGGAACGCGGCTGGGGCATGAGTGAGAAGGCAGAACCTTCAACGGACCTGCAGGCGCGCATCGCGCTGCTCGAAGCCGAATTGCAACGCCTGCAGGAAAAGCCGACGGCGGTTTCCGGCCCTACGGTAAGTTGAGCGTAACCTATGGATTTGCTCATTATTCTCAGCTACGTGGCGCTGAGCTACGGCGTATTTAAACTGTTCCGCATTCCGGTTAATAAATGGACCGTGCCGACCGCCATGCTCGGCGGGATCGTTATCGTCGGCGCGTTGATTCTGACGATGAACTACAACCATCCGTACAGCGATCGGGCGCAGAAAATTGCCGTTTCTGTGCCGATGGTGCCGCAGGTCTCGGGCATGATCGTAGAGGTGACGGAGAAAACCAACGTGCTGCTGCGCAAAGGCGAGGTGCTGTTCCGTCTTGACGACAGCCGCTACCGTGCGCGGCTCACCAGGCTGGAGGCGGATCTGGCCGGGGCAGAGGCGGAGATCAGAACGCGTCGGGCAGCGCTCAGCGAGTCCGCCGCCAACGTGCAGCGGGCGAACGCAGAGTACGAGCGCGCCCGTAAGGACTACCAGCGCTACGCGAAAGGGGCGGCGATGCCAGTCAACCCGTTCTCGGAGCAGGACGTCAGCCATGCGCAGCAGCAGTACCAGGCGCAATCCGCCGCGCTGCAGGCGGCGAAAGCCCAGTTTCAGCAGGAACAGGCGCGGTTGTCCGGGCGCTATGACGGCGAAGACGCCACGATAGCCAGCCTGAAATCGCAGATTGCCGAAGCGCGTTACAACCTGGAACAAACGGTGGTGCGTGCGCCGAGCGATGGCTATGTCACGCAGGTGCTGGCGCGGCCGGGCACGGCGGCGGTGCGCTTGCCGTTCAAACCGGTGATGATCTTTATCCCGCAGCAAAAGCGCCAGGTGGTGGCGGTATTCCGCCAGAACGCCATCCTGCGCTTGGCGCAGGGGGATCAGGCTGAAGTGGTGTTTAACGGTTTGCCGGGACAGGTTTATGGCGGCACCGTGAGCCGGGTGTTGCCGGCGATACCGGACGGCAGCTACCAGGCCAGCGGCGCACTGCAGGGCCTGAGCGCCACGCCGGGCCGGGAAGGGGTGTACGTGATGATCGATCTGGCGGCCAACCCGGATCTGGATCATCTGCCCGACGGCGTGAGCGCTCAGGCGGCGGTCTATACCGGGCACTTCGAGCACGTCTCCGTGATGCGCAAAGTGCTGCTGCGCATGACCAGCTGGCTGCATTACCTCTATTTGGATCACTAATCTTTGTCGGCCTAGGGAAACCTGGGCCATAGTGTAAGTATCTCTGCAAACACCCCGATAAGCTGAAGAGATTGAAAATAATTTCAGTATTTTTCAGTTTTTGGATCGCGTAGCGTTATGGTTGAAAATCATATGGAAAGGCCGCCAGAACGCAGCGGGCCAGCACCCGCAAAGATCGCAGGGGAAAAGCGCCTGTACGATGTAACTGAAGAATGCGTGAATTGGTAATCGCGTTCTGGTTTGGTTATTCTCTGAGCTGGGCACATTTTGCTTAAGGAAAGTGAATGGACGCAAAGCAAGTTGCATATGGAATTTTGGATGGAATTTCGACTATTCCCAGCGGGATGTATCATGGCGTTGTTCGCACTTGGCAGGGGGCTGGATTGGCTGGTAGTAGCCTCAAGACTAGAAACCAAGAAGAAACAGAACGTTTCGCCCGTATGGTTAAGTCGATGGGTAACAGTGAAGAACCCTTACGACGCCTGATTACTATTGTGATCACTGATTTCTATCAGAAATTAGACGCTAGCGGCAAAGAGTCCATCAATAATAAACTAGCCTATGGTGTCGGTCGTCTTGGTGGGCGAACTGGGGGCCAATTTGCATTGGCGCAATTTGCGGCTCACATGATGCTAAGGAAAGCGACCTCTGCATTAGCGTATAAACAATTTGTACGCTTTGGCGCTTCGTTCACTCTTAACCTTGTAATGTTACAGGGACTTATCGAAGAGGCAGCCCAAGCATCCCGACGAATGCAAGTTAAGTTTCCTCAAACATACCGGAAGGTGTCGGCGTTAAATTTAGATATGGCATATTTCTTGGTTGAGGAGCAACTAGAGCCGTATCTCCAATTCATTAACAGCCACCCTATGCTTTGTAAAGGTATTCAGAATGAACTCTGCAAAATCCTCTCTAACCAGAAAACTCACTAAGTATATAGGGTTAGGTGCTTCGCATGCTTTGGAAGCGATAGTAACCGGCGTTTGCGCGATTGCTGCTTTCATGTCGCTGTTCCTACTTGATGGGGCAGTGATGAAGGTTGCTGGCTTTGTTGGTTTCTTCGTGGGTGGCTATCTAATCACCCTGGCGATTGCATGGCTGCGTGGGGACAGGTAACAAAGTGGCGACGTAATTTTCTTGTCGCCATTGCAAAGATTCCACTGTGCCAATCATTTCATCTACTGCATTCTGCTGGTACTTATCAGCGCCTTCTGGCGCTGGGGTAGGATCACTTTCAGGAAGTATTTATATTTGAACATAGTTCTTGAACAAGTGGGTTTACTTCATTACGCGAATCGACAGGCTATGCCGATTGCTAACCCGATGCCCAAAAACACTGTGACATGAATCAGTTAGAGTATATTTAAGGATTGGCATTTTTTAGCGAAGCGGTAATATGACTTGCCGTGTCAATTCTTTCTAATTGTGCCTCAACAGCATCAAGGTGGAAGGACTCGAGCTTACGGCGTGGCGCTAAGCTGCTACAGGTTGGCGCATCCCTATACGGATTGAGAGGAGCCACAATGTCAGCAGCAGACGCCACTACATCATTATCTGGGCAGATATCCCTTCGGTTTGTTGAGCTTTGCCAGTTCCGCCGACTTGGTAAGGTCCAACTTGAGATTGATCCTAAGACTACTATTCTCGTCGGTGCTAATAATAGCGGCAAAACATCAATTCTGGCAGCACTGCGCCACTTCCTTGCAGATGGCTCGTCATTTGGTGCTTTCGACATCAGTGTTTCTCAATGGCCAAAATTGCGGGAACTTGGAAGAGCTTGGGACGCATTAGAAGAAGACCCGTCTACGTCTGGCGCATCCGAAGGTGAATGGGAAGAGCAACTTGAAACCTTACTTTCGGCGATGCCAACGCTAGATCTATGGTTCGATGCTAAGGCCGGTATGTTCCATTATGTCTCCCCGTTCTTGTCAAAATTCAGTTGGAAGGGGGGCGGGGTAGGTGTCCGATTGCGTCTGGAACCTGCTTCGAACATTGAGGATCTGAAGCAGTTGGCTTGGAAGTATCACCTGACGAGAATACCTGTGAAGGATATGGGAAAGGATTCGCTTGCGTGGCCGATTGATCTTCTTGATTTTTGGCTGCGAGAACCTTCTCAACTCGGCCAAGTTTGGGCCTATAAGTTAGATGCCGATAACAACCCTTTGGACGGAATAAAGACCTACGTTAGCCAGGTACTGGATGCTGACTCTAGCCCAATTGATCGTAAGCATCTGCAGAAACTTATAAAAGTAGATTTTGTGGCCGCACAGCGTGGCCTTGGTAGTGAGGAAGCTGATTCCCGGTCTGCTTCTGGCCCCCATCGAATAGGTTTATTCTCCAATCAGCTTCTCAAATTTGCTCGACAGCATCTAAATGTGGCAGCAACAGGTCATGGGCACCGAGCTGACCTCATAAAAGCTGTTGCTGATGCCCAGCAGGAACTAGATAAAAAGATTCATGAGGCTATTGGACCATCGGTAGAAGAGGTTAAAGAGCTTGGGTACCCCGGCCTGCACGACCCCCAAGAGATTCGTTTCCGCACCCGCATACAGACAGCCGAATTACTCGACCATGGGACAGCTGTTCAATACAGCATGCAGAAGGATTCACTAGAAGAACTTCTTCCGGAATATTCCATTGGTCTCGGTTATCAGAATTTACAGTCCCTTAGTTACCAACTAGTTTCTTTCAAAGCTGCTCGCTTAAATCCTGAAAAGGGCGCTCCAGCTCCTGTTCATCTGGTTATGATTGAGGAGCCCGAGGCTCATTTGCACGTACAGGTACAGCGTATTTTCCCGGGGAAGGCACATAAGCTAATCAGTCCTAACGGTAGCAATGAGTCAGGTCTTAAAAGCCAATTGATTATCAGTACTCATTCTAGTCATCTAGCACATGCTGAAAATTTTGACCGGCTACGATATGTTCGCCGTATTGCTAAGAGTGAAGAACAAAACATGCCTACCACTGAGGTGGTTAATCTTGGGCAAGTTTTTGGTGATGATAAAACGACCCGTCAATTCGCTGAACGTTATTTTCGCGTTCAACACACAGATCTTTTATTTGCCAATGCTGCAATCTTTGTCGAGGGGGTTGCTGAGCGAATGCTGTTACCTCTTTTCATTGAAAGAGATTTTGCAACACTCAACAGTCGCTATCTGTCCTTCCTAGATATTGGTGGCAGCCATGCTCATCGGCTAAGATCTCTCGTTGAAAGACTCCGTATTCCAACTGTAATTATTACTGATATCGATCCAGTTGAAGAAAGACCAGGTAAGCCTAAAAAAAATGGGGATCCGACTACAACCTTAGTTGCTGTAGCTAATACAGGACAACCCGGACTGCAATGTGGGAACCCGACTCTTCGCGGATGGCACCCTAAGCTGCAACAGCTTGAGGATTTCAAGAACCCGAAAAATGAGCATCTTGTCTGGAAAGAAATTGCTGAATGTTCTGTACGTTTTGCATGGCAGTTGCCTGTAGCCGAAGCTGATGGTCAATGGCCAAGTACTTTTGAAGACTCTCTAATTCTTAGAAATATCCCTTGGTTTAAGCAACTTATTGATGAAAAAGTCGATGGCGATGGGAAGCAAATCAAACCGCCGAAGGGTGCGCTGGGCTCAGTAGCAAGAGAGGTCGCTGAAAATGATAATATTCCAGAACTACTCGCGGCTCTGCATAAATTAATGCATGGATCTTTTAATAAAGGAGACTTTGCCGCAAGTATCTTTGAAATGGTTGCTGCGGATGAGCCGATAGTCTGCCCTAAATATATCGTGGATGCATTGGAATGGCTCCAGACACAGCTTGAGCCAGGCAAGGAGGTGATGCCATGACTAACTCACCAATCCTTGACGGCAATGATCGCGATGCAGGAGTAGTTGAAGAGATCTGCGGCTACCTTACAGACATACCACCTCGTAACTACTTCCTTTTTGCAGGTGCTGGTTCTGGTAAAACACGAACTTTGGTAGAAGTTTTACGTCGCCTTACTGGTGTGACTGAGCATGAGAAGGGGGGACAATTAGCACGCTCCCTGAAGATGTATGGGCGTTCGATTAGAGTTGTGACCTACACCAAGAATGCTGTGTCTGTAATCAACGGACGTCTTGGGGACAATAATTTAGTCAGTGTGTCTACCATCCATTCGTTTTGCTGGGAGTTAATTAATGGGTTCAACGATGACATTCGCGAGTCCCTTATAGCATTAAAAGAAGCTCAACTCGCTAAAGAGACCGCAGAGGCACAAGCGAAACCGAAGGGTATTACTGCAGCAAAACAGCGTGACCTTGACGAAATCACGAATGAAATTGAGGATCTTCGGACAACAGAAGTATTCAATTACCATCCTGATCGCAATACATATGGGCCTGGCGCACTACCGCACAATTACGTACTCGATGCGACAGCTTGGTTGCTTCAAAATAAGCCAACACTCCAATCCATTCTTAAAGATCGACATCCAATAATATTGATTGATGAGTCGCAGGACACGATGAAAGGTGTATTGGACTCCTTGATGGTGCTTGCCAAAAAACGGGAGAGAGATTTGACTCTTGGTCTGCTGGGAGATCATCGACAACGAATTTATATGGATGGTCATGCCGATCTTCCAAGCATTGTTCCGGAAAGCTGGGCAACGCCTGAGTTACAAATGAATCATCGCAGTCAACGACGGATAGTCACGCTGATTAATAAAATCTGGGAAACAGAACTTGAAGGCAGGACGCAACCAACAAAGGGTTCAGCACAACATCCCCGAACGGAAAAAGCTGGTGGAACGGTTCGGCTCTTCTTGGGGGATACATCACGAAGTCCAGAGGATAAAGTGCTTAGTGAACGCTGGTGCGCAGAGCGAATGTTTCAAATTAGTGGTATAGCAGATTGGAATCAAGGGCAATATCAGTTGCTTGCGCTTGAGCATAAGCTTGTCGCCACTCGTGGCTCGTTTCTTGATGTTTATGAGGCAATGGTTTTGTTAGATCCCAACGCTGCAGCACCATCTGGCAGTGGGGACAATAAGGGGCCTTCAACAGTACAAATTTTGCTTAATGAGCTGGCGCATTTAGAAGCCTGTGTCAGTAATGAAGGAATCGTTAATGAGTTTAAGGCCACCGAGGTTTTTCGACGTTATGGCGGTTTAGATAATATGCCTGAGGACTCAGATGCAAGAGTTTACCGTACTGATGAAATGCTTGAGGCGATAGCGGTATTTGCAATGGCTTGCGCCAACCCTGAGTCAACGGTCGCTGAAGTATTAGCACCAGTTTTAAATGCAAAATTATTTGAAGTAGATCATCGCCTTCAGGAGGCTTATGCCGACAAGTCACCAGCCCCGCCAGCACCTGGACGAGGTGAGGATGAGTCAAAGCAAACAAGAGTCCGCCGTGGATGGTGTGCACTGTTTGCTGCGCCATGGAAACAACTTAAGTGCTATCGGAATTACCTTGCTGGGATTTCTGAGCTCGCAACACATCAGGTAGTTAAAGGCTCTGAGTTCAAGCACGTCATGGTTGTAATGGATGATGCTCTTGCTGGTGGAAATCTCATTAAGTACGACAAATTTTTTGGTGGTGCGGAGTTAAGTCCAACAGATAAAAAGAATGCAGAGTCTGGTAAGGAGACAACAATAGATCGGACTTTACGCTTGCTGTACGTGACTTGCAGCCGTGCGCAAGAATCGCTCGCCTTAGTGCTTTGGTCGTCCGATCCAACTGCCGCAATGGCTCGAATCGAGGAGAGCATGTGGTTTACTAAAGATGAAATACAGGTCATTCCAGAGTGTCTGGTCACCGGCCTTAGTCGCTGAATTCATAGTAACTATGTTACTTATGCCTATGATCGTAAAATAACATTTTGCTTGAACATTTACCTAAGCCGTAAGCGCTCTAAGAGACAGTAATGAAAAACACAGTGACAGATAACACCCCGAAAAAAACTAAACAATCTGAACAAGAGGGGGAGGGGCAAAACAAAAAATCCGCGGTAGGGGGGAGTGCCGCTGAGCGAGGGTTAGATTTTCAAGCTCGCGTTATCGCAATCACGATGATTTATCTGCTGTCAGAACGAAAAATAACCTGGTTAAGCGATATCCTTAACGATGTTCCATGCCTAGTTGATGCTGAAACAGGGGGACCTGGTGACGACATTTCATTACTCACCAAAAACGGAAAAACAGTTGAAATTCAGGCTAAACGTGGCCTGAGAAGCGGCACCGATTTGTGGGAGGCGCTTAATGCTTTGGTACAAGCGATCCATAAAGAAGAAATTAATTCAGGAGTGTTGGTTGTCTGTCCTAATAGTAGTGCAACGATACGTACAAATCTCGCAGAGAACATTATACGTATTGGTACAGGAAGGAAGGATGGACTCCATAAAATCGGCCACGAGTTCGTTGAAAAATCTGGACTCAATATTGAAGAGCTAACCCGTGTATGTAATTCTCTGCGAATTATTACAGTTGCTGCAGTCGAGGGAAACAATAGTGAAGAAACCAATGCTATTAACCAGCTTCAACAACTATTCTGCGAGCCTTATCAAGCATGGGGCATGCTTGTTGAACACGCTCGGAAACTCATCAGGATACGGGGTAGGGTAACAATATCTTCTTTACTGAATGAATTCAGACTTAACAATTTAGACATTAAAACTAATTCCATTGACTGTGGAATTCAGCTAAGAGCAACAATCTCTAAATGGTTTGAGGCAAGCTATTCGCAATTCAGTATTCCCGGCCAAGTTAAACCTGTTTCACTAAAGTCCTGTTGGATCCCACTAAAAACCGCAGTCATTAAGGATCTGGAAACGTTTCCTAATGACTTATCACAGGCTCTAGTTAATTATCACAGCTATTCAGCGGGCAACCGGCACTCAAGTCAAAAGTTCGATGCCTGTACCTTGGGAAGATACATTAAAAAAGGAATAATTATTGGTGGTCCAGGGATAGGCAAATCGATGCTCCTCCGCCGTATTGGAATTGAGTATGCATCAGAATGCTATCTGGTGTTACTAGCTTCCCTTACAAGAATAGCTTCTTTAATTAAACATAAAGGGATTCCTTTTGAAGAGGCGTTGGTTGACGTCGCACTTAGTGATTCGGGATTGACCTATCGAACTGTTGATTTGCAGGATGCGGTCATTTTATGTGATGGGCTTGATGAATGTGGTTCAAGTCAAAAAACAATTACCGATGCATTGCATAGATTTGCTGTGGCCTATCCCAAAGCAAGAATCTTACTTACTAGCCGCCCTGTGGGTTATCAGCCTGGGTTACTTGCTGAGTGGAGACATTATGAGCTTCTTCCTCTGGAAGACTCTCAGGCAGATGACGCTATTACACAAGTAATGGCCGCACTTAATTTTGACAGCTCCGAGGCTCGATCCCAAGCACTCGTTCACGCGAAAGAACAGATGAAGTCCCAACATCTGAAGGGGGTTGCTGCCAGAAGTCCACTAATTCTGACGATGCTGGCATCCTTGTCTTCAAAAGGAATTGAACCCGGTACCTCCCGTAGCTCGCTGTACAGACAGTTATTTAAATTACTTGAGTCATTTCCTTCAACGCGTTCTGTCAATTCTCTACCAACAGCGGCTGATCGGAACTGGTTTATCAATTTGTTAGGATGGGTTTTGCTAGAGCATGGAACAGAACCTTTTGATACAACATCCGAGCGTTGTGTTTCTGAGTGGCAAAATGAAACTCAAGGGAGCCGACTCGATTGCATGAACAAGGTTGATGCCTGCTTTAATTACTGGGAGTCTGTGGGAGCTATCGAACGAGTACATACTTTAGATCAAGAAGCGGTGACTTTTGTGCATAAAACGTTTGCTGAGTATGCTGCTGCAGTTTTCATCAAAGGACAGCCGCATAATGCGCAACGTGATTTACTAATAAAAGTTATACGGCATGAATCAAAACGTGAGACGCTTTCTTTTGCAAGTCACCTTGGTCTGGTTCAAGAGATTCTTGATGTATGGAGTGAATTGATAGTCAATGGCGATACTGCAGCGACAAAAGGATTACGAGAAGCACACAAAATTATTATTGACGCGGGGTTACCAGTAACGCCAGAGTCACTAAGTGTTTTTGCTGATTGTTGCTGGAAAGCTGCGACATCATCTATAAGTTTGTTTAACGCAGGAGATTCGCTTTGCCAAATTGCAGAACAAAACTGGGATGTTGTGCGCGATCATGTGACTTCAAACCTCAACTCACAGGATGGCTGGCTTTGGCTTGTCGCTTGGGGATGCCTCCTGACAGGTTCCCCGGATGAGGTCAGCTATCATGATGCGGTAACTGTATTGAATAGTATAAAGTCGAAATGGCCAATACGACTGCAAAAAGGAAACTCTATCTTTGATTTCATTTCTGGTCAGCACGTAAAAAACTGCATCGTTTTAGGCGCAGCAAAGGTTATCCTACGAGATCCTAAAGAAGCAGGACTGGTCGTTCTCACTGCCATAATAGATAAAGGAAGAGGCGTTTCAGCCAGCTGCCTTCTGCAGCTTCTGAAACTCTATCAAGAGGCGGGTATTGAGTTAGAAAATGAGGTGTCTCGTTATTCGTTCCTGAACCAAGATTTTATGAATGCATACGACGTAATTGATCGGGAGTGTTTAAATTTCCTATCTCTATTAGCCGACGAGTATGACGTTTCGGATCAGAATGATATTTTGCCAGAGAAGATGATTGAGCTTGGCGCATTTATGACAGTATCTGGTTTTCATCAACTGTCGTTAAGTGGATTACATCGTTTAGGATGTTTTAATGAAGATGTCGTTTATCTACGCATATTTCTGTATCAAGTTGCCAGGTCCGTAGGACTTGAGCCTGAAAAAATAAAGTATCAAGCCGCTATGTTGAAAAAACACGGTCTCAGTAACAAATCGGTACTCAATTCCTATTTTTTCCGGCTACCTGTTGTCGATATAGATTTGGCTCCTGAAAAAGTTGAAATTGACGAGTCCGATTTTGATAGTTTGTGTTCGTTAATTTTACTAGACCATGAGTACTACAGTGTTTTAGCAGCACTCGTTCTACATGAGCACATCAGTCATCCACGCGTCTTGGAATGTATAGAAAAAATCATTATGAGAGGTCATGGACTGGCCTTGTATTTAGCTGTCGAGCTCATAAAAGACATGTCTGAATCGAAATGGCAGGAATTTATCCTCCACCGGCTGGAAACATCTATTCCTGACAAAGGTTGTTCATATCTATACGATGCACTCATTTCCCCCTTCGACTTGCGTCATGAGAAAATTGTAAAGCAAGGGCTGCGAAATGAATCTATGGACATTGCAATCGCTGCCGCAAAATTTGCGACCAAACTCCCACCATCTAAAGCATTATTGATTGAGCTTCGGATTATTTATGAAGATTGGAAACAGCTGGAGAAAACTTCTCCAGATGGAGTCGGAATTGATTCGGATAGCCCTCGGGATGTTCTTGCTCAGATTTTAATGCAGAATTTCAGTCAGAATGATGTGGAGCTCATTCTGGATATGGTGCAGGAGAAGCGCAGTCCCATCCGCAGTGCAGGTGAGAAAGCATTGCTCGATGCTTTGGCTGAATCTGTCGATTTACAACAAAACCTCACGAATTGGGTCAGTGAAGGAGCCTGTAAAGGCAAATTGTTAGGTAAGATTATCAGTAATATCAATTTAAATGCTAAGACAGTAATGGAGCTTGTTCCGTTTCTTAAGCATCAGTCTGCAGAGTTACGTTTTGCGTGCATGGCACTTCTTAACAGACGATATCTCAATAATGATCAAATCGAAATGTACGCACGAGAGCTTTTAACGGATTCAGAAGTTGAAATCAGGGAAAATGCACTTTCAGTGCTGTCTTCTTTGACTCTCAATGATACCAACTGAATCGCCGCTGGTTCAACAGACACCTAATAGTCATTTAAAGTGGTTTAAAGTGAGGTGACCATGTGAGGTAAGCATTATCCTAAGGAGTTTAAAATTATAGCGGCCAAACAGAAAGTTAATAATGGTCACTCTATTCCTTGCTTGGTAGCACGATCTAGTATTTCCACCTACTGCTTTTATTCTTGGATCAAAGTATATGGTTCGGATTTCTTCCTTAACAAAGTCTAGCAAGATGCTCAATCTGAGATCCGATGGTCAAGTGGGATACTGACGAATAGTACATATTAGGGATACTTACATCGCGAACTCACAATTCATCAATGATGGGACCTATATCGAGCAAGGGTGGGTTTTTAGATAGTTTGGGGAATGCAAGAAAAATTGTTGTAAAAACTAATTTTTACACGTCAAAAAAAGATTGAATTAGATATTTACCGTAGAGATAATTTTTATTAGTTTGAAAATTACAAATTCACTTAATCCAGGATGTTATATTTTGGGCATTTTTCAATGCCCAAAATATAGCTACTAAAATTCATGTTTAATTGTTGAAAAAATCGATGTATTTATCATCATCACCATTTACGACTCCGATTCTATGCATTCCTTTCTTAACTAATAAATCATATCCAAGCGTATTTGGACCGATAGATACTAAATTTTTTTCAACTATTTTCTTATTTAAGTGATAACCTAACACTTCACAAAACAAGGTTATATGATCACCTGTTTTGATACGATTAATGACTTTAACTTCGATATTGGCAATGGCTTCAGCTATGCCAGGTATCTCAACATTAGGCAACTCTAATTTTGTAAATCCACACGTCGAAAATTTATCGACATCTCGACCGCTATAAAAACCGCACTGCATGGCTTCATTGGCTAACGACTTTCCTGGAATAGCTAAAACCACTTCCTTAGATTGCTCAGCTAAGTGATAAGAATAATTCCTATCTTCTATTGATATCGATATCATCGGTGGATTATAAGAGCACGTAGTTGTAAAGCATAACGTAATAATATTAAATCTATTTAATTCAAGATCGGAAAAAATGCCTAGCATTATTTTACTAGGTTGATAATATTCCCTGAGTTTTTTGCGGGTGATTTTAATCATTTAATAAATCTTCTCAAAACTTTCTCATATAGGAAAGTAGCAATTATAGAACAAACAATGTTGATAATTACAACCCACCACATAGGTTGATTCGAGTCGCTATTAATCCAGCCAGCCACAATAGTCGTTAATCCAAATTTATCTATCCAAAACGCAGATGCAGTGCCCAAGCCTAATGATGCCAGCCAAGACCAATATTTGATCTTTTTTTCTTGTTTTCTTAATAAGCTATCAATTGAATCAATATCAGAAACCAGCTTTATATATGCCCTTGATAATGCAATATCTGTCCGAACGGATTTTTTTTGTATAGCATCAATTGCTATAGAATTTTTAATTTCATCGAATAATTCTTTTAACTCAACTTTTTCGAAAGCAGACGTTAACTCCTTATCAATACTTTGCTTAACTTTTGTCGCTCGTACACCACTCCTTCCTTTATGAGTTATTGATGGTTCATCTGATAATTTTATAAACTCAACCCTGGCAAGGGGAATCCCTTCATCCATTGTTAAAGTTCGGTTGGAGTTATTGATTAACGTGATAGATATCTGACCTGTAAATCCCGGATCAACATAAGTATTTTCAGCTGAAAATCCAGCCATAAAAATCTGCCCGACAGTATTTACTCGAGCATAGACATTTTTAGGTAAAGAAAAAACTTCTTTAGAGTAGACTAGTATGGTATCGCCAGGGTTTGCGCAAACTTTCCCAGTAGACTCTTCTTTTTCATTTCGTTGAATATTACCTTTGTCGTCATATTTGATGAGCTCAAAACCAGCATCTAAAGATAACTCATATGTTGAATATTTAGCTTTGGTTTCATCTGCATTCTCACAAAATAATTGCGACAATGCTTTTTTAATAAAGTTATCCGTTAACATACCATTGGGATATTCTTTATCGCATAAAAGTGTCATTAGATTTTCCTTGACTAATCTTGTTTTAAATGAATAGATCAAATCTATTAGAACTTTCCATTACTATATCAAGCACGATCAATGCGATACAAGTAAAGTTGCATAACTGGGGAGTTTTATATGTTGAAATTGAAAATATCATTTTTTAGCTCGGTAACTCCAGCTTATCCTAGTGCACGTGATCGTATCCCGTTATGTAAGTGGAAAGGCTTCAACAGAAATGTGCTTTTTATCGCGCAACACGCTGCAGGTGCTGGGTCAGTTCAACGACGAGACCCGCTTTTGGCTTTGCACTGCATCGACTCGTTGAAACCAAAACACATACCGGATGGAAATATAATAATTCTCCAGATCAGCCCAAAAGTCTAGGCTCATCTGAGTTCATATAAGTCATCCGATCAACCGCATTCCTTTCATTCCCCCTTTGATAATGCTCCCACGATCTGCTGCCATAATAAAGTCAGCCCACCATTGCATCATAGGACGACGTTGCTCAAGGTAATCACTGCGGTTATAAGCGCGACGTACCTCATTTTTATCTACATGAGCCAGTGCTGCTTCAATGACATCAGGCGGAAATCCTTCCTCATTGAGTGCCGTACTGGCGATAGAACGTAAACCGTGTGATACGAGTACGCCTCCTAAGCCAGCACGCTTAAGTGCGGCATTAACTGTTTGGCTGTTCATTGGCTGGGTTGGTTTGATGCGACTGGGAAAGATAAACTCTCGGCCACCACTGAGTGACTTCATCATTTCCAGAATAGAGAGAGCCTCATCGGATAGTGGAACCGTATGATCCCGGTTCATCTTCATTCGAGCTGCAGGAATTTTCCATTCGCTAGCATTGAAATCGATCTCATCCCATCGAGCCTCAGTAGCTTCGGCAGGGCGGGTGATGGTGAGAAGTTGCCACATGAACAGGCATCTTGTGGACAGGCTGATACTTGCCGTACGCATGGTCTGCATTAGCTGCGGAAGTTGATCCGGCCGGATGCTTGGCATGTTTTTCTTTTGCGGTTTCTCGAAAGCTTTTCCGATGTTTACACTAGGAACAGCATCAATCAGGCCTGTGTTCTGCGCATAAATCATGACTTCGTTAATACGCTGACAAAGGCGGCGAACAGTCTCTAATGCCCCTCTGGCCTGAACCGGCTGAACTGCTTTAACCAGAGTATGAGCCTTAATCTCAGTGACGCTGATATCACCGATTGCCGGGAAAACATCTCTCTCAAGCGATCGCCAGATATCGTCGGCATAGTCCTCTGTTACGCTGGCTTTCTTCACATTCCACCAACGCTCCGCAACTAACAGGAAAGTGTTGGTTTTGGCTTCTTGAGAATTTCTAACCTGTTCTTTCTGATGTTCCTGAGGATCAATGTCTTTCGCTAACAGAACTCGAGATTCAGCTTTGAGTTTACGTGCATCAGAAAGGGAGACAGCAGGATAGGCTCCAAAGCTTTGCTTGGTTCGCTGTTTTGTCAGAGGTCGATAGTAACGGAATTGCCAGAGCTTACTGCCGCTGGACTTGATTAGCAGAGTAAGCCCGTCACCATCATACAGCTGGTAATCGGCAACTTTAGGTTTGGCGGCTTTGATTTCCGTATCGGTTAACGGCTTAGTTTTTCTTGCCATGGGGAGTCTCCCTGCGTTTAGGCCCAACGAAAACAATAGAGCTTTTCGTTGGGCCTATCAATGGGCCTAAAAGGTTCGGATTTAATTAGTTGGCATCAGACTTCGCGGGACAAATTCAAGGCACAAAAAAGCCCGCAGGGCTTGCGCCGTGCGGGCTCTTAGGACTTCATCGGATGACTCTGGTAATCACCGATGGAGAATTTTGGTGGAGCTGGGGGGATTTGAACCCCCGTCCGAAATTACTACACCGTCGGCACTACATGCTTAGTCCAATCTTTACATTCGCCGGCCAGCTGCGGATGGACACGCTACTGACAGACTAGCCTGATTGAGTTTAACGCTTCAGCCCCAGGCAGGACGTCCACGCGATCTCTTTTGGGTTTGACCTCTCTTGATCCCCGTCCTAAGAGCGGAGGCTAGGGAGAGAGGGCTCTAAGCAGGGTATTAAGCTGCTAAAGCGTAGTTTTCGTCGTTTGCGACTATTTTTTTGCGGCTTTTTACGAGGCCAACCGCCCCTCGGCATGCTCCTAGGGCTTCGCAAATCCCGTCGAATCCAGAATCAGCCCCAAGTAACTTTGTGCAGTATACCAGAAGTTTACTTCGATAAGCCAGCGGCTTAACGATTGGCATGCTTCATGATACGGGCTTTCGCCGTCTGCCATTCGCGATCTTTGATGTCATCGCGTTTGTCGTGCTCTTTCTTGCCTTTGGCTACGCCGATCTTGATCTTGCTCCAGGCATTTTTCCAATACAGGGACAAGGCCACCACGGTGTAGCCATCGCGGTTGACGCGGCCGAGCAGGGTATCCAGCTCGCGTCGTTTCAGCAGCAGTTTACGGGTACGCGTCGGATCGCACACCACATGCGACGAAGCCACGTTGAGCGGGGTGATGGTGGCGCCAAACAGATAGGCTTCACCGTCACGGAACGTCACGTAGCTGTCGCTGAGGTTGGCTTTGCCTGCACGCAGCGATTTAACTTCCCACCCTTGCAGCGACAGGCCCGCCTCGAACTCTTCTTCAATGAAGTATTCGAAACGCGCGCGCTTGTTTTGAGCAATGGTGGCGGAACCGGGTTTGTGTGCTTTTTTCTTTGTCATAGTGCGTTCATTATACTGGATGCTTCAGCGAAAGAAATCCTTTCCCGTTCAGCACCTGCGCAATTTTTCGCATTTTTGGCGCCCCCATCCCTTAGCAGATTTTTTGTTTGCCGCCAGATAAATGGTATTATCTGTACGTTTTATGTCTCACAGGAAATGATATGCCCCAGAT
Organism: Serratia sp. TSA_130.1; assembly: GCF_052691795.1. Lineage (NCBI taxonomy): Bacteria > Pseudomonadati > Pseudomonadota > Gammaproteobacteria > Enterobacterales > Yersiniaceae > Serratia > Serratia sp. TSA_130.1. Next base: position 66,369 of record NZ_JBQZFS010000007.1, read on the forward strand.
CAGTCGGTCTGCATTAGTGCCGTTCAGCGCCGAGCAGATGTATCAGTTGGTTAACGATGTTCATTCTTATCCCGATTTTCTGCCAGGTTGCACCGGCAGCCGGGTGCTTAACGCTACCTCCAACGAAATGACCGCCGCGGTGGACGTCGCCAAGGCCGGTATCAGCAAGACCTTCACCACGCGCAATACGCTGCTGGATAACCAGAGCATCAATATGCAACTGGTCGATGGTCCGTTCCGCAAGCTGATGGGTGGCTGGCAGTTCACGCCGCTGAGCGAAGAGGCCTGCAAGGTGGAGCTGCACCTGGACTTCGAGTTCACCAACAAACTGATAGAGCTGGCATTCGGCAAGGTGTTCAAAGAGCTGGCGGGCAGCATGGTGCAGGCATTTACCCAGCGGGCGAAAGAGGTCTACAGTGTCTGACATCCAGGTCGAGGTGGTGTACGCCTTGCCGGAGCGTCAGTACCTGCGCAAGGTGAAACTGGCCGAGGGCAGCAGCGTCGAGCAGGCGATCCAGGCTTCGGGCCTGCTGGAGCTGCGCCAGGATATCGATCTCAAGAGCAACAAAATCGGCATCTACAGCCGCCCGGCCAAGCTGGGCGATACGCTGAACGACGGCGACCGGGTGGAGATCTACCGGCCGCTGATAGCCGATCCGAAAGAGCTGCGCCGGCAACGGGCAGAAAAGGCAAAAAAATAAGGCGCTATGAGCGCCTTATTTTTTTATCTGAAACTGATTTTCTCTTCCGCGTTGCAGCCTGCGACTGTCATGAGGAACATCATGCCCCCTCATGGGCCGAAAGAGCGGGCGGCGCCGATTACTTGGTCAGCGCCGGTTTGTTCTGGATATCGGTCAACACGCCTGCGCTGTCGAAGGTCAGCGTCAGCGTCTGCTGGGTGATGTCTTCATGGCCAGGCTGCTGGCGGAACACATAGAACCACGTCTGAGTCCCGAACGGGTCTTGCAGCATTGGGGTGCCCAATGTGTAAGCGACCTGTTGCTGGGTCATCCCTTTCTGAATTTTCGCCACGTCGGTCGACGTCAGGTAGTTCCCCTGGTTGATGTCAGGACGATAAACCACCTTTTCAAAAGTAGAACAGCCTGCAGTCAGCATCACAAGAACTACAGCGGCGGCAGTCAGCGTTTTACAGCGCATAGTAATCACATTCCTTTAGGGCATAGGATGCCGATGATAATAGACCTTGCGGCAGTTGGAAACCTTTATACCCTTCATCTTTCACGTTGCGACGCGTTGGCTTTCTTTCAGCACCTCAAGCGCTTGGCCTGTTTCAGGCCGTTGAGGAGGCTTAGGATCGCCGCCGCGCCGCACTTTAGATATCTTTCGGGTCAACAGCGTCACTGTCAGACCGCAGGAAAGTGAAAAAGTTGAGCTTTTTTATGCCGCCAGCAGTTCTTTGGCGTTCGCCAGCGTATTACGGGTGACTTCGCTGCCGCCGAGCAGGCGCGCCAGCTCCTGCAGCCGGGCGCGTTTATCCAGCGGCGCCATCTGGGTTTCGGTGACCGTGCCGTCGGTCTGTTTGCTGACGAACAGGTGCTGATGCCCGCATCCGGCCACCTGCGGCAGGTGGGTCACGCACATCACCTGGGTGGATTCGCCGAGCTGGCGCAGCAGGCGGCCAACGATGGCGGCGGTCGGGCCGCTGATGCCCACGTCCACCTCATCGAAGATCAGCGCTGGGGTTTCCATCTTGCGGGCGGTGATCACCTGTATGGCCAGCGCGATGCGCGACAGCTCACCGCCGGAGGCGACCTTCGCCAGCGGTTGCAGCGGCTGCCCCGGGTTGGTGGAGACGCAGAACTCGGTGCGGCTGGCTCCTTCGGCGCTCAGGTGCTGCGGTTCGAAGCGCACATCGATGTTGAACTTGCCGTGCGGCATGGAGAGCGCCTGCATGCTGTCGGTGATGAGCGTGGTCAGCTCGGCGGCGTAATGCAGGCGTTTCTGATGCAGCTGCTCTGCCAGCGCCAGCGCCTGCTGGTGATGCAGGGTGACCGCCTCGTTCAGGTGTTCATGGTCGCTTTCCTGCTGTGAAAGCAGCTGCTGTTCATCCAGCAACTGCTGATGCAGCTGCGGCAGCTCTTCCGGCGCGACCTGATGTTTGCGCGCCAGGCTGATTTGGCGCGACAGGCGCTGTTCCAGCTCGTGCAGGCGGTTGGGATCGAGATCCATGCGATCGGCGTAGTGGCGCAGCTCGTCGCTGGCTTCGCTGATCTGGATAGAGGCCTCTTCCAGCATGTCCAGTAGGCCGCTGAGCTTGTCGTCCAGCCCGGCCAACTCGAGCAGCAGGTGCTTGGCGCTGTAGAGCTGGCTGAGCATGTTGTTCTCGTCGCTGTCGGCCAGCAGCTGCAGCGTTTGCTGGCTGAGGGTCAGCAGTTGGCCGCTGTTGGCCAGGCGCTTGTACTCGGCGTCGGTCTGTTCGAACTCGCCGGCCTGCGGCGCGAATTCGTTCAGCTCTTTCAATTGGTATTGCAGCAGCTGCTTGCGCGCTTCGCGCTCGATGGACTGCTGCTGATGGTGCGCCAGCTCGCGGCAGCTCTGGTGCCAGCGTTGGTAGGCCTGGCTCATCGCCGCCAGCAGGGCGGGCTCGTCGGCGTAGGCGTCGAGCAGCGCTTTCTGGTGCTCCGGCTTGAGCAGCAGCTGATGGGCGTGTTGGCCATGTATTTGGATCAGGCGTTGCCCCAGCTCGCGCAGCTGCGACAGCGGCACGGCGGTGCCGTTGATAAAGCCGCGCGAACGGCCGTCGGCGTTGATCACCCGCCGCAGCAGGCATTCGTTGCTGTCGTCCAGCTGGTTCTGCTCCAGCCACGCGCGCGCGGACGGGGTGTCCGCCAGCGAGAAGCGGGCGCAAATGTCGGCACGGGCGGCTCCCAGGCGAACCACGTTGCCGTCGGCGCGGTTGCCGAGGCACAGCCCCAGCGCATCGATGGCGATGGATTTGCCGGCGCCGGTTTCACCGGTGATCGCCGTCATGCCCGGTTGAAAATCGATTTCCAACTCACGAACGATAGCAAAGTTGCTGATGGTTAATTGCGCCAGCATGGGAACCTTCCTGTGTATAAACACATAACTGTAGTTTCATACAGTATAAACTGGTTTTATATACAGTAAAGTGGCCGATGCAGATTTTAGAATAATTTTTTCGACCAGCCCAACTTGGTGCTTAACGTGTTGAAATAGCTGTAGTCCTTCGGGTGAATCAGGTTCAGATGGAAGTTGCTGCGGCGGATCAGCACTTCTTCGCCTTCCTGGATCGGCAGTGCGATCTGGCTGTCGCAGCTGATCTCCAGATCGCTGCCGATCTGCGAGAATTTCAGGCGGATGGTGCTGTCGCCGTTGATCACCAGCGGCCGGGCGGAGAGAGTGTGCGGGAACATCGGCACCAGCGCGATCGCCTCCAGCGACGGGGTGAGGATCGGCCCGCCGGCGGAGAGCGAGTAGGCGGTGGAGCCGGTCGGCGTGGCGATGATCAGGCCGTCGGAGCGCTGCGAGAAGGCGAAGCGATCGTCGATATACACCTCGAATTCGATCATGTGTGCCACTTTGCCGGGGTGCAGCACCACTTCGTTGATGGCGGTGCTGATGCGGCACTGCTGGTGCTCTTTATGCACGATGGTTTCCAGCAGGAAACGCTGTTCGTCGATGTACTCGCCTTCCAGCACGTCCGCCAGCTGCTGCAGGGCGTTGTCGGGATCGAGATCGGTGAGGAAACCGAGGTTGCCGCGGTTGACTCCGATTACCTTGATGTCGTAGCGCGCCAGCACGCGCGCGGCGCCGAGCATGTTGCCGTCGCCGCCGACCACCACCGCCAGATCGGCGCGCTGGCCGATATCCGCCAGGCTGCCGGTGACGGCGTCTTTCAGCCCCAAATCATGGGCGATTTGGCGTTCGACCATCACCGAATAGCCGCGGGCGACCAGCCAGTGGAACAGCATCTCGTGGGTTGCCAGCGCTGAAGGGTGACGCGGGTGGCCAACAATGCCAATACAGGCGAATTTTTTATTCATTTGTTGTGATTTTCCTCACCGGGACCCGTTTATGCCCCACATTGTGACCGGTTGACTTGAAACCCCGGTTTTGATCCCCATAATAAGCCAAGTTGCGAGATTAATGCTAAAACGCGGAGATATTCATGAGTAGTAAAGAACAGAAGACGCCAAACGAGCAAGTCTCGGAAGAAATGGAACAACACGCTCATCACGAGGATACGCTGCCGGAAGCGGCGGAAGGCGTCGATCTGCGCGATGCGCGTATCGCCGAACTGGAAGCCCAACTGGCGGAAGCTCAGCAGCACGAGCGCGACAGCCTGCTGCGCGCCAAAGCGGAAGCGGAGAACATCCGTCGCCGCGCCGAACTGGACGTCGAGAAAGCGCACAAGTTCGCCCTGGAGAAATTCTCCGGCGATCTGCTGCCGGTGATCGACAACCTGGAGCGCGCGCTGGATCTGGCGGATAAAAACAATCCGGAACTGGCCGCGATGATCGAAGGCATCGAGCTGACGCTGAAATCGCTGCTGGACGTGGTGCGCAAGTACGGCATCGAAATCGTCGGCGACGTCAACGTGCCGTTCAACCCGGAAGTGCATCAGGCGATGAGCATGATGGAATCCGCCGATCACCAGCCGAACCACGTGATGATGGTGATGCAGAAAGGCTATACGCTGAACGGCCGCCTGCTGCGTCCGGCGATGGTCGCGGTCTCCAAAGCCAAGGCGTAATCGCCCCGGCAACGGCATAAAGAAAGGCACCCGAGGGTGCCTTTTTTGTCTCTGGACTACGCCTGCGGCAGGCGCGGCATCCAGTCGATCGGCGTGAGCCCTTGCTGCTCCAGCAGCTGATTGGCCTGCGAGAAGTGGCGGCAGCCGAGGAAACCGCGGTGCGCGGAGAGCGGCGACGGGTGCGGCGCCTTCAGCACATGGTGGCGGTTGCGGTCGATAAAGTTGCCTTTCTTCTGCGCGTGCGAGCCCCACAGCAGGAACACCACGCCTTCGCGGTTCTCGTTCAGGGCGGCGATCACTTTATCGGTAAAGGTTTCCCAGCCCAGGTTGGCGTGCGAGTGCGCGCGGCCGCCTTCCACCGTCAGCACGGTATTGAGCAGCAGCACCCCCTGTTCGGCCCAGCTTTGCAGGTAGCCGTGATCCGGGCGTTCGAAACCGGGAATGTCGGTCGCCAGCTCTTTATACATGTTCACCAGCGACGGCGGCGCCGGCACGCCGGGGCGCACCGAGAAAGAGAGGCCGTGCGCCTGATTGGGGCCGTGGTAGGGATCCTGGCCGAGGATGACGACTTTGACGTCCGCCAGCTCGGTAAAGCGGAACGCGTTGAACACGTCTTTCTGCGGTGGATAAATGGTCTTACCGGCCTGGCGCTCAGCGGCAACAAAGGCGAGCGTTTCAACAAAATAGGGCTGCTCTTTCTCTTTGCCGATCACGTCATGCCAGGTGAGGGAGGTGGCCATAAACGCTCTCCTTTGTTTTCTTTAGCAATTCATGGGCTATAGCTTACCGTGTCGGCCCGCGCAGCGAAACCCGCTTTTCATTTCTCACTGTCACGCGTAATGCAATTATTTTTGAAAATTTACAAAAATAATTGGTTTTTGCCGCAGTGGGAAAATTGATATAAAACATAAATTTGCCCCTTCACGCCTTGTGCCTACCCGGTAAAAATTGACTTTAATCAAAGAACTGGCACGGTCAGGCTGGTATACAGAACAACAAGACAACAATGGTTTTACCAAATGGCCGAAACCAGAATTGGGTTTTCTCACGATGTGAATTTTTACGCCCTTGTACGGAGGCAACATAATGATTACCGGTATTCAAATTACCAAAGCGAACGACCAGGCGCTGGTGAATTCTTTCTGGCTGCTGGACGATGAAAAAGCGGAAGCTCGCTGCGTGTGCGCCAAGGCCAACTACGCGGAAGATCAGGTTGTCGCGGTCAGCGATCTGGGCCAGATCGAATACCGTGAAGTGCCGCTGGAAATGCAGCCGACCGTGCGCGTGGAAGGCGGCCAGCACCTGAACGTCAACGTGCTGCGTCGCGAAACCCTGGAAGACGCGGTCAAGCATCCGGAAAAATACCCGCAGCTGACCATCCGAGTGTCCGGCTATGCGGTGCGTTTCAATTCCCTGACGCCGGAACAGCAGCGCGACGTTATCGCCCGCACCTTTACCGAAAGCCTGTAATTTGCGGCGCAGTCAATCAGGGAGCTACGGCTCCCTTTTCTGCGTTTGGCGGCCGAAAACCGAACGCGGATCACATTCTGTACAAAGATAAGCATTTCTAATACAGAACTCATCCGACCTGCCGATAGCTAAATCAGCACCTATTCAGGTGCTCAATAAAAAGTCTATCGACAAGGAGTCGGCATGAGTATGCCTTTAAGTTTTACCTCTGCAGTATCCCCGGTGGCCGCGATCCCTACACCTCGCGCCGCTGCCGAGACGGCGACGGCGGCGCAGCCTGCGGCAGCGCCGGCAAATCCGGCGCCGGTGGCCTCTCCCTCTCAGAACACGCTCAATGCGCAGAATCTGTTGAATACGCTGGTCGGCGATATCTCCGCGGCGGCGCCGACGGCGGTTGCGCCGGGCGTGACCCGGGGACAACAATCTCAGGAAGGCGATTATGCGTTGGCGCTGTTGGCCAAGGACGTTTACTCGCTGAACGGCCAGGGCGCCGCCGGGTTCAACCGTCTGAGCGACAGCGCGTTGCTCGGGTTCGGCATCGATCCCGCCAGCCTGCACGACGCGGGCAGCGGTTTCCAGGCCGGGATTTACAGCAACGACAAGCAGTATGTGTTGGCGTTCGCCGGCACCAACGACTGGCGCGACTGGCTGAGCAACGTGCGGCAGGCGACGGGGTATGACGATGTGCAGTACAATCAGGCGGTTGCCGCCGCCAAAAGCGCCAAGGCGGCCTTCGGCGATGCGCTGGTGATCGCCGGTCATTCGCTCGGCGGCGGTCTGGCGGCCACGGCGGCGCTGGCGACCGGCACCGTCGCGGTCACCTTCAATGCGGCCGGGGTCTCGGATTACACCCTGAATCGCCTGGGGATCGCTCCGGCGGCGGCGAAGAAAGACGCCGAAGCCGGGGGCATTCGCCGTTACAGCGAGCAATATGACATGCTGACCAGCACCCAGGAATCGACTTCGCTGATCCCGGACGCCATCGGCCACAACATTACCCTGGCCAACAACGATACCCTGACCGGCATCGATGACTGGCGGCCGAGCAAACATCTGGATCGCAGCCTGACGGCGCACGGCATCGACAAGGTGATAAGCTCGATGGCGGAACAAAAGCCGTGGGAGGCGAAGGCCAATGCCTGAAGGGCGTCGCTTGCGGCGGGCGCTGGCGATAGCCTTACTGGCGCTGGTCGCGGTGACCGGTTTACTGATGATGGCTAAGGAGCAACAGATGGGGCAGGAGATTTCACCGTTTGACGGCCGCAGCAACCAGGCGCTGGCTCAGGCGGTGGCGCGCGGCGATACGCAGGGCATCGGTGCGCAGGCCACACAGGAGCGCTTGCGCGAACGGGGCGAGCGGCAGGTCACGCTGTTGCAGTGGGCAGTGCTTTCGCAGCAGCCGGTCAGCGTGCAGACGTTGCTGGCGCTCGGTGCCGACCCGGCGACGGCGGGGCTGGACGGCAACAGCGCGCTGCACACCGCGGCGATGTTGCAAGACGCACAGTATCTGCGGTTGTTGCTGACCGAAGGGGCGCCGGTGAACGTGCGCAATGCCGTTACCGGCGCCACGCCGCTCGCGGCGGCGGTGCTGGCCGGGCGTGAGGAGCAGCTGCGGCTGCTGCTGGCGGCCGGGGCGGACACCACGTTGAGCGATCGGCTGGGGGATACCCCGCTGCATCTGGCGGCGAAGATCAACGCGCCGCACCTGGCGCTGTTGCTGTTGCAGGCCGGTGCCGATGCCCGGGCGCGCAATCAGCAGGGTTATGCGTTCCAGTTTTACTTCTCGCAAACGCCGGCGCATTTGCAGAATGACGAGCTGAAGGTGCAGTTCCGCGAGCTGGATAAATGGCTGCAGGGGCGCCGCCTGGCCACGCATTACGCGCAGCAGTAAACGCCCATAAAAAAACCGCCTGCACAGGCGGTTTTTTCTTAGGCAGCGGCGGTTATTGCGCGTCGCCGGCCGGTTTGGCCTTCGCCTGACGGCGTTTGCCGACGTTTTTGGCGTCGCGATGGCGCACTTTCACCTTGGCCTTTTCTTTGTTCTTCGCCTTGTCTTCCGCGCGCTTGGCCAGCACTTTCTTCGACGGTTTACCGTTGCTCTTCTCGTTCGGCACCTTGGTTTTCGGCCGCAGTTCGTCGATCACGCGCGCTTTCAGCGGCTCGTTCAGGTAACGGCCCACTTTGCCCAGCAGCAGATGGTCGTGCGCTTCCACCAGCGAAATGGCAGTGCCTTTGCGCCCGGCGCGGCCGGTACGGCCGATGCGGTGCAGGTAGGTATCCGCCGTGCGCGGCATGTCGAAGTTGAACACGTGGGTGATATCGAGGATATCCAGGCCGCGCGCGGCAACGTCGGTGGCCACCAGCACGTTAACCCGGCCATCCATCATGCGTTTGACGGCTTCGTTGCGTTTGGCCTGCACCATTTCGCCTTCGAGATAGCAGGTGTTGATACCCGCTTCGCGCAGCCAGGTGGCCAGTTCGTGCACGCGCTCGCGCTTGCGCACGAAGATCACTGATTTCTGCACGTCCGGCTGCTTCAGCAGGTGGATCAGCAGCGCGGTTTTGTGCTGCACGTCATCGGCGCGATAGTACCATTGCAGGATCTTTTTGCGTTCGCGGCGCGACGGATCGGCTTCCACTTCCACCGGCTCTTTCAGGATGCGCTCGGCGAATTCGCGGATCGCTTCGCCTTCCAGCGTGGCGGAGAACAGCAGCGTCTGGTTGCGCCAGCGGGTTTCGGCAGAGATGGTTTCGATGTCCTGCGCGAAGCCCATGTCGAGCATGCGGTCGGCTTCGTCGAGGATCAGGGTTTCCACCGCGCGGCAGTCGAAGTTCTCTTCTTTAATGTATTGCAGCAAGCGGCCGGTGGTGGCGACCACCACGTCCTGGTTTTCGCTGAACACTTCCGCGTGGTTCATGTAAGCGACGCCGCCGGTGATGGTGGCGATATCCAGCGAGGTATGAGCAGCCAATTCACGCGCCTGGTCGGCGACCTGCATCGCCAGTTCACGCGTTGGCGTCAGGATCAGCACGCGCGGCGGGCCGGATTTTTTGCGTGGAAAGTCCAGCAGGTGCTGCAACACGGGCAGCAGGAAGGCGGCGGTTTTGCCGGTGCCGGTCGGAGCCGAACCTAAGACGTCGCGCCCGTCCATCGCCGGCGGGATCGCAGCGGCCTGAATGGCGGTGGGGCGATCGTAGCCTTTGTCGCGCAGCGCGTCGATCAGGCGATCATCGAGTTCGAGTTCGGAAAAAGTGGTTGCTGTCATGGTCTACCTCTACTTGGGGCGCCGATTATAGACGGGTTGGCCGCGATCTTCACCTATTTAAGCGGAAAGCCGCTCTTTTCCCGCCGATCAGATTGCCTTATGCTACGCCAGTTTTATAGCCAGGTGGTGAGTGTGAGCAAGCGATCGAAAGCCGATTTTACCCCGCGCCGCGGGGGTTTTACCTTTAAACAATTCTTTGTCGCCCACGATCGTTGCGCCATGAAAGTGGGCACCGACGGGGTGCTGCTCGGCGCCTGGGCGCCGCTGGGGCAGGCGCGCCGGGTGCTGGACATCGGCAGCGGCAGCGGGCTGATCGCGCTGATGCTGGCGCAGCGCAGCGGCGACGAAGTGACCATCGACGCGGTGGAGCTGGATGAAGCCGCCGCCGGCCAGGCGCGCGAAAACGCGGCGGAATCGCCGTGGCCGCAGCGCATCCGCGTGCATGCGCAGGATATTCACCATTATGCGCAGCAGCATGCCGCTGAGTATGATCTGATCGTCAGCAATCCGCCTTATTTTGAGCCGGCGGTGGCCTGCCGCGATCAGGCGCGCCACAACGCGCGCTACACCGAAACCCTGACGCACGAGGCGCTGTTGGCCTGCGCCGCGCAGCTGTTGGCCGCGCAGGGCACGTTCTGCGTGGTGCTGCCGCACGACATCGGCGCCGAATTCGAACGCCTGGCGCAGCAAAGCGGTTGGCACACGGCGGCGAAAGTGAACGTCAGCGATCGGGCCGATACGCCGCTGCACCGGATGTTGCTGGCGCTGACGCGGCGGGAAACGCCGCTGCGGGAGCAGGCGCTGGCGATCAAACAGGCCGACGGCAGCTATACCGACGATTTCCGCCGGTTGATCACCGACTTCTACCTGTTCTACTGAAAAGAAAAGGGCGCCGATAAGGCGCCCTGTCGCAGAGTTTAAGGTTGCAAAATGGTCGGCAGCGCTTCCGGCAGCAAATCCGGGTAGTCCAGCGTGTAGTGCAGGCCGCGGCTCTCTTTGCGCGCCATGGCGCTGCGCACGATAAGCTCGGCCACCTGCACCAGATTGCGCAGCTCCAGCAGGTTGTTGGAGATGCGGAAGTGCGCGTAGTACTCGTCGATTTCCGCCTGCAGCGTGTTGATGCGGCGCAGGGCGCGCTCAAGGCGCTTGGTGGTGCGCACGATGCCGACGTAATCCCACATGAACAGCCGCAGCTCGTGCCAGTTGTGTTGAATCACCACCCGTTCGTCCGCATCGTCCACCCGGCTTTCATCCCAGTGCGGCACCTGTTTGGCCTGCTGGATGAACGGCAGGCGCTGCAGAATGTCTTCCGCCGCCGACCAACCGTAAACCAGGCACTCCAGCAGCGAGTTCGACGCCATGCGATTGGCGCCGTGCAGGCCGGTGTAGCTGACCTCGCCGATGGCGTACAGCCCGTCGAGATCGGTGCGGCCGTGCTGATCGACCATCACGCCGCCGCAGGTGTAGTGCGCCGCCGGGACGATGGGGATCGGTTGCCGAGTCAGATCGAAGCCCAGCGTCAGCAGCTTTTCGTGGATCATCGGGAAATGCTGGGTGATGAACTCCGCCGGCTTGTGGCTGATATCCAGGTACATGCAGTCGGCACCCAGGCGCTTCATTTCATGGTCGATGGCGCGGGCGACGATATCGCGCGGGGCCAGTTCGCCACGCGGGTCGAAATCGGGCATAAAGCGGCTGCCGTCCGGGCGCTTCAGGTAAGCCCCTTCGCCGCGCAGCGCTTCGGTCAGCAGGAAGTTGCGCGCCTGTGGGTGGAACAGGCAGGTCGGGTGGAACTGGTTGAACTCCAGGTTGGCGACCCGGCAGCCGGCGCGCCAGGCCATGGCGATGCCGTCGCCGGAGGAGATGTCCGGGTTGGTGGTGTATTGGTATACCTTGGCCGCGCCGCCGGTGGCCAGCACCACCGTTTTGGCGCGGTAGGTTTCCACCCGCTCGAGCTCGCGGTTCCAGACGTAAGCGCCCACGACTCGGCGGGTGCCCGGCAGGCCGATTTTGTTCGAGGTAATAAGGTCAACCGCGTTGCGGCGTTCCATCACGCAAATATTGGGGTGAGCGCTTGCTTTCCCCACCAGCGTGGTCTCTACTTCCTTACCGGTAGCGTCCGCGGCGTGCAGGATGCGGCGATGGCTGTGGCCGCCTTCGCGCGTGAGGTGATAATGCGCCTCGCCCTGCGCGTTGACCTCGGTGTCGAACAGCACACCCTGATCGATCAGCCACTGCACGCAGTGGCGCGCGTTGCCGGCGATGAATTCGACGGCCTCTTTGTCGCACAGGCCGGCGCCGGCAATCAAAGTGTCATCAACGTGTGAGGCAATGCTGTCCGTCTCATCGAACACCGCGGCGATCCCGCCTTGGGCGTAAAAGGTGGCCCCCTCGCTGAGCGGCCCCTTGCTGAGAACGGTAACCTTGCAATGCTGCGCCAGGCGCAGCGCCAGTGACAGGCCCGCAGCGCCGCTGCCGACGATCAGTACATCGCTAACATGTTCAGATGATGGTTGCATAACGTATGATGTGTGCAGAAGAAGAGTGAATTTCATGTTAGCCTAACTGTCCGGGCAAAAGCCACGGATAGGGTGACATCAACAGAAAAAACAATGGCGATATGGAACTTCGTGTTCTATATGAACTCCAAGCGAGTGCTTGCTCAGGAAAATAATGTATGGCTGGCAGTACAATTTTACGCGTGGAGACGGATTTGGGGAGAGTTTACCTCGGATGAGCGAGCAGTTAACGGATCAAGTTCTGGTTGAGCGGGTCCAAAAGGGCGACCAGAAATCGTTTAACCTACTGGTAGTGCGCTATCAGCATAAGGTGGCGAGTCTCGTTTCCCGCTATGTGCCGCAGGGCGATGTGCCCGATGTGGTGCAGGAGTCGTTTATCAAGGCCTATCGCGCACTGGAATCGTTCCGTGGCGACAGCGCTTTTTATACCTGGTTGTATCGAATCGCCGTGAACACGGCAAAGAATTATCTGGTTGCTCAGGGGCGCCGTCCGCCATCCAGTGATGTGGACGCCAACGATGCGGAAAATTACGAAAGTGCGGGCGCACTGAAAGAAATTTCGAACCCTGAGAACTTAATGTTGTCAGAAGAGCTGAGACAGATAGTTTTCCGTACCATTGAGTCTCTCCCTGAGGATCTTCGCATGGCGATTACCCTGCGGGAGTTGGATGGTCTAAGCTACGAAGAGATAGCCGCCATCATGGATTGCCCGGTCGGAACCGTACGTTCGCGTATTTTCCGCGCCCGGGAAGCTATCGATAATAAAGTTCAACCGCTGATCCAGCGTTAGCAATGGCGGGCACAGGAAGGGTACTTAGGCATGCAGAAAGAAAAGCTTTCCGCTCTGATGGATGGTGAATCGTTCGACAGCGAGCTGTTGAGTTCTCTGTCGCAAGATCGAACGCTTCAGCAAAGCTGGCAGAGCTATCACCTGATACGTGACACACTGCGGGGTGATATCGGACAAGTGATGCATTTCGATATCGCCGATCGCGTCGCCGCTGCACTTGAGAAAGAACCTGCCCGGCTGGTGCCTTCCGCCGTCCAGGAATCTCAGCCGCAGCCTCACACCTGGCAGAAAATGCCGTTCTGGGACAAAGTGCGTCCTTGGGCGAGCCAGATTACGCAAATCGGCATGGCGGCCTGCGTGTCGCTGGCGGTCATCGTCGGCGTGCAGCACTACAACCAGCCTTCTGCGTCATCGAACGCGTCCGAATCGCCGGCCTTCACCACGCTGCCGATCATGGGCCAGGCCTCACCGGTCAGCCTGGGCGTTCCTGCCGACAGTTTCTCCACCGGCAGCGGCCAACAGCAGCAGGTGCAGGAACAGCGTAAGCGTATCAACGCCATGCTGCAGGACTATGAACTGCAACGTCGCCTGCATTCGGATCAGCTGCAGCTTGAGCAAAGCAATCCGCAACAGGCTGCCATTCAGGTTCCCGGAACTCAGTCTTTAGGAATGCAACAGCAGTAATGAAGCAAATCTGGTTCTCCGTTTGTTTATTGACGGGCAGCCTGCTCTATTCCAGCATCGCCCCGGCGCAGCCGACTGCGTCCGGGGCGTTATTGCAACAGATGAGCAGCGCCAGCCGTTCTCTCAATTACGAGCTCGCCTACATCAGCATCAGCAAGCAGGGAATCGAGTCGTTGCGCTATCGCCATGCGGTGATCGGCAACGTGCCGCTCGGCCAGCTGTTGCACATGGACGGCCCGCGCCGCGAAGTGCTGCAGCGCGGCGGCGGGATCAGCTACTTCGAACCCGGCCTGGAGCCGTTCACGCTCACCGGCGATCACATCGTCGATGCGCTGCCGGCGATCGTTTATGCCGATTTCACCCGCCTGGCCAAGTACTACGACTTCATCTCCGTGGGCAGCACCCGCATCGCCGATCGGCCGTGTGAAGTGCTGCGCGTGGTGGCGCGCGACGGTTCCCGCTACAGCTACATCGTCTGGATGGACGAGGACACCAAGCTGCCGCTGCGGGTGGATTTGCTTGATCGCGACGGCGAAACGCTGGAGCAATATCGGGTGATCTCCTTCGCGGTCGGCGCCGACGTGCAGGGCGCGATGCAGGGGCTGCTCAAAGCCAACCTGCCGCCGCTGCTGTCGCTGCCGGCGGTGGAAAACGTCCAGCTGAGCTGGAGCACCGGCTGGCTGCCGGCGGGGGTAGACGAGGTGGCGCGCAACCGCCGCAAATTGCCTAACGTCGCCGTGCCGGTTGAATCCCGCCTTTACAGCGACGGCTTGTTCAGCTTCTCGGTCAACGTCAGCCCGGCGGGCAGCGGAGCCGGGCAGCAGTACTACCGTCAAGGGCGCCGCACCATCCAGACCGAAGTGCGCGCGGGCAACGAAATCACGATTGTGGGCGAATTGCCGCCGGCGACGGCCAAACGCATCGCCGACAGCATTTCTTTCAAGGTATCGCCGTAATGATGAAAGAGTGGGCCACGGTGGTTTCGTGGCAACAGGGCGTAGCGCTGCTGCGCTGTGAACCCAAGGCCGGCTGCGGCAGCTGCACCGCGCGCTCCGGCTGTGGCGCGCGTGCGTTGAACGAGCTGGTGCCGGAAACCGAGCATCAGCTGCAGGTGCATATCGATCAGCCGCTCGAGCCGGGGCAGCGTGTCGAGGTCGGCATCGCGGAAGGCAGCCTGCTGCGCTCCGCCATGCTGGTTTACCTGACGCCGCTGCTGGGCATGATGCTGGGTGGCGCGTTATTGCAATATTGTTTCGGCAGCGACGCCTCGGCGGCAGTCGGCGCCGTGCTGGGCGGCGGGGTGGCCTTTATGCTGGCGCGCCGCTTGGCCCGGCGTCTGGGCGAGCAGGCCGACTATCAGCCGGTGGTGCTGCAGATTGGCTTACCGCCTACCGCACTGCGCATGCAGGCGGAAAACTCCCCGCTGATTTAAACCGACGGCCGCGTCATCGCCGGGTTGTGATAGGCGGGGATGCGGTTGTGGATCATATGTTCCAGCAGCGCGATGAACAGATCGGCACTGAGCAGCGAATCATCGTTGATAGCGAACAGCACATTGCCCTGGCCGTCGAATAAGCGGATGCCGCGCTGCGGATGATTTTCCAACGCGCGGATCTGCTCGATAGGCACGTTGCCCCGTTCAGTGGTCAGCAGGGTGGCGCTCAGCCGCAGCGTTTCGGTCGGCGTGCCTTGCCGTTTGCCGAGCAGCAACTGCCACAGCCAGCGTGCGTCGCCCTCAACCGTGTGAAACGACACCGTCTCCCCCTGATAGAGCGCGTTCAACGCCAATGGCCCGCGCTGCTGCAGCTGCTGATCGACGATCACGTCCGCCAGTCGCCACGAATGGGCGACATTGCTGAAGACCGTGCACCAGGGCTGATCCGCGCCGGCGCGGAACGCCGTGACGTCAAACAACCCGCCAAAAGCCTTGCCGCCGCGAAAGCGATAGATGTCGCCGATTTTCTCAAACGGAATGAAACGCTCTTTGTGATGGTGGCCGTCAAAGACCCGCACGCCGTGCTCGTAGAGCCGATACGTCAACACCGGGCGCAGGTAATGCCGCAGCGCCAGCAGCGTACAGCCGAGTAAAATTGTGCCCGCGCCGGCCTGCAACAGCGTGATGACGTCGTTCTCATCAATGCTGCTCAGCAGCGGCAGCACCAACAGCGCCGCACCCACGCTGAACAGCAGCGCCGCCGCCGCCAGAATGCCCCAGTTGACCTTCGAAAAATCGTGCCGGCTCAGCATTTGCCCTTTATCGATCATAATGCACCTTCCAATCAACGTACGCAGATATGCTGGTGAACCCCGGTGGGCTGCCGATGTAGTGCCCGGAATAATGTTTTGTCGCGGAGTTCATGCCCTTTCTATCCGAGGGACGGTGGTGGCGTATATGGGGTTTTTCCTAAAGGATGTGGGGCAAAATCGAATTCTAAGAGGTTGATCCAAATATTCTTTTTCGATAATTTCAGAAGGGGTTTATTGCGCTGCGGCCGGTTATGTATTAGCGCCGGAGTTTGACGGCCACGGAGCGCCTGCAAGCCTTGGGTTCAGGCCGTATAGCCCGTGTTAACATCTGTTTTCATCAGCCGGGGCGCCCTGTAACATTTAGCTGCGCATAATAGAATGCCTTCACTGCACCGATCGCTAGGTTTTCAGTGGTGTGGCATGTAGAATGCAGCGATTCAGGTGCAAGACGGCCTAACCCATTCACTGTCGCTTTAGGTCCATGCGGGTTTCTATAGGCGAGTAATTCAGAAATACCAAGGCAGAAAAACTTTTATAATGAAGCATATACGAAATTTCTCCATTATTGCCCATATTGACCACGGTAAGTCGACGCTGTCTGACCGCATTATCCAAATTTGCGGTGGCCTGTCCGACCGTGAAATGGCTGCGCAGGTGCTCGATTCCATGGATCTGGAGCGCGAGCGCGGCATCACCATCAAGGCGCAGAGCGTCACGCTGGATTACAAGGCGCTGGATGGGCAGACCTATCAGCTTAACTTTATCGACACCCCAGGCCACGTTGACTTCTCCTATGAAGTGTCCCGCTCGCTGGCGGCCTGCGAAGGCGCGCTGCTGGTGGTGGACGCCGGCCAGGGCGTAGAAGCCCAGACGCTGGCCAACTGCTACACCGCGATCGAAATGGATCTGGAAGTGGTGCCGGTGTTGAACAAAATCGACCTGCCGGCCGCCGATCCGGATCGCGCCGCGCAGGAAATTGAAGACATCGTCGGCATCGACGCCACCGATGCCGTGCGCTGCTCGGCCAAAACCGGCGTCGGCGTGCCCGACGTGCTGGAGCGCCTGGTGCGCGACATTCCTGCGCCGCAGGGCGATCCGGATGCGCCGCTGCAGGCGTTGATCATCGATTCTTGGTTCGATAACTACCTGGGCGTCGTGTCGCTGGTGCGCGTCAAGAACGGCACGCTGCGCAAGGGCGACAAGATCAAGGTCATGAGCACCGGCCAGGTGTACAACGCCGATCGTTTGGGCATTTTCACGCCGAAGCAGGTCGATCGCGACGTGCTGAACTGCGGCGAAGTGGGCTGGCTGGTCTGTGCGATCAAAGACATCCTCGGCGCGCCGGTGGGCGATACCCTGACGCAGGCGCGTCAGCCGGCGGATAAAGCGTTGCCGGGCTTCAAAAAAGTGAAGCCACAGGTGTACGCCGGTCTGTTCCCGATCAGCTCCGACGACTATGAATCTTTCCGCGATGCGCTGGGCAAGCTGAGCCTTAACGACGCCTCCCTGTTCTACGAACCGGAAAGCTCCACCGCGTTGGGCTTCGGCTTCCGCTGCGGCTTCCTTGGTCTGCTGCACATGGAGATCATTCAGGAGCGTCTGGAGCGTGAATACGATCTGGATCTGATCACCACCGCGCCGACGGTAGTCTACGAAGTGGAAACCACCGGCAAAGAAGTGATCTACGTCGACAGCCCATCCAAGCTGCCGCCGTTGAACAACATCCAGGAACTGCGCGAGCCGATCGCCGAATGCCACATGCTGATGCCGCAGGAATACCTGGGCAACGTCATCACCCTGTGCGTTGAGAAACGCGGCGTGCAGACCAACATGGTCTACCACGGCAACCAGGTGGCGTTGACCTATGAAATCCCGATGGCGGAAGTGGTGCTCGACTTCTTCGACCGCCTGAAGTCCACGTCGCGCGGTTATGCGTCGCTGGATTACAACTTCAAGCGCTTCCAGGCCTCCGACATGGTGCGCGTGGACGTGCTGATCAACAACGAGCGCGTGGATGCGCTGGCGCTGATCACCCACCGCGATAACTCGCAGTATCGCGGCCGTGAATTGGTGGAAAAGATGAAAGATCTGATCCCGCGTCAGCAGTTCGACATCGCGATTCAGGCGGCGATCGGCACGCACATCATCGCGCGCTCCACCGTGAAGCAGCTGCGTAAAAACGTGCTGGCGAAATGCTACGGCGGTGACGTCAGCCGTAAGAAAAAGCTGCTGCAGAAACAGAAAGACGGTAAGAAGCGCATGAAGCAGGTCGGCAACGTCGAGCTGCCGCAGGAAGCGTTCCTGGCCATTCTGCACGTCGGTAAAGACGGCAAGTAACCGCGACGAGTTCGCGAAACGAGGGAGTTTGCATGGCGAATATGTTTGCCCTGATCCTGGCGTTGGCCACCCTGGTCACCGGGATCATCTGGTGCTTCGAGCGCTTTAAATGGGCGCCGGCCCGCCGCGCGAAGATTGCGGCGGTCAACGAGCAGACCGCGGGCGCAGTAGACGATAAAACGCTGGCGAAAGTGGCTAAGCAGCCAGGCTGGGTAGAGACCGGGGCATCGGTCTTCCCGGTGTTGCTGCTGGTCTTTGTGGTGCGCTCGTTTATTTACGAACCGTTCCAAATCCCGTCCGGCTCAATGATGCCGACGCTGTTGATTGGCGATTTCATTCTGGTGGAGAAATATGCTTACGGCATTAAAGATCCGATAACCCAGACCACGCTAATTGAAACCGGTCATCCGAAGCGCGGCGATATTGCGGTATTTAAATATCCGCTGGATCCGAAGCTGGATTATATCAAGCGCGTGATTGGCCTGCCGGGCGACCGTATTACTTACGATCCGGTGAATAAGCGCGTTACGGTGCAGCCGTCGTGCAACAGCGGGCAGTCCTGCGATACCGCGCTGGCGGTCACCTACGCCGACGCGCAGCCGAGCGACTTCGTACAGCTGTTCAGCCGCAGCGGCATGGGCGAGGCCAGCAACGGTTTCTACCAGATCCCGCTGAATGACAACGTGCCGCAGGGCGGCATTCGTCTGCGTGAACGTCAGGAGAGCCTGGGCAACGTGACGCACCGCATCCTGACCGTGCCGGGCACGCAGGATCAGGTGGGCGCTTACTACCAACAGCCGGGCAAACCGCTGGCGGAGTGGGTGGTGCCGGCCGGGCATTACTTCATGATGGGCGACAACCGCGACAACAGCGCGGACAGCCGTTACTGGGGCTTTGTGCCGGAGAAGAATCTGGTGGGTAAAGCCACGGCCATCTGGATGAGCTTTGAAAAGCAGGAAGGCGAGTGGCCTACCGGCGTGCGTTTCAGCCGGATTGGCGGCATTCATTAATCGCTGATTTATTCCCTGTCAATTTCACGCCGCAGCCTGCTGCGGCGTGAAAGATTAAGGGGATATAAACACAGCATTATGTTTCCACTCGTTGTAGAATACTTTCTCGAGCGATAAAAGTTGGCTCCTGCTGGGAGCCACTGCAAACGAAACAGCTTTGGATCGGCTTTCGGCGAAGCAGGCCTGTTCCGTATGCTGCAAGTTTTTGACGCATTCTTGATCTATTGGTAACTCATGAACCCCATCGTAATAAACAGGCTGCAGCGGAAGCTGGGCTACACTTTTCAACAGCAGGAGCTTTTACTGCAGGCTTTGACTCACCGCAGCGCCAGCAGTAAACACAATGAACGTCTTGAGTTTCTGGGTGACTCGATTCTTAGCTTTGTCATCGCCAATGCGCTCTATCACCGCTTTCCTCGCGTAGACGAGGGCGATATGAGCCGCATGCGCGCCACGCTGGTGCGCGGCAACACGCTGGCGGAGATGGCGCGCGAGTTTGACCTGGGCGAATGTCTGCGGCTTGGGCCGGGCGAATTGAAAAGTGGTGGGTTCCGCCGCGAGTCAATCCTGGCGGATACGGTGGAGGCATTGATCGGCGGCGTGTTCCTGGACAGCGACATCCAGACCGTCGAGCGCCTGATTTTGGACTGGTATCGCAGCCGGTTGGACGAAATCAGCCCCGGTGATAAGCAGAAAGACCCGAAAACCCGTTTGCAGGAATTTTTGCAGGGGCGTCATCTGCCGTTGCCTTCTTATTTGGTGGTGCAGGTTCGCGGTGAAGCGCACGACCAAGAGTTTACCATCCACTGCCAGGTGAGTGGTTTGAGCGAGCCCGTGGTGGGCACCGGCTCGAGCCGCCGTAAAGCCGAGCAGGCGGCAGCGGAACAAGCGCTGAAAAAGCTGGAGCTTGAATGAGTGAAGTAAAACAACACTGCGGTTTTATCGCCATCGTCGGCCGCCCGAACGTGGGCAAATCGACGTTGCTGAACCAACTGCTGGGGCAGAAGGTTTCCATTACGTCGCGTAAGCCGCAGACGACCCGTCACCGCATCATGGGCATCGACACCGATGGCGCCTATCAGGCGATCTACGTCGATACCCCAGGGTTGCACATCGAAGAAAAACGCGCCATCAACCGTTTGATGAACCGCGCGGCCAGCAGCTCGATCGGCGACGTCGAACTGGTTATCTTCGTGGTTGAAGGCACCAACTGGACCGCCGACGACGAAATGGTGGTCAACAAGCTGCGCAGCCTGCGCTGCCCGGTATTGCTGGCGATCAACAAGGTAGATAACGTCACCGACAAATCCAAGCTGTTGCCGCACATCGCGTTCCTCAGCCAGCAGATGAATTTCCTCGACGTGGTGCCTATCTCCGCCGAGAAAGGGATGAACGTCGACACCATCGCCGGCATCGTGCGCAAGCTGCTGCCGGAAGCGGAACACCACTTCCCGGAAGACTACATCACCGATCGCTCCCAGCGCTTTATGGCGTCTGAGATCATTCGTGAGAAGCTGATGCGTTTCCTGGGTGAAGAGCTGCCGTATTCGGTGACGGTGGAAATCGAACAGTTCGTGGCCAACGATCGCGGCGGCTACGATGTGCACGGCCTGATCCTGGTCGAGCGCGAAGGCCAGAAGAAAATGGTCATCGGCAACAAGGGCGCCAAGATCAAAACCATCGGCATCGAAGCGCGCCAGGACATGGAACAGATGTTCGATGCCAAAGTGCATCTGGAGCTGTGGGTGAAAGTGAAATCCGGTTGGGCGGACGACGAACGTGCGCTGCGCAGCCTGGGCTATGTTGACGATCTGAAGTAACGCCGTGGACGGCTGGGAGCGCGCTTTCGTCCTGCATGGGCGGCCGTACAGTGAAACCAGTCTGATGCTGGATCTGTTTACCGAAGGTCATGGGCGGGTGCGCTTGCTGGCAAAAGGCGCGCGCAGCCGCCGCTCCAATCTGAAGGGTTGCCTGCAGCCCTTTACCCCCCTGTTAGTGCGCTGGGGCGGCCGCGGCGAAGTGAAAACGCTGCGTAACGCCGAAGCGGTCTCTCTCGGTTTACCCCTCAGCGGCATGATGCTTTACAGCGGCCTGTACGTGAACGAACTGCTGGCGCGCGTGCTGGAGCAGGAAACCAACTACTCGGTGCTGTTCTTCGACTACCTGCAATGCCTGCAGGCGCTGGCGGCGGAAGACAGCTCGCCGGAACAGGCGTTGCGCCAGTTCGAGCTGGCCTTGTTGCAGCACCTGGGTTACGGCCTCGATTTCCTGCACTGCGCCGGCAGCGGCCTGCCGGTGGATGACGCCATGACCTACCGCTACCGTGAAGAGAAAGGCTTTATCGCCAGCCTGGTGGTGGATCACTACAGCTTCACCGGGCGCGAACTGCGCGCGCTGGCGGAGCGGCAGTTTCCCGATGCCGAGACGCTGCGCGCCGCCAAGCGCTTCACCCGCATGGCGCTGAAACCCTACCTCGGCGGCAAGCCGTTGAAGAGCCGCGAACTGTTTCGCCAATTCGTGCGCAAACAGCCGAATACGCCGGTCGACGACGCCTGACCTTTTCCCCTTTTGCCGTTCTGCACCCGCGTGTAAACTGCTGGCACTGAAAATCGTATTTAGAGGTTGTCATGGCTGATTTACTGCTGGGCGTCAATATCGATCACATCGCCACGTTACGTAACGCGCGCGGAACCCAATACCCGGATCCGCTTCAGGCGGCATTCATTGCCGAACAGGCGGGGGCCGATGGCATTACCGTGCATCTGCGCGAAGATCGCCGCCACATCACCGACCGCGACGTGCGCTTGCTGCGCCAGACCATCCAGACGCGCATGAATCTGGAGATGGCGGTGACCGACGAGATGCTGGACATCGCCGTGGAGCTGAAGCCGCATTTCTGTTGCCTGGTACCGGAAAAGCGTGAAGAAGTGACTACCGAAGGCGGCCTGGACGTTGCCGGCCAGCTGGACAAAATGAGCGTGGCGGTCGAGCGCCTGGCGCAGGCGGGCATTCTGGTCTCGCTGTTCATCGATCCCGATCATCGCCAAATCGACGCGGCGGTGGCGGTGGGCGCCCCCTATATCGAAATCCACACCGGCGCCTACGCCGAAGCGCAGGGCGAGCTGGCGGTTCAGGCCGAGCTGCGCCGCATCGCGGTCGCCGCCGCCTACGCGGCCGAGAAGGGGCTGAAGGTCAACGCCGGCCACGGCCTGACCTATCACAACGTGCAGCCGATCGCCGCGCTGCCGGAAATGCACGAGCTGAACATCGGCCATGCGATTATCGGCCAGGCGGTGATGAGCGGGCTGCCGGCCGCGGTTGCCGACATGAAAGTGCTGATGCGGGAAGCGCGCCGGTAATGGCGGTGCTCGGGCTGGGTACCGACATCGTCGAGATGGCGCGTATCGAAGCGGTGGTGGAACGTAGCGGCGATCGTCTGGCGCGCCGCGTGCTGAGCGACGCCGAATGGGCGCTGTACCAGCAGCACCAGCAGCCGATTCGCTTTCTGGCCAAGCGTTTCGCCGTGAAAGAGGCCGCCGCCAAGGCGTTCGGCACCGGCATTCGCAACGGCCTGGCGTTCAATCAGTTCGAGGTGTTCAACGATGCGTTGGGCAAACCGAATATTCGTTTGCACGGCCGCGCCGCCGAGCTGGCGGGGGAGATGGGGGTCACCGCGATCCACGTTTCGCTGGCCGATGAACGGCGCTATGCCTGCGCGACGGTGATCGTCGAAAGCTGAAAATAGAAAGGGCGCCCTGCGGCGCCCTTGTCAGTCCTGCGGCGGGTTAAATGCGATCGGCGTGGTGCAACAACACGAACTTATCCCACAGCTGCTCATTAGTCTCGCGATGCTGCGGATCGGTAATGATGGTGTTGTCGATGGGGCAGACCTGCTGACAGGTTGGCGTATCGTAATGGCCAACGCACTCGGTGCAGCGGTCGGTATCGATTTGGTAGATCTCATCGCCCATCGAAATCGCCTGGTTCGGGCATTCCGGCTCGCACATGTCGCAGTTGATGCATTTGCGTGTGATTAGCAGGGCCATGGCGTATCTCTCATTATTAACAGGGGTATTTTTCGCAGCGGCGATTATACCGGTTAAACCAACTTTTTCATCAATTGTTCGCTGTGCCTGATACGGTCGCGGGCATGATCGAGGTCGTGCTGGATCAGCGCCATAAACAGCAGGTCGGTGAGAGCGTACTGAGCGGTGCTGGAAGAGATGGCCGCGCTGCGGGTGCGGGGCTCTTCGGCGATGGTATAGAGGCAGTGATCGGCGCGTTGCTGCAGGCCGTTGGGCGAGAAGCTGGTAAGCGCCAGCACCCTGGCGCCGGCCTGGCGCGCTTCTTCCGCCGCCAGATTGATTTCACGCCGCTCGCCGCTGAAGGAGATCGCCACCAGCAGATCGCGTTTGTCCAGCGCCTGCACCGCCGCCAGTTGAACGTGCATATCCGCTTCGGCCACCGCCATCACCCCGATTTTCAGCAGCTTGAAGGAAAAATCCTTGGCCACCAGCCCGGAGGCGCCGATGCCGATCAGCATCACCCGGCGCGCCTGGCGCAGCATGTCCAGCGCCTGATGCAGCCGTTCTTCGCTGTTGATGTCCAGCGTCGCGCGCAGCGCCGCCTGCTTTTCCGCCAACAGCTTTTCACCGACGGTTTTCAGCGTGTCGCTGCTGAGAATGTGGTTATGAACGGTCACTACCGGTTCTGCCTGCGGCTGGGCCAGCGTCTCGCTCAGCGCCAGCTTCAGCGCCGGGAAACCTTTATAGCCCAGCTTTTGGGCGAACTTCACCACGCTCGACTGGCTGACGCCGGCCAGCTGGGCCAGCTTTTGCGAGCTGAGATGGCGCGCCTGTTCGGCGTTGTTCAGCAAAAAATCCGCCAGCTTGCGGTCGTTTTGCGCCAGTGTCGGATACATCTGGCGAATGCGCAGAAGGGTACTCATTGATCTTTCCCTGGAAACCAGCGGCCATTTTGCCACGCAGGCAGCGAAAACGCGCGGTGAAAATTTTTGTGAGCTCGTCGTTAAAATAGCAAATAGCGCTCGCTTTGTTGAATAAAATATTCAAATATTGATTTAATTTTGTGAATTAAAAAT
This sequence comes from Serratia sp. TSA_130.1, assembly GCF_052691795.1. Taxonomy (NCBI): domain Bacteria; kingdom Pseudomonadati; phylum Pseudomonadota; class Gammaproteobacteria; order Enterobacterales; family Yersiniaceae; genus Serratia; species Serratia sp. TSA_130.1. Next base: position 90,528 of record NZ_JBQZFS010000007.1, read on the forward strand.
TCAAAGGTGAACAGATGAACTTAGGCGCACTGGTATCGGAAACCCGCAACCCGGCCACCATGGGGCTGGATGAGATGTCGACGCTGGACATGGTCCGCTGCTTTAACCAGGAAGATCGCAAGGTGCCGGAGGCGATTGAAAAGGTGCTGCCGGCGATCGCGCAGGCGGTCGATTTGGCCGCGGTGGCGCTGAAGGCCGGCGGGCGGCTGATTTATTTGGGCGCCGGCACCAGCGGGCGCCTGGGCGTATTGGATGCCTCCGAGTGCCCGCCGACCTTCGGCGTGCCGCACGGTGTGGTGGTGGGGCTAATCGCCGGCGGGCCGGGTGCGCTGCTCAAAGCGGTGGAAGGGGCGGAAGATGACGCAGCCCTGGGCGAGGCCGACCTCCGGGCGCTGAACCTGACCGCCGTCGATATGGTGGTGGGGTTGGCGGCCTCGGGGCGCACGCCTTACGTGATCGGCGCGCTGCGCTATGCGCGCGGGCTGGGTTGCCCGACGGCGGCCATCTCCTGCAACCCGGATTCGCCGATCGCGCACGAAGCGCAGGTGGCGATCTCGCCGGTGGTGGGGCCGGAGGCGCTGACCGGTTCAACGCGTCTGAAATCCGGCACCGCGCAGAAGCTGGTGCTCAACATGCTGTCGACCGGCGCGATGGTCAAGCTGGGCAAGGTCTACCAGAACCTGATGGTGGACGTGAAGGCCACCAACGTCAAACTGGTGGATCGCGCCTGCCGCATCGTGGTGGAGGCCACCGGCGCCGAACGCGCTCAGGCGGAGGCGGCGCTGGCGCAGACCGGCTTTGAGGTCAAACCGGCGATCCTGATGATTTTAGCCGGCGTCAGCGCCGATGAGGCGCAGCAGCGGCTGCAGCGGCACGACGGCTACCTGCGCGCGGCGTTGGCGCGTTAATTCACGGTGGGGGCGGCGATGGACAAGACAACGGCATTGGCGACACAGATCCTGGCGGGCGTGGGGGGCGAGGGCAATATCCTCAAACTGGAGAACTGCATGACGCGGGTGCGCGTCGAGGTCAGCGACGAACAGCGTCTGGATCTGGCGGCCCTCAAGCAGTTGCCCGGCGTGAAGGGCTATATCAAGCAGGGTGAACAGCATCAGTTTATCGTCGGCCCGGGCGCCGCCGCCAAGGTGGTGGACGCCATGCGCGCTTTGCTGAGCGGCAGCGCGCAGCCCGCCGTTGGTGACGCCGCCCGCACCAAGGCGCAGGCCAAACAGAAATACGCGGCGCCGATGAGCGGCGCGCTGAAAAAGCTGGCCGACGTTTTTATTCCGCTGATCCCGGCGTTTATCGCCTCGGGGCTGATCACCGGCATCATCAACCTGCTGAAACGGCCCGACATCGCCGGACAGTTGGCGTTGGACTACCCGAACGCGCTGGGGCTGCTGGCGATCTTCGGCAGCGCGGTGTTCGCCATCATGAACATTCTGGTTGGGGTGAACGCCGCGCGGGTGTTCGGCGGCTCACAGGCGATGGGCGGCGTGATGGCCGGGATCCTTTCCAGCCCGGCGCTGGCGCAGATCACCCTGTTCGGCGAGGCGCTGCAGCCGGGGCGCGGCGGGGTGATCGCCGTACTGCTGGTGGTGGCGTTGATGTGCTGGGTGGAGAAACGCCTGCGCACGCTGCTGCCGGAGTCGGTCGAACTGATCCTCAATCCGCTGCTGACCACGCTGGTGACCGCCTCGTTGGCGATCCTGATCCTGCAGCCGATCGGCGGCGCCATTTCCGATGCCATCGCCCACGGCGCCAATCTGGCGATCGACAAGGGCGGGCTGCTTGTCGGGGCGCTGCTCTCCGGGCTGTTCCTGCCGCTGGTGCTGTCCGGCTTGCACCAGGGGCTGGTGCCGATCCACGTCGAGCTGGTGCAGGCGCACGGTTCCAACCCGCTGTTGCCGATCCTGGCGATGGCCGGCGTCGGTCAGGTGGGGGCGGCGCTGGCGGTGCTGTTGAAAACCCGTAACGCGCGGCTGAAGAAGGTGATCAAAGGGGCGTTGCCGGTCGGCATTCTCGGCATCGGCGAGCCGCTGATCTTCGGGGTGACGCTGCCGCTGGGCCGGCCGTTTATCGGCGCCTGCCTCGGCGGTGCGGTAGGCGGCGCGCTGATCAGCTACTGGAAAGTGGCGACGGTGATTACCTTTGGCATTTCGGGGCTGCCTTTGGCGTTGACCATCGTCTCAGGTAAGGTGATGTTGTATCTGGCGGGGATGCTGATTACGATTATCGCCGGTTTTCTCTTCACCTGGATGATGGGGTTCAACGATCCCGAGGAGTAGCGTTTGAGCGACAAGCAGCAACCATCGGCCGCAGCAGGGCGCCGCGTGGTCTTTTTCGATCTGGACGGCACTCTGCATCAGGAGGATATGTTCGGCAGTTTCTTGCGTTTCCTGCTGCGCCGTTTACCGCTGAATTTGCTGCTGGTGATACCGCTGTTGCCATTGATTGGTCTGGCGCTGTTGCTGCTGGGGCGCGCCGCGCGCTGGCCGATGAGCCTGTTGTTGTGGGCTATCACCTTCGGGCGTACCGAAGTGACGCTGAAGGCGCTGGAGCGGCAGTTCATCGAGGTTTTCCGCCAGAGGGTGACTGCGTTTCCGGTGGTGCAAATGCGCTTGCGGCAGTATCTGGATGAGCACGATGCCGAGGTGTGGCTGATTACCGGCTCGCCGGAGCAACTGGTGGCGCAGGTGTATCGGGATTCGGCGTTTCTGCCGCGGGTGCGGTTGGTCGGCAGCCGCATCGCGCGCCGCTATGGCGGCTGGGTGCTGACCTTGCGCTGTCTGGGCGTACAAAAAGTGGTGCAGCTGGAGCAACGGCTCGGCGCGGCGCTGAAGCTGTACAGCGGTTACAGCGACAGCAAGCAGGATAACCCGCTGCTGTTTTTTTGCGAGCACCGTTGGCGGGTGAGCAAGCAGGGCGAGCTGCAGCAGCTGGAATAAACAAAGGGCGGAGAATTCCGCCCTTTGCTGTTACCGCTGCCGCGATCAGTCGTCGGTTACGTCGTGCGGTTTGCGTCCGAGCTGCCAAATCTTCTCCGCATAATGCCCCAACGCCCACAGGCTCAGGCCGAGCAGCGCGAAGAAAATCGTCTTCGGCATGCTGTCCCAGAAAAACTCGAACAGGCGGGTATAGAGGTTGATGCCGAGAAAGGTCAGCCCGAAACCGCGCAGCATGGCGTCGTCATGCTTCAACCCCAGCCAGATGGCGGTGAAGGCGGCCAGCCCGAACAGCAGGCTCCAGTGGAACAGCTCAATCTGGCGCGCGCGGTACCAGCTGTCGAGATCGCCGTAGTTGCCGAAGATGGACAGCAGCCACAGCGCGATGAACAGGTACAGCAGGCCCATCGCCAGCGACACCCGCTGCAGGCCGCGCTGCGCCAATAGCGGCCGCAGCAGCAATGCGGCGGCGATCAGCACCGCGCCGAAGGCGATAAAGCGAATCGGGTAGCTCATGCCGAGCCAGTAGGCGCCCCAGCCGGACAGGTAGCCGGTCTCGGCTCCGAAGGCGTTGCCGAGCGACAGCAGGGCGAACCACCATACCAGCCCGGAGCGGCTGAACCAGCCGATGGCGCCGTACAGCAGCGCGGCGACCAGCAGCAGCACGGAAACCCGCCCGCTGCCGTTATCCAGCCAGACGCCCAGTTGCCATAAGGCGCAGGCGGTGAGCAACACGGCGACAAACAGCGCCGCCTCATTGCCGTAGCGTTTTTCCGGGTGGCGTTGACGACGACGCAGCGCCCAGACGTAGGCCAGCGCCGCCAGTACGCCGGCGATCGCCATGCGCACCGGCGCGTCGAAGCGGAACAGTTCGCTCAGCCATTCAAGCAGTGCGCTGTCGGCGAACAGGCTGGTGACGGCGATCAGCAACGAGGCCAGCGCGGCGAGAAACGCATAGCGCGCCAGCCGTCGCCAGTCGAAAGGCTGCACGTCCACATGCAGCAGCAGTTGCTGTTGTTGCTCGGGGGTCAAGGCGCCTTCCCCAACCCAGCCGTCCAGCGCCTTGCGCACCACGACGGCGTTCTTTTTACTGAGTTTCATGTTTCTTGTCCCTGAATCACACGCTGATGTGGCCAGTATAGCCATTGGCGGGCGGCTACGACAAAGGGAGGCTAGTGTGTATAATGCCCGCCGCAAAAGCGCACGAGGAATTATGCGATGACTGAATATAACGATGAGTACTGGATGCGTCAGGCATTGCAGCTGGCCCTGCGCGCGCAGGAAGAGGGCGAGGTGCCGGTGGGTGCGCTGCTGGTGCTGGACAATCAGGTGATCGGCGAGGGCTGGAACCGGCCGATCGGCCGGCACGATCCTACCGCGCACGCCGAGATCATGGCGCTGCGGCAGGGCGGCGCGGTGCTGCAAAACTACCGCTTGTTGAACGCCACGCTGTACGTCACGCTGGAACCCTGCGTGATGTGCGCCGGCGCGATGGTGCACAGCCGCATCCGCCGGTTGGTGTACGGCGCCGCCGACGAGAAAACCGGCGCGGCCGGTTCGCTGGTGGATATTTTGCGCCATCCGGGCATGAATCATCAGGTGGAGATCGTCTCGGGCGTGCTGGCGGACGAATGCGCCGCCACCCTGAGCAATTTCTTCCGCCTGCGCCGCGAACAGAAAAAAGCGCTCAAGCTGGCGCAGCGGGCGGCGGATAAGCCGGAATAATCAGTAGTTGAGCGCCAGTTCCGGCATCACCGTCGGATAGCCTTTTCCCAACGCTTCCTGCTCGGCGGCCGCTTGCGCCGCCTTTCTCTCTTTTTCCTGCAGATAACCCACCAGGCTGACCTGGTAGCGGCGGATGTTTTCTACATAGTTGTAGGCTTCACGCCCGCGCGCATAGCCATAGGTCAGCTGCGGGTAGTAGCGCTTTTGGCTGAGCATCGGCAGGCGCTGTTTGACGTCGACCCAGCTGTCCGGATTGCCTTTTTGCGTTTTGGTCAGCTTGCGTGCGTCCAGCATATGGCCCCAGCCCATGTTGTAGGCCGCCAGCGAGAACCAGATGCGCTCATCTTCCGGCACGCTGTCCGGCACCTTGGCCATCAGCCGCTGCAGGTACAGGGCGCCACCCTGAATGCTCTCTTCCGGATCGAGGCGATCGTTGATCCCCAGGCCGTCGGCGGTGGCGCGGGTCAGCATCATCAGGCCGCGCACGCCGGTGGGGGAGGTGGCCTGCGGATTCCAGTGCGATTCCTGATAGGCGATGGCCGCCAGCAGCTTCCAGTCGATCTCGTTGGCGTGTTTCTCGAACAGCGGGCGGAAGTTGGGCAGCACCGAGTCGATGGCCGACAGGAAGGTTTTGGTATCCACGTAGTCGAAGCTGCCGACGTGGCCGAGGTATTTCTCTTCCAGCCGCGCCAGGGTGCCGTCGTCCACCATTTGACTGTAGAAATCCAGCATCGCCGCGTACAGGCTGTCGTCGCCGTCGCGTTTGAGGTACCAGGTGACCGGCTCTTCGTCGGTGACGTCGAACGCCACCGCCAGCTGCGGATGGATGCGCTGCAGCAACGCGATGGTCACCGAATCGCCGAGGGTATAGTCCAGCTTGCCGTCGGCAACCCGCTCCAGCAGCTCTTTGGAGGTGAGATCGCTGGAGGACTCCCAGGCGAGATCCGGGTATTTATCCTGTTTGAGCTGCTTTAGCGTGCTGACGTGCGCGGAACCGGAGGCGACCGCCAGCTTGCCTTTGATGTCGGCGAAGCCTTTTGGCCGCGGGGTGCCCAGCCGGTACACCAGCTGTTGGGAAACGGAGTAGTAGGCGGGGCCGGTGCGCGCGCGGCTGAGGCGCTCCTGGTTGTAGATAAGGCCCGCCGCCAGCAGGTCAGCGTCGTCGTCGTCCAGATCGTCGAACAGGTCATTGATGTTCTGATGGGGGATCACCACCAGTTTTACCCCGAGGTAGTTGGCGAAGCGCTTGGCCAGTTCGTAGTCGAGCCCACCCGGCCCTTGCTTGGTGTTGAAATAGGTCAGCGGTGAGTTCAGCGTGCTGATACGCAACTCGCCGCGGGAAATGATCTCCTGGAGTTGCCCGCCCTGGCCGCTGCGCCAGGTGATATTGGGCCACAGCGCGAGAGCCAGAAGCAGGGTGACAACGCCGATGAGGATGTAGTTTATTTTAAGACGTTTCAAATAGTTATCCAGTGGTGGCACAGGTACGCCGGCGACGACAACCGCGACTTTTCTCATGGTTAAATCACCAGTGCGGGGGGCATTTTGCGCAACAAAACGCCAGTGTGCAACTTTATTGACACGTTATGACAATTCGACGGTGCGGCGCGCTTTTATCAATAATCCCTACGCAAACGGTTTCGTCGGCGGCGAGGATTCTCTATAATGACGCGCGTTTTCCCCTGTTGCGCCCAATGAAGCGTCTTATCCGTCGCTTCGAAGACGAGAGAACTTTGATTATGGAAATTCTGCGTGGTTCGCCCGCTTTATCGGCTTTTCGCATTACCAAACTGCTGTCCCGCTGCCAGGACGCCCACCTGCCCGTCAGTGATATCTACGCCGAGTATGTCCACTTTGCCGATGTTAGCGCACCGCTAAGTGCCGAAGAACACGCCAAACTTCAGCGCTTGCTCAAGTACGGTCCTTCTCTCGCCGAACACGCCCCCGAAGGCCGGCTGCTGCTGGTCACGCCGCGCCCGGGCACCATTTCCCCCTGGTCTTCCAAAGCCACCGACATCGCCCACAACTGCGGTTTGCAACAGGTGCTGCGGTTGGAGCGCGGTCTGGCGTTCTACGTCAAGGCGCCTGAGCTGACGGAAGCCCAGTGGCACCAGCTCGCTGCGCTGCTGCACGATCGCATGATGGAAACCGTCTTCAGCGAGCTGCAACAGGCTGAACAGCTGTTCGCGCACCATCAGCCGGCGCCGTATCAGTCGGTCGACGTGCTGGGCGCAGGGCGCGCCGCGCTGGAGCAGGCCAACGTCCGGCTCGGCCTGGCGCTGGCGCAGGACGAGATCGATTACCTGCTGAATGCCTTTACCGGTTTGGGGCGCAACCCGACGGATATCGAACTCTATATGTTTGCGCAGGCCAACTCTGAGCACTGCCGCCACAAGATTTTCAATGCCGATTGGATCATCGACGGCGAACAGCAGCCCAAGTCGCTGTTCAAAATGATCAAGAACACCTATGAGCAGACGCCGGACTATGTGCTGTCGGCGTATAAAGACAACGCCGCGGTGATGGAAGGCTCGCAGGTCGGCCGCTTCTTCGCCGCGCCGGAGAACGGCACGTACGATTACCATCAGGAAGACGCGCATATCCTGATGAAGGTGGAAACCCACAACCACCCGACGGCGATCTCGCCGTGGCCGGGCGCCGCGACCGGCTCCGGCGGCGAGATCCGCGACGAAGGCGCCACCGGCCGCGGCGCCAAGCCGAAGGCCGGCCTGGTGGGCTTCTCGGTGTCCAACCTGCGCATTCCCGGCTTTGAACAGCCGTGGGAGCAGGACTTCGGCAAACCGGAGCGCATTGTCACCGCGCTGGACATCATGACCGAAGGCCCGCTGGGCGGCGCGGCGTTCAACAACGAATTCGGTCGCCCGGCGCTGCTGGGCTACTTCCGCACCTATGAAGAGCGCGTCAACAGCCATAACGGCGTGGAGCTGCGCGGCTACCACAAACCGATCATGCTGGCGGGCGGTATCGGCAACATCCGCGCCGATCACGTGCAGAAAGGGGAAATCACCGTCGGCGCCAAGCTGGTGGTGCTGGGCGGCCCGGCGATGAATATCGGTCTGGGCGGCGGCGCGGCGTCATCGATGGCGTCCGGCCAGTCCGATGCCGATTTGGACTTCGCGTCGGTGCAGCGCGACAACCCGGAAATGGAACGCCGCTGTCAGGAAGTGATCGACCGCTGCTGGCAGCTGGGCGACCAGAACCCGATCCTGTTTATCCATGACGTCGGCGCCGGCGGCCTGTCCAACGCCATGCCGGAGCTGGTGAGCGACGGCGGCCGCGGCGGCCGTTTCGAACTGCGCGACATCCTCAACGACGAGCCGGGCATGAGCCCGCTGGAAGTATGGTGCAACGAATCGCAGGAACGTTACGTGATGGCGATCGCCCCGGCGCAGATGGCGCAGTTCGACGAGATCTGCCGCCGCGAGCGCGCGCCTTACGCGGTGATCGGCGAAGCGACCGAAGAGCAACATCTGACGTTGAACGATCGTCACTTCGACAATCAGCCGATCGACATGCCGCTGGACGTGCTGCTCGGCAAGACGCCGAAGATGACCCGCGACGTGACCCGTCTGCAGGCGCAGGGCCAGGCGGTACAGCGTGAGAACATCACGCTGGCCGACGCGGTGAAGCGCGTGCTGCATCTGCCGGCCGTCGCGGAGAAAACCTTCCTGATCACCATCGGCGACCGCACCGTCACCGGCATGGTGGCGCGCGACCAAATGGTCGGCCCGTGGCAGATCCCGGTAGCCGACTGCGCGGTCACCACCGCCAGTCTGGACAGCTATTATGGCGAAGCGATGTCGCTCGGCGAACGCGCGCCTGTGGCGCTGCTGGACTTCGCCGCCTCCGGCCGCCTGGCGGTCGGGGAAGCGCTGACCAACCTGGCCGCCACGGAAATCGGCAGCCTGAAGCGCGTGAAGCTGTCCGCCAACTGGATGGCCGCCGCCGGCCACCCGGGTGAAGACGCCGGCCTGTACGAAGCGGTGAAAGCGGTGGGCGAAGAGCTGTGCCCGGCGCTGGGCATCACCATTCCGGTGGGCAAAGACTCCATGTCGATGAAAACCCGCTGGCAGGAAGGCAATGAACAGCGTGAAATGACCTCGCCGCTGTCGCTGGTCATCACCGCCTTCGCCCGCGTGGAAGACGTGCGCCACACCGTGACGCCGCAATTGCGCACCGATAAGGGCGACAGCTCGCTGCTGTTGATCGACCTGGGCAACGGCCATAACGCGCTGGGTGCTACCGCGCTGGCGCAGGTTTATCGCCAACTGGGCGACAAACCGGCCGATGTGCGCGATGTCGCGCAGCTGGCGGGCTTCTTCAACGCCATGCAGCAGCTGGTGGCCGATCGCGCGCTGCTGGCTTATCACGACCGCGCTGACGGCGGCCTGCTGGTGACGCTGGCGGAGATGGCCTTCGCCGGTCACTGCGGCGTAGAGGTTAACCTCGATGGCCTCGGCGACGATGCGCTGGCGGTGCTGTTCAACGAAGAGCTGGGCGCGGTGATCCAGGTGAGCGCCGAACGTCTCGACGACGTGAAGCGGGCGTTCGCGCAGCACGGTCTGACCGACAACGTGCATCACATCGGCAGCGTACAGGCCGGCGATCGTTTCGTCATCAATCAGCACGGCAAAGCGTTGTACAGCGAAAGCCGCAATACCCTGCGCACCTGGTGGGCGGAAACGACCTGGCAGATGCAGCGTCTGCGCGACAACCCGGCGTGCGCCGATCAGGAACATCAGGCCAAGCAGGATGAACAAGATCCCGGCCTGAACGTGAAGCTGACCTTCGCACCCGAGGAAGACATCGCTGCGCCGTACATCGCCAAGGGCGCTCGCCCGAAAGTGGCGGTGCTGCGCGAGCAGGGGGTGAACTCCCACGTTGAAATGGCGGCGGCGTTCCACCGCGCCGGCTTTGACGCCGTGGACGTGCACATGAGCGATCTGCTGGCCGGGCGTCGCGATCTGCAGGACTTCCACACGCTGGTGGCCTGCGGCGGCTTCTCTTACGGCGACGTTCTGGGCGCCGGCGAAGGCTGGGCGAAGTCTATCCTGTTCAACGAGCGGGTGCGCGACGAGTTCGAGGCGTTCTTCCACCGTCCGCAGACGCTGGCGCTGGGCGTGTGCAACGGCTGCCAGATGATGTCCAACCTGCGTGAGCTGATCCCGGGCGCCGAACACTGGCCGCGCTTCGTGCGCAACCTGTCGGATCGCTTCGAGGCGCGCTTCAGCCTGGTGGAAGTGGCGGCCAGCCCGTCGCTGTTCATGCAGGGCATGACCGGCTCGCGCATGCCGATCGCCGTTTCCCATGGCGAAGGACATGTCGAAGTGCGCGATGCGGCGCATCTGGCGGCGTTGGAAAGCCACGGCCTGGTGGCGCTGCGTTTCGTCAACAACGCCGGTCAGGTCACGGAAGCTTACCCGGCTAACCCGAACGGTTCGCCGAATGGCATCACCGCTGTGACCAGCGCCAACGGGCGCGCAACGGTGATGATGCCGCACCCGGAACGCGTGTTCCGCACCGTCAGCAACTCCTGGCACCCGGAAGAGTGGGGCGAGGATAGCCCGTGGATGCGCATGTTCCGCAACGCCCGTAAGCAACTGGGCTAAAAACGGCCACCACCGTACAGAGGGCGCAAGTAATTGCGCCCTTTTTTATGGCCGGCACTCGGCGATTGGCGGCAGTGTCTGCATTTAGCGACAAGTGCTGGTTTGCTTGTCGCTAAATGGAGACATTTAACCCATTGATTTTATTGCCGGTAAACAGGTTTGACTTTAGTTGTCGGCGTTTGGCGACAGGGTGGTGTTTTTTTCATCGTGCATTGGTGCTGATTGGGCGCATGGATTTACCTTTTTTTATTTATTATAAAATAAAATCATTATGTTATGATTTTTGTTGCAAAGTTGGCACGTAACGTGCATTATTCTCGGCGGCTGCTCATTCACCTTTTTATGACGGCGCCGTAATTAGACGGCAAATCGCCTCATAAGCCTCCGAATGATGCCAAAGAAATGGTGCCTATCGTCCAACCAAACCGATAACAGACCGCGCAAGCGGCTTTATCAAGCATCGGGCGACACGTGGAGTGAGGCACCGCCTGTATCCAACTGTGATGAAGGGTTCATCAATCCTGGATACTTACGGATGCTATTCGTCCTGTTCGATGCCAGCCGCTGCGCTACATCACCCTGGGGACGAGGTTCAAGGGCATCCACACTTTCCTTGCGGCGGGGCAAGCTTATTGCCCCGGCGTCAATTCTCAACGCTGCGCTTATCCCTGTTTCGTTGCCCATGCCCTCGAACGCAGACGCTCTCCCCACACTTTCGCTTTTGCACCGGTTTTTGTTACCGAGGTCGTATGCCATCGGCAGACTAATCCTATCGGCGCGGTTCACCGATCCCACGGCTTTTTCCTTGTGCGTTCAGGATTCTCCCTTGTCGGGCTTTTCTCTTTCCGGCGAGTCAGTTAGCATCGTGACAGAGCTGAGAGAATGAGATGATTTCGTTGAAAAAATGGCGTTTATTCCCCCGTTCGCTGCGGCAATTGGTGCTGCTGGCCTTCCTGTTGGTGCTGCTGCCGCTGTTGGTGCTGGCCTATCAGGCCTACCAGAGCCTGGATCACCTGAGCGCGCAGGCGGCGGACATCAACCGCACCACGCTGGTGGACGCTCGGCGCAGCGAGGCGATGACCAGCGTGGCGCTGGAGATGGAGCGCAGCTATCGTCAGTACTGCGTGTTGGTCGATCCTACGCTGCAGAAGCTGTACCAGAACCAGCGCAAACAGTATTCGCAGATGCTGGACGCCCACGCGCCGATCTTGCCGGACGAGCGCTACTACCAAACGCTGCGCCAGTTGCTGACCCAACTGGCGGCGATCAAATGCCATAACAGCGGGCCGGACCAAGAGGCTTCGGCCTTGCTCGAGTCGTTCTCCCGTTCCAACGCCGAAATGGTGCAGGCCACGCGCGCGGTGGTGTTCTCGCGCGGCCAGCAGCTGCAGCAGGCCATTGCCGAGCGGGGCCAGTTCTTCGGCTGGCAGGCGCTGCTGCTGTTCCTGGTCAGCGTGCTGCTGGTGGTGCTGTTCACCCGCATGATCATCGGGCCGGTCAAGGCCGTGGAGCGGATGATCAACCGCCTGGGGGAAGGGCGCGCGTTGGGCAGCACCGCATCATTCAAAGGGCCGCGCGAGCTGCGTTCGCTGGCGCAGCGCATCATCTGGCTGAGCGAACGGCTGGCGTGGCTGGAGTCGCAGCGCCACGAGTTCCTGCGCCATATCTCGCATGAATTGAAAACGCCGCTGGCCAGCATGCGCGAAGGCACCGAACTGCTGGCCGACGAGGTGGCGGGGCCGCTGACTTCCGACCAGAAAGAGGTGGTGACGATCCTCGACAACAGCAGCCGCCACCTGCAGCAGCTGATTGAACAACTGCTGGATTACAACCGCAAACTGGCCGATGGCCCGGCGGAGCACGAGAACGTCGAGCTGCGCGAGATGGTCGATTTGGTGGTCGCCGCGCACAGTTTGCCGGCGCGGGCGAAGATGATTTCCACCGAAATCGCGCTGGAAGCGGAAATCTGCTGGGCAGAGCCTACGCTATTAATGCGCGTGCTGGATAATCTCTACTCCAATGCGGTGCACTACGGCAAGGAATCCGGTAACATTTGGATCCGCAGCCGTCAGGTTGGACAACGGGTGCAAATCGACGTCGCCAATACCGGCACGCCGATCCCCGAGGCTGAAAGAGCCATGATTTTCGAGCCTTTTTTCCAGGGTAGTCACCAGCGAAAAGGGGCGGTAAAAGGAAGCGGACTGGGGTTGAGCATCGCTCAGGACTGTATCCGTCGCATGCGCGGTGAGCTGCAACTGGCGACGGTCGCCGGTGCAGACGTCTGCTTCCGCATTGAACTGCCGTTAACCGCCGAGAATGAATAAATAATGTACACATGGTCTAAACGCCTTCGTCTTTCACAGACCGAACGTTCACCGCGTGCCACGCACAGAGCGCCGCTCGGCAAACGCCCGATCACCTGGCTGGGCGCCGTTTTCTTTATGCCGCTGTTGCTGGCGGGCTGCGTCGATCGCGCCGTCAGCGGCGGATTGAGCGCTCAGCAGCAAGAGGCGATCCCGGATACCAAGGTGATCGATTACCGCACCGCGGCTTGCGATACCCTGTGGCAATTGGACGACAAGGACGCGCTGGATAACGCGCTCTACTGGCTGCGCGCGATGGACTGCGCCGATCGCATCGGCTCGACCCAGGCGCGTGCGCTGGCGAAAACGGTGCCGGGCGACAGCTGGTCCGGCGTTTTCAAACAGAGCATCCTGCTGGGGAGCGCACAGCCGACCTCCGGTGAACGCCGCCAGATGCTCGACAGGATCAACAGTTACCGGATGGAGTTCCCCGGTTCGCTGCGTCCGTTGACGCAGCTGTGGCGCCAGCAGCAGATGCTGCAGATCACGTTGTTCGATGAGAAAGCGCGCTATCAGCATCTGCAGGAGAGCAGCGACAGCCAGATCGATTCGCTGCGCCAGAATCAGGCGCGCCTGCAGTCGCAGCTGCAGGACACCTCGCGCAAGCTGGAAAACCTGACCGATATCGAACGCCAGCTCTCATCGCGCAAGCAGCTGCAAGGGGAAATCCCGGAAAACGGCGCGGGCCAGCAGAAGGGCGAAGCTGCCGGTAAAAGCGGCGCGGCCGCCAAAGGCGCTGAAACGCAGGACGAACCGGAAAAAGGCACCGCGCTGCCGGTTGAACCGGAAGACACCTATACGCCGCACCCCGCCAATAAGGAGTCCCACGCGCAATGACCGCACGCAAACCGGCCAACCTGTTATTGGTTGACGACGATCCCAGCCTGCTGAAGCTGCTGGGCATGCGCCTGACCAGCGAAGGTTTTCACGTCACCACCGCCGAAAGCGGCCAGGAGGCGCTGCGCCTGTTGGTGCGCGAACAGATCGATCTGGTGATCAGCGATCTGCGCATGGATGAGATGGACGGCATGGCGCTGTTCGCCGAAATCCAAAAGCATCAGCCGGGCATGCCGGTGATCATTCTTACCGCGCACGGTTCGATTCCCGATGCGGTGGCCGCCACCCAGCAGGGAGTGTTCAGCTTCCTCACCAAACCGGTGGATCGCGATGCGCTCTATAAGGCCATCGACGAGGCGCTGTCGCTGTCGGCCTCCCCCGCGGGTGACGACGCCTGGCGCGAAGACATCGTCACCCGCAGCCCGTTGATGCTGCGCCTGCTGGAGCAGGTGAAAATGGTGGCCCAGTCCGACGTCAGCGTGTTGATCAACGGCCAGAGCGGCACCGGCAAAGAGGTGTTGGCGCAGGCGATCCACGCCGCCAGCCCGCGCGCGGGCAAGGCGTTCATCGCCATCAACTGCGGGGCGCTGCCGGAGCAACTGCTGGAGTCCGAACTGTTCGGCCACGCCAAGGGCGCCTTCACCGGCGCGGTCAGCAGCCGCGAAGGGCTGTTCCAGGCGGCGGCGGGCGGCACGCTGTTCCTCGACGAGATAGGCGACATGCCGCTGTCGCTGCAGGTGAAACTGCTGCGCGTGCTGCAGGAGCGCAAGGTGCGGCCGCTGGGCAGCAACCGCGATCTGGACATCGACGTGCGCATTATCTCCGCCACCCACCGCGATCTGCAAAAGGCGATGGCGAAGAACGAGTTCCGCGAAGATCTCTACTATCGCCTCAACGTGGTGAATCTGAAGATCCCGGCGCTCAACGAGCGTGCCGAAGACATTCCGCTGCTGGCCAATCACCTGTTGCGCGAAGCGGCTCAGCGGCACAAGCCGTTCGTGCGCAGCTTCTCGACCGACGCCATGAAGCGGCTGATGACCGCCAGCTGGCCGGGCAACGTGCGTCAGTTGGTCAACGTCATCGAGCAGTGCGTGGCGCTGACTTCGGCGCCGGTGATCAGCGAGGCGCTAGTGGAACAGGCGCTGGAAGGGGAAAACACCGCGCTGCCGACTTTCGCCGAAGCGCGCAACCAGTTTGAGTTGCACTATCTGCGCAAACTGCTGCAGATCACCAAGGGCAACGTGACCCAGGCCGCGCGCATGGCGGGCCGCAACCGCACCGAGTTTTACAAATTGCTGTCGCGCCACGAGCTGGACGCCAACGATTTCAAAGAATGACAGATTCCCGCCGGCGCCTGCCACGCAGGTTCTCAACAAATCCGGCGGAATGATTTACACTCCGTTCTCTTTGCCGCGGCGCGCCCCGGCGTAGAGCACCATGGAACGTATTAAGCGGGATCGTACACAAATGAGCAGATCACTTTCCATCGCCCTGGCCCAGCTGAACCTGCTGGTCGGCGACATTGAAGGCAACACCGAACGCATGTTGCAAATCGTGCAGGAGCAGCAGAAGGCGGGAGCCGATCTGGTCATGTTCACCGAACTGGCGCTGTCCGGCTACCCGCCGGAAGACCTGCTGTACCGCAATGATTTCTATCAGCGCTGTGATGCGCAGCTGCTGCGCCTGCAGCAGGCTTCCGCCGAGACGGCGATCCTGGTCGGCCACCCGTGGCGCGAAGGCGACAAGCTGTACAACGCGCTGTCGCTGTTTGCCGAAGGCCGCCTGCTGACCCGCTACTTCAAACAGCAGTTGCCGAACTACGGCGTGTTCGATGAGAAGCGCTATTTCCACGCCGGCAACGACACCTGCGTGGTGGAACTGAAAGGCTACCGTCTGGGACTGCTGATTTGCGAAGATCTGTGGTTCCCGGAGCCGATCGACGCCGCCAAGGCCGCCGGCGCGGAGATTATCCTGTCGATCAACGCCTCGCCGTATAACCGCGAAAAACCGTATATCCGCAAAACGCTGATGGCCGGCCACTGCCAGCGCACCCAGCTGCCGCTGGTGTACCTCAACCAGGTCGGCGGCCAGGATGAGCTGATCTTCGACGGCTGCTCCAAGGTCTTCGACGCCGCCGGCACCATGACCCACCGTCTGGCGGCCTTCGACGAGCAGGTCACTCGCCTGGAATTCAACGAGCTGGACGTGGTGGCGATGGCCGATCCGGCCGCTGAGTTGCCGCAGCTGGCGCAGGTGTATCAGGCGCTGGTGTTGGCGGTGCGCGACTACGTGACCAAGAACGGTTTCAAAGGCGCGGTGCTGGGGCTGTCCGGCGGCATCGACTCGGCGCTGACGCTGGCGATCGCCGTGGATGCGTTAGGTAAAGACAAGGTGCAGGCGCTGATGATGCCGTTCCGCTATACCGCAGATATCAGCATCGCCGACGCCAAGGAAGAGGCGGAAATCCTCGGCGTGGAGTTCGATATCGTCTCCATCGAGCCGATGTTCGATGCCTTTATGGGCCAGCTGTCGCCGATGTTCGCCGGCACCGAGCGCGACACCACCGAAGAGAACCTGCAGGCGCGTTGCCGCGGGGTGGTGCTGATGGCGCTGTCCAACAAACGCCGCAGCATCGTGCTGACCACCGGCAACAAGAGCGAAATGGCGGTGGGTTACGCCACGCTGTACGGCGATATGGCCGGCGGTTTCGACGTGCTGAAGGACGTGCCGAAAACGCTGGTGTTCAAGCTGTCCGAATACCGCAACACCGTCTCCTACGTGATCCCGCAGCGGGTAATCGATCGTCCGCCGTCCGCCGAGCTGGCGCCGGATCAGGTCGATCAGGACAGCCTGCCGCCGTACGATATCCTGGACGCGATCCTCGAAGGCTACGTTGAGCGCGACAAGTCGGTCGCCGATCTGGTGGCCGAAGGCTTCGACGAAGCGATCGTGCGCAAGGTGATCCGCCTGGTGGACATCAACGAATACAAGCGGCGTCAGGCCGCCGTCGGGCCGCGCATCACCGCCCGTAACTTCGGCAAAGACCGCCGTTATCCCATCACATCCGGTTTTGGCCGCAAAAATTGGTAATAAGGAAAGAAGATGAAAAAGATCGACGCGATTATCAAGCCGTTCAAACTGGATGACGTCCGCGAAGCGCTGGCCGAAGTGGGCATCACCGGCATGACGGTCACCGAAGTCAAAGGCTTCGGCCGCCAGAAGGGCCACACCGAGCTGTACCGCGGCGCCGAGTACATGGTCGACTTTCTGCCGAAGGTGAAGATAGAGATCGTGGTTGCCGACGACATCGTCGACACCTGCGTAGAAACCATCATGCAGACGGCGCAGACCGGCAAGATCGGCGACGGCAAGATTTTCGTCTTCGACGTGGCGCGCGTGGTGCGCATCCGTACCGGCGAGCAGGACGAAGAAGCGATCTGATCCTCCGCAGGATCATCGGTCATCAGGGCGCAGCTTGCTGCGCCCTTGCCATTTCTGTCCCCCGCACATCGCACTTCTTCGCCTCATTGTTCCCCCCATTTTTGCCTGTCAGCATTCTAAAAAAGCGAACGCTATCGCGTTTTTGATACTTTTCCCGATCGCTTCTCTCGCGAGATCTACAATCAACGTAACTATTTTGATTAAGGTGATCCCCAATGAATTTCAAGTTGCGGCTAGGCGGCAAGGGCGTGCATCCCCAGGAGCTTACTCAAGTAAGTGACTGGGGTAAGCGAACGCAGACAACAACGCAGCGGCTTGAAAGGCGATGGGGATGATGACGTTACGCCAAATCCGCCACTTCATCGCGGTGGCGGAAACCGGGTCGATCTCCGCCGGCGCCCAGGCGGTGTTTGTCTCCCAGTCTTCGCTGACGCTCGCTATCCAGCAGCTGGAAACCGAGATCGGCGTGCGGCTGTTCGAGCGCCACGCCAAGGGCATGACACTGACCCATCAGGGGCATCAGTTTCTACGCCAGTCGTATCTGATCCTGGCGACGGTGGACAACGCCAAGCGCAGCCTGCAGATCGGCACCGAAAGCCTGACCGGCAAGCTGACCATCGGCGTCACAAGTCTGGTGGCGGGCTACTTCCTGGTGGAACTGCTCACGCGCTTTAAATCGGCCTATCCCAACGTCACCGTGCAGGTGGTTGAAGACGAACGCCCGTACATCGAGCATCTGCTGGTCAGCGGCGAGATCGACATCGGCGTGCTGATCTTGTCGAACATCGAAGACCGCGACGCGCTGCAGACCGAGGTGCTGATGCACTCGCCGTATCGCCTGTGGCTGCCGCCGCTGCACCCGCTGCTGGAGCACGAGAGCATCAGCCTGGCGGACGTGGCTAAACAGCCGCTGATCCAGCTCAACGCCGATGAAATGGACGTGCACGCGCGGCGCATCTGGGCGCGCGCCGGGCTGAAGCCGGAGATCGCCATGAAGACCGCCTCGACCGAGGCGGTGCGAAGCCTGGTGGCGGCGGGGATGGGGGTGTCTATCCAGCCGGACATGGCGTACCGCGCCTGGTCGCTGGAAGGCAACATGATCGAGGCGCGCAAGCTGGACGATCTGCTGGAGCCGCTGGATATCGGGTTGGCGTGGCGGCGCGGCAGCGCGCGGCCGGAACTGGTGACGCCGTTCATCACCATCGCGCGCGAGAACGGCAGCAAACACGCCGCCGGGCTTAAGCATTCGATTTAATCGAACGCGTCGTTCAGTATTTAGAATTTGTTGCCCGCCAGAGGCTCGCTTAGGCTGATTAAAACTAACTTATTCACATTTGGTTAACGTTTTTGTCACTTAGGGGCGTCAGGCGATGGCAGATGTGCAAGTTCTCTCAGGTTTGTCCTGTCAGCAGTTCATTAACGGTCAGCTTATCGACGGCGAAGGCCAGCAGGAATGCATCGTCAATCCGGCCAACGGCGAGACGCTGATCGCCCTGACCGAAGCCTCTTCGGCGCAGGTTGGCAGCGCGGTGAAAGCCGCGCAGCAGGCATTTGGCCACTGGTCGCGCACTACACCGGCCCAGCGCGCCACGCTGCTGTTGCGCATTGCCGACGCCATCGAGCGGCAGGCGCCGCAGCTGGCGCAGCTGGAGGCCCTCAACTGCGGCAAACCGCTGCATCAGGCGCTCAATGACGATCTGCCGGCGGCGGTCGACGTGTTCCGCTTCTTCGCCGGCGCGGTGCGTACGCAACAAGGGCAACTGGCCGGTGAGTATGTGCCGGGCCACACCTCGATGATCCGCCGCGATCCGATCGGCGTAGTCGCCTCGATCGCCCCCTGGAACTATCCGCTGATGATGGCGGCGTGGAAGATCGCGCCGGCGTTGGCGGCGGGCAATACCGTGGTATTCAAACCGTCCGAGCATACGCCGCTGACCATTTTGGCGCTGGTGCCCGCGCTGCAGGAGATCCTGCCGCCGGGCGTGCTGAATATCGTCTACGGCGGCGGTGAAGGGGTCGGCAGCCAGCTGGTGGGGCACCCGCAGGTGCGGCTGGTGTCGGTCACCGGCGATATCGTCACCGGGCAAAAAATTCTTCAGGCGGCGGCCAAAAGCGTTAAGCGCACCCACCTGGAACTGGGGGGCAAGGCGCCGGTGATCGTCTGTGACGACGCCGATCTTGACGAAGTGGTCAACGGCATTCGCACCTACGGCTATTACAACGCCGGTCAGGACTGCACCGCCGCCTGCCGCATCTACGCGCAGGCGGGCATCTATCCCAAACTGGTGGACGCGCTGGGCGAGGCGGTCGCCAGTCTGCGCTTCGCCCGCAAGCGCGATCAGGACAACGAGATCGGCCCGTTGATAAGTAGCCGCCAGCGCGATCGCGTCGCCAGCTTTGTCGAGCGCGCGCTCAGCCAACCGCATATCGAATTGATCACCGGCGCCGCGGCCCACTCCGGGCCGGGGTTCTATTACCAGCCGACCCTGCTGGCGGGCTGCCTGCAAAGCGACGAAATCGTGCAGCGCGAGGTGTTTGGCCCGGTGGTCAGCGTCACGCGCTTCGAGCATCTGGCGCAGGCGGTCGAATGGGCCAACGACTCGGAATACGGGCTGGCTTCGTCGGTATGGACGCAAAATATCGATCGGGCGCTGCACATCGCCGCCCATCTGCAGTACGGCAGCACCTGGATCAACACCCATTTCACCTTGGCGAGCGAGATGCCGCACGGCGGCCTGAAACGCTCCGGCTACGGCAAGGATCTGTCCAGCGATTCGCTGCAGGATTACAGCGTTGTCAGGCACGTAATGGCGAAGTTCAAAGCCAGCTTCTAGCGGTTCTATAAAGCAAAATCAGGCGGCAGCCGTTCCCTGCCGCACACAGATACGCAACACAGGGGTAATTACGATGAGAAAAACTACCGCAGTCACCACCACCGTCTCCGCGCTCTGTCTCACCGTGCTGTGCGGTCTGGCCCAGGCGGCCGATCTGCCGCAGTCGCTGGGCAAGGGCGAAGGCCGGCTGGATATCATCGCCTGGCCCGGCTACATCGAACGCGGCCAGTCCGACAAAAACTACGACTGGGTCACCCAGTTTGAGAAGCAAACCGGCTGTGCGGTGAACGTGAAGACCGCCGCCACTTCCGATGAAATGGTCAGCCTGATGGCCAAGGGCGGCTACGATCTGGTAACCGCCTCCGGCGACGCCTCGCTGCGCCTGATTTTCGGCAAGCGGGTGCAGCCGATCAACACCGCGCTGATCCCGAACTGGAAGAACATCGATCCGCGCCTGCTGAACGGTGCCTGGTACACCGTGGACGGCAAAACCTACGGCACGCCGTACCAGTGGGGGCCGAACCTGCTGATGTACAACACCAAAACCTTCCCGACGCCGCCGGATAGCTGGGCGGTGATCTTCCAGCAGCAGAACCTGCCGGACGGCAAGAGCAACCAAGGGCGGGTGCAGGCTTACGACGGCCCGATCTACATCGCCGACGCGGCGCTGTTCCTGAAGGCCACCCAGCCGCAGCTCGGCATCAGCGATCCTTACCAGCTCAACGAAGAGCAGTATCAGGCGGCGCTGAAGCTGCTGCGCAGCCAGCACGCGCTGATCCACCGCTACTGGCACGACACCTCGGTGCAAATGAGCGACTTTAAAAACGAAGGCGTGGTGGCCTCCAGCGCCTGGCCGTATCAGGCTAACGCCCTGAAGGGTGAAGGGCAGCCGATCGCTACCGTGTTCCCGAAAGAGGGTGTGACCGGCTGGGCGGATACCACCATGCTGCATACCGACGCCAAACACCCGAGCTGCGCCTACCAGTGGATGAACTGGTCGCTGGAGCCGAAGGTGCAGGGCGACGTGGCGGCCTGGTTCGGGTCGGTACCGGCTTCGCCGGCGGGCTGCAAGGCCAGCGCGCTGCTGGGTGAGAAGGGCTGCGAAACCAACGGCTTCAACCAGTTCGACAAAATCGCCTTCTGGAAAACGCCGCAGGCGCAGGGCGGCAAGTTCGTGCCATACAGCCGCTGGACCCAGGATTACATCGCCATCATGGGCGGCCGCTAAGCCGCGGGGGCGCGGCTCGCTGCGCCCGAATCACATCAGTATGGAGCACAGAAAATGACCATTGCCGTGCAATTCATCGATGTTTCGCGGACTTTCGGCGATGTTCGCGCCGTGGATCGGGTATCCATCGACATTCAGGACGGGGAATTTTTCTCCATGCTCGGGCCATCCGGCTCGGGCAAAACCACCTGCCTGCGCCTGATCGCCGGCTTTGAACAGCTCACTTCCGGCTCGATTCGCATCCACGGCCAGGAAGCCGCCAACCTGCCGCCGTATCAGCGCGACGTGAACACCGTATTTCAGGATTACGCGCTGTTTCCGCACATGTCGGTGCTGGAAAACGTCGCCTACGGCCTGATGGTGAAGGGCGTCGCCAAACGCGAGCGGCTGGCGCGGGCGCAAGAGGCGCTGGAGAGCGTGGCGCTCGGTTTCGTCGCCGAACGCAAACCGGCGCACCTGTCGGGCGGCCAGCGCCAGCGCGTGGCGTTGGCGCGCGCGCTGGTCAATCGGCCGCGGGTGCTGCTGCTGGACGAGCCGCTCGGCGCGCTGGATCTCAAGCTGCGCGAGCAGATGCAGGGCGAGCTGAAGAAGCTGCAGCGTCAGCTGGGCATCACCTTTATCTTCGTCACCCACGATCAAAGCGAAGCGCTGTCGATGTCCGATCGGGTGGCGGTGTTCAATAACGGCCGCATCGAACAGGTGGATACGCCGCGCGAGCTTTACATGCGGCCGAAGACGCCGTTCGTCGCCGAGTTCGTCGGCACCTCCAACGTGGTGCGCAGCGAGCTGGCACAGCGCCTGCTCGGCGAAAGCCGAACCTTCTCGATCCGGCCGGAACATATCCGCCTGCTGGAGCACGGCGGCGCGGCGCAGGACGAGATCCAGGTGCAGGGCACGCTGCAGGAAATCCATTACCAGGGCGCGGCCACGCGGTATGAAATCGCGCTGAACGGCGGCGAAAAGCTGCTGGTCAGCCAGGCTAATCCGCAGTGGATCGCCGCAGGGCAACAGCGGCAGATCGGCCAGCCGATCGTCGCCTGCTGGCCGCGCGCGGCGATGGTGCCGCTGCTGGAGGAGAGGTGAGATGGACATGAGCATCGATTCCCCCTCGGCGCGTGGCGGCACCGTGCGCGCGCTGTCGACCTGGCTTTATCGCCGGCCGACGCTGTATCTGCTTTTGCTGCTGGTGCCGCCGCTGCTGTGGTTCGGCGCGGTGTACCTCGGTTCGCTGCTGACGCTGCTGTGGCAAGGATTTTACACCTTCGACGATTTCACCATGGCGGTGACGCCGGATCTGACCTTCGCCAACCTCGCGGCGCTGTTCAACCCGGCCAACTACGACATTATCCTGCGCACGCTGACCATGGCGGTGCTGGTGTCGCTGGCCAGCGCGGCGCTGGCGTTCCCCATCGCCTATTACATGGCGCGTTACACCAGCGGCCGCGTCAAGGCGTTCTTTTACATCGCCGTGATGATGCCGATGTGGGCCAGCTATATCGTCAAAGCCTATGCCTGGACTTTGCTGCTGGCGAAAGATGGCGTGGCGCAGTGGTTCCTGCAGCACCTGGGGCTGGAGCCGCTGTTGGCGTCGCTGCTGACGGTGCCCGGCGTCGGTGGCAACACGCTGTCGACCTCGGGGCTGGGGCGTTTTCTGGTGTTCGTCTATATCTGGCTGCCGTTCATGATCCTGCCGATCCAGGCGGCGCTGGAGCGCCTGCCGCCCTCGCTGCTGCACGCTTCGGCGGATCTGGGCGCCCGGCCGGCGCAGACCTTCCGCCACGTCATTTTGCCGCTGGCGGTGCCGGGCATCGCCGCCGGATCGATCTTCACCTTTTCGCTGACGCTGGGCGACTTTATCGTGCCGCAGCTGGTGGGGCCGCCGGGCTATTTCATCGGCAGCATGGTGTACGCCCAGCAGGGCGCGATCGGCAATATGCCGATGGCCGCGGCCTTTACGCTGGTGCCGATCGTCCTGATCGCCATCTATCTTTCCATCGTCAAACGTCTGGGGGCTTTCGATGCACTCTGAACGCGCGCCCTTAGGGCTGAAGCTGGCCGCCTGGGGCGGACTTGTCTTCCTGCATTTCCCGTTGGCGATCATCGCCATCTACGCCTTCAACACCGAGGACGCGGCCTTCAGCTTCCCGCCGAAGGGCTTCACGCTGCACTGGTTCAACGTCGCCGCCGGGCGGCAGGACATTATCGATGCGGTGCTGCTGTCGGCGCAGATCGCCTGTCTGGCGACCGCCATCGCGCTGGTGCTCGGCACCCTGGCGGCGGCGGCGCTGTATCGGCGCGATTTCTTCGGCAAGGACAGCATTTCGCTGCTGTTGCTGCTGCCGATTGCGCTGCCGGGGATCGTCACCGGCTTGGCG
This sequence comes from Serratia sp. TSA_130.1, assembly GCF_052691795.1. NCBI lineage: Bacteria > Pseudomonadati > Pseudomonadota > Gammaproteobacteria > Enterobacterales > Yersiniaceae > Serratia > Serratia sp. TSA_130.1. Next base: position 113,906 of record NZ_JBQZFS010000007.1, read on the forward strand.
CTGCTGGCGGCGTTCAAGGCGCTGAACATCGAGCCCGGCATCCTGACCATCGTCGTCGGCCATGCGACGTTCTGCGTGGTGATCGTGTTCAACAACGTCATCGCCCGGTTCCGCCGCACCTCGTACAGCCTGATCGAAGCGTCGATGGATCTCGGCGCCGACGGCTGGCAAACCTTCCGTTACGTGATCTTGCCGAACCTCGGCTCGGCGCTGCTGGCCGGGGGCATGCTGGCGTTCGCGCTGTCGTTCGACGAAATCATCGTGACCACCTTTACCGCCGGCCACGAGCGCACGCTGCCGCTGTGGCTGCTGAACCAGCTCGGCCGCCCGCGCGACGTGCCAATCACCAACGTGGTGGCGCTGTCGGTGATGCTGTTGACCATGCTGCCGATCCTCGGCGCTTACTACCTGACCAAAGGTGGAGAAAGCGTCGCCGGCAGCGGCAAATAATTTCCTTACCCGACCTCTGACAAAAGGATAACCCTATGCAAAGCCAACTGTTGATTGACGGCCAACTGGTGAATGGCCAGGGCGCGACCCAGCCGGTGTATAACCCGGCGACCGGCGAAGTGATCGCGCAGGTGGCGGAGGCCAGCCCGGAGCAGGTCGATCGCGCGGTGCTGGCGGCGGACGCCGCGTTCGCCGCCTGGGGGCAAACCACGCCGAAGGAGCGCGCCGAGCATCTGCTCAAGCTGGCGGATCTGATCGACGAGCATGCCGAGACCTTCGCCAGGCTGGAGTCGCTCAACTGCGGCAAGCCTTATCACTGCGTATTGAATGACGAACTGCCGGCGGTGGCCGACGTGTTTCGCTTCTTCGCCGGGGCCAGCCGCTGCCTGACCGGCATGGCCGCCGGCGAGTATCTGGCCGGGCACACTTCGATGATCCGCCGCGATCCGCTCGGCGTGGTGGCCTCGATCGCGCCGTGGAACTACCCGCTGATGATGGCGGCCTGGAAACTGGCGCCGGCGTTGGCGGCGGGCAACTGCGTGGTGATCAAGCCTTCTGAGCAGACGCCGCTGACCACCTTCAAACTGGCCGAACTGGCCGCCGGGCTGTTCCCGCCGGGCGTGCTCAACGTGCTGTTCGGGCGCGGCGCCGGCGTGGGCGATCGGCTGACCGGGCATGACAAGGTGCGCATGGTGTCGCTGACCGGGTCGATCGCCACCGGCGAGCACATCATCGCCCACACCGCCGCCGGCATTAAGCGCACCCATATGGAGCTGGGCGGCAAGGCGCCGGTGCTGGTGTTCGACGATGCCGATCTGCAGCAGGTGGTCGACGGCATTCGCGGTTTCGGCTTCTACAACGCCGGGCAGGATTGCACCGCCGCGTGCCGCATCTACGCGCAGAAAAGCATTTATCCCGAGCTGGTCAAGCGGCTGGGCGAGGCGGTGGCCAGCCTGAAGATCGGCGCGCCGGACGACGAGACCACCGAGCTGGGGCCGTTGATTACCGCCCAGCATCTGGAGCGGGTGGCCGGTTTTGTCGAGCGAGCCAAAGCGTTGCCGCACGTACAGGTGGTGACCGGCGGCGAGAAGGTGAAAGGGCCGGGCTACTACTTCCAGCCGACGCTGTTGGCCGGCGCGCGCCAGGACGATGAGATCGTGCAGCGCGAAGTGTTTGGCCCGGTGGTGACGGTGACGCCGTTCGACGACGAAGAGCAGGTGCTGGCCTGGGCGAACGAATCCAATTACGGGCTGGCGTCGTCCGTGTGGACCCGCGACGTGGGCCGCGCGCATCGCTTAAGCGCCCGCCTGCAATACGGCTGCACCTGGGTGAACACCCACTTCATGCTGGTGAGCGAAATGCCGCACGGCGGCCAGAAATTGTCCGGCTACGGCAAGGATATGTCGATGTACGGGCTGGAGGATTACACGGCCATTCGTCATGTGATGTTCAAACATTGATTTTACAGTAATTATCCGCACAATAGCGCGGCCTTCGAGCCGGCTCCGGCCGGCTGATGATAATAAAAATTGAAAGGAAGCCTATATGGGTATCACCAGACGCGATTTTCTCAACGGAGTGGCGATCACCATCGCCGCCGGGTTGACGCCGCTGCAAATCTTGCGCGCGTCGCCGCAAACCGCCAATCAAACCCTGTACTATCCGCCGGCGCTGACCGGGTTGCGGGGCAACCATCCGGGCTCGTTCGAGCATGCGCACCAGTTGGGGCGCGACGGCAAAACCTTTGATTTCGGCAGCGTACCCGCCGTTGAAGAGTTCGATCTGGTGGTGGTCGGCGCCGGCATCAGCGGGCTGGCGGCCGCCTGTTTCTGGCAGCAACTGAAAGGCGAGCGGCAGCGTATTCTTTTGATCGACAACCACGACGACTTCGGCGGCCACGCCAAGCGCAACGAGTTCAACAGCGACGACGGCATGCTGCTCGGCTACGGCGGCAGCGAATCGCTGCAGTCGCCGCGCTCCAACTTCAGCCCGGTGGCGATGGGGCTGCTGCGCAAGCTCGGCGTCGATATCGACCAACTGGAGCAGGCTTTCGACACCACCTTCTACCCGGATTTGAATTTGAGCCGCGGGGTTTACTTCGATCGCAAGAACTTCGGCGTCGACAAGGTGGTGAGCGGCGATCCGGGCCGCACGGTGGCGGACGACATTCCGCGCGATCGGCTCAACGGCCGTTCTTATGAAGCGTTCATCGGCGATTTCCCGCTGCCGGAAAGCGATCGCCAGGCGCTGATCGCGCTGCACACGGTGGAGAAGGATTATCTGCCGGAGATGACGCTGGAGCAGAAGGTCGAGTGGCTCGATACCCACAGCTATACCCAGTTCCTGCGCGAGAAGGTGAGCCTGAGCGAATTGGCGATCCGCTATTTCCAGCAGACCACCAACGACTTCCAGGCGGTGGGTATTGACGGCACCTCGTGCAGCGATGCGCGCATCTGCGATCTGCCGGGCCTTGACGGCATGAATCTGCCGCCGCTGGACGAAGAGTCGCAGGCGGATCTCGACGATCCTTACGTGTTCCACTTCCCGGACGGCAACGCCACGCTGGCGCGCCTGATGGTGCGCCAGCTGATCCCGGCGGTGGCGCCGGCCGGCAAGGACATGAACGACGTGGTGCTGGCCAAATTCGACTACAGCCAGCTCGATCGGCCGGAATCGCCGGTGAAGCTGCGTTTGAACAGCACCGGGCTGCACGCGGCCAACGTCGGCGACAAGGTGGAAGTCACCTACATGACCGGCGAGAAGATGACCAAAGTGCGCGCCGGGCAGGTGGTGATGGCCGGCTACAACATGATGATCCCGTACCTGGTGCCGGAGATGTCGCACGAGCAGCAGGAGGCGCTGAAGCAGAACGTCAAGGCGCCGCTGGTGTACAGCAAGGTGGTGATCCGCAACTGGCAGCCGTTCATCAAGCTGGGCGTGCACGAGGTCTATTCGCCGGCCGCGCCGTACAGCCGCGTGAAGCTGGACTATCCGGTGAGCATGGGCGGCTATCAGCACCCGCGCGATCCGGATCGGCCGATCGGCCTGCATATGGTGTATGTGCCGACGCTGCCGGGCAGCGGCCTCAGCACGCGCGAACAGTCGCGCAAAGGGCGCGCGCTGCTGCTGGGCACGCCGTTTGAAGTGCACGAACAGATGATCCGCGAACAGCTGCAGGGCATGCTGGGCGAGGCCGGTTTCGACCATCAGCGCGACATTCAGGCGATCACCGTCAACCGCTGGTCGCACGGTTACTCCTACTTCCTCAACGGGCTGTTTGACGACGAAGACGAAGCCAAGAAAATCATCGAAACGGCGCGGCAGCCGATCGGCAAGATCGCTATCGCCAACTCCGATGCCGACTGGAGCCCGTACGCCAACTCGGCGATCGATCAGGCATGGCGCGCGGTTAACGAACTGGCCTACGGCAAGGTTGCCGCCAAGGAGGGAGCATGAGTCTGCGTTCGCTGTACCTGTTGAGCCTGCTGGCCGCCGGCGGCTCGGCCCAGGCGATGTCGGCCGGGGAATACGTCGCCAAAGCCGGTGACTGCACCGCCTGCCATACCGCGCCGGGCGGCGCCGAATTGGCGGGCGGCATGAAGTTCCCGACGCCGCTCGGGGCTATCTACGCCACCAACATCACGCCGGACAAGCTGCACGGCATCGGCGCTTACTCATTCGAAGAGTTCGATCGCGCCATGCGTCAGGGGATCGCCAAAGACGGTCACCGGCTTTATCCGGCGATGCCGTACACCTCCTACGCCAAAATGAGCGCGGAAGACATGCGCGCGCTGTATGACTATCTGATGAACGAGGTGCCGGCGCAGAACGTCGCCAACCGCGCCAGCGACATCAGCTGGCCGCTGTCGATGCGCTGGCCGCTGGCGGTGTGGAACCAGCTGTTCCACGACGACCAGCCGTATCAGGCCGATCCGCAGCAAAGTGCCGAGTGGAACCGCGGCGCCTACCTGGTGCAGGGCGCGGGCCACTGCGGCAGCTGCCATACGCCACGCGGTTGGGCGATGCAGGAGAAGGGGCTGGACGGTAAGGAGCCGGTATTCCTGAGCGGCGCCGAGCTGGACGGCTGGTACGCCTCCAACCTGCGCGGCCTGCCGCCGGAAGAGGTGACGGCGCTGCTGAAAACCGGCCGCAGCCGCCATGCGGCGGTCGCCGGGCCGATGAGCGAGGTGGTGGCCCACAGCACGCAGTACCTCAGCGACGGCGATCTGAACGCCATCGCGGTGTACCTGCGCAGCCTGGCGCCGGACCCTGTCGCCGGGGCCGCCTCGAAGGCTGCGCAGGCGGATAACCCGAGCGGCAAGGCGACCTATGCGATGTACTGCTCGACCTGCCACGGCAATAAGGGAGAGGGCACCGACTTCACTATCCCGGCGCTGGCGGGCAACGCCACGGTAACGGCGGACAATCCGCTGACCGCGCTGCGGGTGGTGCTGGAAGGGGCGCATACCCCGATCACGCAGCAGGCGATGGCGCTCGGGATGCCGGCTTACGGCTGGGCGTTGAACGATCGGCAGGCGGCCGACCTGATGAGCTATCTGCGGGGAAGCTGGGGCAACCAGGCGGCGCCGGTAACGGTGCAGCAGGTGCAGGACGCGCGCCAACTGCAGGCGAAATGAAGAGGGAGCGCGGTCTGACGGCCGCGCTCCGCAAGCATTACAGCACCTTATGCGGGCCGAAGCATTCGTAGTGGATGCGTTCGGCCTCTACGCCCATCTCCAGCAGCTGTTTGCCCACGAACTGCATGAAGGCCACCGGGCCGCAGAAGTAATAGTGCATCTGCGGATCGGCCAGGCTGCCTTGCAGCGCGCTCAAATCCATCAATCCGCGGCTGTGGTAGTCGCGGCCTTCCACGTCATCGGCGCCCGGCTCGCGGTACCACACATGGCGGCTAAGATTCGGCATGCGCCCGGCAATATCCGCCACTTCCTCGGCAAAGGCATGCACGCTGCCGTTTTCCGCCGCGTGCAGCCAGTGGACCTGCGCCTGGTGTTGGTTGTCGTGCAGGCTGTTGAGCATGCCGAGCATCGGGGTTTGGCCGACGCCGGCGGAGATCAGCGCCACCGGCGTGGTCGGCGCCACATCGAGGAAGAAGTCGCCGTGCGGCGGGGCGATGTCGATCACGTCGCCTTCCTGCGCCTGCTGGTGCAGGTAGTTGGACACTTTCCCCTGATCTTCGCGCTTCACCGCGATGCGGTAGAACTCGCCGTTTGGCGAGGTGGTCAGCGAGTACTGGCGAATTTCCTGATGCTCCAGGCTGTCGTGCTTGATGTAGACCGCCAGGTATTGCCCCGGTTTGAAGTCCGCCACTCGGCCGCCGTCCACCGGTGCCAGCACGAAGCTGCAGATCACGTCGCTCTGCGGCTGTTTCTTCAGGATGCGGAATGCGCGCAGATCGCGCCAGCCGCCGTTGTCGGTTTCGCTCTGCTGATAAATCTGCTCTTCACGCTGGATAAATACGTTGGCCAGCACGCCGTAGGCCTTGCCCCAGGCGTCCAGGACTTCCTGGCCCGGGCTGAACATTTCGTCCAGGGTCGCCAGCAGGTGACCGCCGACGATGTTGTACTGCTCCGGCTGGATATTGAAGCTGGTGTGCTTCTGCGCGATGCGCTCCACCGCCGGCAGCAGCGCCGCCAGGTTCTCGATGTTGGCGGCATAGGCGCAGATGGCGTCGAACAGCGCCTGACGCTGATCGCCGTTGCGCTGGTTGCTCATGTTGAAAATATCTTTCAATTCCGGGTTGTGCGCGAACATGCGATCGTAAAAGTGGGCGGTCAGCTTCGGCCCGGTCGCAGCCAGCAGGGGAATGGTGGATTTCACGGTGGCGATGGTTTGGCTATCCAGCATGGAAGCGCTCCTTGGGTTGGGATCTTGACGATAATTGTAATGATGTATTTTAAATGCATCTTATTGGGTTCCGCGTCGCTTGTAAATACCCTTGTTTTCGTTGCGGTGTTCTTCGGGCGTCGATCGCGCTCACAGAACATGAAAAAAGCGCATCGTTCGCATGAGGAAATGTCCGTTGATAAACGGCGGCATTTAGCGGATCAAAGCCTTGCGCCACCTTATGCCAATCGTTTGCGTAAAAACCTCTGTCAAGACCTATCTTCGGTGGGGCGAAACGGTTTACACTGTGGCCCAGAACCCAAACGGGTAGTTATTTGGTGATTTTTTAGTTAGCTGATTTAAGTCAGGAGATGCCGGATGTTAAAGCGTGAAATGAACATTGCCGATTACGATGCGGAACTGTGGCGTGCCATGGAGCAGGAAGTGGTGCGTCAGGAAGAGCACATCGAGCTGATCGCGTCTGAGAACTACACCAGCCCGCGCGTGATGCAGGCTCAGGGTTCCCAGCTGACCAACAAATACGCTGAAGGCTATCCGGGCAAGCGTTACTACGGCGGCTGCGAATACGTGGATATCGTTGAGCAGCTGGCTATCGACCGCGCCAAAGAATTGTTCGGCGCCGATTACGCCAATGTGCAGCCGCACTCCGGCTCCCAGGCTAACTTCGCCGTGTACACCGCGCTGCTGCAGCCGGGCGACACCATTCTGGGCATGAACCTGGCGCACGGCGGCCACCTGACTCACGGTTCCCCGGTCAACCTGTCCGGCAAACTGTATAACGTGGTGCCTTACGGCATCGACGACAAAGGCCAAATCGACTATGACGATCTGGCCAAGCAGGCGCAAACCCACAAGCCGAAAATGATCATCGGCGGCTTCTCCGCCTACTCTGGCGTGGTTGACTGGGCCAAAATGCGCGAAATCGCTGACAGCATCGGCGCTTATCTGTTCGTCGACATGGCGCACGTGGCCGGCCTGATCGCCGCCGGCGTGTACCCGAACCCGGTACCGCACGCGCACATCGTCACCACCACCACCCACAAAACCCTGGCGGGCCCGCGCGGCGGCCTGATCCTGGCGAAGGGCGGCGACGAAGAGCTGTACAAGAAGCTGAACTCCGCCGTGTTCCCTGGCGGCCAGGGCGGCCCGCTGATGCACGTGATTGCCGGCAAGGCGGTGGCGCTGAAAGAAGCGATGGAGCCTGAGTTCAAGGTTTACCAGCAGCAAGTGGCGGTCAACGCCAAGGCGATGGTTGACGTGTTCCTGCAGCGCGGCTACAAAGTGGTCTCCGGCGGCACCCATAACCACCTGTTCCTGCTGGATCTGGTCGACAAAAACCTGACCGGTAAAGAAGCGGACGCCGCCCTGGGCCGCGCCAACATCACCGTCAACAAAAACAGCGTGCCGAACGATCCGAAGAGCCCGTTCGTCACCTCCGGCGTGCGTATCGGCACCCCGGCCGTGACCCGTCGCGGCTTCAAAGAAGCCGACGTGCGCGAACTGGCCGGTTGGATCTGTGATGTGCTGGACAACATCAACGATGAAGCCACCATCGAACGCACCAAGAAGAAAGTGCTGGATATCTGCGCCCGCCTGCCGGTTTACGCATAATCCCGCTTTTGCCTGAAAAACCCGCTGCGGCGGGTTTTTTTGTGGCCGTTCGCGGTAAACTGTGAGCTGTCTGGCACTCTAACGCATTGACGTGGAATGAAGATTGCGGGCAGGTGTGAGCTCTGTCAAAGTATTGCCCTCACTCCGGAGGGATCATGGTTCTGCAATCCACGCGTTGGCTCGCGCTCAGTTATTTCACCTACTTCTTTTCCTACGGCATTTTCTTACCGTTCTGGGGCGTGTGGCTGAAAGGCGAGGGCATCGCGCCCGAAACCATCGGCATATTGCTCGGCGCCGGTTTGGTGGCCCGCTTCCTCGGCAGTTTACTGATTGCTCCCCGCGTTAAAGATCCCTCTCATCTGGTTTCCGCGCTGCGCCTGCTGGCGCTGCTGACCCTGGCTTTCGCGGTTGGCTTCTGCTTCGGCAACGGCTGGGGCTGGCTGATGCTGGTGATAGCGGGGTTCAACCTGTTCTTCTCGCCGCTGGTGCCGCTGACCGACGCGCTGGCCGCCACCTGGCAAAAGCAGATCCGCATGGACTATGGCCGGGTGCGGCTGTGGGGCTCGCTGGCGTTCGTCATCGGCTCGGCGCTGACCGGGCAACTGGTGGCGGTGTGGGGCCATAACGCCATTCTCTACAGCCTGATCCTCAGCGTGCTGGCGATGCTGCTGGGCATGCTGCTGAAGCCGAGCGTGATGCCGCAGGGCGAAGCGCGCACGCACGGCGGGGCCGAGGGTTCGCTGTGGGCGCTGTTGAAAGAAGGGCCGGTGTGGCGCTTCCTGCTGTGCGTCACGCTGCTGCAGGGCGCGCACGCCGGCTACTACAGCTTCGGCTCCATTTACTGGCAGGAGGCGGGCTATTCGGCCTCGACCATCGGTTATCTGTGGTCGCTGGGCGTGGTGGCGGAAGTGATTATTTTCGCCAGCAGCAACGTGCTGTTCCGCCGCTGGAATGCGCGCAACCTGCTGCTGCTTTCCGCCTGTTGCGGCGTGTTGCGCTGGAGCCTGATGGCGTACAGCACCGAGCTGGGTTGGCTGCTGCTGATCCAAATCCTGCACTGCGGCACCTTCACCGTGTGCCATCTGGCGGCGATGCGCTTTATCGCCGCGCGCCAGGGGCAAGAGGTGATCCAACTGCAGGCGGTGTATTCGGCGCTGGCGATGGGCGGCGGTATCGCCGTCATGACGGTCATTGCCGGGTTCCTGTTCGAACATTGGCAGGGCGGGGTGTTCTGGGTGATGGCGGCGGTCGCGGTGCCGGCCTTGTTCATCCGGCCGCCGGCGGTCAGCGTCAGCCGGTGATTAAGGGGCTTCCAGCAGCGCGCGGATGGCCTGGCGCTGGCGGTTTTCCAGCGGCAGTTCGGTATAGATCAGCGGCGGGTGCGGAGCGCTGTGCACCGCCGCGTAGGGGGTGATCACCAGCGTGACGCCCTGCGGCGCTCCGCCGCACAGATAGTCGCTCAGCGGCAGATACTTGATGTTCAGCGGCAGCAGCGTGAGCTCGCGGATCTGATATTCCACTTCCTCTTCCAACTGCGGGTTATCCAGCGTCAGCAGCAGCACCTGTTTTTCCTGCAGCGCGTTGTCCTGCATCAGCCAGGCGCCGAAGCTGATGGCCACCAGGCCCGCCTCCTCGTTGGAAAAATGCACGCCGTACTCCTGCTCCAGCGGTTTCAACGCTTCCTGCGTGGTGCGCATCAGCCGCGGGTATTTGCGCACCACTTCTTCCAGTAGCATATTGTCGATGCCGATGGCGAAACGGCAGCGCTCCAGCGCCGGCGCCAGATGGGCGAACAGCTGGCTGACCAGCTCCGCCTTGCTGCTGAAAGCCATGCCGGACAGCTGCTGGAACCGCTCGACCATGCTGTCGATCGCCGTCATCAACCGCTGCTCATGCGCCGAGTCGTTGCTGTGGTAGCTGTGGCTTTTCAACAGGGTGAAGGTCAGCGCCAGGAAATCGCGCTCGTCCGCGTGCGGCGGCTGGTTAAACAGCCGGTTGCAGGTCTGATGCAGCCAGGCGGCGGCTTGCTGCTCCAGTTTTTGCCGCAGCCAGTCGCGCTGAACGGCGTCGAAACGCGGGTGTTGCTGCAGGCGGTTTTGCCAGGCGCAGTAGAGCAGATAATGCTGCAGGAATTGGCGGTCGCGCGCGTCAAAGTGACGATTGAGCAGCGGCTCGCAGGCGTCGAGCGCCTGGGCCAACAGCGATGTCAACTCGGCATCGGCCGCCAGCGCTTGCCGCAGGCGCGGGGCGAAATCGTCTTCGACGAACCGCGGGCTGCAGCGCAGGGTGCGCCTTAGCCAATGGAGCAGGCACAGGCGTTGGTTGAGCGCGCTGCCCCTCAATCGGTAGCCATGGTCGGGATCGACGGCGATCTCCAGATGGTGGAAACGCTGGATTTCACTGGCCACCTCGGCTATATCTTGCCGGGTTATCGGGGGGGCGACGCCATTGATTCGGCTGAGGGTCTCCAGCTGTAACTCGGGCTCCGGCGTGTACAGCATCAGCAGCAGATGGCAGCGCCGTTGTTGTCCGGAGAGCTCAGGCACGGGAGAGGTGTCCAGGCTCATATCACCTTCCGGCATAAAAGGTTGCGATTATGCCTAAGCATAGCAAAAGGCTTTGTGCCGGCAGGGTTAACGCGCGGCTTTTACTTCGGCTTACAACTTTCGTCACAAATATCGCCGGCAGAGGCGGGCCGTTCGACATTTATTTGTGTTACGTTATAACAAATATAGGTAAAGCAGGATAATGATGAAGTTACGTCGACTTTTGGCTGCCTTTGGCGCCGTGTTCAGCGCCGGTGCGATCGCGCATCCGCACAGCTTTATCGATATGAACACCACCTTCGTCGCCAAGGATCAGCGGTTGGTCGGCCTGAAAATGGTGTGGGTGATGGATGAAATCACCTCGGCGGATCTGCTCTACGATGCGAAAAACGCCAAGAGCGATTCGGAAGTGTGGAAAAAGCTGGCGGCGGAAGTGATGGCCAACGTGCTGGGGCAGCACTATTTCACCGACCTTTACCGCGACGGCAAGCCGGTGAAATACCTGAACTTGCCCAGCGAATATCACCTGTCGCGCCAGGGCAACCAGGCGGTACTGGAGTTCGTGCTGCCGTTGGCCGAGCCGCAGCCGCTGGCGGGCAAGCCGTTCGAGCTTTCTACTTACGATCCGACTTATTTCGTGGATATGACCTATAAAGACCAAAATGCGCTGCATTTGCCGCCGGAGATGGCGCAGCAGTGCAGCTACAAGCTGATGACGCCGAAGCCGAATGCGTCGCTGCAGGCCTATGCGCTGTCGCTCGACAAGAACGACTCGCCCGGTGAAGACCTGGCGCTGGGGCAGCAGTTCGCCCAGCGGGTGACGCTGCAATGTCGCTGAATCTCTCGCAACCGACGATAAACCGGCGCCACTGGGCTTTCGGCCTGTGGCCGCTGCTGCCGTTCACGCTGGCGCTGGCGGCCGCCGCGCTGCTGGCGTGGCACTATTGGCCGCAGCTGCTGATGCAGAGCGTGGTATGGCAAAAAGCGCTGCACCAGCAGATGGCGGGGTTGTTGCAGCAGGTGAAGGCCGCGCCGCAGCAGGCAGGGTTGGCGCTGACGCTGTTCAGCCTCGGCTATGGCGTTTTGCATGCGCTCGGCCCCGGCCACGGCAAAGTGGTGATCGCCACCTATCTGGCCACTCACCCGGCGCGGCTGAAAAGCAGCCTGAAGCTGACCTTCGCCGCTTCGCTGGTGCAGGGCGGGGTGGCGATCGCGCTGGTTACGCTGATGCTGGTGGTATTGCAGCTCTCTTCGCGCCAGCTTCACCAAAGCAGCTTCTGGCTGGAGAAGGGCAGCTTTATTTTGGTGATGTTGCTTGGCGTGTTGCTGAGTTGGCGCGCGCTGAAACGTCTGTTTGCGGCGATCAAGGCGATGCGCCCGGCGCCGGCGCTGCGCATTAACAGCCTGACGCCGCTGGCGGCGGAGCATGTGCACAGCGCCGATTGCGGCTGCGGCCACCGGCATCTGCCGAGCGACAGCGAGCTGCAGGCGGGAAGCGATTGGCGCACCCAGACCGCCATCGTGCTGGCGATGGGCATGCGTCCCTGTTCGGGGGCGATTTTGGTGCTGCTGTTCTCTAAGGTGATCGGCGTGTTCGGCTGGGGAGTGATCTCCGCGCTGGCGATGGCGTTCGGCACGTCGTTGACCATCTCCATGCTGGCGCTGCTGGTGCATTACAGCCGACGGCTGGCGGTGCGCCTTAGCCGCTCGCGTGCGCCCGCCGCCTGGAGCGCGGTGGCCTGGGGATCGTTGGCGCTGGCCGGGGGCCTGATCCTGTTGGCCGCCGGGCTGTTGCTGTACGTCAGCGCGCAGCCGGAATTCGGCGGCGGCATCCGCCCCTTCTCCCGCTAACGGGCATAAAAAAAGCGCTGCATCGGCAGCGCTTTTTTCGATTCGCTTCTGGCGATTAACGCTTCAGCGCTTCGCTCAGTTCTTCGCGCATGGTGGCCAGCATGGCTTTCACGACGCGCGGGTTGCCTGCTACCACGTTGCCGGAGCTGAAGTGGTTGTGGCCGCCGACGAAGTCGGTGACCAGGCCGCCGGATTCACGCACCAGCAGTTCGCCCGCGGCGAAGTCCCACGGCTTCAGGCTGATTTCGAAGAAACCGTCTACGCGGCCGGCGGCCACATAGGCCAGATCCAGCGCTGCGGAACCGGTGCGGCGGAAGTCCGCGCACTGGGTGAACAGCTTGCCGACGATGTTGATGTAAGGCGTGGCGTGCTGTTTGACTTTGAACGGGAAGCCGGTCGCCAGGATGGTGCCATCCAGATCTTTGGCGTTGGTGCCGCGCAGACGGTAACCGTTGAGCTGGGCGCCCTGACCGCGCGTGGCGGTGAACAGTTCGTTGCGCATCGGATCGTAAACCACGGCCACTTCAGTGCGGCCTTTGATGCGTACGGCGATGGAAACGGAGAAATGAGGGAAACGTTTGATGAAGTTTGCAGTGCCATCCAGTGGATCGATCACCCATTGCACATCGCGATCTTCGCCGATCAGCTCACCGCGTTCTTCGCTCACGATACTGTGTTGCGGATAAGACTTGCGGATGACGTCGATGATCAGATGCTCTGCATCGCGATCGACGTTGGTGACGAAGTCATTGGTCCCTTTCTGGCTCGCTTCTACAGCGTCCGGGGTTTCGTAGTTTTTGGCAATCAGGTTACCGGCCTTGCGCGCAGCGCGCACGGCGATAGTCAGCATCGGATGCATGGGTATCTTCCAACTAGGATGTTAAAGAACAGGAAACGGCGCGAAGTATAGCAGCTGTTCGGCAAATTGCCTACGGCTGTGTTAAGATGCTGCGATTTTCCGCCACGCTCAGAGTTTGTATGCTGCACAATATCCGCATTGTTCTGGTAGAGACTTCACATACCGGCAACATGGGCTCGACCGCCAGAGCCATGAAAACCATGGGTTTAACCAACCTTTATCTGGTTAATCCGCTGATCAAACCCGATTCTCAGGCCATCGCCCTGGCCGCCGGCGCCAGCGACGTGATCGGCAACGCCACCATCGTCGATACCCTCGATGACGCCATCGCCGGCTGTAGCCTGGTGGTGGGCACCAGCGCACGTTCTCGCACCTTGCCGTGGCCGATGCTGGAGCCGCGTGAATGCGGCGTGCGCGCGGTGCACGAAGGCGAACACGCGCCGGTGGCGCTGGTGTTCGGCCGCGAACGCGTCGGACTGACCAACGATGAATTGCAGAAGTGCCACTACCACGTCGCCATTCCGGCCAACCCGGACTACAGCTCGCTGAACCTGGCGATGGCGGTGCAGATCCTGGCGTATGAAGTGCGCGTGGCTTACCTCGATCGCCAACAGGCGGGCGCGCCGCAGCTGGAAGAGACGCCGTATCCGCTGGTGGATGACCTCGAGCGTTTTTATCAGCACCTGGAGCAGACGCTGCAGCGCACCGGTTTTATTCGCCCGTCCCATCCGGGCCAGGTGATGAGCCGCCTGCGCCGGCTGTTCACCCGCGCGCGCCCGGAAGGGCAGGAGCTGAATATCCTGCGCGGCATGCTGACGTCGATCGAGAAACAGGATAAACATCAAGGTAATTAATTGATGTGGCATAACGGTGGGTGACAATAGTATTAGTTATCCAAAGGTTATAACATGTATTTTATATACCTTTGTTCTTGCTAAGTTCAAAACGTGCTAATACTTGAGTTAATTACTAGGTTAAATAGTTGACTGTTTTACTCAGGAATGTCAGACTTTCGGCCATATTTGACCAACAGGTAACCATTGAGCTATGAGACTGACATCCAAAGGCCGTTATGCCGTAACCGCTATGCTCGACGTAGCGCTGCATTCCCAGGAAGGGCCGGTGCCACTGGCGGACATTTCCGAACGCCAGGGTATTTCGCTCTCTTATCTGGAACAATTATTCTCCCGTCTGCGCAAGAATGGCCTGGTGGCCAGCGTGCGCGGTCCGGGCGGTGGTTATCTGCTGGGTAAAGACGCGGGTGAGATCGCCGTTGGCGCTGTCATCACTGCCGTCGATGAATCGGTAGATGCAACCCGTTGCCAGGGCAAAGAAGGCTGTCAGGGCGGCGATCGCTGCTTGACCCACGCCCTGTGGCGCGATCTGAGCGAGCGCATCAGCGGGTTCCTGAACAACATTACGCTGGCTGAACTGGTCAACAACCAGGAAGTGCTGGTGGTGGCGGATCGTCAAAACAACGATACGCGCCGCACGGCCAACGGTCGTCCGCAAGAAACTATCAACGTTAATCTGCGCGCATAAGCAGCTGGCGAAATTATTTTAGTTTTTGGAAGTGATGTACGGAGCACAAGAGCAATGAAATTACCGATTTATCTGGATTACTCAGCAACGACGCCGGTTGACCCGCGCGTTGCTGAGAAGATGATGCAGTTTTTGACCCTGGACGGCACTTTCGGCAACCCGGCTTCCCGTTCCCACCGTTTCGGTTGGCAGGCGGAAGAGGCGGTAGACATCGCCCGTAACCAAATCGCCGAACTGGTGGGCGCCGATCCGCGCGAAATCGTCTTCACCTCCGGGGCGACCGAATCCGACAACCTGGCGATAAAAGGCGCTGCCAATTTCTACCAGAAAAAAGGCAAGCACATCATCACCAGCAAAACCGAACACAAAGCCGTGCTCGACACTTGCCGTCAGCTGGAGCGCGAAGGGTTTGAAGTGACCTACCTGGCGCCGCAGAGCAACGGCATCATCAGCCTGCAGGATCTCGAAGCGGCGATGCGCGATGACACCATTCTGGTCTCCATCATGCACGTCAATAACGAAATCGGCGTGGTGCAGGACATCGAAGCGATCGGCGAAATGTGCCGCGCGCGCGGTATCATCTACCACGTTGACGCCACCCAGAGCGTGGGCAAACTGCCTATCGATCTGAGCAAGCTGAAAGTCGACCTGATGTCGTTCTCCGGCCACAAAATCTATGGCCCGAAAGGCATCGGCGCGCTGTATGTGCGCCGCAAGCCGCGCATCCGCATCGAAGCGCAGGTACACGGCGGCGGTCACGAGCGCGGCATGCGTTCCGGCACCCTGCCTGTCCACCAGATCGTCGGCATGGGCGAAGCTTACCGCATCGCCAAAGAAGAGATGACCGAAGAGATGGCGCGTCTGCGCACCCTGCGCGATCGTCTGTGGAACGGCGTGAAAGATATGGAAGAAGTGTATCTGAACGGCGATCTGGAGCACGGCGCACCGAACATCCTGAACGTCAGCTTCAACTACGTTGAAGGCGAGTCGCTGATCATGGCGCTGAAAGACCTGGCCGTTTCTTCCGGTTCAGCCTGTACCTCCGCCAGCCTCGAGCCGTCCTACGTGCTGCGCGCGCTGGGCATGAGCGATGAATTGGCGCACAGCTCGATCCGTTTCTCCCTGGGGCGTTTCACCACGGAAGAAGAGATCGACTACACCATTCAACTGGTGCGTAAATCCATCGGCCGTCTGCGCGATCTGTCCCCGCTGTGGGAGATGTTCAAGCAGGGCGTGGACATCAACAGCATCGAATGGGCGCATCATTAATTCTCAGGTTTCAGGAGCAAGGTCATGGCTTACAGCGAAAAAGTAATCGATCATTATGAAAACCCGCGTAACGTGGGTTCTTTCGACAACGAAGATCCTACCGTCGGCAGCGGCATGGTAGGGGCACCGGCTTGCGGCGACGTGATGAAGCTGCAAATCAAGGTTAACGATGAAGGCATCATCGAAGACGCGCGCTTTAAAACTTACGGCTGCGGTTCCGCCATCGCCTCCAGCTCGCTGGTGACCGAATGGATGAAAGGCAAGTCGCTCGATCAGGCTGAAGCGATCAAAAACACCCAGATCGCCGAAGAGCTGGAATTGCCGCCGGTCAAAATTCACTGCTCGATCCTGGCTGAAGACGCCATCAAAGCAGCGATTGCCGACTATAAGAGCAAGCATAGCGCCGAGTAATTTGTCTGAGTCGGCCCGGCCGCGCCGGGCTTTGATTTGAAGTGTGAGGTTGTGATGTCTATTACCATGAGCGACAGCGCTGCGCAGCGTGTTCAGGCGTTTTTGACGAACCGCGGCAAGGGTCTCGGCCTGCGTCTGGGAGTGCGAACTTCCGGCTGCTCCGGGATGGCCTACGTGCTGGAATTTGTTGACGAAGCCAACGATGACGACATCGTGTTTGAAGACAAAGGCATCAAGGTGATCATCGACGGCAAGAGCCTGGTCTACCTTGACGGCACCGAGCTTGATTTCGTTAAGGAAGGCCTGAACGAAGGCTTCAAGTTCAACAACCCGAACGTCTCAAGCGAATGCGGCTGCGGCGAGAGTTTCAACGTCTGACAGTCCATCGTGCTCCCCCGTTTCGGCGGGGGAACTTCATCCGCTAACGCCCAGAGCACGCTATGGATTACTTTACTTTATTCGGGCTGCCAGTTCGCTACACCGTGGACGGCAGCCTGCTTGCGTCCCGCTTCCAGGATCTGCAGCGCCAATTTCACCCCGATCGTTTCGCCAACCAGCCGGAGCGCGAACGCCTGATGGCGTTGCAGCAGGCGGCGACCATCAATGAAGCTTACCAGTCGCTGAAGCACCCGTTAAAACGCGCGGAGTATATGCTATCTTTGCACGGCTTCGATCTGGGCAACGAACAGCATACGATGCGCGACACCGCGTTTCTGATGGAACAGCTGGAGCTGCGCGAAGAGCTCGACGCCATTGAGCGCAAGCCGGAAGCGGAAAGCCTGCTGGCCGATTTCGGCGCGCGGCTGGCCTCCTCCATCAAGCAGCGCAGCGCGCTGATGCTGCAGCAGTTGGACAGTGAACAGTGGGCGGATGCCGCCGACACCGTGCGCAAGCTGCGCTTTTTGGACAAACTCCAGCAACAGGTTGAACAACTCGAAGAAAAACTGCTGGGTTTTGAGTAACACCTTCTGATTCTGATTGTGGAAGCTTCAACATGGCCTTATTACAAATTAGTGAGCCTGGCCTCAGCGCCGCGCCGCACCAGCGACGTCTGGCCGCTGGCATCGACTTAGGCACCACCAACTCGTTGGTCGCCACGGTGCGCAGTGGGCAAGCGGAAACGCTGGCCGACGATCAGGGACGCCATTTGCTGCCTTCGGTGGTGCATTATCAGGCGGACGCGCAGCGCGTCGGCTGGGAGGCGCGCCAACAGGCGGCGCAGGATCCGGCCAATACCGTCAGCTCCATCAAACGCATGATGGGCCGTTCGTTGGCGGACGTGCAGCAACGTTACCCGAACCTGCCGTATCAATTTCAGGCCAGCGACAACGGCCTGCCGCTGATCGTCACCGCCGCCGGCCCGGTTAACCCGGTTGGCGTCTCCGCCGATATCCTGCGGGCTCTGTCCGCGCGCGCGCAAGCGGCGCTGGAAGGCGAGCTGGATGGCGTCGTGATTACCGTTCCCGCTTACTTCGACGACGCGCAGCGCCAGGGCACCAAAGACGCGGCGCGTCTGGCCGGCCTGCACGTCCTGCGCCTGCTGAATGAGCCGACCGCGGCGGCGATTGCCTACGGGCTGGATTCTGGCCAGGAAGGGGTGATCGCGGTTTACGATCTGGGCGGCGGCACCTTTGATATCTCCATTCTGCGCCTCAGCCGCGGCGTGTTCGAAGTGCTGGCCACCGGCGGCGATTCCGCGCTGGGCGGCGACGATTTCGATCACCTGCTGGCCGACTGGTTGCGCGACCAGGCCGGCGTGGCCGATCGCAGCGATCACGGTGTGCAGCGCCAACTGCTGGACGCCGCCATCGCCGCCAAAATCGCGTTGAGCGATGCCGACAGCGTGTGCGTTGAGGTAGCCGGCTGGCAGGGCGAGGTGACCCGCGCCCAGTTCGAAGCGCTGATCGCTCCGCTGGTGAAACGTACGCTGATGGCCTGCCGCCGCGCGCTGAAAGATGCCGGCGTCGCCGCCGACGAGGTGCTGGAAGCGGTGATGGTCGGCGGTTCCACCCGCGTGCCGCTGGTGCGTGAGCAGGTGGGCGCCTTCTTCGGCCGCACGCCGCTGACGTCTATCGATCCGGATAAAGTGGTCGCCATCGGCGCCGCGATCCAGGCCGACATTCTGGTGGGCAACAAGCCGGACAGCGACATGCTGCTGCTGGACGTGATCCCGCTGTCGCTGGGCCTCGAAACCATGGGCGGTCTGGTGGAGAAAGTGATCCCGCGCAACACCACCATTCCGGTGGCGCGCGCGCAGGAGTTCACCACCTTTAAAGATGGCCAGAGCGCGATGATGATCCACGTGCTGCAGGGCGAGCGCGAGCTGGTGCAGGATTGCCGTTCGCTGGCGCGCTTCACGCTGCGCGGCCTGCCGCCATTGCCTGCCGGGGGCGCGCACATTCGCGTCACCTTCCAGGTGGATGCCGATGGTCTGCTGAGCGTCACCGCGATGGAGAAATCCACCGGCGTGGAAGCCTCGATCCAGGTCAAGCCGTCGTACGGCCTGTCGGACGGCGAAATCGCCGGCATGATCAAAGATTCGATGGCCAACGCGCAAAGCGACGTGGGCGCGCGCAAGCTGGCGGAGCAACGCGTGGAAGCCGCGCGGGTGCTGGAAAGCCTGCAGGGCGCGCTGGCCACCGACGCGGCGCTGCTGAGCGAGGCGGAAAGCCAGGCGATCGCCGCCGCGACCCAGGCGTTGCAGCAGGCGGCGCAGGGTGAAGATCCCGCCGCTATCGAAGACGCCATCAAAACATTAGATGCACAAACGCAAGATTTTGCCGCGCGCCGCATGGACGCTTCCATTCGCCGCGCGCTGGCTGGCCATTCTGTGGATGAGGTTTAACCATGCCTAAAATTGTTTTCCTGCCCCATCAAGATCTGTGCCCGGAAGGGGCGGTTCTGGAAGCCGAAAAAGGGGAGTCGATCCTCAACGTTGCGCTGCGCAACGGCATTGAAATCGAGCATGCCTGCGAGAAATCCTGCGCCTGCACCACCTGCCACTGCATCGTGCGTGAAGGCTTCGATTCGCTGGAAGAGAGCAGCGAGCTGGAAGACGACATGCTGGACAAAGCGTGGGGGCTGGAGCCGGAAAGCCGTCTGAGCTGCCAGGCGCTGGTCGCCGACGAAGATCTGGTGGTCGAAATGCCGCGCTACACCGTCAACCACGCGCGTGAGCATTAATTGTTAGCCGCAGCGTCAACCCGGAGATCATAATGGGACTGAAGTGGACCGACAGCCGTGAAATCGGCGAAGCCCTGTACGACCAATACCCGGACACCGATCCGAAAACCGTGCGTTTTACCGACATGCATCAGTGGATCTGCGATCTGGAAGAGTTCGACGACGATCCGCAGGCTTCCAACGAAAAAATACTGGAAGCGATCCTGCTGGTCTGGTTAGATGAAGCGGAGTAAATAGCGTAACGGGCTGCCATGGGCGGCCCGTTTATTTTGTATCCGACATACCCGTCGTCTTTCAAACCGCAGCGTTGTTACCTGCACGATCACACCCCAGTCACTTACCTGAGTAAGCTCCTGGGGATGAGATCGCTGGGCGCCTAGCTGCAATTTGAAATCCATAGGGTATGCAATAAAGCCCTAATGAAATAATAAAGGGAACATCCGGAGTAAGAAGGCTATGACAACAGAATTCATGCAGGTCACGCTGTCGCAACAACCTGCCGACGCCCGCTGGGGCGAGAAAGCGCTGCTGAGCACCAACGGCGAAGGGATGACCATCCACCTGACCGGCGCCGACAAGCTGGGCGCGATCCAGCGCGCGGGCCGCAAAATTGACGGCCAGGGCATCAAAAACGTCAAGCTGGCCGGCGACGGTTGGGATTTGGAAAACAGCTGGGCGTTCTGGCAAGGCTATCGCGGGCCGAAAGGGCAGCGCAACGTCGAATGGGCCGAACTGCCGGAAGCCGCGCGTCAGGAGCTGGATCAGCGCCTGAAGATCGTCGACTGGGTGCGCGACACCATCAACATGCCGGCGGAAGAGCTGGGGCCGGAGCAACTGGCGACCCGCGCCGTCGATCTGATGTGCGACGTCGGCTGCGATGCCGTCAGCTACCGCATCACCAAGGGCGAAGATCTGCGTGAGCAGAACTATGCCGGCATCCACACCGTCGGCCGCGGCTCCGAGCGCCCGCCGGTGCTGCTGGCGCTGGACTTCAACCCGACCGGTAACCCGGACGCGCCGGTGTTCGCTTGCCTGGTCGGCAAGGGCATCACCTTCGATACCGGCGGTTATAGCCTGAAACAGAGCGCCTTTATGGATTCGATGAAGGCTGACATGGGCGGTGCGGCCACCATCACCGGCGCCCTGGCGCTGGCGGCGGCGCGTGGTCTGAAGCAGCGCGTGAAGCTGTACCTGTGCTGCGCCGACAACATGGTCAGCGGCAACGCCTTCAAACTGGGTGACATCATTCGCTACCGCAACGGCAAAACCGTCGAGGTGATGAACACCGATGCGGAAGGGCGCCTGGTACTGGCCGACGGCCTGATCGACGCTTCTGAGCAGAATCCGCAGCTGATTATCGACTGCGCGACCCTGACCGGCGCGGCCAAAACCGCGGTAGGCAACGACTACCACGCCCTGTTCAGCTTCGACGATGCGCTGGCACAGGAACTGCTGAGCAGCGCCGCCGCCGAGCACGAGCCGTTCTGGCGTCTGCCGCTGGCCGAGTTCCACCGCAGCCAGCTGCCGTCCAACTTCGCCGAGCTGAACAACGTGGCCGGCCCGGCCTACACCGCCGGCGCCAGCACCGCGGCGGCCTTCCTGTCGCATTTCGTTAAGAACTACCAGCAAGGCTGGTTGCACATCGACTGTTCCGCCACCTACCGCAAAGGCGCGGTGGATCAGTGGTCGGCCGGCGCGACCGGGCTGGGCGTGCGCACCCTGGCCAATCTGTTGCTGAGCAAAGCCAAATAATTGAACGCCCGCCGCGTCGGGCGCTAGAATGCGCATTATCTTCGGGGCCCAGCATGCTGGGCCTCGCTATTTGATCCCTGGAGTTTGCCATGAGTTCCCATCATCACGATGCCGCCCCGAGCGAGAACGAGCTTGAACGCCTGCTGAAGCTGGCGGTGACGGAGCCGGCCCACCGTCCGGCGTTCTTCCGTGAACTGCTCGACGCCACGGTGCTGATCCTCGGCGACAGCGAGCAGGTGCAGCAGGACGGCGACATCACGCTGAACGCGGATACGCCGGTCAATATCCAGCATTGGGAAAAGCAGGACGGCGGCAGCATCATTCCGTTCTTCACCTCGCTGGAAGCGTTGCAGAAGGCCGTTGAGGACGAACAGCCGTTCATCGCCATGCCGGCGCGGGTGCTGTTTGAAATCACCCAGGGCGCGGATTTGTTCCTCAACCCGAAGGCGGAATACGGCAAAGAGTTCTACCCGGAAGAGGTGGCGATGCTGCTGGCGACCGGTGGCGTCGTCAAACCGGTTGAGCATTACGTCGACAAAGAGACCCAAATCCTGTTGGGGCAGCCCGAAGAGTACCCGTCGGCGATGGTGGATGCGCTGATCACGCTGTTCAGCCAGCGCAAACCGGTGCGCCGCGCGTTTCTGGCGCTGATGCACGACCAGGCGGCGGACGAGAAGCCGAATCTGCTGATCGGGCTGGAAGTGGATGCAGAACCGGCGGAGATCGAGGCGTTGATCAACGAGGCCGGCAGCGTCGCCAGCGAAACGGCGCCGAATGACGAACCGGTCGATTTCTGCCTGGTGTCGGAGAAAGAGCGCGGCATCAGCCACTACCTGATCGCCCATACGCAGCCGTTTTATCAGCGCCGCTGGGGCAGCTGGCTGCGCAATTTGATCCCGTCCACCGACAAGACCCAGTAACGCGGCGCGTGGTCGGAAATGCCGCAGGAAGATCATATTTTTTTAATGAAATGTTGATTTTCCCGTAGGCAAGCGTTAACGGCGCACATATAATCTGCGCCACTTGAGAAGGCCGGCAACATTGCAGACCGGCCTGTTTTGGAAGTCATACAGAGGCCATCATGACCGTAGAACGTACCTTTTCCATCGTTAAACCAAACGCTGTAGCCAACAACGACATCGGCGCTATCTACGCGCGTTTCGAGCGCGCCGGTTTCAAAATCATCGCCGCTAAAATGCTGCGTCTGACTCGCGAGCAAGCTGAAGGCTTCTACGCTGAGCACAAAGGCCGCCCATTCTTCGACGGTCTGGTAGAGTTCATGACCTCCGGCCCAATCATGGTGCAGGTTCTGGAATCTGAAAACGCCGTGCAGCGCAACCGCGACATCATGGGCGCAACCAACCCGGACAACGCACTGGCCGGCACCCTGCGCGCCGACTACGCGGACAGCTTCACCGCTAACGCCGTTCACGGTTCCGACTCCGTTGAATCCGCACAGCGTGAAATCGCTTACTTCTTCAACGAAAGCGAAATCTGCGCACGTTAATCGTGCCGTTTCTGAGCTGATAGCCAGGCATTCACCGGCTGAAACAATAAAAATGCCCTGAATGCCTTTCAGCCATAGAAACCCGCTACTAAAATTTGTACAATGCCGCGCCCCTGATAAGACGACTTGTCAGGGGCGTGTTTTTAGTGCCGCCACCCGAATCTCGCGGGCTGAAATGCACAACTTACTGTCCATTCTTTAGCGCCATAACGTGTAATAACGAGGCCAGAGATCATTATGTTAGAACCCATCACGTCTGAGCACACCGTGTCTGAAAATAATTCGCTGACTACCCCCTCCGTTAACGTGGAGCAACCGGCTGCGGCCAAAATCAACCTGCTGGATCTGAACCGCCAGCAAATGCGCGAGTTCTTCGCCGAAATGGGCGAGAAACCGTTCCGCGCCGATCAGGTGATGAAGTGGATTTATCACTACTGCTGCGACGATTTCGAGCAGATGACCGACATCAACAAAGTCCTGCGCGGCAAGCTGCAGCGCGTGGCGGAAATCCGCGCGCCGGAGGTGGCGGAAGAACAGCGCTCGGCCGACGGCACCATCAAATGGGCGATCAAGGTGGGCGATCAGCAGGTCGAAACCGTGTACATCCCGGAAGCCGACCGCGCGACGCTGTGCGTCTCCTCGCAGGTGGGTTGTGCGCTGGAGTGCAAATTCTGTTCGACGGCGCAGCAGGGCTTCAACCGCAACCTGCGCGTGTCGGAAATCATCGGCCAGGTGTGGCGCGCGGCGAAAATCATCGGCGCGCTGAAGGTGACCGGCCAACGCCCGATCACCAACGTGGTGATGATGGGCATGGGCGAACCGCTGCTCAACCTGAACAACGTGGTGCCGGCGATGGAAATCATGCTGGACGACTTCGGCTTTGGCCTGTCCAAACGCCGCGTGACCCTGTCTACCTCCGGCGTGGTGCCGGCGCTGGACAAGCTGGGCGACATGATCGACGTGGCGCTGGCCATTTCGCTGCACGCGCCTAATGACACCATCCGCGATGAGATCGTGCCGATCAACCGCAAGTACAACATCGAGACCTTCCTGTCCGCGGTGCGTCGCTACCTGGAGAAATCCAACGCCAACCAGGGGCGCGTCACCGTCGAGTACGTGATGCTGGATCATATCAACGACAGCACCGACGATGCGCATCAGCTGGCGGAAGTGCTGAAAGACACGCCGTGCAAGATCAACCTGATCCCATGGAACCCGTTCCCGGGCGCCCCCTACGGCCGCAGCTCCAACAGCCGGGTGGATCGTTTCTCCAAGGTGTTGATGGAATACGGCTTTACGACTATTGTTCGTAAAACCCGTGGTGACGATATCGACGCCGCCTGCGGGCAACTGGCGGGTGAAGTGATCGACCGTACCAAGCGTACCCTGAAAAAGAAAATGGCCGGGGAACCTATCAACGTACGGGCGGTCTGAATCCTATAGCACCATTTTTTGTTATCTAACAGCCTGTTATGCGAAATATTCACGCTAATGGGCGTTAGCTGACGGCCGATAAGGAAATGAATGCGGGCATGAAGCTGAAACTGTGGGGTGTGTGGCTGGCGGCCGGATTATTGGCCGGGTGTTCCGGTTCAGCGCCGGAAAAGGAAGCACAAGTCTCTGAGGCGGGCCAGACGCGGTTGCAACTGGGCCTGGAGTACCTGCAGCAAGGCGACATGGACGCCGCGCGCCAGAACCTGGAAAAGGCCCTGGACGCGGCCCCGCAGGATTACCGCACGCAGTTGGGCATGGCGCTCTACGCGCAGCGGAACGGTGAAAACGCCGCGGCCGAACAGCGTTATCGGCAAGCGCTCAAACTTGCGCCAGGCAATGGCACCGTATTGAATAATTACGGTGCGTTTCTTTGCGGTTTAGGGCAGTATGTACCGGCGCAACAGCAGTTTAGCGCTGCGGCGCTGGCGCCCGATTATGGTCAGGTCGCCGACAGCCTGGAAAACGCAGGTTACTGTTTTCTCAAGGCCGGACAAAACGATGAAGCGCGCACGCTGTTGAGCCGCGCGCTGAAAGTCGATCCGGACAAAGGCGCTCCGCTGTTGGTGGAGGCCGAAAAGCAATTTGGAGAAGGGAAGCGCGCCCAGTCGCAACTTTTATTGGATGTTTATCAGCATGTTCTGCCGGCTAGCGCCAGCAGCTTATGGTTACAGATTCGTTTCGCCGCGTTAGCCGGCCGTCAGGATAGCGTTCAACGCTATGGCAAGCAGTTAGCGCGAAGTTTTCCACAATCCAAACAGTACCAGCAGTTCTTAGCTAATGAATACTGAAGCCTCCCAAGATAAAACCGTATCCATGACGACGGGCCAGCGCCTGCGTCAGGCCCGTGAGCAACTCGGGCTGAGCCAACAGGCCGTTGCAGAACGCCTGTGTCTCAAAATGTCCACCGTGCGCGATATCGAGGAAGACAGCGTGTCCGCTGACCTCGCGTCCACCTTCGTGCGCGGCTACATCCGTTCCTACGCCAAGCTGGTGCATTTGCCGGAAGACGAACTGCTGCCGATGCTGGCCAAGCAGGCGCCGTTGAAGATGGCGAAAGTGGCGCCGATGCAAAGCTTCTCGCTGGGCAAGCGCCGCAAGAAACGCGACGGCTGGCTGATGAGCTTCACCTGGCTTATCGTGTTCGTGGTGATTGGCCTGACCGGCGCCTGGTGGTGGCAAAACCACAAGGCGCAGCAGGAAGAGATCGCCACCATGGCCGATCAATCCTCCGCGCAGCTTTCACAGAATAACGAAGGGCAGTCCGTGCCGCTGACGGACGGCAACGCCGACGCCGGCACCAACGTGCCGTTGACCGACAACAGCGCCGCGCCGGCCGATACCGGCGCAGCGGCTCAGGCGCCGGCGGCGACCGCCCAGACGCCGGGCGCGGCTCAGCAACAGCCTGCCGTGGTGTCGCCAAGCCAGACCACCCTGCCGGAAACCGCGCCGGCGGCGCAATCGCCGCTGCCGACCGCCGATGCGGGCGTGGCTGCGCCGGCGGCCGATCCGAACGCGCTGGTGATGGATTTCTCCGCCGACTGCTGGCTGCAGGTGACCGACGCGAGCGGTAAAACGCTGTTCAGCGGTACCCAGAAGCAGGGCGGCAAGCTGAACCTGACCGGCACTGCGCCGTACAAACTGACCATCGGCGCGCCGGCGGCAGTACAGATCCAGTATCAGGGTAAACCGGTTGATTTGAGCCGGTTCGTTAAGTCAAACCGTGTTGCTCGCCTGACCGTCGCCGCGCAGTAATCGCGCGGCCCCGGTCGTGATGTCAGAGCAGCAATGGAGAGTAAGTAATGCATAACCAAGCGCCCATCAACCGTCGAAAATCTACACGCATTTACGTCGGCAAGGTGCCTATTGGTGATGGCGCGCCGATTGCCGTGCAGTCGATGACCAACACCCGTACCACCGATGTTGAAGCAACGGTTAATCAGATTAAAGCGCTGGAGCGCGTGGGCGTCGACATCGTCCGCGTTTCGGTTCCTACCATGGACGCCGCCGAGGCGTTCAAGCTGATCAAGCAGCAGGTCAACGTGCCGCTGGTCGCCGATATCCACTTCGATTATCGCATCGCGCTGCAGGTTGCCGAATACGGCGTGGACTGCCTGCGCATCAACCCGGGCAACATCGGCAACGAATCGCGCATTCGCTCGGTGGTGGACTGCGCCCGCGACAAGAACATCCCGATTCGCATCGGCGTCAACGGCGGTTCGCTGGAGAAAGATCTGCAGGAAAAGTACGGCGAACCTACGCCGGAAGCGCTGCTGGAATCCGCCATGCGCCACGTGGATATCCTCGATCGCCTCAACTTCGACCAGTTCAAGGTCAGCGTCAAGGCGTCGGACGTGTTCCTGGCGGTGCAATCCTACCGTCTGCTGGCGTCGCGCATTGATCAGCCGCTGCATCTGGGCATCACCGAAGCTGGCGGCGCGCGCAGCGGGTCGGTCAAATCGGCCATCGGCCTGGGCATGCTGCTGTCTGAAGGTATCGGCGATACCCTGCGCATCTCGCTGGCGGCGGATCCGGTCGAAGAGGTGAAGGTCGGTTTCGACATTCTGAAGTCGCTGCGCATCCGCGCGCGCGGCATCAACTTCATCGCCTGCCCGACCTGTTCGCGTCAGGAGTTCGACGTGATCGGCACGGTGAACGCGCTGGAGCAGCGCCTGGAAGACATCATCACGCCGATGGACGTCTCGATCATCGGTTGCGTGGTGAACGGCCCGGGCGAAGCGCTGGTGTCCACCATGGGCGTGACCGGCGGCCACAAGAAGAGCGGCTTCTACGAAGACGGCGTGCGCCAGAAAGAGCGTTTCGACAACGAACAGATGATCGACCAGCTGGAAGCGAAGATTCGCGCCAAGGCCGCGATGATGGACGAAAGCAACCGTATCACGGTCAATCTGCTGGAAAAATAAGCGTTATCGCTACACGGCGGGCCTGTTGGCCCGCTTGTTTATGCACCTGAAGGGCGGAAAACCGCATCCGCGTTGAATACCGGGCGGCAAAGTCCCTATAATCAGGTTCATTTTTACAGACAACGGACAGAGAACTCACGTGGCAAAGAACATTCAAGCCATCCGCGGCATGAACGACTACCTGCCGGAAGAAACGGCATTATGGCAGCGTATTGAAGGCACCCTCAAGCAGGTGCTGGGCGGCTACGGTTACAGCGAAATCCGGTTGCCGATTGTAGAGCAGACCCCGTTATTCAAACGCGCGATCGGCGAAGTGACCGACGTCGTGGAAAAAGAGATGTATACCTTCGAAGACCGCAACGGCGAAAGCCTGACGCTGCGTCCGGAAGGGACGGCTGGCTGCGTGCGCGCCGGCATCGAACATGGTCTGCTGTACAATCAGGAACAGCGTCTGTGGTACATCGGCCCGATGTTCCGCTACGAGCGCCCGCAGAAGGGCCGCTACCGTCAGTTCCATCAGCTGGGCGCGGAAGTGTTCGGCCTGCAAGGCCCGGACATCGACGCCGAGCTGATCCTGCTGACGGCCCGCTGGTGGAAAGCGCTGGGCATCGCCGAGCACGTCAAGCTGGAGCTGAACTCCATCGGTTCTCTGGAGGCGCGCGCCAACTACCGCGACGCGCTGGTGGCGTTCCTGGAGCAGCACGTCGAGGTGCTGGACGAAGACTGCAAACGCCGCATGTACAGCAACCCGCTGCGCGTGCTGGATTCCAAGAATCCTGAGGTGCAGGCGCTGTTGAACGACGCGCCGCGCCTGTCCGAGTACCTGGATGAAGAATCCCGTGCTCACTTCGCCGGTCTGTGTGAACTTTTGGCGCAGGCAGGTATCCCATATACCGTTAACGAGCGCCTGGTGCGCGGTCTGGATTACTACAACCGCACCGTGTTTGAGTGGGTGACCACCAGCCTGGGCGCGCAGGGCACCGTCTGCGCGGGCGGCCGTTACGACGGTCTGGTCGAGCAGTTGGGCGGCCGCGCCACCCCGGCGGTCGGTTTCGCCATGGGCCTGGAGCGTCTGGTGCTGCTGGTGCAGGCGGTCAACCCGGAATTCAAGGCGCCGTCGGCTATCGACGTCTACGTCATCTCTTCCGGCGCGGGCACCCAGAGCGCGGCGATGCGGCTGGCTGAACAGGTGCGCGACGCGGCGCCGCAGCTGAAGCTGATGACCAACTACGGCGGCGGCAACTTCAAGAAGCAGATCACCCGTGCGGACAAATGGGGCGCGCGCATCGCGCTGATCCTGGGCGAGAGCGAAGTGGCGGAGCAGCAGGTGGTGGTGAAAGACCTGCGCAGTGGTGAACAAGAAACGCTGGCGCAAAGCGAAGTCGCTGCGCGTCTGGCTTTGATGTTAGGTTAAGGAGAAGGACACCGTGGAAGTCTATACCACTGAAAACGAACAAGTCGACGCACTGCGTCGGTTCTTTGCCGAGAACGGCAAAGCGCTGGCGGTGGGCGTGGTGCTCGGAATTGGTGCCCTGGTTGGCTGGCGTTACTGGCAGAGCCATGAAAACTCCAACATGATGGCGGCATCGCAATCCTATCAGGAAACCAGCGATCGTCTGGCGGCCGGCAAGCCGGATGACGTGGCTGCCGCAGAGAAATTTGTCCAGGCCAACGGCAACAGCTACGGCGTACTGGCCGCGCTGCAGTTGGCCAAGCACTTTGTCGAACAGAATGATTTCGCCAAGGCGGAACAACAATTGGCGCTGGCGCAGGGCCAGACCAAAGACGACAACCTGTTGGCGATGATCGACCTGCGTCTGGCGCGCGTCCAGCTGCAGGAGAAAAAGCTGGATGAAGCGCTGAAAACGCTGGATGGCGTGAAAGGCGAAGGCTGGGCGGCGATGATGCAGGATGTGCGCGGCGATGTGCTGCTGGCGAAGGGCGACGCCAAGGGCGCGCGCGAAGCTTACAGCAAAGGCATTGAGTCCAACGCTTCTCAAGCGCTGCAGGTTCTGCTGCGCATGAAATTGAATAACTTGTCCAGCTAAGGGGAATTCCCATGCAATTGCGTAAAACACTCTTGGTCGGACTGGTTTCCGCTGCCTTGCTGAGTGGTTGCTCGCTGTTTAACAGCGAAGAAGACGTGGTTACCATGTCGCCGTTGCCGAAAGTTGAAAATCAGTTTACGCCGAACAAGGCGTGGAGCACCTCGGTGGGCGACGGTATCGGTGAGTATTACTCCCACCTGCGTCCGGCCTATCAGGACAGCACCATTTACGCCGCCGATCGCTTCGGCATCGTGAAAGCGATGGATGCCGACAGCGGCAACGAGAAGTGGAAGGTCAATCTTTCCGAGAAGACCGGCTTCTTCTCCAGCAACCTGTCTGCGCTGCTGTCGGGCGGCCTGACGGTTGCGGGTGACAAGGTTTACGTCGGCAGCGAAAAAGCGGTGGTTTACGCATTGAACACCGCCGACGGCGCCATCGCCTGGCAGACCAAAGTGGCCGGCGAAGCGATCTCCCGTCCGGTTGTCAGCGACGGCATGGTGTTGGTGCATACCTCCAACGGCATGCTGCAGGCGCTGAACGAAGCCGACGGCGCGGTGAAGTGGACGGTTAACCTGGATATGCCTTCGCTGTCGCTGCGCGGTGAATCCGCGCCGGCCGTCGCCTTTGGCGCCGCCATCGTCGGCGGTGACAACGGCCGCGTCAGCGCCGTGCTGATGCAGCAGGGCCAGCTGATCTGGCAACAGCGCATTTCTCAGCCGAGCGGCGCGACCGAAATCGATCGCCTGAACGACGTGGACACCACGCCGGTGATCGTTGACGGCGTGGTCTACGCGCTGGGTTACAACGGCAACCTGACGGCGCTGGATCTGCGTTCCGGTCAGATCATCTGGAAACGCGAGCTGGGTTCGGTGAATGATTTCATCGTCGACGCGGGCCGCATCTACCTGATCGACCAGAACGATCGCGTGGTGGCGCTCAGCACCGAAGGCGGCGTGACCGTGTGGACGCAAAGCGATCTGCTGCACCGCAACCTGACGCCGCCGGTGATGTATAATGGTTATCTGGTGACCGGTGACGCCGAAGGCTATCTGCACTGGGTCAACACCACCGATGGCCGTTTTGTCGCCCAGCAGGAAGTGGACAGCTCCGGCTTCCTGTCTGCGCCGATGGTGGCCGGCGACAAGCTGGTCATCCAGGCTCGCGGCGGGAAAGTTTACGCTTTCACCCGCTAACGCCGCTCGTCGTAACCCTTCTTGCACCCGAATGATTTCGGGTTGCAGCCAGGCGGCAAGCGCATGAGTCCTCGGGAGCTTAGTGAGCTAAGTGACCGAGGCGAAGGTGCGCAGACAACGCCGCTGTGGCGCGAAAGATGAAGGGGAAAACGGCTCCTGAATGTTCAGGGGCCGTTTCGTATTTTATAAGCTGCACCGCTGGTGTCTATCCACAGTGCAGTAACGCATTGATTATTAAGTAATGAGGCTTCAACAATGATACCTGTCGTCGCGCTGGTCGGGCGCCCGAATGTGGGTAAATCCACCTTGTTCAACCGTTTAACCCATACGCGCGATGCGCTGGTGGCGGATTTCCCGGGGCTGACGCGTGACCGCAAGTATGGTCGTGCTGAAATCGAAGGCAATGAATTTATCATCGTCGATACCGGCGGCATCGACGGCACCGAAGACGGCGTCGAAACGCGCATGGCCGGTCAGTCGCTGCTGGCGATCGAAGAAGCGGACATCGTGCTGTTCATGGTCGACGCCCGCGCCGGCCTGATGCCGGCGGATCAGGGCATCGCCCAGCACCTGCGCAGCCGCCAGAAGGCGACTTTCCTGGTGGCCAACAAGACCGATGGTCTGGATCCGGACACCGCCACCGCCGATTTCTACTCGCTCGGTCTGGGTGAAGTGTTCGCTATCGCCGCTTCTCACGGCCGCGGCGTGACCCAGCTGATTGAACACGTGCTGGTGCCGTTCGTGCCGGAAAAACCGGAAGACGTCGAGCTGACCGAGGAAGAGGCCAACGCCGCTTACTGGGCCGAGCAAAACGGCGAAACGCTGGAAGGCGAAGAAGACGAAGAGCCGGAAGAAGCGTTCAATCCGCAGGATCTGCCGATCAAACTGGCGATCGTCGGCCGCCCGAACGTAGGTAAGTCTACGCTCACTAACCGTATCCTCGGCGAGGAGCGCGTGGTGGTGTACGACATGCCGGGCACTACCCGCGACAGCATCTACATTCCGATGGTGCGTGACGAACGCGAATACGTGCTGATCGACACCGCCGGGGTGCGCAAACGCGGCAAGGTGACCGAAACCGTCGAGAAATTCTCGGTGATCAAGACCCTGCAGGCGATTGAAGACGCCAACGTGGTGCTGCTGGTGATCGACGCGCGTGAAGGCATCTCCGATCAGGACCTCTCGCTGCTCGGCTTTATCCTCAATAGTGGGCGCTCACTGGTGATTGCGGTCAACAAGTGGGACGGCATGAGCGAAGAAGATCGCGAGCACGTGAAAGAGATGCTCGATCTGCGTCTGGGCTTCGTCGACTTCGCGCGCGTGCACTTTATTTCCGCCCTGCACGGCAGCGGCGTCGGCAACCTGTTCGAATCGGTACAGGAAGCCTACGAGTGCGCAACCCGTCGCGTAAACACCTCGATGCTGACCAAAATCATGCAGATGGCGGTTGACGATCACCAGCCGCCGTTGGTGCGCGGCCGCCGCGTGAAGCTGAAATACGCCCACGCCGGCGGTTACAACCCGCCGATCGTGGTGATCCACGGCAACCAGGTCAGCGATCTGGCCGATTCGTACAAGCGCTACCTGATGAACTACTTCCGTCGCTCGCTGAACGTGATGGGGACGCCGATCCGCATCCAGTTCAAAGAGGGCGACAACCCGTTCGCCGGCAAACGCAACCTGCTGACGCCGACCCAGATGCGTAAGCGCAAACGCCTGATGAGCCACCTGAAAAAGAGCAAGTAATCGCTCATGAGGGGCGCGGCAGTGATGCCGCGCCCCTTTTTTATTGGCCCGAAATCGTTTTATTATCTGAAGATTACCTCGCCTGTCTGAAGGAACACCATGTCCTGGGAAACCTGGAGTTTTGCGTTCGACGTCACCGTGCCGAATCTGCTGATGATGCTGCTGGGGATCCTGTTGCGCCATTGGCGCCTGATGGATGACCGCTTCGTCGACGGCGCGACCCGCCTGGTGTTCAATCTGGCGCTGCCGTGCCTGCTGTTTTTCAGCATCGCTACCAACCATCCGCAGCTGCTCGGCAATCTGCCGCTGGTGCTGTTCGGCGCGGTCGGCACGCTGGCGACCTTCCTGCTGCTGGAGCTGGCGGCCAGGTGGGTGGTGAAAGAACCGCGTGAGCGCGGGGTATTCGTGCAGGGCGGGTTTCGCGCCAACACCGCCATCGTCGGTCTGGCCTACGCCATGACCGCCTACGGCAGCGAAGGTATTGCGCTCGCCTCGCTGTACCTGACGGTGACCGTGATCCTGTTCAACATACTGTCGGTCATCACCCTCACGCGCAGCCTGCAGGGCGGGCAGGGCAAGAAAATCAGCCACCTGTCGCTGCTGCGCAGCATTGTCACCAATCCGCTGATCATCGGCCTGGTGTGCGGGCTGCTGTATGCGCAAACCGGGCTGGGTATCCCGACCGTGATCCGCCAAACCGGCAGCTATATCTCCGCGCTGTCGCTGCCGTTGGCGCTGCTGTGCACCGGCGCCAGCCTGGATTTCCGCGCCATGTTCCGCTCGTCCAACGTGGCGGCGCTGTCGTCGGCGGCCAAGCTGTTTCTGGTGCCGTTCCTGATGACGCTGGCCGGCTGGCTGTGCGGGTTTCAGGGGGCGGCGCTGGGCATTATCTTCCTGTTTTCCGCCACGCCGACCGCTTCGGGCAGCTATGTGATGACGCGCGCTATGGGCGGCAACGCCACGCTGGCGGCCAACATTATCGCTATCACCACCGTCGGGTCGTTCTTCACCACCGCGTTGGGGATCTATTTCTTGCGCTCATGGGGCGCGATTTAACCTGGGAGCCGTTATGGATGCGCATTGTCCGCACTGTCGTCAGACCATGAATTGGGTAGCGGGTCACTACCATTGTGCAACCTGTCAGCGCGATTATCGGCAGCTGGCGAGCTGCCCGGAGTGCGGGCAGCCGCTGCAAGAGTTGAAGGCCTGCGGGGCGGTGGATTACCTGTGCCAGAACGGGCACGGGCTGATCTCCAAAAAACGGGTGAATTTCAGCTATCAGCCGCTGTAAGCCCTCACTCATCCACCTGGCCGGTTTTCCACAGATCCACCAGCGCCTGCGGCGCGCTGCTTTCCGGGATTAACAGCACGATCTCGGTGCTCAGGGTGGGGCTGGTGTAGTTGATCTGTACGCGGTAGTAGCGCTGGTCGCCGCAGCCGGGGGAGTTGGGTTGGCCCTCTTCCTGGGCGTACGGCAGCGTCTGATTCAGCAACTGATTCAGGCGCTGCCGTTGCTCCGGCGTGATATCGGCCAGCGCAATGCGGCGCTGGCCCGCCAGTTTGGGAATGTAGGCGAAGCCTCCCTCGCGCGCCAGCTCAATGACCGTATCCTGATTGAGCGTCGGCAGCGGTTTCATTACTCCACCCCCACCTGATGCCAGGCCTGTTGCACCTTGTCCGCCACGCTTTGATCGAAACGCGCCTGCGCGTGTTTCACCGTGGCGCGGGCGAAGGTGGCGAAGTCGGCGTTTTGCGGCAGCGCTTTGTCGCACACCGTGTCATACCAGACGTAGCCGGCTTTTTCCCAGGCGAAGCCGCCCAGCGCGGTTGCCGCCAGGTAGAACGCGCGGTTGGGAATGCCGGAGTTGAGGTGCACGCCGCCGTTGTCTTCCTTGGTCTGGATGTAATCCTTCATGCTGGCAGGCTGCGGGTCTTTGCCCAGCAGCGGGTCGTCGTAGGCGGTGCCGGGCGCTGACATCGAGCGCAGCCCTTTGCCTTTGATGCCCTTGGCGAGCAGACCGGCGCCGATCAGCCAGTCGGCTTTATCGGCGGTTTGCTGCAGGTGGAATTGCTTGACCAACGAACCGAACACGTCAGACAGCGATTCGTTGAGCGCGCCGGACTGCTGGTAGTAGATCAGCCCGGCTTCGCTCTCGGTCACGCCGTGCGTCAGCTCATGGCCGACCACGTCGATGGCGATGGTGAAACGGTTGAAGATCTCGCCGTCGCCGTCTCCGAACACCATCTGCTGGCCGTTCCAGAAAGCGTTCTGGTACTCCTTGCCGTAGTGCACGCTGCCGACCAGCGGCAGCCCTTTATTATCCAGCGAATTGCGCCGGTAGGCCTGCCAGAAGAAATCGTAGGTGACGCCGAGATAGTCGTAGGCCTCGTCCACCGCCACGTCGTGGTTGCTGGGCTGGCCCTCCTTGCGCACCTGTTTGCCGGGCAGTTGGGTGCCGTTCTGGGCGTCGTAGATATCGCGGAGCGCTTCGCCGGCTCGGGCGTTTTTCTCGGTCGGTGAACGCAGCGGCTTGTTGCCGAGCAGGCTTTGCACGTGGTTCAGGGTGTGCAGCGCGCAGTCGCGCTGCGGGGCGTTACCGTGTTCAATAATGCGGCGCAGCATGTAGGGAGGAATGACGGAACGCATGCGCTGGGCTGGCATAGTGGCTCTCCTTAGGCAAAAAATTTACCTCATCGAATGAATGCACTGAGCCTAAGTGTAGTCTACTCGTCATAAAGCCTGTGGTTATGCGTGCTCACCGCCGGGGTGGTCTTGTGGGGACTTATGCGCCGCACCGAGGCGCGTACCGCCAACCGGCCATGTAGCAGCAGGTTGCACGGCGGCGCGTCGGCGCGCAGCATGCGCCGCTGCAGCAGCTGGATCGCCTCGTAGCCCAGCTCATCGCGCGGCACCTGTACCGAGGTCAGCGGCACGTCGTGTATTTCCGCCAGGTTGAAGCCATCGGTGCTCATCACCGATACGTCGCCCGGTACGCTCAGCCCCAGCTTGTTGAGCGCCTTGACCGCCCCGACCGCCATGTAGTCGCCGCCGGCCAGGATCGCCGTCGGCAGCGGGGCGCGGTTCAGGTAGGTGCTCAGCGCCTGTTCGGCCTCTTCGCTGCCGAAGCCGGAAGTGGTCACCAGATGGCGGCCGTCGTCGAACGGCAGATGATGCCGCGCGTAGGCCTGCCGGATGCCCGCCAGCCGCAGCTCCATGGTGTGGCGGCGCAGACACTGCAGGTTGAGAATATGGCTGTGCCCCTGCTGGAACAGATAGCTGGCGGAATAGTCGCCGATCAGCTGATGATCCGGCGAGACGCTGTCCAGCCGCATCTGCCGATCGGTGCAGTTGATCAGCACGCAGGGCTTGGGCAGATCGGCCGCCAGGGTATGGATGTGTTCGTCGTCGATGCCGATGATCAGCGCCGCTTCGGTGTGCGGATCGCTCATTTTTTCCAGAAACAGCGCGCCGTCGCTGTGCTGCTCTTCCAGGCCGCAGTAACGGATGCGCACCTCGTGCTGCATCAGTGCGGCGGCGATGCCCTGAATGACCTTGTAGTAGAAGATATCGGTGCGCACGTCGAACGCGCGCTGCGGCGCGAACACCATCACATTGTTCAACATCAGTCGGCCGCTGGAAATGCCCTGTAGAATGCCGTTTTGCTGCGCGCATTCCAGCACCTTGCGGCGCGCTTCGGCGCTGGTGTTGGCCTTGCCCGCCAGCACGCGGGAAACGGTGCTGATCGACAGCCCGGTTTGGCGGGCGATCTCCTGGATTTTCAGCTTTCCGTTCATTTTGTGATCTCCTTCAAATTCGTCCATGAGAATATTTTCACTGCGGCTTTTCAGCACTTTGACTGGATCCTGCGGCCATTATGACTATTTTTTCACCCGCCTGTGAAAATCTTTGCAAAAAACCCCGTTTCGCTGTGCGTGATCGCTGAGTAGTCTGCATTGGTACACCAATTTTAACGACTTGTCAGTCCAATTTTAACGGTGTGCAAAGAAGAAAACAAAAAATAAATCATGGGGTTGTGATGGACTGCCGGTCCGTTATGCGGGCGTTGGCCTGTGTTCACCGTCCCCTTTTGATAGCGCAACGTACCCTACCAATGCGCGCGTCGCTGTCATGGGCGGCCGCGGGGAGAGAACCGATGAGTGTGGAGATCAATCAGACGGTCGCGCAGAGCGGCCGGCGCAAGTTCAAATCGCTACGCTGGTGGATGCTGGCGCTGTTCTTGTTGGGCGTCACGGTCAACTACATTACCCGCAACTCGCTGGGCATTCTGGCGCCGGAACTGAAAACCAGCCTGAACATGAGCACCGAGCAATATGCCTGGGTGGTGGCGTCGTTCCAGTTGGCCTATACGGTATTTCAGCCGATCTGCGGCTGGCTGATCGACGTCATCGGCCTGAAGATGGGTTTTCTGATCTGCGCGGGCATTTGGGCGGTGGTGTGTATGCTGCACGCCGGTGCCGGCAGCTGGTTGCAACTGGCCATTTTGCGCTTCTTCATGGGGGGCGCGGAGGCGGCGGCCACTCCGGCCAACGCCAAGGCGATCTCCGACTGGTTCCCGAAGAAGGAGCGTCCGATCGCCGCCGGTTGGGCGGGCGTCGGTTTCTCCATCGGCGCCATGCTGGCGCCGCCGATCATCGTCATCGCCCACGTCTCCTTCGGCTGGCAGGGCGCGTTCCTGTTCTCGGGCGGGCTGGCGCTGATCTGGGTAGTGCTGTGGTGGCTGTTCTACCACTCGCCCCAGCAGCACCCGAACCTCAGCCAACAAGAGCTGGATCTGATCCGTGAAGACAACGAGCCGGTGCTGCCGAAGCTGCCGTTCTTCACTTCACTGACCAGCCTGTGCAAGAACAAGAAATTCTATGGCATCGCCATCCCGGCCTTTCTCGCCGAGCCGGCCTGGGCGGTCTTCAGTTTCTGGGTGCCGCTGTACTTGGCCACCGAACGCGGCATGGATCTGAAGCAGATCGCGATGTTCGCCTGGCTGCCGTTCCTGGCGGCGGATATCGGCAGCGTCGCCAGCGGCTATCTCACCACCCTATACCGCAAATGGTTCGGCTGCAGCCGCGTCAACTCGGTGGTCGCCAGCTCGGTGACCGGCGCTTTCCTGATGGTGTCGCTGGCGTTCGTGGCGATCACCCAAGATCCCTATGTGGCGATCGCGCTGATCTCGATCGGCGGATTCGGCCATCAGGTGATCTCCTGCATGCTCAGCGCCCTGGTGGTGGAATCGTTCGATAAAAACCAAATGGCGACGGTCAACGGCATGCGCGGCTCCAGCGCCTGGATCGCCAGCTTCCTGTTCACGCTCCTGATCGGCGCGGTATCCGACACCCTCGGTTTCAACCCGCTGTTTATCGCGATGGGCTTCTTCGATTTGATCGGCGCCCTGTTCTTGATCGCCCTGATCGCCGAGCGCGGCGGTAAGAAAACCCCTTCACACAGCTAAGTGGAATATGTATGAAAACGTTGAAAAATTGGACGCTGGCGGCGCAGCATGCCGACCACGTCGAGCTGCTGGTCGATGAACGCCACCGTTTCTGCCTGTACGTGCTGGAAGACGGTCTGTTCCGCGTGTTGATCAAACGTGAGGGCGAGCTGGCGCTGGATCGCACCTGGAGCATTGCGCCGCAGGAGGATGTGCCTTGGGAGGGGCGCGATCGGCTCAGCGTCGCTGGTTTCAGCCTGCCGGGCTATCAGCTGCGCCGGGAGGGCGATCGGCTGGTGGTCAGCACGCCGCTGCTGCGCGTGACGGTGCATCAGCCGCTGTGGCTGGCGTGGGAGTATTGCAATGCCGCCGGCGAGTGGCGGCCGCTGGCGGCGGATCGGCCGACCAGCGCCTACCTGCTCAACGCGCACGGCGACGGCGTGGCGCATTACCAGCGGCGTTTCGCCGATGAGCGCTATTACGGCCTGGGGGAGAAGGCCGGCGATCTGGAACGCACCGGCCGCCGCTTCGAGATGCGCAATCTGGACGCGATGGGCTACAACGCCGCCAGCACCGATCCGCTGTACAAGCACATTCCGTTTACCATCACCCGCGGGCCGGAGGCGAGCTTCGGCCTGTTCTACGACAACCTGAGCAGCTGCTGGCTGGATCTGGGCAACGAGATCGACAACTACCATACGGCCTACCGCCGCTATCAGGCCGAAGCGGGCGATCTGGATTACTACCTGTTCCTCGGGCCGAAGGTTTTGGATGTCACCAAGGCGTTCGTGCGCCTGACCGGCCGCACCCACTTCGGGCCGAAGTGGAGCCTGGGCTACAGCGGTTCGACCATGCACTACACCGACGCGCCGGACGCCCAGCAGCAGCTGCAACAGTTCATTGCGCTGTGCCGTCAACATGCCATCCCCTGCGACTCTTTCCAGCTGTCGTCGGGCTACACCTCGATCAACAACAAACGCTACGTGTTTAACTGGAAC
Source organism: Serratia sp. TSA_130.1 (assembly GCF_052691795.1). Taxonomy (NCBI): domain Bacteria; kingdom Pseudomonadati; phylum Pseudomonadota; class Gammaproteobacteria; order Enterobacterales; family Yersiniaceae; genus Serratia; species Serratia sp. TSA_130.1. The sequence goes on from NZ_JBQZFS010000007.1 coordinate 152,596, forward strand.
TATGACAAGGTGCCGCAGCCCAGGCTGCTCAGCCAGGCGTTTCACGACGCCGGCCTCAAGCTGGCGGCCAACATCAAGCCGTGCCTGCTGCAGGATCATCCGCAGTATCAAGAGGTGGCGGCGCAGGGGCTGTTTATCCGCGATTCGCAAAGCGACGCGCCGGAACGCTCCAGCTTCTGGGACGACGAAGGATCGCACCTCGACTTCACCAATCCGGCGACGGTGCGATGGTGGCAGCAGGGCGTCACACAGCAGCTGCTGGAGATGGGCATCGATTCGACCTGGAACGACAACAACGAGTACGAAGTGTGGGACGGCGAAGCGCGCTGCCACGGCTTTGGACGGCCGATCGCCATCAAACATCTCCGCCCGGTGATGCCGCTGCTGATGATGCGCGCCTCGATGGAGGCCCAGTTGCGCTTTGCGCCGCAGCGGCGGCCGTACCTGATCTCGCGCTCCGGCTGCGCCGGCATGCAGCGCTACGTGCAGACCTGGAGCGGCGATAATCGCACCAGCTGGCAGACGCTGCGCTACAACATTCGCATGGGGTTGGGCATGAGCCTGTCCGGGTTGTATAACCTCGGCCACGACGTCGGTGGCTTCTCCGGTGACAAACCGGACGCGGAGCTGCTGGTGCGCTGGGTACAAAACGGCGTGATGCACCCGCGTTTCACCATCCACTCCTGGAATGACGACGCCACGGTCAACGAACCCTGGATGTACCCGGCCGCTACCCCGGCGGTGCGCGAGGCGATCAACCTGCGTTACCGGCTGCTGCCGTATTTCTACACGCTGCTGTGGCAGGCCTGCGCCGACGACGAGCCGATGCTGCGCCCGACTTTTCTCGATCACGAACAGGATGCGCGCACCTTTGGCGAAAACGACGATTTTCTGATTGGCCGCGATCTGCTGGTGGCCAGCGTGGTGGAGCCGGGGCAACGTCGCCGTTCGGTGTATCTGCCGGATAACGGCGAAGGCTGGTACTGCTTCTACAGCGGCCAGTGGTTCGGCGGCGGCCAGACGGTGACGCTGGCGGCGCCGTTGGAGCGTCTGCCGCTGCTGGTGCGCGCCGGGGCGGCGCTGCCGCTGTCGCAGCGGTTGGCGCATGTGGACGTGGCCGCCGACGATCGGCGCGAGCTGCGGCTGTTTCCGATCAAGGGCGGCGGGGCGAGCGGCGGGCTGCTGTTTGAGGACGACGGCGAAAGCGACGGCTGGCGGCAGGGCGAGGCGCTGTGGCTGCGCTGGGAAATGCGCTGCGACCCTCAGCGCATCATGCTGGATATCACGACGGAAGGGCATTTCCGCCCGGCCTGGCGCACGCTGACGCTCAGCCTGCCGGAAGGCGAAACGCGCGCGCTGTGGGTGAACGGTGAACCCGGCGAGCGTTTTACGCTGGAGTAGGGCTTACTCGGCCGCGCGCTTCTTGCGCGGCTTTTTGGCGACGGTGATGGTTTTCACCTCGCTTTCCACCCAGCCATCCTGCAGGCGGGTTTTCAGCAGCTCGCCGACCTGCGCCTGCTTGGTGGTTTTCAGCAGCTCGCCGCGCGGAGTTTGCGTCACGCTGTAGCCGCGCGCCAGCGTCGCCAGCGGGCTGACGGTCTCCAGCTGGCTGCACGCCACGCCGAAACGCTGGCGGTAGGCGTTGAGCTGGCGCTCCATCGCCTGCTGCAGACGGTATTCCTGCTGCTGCACGCGCTGTTGGTAGCGGTGAATGCGGCCCTGCGGCTGCACCTGCGCCAGCCGCTGCTGGACGCGTTCGCTGCGGCGGGCGGCCAGGCGCAGCTGCTGCTGCATGCCGTCTTCCATTCGGCGCTGCAGCTTGAACAGCAGCGTCTGCTGGCGCGCCAGGCGCAGATGCGGATGCTGCTGCTGTAAACGGTGATGAATGCGGGTGAACTGCTGCTGACGCTGCGCCAGGTAGTAATCCATCGCCATCTCCAGCCGCTGCTGCTGCGACTGCAGCTGGCGCAACAGCTCGAGCTGATTGCGGCTCACCAGTTCGGCGGCGGCGGAAGGGGTCGGCGCCCGCAGGTCGGCGACGAAGTCGGCGATGGTGACGTCGGTTTCATGGCCGACGGCGCTGACGATCGGAATGCGGCTGGCGAAGATCGCCCGCGCCACGCGTTCGTCGTTGAAGCTCCACAGATCCTCCAGCGAACCGCCGCCGCGGCCGACGATCAGCACGTCGCATTCATCGCGGCGGTTGGCGGTCTCGATGGCGCGCACGATCTGCATCGGCGCTTCCGCGCCCTGCACCGAGGTGGGGTAGATGACGATCGGCAGCGACGGATCGCGCCGCTGCAACACCTGCAGGATATCGTGCAGCGCCGCGCCGCTGGCGGAGGTGATCACCCCGACGCGTTTGGCCGGCGCGGGCAGCGGCTGCTTGAACTGCTGATCGAACAGCCCTTCGGCGCTCAGACGTTGTTTCAACTGCTCGAACTGTTGCTGCAGCAGGCCGTCGCCGGCGGGCTGCATGCTTTCGGCGATCAGCTGGTAGTCGCCGCGCGGTTCATACAGCGTGATGCTGGCGCGCACCAAGACCTGCTGGCCGTTTTGCGGCCGGAAGGTGACGCGGCGATTGCTGTTGCGGAACATCGCGCAGCGCACCTGGGCGCGGTCGTCTTTCAGGGTGAAATACCAGTGGCCGGAGGCGGGCTGGGAGAGGTTGGAGATCTCGGCGGAGAGCCAAATCTGCCCCATTTCCATTTCCAGCAGTTGGCGAACCGTCTGATTCAGGCGGCTTACGGTAAAAATGGAAGGCGAAACAGGTAGCGACATGTGACCCAGATCAAATTTCAAAACAATCACTTAATTGGTCGATACTACATGGCTGAAAAAGGTAATCAAGACTTTTTGTAAGAAAGTGCTGGAGGCAACCGATTCCGCTCTGTATAATGCCGCGGCAATATTTTATCTTTTTCACAGCCCACCCTGGTGAGATATTGCCCATGCTACGTATCGCTAAAGAAGCTCTGACGTTTGACGACGTCCTCCTGGTTCCAGCCCACTCCACGGTTCTGCCTAACACCGCAGAGCTCGGCACTCAACTGACCAAAACCATCCGCCTGAACATCCCTATGCTGTCCGCAGCCATGGATACCGTTACCGAATCCGGCCTGGCCATCGCGCTGGCGCAGGAAGGCGGCCTGGGCTTCATCCACAAAAACATGTCCATCGAGCGCCAGGCTGAAGAAGTCAGCCGCGTGAAAAAACATGAAAGCGGCGTAGTCACCGACCCGCAGACCGTTACCCCGGCCACCACGCTGCAGGAAGTGAAAGAGCTGACCGCGCGCAACGGCTTCGCCGGTTATCCGGTCGTCACCGAAGACAACGAGCTGGTCGGCATCATTACCGGCCGCGACGTGCGCTTCGTGACCGATCTGACTCAGCCGGTGACTGCGGTGATGACGCCGAAAGATCGCCTGGTCACCGTGAAAGAAGGTGAAGCGCGCGACGTGGTGCTGCAGAAGATGCACGAAAAGCGCGTAGAAAAAGCGCTGGTGGTGGACGACAGCTTCCACCTGCTGGGCATGATCACCGTTAAAGACTTCCAGAAAGCGGAACGTAAGCCGAACGCCTGTAAAGACGAGCACGGCCGTCTGCGCGTGGGCGCGGCGGTCGGCGCCGGCGCCGGCAACGAAGAGCGCGTTGATGCGCTGGTGGCGGCAGGCGTTGACGTTCTGCTGATCGACTCCTCGCACGGCCACTCCGAAGGCGTGTTGCAGCGCATCCGCGAAACCCGCGCCAAATACCCGGATCTGCAGATCGTCGGCGGCAACGTCGCGACCGCGGCGGGCGCCAAAGCGCTGGCTGAAGCCGGCGTGAGCGCGGTGAAAGTGGGTATCGGCCCTGGCTCCATCTGTACCACCCGCATCGTGACCGGCGTAGGCGTACCGCAGATCACCGCCATCGCCGACGCGGTGGAAGCGCTGGAAGGCACCGGTATTCCGGTTATCGCCGACGGCGGCATCCGCTTCTCCGGCGATATCGCCAAAGCGATCGCCGCGGGCGCCTCTTGCGTGATGGTCGGCTCCATGCTGGCGGGTACCGAAGAATCTCCGGGCGAAATCGAGCTGTATCAGGGGCGCTCGTTCAAATCTTACCGCGGCATGGGCTCGCTGGGCGCGATGTCCAAAGGCTCTTCCGACCGTTACTTCCAGACCGATAACGCCGCCGACAAACTGGTGCCGGAAGGTATCGAAGGCCGCGTGGCCTATAAAGGCATGCTGAAAGCCATCGTGCACCAGCAGATGGGCGGCCTGCGCTCCTGCATGGGCCTGACCGGCTGCGCCACCATCGACGATCTGCGCACCAAGGCGGAGTTCGTGCGCATCAGCGGCGCCGGCATTCAGGAAAGCCACGTGCACGACGTGACCATCACCAAAGAGTCGCCGAACTACCGCATGGGCTGATGCCTTAACCTCTCCTGAGTGAGAGGCCGGGGTGGGGCGCTAAGCCCCATCCCGAAAACATACATTTTCGCTCTTTTTCTCTTGTTGCTGGAATTCGCCTCACATGACACAAAATATCCATAAGCATCGCATCCTCATACTGGACTTCGGTTCGCAATACACCCAACTGGTCGCCCGCCGCGTGCGCGAAATCGGCGTTTACTGCGAACTGTGGGCCTGGGACGTTAGCGAAGAGCAGATCCGCGAATTCAACCCAAGCGGCATCATCCTGTCCGGCGGCCCGGAAAGCACCACCGAAGCCGGCAGCCCGCGCGCCCCTGACTACGTGTTCAACGCCGGCGTGCCGGTGCTGGGCGTGTGCTACGGCATGCAGACCATGGCGATGCAGCTGGGTGGCCATGTGCAGGGCTCCAACGAACGCGAGTTCGGCTACGCGCAGGTGGAAATCGTCAACGAGAGCGCGCTGCTGCGCGACATCGAAGACGCCATCAGCCCGGCCGGCAAACCGCTGCTGGACGTGTGGATGAGCCACGGCGACAAAGTGACCGCGATCCCGTCCGACTTCGTGACCGTCGCCAGCACCGATACCTGCCCGTTCGCCATTATGGCCAACGAAGAAAAACGCTTCTACGGCGTGCAGTTCCACCCGGAAGTGACCCACACCCGTCAGGGCCAGCGCATGCTGGAGCGCTTCGTACTGGACATCTGCCAGTGTGAGGCCCTGTGGACGCCGGCGACCATCATCGAAGATGCGGTTGAGCGCATCCGCGAGCAGGTGGGTGAAGACCACGTGATCCTCGGCCTGTCCGGCGGCGTTGACTCCTCCGTGACCGCGATGCTGCTGCACCGTGCCATCGGCAAGCGCCTGACCTGCGTGTTCGTCGACAACGGCCTGCTGCGCTTGAACGAAGCCAAGCAGGTGATGGAAATGTTCGGCGACCACTTCGGCCTGAACATCGTGCACGTCGAGGCGGAAAACCGCTTCCTGACCGCGCTGGCGGGCGTCGACGAGCCGGAAGCCAAGCGTAAAATCATCGGCCGCGTGTTCGTTGAAGTGTTCGACGAAGAAGCCTGCAAGCAAGAGCAGGTGAAATGGCTGGCGCAGGGCACCATCTATCCGGACGTAATTGAATCCGCCGCTTCCGCCACCGGCAAAGCGCACGTGATCAAGTCGCACCACAACGTGGGCGGCCTGCCGAAAGAGATGAAGCTGGGCCTGGTCGAGCCGCTGAAAGAGCTGTTCAAAGACGAAGTGCGCAAAATTGGCCTGGAACTGGGCCTGCCGTACGACATGCTGTACCGTCACCCGTTCCCGGGCCCGGGTCTGGGCGTGCGCGTGCTGGGCGAAGTGAAGAAAGAGTACTGCGATCTGCTGCGCCGCGCCGACGCCATCTTCATCGAAGAGCTGCACAAAGCCGATCTGTACAACAAAGTCAGCCAGGCGTTCACCGTGTTCCTGCCGGTGCGCTCGGTCGGCGTGATGGGCGACGGCCGCAAATACGACTGGGTGGTCTCCCTGCGTGCGGTGGAAACCATCGACTTCATGACCGCGCACTGGGCGCATCTGCCGTATGACTTCCTCGGCCGCGTGTCCAACCGCATCATCAACGAAGTGGACGGCATCTCCCGCGTGGTGTACGACATCAGCGGCAAGCCGCCGGCGACGATCGAGTGGGAGTAATCCCGCGTCCGGCGTAGGCTGGCGTCAGTGAACCGCACATGAGAACCAAACCCGCTTAACGGCGGGTTTTTTTATGCCCGATGTTTGGCGCCCTGTGCCGTAGACGGCCTCCGATCCGCAAGAGGGCTGGGTTGAGAGAGGCGTGAATGGAGAGGACAGCCCGCACGGAGCCGCCTGCGCTTTGCTTACGGCTCATTTCCTGAGGCGCTGCGTTTCCCATCTCGGCTTTGCGCCTATCCGCAGAACGGTATTCTGCAACCACGCGCACTTCGCCGGTGCGATGATGTCGTCGGATAACGGGGCTTTATTCACCGTATCCGCCGGGCCGCGGCATAATGAATTGCCGTATTGAGGCGCGTCGACTCATCGGCATCGGGCGATGGCGTAGCTAATTAATCCTCTGCGAAAATAAAAGGACTCCGTGCGCCCTTTTATGGGATTTTTCTGAAAGACTTGGTCTGACGAATAAATATATCAGAAGGATGCGATGAATTAGTCTATTTCTTATTTTATAAATCTTTCCTTCTGTTTTTATTGAGGAAATCAGCGGTTTTATTGTATTTAATAACCCTTCTCAAGGGCGATTCCTACGTTTTATCGGCATTCATTGCTTGGAGTTGAAATTCTAATTATATGATTTTTCTTGTCTTTTAATTATTGTCGTAACATAAAGTGCGAACTGTGTAATTATCTGGCATTTGATATTTTCTAAGCTATCTACATAGGCTACTCTAAATGTAAGGGTATTAAAATGCACCGCCGAGAGGGAGGCAAACGATTTATCAACGGATGCCAGGATATGCTTTCTTTTGACTGCTTAGTTGCACAACGTCAGGATGGATATTGGTCAAGATGAAAGAGACAGGAAAAGCCTTCACCAGGGAAAAGCTTTATAAGAATTATACCAATAACGTCACAAGGAGGATGTCTACCCAAAAAGAAGTATCTCTTTGTCAATCAATTATAAAAGGTTCATCGTTTTTCACATTCTAATCCTAATTGCATGATTGCGGCAGCGCTTTGTTTTTCATTTTAATGGATAAAAGCCCAATGAGCAGGTTGTCTGAGGGTGGGTTTTGTTAGGGCATGGATGTCATTATGAGTTACCAGCATAGTATCGTGGTCGAGCTAGTTAATTTGATCGAGATGAATATACAGCATGATCTCTCGATAGAAAAGTTATCGGATTTGTCTGGTTATTCGAAATGGCACTTGCAAAGAATGTTTCAGCGTTATACGGGAATGAAAATAGCGACGTATATCAGAAATAGGCGTCTGAGCAAGTCTGCCGTCATGCTCAAACAGTCTGATTTAAAAGTATTGGAAGTGGCTACTGCTATCGGCTTTAGCTCCCAGCAGGCTTTTAGCCGCGCCTTTCAACGCTTTTTCGGTGAAAGCCCAAAGGACTTTAGAACGAGCCAGGAATGGGACTTTTCCAAACATCTCCCTCCCTTTTTAATACAAAATCCGTCAGCATATCATTTTATCGAAATGCCCAAGAACATATACCTGCTTAAGGGATATAAGTTTTTTCTCTATCATTCGATGAATGCTTCCAGCTCTGGAGGAGAGGAACGACAGAAATACGGCAGCCGCACAGGGAAAAATACCGATACGTCAATGCGCACGGTAAAGTTGGCTTCATCCGGTTGGGAAGTAACGCTCAGCAAAGGGTACTACGAGACACGCAATCTGACGTTGATAAGAGGGCAGTATTTATTGTTCGAGTTTAACGGCAGGTTGAACGAATATCTGGTTTTTTTTGACAGCATCTATGACGCCTATCTTCCTTTGCTTGGCGTGCGAATAAGAAACGGCTTTTTAATTGAGTTGCATAAAGAAAAGAATTTTCAATACGCGGAAATTAACGTCAAGGTGTTGATTTATATTGGCAAGTCTTGACGCTCTTCGGGCAGTAAAACAGAGGGATTATCCCAAGGAAAAGGAGGTGCTTATCAGGGTGATTAATTAGCGCTCGGGCTGTTGCCGTTTTTATCTCTATCTATTTTAATTTTAAAAGGAAGTCAGTTATGACTGGTTCTAGTTTGAACACGTTCCCTGTGGGCTATGAGTATGTCAATTTTGTTAATTGGTCAAAAGAAATCTCCGGCAATCATATTCTGACCTGCTATCCACAAAATACGGATGAGCTCTTGGCCGTAATTAACTGGGCGCATGAGAATAAATATTGCGTGCGTCCGGTTGGCATCAAGCACAACTGGTCCCCGCTCGTTATTGCAAACGGGGAGGATAACAGCAATGTCGTGCTGATCGACCTCACCAGGAAATTCAAAAACATCTCAATCAATAAAGTGGGAGAGCATGGATACGTCACCGCGCAAACGGGGGTGACAATGCAGGCTTTGCTCACTGAATTAGAAAAAAAGAAACTCGGCTTTTACGCGACGCCGGCGCCTGGCGATCTGACCCTGGGCGGCGTGCTCGCCATCGGCGGCCATGGAACCTGCATCCCGGCAAAAGATGAGCCTCTGGCTGAGTTTGCCAGCTTTGGTTCCGTGAGCAATAGCGTGGTGTCGCTAAAAGCTGTCGTCTGGGATCAGGCGCGGTCGAAGTATGAATTAAAGGAGTTTACGCGTGATAATGCGGAGAGCTCGGCATTCCTGGTGCATGTCGGCCGGGCTTTTATCAGCGAAGTGACGCTGCAGGTGCCGCGCAACCGGCGTTTACGCTGTCAAAGTTATGTTAATGTCACTGCGGCGGATCTTTTTTCCACTGCGAGCACGACAAAAAATACCTTCAGCCATTTCTTGGATCTGTGCGGGCGCGTTGAAGTCATCTGGTTCCCGTTCACGGAAAAACCATGGCTGAAAGTGTGGAAGCAAGAAGACAGCTTCCCAAAAGTGTCAAAACCGGTTAATGGTCCATTTAACTATCCGTTCTCGGATAATTTGCCGGTTAAAATTTCCGATATCATTAAAAAAATCAATAATGGCCACCCGGAGCTGACCCCGACACTCGGCAAGGCGCAGATGGAGTTGGTCAGCATTGGTTTAGGGGCCACCGTGTCGGCGGATCTGTGGGGGTGGAGCAAGGATCTGCTGTTGTATGTGAAGCCGACAACGCTGCGCGTGACGGCCAATGGTTACGCGATAATCACGAAGCGGAGCAATATTCAAAACGTATTGCACGATTTCACAAAAAAATATGAAGACATGGTGGCCGATTACCAGCGCAAGAATTCATTTCCGATGAATGGCCCGATTGAAATTCGCGTCACCGGATTGGACAGTGCAAAAGAGAGCGCGGTGGCCAATGCCATTGCTCCCGATCTTTCGGCTATTCGTCCCGTTGAATTCCATCCGGAATGGGATGTCGCGATCTGGTTGGATATTCTGACCATGCCCGATACGCCGGATGCCAATAAATTCTACAGTGAAATGGAAAAATGGATTTTTAGCCACTATGCGGGCGACTATGCGACGGTTCGCGTAGAGTGGAGTAAAGGCTGGGGTTATACGTCACAGGCCGCGTGGCAGGATAAAACCGTACTCGAAGAAAACATTCCGCGCAGCTTTAATGCCGGGGCAGGGAACAATGACAGTTGGAATCATGCCTGCAACGTGCTGAATAAGTACGATCCGCACAACGTGTTCTCCTCTCCATTGACCAAAGCGGTTTTCAAACAGAAGAGTTAGTGAGTGCGTAATTGAAATAACCACCTGATTGGGCAGGTGGTTAGCATCATTAACCTTTCAGAGGGAGCCGCTTGTTTTCAAGCACCCCATTCTTTCTCGTAATGATATTCGATACGGCTTGCATCCCCGCCCAGCAGGGAGCCTACGGCTGCAACGCTTTTAAATGCTGCATAGCCAAGCGAGTCCGCGACATTATGAACGGCGCCCAAGCCAAAACCGATCGCGTTGAACCCTTGGCCTACGGAAGAGATCAATCGGGTATTAAGCGCATCATTGGCCAATTTTACGGTATCAATGATAACATCGCCGGCAAATCCTGATACAAAGCTTGCCGTATCGGAAATAATCCCCGCACCAGAAACGATTTCGATCTCTGCAGTATTTAGCTCTTTCATAGTAAATCCTTTCAACTTTATCCCTATACCTCAGGAACGAAACGTAAAGCGTTTCGCCGCTTAATTCTCGCAGCCTCTGTGAATGACGGCTTGATGAGAATACGCTTAGATTAAAGAGGTCGGCGTTGAAATATGCAACTCATAACGCCGTCGCTAATATTAGGGTCGCACTTTTTGTGACGTTTCAGCAGTTTTGTGTTTTTTTAAGATTATTATTACTTGTGGGTTTTGCCAACAAAGACTAAATCTAAATAAGCGCCGTGTTGGGCCAGGGAAAAGATAAAAATGAACGGTGTCGTTATATATGGAGAGGTCAGAATTTGTTTAGGGAAGAGGCCTTATCGCACAGTCGTTCTAAATGGGCAGGAAAAGCATTGTTAATTGCAGGGTTGCCGGCCTGGGTCATCGCGGGCATTTCACTTTCATTCGTTTCTGTGCTGATCATTTTCGTGACCTATGGCGGTTATACCCGGCGTATCAGCGTGGGCGGAGAGGTCACGACGCTGCCAAGATCGGTCAATATATTTGCTACTCAGCAGGGATTCATTGCACAACGCTTTGTCAATGTGGGCGATCAGGTAAAAAAAGGGCAGCATCTTTATCAGATAGACGTCAGCAGGGTGACGGATTCCGGCACCGTCAGCGCAAGCACGCGGCAGGCGATAGAAAATCAACTGGCGCAGGTCGATAGCATCATCGCCAAATTGGAGGCGAACAAGAAAACGACCCTGGTCAATCTGCAAGCGCAGATTGACCAATATAAACTGGCGCACAGCCAGTCCAAACAGATGGTCGAGAATTCACGCAACGGCGTTAACTTCATGCGCGAAACCATGAAAAATTACGATGAGTATCGCAGTAAGGGGCTCATTAATCGGGATCAGCTGAATAACCAGGTTTACCTCTACTATCAGCAGCAGAGTACGTTCCACAGTCTCTATAACCAAAGCATTCAAGAGTCTTTGCAGATAACTAACCTGAATAGCGATCTCGCGACAAGAGCGTCCGATTTCGATAATCAAATCTCACAATATCAATTTCAGCGCAATGATCTCCTGCGGCAGCTGGCCGAAGCGGACGCCAGCGGCTCGTTGATTGTCAATGCGCCGGCGGACGGGCGCGTTGAATCGCTCAGCGTGACGCCTGGGCAAATGGTCAATACGGGAGACAGCCTGGCGCAATTAATCCCCAGTAATCATGCCATCTATTATTTGGTTTTATGGTTGCCCAACAGCAGCGTGCCTTACGTGAGCCGAGGCGATCACATCAACGTTCGCTATGACGCCTTCCCGTATGAAAAATTTGGTCAGTTTCCCGGCGTGATCGAAAGCATCGCTTATGTTCCCGCATCGATTCAGGAAATGTCCACTTACAGCAGTTCGCCAACTCGACAATCGGCTGAACTGGTTGAGTCGTACTACAAAGTGCTGGTGGCTATCGATAACACGCAATTCGGCTATCAGGGAAAGAAGCTGAACCTTTCAAGCGGCATGAAGGCGCAAGCCACGCTTTTCCTGGAGAAAAGACCCATCTACCAATGGATGTTCGCGCCATTTTATGACATGAAAAACAGTGTGTCGGGGCCACTTCGTGAATAAAGTTTATGAGAATATCGTTGGCAAGCTGAACCTGTCGCTCAGAAGAAAAGTGCCGCAGGTCTTGCAAACGGAGGCCGCCGAATGCGGGCTGGCCAGTTTAGCGATGGTGTGCGGCTATTACGGCATGCACATCGATATGCTGTCGATGCGCCAGAAGTTTGATATCTCGGCCCGCGGCGCCACCCTGAGCTCGCTGATCGCGATCGCCGAGAATCTCAATTTGAAAACGCGGGCTCTATCCTTGAGCCTGGATGAGATTCACCAGGTGAAAAGGCCCTGCATATTGCACTGGGATATGAATCACTTTGTGGTCCTGGTCAACATTCGCGGTGGGCGGATAACCCTGCACGATCCGGCATTTGGCCGCCGGGTTATCGGCCTGCAGGAGTTTTCCCTTCATTTTACCGGAATCGCTTTAGAGGTATGGCCAAGCAGTGAATTCACGCCTGTGGTGCAGAAAAATCGCCTGCACTTTAGGAAACTGCTCAGCAATGTCACCGGTCTTAAAAGCGCGCTGGTAAAAATTTTCGCTCTGTCGCTGGTCATTGAGGCCGTCAACCTGCTGATGCCCGTCGGGACTCAGTTGGTGATGGACCACGTCATCCAGGCCGGCGACCATAATTTATTGGTCATTATTTGCGTCGGTTTACTGTTTTTTATCTTGTTCCGCACCTGCGTTTCGATGTTTCGCTCGTGGATCTCCATCGTGATGGGCGCGCTGATCGATATACAGTGGAAATCAGGGCTGTTTGATCATCTGATGAAGCTCCCGCTTGCCTATTTTGAAAAGCGCAAGCTGGGTGATATTCAATCGCGCTTTGGCTCGTTGGACGCCATTCGCACCACGTTTACCACCAGTATCGTTTCCAGCATCATTGATGGCATCATGTCGGTCGGTGTATTTATCATGATGTTCATGTACGGTGGCTGGCTGGTGTGGGTAGCCTCCGGCTTTACGGTCTTATATGTTCTGCTGCGCCTTTCGACCTATCGCTATTATCGGCAAGCGTCCGAGGAGCAATTGGTGAAGTCGGCGAAAGCCAGCTCACATTTTATGGAGACGCTGTACAGCATCGCGACGCTGAAGTCGTTGGGGTTGGCGGGAACGCGTTCGCAATTCTGGTTAAATTTAAATATCGATACGGCAAACGCCAATATTCGGGTGACGAAGCTCGATATGTTCTTTGGCGGCGTGAATGCGTTTCTTGCGGCCTGCGATCAAATCGTTATCTTGTGGTTGGGCGCGTCTTTAGTGATCGACAGTCAAATGACATTAGGCATGTTTGTCGCTTTTAATGCCTATCGGGGGCAATTCTCCGATCGCGCGTCAAATCTTATCGATATGGTCATTCGGCTGCGAATGCTGAATTTGCATAATGAAAGGCTGGCGGACATCGTGCTTTCTACGACAGAGGAAGAAAAGCCCTATCGCAAGATATGCAATTCCAACGAGGCGGTGACTTTTGAAGTGCGCGATCTGCTTTATCAATATGATAGCCTTTCGCGCCCAGTGATCCCCGGACTCAGCCTGCAGATCGCGGCGGGAGAAAGCGTGGCGATCGTCGGGCCTTCAGGCGTCGGCAAAACCACGTTGATGAAGCTGATGTGCGGGCTGTTGGAACCGACGGAAGGGCGTTTGTTTATCAACGGCATTAACATTCATGATATCGGCATTAATAATTATCGGGAGTGCATCGCATGTGTATTGCAAGAAGATAAACTGCTTGCCGGTTCAATTGCCGAGAACATATGCAGTTTTGATGCTCATCCCGATACGGAATTTATCGTTGAATGCGCCAAGCATTGCAATATTCACGACGATATTATGAAAATGCCGATGGGATATGAAACGTTGGTGGGCGAATTGGGGGGGAGCCTTTCCGGCGGGCAAAAACAGCGGGTGCTTATCGCCCGCGCGTTATATCGAAGGCCCAGTATTCTGTTTATGGACGAAGCCACCAGTCATTTGGATCTGGACAATGAAAAAAGGGTGAACGAAGCCATATCCTCGTTGAAAATGACCCGCGTTATCATTGCTCATCGGCCATCGACGATTGCATCGGCAGATCGGGTAATTACTTTGCAGCCTGTAAATGCAATGGCGTAATTGTTTGATGAAATATAAAATTTTATATTTATTTCATCTTTAATTAAGATTTTCGTTATTGAGTTAATTTATCGAGCACCTTATACCTAAAGCGTGAACCGACGGTTCATAAAAAGCAGTCTTTTTTAATTGATTCTTTTTAGTGAATGGAGATGAAAAATGAGAGAATTAAACTCAACAGAAGTTCAGCAGGTGAACGGCGCAACGATTGGCCTGGGTCTGGCTATTATCGGCAAGGTTGTTAACAGCTGGGGAAACGCGTGGAATAATGCCTGGGGCGGTTGCACGCCAAAACCGCCGGTATGTAAACCTGAGCCGCCGGTCTGCAAACCAGAACCGCCTAAATGCGATTAATCGTATTTAGATAACGCCACGTAAAATGCGGCAGGCTTAATGTTTTATTCATTGAGCCTGTCTTATTGCTGGCGGATAACCTGCGCCATCTGTGTAGTTAACTTGCCCCCCACTGCGTCAACAGCGCATGCAGCCTGGCCGGTTCCAGCGGCTTGCGCAGCACCAGATAGCCTTCCTGCTCGGCCTCTTGCAGAACTTGCGAATTGAACTCGCCGCTGACCATGGCGCCACTCACGTCCGGCAGGCGTTCGAACAACGCTTTGAGGATGTCGAAACCGCTCTCGCCGGAGCGCAGGCGTTGATCGCACAGCACGGCGAACGGCGTAAAGCCGTCGTCGACGATGGCGAAGGCTTCCTCGGCGGAGGCCGCGCAGCGCACGGTGATGCCCCAGGTGCTCATCAGGCTTTCCCAGGCGGAGGTCACCAAAGGATCGTCGTCCACCACCAGGCAGGATCCCCGCAGCGGCGCGTAGCGGGTGGGCGTGGCGGTGTTGTCGTACGTCGCCGCGCTCTCCGGCGCTTTGTCTTCGCCGAGGTATTGCGCAAAGCGCATCCAGAAGCGCGAGCCTTTGCCCTCGACGGAGTGCATGCCGTACTTCACCTTCATCAGCTTGGCGCAGCGCGCTACCACTGCCAACCCCAGCCCGTGCCCGGCGCTGTCTATCTTCCACGCCAGCTCGGGGCGGTAGTAAGGGGAGAAGATTTTGCTTTTCTCTTCGTCGGCGATGCCTACGCCGGTATCCCACACTTCCACCAGGCACTCGGCGCCGCGCGGGCGGATGGCGATCAGTACGCCGCCCCGTTGCGTGTAGCGCAGGGCATTTTGGATCAGATTGATCAGCGATTGCCGCACCAGCAGCGGATCGCCCATCACGCTGATGCGCCGCCTGGGCCGCCAGGTGCGCAGCGCAAGCGAGCGGCTGTTGGCCTCTTCGCGGAACAGGGTGATCACTGAGTCGAGCAGTGCGCCGATATCCACATGGGTGGCGGCGGTGCGCACGTTGCCGGATTCGATCTTGCTGAGATCAAGCAGCGAATTGAACATCAGATGCACTGAGCGCACGCTCTGCTGCAGATCCAGCAGCTGCGGCGTCAGGCTGTCGTCCCGGTTTTTGTGGATGATGGCTTCGATCAGAAAACCCATGGCGTGCACCGGTTGGCGCAGATCATGGCTGGCGGTGGTCAGGAACTGGTTCTTGTCCAACAGCGCCTGTTCCGCCTCTTCTTTGGCCTGGCGGAACTGCTCCGCCAGGCGCGAACTTTGCTCTTCGAGCAGCGCTTGCTGAATAAAGAACGCATGTGAGGTTAACGCGTGGCGATAAATGGCGAAGCCGTACAGCAAGTTCAGCATCAGCACGATGAACATCACGTCTTCCAGCCGCCAAATGATACCGAGGTTCAGCAGCCCCCAGGAGGCGAAGAAAAAACGCGTAAAGGTGCTGATGACGGGCGTAAGATGCGTTGCGTTGGCGGCGACGATCGCGGCGATGCTGATATTGAGCAGCAGGAAAAAGTCAAAGTTATGGGTCTGCGGGGTAATTAAATAGAGTGAGGAGATCCCCAGCCCGTGAATAAAGGCCACCTTATTAATGCGCGGCAGCCAGCGGCGCAGCACGGTGTCTTCATCATTTTCTTTGGCCTCGCGCAGGTAGCGCCGATGCCATATTCTGATCGCCACGGCGCATAGCAGGTAAACCATGATCCAGGCAATGGTTGGGCCAAGTTCATCCCCCAGCAAATAAATCCAGATGGCGAAAGGGATGCCGACGAAAGGTACGGCGGTAAAGCTGAACACCAATCGCATGAAGGTGTTGTCCAGCAGGCGGATCTGCGCGCGTGGTGAGATGCCATCATTTTGTAAATTCTGGAAAAACCTCATTGCGACGGCTCCCGTTTGCCGTGCAACAGCGTAATGGCTTCGACCCGGCTGTTGACGCCGATCTTTTTCAAAATATTGCTGATGTGTTCTTTGACGGTGGGTTCGGAAATAGACAGCTGCGCGGCGATCCTTTTATTGGGCAGGCCGCGCATCATCATATTTAATACGTCAATTTGTCGTGGGGTTAAATTAAATTTTTTTAAATGCTCGTGGTTGCTTTTAACGGCGAATTCATTCCCGTCAGGAAACCATTCCTGATTATCGTTCAGCGCAAAGACCGCCTTGGCGAATAATTCAGGAGGTTCGTTTTTTAATACAAACCCATGCCCGCCGGCAGTGTGCACTTTCTGCCAGATATCGTTATTCTCGTCGCCGCTAACCACCAAGATCCGCACCTGAGGATAAAGTTGCTTTACTTCTTTGAGTAATTTCAACGCCGTACCGGAAGAGAGCCAAAAATCGATCACCAGTAAACGCGGCGGGCCATTTTCCCTAATATGACGGTAGCAATTCTCTTCTGTGGTCACCACATGCGCCTGTTTGAATCGGCAATGCGTGCTGAGAAAATTAGCGATGCCGCTTGCTACCAATGGATGGTCATCAACGACCAACGCATAATCCTGCCCCAAAGGATTCTCCTTTCGCCTTCAAATATCAGATAGGTCTGATGAGTTATTATCAACCCTCCCTACTTTAGGAGGGTTTTTTCGTTTAGGAAAGGGAAATATATTATTCGAGGATTTGGATAAGAGAAAACATAAAGCCAATCGGTAATTTTAACTGATTGGTTATAAAGGATAATTTATGAAGAAACCACTTATCGCTTTAACCGTTACGATGATGATAGCCGGTTGTTCCACCCTGAAAACCGATCAGGCCATTCCGCTGCTGCAGGCGGAAACCGCTAAAATGCTGGGCCTGGGTTCATCGGACGAAATTACCGTGACCAATGTCAATGGCGCGCAGCCGGATGCGCTGGGCGGCCAAAAACTTTCTTATCGCGCCACCACGGAAAAAGGCCGAATTTTCGATTGTTCATCGCTGATGATGCCGGGAATTTTAGGCTCCTCGCCGTCGCTGAGCGCGCCGACCTGTACACCGGTAGTCACCCATAAATAATTCGCTTTGGAGGCGGTATTGCCGCTTCCTGGTTTTCCATCGTCGGAGCGCCAGCGCCGGGGGGCAATAAGCTTTTGCTTCGACGATCAATAAACCTGCGTGCGCGGAATAACGCCTCATACCTCCTCTAGCGCATTGAGTTTTCTTATAACAATACATTCCGCGACATCACGCTAACGAGTACGGAGATAGCCCGTGAATGACACGACATCGCATTCTTTAGCGGTTAAAACACCGCTTTCCAAACTTTACCTCGCTCTATTTTCCGCGCCGCTGTTGATGCTGGCGCCCGCCGATATCGCTCGCGCAGACGATGCCATTTTTGACGGCGACTCAAAAATTACCGAATCATTGGCCTACACCGGGGACGTTTACGTCGGCCGTAACCAAAGCGGCAACCTGCTGATCGAGAATGGCAAGATCAGCGCCTATAACATCAATATCGGCCGGATGTTCAACGGCCAAATTCATGACAGCGTAGTCACGGTCCGCGGGCCGAACGCCGAGCTGAATGCGGTGAACGATCAGTTCGTGCTGCGCGGCGGCCTCAATCTGGGGCGGGGCACTTTGCGGGTTGAAGACGGTGCGCTGGCCAGCGCGAAAGAGATCGTGGTCGGCACCACCCGTGGCTATGACAGCCACCTTATCGCCACCGGCGCCGGTTCTCGCGTTACCAGCAATTTTCTCAGCGTCGGCACCGATCTGGGGGCACGTTCCACGCTGGCGATTGAAGACGGCGCGGTGCTGAACACTGCCTTTGACGCACGCATCGGCAATGGCAGCGGGCCGGGTGAGACCGATACGCTGAGCCCGAAAGCCACGGTCAAGGGGGACAATTCCCAGTGGAACGTCGGCCGTGCGCTCACGCTCTACGGCGATCTGGACGTGCTGAACGGCGCTGCGGTCAACGTCGGTAATATTCAGGTGGCGGGCGTCTCGGGCGCGCGTAAAACTGCCGAGCTGACGATCGCCGGCAACGGCTCACGGTTTACCAGCGGCAGCAGCGTCAACGTCGGCGATTACGGCAACGGCGTGTTGGCGGTCATGGACGGCGGGACATTCTCCGCCGGCGGCAACGAAGTGGTGCTGGGCAAGACCGGTTCCGGCTCGAACCGCGGCGCGCTGATTATCGGCAGCCGCGGCAATATGGACACCGGCACCGGGTTAACCGAACCGACGCTCGGCGCGGCGGGCGCTGCAGGCACTATCGATGCCCAGACGGCGATCGCCCTGCGAGGCGGATTGTTCCGCAGCTATGTGTACTTTAACCATACCGACGGCAATTACGTTTTCAGCAACAAGATGAGCGGCGAAGGCGAGGTGATCAACAGCGCCGGGCACACGACGCTGAACGGCGATCTCTCTGAGCTGCAGGCGAACGTCACCGCGCGCGGCGGCAAGCTCATCATCGCCAGCGACATCAATACCCAGAAAGAAGACGACATCTTCGAGATCCAAACCCTCGGCGCCGAGAACGGCGGCACGCTGATCCTTAACGCGACGGCGGGCACCGACGTCAATAACGGGCTGGGCTACAGCAGCGCCGCGTCGATCAAGGCCGGCGGCACGCTGGGCGGCAACGGCACGCTGGGCCAGACCGAGATCCAGTCCGGCGGCCATATCTCGCCCGGCGACGGCAATATCGGCACGCTGACGCTGAAACGCTACCTGAACTTTATCGGCGAATCATTCTATGACGTCGATATCGCCGGCGACGGCCGCAGCGATCAACTGCTGGTGGCGGGCAAAACCACCATCAGCGATCGGGCCAAGGTGCAGGTTACGGCGCTGGATCCACAAACCAGCTATAAAACCGGCCAAAGCTACCGCATTCTGACCTCGGACGGCGGCATTGACGGCCAGTTCGCGTCGGCGGTCTCCAAGTCTGCCTTCCTCGATGTGGCGTTAAAACACAGCGCCAACGCCGTGGATCTGACCATCGCGCAGAAAGACACCGGCGGTGAAAACCCGGGCGGTGAGAATCCGGGTGGGGAAAATCCAGGTGGTGAGAATCCGGGCGGAGAAAACCCTGGCGGTGAGAATCCAGGGGGCGAGAATCCGGGCGGAGAAAACCCAGGTGGGGAAAATCCGGGGGGCGAGAATCCAGGCAGCGGCAAGCCGGGCATTTTCCAAACGGTGGCCGAGAGCGGCAACCAGTGGAATACCGCCGGCGCGCTCTCCACGCTGGCGCAGCGCGGTCCTTCACTGGCGCTGTACAACTCGCTGCTGCTGCTGAGCGCGCCGGAAGCGCGCGAGGCGTTCAATCAGCTGTCCGGCGAAGTCTATCCGTCGATGCAGTCTAACCTGATCGCCGGCAGCACCCAGCTGTTCAACGTGCTGAACCAGCGCATGCTGCGCCTGTTCGACAATGACAGTCTGCCGGTACCGCCGTTGGCGATGTCGCTGGTGCAACCGGCGCAGGCGCAAAACAGCGGCGTCTGGGGCCAGACCTTCAGTTCCTGGGGCAGGAACAGCGGCAACGGCAACGTGGGCAAGCTGGATGGCAACACCACCGGCTTCCTGTTGGGGGCGGATCGCAAGCTGGCGGACCATAACGTGCGCATCGGCGGTTACTTCGGTTACAGCCGCGGCGATTATGACGTCGACAGCCGCCGCTCCAAGGCCGATACCGACAACTACCACCTCGGCCTGTATGCGGCCGGGCAACAGGATGCGTTCTCGCTGCGCGGCGCGCTGGGTTACACCTGGCACAAGATTGAAGGCAAGCGCAACGTCGATTTCAGCGGCTTCTCGGATCGGCTGAAGTCGGATTATGACGCGAACTCGCTGCTGGCATTCACCGAAGCGGGTTACCGTTTCGGCCAGCCGGAGATGAACGTCGAACCGTTCATCAACCTGAGCTACATCCGCCTGCATACCGACAGCTTCCAGGAGTCGGGTGGCGCGGCGGCGCTGAGCGTGCGCAATGAAACGATGGACACCTTCTACTCCACGCTCGGGGTGCGCGGCGTGACTGAACTGCCGAAGAACGTCAGCCTTTACGGCTCGCTCGGCTGGCAACATGCCTACGGCGATAAGAACACCTCATCGCGCATGGCGTTTGCCGGCAGCGACGCGTTCGTCACTCAGGGCCAGGCCGTGGATGACAACGTGATGGTGGGCGATATCGGCGTGAGCGTGAAGCTGTCGCGCGCTGCGACGCTGGATGTTGGCTATCAGGGGCAATTCGGCGCCGATACCCGCGTCAATTCGGTCAACGCCAACCTGCGCTGGTCGTTCTGATTTTTCCTCTAGACTTCTCTGGTACTTGCAGGCCCGCTTGATGCGGGCCTTTTTTATGGTGGGCATTAAGTTTCCCGTGAGCCTGCGTAAGGGGGCGCTAAGACATTTCCCGATATGAGCAGGGCGGGATTGTCTGTATGATTAATGCTCTTCTTGGTATGGGCAAGGGACTGATTTTCCAATGCGTGAATTGACAAGGCCGTTAACGATTTTCACCAATAAGAAGCCTTTTAACGACCGTTTTGCGGATGATATGCAATATGGCGATATGGATGAACGTACACTTAAGCAACGGTATCGCTTGGGGCAAGTATCAACGTTTATCGATTGGAGTACTTATAAATCGCCCTATGATCATCCGGCAACGCGAAATATTCCGGCAGCAGGAAAAGAAAAGGCGGTTGCCATGCTTTTTGATGAGCTGAGAGCTGCATCGAGATACTTTTCTTTTACTGGCGTTTATCAAGGCTTGATAGTTAAGCTCTTCAATCACATGCAGGGCAATAACGGAACTGACTTTCAAGATGTTCAAATGGATTTAGCCTATAAAAGGCTGATACTGAGCGATAAATCAGAAAATAGTACGCTAATTCGAATTAAAAGTGTTCTCGACACCTTTGACTTTAACTCATATCGGCTGAATAAAGAGGCATTTGCTCTTCAGTTATCACAGAGCCGTTTGCCAAAGTATGTTCGCTGGGGAGACTGCATAAGATAAATGGAATGGGAGTCAGTGTGCATGAGGTCAACAGTACAGAGATCAGTGTTGATTCTTTGGTTTTTCAAGGTAATAGATATACTGCCGTGATTAGCTATAAAGCTCAGGATTATTTTGGATTGGATAAAGAAGATATTAGCAAGTTAACGTTTAATTCTATTGGTTTTTTCAGGATTTGGTTTGTACTTCAAAGGTATAAAGAGTTCGCGTTTAGACCCTTTTTCACCAACTTTGGCGCGAAGATAATAGTGACAGGTGAAAACTATGCTTAACAAGAAAAAGGTTGCGTTCTTTTCTTTGGTTGCCGTAGCGGCTTTTTGGTTGGTTTGGGTGCTTGTCAGGCCGGCTAATGTTGTGCGGGTTGATGGTGCTGCTGTTTATGTTCAATACCTTCCGTTGACCACGGAAGGTAAAATATCTTGGTGGAATGATAATAAAGATAAACTTCAGGAAAAATATCATATTATCAAAGACGAGAGTCACTTTACCGTTGCCGTAATGAATTTTGATGGCTATGTTGCCGCTCCGACGGGTAGCAATGATGGAAGTGTTGATGACTATCATTGTTTTGCCGAGGGCGATGCCAAGAACAAATGTATCTATAAGGATATAGCGATGATTATTAATGGTGATGCTAATAAAAGGATTTTTATCAGTCTGGATGGGAAGACTTTTGCTCAAGAGCCTGACGGTAAGACCACGCTGTTAAAAAAATAGTGACCCTTACTCTTACCCCCTGATTTTCCTCGTTTTCAATCAGACTCGTCTAGGTGGTGGTCAGGGTTTCGCCCTCGCCAAGCCCGCGCAACGGCGGGCTGAGCAGGGAAGGACGTTTAACGCCCTTTTTTCTTGCGTCCTGGCTGGGTAAAGCGCTTGCGGCCGGCCGGCGCAGCGGTTTTATCGGCGCTTTTCGGTCCGCCGACGCTCGGTTTTTTCGCCGGGGAAGATTTGGCCGGGGCTTTCTTCGTCGGTTTAGCCTCGGACGAAGAGCCTTCAATCAGCTTGAACAGCTCAATCAGCTCGTCATCGGTCAGATCGCGCCATTCGCCCAGCGGCAAGCCTTTCAGGCTGACGTTCATGATGCGCGTGCGTTCCAGCTTGGTGACCTCATAGCCGAAGTGTTCGCACATGCGGCGGATTTGGCGGTTCAGCCCCTGCACCAGCGTGATGCGGAACACGAACGGCGCTTCTTTCTTCACCTTGCACTTTTTGGTCACCGTGCCAAGCATCGGCACGCCGGCGCCCATGCCGCGAATAAACTCGTCGGTCACTGGCTTGTTGACCGTCACCAGATACTCTTTCTCGTGATTGTTGCCGGCGCGCAGGATCTTGTTGACCAGGTCACCGTGGTTGGTCAGAAAGATCAGCCCCTGCGAATCCTTGTCCAAGCGGCCGATCGGGAAGATGCGCTTGCTGTGGTTGACGAAGTCGGTGATGTTGTCGCGCTCGCCGTCCTCGGTGGTGGTGACGATGCCGACCGGTTTATTCAGCGCAATCAGCACCAGATCTTCTTCATTGCGCGGTTCGATCAGCTGACCGTTAACCTTCACCACATCGCCGGCAAATACCTGGGCGCCAACGGTGGCGCGTTTACCGTTGATGAAAACGTTGCCCTGTTCGATGTATCGATCGGCGTCGCGGCGTGAGCAGATACCGCTCTCGCTAATGTATTTGTTCAGACGAATGGATGAGTTAGTCAGCATGGGATCTCCGTAAAACGCGGACTATACATTACCCGGATGGCGCTGCGAAGCGAATCATGCAGGGGGGGGCTGGATACGCGTATCCTGACCACGGTTGCTACAAAGGTATTTGCAATATTTTTTTCGTTTAATTAATTATAGAAAATCGATGGGGATTTCCCTGAAAGTCATTCAAGTTATAAATGGATTATGCCAAATGCAATTCTTTAAGAGTTCATGTATAGATTCATTTTAAAAAAGTATTAGGATATCGATAAATTCAAGGAGGGATAAATGAACGCATTAGCCGAAGAAGGGACATTACGACGTATGACCATAGGGGAAATAAAATTGGCTCGCCATATATATGGAAGCTCAATTATATATGGTCGTGTATGGATACACTGTGATAGTTATTTTCCGTTTGGCTTACAAAACAGACGTTATGCCATGGCACCTAATGGTGAGTTATGGTTACGGAGGGAACTCTATAAAGACGATTTTTCTGATAATAGGGTTCTGATAGAAGATAAACATCTTTTCATCCATGAATTGGGGCATGTATGGCAACATCAGCATGGACAATGGGTAAGAATGCGTGGGTTGTTTAGTTGGGCGGCTGAGTACAACTATCGTCTTGATAGAAATAAAATTACTGATTACTCGCTGGAGCAACAAGCTTCGATTTTTGCTGATTACTGGCTGCTGTTGGTTTATGGTATTGAAACGTGGCGTTATTATCAACGTCCTGGACGAGTGGGTAGGTACAGGGGAACCGATAGTTTGCGTGACATTCATGCACTTTATCAAAAAATTATTAGGGGATGAGAGGGAGCATGAAAAAATATGTGGTTCTATTCACGGCCTGCTTCTTGGTCGGCTGTCCGGGGCCTGGCGATAAGTTTACTCCGCGTTTCCCCGCCGTCGTCACTGCCAAAGATAACCATGTCTGCATTCTTTCTTCTATGAAGGCGGGGGATAATATCCGCTTCGTTCAGATTTATAGCGAATCAGGCGATAAGCTCATTAAAGATATAGATAATGACGCTTTTTTTGTTGAACCGGGGAGGTGCATGCCGGTATTCGACTATGCTTTTCGGCCAGGGAAGCGTTATTCCGTCGCCTACGATATACAGACACCCGAAGGTTCGCATTTGATTACCGCCGCATTCATGGTTGTCTCCGACGAACGGGGCAACCTGAGGGTTAACGATTAACGTATGTTCTTAGGTTCAGTTTGTTGGGCTGCGTTAGGTTGTAGAATGAAAGGCTATGAAAAAACTTGCCCAGTTGCTCGCTAACGCATTGGCTGTTGTTGGGCTGGCTGTGCTGACAATAAAGCTTTTTCCTGTACCCAGGCTAAACCAGAATCAAACCGCTTGGCTGATTGACGCCAGTGGGTTTTTCCATTTTAACGATACGGAATGGTTTGGTGCGCTCGTTTTTGGCGCGGTTTATCTGCTGGCCGGGTGTCTGGAATGGCTCTTTATCCGCCAGGTTTTTCAGCGGGTGAGCTGCGGGCACCGCCACTAACTCTCATCACCGTTCCCCCACCTTCACCACCCGGGTGTTAAGCGGGGTGAGCGTCTGCCCGGCGTTGCCGATCGGCGTCAGGCGCGGCACGGGGCGGCCGCTGTCGCTTTCCACCAGCGTTGAATGCGCCTCTCCTTCGGCGAACAAATGATCTTCCCCCCACTGGCGCAGGCCAACGATCACCGGAAATAGCGCGCGGCCTTTCTCGGTCAGCACATACTCCTGATAGGCACTGCCGTCTGCGGCGGGCACGATCTCCAGCACGCCGTGCGTCACCAGGGCGCGCAGCCGGGTGGCAAGAATGTTCTTCGCCATCCCCAGCCCTTTTTGAAATTCGCTGAAACGGGTGACGCCGTCGAAGGCGTCGCGCACGATCAGCAGCGACCACCAGTCGCCAATCACATCCAGCGTGCGCGCCACCGGGCACGGCGCGTCTTCCAGGCTCTTACGTTTCACGACGATTATCTCCTGCTGCATATTCTGGTTGCATTATAAAACCTCTGCGCCTAAAGTTCATTGGGTTTAATAATGAAACCAAGTTGAGGTGTGCGATGAGCGACAAACTGCTGGAACCTCCCTGTGCGGCATTGGGGCGCCTGCCGGCCGCCCTGGTGCTGCTGTTGGCCGCCGCCAGCGCCTTTAGCGTGGCCAACGTTTACTATGCGCAGCCGCTGTTAGACGCCATCGCCCGCGATTTTTCCATCAGCCTGGCGGCGGTCGGCATGGTGATCGCCGTGACTCAGTTGGGCTGCGCGCTGGCGTTGCTGTTGGTGGTGCCGCTGGGGGATCGGTTGAACCGGCATCGATTGCTGGCGGGGCAACAGCTGGGGCTGATCGCTGCGCTGCTGCTGGTGGGCTGGGCGCCCAGTGCGGCCTGGCTGCTGGTGGGGATGATGTTGGTGGGGCTACTGGGCACCGCCATGACGCAGGGCCTGATCGCGTTCGCCGCCGCCCTGGCGCCGCCGCAGGAGCGCGGGCGGGTAGTCGGCGCGGCGCAGGGCGGGGTGGTGCTGGGGTTGCTGCTGGCGCGCACTCTCTCCGGCGCGCTGGCGGACGTTGGCGGCTGGCGCACGGTGTACTTCTTCTCCGCCGGAGTGACGTTGGTATTGCTGCCGATCCTATCGCGCCTGCTGCCAGCGCCACGCACCGTTCCCAGCACGCTGAGTTATCCCGCGCTGCTGGGTTCAATGTTGAGCCTGTTGCTGCATGACCGCACGCTGCAAATTCGCGGCATGCTGGCGCTGCTGATGTTCGGCGCTTTCAGCCTCTTTTGGAGTTCGCTGGTGTTGCCGCTGAGCCGGCCGCCGTTCAACTTCACCCATGCCGCGGTGGGAGCGTTCGGCCTGGTCGGCGCGGTGGGCGCGCTGGCGGCGGTGCGCGCCGGGCATCTGGCGGATCGCGGGTTGGGGCAGGCGGCCAGCGGCGCATGTCTGCTGCTGTTGACGCTGGCCTGGCTGCCGCTCGGTTTGCTCGGCAGCGGCCTGGTTTGGCTGGTGGCGGGCATCGTGCTGCTGGATCTGGCGGGCCAGGCGATCCACGTGCTGAACCAGAGCATGATTTTCAGCGCGCACCCGCAGTCGCACAGCCGGCTGGTGGCCTGCTACATGCTGTTTTACGCCGTCGGCAGCGGGCTGGGCGCCTTTGCCGGCACCCATGTGTACGCCTGGGCGGGCTGGAGCGGCGTCTGCTGGCTGGGGGCGGTCGTCAGCCTGAGCGCATTGCTGTTTTGGCGGCTGACGCTGCGCGGGATGCCGGATGCGGCGGGTAAAGGCTAGCGGGCCGGTGAGTGCATCAGGTAATAATCTTCTTCGCCGTCGTTGCCGGTGGAGATGATGCACCAGCCGTGCTTGCGGTAGAACGCCAGCGCTTTTTCATTTTTCACCAGGCATTTCAGCGAACCGGTGGCGGTGAAGGTGGCTTGCGCCGCATGCAGCAGCGCACTGCCGACGCCGCGCGGCGGCTGATGGGGATCGACATACAGGTTATGAATGAAGTTATCTTCGCGGTAGACGGAGACGAATCCCAGCAGCGCGCCGCCGTCTTCCGCCACCCAAATCGCTTCGCCCAGCGTCGCGCCGTCGAAATCTTCCAACTGATAGTTTGAGGTATCGCGCCAGCCGAACGCCGCCTTGCGCGACGCCAGGTACAGCGTGCGCAGGAAGGGGCGATCGGTCTCTTGGTAGGGTCTTATCTGCATGGCATCTCCCGGTGGTTTGTGCTCACTATAGCGCATTGCGCGGCGTATGCTCGCTGGGCCAATTTAATCGCTTGTTTGTCCGCGCCGCCGCTGGCATGATCCCCTGCAGGGATTAACGCAACGTTGATCACAACCTATTGATTTTCATGACTCGGGGTGCCCTTCCGCGTGAAGGCTGAGAAATACCCGTATCACCTGATCTGGATAATGCCAGCGTAGTCCTTGCGATTATCCGAATATAAATCAAAAGATTATTACTCCTTTTCGTCCCGTTTTGTTCAGCCGTAACACATTGAGGCTCTCCAAATGGGACACAAAACCATACGCCACACCATTAAACGTAACGGGATCTATTACGTTCGTTTTCGCCTGCCTGATAATAGGTTTTTCCGTAAGTCGTTAGAGACTGATAGCCACGCCCAGGCTCAATTGCTGATGTCATTTGTTTCTCCTGTAATTCCTTTGGTCCAACGTGGAACCATCCAACCGGATCACTTCGGTAAGCATCTTTCTGAGTATGGCAATAGTCTGAAGCAGCAGAATGAACAATGGCTGGCGCACCAATTTCTGAATGATGTGCGGCGCAATATTCAGCCGATAGTTGCTCAGGAAGACCGCGAGGTTGTCACTCCTTCGGTAGATGAGGAAGAACACACTGAAGCACAGCCAGAACACGCGTTAACACTGGCTGGCGCATGGAACATGTACAAAAAGGAGAAGGCTCAGGACTGGACGAAGGCAATTTCACAGGCCAATGAGCGCTTTATGGAAGTCATGTTAACTGTCCTCGGTGCATCAACAGACGTAATGACGATAACCAAGCAGGACATCAAGCAGGTTATGGAAGTTGTTGAAAACTTGCCAAAGCGCGTTGTGCAGCTTTATCGGTCGATGACTGTTCAGCAACTAATCGAGTGTGATGATGTCCCGCCGAAAATTTGGTTGGCGCTGAGTCTATCCACAAGCATTTGAAGATTTACAAATCGCTGTTCAAAACCTTCCTGACTGACAATAAAGATATTCTGGAGAAGTCTCCAACTGATGGAGTAGTTGCCTCACCATCTAAAGCAAGGTTTGGTGCATATAGCGCAGCAGAAATGAGAAAGTTTGTGGGGTGGGCGCTCAAGCAGCCTGACGGATGGCAGAAGTGGATCACCTTGTTGTTGGCGTACACTGGAGCCAGAAGAGGCGAGATCGCAAAGCTGGAGAAGTCACAGATCAAGTATGACTAGGACAGCCAGCGTCACTATCTCCTGATAGCAGAAGGAGGGCAGGGTAAAACAGAAAACGCTACAAGGCAGGTGGCGCTTCATCCCAAACTGATCGAGTGGGGTTTTCTTGATTTTGTTAATCGGCAGTGGAAAGAGAAAATCTTCTCGCCTGTGTCTGGCAAGAACATGCCGAAGATCGGCAAAGTTTTAGCGGATGTTCGAGAGCAGCTTGGTATCCCCTACCAGGATGATTATGGACAGCGCCGACTGGTGCATAGTTTCCGGCATACTATGATTTCAACCTGTTTAGCTGGTTGGGTTGCTAACCTAGCGCACTTGCAACAGGTGGTTGGTCACGAAAAAAGTGGGACGGGTATCACAAAGAGATACATGCATAACTCCCATTACATACTGTATGTTAAGTAATTGATAGACTTAATTGGTTCTAATGAGCTAATTCAATAATATAATCTGGCTGCTTAGTGTGTTTACAAGGCTGCTATTGAGACAATTAGTTGCACAGCAGTGGGAAAGATTACATAGTTTACAACCTGAATTATTACACTTAAAGGAATATCATGGCTGATTATATCAATAGTAACATTCTTAGCCAATCATATGTTCATGTAGAGCCTGAGTGGCTTGCGACAGTAAAAGGGAAAGAGAAACAAGAGGCTATTGAAAGGATAAAAAATATCATCAAAAAACATGCCGAAGAGAGGATGAAGTTCTTTCTTTATGATGATGTTGATATTGATGTTTCCTTTGAAGATGGCTCTATTAAAGCTCGTATCACTGCATATGGTAGTGTTTGTGTTTTATTAAATGCTCTTACTCCAGTCGGTAATTTTGTAACAAACTATTCCTCATATAGGGAAGGAATTAAAACAATAGTTTCTGATGTGGCAAGACTTAGTGATGTTGTCAACGCTGAAGTTTTGTTCCAAACTAAATCAAGGAGTAAAAAAGAAATTATTAGAGTTGAGGCTAGGAAGGGTATTGTTGGTTCGCTTGAGAATATTAATAAAAAAATAAATGAAATTAGCTATAAGACTAAAACACACAAAAAAAATTCAGTCATGTCAATATATAATTCAATCTTGGAATTACATAAAAATATTCTTGAATTGATGGATAATGTAAATGATGCTGATGATAAAGAACTTGTAAGAACTGCACTTATTGATGGGGTTAAAAATCTCAACTTGGGAAAAGGTGCATTTGATCTAACAGATCCAATGTCTCAAAAAATACACTCTGATTTGCTACAGGAACGAAAAGAATTAGTCAGTAATCTGGAAAATTACAAATAGCTTGAAGTTCTTATGTTAAAAATATTATTCGGCTCAGTCTAAAAGAGGTTTGTATGTTAGATCAAAATCTTGTTGAAATTTCAGTGTGGCGAGACCGAGAATGTAGCAATCAAATAGTTGAATTTGATTTGCCTGATTCAGTTTGCAACAATGCTGATACTTTTCTATCTGAAGTAAATAATTTTCTGATTGATAATGAATTTATTGAGAATATTCACCCAAGTTTTTTAACAAACTTAGAGTTTTCAGAGGCTCTGGCGATTACATGTTCAAAAGAAACAATTTGTGATCATTACAAAGTTGATCGAGAGACAAAAGAACTCGAAAAATTAATATCTCGCTCAAGAAAAATGATAATTTATGCACGTGATAAATTTTAATAGATTTGCCTTGATTGCCTATTCAACAGAATAACAATTTAAGTTTATGTTCAAACATGATTTAACTTAGGGGTGTTTTATGAAATCACGAGAGCTAAAGACTATTCATGATCTGATAATTACAAATTATCAAAAGCATGACTTAGGAAATGGCCGTTATCTCCATACTTTCCAGCCAGCAACAACTGACACTACCTATCAGTTTGAAGCCAACATTGAGGATGTAGTCATCGAAGGAGAAAGATATAATATTGGATTCACTGAGCATAATGGTATAAAGACTATTGATACATCATGTTTATCAAAGTCATCTGTTCTAGACAAAGACTTTAGCTATCAATATGCTCGTAATATGTCTAAACAGAAACATGATGAAAATAAAGGGAAAAATGATTCGAGGGTAAAGCATTCTGAGTCCGATGGCTACTATTGGGGGCGGAAATATGCTTGGCGTGAATTTGGACTAGCTCTACCTCGAGAGGTCTTTGAGCGCTACTTAATAGAGTGCATTGGTCATCCTTATATCGAATGTCAGGTCATAACAGAAGGATATCCACAAGGTGATGATTCTATCGCTTTTTTAGATGATGGCCTAGCTGATGCCATTGATGGTTTAATCCAAACTGCTGTGATTGTTAATAAAGGGCCTTATTTTAAATCACCATTATATTATGGTGGTGATAAAAAATTTACGATTAAAGGTGTCCCTGCTATAACCGACAAAAAATGATCTATTTTAAAATCAGACTTACTATAAGACGTAAGTCTGATTTTATCGAAAAATCAAAAAATAGTCTTTTATCTTTCCTTTAAATGAATGTATGTTCAAGGGTGAATGTAATGTAAAAACCATTCATCCTCGTAAACGCCACCCTGAAAGGTATTTTTTTTGACTCGGTTTACTCCTGAATTTATATTGTTAACGTGTTCTAATTGCTAGTGATTAGATTCTACAAAAGTAGAAAGGCGAGCCTAATAGCTCGCCTTTTCATATTAATTTACTAGCTTACGACTTTTAGACAATAGCACACTCACATCTGAGTGTCTGGTTACCCTGCCTGGCAGAACTGCCCAAACTCCTAGATATTTTCCCACTTATGAGGACCATAACCCACCCCATTTTATTTCGGGTATATGGTAGGCTGAGGGAGGCTCGTCAGTGTACACCTCTGGATTTGGTTTTAAATTAACTTATTTATTTTTTTAAATTTATATCAATCATCCGTTGCCGGGATTACCCCCGCCCAGACGGATGGCACACAATGAATAACGATAAGTCAAACTAGCCTAAACACTTCCAATACATGAGGCGTATGGTCACTGTTTACCCTTCATACATCATTATTGACGGTATTAAGATCAGCCGTTCCCGTCTGTCCTTTGTATTCCAATTGGAATTGGCAAAAGCACTTCGACTGTATGAAGAAAACGTTTGCAGAAAATAGATTTATTTTAAATCCTCACAACTGAATTAATTTTATTAAGCCGCCTTATGGGCGGTTTTTGTGCCTGCCATTTATCTGTGGGATACAACGTGAGACACAAACTGGGACACAGAGGATTTTTTAGGGTTGAGTCTTTGGCTTCCCACTGGCATGATCCAGAATAGGGATTAACGGGACGTTAATCACAAACTTTTGATTTTGTTTTACAAATGACTCGGGGTGCCCTTCCGCGTGAAGGCTGAGAAATACCCGTATTACCTGATCTGGATAATGCCAGCGTAGGGAAGTCACGGCCGCTCAACCGGCGCCGCCTTCTTGAACGCCGGTTGGGAGGAATATGATCGCTCGACCTGATGCACTACCCGGCGCCCGCGCCGCGGCCTGTCTGACCCAATTCCAACAGCGGCCTCCGCTGATCCACTGCCTGACCAACGAAGTGGTGCAATCGCTGACCGCCAACGTGCTATTGGCGCTCGGCACCTCCCCGGCGATGGTGGTGGAGCCGCAAGAGGCGGCGCAGTTCAGCGCGCTGGCCGACGGCCTGCTGATCAACGTCGGTACCCTCAATGCGCTGCGCGCCGAATCGATGCGGGCGGCGGTGGCCGCCGCCAATCGGGCCGGCAAGCCCTGGACGCTGGATCCGGTGGCGGTCGGCGCGCTCTCCTACCGCACCGCCTTCGCCAAACAGCTGCTGGACGAGAAACCGGCGGCGATACGCGGCAACGCCTCGGAAATCATGGCGCTCAGCGGGTTGCTGGCCAGCGGCCGCGGCGTGGACAGCGGCGACGATTCGCTGGCGGCCTTGCCCGCCGCGCGTGAGCTGGCGCAGCGCAGCGGCGCGGTGGTGGCGGTCACCGGCGCGGTGGATTACGTCACCGACGGCCAACGCGATTGGGCGATCGAAGGCGGTTCCCCACTGATGACGCGGGTGGTGGGCACCGGCTGCGCGCTGTCGGCGGTCGTGGCGGCGTTTTGCGCCCTGCCGGGCGATCGCCTGGACAACGTGGCGACCGCTTGCCGGGTGATGTCCCACTGCGGCGGTCTCGCGGCCAGACAGGCCGGCGGGCCGGGCAGCTTTACGCCGGCGTTCCTCGATGCGCTGTATCAACTGCGCGGGGAGGATCTGTGATGAAACGCATTAACGCGCTGACCATCGCCGGCACCGATCCCAGCGGCGGCGCCGGTATTCAGGCCGATTTGAAGGCCTTCTCGGCGCTCGGCGCCTACGGCACCTCGGTGATCACCGCGCTGGTGGCGCAAAATACCCGCGGCGTGCAGTCGGTGTATTACATCGATCCGGCGTTCGTCGCCGCGCAGCTGGACTCGGTGTTCAGCGACGTGCGCATCGACAGCGTCAAGATCGGCATGCTGGCCAACGCCGACATCGTGCAGGCGGTGGCCGAACGGCTGCGCCATTACCGGCCGGAATTCGTGGTGCTGGATACCGTGATGCTGGCGAAAAGCGGCGATCCGCTGTTGGCGCCGGAGGCGGTGGCGTCTATCCGGCGCGAGCTGTTGCCGCTGGTGTCGATCATTACGCCGAACCTGCCGGAAGCGGCGGCGCTGCTGGCGTGCGCGCCGGCGGAAGATGAAGCGCAGATGCGCGAGCAGGGGCGGGCGCTGCTGGCGATGGGCTGTCGGGCTGTGCTGATGAAGGGCGGCCACCTGAGCGAAAGCGAGAGCCCGGACTGGTTGTTTACCGCCGAAGGCGAGCAGCGCTTTACGGCGCCGCGCGTCGCCACCCGCCACACCCACGGCACCGGTTGCACGCTCTCGGCCGCGCTGGCGGCGCTGCGCCCGCGCCATGCCGACTGGGCGGCCACGGTGGCCGCCGCCAAGGACTACCTGCAACACGCGCTGCAACAGGCGGACACGCTGGAAGTGGGGCACGGCATCGGGCCGGTGCATCATTTTCACGCCTGGTGGTGAGTCAACTTTTTGCCGCAACCGTGGTCTGACTAGTTCAGGCCCGGTTTACGGGCGAAACCTGATTTAACCTAGGGAGAAGGACTATGACGGGACACCAGGCGCTGCGTTGCGCCCTCTTCGGCGCACTGCTCAGCTTCAGCGCGGGCAGCTTCGCTCAGCAGATCGTCACCACATCGGATTTGATTCAGCAGCCGGGGTATCAGGCCAGCTGGCAAAACATGGTCAAAGGCCAGGCGCGGATGCCGGGCTGGGCGCGCAAGGGCGTCGGCACCTCTACGCCGGCGCAAAACTTGAGCTGGAAGGGCAAAGAGTATCTGGTCGGCAACCTGTGCAAGCCGCACGACTGCGGCAACAACTTTTTGATCGTGGCGTTCAGCGCGGATAAATCCCAGGCCTGGGGCGTGCGGGTGGAAGTGGAAGATCGGCCGGAAGCCGTCGATCATCCGAAGAAATACGCCAAGTACCAGTGGCTCGGCAAGCCGGATGACGACATGAAAGCGCTGCTTAAGCAGCAGTTCGAGAACAATCCCGACTGGAAATGATCTGACCGGGGGCGCTGACAATGTCGCCCCCGGCGTCGATCAGCCGATGCCGGCCTGATGCAGATCGTGCAGGTTGAGCGCCCCCACCAGCACGCCGTCCATATCGACCACCGGGGCCGCGCTGATGTGCTGTTCGTGCAGCGCTTCCAGCGCTTCGCCGGCGCGCCACTGCTCCGGCAGCCGATAGCCGGGGCGGGTGATCGCCGGGCTGAGCGGGTCCTGCAGGCTGTTGCCTTTCACCAGCCAGCGGCGCAGGTCGCCGTCGGTAAACACGCCCACTACCCGCTGCTGCGCGTCGCACACCGCCACCAACCCGAGCCCGGTGCGGCTCAGTTCCAGCATCGCTTCCATCACGTTGGCGCTTTCGCTCACGCGCGGCAGGCGATCGCCGGTGCGCATCAGGTGATGCACGCGGTTCAACAGGCGCGCCCCCAGGCTGCCGCCCGGGTGCGAGCGGGCGAAGTCTTCCGCATTGAAACCGCGCTGGCGCATCAGCGCCATCGCCAGAGCGTCGCCCATCATCAGGGTGTTGACCGCGCTGGAGGTGGGCGCCAGCCCCATCGGGCAGGCTTCGCGCTCGACGCCGATATCCAGTACGCAGGCCGCGCCCTGCGCCAGCGGCGACTCTTTGCCGCCGGTGATGGCGATCACCGGAATGCCGTTCTCCGCCAGCAGCGGCAGGATCAGGTCCAGCTCTTTGGCGCGGCCGGAATAGGAGATGAACACCACCACGTCCTCGGCGCCGATCATGCCGAGATCGCCGTGCAGCGCCTCCGCCGGATGAACGAAGAACGACGGCGTGCCGGTGCTGGCCAGCGACGCGGCGATTTTTTTGCCGATATGGCCGGACTTGCCGATGCCGGAAATCACCGCTTTGCCGCGGCAGTTCAGCAGCAGCTCGCAGGCGCAGACGAAATTGTCATCCAGGCGCGCCAGCAGGCGCTGCGCTTCGGTCAACTCGATCTCCAGCGTTTCGCGGGCGAAGGCGAGCAGGGCGTTGGCGTTACTCATCGGGGTCTCCTACCAGAATGATATTGATGCCTTTCGCCTGCAGGGCGGCGAGGTAATCGGGGTTGATGTCTCGGTCGGTGATCAGCGTATCGACGGCGCTGAGTTCGCACACCACGTTCGGGCTCTTGCGGCCGAATTTCGAGGAGTCCACCAACAAAATAATGCGGCCGGCGGCTTCGCACATCGCTTTGCTGACGTTGTGCACTTCGTTGAAGGTGGTGACGCCGGCGTTGAGATCGACGCCGTCCGCGCCGATAAACAGCTTGTCGAAGCTGAATTGCTGAAACGCCGATTCGGCCAGGCTGCCGTGGAACGAGGCCGATTTTTTGCGGTAGGTGCCGCCGGGCATCAGGATGGTCTGATCGTTGTCCAGTTCCACCAGCGCGTTGACGATGGTCAGGCTGTTGGTCATCACCGTGATGTTATTGAACTGCGCCAGGTGCGGCACCATCTGCAGCACCGTGCTGCCGGCGTCGAAGATCAGCGAGTCGCCGTCGGCGATCAGCGCCACGGCGGCGCTGGCGATGCGGCGTTTTTTCTCGGTGTTGATATGGGTTTTACGGTCGATTGGCTGATCGCCGTCGTCGCGGCTGAGCACCACGCCGCCGTAGGTGCGGATCACCTCACCTTCTTCTTCCAGCAGGGTAAGATCTTTGCGGATGGTGGTGCCGGTAGTGGAGAAATGCTCGGCCAGGGCGTCCACTGCCGTTTTGCCATGCTGCTGCAGATATTCAAGGATAGCGGCCTGCCGCTGCTTTGGTTTCATCGCGATTCCCGTTCACAAGAGTGGGGCATTTCCCCTCGCTGAATAATTCACTATGAAAGGTAATGCCTTTTAATGTGAAAATATCACGATTTGGGTTCAATCGCTAACGATAGTGCAGACTGGCATGCGCGATCCTCGGGGAAGATCACATCCGGGCGCAAATCCCGCTGATGCAAACCGTGCAAATGAGGCAGCGGGCGGGGCCGGGCGAAAACGGTCAGGCCGCGCAGCAACAGGCTGCCGCACACCCGCCGATCGGCGTCGAAGGCCAGCGCCAGCACCACCCGCGGGCGAAAACGGCCGCCGGAGCGGCCGACGCCGACGGCACCCAGTCGGCATAAGCCGTCGAAGGCGCGGTTGAAACGTTGCAGTTGCCACCAGCCGAAGGCGATTTGCAGCAGCCAGGCCAGCAGCGCGAAGGCGATCAAAGCTTGTGTCATGGGGTTCTCCTTATGCCCCCTTCCGCGGAAGGGGGCGTCGGTGGCGTCAGAACATCACCTGGCCGCCGGTGATGTTGATCGATTGGCCGGTGCAGTAAGAGGCCTTATCGCTGGCGTAGAACAGCAGGGTGTTCAGCACGTCCTGGTAGTCGCAGCCGCGCTTCAGCGGCACTTTGTCGATGTAGTACTGCTCCACCTGGTCCGGCGCGATGCCCAATTTTTGCGCGTACTGCGGCAGCAGCGATTGAAACATCGGCGATTTCAGCAGGTTGCCGAGCATCAGCGAATGCACCGTAATGCCGTATTCCGCCAGATCGAGCGCCAGCGACTGCGTCAGCCCCACGCCGCCGAACTTGGCGGCGCTGTAGCCGGAGTTGTGCTTGCTGCCGACCTTGCCGGACTTGGAGTTGATCTGAATGATGCGCCCGGCGATACCGTCGCGGATCATCAGGCGCGAGAACTCGCGGGCGCAGAGGAAATAGCCCACCAGGTTCACCTGCAGCGAGCGGTCGAAGTCGCCCAGCGGGAAGTCGGTGATCGGCGCCGCCTTGGCGATGCCGGCGCTGTAGACCAGCAGGTTGGTTTGGCCAAATTCCCGGTCAACCGCCGCCGCCAGCGCGATCACGCTCTGCTCGTCGGTGGCGTCGGCCTGAAAACCGCAGGCGCTGCCTGCGCCGTACTCTTCGTTGATCTGCCGCGCCACCCGATTGGCGTTGTCGGCGTTCAGATCGGCCACCGCCACCCGATAGCCGGCCTGCGCCAGCCCGTGGGACAAAAAGGCGCCTAACGTTTGGCCGCCGCCGATCACTACAGCTACTTCAGACATGGTCTACTCCTTATGCGATAAATGACAGCGTGCTGCCCAACGGGATATCGGTCGGCGTCGGGCCGGAAACGTGGATCGAGCCGGGGAATTCGGCTTCGGCTTCGCCGTCGAAGCGCACGGTGATGTGGCCCAGTTCGCGCAGATTCTGTGTGGCGACGCTGCCGACGGCGGTGATGGCGTAGCGCTGCTGCGCCAGTTCCATCACGCCGCCCACCTGCAGCTCACCGGCGGTCGCGCCGTGGCGGTGGATAAAGCAGAACTCTTCGATATCCGCCGGCGCGCCTTCCCGGAAAGTGATCAGCATGTTGTCCAGCAACGCGTCGCGGGCGCAGCCGCCGATCTGCGTGATGGTGGTATGAAAAATGGTGTGCATAAACGTCTCCCTGGGAATCAAATTATTGATAAATAAAGGCCGAGGCGGCCCAGGCGATCAACACCGTCGGCGCGCCGGTCAGAAAGCGGCCAACCAGCACTGAAGGCACGCCGACCCGTACGGTGTCCTGTTTGGCTTCCGCCAGCGACAGGCCGACCGGAATGAAATCGCAGGCGGCCTGCGCGTTGATGGCGAACAGCGCGGGCAGCGCCAGCTGCGGCGGGATATGGCCGAGGCCGATCTGCACCCCGACCAGCACGCCGATCACCTGGGCGATGACCGCGCCGGGGCCGAGGAACGGCGACAGCAGCGGGAATGAGCAGATCAGCGCCAGCGTCACCAGGCCGATCGGGCTGTTGGCCAGCGGCGTCAGGCCGTGAGCGATAAAGTCCCCGAGGCCGGAGGCCATGATGATGCCGATCAAGGCCGAGACGAACGCCATAAACGGCAGGATGGTCTTCAGCACGGTGTCGATGGTGTCGCGCCCGGCCTGGAAGAACACCGCCACCACCGATCCCATGCCCATGCCGACCTTCGCCAGCAGCCCGTCGCTTTGCTCTGTGATCTTCTTGCTGGTGTCGTAGTCGCGCGCCTTGGGCGGCGCGGCAACGGCGGCGGCGGGTTGGCTATCTGCCGCTTCGATTCGGCTGATGTTGTGGTCACGCACGCCGGAGACATAGATGTCTTCGAGGATAAACTGCGCCAGCGGGCCGGACTGGCCGGTGGCGTGGATGTTGACTGTCGGAATGCGGCGTTTCGGATACAGGCCGCAGCGCAGGGTGCCGCCGCAGTCGATCACCGCCACGCCGATCTCTTCTGCCGGCGGCTCGCCCTCTTTGAAACCGTCGACGGCCGGCCAGCCGGTCAATTCGCTGAGGCGATCGACAATGGAAGGCCGGGTGCCGGCGGTGATGTACACCACTTTCTTGCCGGGCTCTATCGGCAGCTCCAGGGGGCCACCCCAGCCGCTGGCGCCTTTTTCAATACGGATATAAGCACTCATGCTGCACTCCACGAATTAAAGTTGCACCTGGCGATCCAGACGGATGCCCATCTTGCGTTCGAACAGGCTGGTGGTGAGATCGGTGATCCAGCCGCGGAAGAAGTTGGTGAACAGCCCCACCAGGAAATAGCTCACCGCCAGCGGGCCGAGCGGCAGGCCGAGGGTGGTCAGGCCGCTGGCGATGCCGAGGTAAACGAACAGTTCGCCGGGGTTGATGTGCGGGAACAGGCCGTTCATCGAGTGGCAGCTGTAGGAGGCCGCCGCGTAGTAGCTCGGCTTGTATTTCTCCGGCATGAAGCGCCCCAGGCTGAGGGTCATCGGGTTGCAGAAGACAAAGGTGCCGATCAGCGGCAGCAGCAGATAACGCGAAACGGGGTTGCCCGCGCAGCGCTGTGCCAATCGTTCGATACGTTCCTGGCCAACAAATTTGATCAGCGCGTTCATGATAACCAACAGGCTGATCAACAAAGGTAAAATGCCGGTCACCATGCCGACAAACA
The DNA here is from genome assembly GCF_052691795.1 of Serratia sp. TSA_130.1. Classification (NCBI taxonomy): domain Bacteria; kingdom Pseudomonadati; phylum Pseudomonadota; class Gammaproteobacteria; order Enterobacterales; family Yersiniaceae; genus Serratia; species Serratia sp. TSA_130.1. Next base: position 190,912 of record NZ_JBQZFS010000007.1, read on the forward strand.
CTTCACCGCCTTTCTGAAACAGGCCGATAAACCACTCGGCGCCGTGGGTGATTAGCTCAATCATTATGTTCTCCTGTAATGGACTGATATGGCCTGGAGCGAACGGCGGCTCTGTCGCCATGGGCCTTACAGTAGTCACTTTGTTGGGCTATTTGTTTTAAATAGATCACACTTTGAAAGATAAATATTTTATTTTGAAAGTTTAAAGTGAAAGAAAAATAAGATTGGCGGCGTTGGGTTTAGGGGGGCGGGCACAAAAAAGCCCGGCGAGCCGGGCTTTGGGACAGACGGTCCGTCACATCAGGCGATAGTGACCTTCTTGTCCAGGTAGGCGTCTTGCACGGCGTTGATCAGCGCCACGCCGTCTTTCATCGATTTCTTGAACGCCTTGCGCCCCAGGATCAGGCCCATGCCGCCGGCGCGTTTGTTGATCACCGCGGTGCGCACCGATTCCTGCAGGTCGTTCTCACCGGCGGCGCCGCCGGAGTTGATCAGCCCGGCGCGGCCCATGTAGCAGTTGGCCAGCTGGTAGCGCACCAGATCGATCGGGTGATCGGTGGTCAGCTTGGTGTAGACGCGATCGTCGGTATAGCCGAATTTCACCGCACGGTAGCCGCCGTTGTTTTCCGCCATTTTCTGTTTGACGATGTCGGCGCCGATGGTGGCGGCGATGTGGTTGGCCTGGCCGGTCAGATCGGCGCTGGAGTGGTAGTCCACGCCGTCCTTGGTGAACGCCGGGTTGCGCAGATAGGCCCACAGCACCGTGACCATGCCCAGCTCATGCGCGCGCTCGAAGGCGATCGAAATCTCTTCGATCTGGCGGCGCGACTGCTCGGAGCCGAAGTAAATGGTGGCGCCGACCGCCACCGCGCCCATGTTGAACGCCTGCTCGACGCTGGCATACAGGGTCTGGTCGTACTGGGTCGGGTAGCTCAGCGTTTCGTTGTGGTTGAGTTTGACCAGGAACGGAATTTTATGCGCATAGCGGCGCGATACCGACGCCAGCACGCCGTAGGTGGAGGCGACGCAGTTACAGCCGGCTTCAATCGCCAGCTCGACGATGTTCTTCGGATCGAAATACAGCGGATTGGCGGCGAACGAGGCGGCGGCGGAGTGCTCGATGCCCTGATCGACCGGCAGGATCGACAGGTAACCGGTGCCGCCCAGGCGGCCGTGGTTGAACAGGGTTTGCATCGAACGCAGCACGCTGTTGGGGCGGTTGTTATCGATCATTACGCGGTCGACGAAGTCGGCGCCCGGCAGGTAGAGATTCTCGGCGGGGATAGTGGTACAGCGGTGTTGCAGCAGATCTTCCGCTTCCTTTCCTAGCAACTGCACAATATCAGTCATGATTCACTCCCGATTAAGCTTCTTCATACACCGGCAATGCAAGGGTTTTTGACCACCGGCGTAGTAAAAAAGCGGTGATTGAAGCTGTAAAGCGATGCTACCGAACTTGATCCGGCAAGGACAAACAATAGATGCGATTGAGAGGAAATGCCATTGGCGTGGCCAAATACGCGGGGGCGATCGCCCCCGGCGCGTTAAGTGCTTGATTGTTCGATCTCGCCTGCCTTGGCGTTCCGAGCGGCGAGCGGGCGCAGAGCCGGATTAGCCCAGCAGGGCGCAGTTCGGCGGCAGGCGGCATTCGATGGCCTGCGGCACCACTTCGATGCGGAAATGGCGGCCTTTGAGCGGCTCGCCGTCGAGGTTGAAGGTCATCTCATGCGGCGCGTCGATCTCCAGCCACGGCAGCGCGGCGCTGAGGATGCTGTTGCTCTCTTCGTCGTTGAACAGGGCGGCCACCAGCGCCGGCAGCAGTTCATCGGCGATCAGCAGGCGCAGCTGCAACTGCCCGTCGTTAATCAGCGCGTTGGGGCACAGTTCCTGGCCGCCGCCGGCCTGTTTGCCGTTGCCGATGCCGATCACCAGCGCTTCGCCGGCCCAGCGGAAGTCCGGCCCGCGGATTTCACAGCGGTCGGCCTGCAGCGTATCCATGCGCAATAAGCCGTGAACGAAGTAGGACACGCCGCCCAACGCCGCCTTCAGCTTCTCCGGCGTTTCAGTGGTGATACGGGTGCCGAAGCCGCCGGTGGCCATGTTGATGAAGTAGCGCTCGCCGTTGACCTTGGCCAGATCGATAGGCACCGAGCGGCCCTTGATCGCCAGCTGCAGCGCCTGCTCGGGCGAGAGGGGAATGTTGCAGGCCATGGCGAAGTCGTTGGCGGTGCCGAGCGGCAAAATGCCCAGCGCCGGCCGACCTTGCGCCGGCAGTTGCGCCAGCGCGGCGGCCACTTCGTTGATGGTGCCGTCACCGCCGCCGGCGACGACGGTGCCGACGCCGAGCCGAGCGGCTTCCGCGACGTAGCGCGCGGCGTCGCCGTGTTCCCAGGTGACGCGCACGTGCAGCGTTATCTGCTCTTCGCGCAGCCGGTTGACGGCCTGGCGCAGCTCTTCGTTGCCGGCGCCCTTGCCGTTGATGATAAGCAGTGCTGGTGCATGTGAGTGTTGAGGCATTGCCGAGCTCCTCCGGCGGAAAACCAATAATGCCTCAAGATAAACCAGCCCAGGCCGCCAAGCCATCAGAATATTCAGCTAATTCCGGTTATTTCCCATTGCGCCGTGAATATGAAGACGATGCGAATTTATCTGAATTTAACCTGACAATAAGCGCAATTTTAATGGCGGCAGGATTAATCGCTATAGCGTTATTTATATATCGATGTGGCGTTATTATTTTTATTAAAATGGATAACGGGAAAACGTAATGAGAAATAGGCGCGCCGGCGGCAATGGCGGGCCCATAAAGAAAAAGCCAGCCCAAGGGAGATTGGGCCGGCTAAGGAGGTGGTTCCTAGTATTGCTATGCAAATATTTTCGTTGTTCGTTTTAAGCAGCGTGATAGTAACCAAGCTGCGGGCACATTGATGTGATCCAATTCTAATATTTGCTAAAAATCGCCGCCGAATGACGGCGATTCATTGTTAGGCTCCGGCGCTATTTTCTTCCGCCAAATTGCGGATCAGCAAAGCATAATTGAGATCGATATCCTGCGGGATCGGCAAATAAACGATATGGCCGTTGCCCGGCGCGACCTCAATCGGCTCGCCTTTCTTATTTTGCATGCTTTCGAGGGTGAACAGCACGTTGCCGCCCGGCGTCATCATCTCGACGCTGTCGCCGAGTGAGAATTTATTCTTCACGTCGACTTCCGCCCAGCCTTCGCGGCGCACGCCGGTGAACTCGCCGACGAACTGCTGGCGCTCGGAGAGCGAAGAGCCGTAGTCGTAGTTCTGCTGCGCTTCGTGCACGTGGCGGCGCAGGAAGCCTTCGGTATAGCCGCGGTGCGCCAGGCCTTCCAGCGTGGTGAGCAGGGTCGGATCGAACGGTTTGCCGGCAACGGCGTCGTCGATGGCGCGGCGGTAGACCTGGGCGGTACGCGCGCAGTAGTAAAAGGACTTGGTGCGCCCTTCGATCTTCAACGAATGCACGCCGAGCTGCGTCAGACGCTCTACGTGCTGGATGGCGCGCAGATCCTTGGAGTTCATGATGTAGGTGCCGTGTTCGTCCTCGAAGGCGCTCATATATTCGCCTGGTTTTTGCGCCTCAGACAGCATGAATACCTTGTCGGTCGGCGCGCCGATGCCCAGCGTCGGCTCGACGGTCTGCACCGGGATCGGCTCGTGCAGGTGCACGATATTGCCGGTGTCGTCCTCTTTGCCTTCTTCCGCCTTGTACTGCCAACGGCAGGCGTTGGTGCAGGTGCCCTGGTTGGGATCGCGCTTGTTGATGTAGCCGGACAGCAGGCAGCGGCCGGAGTAGGCCATGCACAGCGCGCCGTGGACGAAGATCTCCAGCTCCATGTCCGGCACTTCGGCGCGGATCTCGGCGATCTCTTCCAGCGACAGCTCGCGCGACAGGATCACGCGGGTCAGGCCCATTTGTTTCCAGAACTTCACCGTCGCCCAGTTAACGGCGTTGGCCTGCACCGACAGGTGGATGTCCATCTGCGGGAAGGCTTCGCGCACCATCATGATCAGGCCAGGATCGGACATGATCAGCGCATCCGGGCCCATATCGACTACTGGTTTCAGATCGCGCAGGAAGGTTTTCAGCTTGGCGTTGTGCGGGGCGATGTTGACCACCACGTAGAATTTTTTACCCAGCGCGTGCGCTTCGTTGATGCCCTGCGCCAGATTCTCGTGGTTGAACTCGTTGTTGCGCACCCGCAGGCTGTAGCGCGGCTGGCCGGCGTAAACCGCATCGGCGCCGTAGGCGAAGGCGTAACGCATGTTTTTCAGCGTTCCGGCCGGGGAGAGAAGTTCCGGTGTAAACATAGTGTGTCTCGGTCTGATTTCAGGTCAGCACCACGCCACCTGATGGCGCAGTAAAAGCGGGGGATTGTAGCCGCGGCGCGGCAAAAAATCAGCAGTTAACCGGATTTATTCAAGGGAGATTGATCCCGGTCAAACGGAAAACGCGCGATGGCGGCCACCGCGCGGGCGAAACGGGAGATCAGGCGCTCAAATCGCGAATATCGGTGGTCGGGCCATTTTTAATCACCGACTGGATACCGTTTTTGGCTGCGCTTTCGGAGCTGTACATTTCGCTGACGCCGATCACCTGATGGTTCTTGGCCTTCAGCACAAAGTAGGGCTGGTTGCTGGTGCTGTGCTTCAGTTCAAACTGCGCTTCATGCGGCGAATTGGTCTGCACCGAGGCGATGCCGTTCTCCGCCGACGCTTTGCTGGCGTACATCTCGCTGGCCAGAATGATCTCGCCGTTACTGGCTTTCAGGTTGAAGTGGTACTGTCCGTTCTTTGCTTTTTTCAGCTCGTAATGACCGATTGCCATGGTTCTTCTCCTGTAGGTTCCGATTCGTGATGTAAGTGTAGCCAATCGCTTGAAAATCGGTGGCTAAACCTCACAGCAGCTTAGTCGAAAAAATGCGCAATTTTTTTGCGCCGGCGCGGAGTTTTCGCCCGAGAAGCCCGGCGCCGCACGGGAAGCTAAGGGAGGGGCGGTGATTGCGCAGTGCAGTATTTGGGACGTCTAAGCCGTGGAACACTCGCGATTTCATCTTGGCGGGTTCACCTCGCAGAGATAAAATAGGGCAAATTTTGCACAGGAGCGCCAAGGATGGAAAAAATCGAACGGTCAGTAGGAAATGATAAAAGCGAGGGCAGCGATAAAGATTGGGAGCCTCTGTTGAGAATGATCGCTAACACAGCCCTACCACACGACTTCCTGCTGTCGGATGAGCGACAACAGGGTGTGGCTGACCGCGCGCCTTGGTGGAACGCGGTCGATTCTCTCCCCTAAACCCCATTCACCAGCCGGCAGGGTTCGGCTTCCCAGCGGTAACCGACGCCGTATACCGAGCGGATAAAGGATTTTTGCCCGTCGATCAGCTCCAGCTTGCGGCGCAGGTTTTTGATGTGGCTGTCGATGGTGCGGTCGGTGACCACCCGATAGTCGTCATACAGGTTGTTCAGCAGCTGCTCGCGCGAAAATACGTTGCCCGGCTGGCTGGCCAACGTTTTCAGCAGGCGGAACTCCGCCGGCGTCAGATCCAGCAACTGCCCCTGATAGCTGGCCTGGAAACGCGGTTCATCGATGTGCAGCAGGTCATCTTCCCGCGCATTCTCCTGCGGCCGATAGCTGCGGCGCAGGATGGTTTTCACCCGCGCTACCACTTCGCGCGGGCTGTAGGGTTTGCAGATGTAATCGTCGGCGCCGATCTCCAGCCCCAGCAGGCGGTCAATCTCTTCGATTTTCGCCGTCACCATCACGATCGGTACGTCGCTGAAGCGGCGCAGCTCGCGGCACACCGTCAGCCCATCGGCGCCCGGCAGCATCAGATCGAGCAAGATCAGCGCCGGCGGATGCTGGTGCACGGTCGGCACCACTTCGTTGCCGTTGGTCAGCCAACGGGTGGCGTAGCCCGCCGCCTGCAGATAATCCACCAGCAGCTGGCCCAGCTTGGGCTCATCTTCAACAATCATGATCTGCACGGGTTGATTCTGAATGTCCATCAGGGCGCCTTATTTTTTATCGGGGTAGCAAATTCTACTGTAATGCGCACGCCGCCTAAAGGCGAATGCTCGGCGCGGATTTTCCCGTCGTGCGCTTCCACGATGTTGTGGCAGATCGCCAGCCCTAATCCGGAACCGCCGCTGGCGCGGTTGCGCGAGCCTTCCGCCCGGTAGAAACGTTCGAAAATGCGCGTCAGTTGCTGATCGCTGATGCCTGGCGCGCTGTCCTGCCAGCAGAGGGATAGCCGCCCCGGCTGCAGCTCGGCACTGATTTCCAGCCGGCCGCCGGCATCGGTGTAGCGCAGGCTGTTTTCCAACAGGTTATTGAACAGCTGATTCAGGCGATCGGGATCGCCGAACAGCGGCGCCTGGGGCGACAGATGGGTGACGATCTCCAGCCCTTTGGCGCGAAAGCGCTCGCGGAAGGCGGCGACGGCGATCTGCAGCAGATGCACGCAGTCCACCGACGATTTGCGATAGGCCAGCGCGCCGAGATCGGAGAGCGAAAGCTGGTGCAGGTCGTCGACCAGTTTGGTCAGGGTGGACACCTCGGCCTGCAGCGAGCTGAGCGACGCGGGCGTCGGCTGGCGTACGCCGTCCTGCAGCGCCTCCAGCTCGCCGCGCAGCACCGCCAGCGGCGTGCGCAGTTCGTGCGACACGTCGGCCATAAAGGCGCGGCGCATCTGTTCATTTTTCTCCAGCGAGGTGGCCAACTGGTTAAAGTCGTGCGCCAGCCTGCCCAGCTCATCCTGGCTGCTGACCGCCACGCGGGCGGTGAAGTCGCCCGCCGCCAATCGATGGGTGCCCGCCACCAGGCGTTTAACCGGGGCCAGCATGCCGCGCGACAGTAGCCAGGTCACCGCCGCCGCCAGCAGGGTGGAGAGCGCGACGATGATCCAGCTGGTGCGGCGCTGCTGGCGATCGAAGTTGATGTCGGTATTGCGCGTCAGGCGTTCGACCGGGGTAGTGAGCACCCAACCGACGATCTCGTTGTTGTAGCGGATCGGGTGGCGCGGCCCCTCTTTCGGCAACGGGCCGGAATGCCCGACCAGCCGATTGAACTGGCTGTCCACCACCCAAAACTGGGTGCGCCAGCCCTTGGGCGGCAGGTTGTGGCTGCTGTCGCTGTTCTGCTCGAACGAACGCATGATTTGGTAGACCACCTGATCGTTGTTGCGCAGGAATATCCAGTTGCCATGATGGCTGTACTGCTCCTCCAGCGCTTCGCTCAGCATGTTGATGCGCTGCTCGTTACTGCTCTTGATGTAGTCGATAAAACCGCGCTCAAAGCTGACGCGCACCCCCCAGTGCATGGTGATCAACACCAGCATGCAGGTGGCGAAAATGGCCAGGAACAGCTTCCCGGTAATGCCTATCTTCATTGCAACCTCGTTGAGCCGGTGCCCGGCTCTTTGGCCAGCGTGCGGTTAGGCGCGCTATCCGCCGGCACGCGCGCGAAGGCCAGCGCGGGCAGGGCGATAATCAACGCCATACAGCAGTAGCTGTAAATAAATGCGCTGTGGATGGCCGGGCTGTCGGCCACCGCCTGGTGATGGGCGAAGCTGCCGATCAAGATGCCGGCGACGCTGACGCCGAGGCTCATCGACAGCTGCATGACCATCGACAACAGGCTGTTGCCGCTGCTGGCCAGCCGGTCCGGCAGGTCTTTCAGCGTCAGGGTATTCATCGCCGAGAAGCGCAATGCGTTGACCATCCCCTGGAAGAACAGTATCACCGGCAGCAGCCACAGCCAGCCGAGCATCGCCGCCAGCAGGAAACTCAGGCTGACCAGCGCCAGCAGCAGCGTGGCGGCCACCAGCACGTTGCGGTAGCCGAAGCGGTTGACCACCTGCACCACGATGCGCTTCATGCCCATGCTGCCGATGATCATCGGGATCATCATCAGCCCGGCGTGGAACGGCGTGAAGCCCATGCCCACCTGCAGAAACAGCGGTGTCATGAACGGCAGCATGCCGCTGCCGATGCGCCCCAGCAGACTGGCCAGCAGCCCGATCTTGTAGGTCGGGGTGCGCAGCAGCCGCAGCGAGAACAGGGCGCGGCTATTGCCGTAGGCATGCCAAACATACCCCAACAACGCCGCCGCGCCCAGCGCCACCAGGCCGGCGATGGCGCCGCCGGTCAGGCCCATGCCTTTGTGGCCGTCGAGCGCCAGCGTCAGCGACGCCATGCCGATCGCCAGCAGGAAAAAGCCGCTGAGATCGAAACGGCGGGTCTGCATTTGGTAGTTGGGCATCAGCAGCAGCGTGGCGATGGCGCCCACGATGCCCACCGGAATATTGATCAGGAAAATCCAGTGCCAGCTGGCGTATTGCACCAGAAGTCCACCCAGCGCCGGCCCCATCAGCGGGCCGATCTGGCCCGGCAGCGTCACGAAGGTCATCGCTGCCATGTACTGCTCGCGCGGCACGATCTTCATCACCGTCAGGCGGCCGACCGGCACCATCATCGCGCCGCCGATGCCCTGAAGCACGCGCGAGGCGATCAGCTCGTTCAGGGTTGCCGAGCGGGCGCAGAGGAGGGAGCCGAGGGTAAACAGCACGATGGCGCTGAAAAACACCCGCTGTACGCCGACCTTGTCCGCCAGCCAGCCGCTGGCCGGCAGCGTCACCGCCACCGTCAGCACATAGGCGACGATCACCGACTGCATGCGCAGCGGGTTCTCCCCCAGGCTGGCGGCCATCGAGGGCAGGGCGGTATTGACGATAGTGGTATCCAGCGTCTGCATAAAGAAGCCGAACGCCACTATCCAGAGTTGCCAACGTACCGTGGCGGTGTGTTTCATCAGCATCGGTCGGCCATTAGTGCGGCAGCGGGGCCAGCTGCTTGTTGCGGCGGAACTTCGCCTGCAGCCGGTCGAAGTAAAGATAGACCACCGGCGTGGTGTACAGCGTCAGCAACTGGCTCATCACCAGACCGCCGGCGATGGTGATGCCGAGCGGCTGGCGCAGCTCCGCGCCGTCGCCGCTGGTCAACACCAGCGGCAGCGCGCCGAACAGCGCCGCCAGCGTGGTCATCAGGATCGGCCGGAAGCGCAGCAGGCTGGCCTGGAAAATCGCCTCGCGGGCGCTGATGCCGCCGTTGCGCTGCGCCTCGAGCGCGAAGTCGACCATCATGATGGCGTTTTTCTTCACGATGCCGATCAACAGCATGATGCCGATCAGCGCGATCAGGCTGAACGGCGCGCCGAACAGCTCGAGCGCCAACAGCGCCCCCACGCCCGCGGAAGGCAGGGTGGAGAGGATGGTCAGCGGATGGATATAGCTCTCGTACAGCACGCCGAGCACGATATACACCGTGGCGATCGCCGCCAGGATCAGGATCAGCTGCGACTTCAGGGTGTCCTGGAACACCTGGGCGGTGCCGGCGAAGGCGCCGCGCACCGTGGACGGCACGCCGAGCTGAGTCATGGTGCGCTCGACAGCGGCGGTGGCGTCCGACAGGCTGCCGCCGTCCGGCAGGTTAAAGGAGATGGTCGAGGCGGCGGACAGCCCCTGATGGTTGACCGACAGCGGCGCGTTGGCCGGTCGCCAACTGGCGAAGTAGGAGAGCGGTATCGCCTTGCCTTCGTTGTTGATGATGAACATCTTGTCCAGCGAGCTGACGTCCTGAGTGTAAGGCGGCGCCACTTCCATCACCACTTTGTATTGGTTGAGCGGTTGATAGATGGTCGAAATCTGTCGCTGGCCGAAGGCGTTGTTCAACAGGTTGTTGGCGTCGGACACCGAAATGCCGAGACGCGCCATGGTCTCGCGATCGTAGACCAGATCCATCTCCGAGCCTTTATCCTGCTGATCCGAGTTGACGTCCGCCAGCTCGGGCAATGCCGCCAGCGCGGCGCGGATCTTCGGTTCCCAGTCGCGCAGCGCGGCGAGGTCATCCGCCAGCAGCGTATATTGGTAGCTGGCGTTGGCCTGGCGGCCGCCGACGCGGATATCCTGCACCGCCATCAAGAACAGGCTGGCGCCCGGTTCTTTGGCCAGGCGAGCGCGCAGGCGGGCGATCACTTTCTGCGCGTCGTCGCTGCGTACCGACAGCGGTTTCAGTGAGATGAACATCGAGCCGCTGTTGGTGCGCGAGCCGCCGGTAAAGCCGGTGACGTTTTCCACGTCCGGATCTTCGCGCACGATTTTCATGAAATCTTCCAGTTTGCCGCGCATCGCCTGGAACGAGATGCTCTGATCGGCCTGGATAAAGCCCATCAGGCGGCCGGTATCCTGTTCGGGGAAGAAGGTTTTCGGGATGCTGATATACAGCCAGACGTTGAGCGCAATGGTGGCGAGGAACACCGCCAGCACCCAGCGCGAGTGGCCAAGCACCCAGTTCAGCGAGCGTCCGTATCCCTGCTGCAGCGCCAGCAGCATTTTGCCGAAGCCGCGCGCGCGCCGCTGCGAACGTGCCGGCTGGTGGCGCAGCAGATAGGCGCACATCATCGGCGTGAGCGTCAGCGAGACGATCAGCGACAGCCCGATCGACACCGACAGGGTGACGGCGAATTCGCGGAACAGCCGGCCGGGCAGGCCCGCCATCAGCAGCAGCGGGATAAACACCGCCACCAGCGAAACGCTCATCGACAGCACGGTGAAACCGACCTCCCGTGCGCCCAGCAGCGCAGCGTTGATCGGTTTCATGCCGGCCTCGACGTGGCGGGAAATGTTTTCCAGCACCACGATGGCGTCGTCCACCACAAAGCCGGTGGCGATGGTCAGCGCCATCAGCGACAGGTTGTTGAGGCTGAAGCCGCACAGATACATGGCGGCGAACGAGCCGATCAGCGACACCGGCACGGCGACCGCCGGGATCAGCGTGGCGCGGCCGGAGCGCAGGAAGATGAACACCACCAGGATCACCAGCCCGATGGCGATCGCCAGCGACTGTTCGACCTCGGCCAGCGACGCGCGAATGGTCGGCGAGCGATCCTGCGCGACGTTGAGCGAGATTGCGGCCGGAATGTTTTCCTGCAGCGCGGGCAGCTCGGCGCGAATGCGATCGACGGTTTCGATGATGTTGGCGTCCGGCGCGCGGCTGATGGCCAGAACGATCGCCGGCTTGGCGTCGGTCATCCCGGCGTTGCGCACGTCCTGCACCGAATCTTTGACCTCGGCCACGTCGCCGAGCCGCACCGCCGAACCGTTGTTGTAATGAACGATCAGCGGGCGGTAGGCGTCGGCGGTTTTCAGCGCGTCGTTGGCCTGGATTTGCCAACGTTGCTGCGGGTTTTCGACGGCGCCCTGCGGACGGCGCACGTTGGCGTTGGCGATGGCCTGCCGTACGGTGTCCAGCGACACGCCCTGATTGAACAGCGCCGAAGGGTTCAGCTCCACCCGCACCGCCGGCAGCGAGCTGCCGCCTACGGAAACGTCGCCGACGCCCTCGGTCTGGCTGATCTTTTGCGCCAACTGGGTGGAGGCGAAATCGTAAAGCTGCCCCTGGCTGTAGGTGTCCGACGTCAGCGTCAGGATCATGATCGGCGCGTCGGAAGGGTTGACCTTGCGATAGCTGGGGCGGCTCGGCATGCCGGTCGGCAACAGGCTTTGCGCGGCGTTAATCGCCGCCTGCACGTCGCGCGCGGCGCCGTTGATGTCGCGGCTGAGATCGAACTGCAAAATCACCCGGGTGCTGCCGAGCGAGCTCATCGAGGTCATTTCATTGACCCCGGCGATGCGGCCCAGCGCGCGTTCCAGCGGCGTCGCCACCGAGGAGGCCATGGTTTCCGGCGAGGCGCCCGGCAGCGACGCGCTGATCGAAATCACCGGAAAATCCACCTGCGGCAGCGGCGACACCGGCAGCAGGCGAAAACCGATCGCGCCGCTGATGGCGATGGCTAGCGTCAGCAGGGTGGTGGCCACCGGCCGGTGAATGAACAGGGCGAAGAATTTCACGGCAGCTCCTGCGTATCCGGCTGGCGATGCGTGTTGCGCGCCAGTTTGTCAAACAGCAGGTAGATCACCGGCGTGGTGAACAGCGTCAGGATCTGGCTCATGATCAGGCCGCCGACCATACAGACGCCGAGCGGATGCCGCAGCTCCGCGCCGACGCCGGTGCTGAGCATCAGCGGCAGCGCGCCGAGCAAGGCCGCCAGCGTGGTCATCAGGATCGGCCGGAAACGCAGCAGGCAGGCCTGATAAATGGCGTCGCGCGGCGATAAGCCCTGTTCGCGTTCCGCCGCCAGCGCGAAGTCGATCATCATGATGGCGTTCTTCTTCACGATGCCGATCAGCAGGATGATGCCGATGATGGCGATCACGTCCAGTTCGCTGCCGGCCAGCATCAGCGCCAGCAGCGCGCCGACCCCGGCGGTCGGCAGGGTGGAGAGGATGGTCACCGGATGAATGAAGCTTTCATACAGCACGCCCAGCACGATATACATCGCCACCACCGCCGCCAAAATCAGCCACAGCGTGCTGCCGAGCGCCGCCTGGAAGGCCAGCGTCGCGCCCTGGAATTGGGTGGTGATGTCTTTCGGCATGGCGAGATTTTTTTCCGCCTGGGTGACCGCGTCTACCGCTTCGCCGAGCGAGTAGCCGGCGGCGACGTTGAACGAGACGGTGGCCGACGGGAATTGGTCGAGGTGGTTGACCGACAGCGGGCCGAACCGTTCTTCGATTTTGGCGATGGCGCTCAGCGGCACCACGGCGCCGTCCTTGCCGCTCAGACGGATCTCATTGAGCGCCGCCAGCCCCGGCGTCGCGCTGACGTCGTGCTCCAACACCACCCGGTATTGATTGGCCTGGGTGTAGATGGTGGAGATCAGGCGTTGGCCGAAGGCGTTGTACAACGCATTGTCCACGTCGCTCATGGTGACGCCGAGGCGCGAGGCCGAATCGCGATCGACGTTGACGTAGGCGACCAGCCCCTGATCCTGCCAATCGCTGGTGACGTCCGCCAGCTGCGGGGTTTGTTTCAGCTCATCCATCAGCTGCGGCACCCACAGGCTGAGATCGTCCAGCGACATCGCCTGCAGGGTGAACTGGTACTGGGTGCGGCTGACCTGGGTATCGATGGTCAGATCCTGCACCGGCTGCAGGTACAGCTTCACGCCGGGGAACTGCGCCGTTTGCTGCTGCAACCGGCTGATGATCGCCGGAATGCGGTCGCTGCGTTCGCTCAGCGGCTTCAGGTTGATCTGCAGCCGGCCGCTGTTGAGCGTGGCGTTGCTGCCGTCGACGCCGACGAACGAGGTCAGGCTTTCCACCGCCGGATCTTTGAGGATCTGCGCCGCGACCTGCTGCTGGCGCTCGGCCATGTTGCTGAACGAAACGCTCTGCGGCGCCTCCAGCGTGCCCTGAATGATGCCGTTGTCCTGCACCGGGAAGAAGCCTTTCGGGATCAGCAGGTACAGCAACACCGTCAGCGCCAGGGTGCCCACGGCCACGCCGAGCGTCAGCCAGGGGTGGTTAAGCACCGTTTTCAGCCACTGGCCGTATCGCGCGATCACGCGCTCGAAAAAGCGCTCAGAGGCGGCGGAGAAGCGGTTCTGCTTGCGCAGCGATTCGTGGCTGAGCATGCGGGCGCACATCATCGGCGTCAGCGTCAGCGATACCACGGCGGAGATCAAAATCGCCACCGCCAGCGTCACGGCGAACTCGCGGAACAGGCGGCCGACGATGTCGCCCATGAACAGCAGCGGGATCAGCACCGCCACCAGCGAGAAGGTCAGCGAGATGATGGTGAAGCCGATCTCGCCGGCCCCTTTCAGCGCGGCGTCGAGCGGTTTTTCCCCTTTCTCGATGTAGCGCGAGATGTTCTCGATCACCACGATGGCGTCATCCACCACGAAACCGGTGGCGATGGTTAATGCCATCAGCGTCAGGTTATTGATAGAGAAGCCGAGGAAATACATGGCGGCGAAGGTGCCGACCAGCGACAGCGGCACCGCCACGCTGGGGATAATGGTCGCCGGCACGTTGCGCAGGAACACGTAGATCACCATTACCACCAGCGCGATCGCCAGCAGCAGCTCGAACTGCACGTCGCTGACCGAGGCGCGGATGGTGGTGGTGCGATCGGTCAACACCTTGACGTCGACCGACTTGGGCAGGCTTTTAATCAGCGTCGGCAGCATTTCGCGGATGCTGTCGGCGGTGGTGATGACGTTGACGCCGGGCTGGCGCTGAATGTTCAGCACGATCGCCTGTTGCTGGTTGGCCCAGGCCGCCAGTCGGGTATTTTCCGCCCCTTGTTCGATGGTGGCGATATCCTGCAGGCGGATCGCCGCGCCGTTCTGATAGGCGACGATCAGCTGGCGATAGTCGTCGGCGGATTTCATTTGGTCGTTGGCGGACAGGGTGACCGAGCGGGTCGGGCCGTCCAGGCTGCCTTTTGCCGAGTTGACGTTGGCGTTGCTGATGGCGGTGCGGATGGTTTCGCTGTTCAGACCATAGGCGGCGACCGCCGCGGCGTTCAGTTTTACACGCACCGCCGGGCGTTGGCCGCCGGCCAGGGTCACCAGGCCGACGCCGGTCACCTGAGAGATTTTCTGCGCTACGCGCGTCTCCACCATGTCTTCCACCTGCGTCATCGGCATGGCGGTGGAGGTGACGGCCAGCGTCAGGATCGGCGGATCGGCCGGGTTAACCTTGCTGTAAATCGGCGGGTAGGGCAGATCGTTCGGCAATAGGTTGGTGGCGGCGTTGATCGCCGCCTGCACTTCCTGCTCCGCGACGTCGAGCGGCAGCGCCAGCTGGAATTGCAACGTCACCACCGAGGCGCCGCCGGAGCTTTGCGACGCCATTTGCTTCAGGCCGGACATCTGGCCGAACTGGCGTTCCAGCGGCGCGGTAATGGCGGAGGTGACCACGTCCGGGCTGGCGCCGGGGTACAGCGTCACCACCTGGATGGTTGGGTAGTCCACTTCCGGCAACGCGGAAACCGGCAGCGCGCGATAGCCGATGATCCCCGCCAGCAGTATCGCCACCATCAGCAGGGTGGTGGCGACCGGGCGCAGGATAAACAGGCGGGAAGGGCCGCCGCCGCGGGTCGGTGGCATCACCTGCATCAGGACTTCCTCTGAACGTCAGGTTCGCGCTTGGCTTTTGACGCCGCAGGCGCGTCGTTCGGCGCCAGCACTTCCACCTGCATGCCTTCGGTCAGGCGATCGATGCCGTCGGTCACCACCCGATCGCCGGCGTTGAGGCCGGCGCTGATCACCACCTGCCGGCTATCCTGCACGCCGGCGGTGACCCGGTGTTTGCTGACCTTGTTGTCTTCGCTGAGCGTCCAGACGAAGTTGCCTTCGTTGCCCATCTGCAGCGCGGCGGTCGGGATCACCACCGCATCGTGCAGGGTATCCACCTGCAGCCGCGCGTTGACGAACTGGTTGGGGAACAGCGCGTCGTCTTCGTTGGCGAAGCGCGCTTTCAGCTTGATGGTGCCGGTGGCGGTATCAATTTGGTTGTCCAGGCTCAGCAGCGAACCGGTCGTCAGCTTGTTCTGGTTGGTGCGATCCCAGGCTTCGACGCTCACCGGCCCGGCTTTTTGCGCCTTGAGCAGATCGGCGATGTTGCCTTCGGGCAGCGTGAACACCACGTCGATCGGGTGCGTCTGCGTGATCACCACCAAACCGGTGGTGCTGCCGCTGGTGACGTAGTTGCCGACGTCGACCAGTTTCAACCCGACGCGGCCGTCGATTGGCGCAGTGATGCGGCTGTAGGTGATCTGCAGTTTGGCGCTGTCGACCGCGCCCTGATCGGCTTTGATGGCGCCTTCGGTTTGCTGCACCAGCGAGGCCTGCGTATCCAGCTCTTGACGGGAAACCAGATTGGTTTTCACCAATTGCTGGTAGCGCGCCAGATCGCGCCGGGCGTTGGCCAGCGTGGCCTGATCTTTCGCCAACTGCCCCTGCGCCTGGGTCAGTTGCACCTGGAACGGCCGGGGATCGATTTCTGCCAGCAGATCGCCGGCTTTGACCTGCTGGCCTTCGGTAAAGTGGATCGCCATCAGTTGGCCGTCGACCCGGCTGGTGACGGTGACGGTATTGGCGGCGGTGGCGGTGCCCAAGCCGGAAAGATAGCGCGGCACCGTCTGTTGCGTGGCCGTCGCGGCCTGCACCGGCGACATCGGCGCGCCGCGCCGCCCGCCCGCCGCGCGACCGGCCCCCGCTTTGCCGCCGGCCTGCTGCGCGCCCGGGGCCGTGCCGGCCGGCGGTTGAGCGGCGTTAAAATAACGCCAGGCGAAGACGGCGGCGATGACCAGGATGGCCGCAACCAGCAGGCGCGGCATCAGGGAACGGCGTTGGGGTTTTGCATTCATGGCGGCGAAAATTCTCTCCAAAAGGCAGGGGTGCGGGCACTCATTACCACAAAAATGACACTCCTTACAGGATACTAGTTTAGCCAGCGGGGACGGCATAAAAATGAAGGAAATATGGAGGAACCGTCAGCATTGTCCTAATAAGTGGGTGATTTGAGCGTGCTATGTTTATAAGTGATTTGTTTCAGCTTATAGCCAATCCGTTTTAGCGTTCTATCCTGGTTGGCGCTAATAATTAACCCGCGAATCTTTTCCCACAGGAGCAGGTGATGAGCAACAGAGAATTGGGCCGCTCAGGCATTCAGGTGCCGGCGTTGACCTTTGGCGGCAATGTGTTCGGTTGGACGGCGGATCAAGCGACCTCGTTCAGCCTGCTGGATGCGCTGGTGGACAATCAGCTCAACTTTATCGATACCGCCGACGTTTATTCCAGCTGGGCGCCGGGCAACCGGGGCGGCGAATCGGAAACCGTCATCGGCGAATGGCTGAAGAAGAGCGGCAAGCGCGACCAGATGATCATCGCCACCAAGGTGGGCAAACCGATGGGCGAAGGCAAACAGGGTCTGTCGCCGCGCTATATTCAGCAGGCGGTGGAAGATTCGCTGCGGCGCCTGCAAACCGATTATATCGATCTTTATCAGTCGCATGACGATGACCGCGATACGCCGCTGGAAGAGACGCTGGCGGCGTTCGATGCGTTGATTAAGGCCGGCAAGGTGCGGGCGATCGGCGCCTCCAACTATCAGGCGGATCGCCTGGAAGAAGCGCTGCGGGTGAGCGAGAGCAACGGATTGGCGCGCTACGAAACCCTGCAGCCGGAATACAATCTGTATGCGCGCGAAGGGTATGAAGCCGAGCTGGAGGGGGTGGCGCAGCGCCATGGCCTCGGGGTGATCAACTTCTTCGCGCTGGCCAGCGGCTTTCTGACCGGCAAATACCGCAGCAAAGCGGATGAGGGCAAAAGTCAGCGCGGCGATCGCATCGTCGAACGCTACCTGAACCCGCGCGGTTTCCGCATCCTGGCGGCGCTGGATCAGGTGGCGGGCAAACACGGCGTCTCTGCGGCGCAGGTCTCGCTGGCCTGGCTGATCGCGCGTCCGAGCATCACCGCGCCGATCGTCAGCGCCACCTCGTTGTCGCAGCTGGATGAGTTGGTCAGCGCCACGCGTCTGACGCTGGATGCGGACGACATTCAGACGCTGAACCACGCCAGCGCCGAGTAAGAGCCGCCGGCGATTTTGCTCTATGCTGAAGGGGTCAATATGACTCATTCAGGAAACTGCAATGTCTGGCGATATCATCAACGACCTCGCGGCGCTGGAACAGCTGTACGGCAAGCCCGCCGCGCCCTCGGTTTTTAAAGAAGTCAGCTACATCCACCCGGCGTACCGTCCGTTTATCGAGGCGGCGCCGTTCGCCGCCCTCTCGACGGTGGGGCCGGACGGCATGGACGTCTCGCCGCGCGGCGATCCGGCCGGTTTCATTCATATCGAAGACGAGAAAACCTTGCTGTTGCCGGATCGGCGCGGCAATAACCGCATCGACAGCCTGCGCAATATCCTGCACGACAGCCGGGTGGCGCTGCTGCTGCTGATCCCCGGCATCGGCGAAACGCTGCGGATTAACGGGCGGGCGGAGATCGTGGTGGCGCCGGCGGTGTTGCAGCGCTTCGTCTACCGCAACCAGCTGCCGCGTTCGGTGCTGCGCATTCGGGTGGAGGCGGTGTTCTTCCAGTGCAGCCGGGCGATCTTGCGTTCGGGATTATGGGAAGAGGCCAGCCGCCTCGAGCGTTCGGCGCTGCCCAGCCCCGGCCTTATTTTGTCTGCGGTGAGCCAAACGCGCTTCGACGGTGAGGAGTACGACAGCGCGCTGCCGCAGCGGCTGAAGGATACGCTGTATTAATCGCCGTGGCGTTCGCGCCACGTTTGTCGATTCAGCCGGTATAAGACGTGCTTTTGCAGCGGATGGCCCGCCGGCAGACGCGGGTGCAGGAAGGTTTCGCCGTCGAAGCGCATACCGATGCGCGTCATCACCCGGCGCGACGGCTGGTTATCTTCGGCGGTGAAGGCCACTACTTCCGGCAAATGCAGCGTGTCGAAGGCGCACGCCAGCGCGGCGCGCGCCGCCTCAGCGGCGTAGCCGTTGCCCCAGTGGGCCGCCGCCAGCCGCCAGCCGATCTCCACGCAGGGGGAGCAAGGCAGATCGTCGCCCGGCCGCGCCAGCCCGACAAAACCGATAAAAGGCGCGCCGCTTTTCACTTCCACCGCCCACAGCCCCCAGCCGTGCTGTTGCAGGAAGGCGCGGATGCGTTCGGCCTGCGCGCGGCTTTCCTCGGCCGTCATCGTCGCCGGGAAATAGCGCATGACCTGCGGATCGGCGTTGAGCGCGGCGAAGGCCGGCAGGTCGTCGTCGCGCCAGGGGCGCAGCCGTAGCCTGGCGCTGTCGAGGGTAAGGATGGTCGACATGATGCATAGCCTCCAATGAACAAGGGCGCGGCGAGCCGCGCCCTTGGGCTGTCAACGGAACAGCGTTTGCGCCCAGCGCGCCAGCCCGGCGGTGACCGAGCCGAAGTCGTTGCCGCCGACGATCGGAATGCCCGGCAGCTGCTGTTGCAGCGCGGCGCGCAGCAGCGGCGAACGCGCGCTGCCGCCGGTCAGGTAGATCACCTGCGGCGCGGTCTGGCTGCTGGCCAGCGCGGCGCTGACCTGCTCCTGAATGCGCATCAACGGCTGCGAGATGGCGTCGGCGAGCTGATCCTGGCTGATGTTCTCCGCCAGATCGGCCTGCACGAAATTGAGCGGCGCGCTGATGGCCGTTTGGCCGGACAGGGCGATCTTACTCTCTTCGGCCGCCCGCACCAATCGGTAGCTCAGGCGCTGCTGGTACACTTTCAGCAGGCGCTTGACCTTTTCCGGCTCCGCCGCGTCGAGGATCAGATCGCGCAGCACGCGGCCGTTGGCGGCGCTGTAGAAATCGTTTTGCGCCGGCACATCGTTGGTCGCCACCGCGTTCCAGTAAGGCAGCGCCGGCAGGGCGATGCCTTTCGCGGTTTCGCCGCCCAGGCCGAACAGCGGCATCAGCTGCTTGAAGGCCAGCATGATGTCCAGATCGTTACCGCCGACCCGGCAGCCGCTGTGGCCCAGCAGGCTCTGCTGGCGATCGGCGCGGTTGCGCCACTGCGGCCCCATCAGCAGCACCGAGCAGTCGGTGGTGCCGCCGCCGATGTCCACCACCAGCACGGTTTGCTCTTCGCTCAGCGTCGCTTCGAAGTCCAGCCCCGCCGCCACCGGCTCGAACTGGAATTCAATGTCCTTGAAACCGGCGCGTTCGGCGGCGCGTTGCAGAATGCCCTGCGCCTGCCGGTTGGCTTCGTCGCCGCCGATGCCCTGGAAGTTGATCGGCCGGCCGATCACTGCCTGATCGATGCCGGTTTGCAGCACATTTTCTGCCTGGCGTTTGATGTGGAACATCATGGCGCACACCAGGTCTTCGAACAGCGCGATCTGCTGTGGTTTCAGGCCGTTGGCGCCGAGGAAGGACTTCGGCGAGCGCACGAAATACACCTCTTCCGGATCTTCCATATAGTGCGCCAGCGCCTGCAGGCCGAACAGCACGCTGTCGCCGTTGACCGGAATGTCTTCTTCGCGGTTGTAACTGATGGCGCGGCGCAGCAGCTGCTGGTTTTCTTCGCTGCCGGTCGGGATCTGCCAATGGCGGTGCAGGCATTCGCTCACCGCTTCGCGGGTCGGCGCGCACAGCATCGAAGGCAGATAGGGCGCGTTGTTTTCCAGCGTCAACAGCTCGGGGCCGTGGTCGCGCATCACTGCAACGGAACAGTTGGCTGTCCCGTAATCGAATCCAATAAACATCTCTTTTTTGTCCCCATGCCAATGAAGGGGGGCGACTTTACCCGAGACGGGGCCGGCGGGCAATGCGCCAATGCGCGAGTGTCGAAAAATTTAGCGGGCGCGGCGGCTTGCGCGAACTTTCTCAGTGCGGATAACGCTCAAGCCGCAGCAATGGCACAGTCGGCTATGAAAATGGCGTGCTTCGCCCATCAAGACGCACGCCATTTCTTTATACTCAACAGGTATTCCGAGCGGGGAATGCCTTTCCCTATGACTCTGTGATGAGGATTTCATGACGCGCAACTCGACCTTTCTCATGAATATCGGCTGGAGAACCCTGCTGAAAGATCTGGGGCTCCAGCCGACGGATGTTTTACGCCGGGCTGCATTGCCTGAAGATCTGTTGTCACGCACCGCTGAAGGGATCACTACGGAAGAATATTTCCGCTTCTGGCGCGCGATGGAGGAAGGAACGGGCGACCCGTTGTTTCCGTTGAAAATCGTTGCGCTGATGTCAACGGAATCGTTTGACCCTCCGATATTCGCCGCCCTGTGCAGCGCCAATCTGGCGCAAGCTGTCCAGCGGTTAGCGAAATACAAGCAACTTACGGCGCCGATGAGCCTGGAGCTCGCCATCGGCCCTGAAGGCGAAATGACGATTTCACCCCGCTGGTTGTTGGCGGAGGAGGCGGTACCGGCGTCTTTACTGGTGGCTGAGCTGGCATTTTATGTTCGGCTGGCGCAGCTTGCCACGCGCGAACCGGTAAAAGCGCGCCGTATCACCTTGCCTGAACTGCCGCCTGCAGCCCTTTCACGCCCCTTGGCAGCCTTCTTCGGCTGCGCGGTAACGCCTGGGGCAGGGCCGGGTATTACTTTCTCCTCCGCAGATGCCTTGCGTCCCTTTTTGACAGTGAATGAGGGCATGTGGCGCGTTTTCGAACCCGAGCTGCGTCGTCGCCTCAGTGAACTGGACGCCACGGCAACCACCGGAGAGCGCGTTTGTGCGGTGCTGCTGGAGTTGATTCCCAGCAATACCGCCGGCATCGACGCGGTGGCGGCAAGATTGGGCATGAGCCGCCGGACGCTGCAGCGGCGTCTGGAAGATGAGGGCGAGAGTTTTCGTTCGCTGAGCAACGGCACCCGGGAAAAATTGGCGCGCCACTATCTTAAGCATTCGACCCTTACCAGCGGAGAGATTGCCTTTTTGCTCGGTTTTGAAGAGCCGAACTCTTTCTTCCGCGCCTTTCACGAATGGACAGGGCAAACGCCGGAAGCGGCTCGCCAGGCGATGCGGCTGAATTAGCCGAGAGGCGCTGTTCACGTTGGCGCATTCTGCGAGTTGATTGGCGCGGTTCGACATGGTTGCGGCAGGGCCCGTCGCTTAAAGTGGACAACATACAGACTGCGCAGGCAGTCGCCAACGCAATCATCCTAATAAGGAGCAGTCAGTATGAAGTCCAAAGTGATCCTGGTGACCGGCGCCTCGTCCGGTATTGGCGAAGCCACCGCCGTCACGTTAAAGCAGCGCGGGCATACCGTTTATGCGGCCGCCCGCCGGGTTGAACGCATGCAGGCTCTGGCTGCCGCCGGCATTCGCGTTTTGCCGTTGGACGTCACCGACGATGCTTCCATGGCGCAGGCGGTAAAGACCATCATCGCCGAAACGGGGCGTATCGATGTGTTGGTCAATAACGCCGGTTACGGCTCCTATGGCGCTATTGAAGACGTTTCTGCGGATGAGGCTCGCGCTCAATTTGATGTGAATGTGTTCGGTGCGGTTCGGCTGACGCAGCTGATTTTGCCGCACATGCGAGCGCAGCGCTCCGGCACCGTCATCAATATTACGTCGATGGGCGGGAAAATACATACGCCGCTGGGCGGATGGTATCACGGCACCAAATTCGCCTTGGAGGCCATCAGCGACTGTTTGCGCATGGAGGTACAACCTTTCGGCATCGACGTCGTGGTGATCGAACCCGGCGGCATCCAGAGTGAATGGGCGGATATCGCCGCGGAAAAACTGATCGGCGTTTCCGGCCAGAGCGAGTACGCCGCTCAGGCTCACGCTGTCGCCCACGCCATGGTCAGCGACGCCAGTAAGAAACGGCAATCGCCGCCGAGCGTGATTGCCGATACGATCGCCAAAGCCGTCGTCGCCCATCGTCCGAAAACGCGCTATGCCGTGGGGTTTGGCGCGAAACCGCTGATTTTTCTGCGGCGCTTGTTGTCCGATCGCGCCTTCGATGGGCTGATGCGCCGGGCATTGGGGGTACCGCGCCAGGGGCAATAAGTCGTTGGGCAGCGGGGCTTTATGTCGGTGGCGGTGAAAATGGTGCGTCTGAACGCTGTTCAGACGCATAATCATTAAAGACAATCGCTAATCTGGACGGTGGGAAGGTGCGTAACTTAATGTCCGAATTCCGCACGTCAGCGCGCTAGCCGAGTCCCATAATGCAGAAAAAACCGAACCCGAGCGTTGCCATGAATACTCAACAGCAAGCGTTGTACGACGCGCTGCGCGCGCGTGACCGCAAATTCGACGGCCGTTTTTTCGTCGGCGTCTCTTCCACCGGCATCTATTGTCGCCCGGTGTGCAGCGCCCGCACGCCGAAGCTGGAAAACTGCACCTTTTATCCGAGCGCGGCGGCGGCTGAACTGGCGGGGTTTCGCCCCTGCCTCAAATGCCGACCGGAACTGGCGCCCGGCCTGGCGCTGATCGATCTGGGCAACCGCTATGCCCAGGTAGCGGTGCAGCTCATCGAGCAGGGGTATCTGTCCGAACACAGCTGCGAAGCGCTGGCGGCGCGGCTGGGCATTTCCGATCGCCATCTGCGGCGCATCTTCGCCGAACAGTTTGGCGCTTCGCCGATCGACTACGCGCAGTCGCATCGGTTGCTGCAGGCCAAGCGCCTGCTGGCGGACACCGATCTGCCGCTCAGCGAGGTGGCGTTCGCCGCCGGTTTCGGCAGCCTGCGGCGTTTCAACGAGCTGTTCAAGGCGCGTTACCGCCTGATCCCTTCGGCGCTGCGCAGCGGCGGCGCACGCGGTGAACGGGCCGCCGCCAGCGGGTTGGTGTTTCACCTGGGCTATCGGCCGCCCTATGACTGGGCGCGCATGCTGAATTTCTTGCAGGCGCGCGCCGTGCAGGGCGTGGAGCGGGTCGAGGGGCGCCGCTACCTGCGCTCGATCGCCGTCAGCCAGGGCGGCACGGAACACCGCGGCTGGCTCAGCGTGCAGCCGGAAGAGGCGCGCAATCGGGTTCGGGTCGAGATTGCGCCGACGCTCAGTCTGGTGACGACGGAGGTGTTGCGCCGGGTGCGCCTGCTGTTTGATCTGGACGCCGCGCCGGATCGCATCAATGAGGCGCTGGGCTCGCTGGCGGCCGATGCGCCGGGGCTGCGCCTGCCGGGCTGCGTGAACAGTTTCGAGCAGGCGGCGCGTGCGGTGCTGGGGCAGTTGGTCAGCGTGAAAATGGCGGCGACCTTCGCCGGGCGGATGGCCGAACGCTGGGGCGAAGCGCTGGCGACGCCGCATGAGGGCATCACCCACGTTTTCCCCACGGCAGAACGGGTGGCGCAGCTGCAGCCTGAAGAACTGCGCCCGCTCGGGGTGCAAGTGAAGCGCGCGGCGGCGCTGATCGAGATCGCACGCGCGCTGGGGGAAGGACGGCTGCAGCTCGACAACGTGCTGGATATCGAACAGGGCATCAAGGCGCTGACCGCGCTGCCGGGCATCGGCAACTGGACCGCCAGCTATATCGCGATGCGCGCCTGGTCGTGGCCGGACGTGTTCCTGGCCGGCGACTACCTGATCAAACAGCGTTTCCCCGGCATGACGCCGCGCCAGATTGAACGCTACGCCGAGCGCTGGCGCCCGTGGCGCTCTTACGCCACGCTGCATCTATGGCACAACGGCGGCTGGGCGCCGGAAGCGGAGAGTTGAACGCGGCTAGCGGGGAGACTCGATCAGCTGCAGCAGGCGGCTCATGCCTTCACGCATCAGGAACGCCAGCAGCTTTTCCCGTTCGGCCGGCGTGAGGTGATAGTAATACTCGATCCAGACCCGTACCGGATCCTGACGTTTGACGTCGTAATCCGGATGGTCGGTTTCGCGCAACGCCGACAGACTGCGCGCGCCGAACGGCAGACTGTCGATATGGTATTCCAGCGCTTTGCCCTGTACGCCGCTGCGGCGGCGACTGACCCAGCCTTCGCGCCGGGCCATCAAATTGACCCCTTGCGGGGTTGAGGGCAACCCCGCCTTACCCATCAGTTCCCTGGCGGAAAACCATTTCTTTTCCATAGTCCCTTGTCTCTGAGCCATCACCTGTCGAGGAAAATCAACGGATACGTCGATGTTCGCATGGGGATTTCATCTTACTTAATCGTTTAAGCTTCAGGTGTTATTTATATCACTAATCTTGTCTTGGTTAATATCATGTAACGAACGAGATGCGAGGCGCTGCCCGGGAGACGGCGCCTGAGAGGGGGGAGAGGGTTAACGGATGCCGAAATAGCCGTCGCTGAGCAACACCGCCAGCGGCTGCTCCAGCGCCACCTGGTCGCCGTCCGCCAGATCGACGCCAATGTCGCGCAGCGCCTGCAGCGTCACCGGCTGGTGAGCCGGTCCGGCGAAGGTCTGCGCTTTAATGCGATGCGCCGCGCCGTTGAGCATCGAGACCATCAGCTCGTCCATCTGGTTGCAGTGCACGTTGGTGATAAAGCGCTCATCGATGCGAATGATGTCGATCCGCTGGTCGCTGAGCTCATCGAACGCATTGATGTTATGCCCGAAGCCGTTGACGATCAGCCGGCAGCCCTGCTGCTGCAGTTCGCGGAGAAATGCCCGACACTGCGCGGCGTGCTCCAGTATTGCGGCCTCATCGACGCTGAACAGCAGCGCCTGCGGCGGCAGCGAGGAAGCGCGCACCGTTTCCGTCAGGTAGCGCTGGAAGTCGGCGCTCAGCAGGCTGTCGATGGCCAGCGGCAGCGCGAGCGACAGCCCTTTGCGTTTGATGTCGTCGGCATATTTCACCAGCAGTTGCGCCGCCGTCCAGCGGTCGATGTCCGGCATCAGGCCGTACAGCTGCGCGGCGGCGATGAACGCCTCGTGCGACAGCGGGCGGTCGTCCGGCGCCATCACCTGCAGCTTCACCTGGTGAAACGCGGCCGACAGCGGCGTCGCCGGCGGCGCGATGGCGCGGGTCAGCAGCCGCAGCTGCCCCTCGCTGACGATCGCCTGTACCTCCTGTGGGCTCAGCAATTCATGCTGCCGTTCCAGCAGCTGTTTTTGTCGCGTTTCATACAGATACACCTGGCCGCGCCCGTGGTGTTTGGCGGTGTAGCAGGCGATGTCGGCCTGCGCCAGCAGCTCGCTGCTTTTGGCGTCGCCGCCGATGCGCGTGATGCCGGCGCTGGCGCCGACGCGGTAAATCTTTCCTTCCCAGTAGAACGGGTGTTGGCTGATTTGGTTGACCACCTGTTGCATCAGCGATTTGGCCTGTTCAAGCCGGCAGTCGAACAGGATTAGGCCGAATTCGTCGCCACCCAGCCGGGCCAGGCAGTCGCTGTTGCGCAGCTGGTGCCGCATCAGCTGGGCGATGTCCCGCAGCAAGGCATCACCCGCCGCGTGGCCGGCGGTGTCGTTCACCGCCTTGAACCGATCCAGATCGAGGAACACCAGCGAATGCGACGACGACGGTTCGCCGCTGGCGACGATCGCCGCTTTCAACTGCTTCTCGAAGCGGGTACGGTTCGGCAGGCCGGTCAGCGCGTCGTGCGAGGCGCTGTAGCTGAGCTTTTTCATCAATTCGCGCGAGGCGGTGACATCCTGCAGCACCATCACCGCGCCCATGGTTTCGCCGTCGAGGGTTTTCAGCGGTGAGACCGACTGCTGCACGTCGAAATAGCGCCCGTCGCGGCTGTGCAGCACCAGCGCGTAATCCGCCGGCCACTGCCGTGGGTATTGCGTGAGGTTTTCGATTTCCGGGCCGTCTTTACCGTTGGTCAGGCGCACCACGCCGGCGACGGGCATACCGATCGCCAGATCGAGCGGCCAGCCGCACATCTGCTCGGCCACCGGATTCATAAAGGTAATGCGCTGGTGACCGTCGGTGGAGATCACCCCTTCGCCGATGGCGTCGAGGGTAATGTGCAAGCGCTCTTTCTCCTCGTGCAGCGCTTCGGCGAGGATCTTGAGCTCGGTCATGTCGATATTGGTGCCGATCATGCGCAGCGGCTGGCCCTGGTCGTCGAGGATCACATTGCCCTGGCCGCGAATATGGCGTAACTTGCCGCCGCGCGTGGTGATGCGAAATTCCATGACGAATGGTCGTGGCTGAGCCAGAATCTCGGCCAGCTCGCGATCGGTGCGGTCGCGATCTTCCGGCACCAACAGCGTGCGCCACAGCGCCAACGTCGGCGTTTGGTCGGAATTGAGATCGTAGAGTTCGAACATGCGCTGATCCCAGGTGAAGTTTTCCTGGCTTATCACCCATTCCCAGATGCCGACGCCGCCCACCTGATTGGCCAGCGTTATGCGCTCCACCAGCCGGTTGTTTTCCGCCTGGCTGCGCTTCAAATCGCTGATGTCCTCCACCTGAGAGATGAAGTACAACGGCACCCCTTCGGCGTCGCGCACCAGCGAAACCGCCAGCAGCGCCCAAACGGTCTGGCCGTCGCTGCGAATGTAGCGTTTCTCCAGGGTATAGCTGCTGATATGGCCATCGAGCAGGTCGTGCAACTGGCTGAGATCGGCGTTGAGATCGTCGGGATGCGTAATTTCTTGAAAGGTCAGCTTATGCAGCGCCTCCGGCGTATAGCCGAGCAGCGTGCACAGCGCCTGATTGACCTGCAGCCATTTGCCCTGCGGCGACACCAGCGCCATGCCGATGGCGGAATACTCCAGCGCGCTGCGAAAGCGGCTTTCACTTTCGACGATATGCTGTTTTTCCACTCGGAAGGCGTGCATCACCACCGCCATTGCGTGCGCCGGGATTAAAATCAGCAGCATCGGCAAGTACAGACCGAGATCGCCAAGGTGTTTGCCGGTAGCCTGAAAATGCAGCAGTCCCAGCGAAATCATCACGGTGATCAGCAAGAGGGTGCAGAAGCAAACGGTGAACGCCTCAAAACGCGGCAGTGCGATGGCTGCCCACAGCAGCGGCAAAATCACGAACGTGAACGGAAAAGGCAGATAGGTCAGCGCCATAAAGCTGAAAGCCAGCGTAACCATCAGTGTCAGCAATAATGGAAACGGGTTCAGCGCCGTCAGGGTACGACGGTTGTAAGCGAGGCCGATCGGTGCCAGCGACAGTACCCCTATCGCTTCGGAAATGAACCAGGTACCGAACGGCTGCCAAAAAGGCTGCTCTGGCGCGGGTACCAGGCCGGCGGCCAGCAGCGCGCTGAACAGCGGGGTAAAAATCACCGCACAGACCACAAAACGCAGCCAACTGGCGAGATCATTCAACGGATCGTACGGGTGTAGCATGCGGCGCAACAGCAGGGCGCAAATCGCCGCTTCCAGCAGGTTGATGGCGGCCAGCTTGACGGGAGTGACGCTGACGCCGAACAGCAAGAAGCTGGCGAGCACGATGCCGAGGCCGCTGGCCAGCAGCGGCAGCCCCCAGTGACGCGGGGCGTGGCGGTACAGCACCGCGATTGCGGCGGCGGTCGGGAACCACAGCGGCGTGAAGTGGCGGGCTTCGCTGGACAGCGACAGGCTCAGCAAGGCGAGCAAAAACGTCGCCAGCGCCACGAACAGGGAATGCGTCACCACGACGCCTTTGTGTGTGCCGAACGTGTTCGGCGCGCTGATATCCATAGACACCCTTACCGATGGCCTCTGTCAGTGATTGGATTCATGACGTGGATGAATTAAGACGATTTATTGGCAAAGGGTAGTACAGCGCGAGAGGAAAACCTACCGGGAAGCCCGACTTTACTGCGTTAACGCCAGCCCGGCGACAGAATGACGAAAAAGCCGGCGCGAGGCCGGCTTTTGGCGTATTACAGCAGGAACAGAGTGGCGAGGCCGAGGAAGATGAAAAAGCCGCCGGTGTCGGTCAGCGCGGTGATGAGCACGCTCGAGCCGACCGCCGGATCGCGGCCCAGTTTGAGCATGGTCATCGGGATCACCACGCCCATCAGCGCCGCCAGCAGCAGGTTTAGCAGCATCGCCAGCGTCATCACGCCGCCCATCGCCGCGTCGCCGTACAGCAGCCAGGTGATCACGCCCATGATGCCGCCCCACACCACGCCGTTGATGATGGCGACGCCCAGCTCCCTGAGCATCAGGCGCGAGATGTTGCCGACTTCAATCTGGTGCAGCGCCAGCGCGCGCACAATCATGGTGATGGTTTGGTTGCCGGTGTTGCCGCCGATGCCAGCGACGATCGGCATCAGCGCCGCCAGCGCCACCAACTGGGAAATGGTGTGTTCGAACAGGCCAATCACGCGCGAGGCGACGAACGCGGTACAGAGGTTGATCGCCAGCCAGGCCCAGCGGGTCTTGACCGCCTTGCTGACCGGGGCGAACACGTCTTCTTCCGGGCTCAAACCGCCCATGCGGCGCAAATTGGTGTCGCTCTCTTCGTTGACGGCGTCGACGATCTCTTCGATAGTCAGGCGGCCCATCAGTTTGCCTTTGGCATCAACCACCGGGGCGCTGATCAGGTCGTAACGTTCGAACGCGCCGGCCGCTTCATCGGCCTTGTCTTCGGGCTGAAAGGTGGCGGGATCGCTGTCCATCACTTCGCGCACCGGGATCTCCGGGTCGTTCAGCAGCACTGCGGTGAGCGGCAGTTCGCCCAGCAGGGTGTTTTTGCGATCGGTGACGAACAGTTTATCGGTGGCGTCGGGAATGGTTTTACGCATGCGCAAGAAGCGATGTACCGCGCCGAGCGTGACGTCCGGCCGCACCGTCACCAGTTCGAAATCCATCATCCAGCCGACGCTGTCTTTGGCGTACTGGCTCATCTCGCGCACCTGGGCACGCTGCTCCGGCTCCAGCGAGGTCAGCAACCGGCCCATCAGGTTACGCGGCAGGTATTGCGCCAGGTAGGCCTGCTCGTCGACGTCCAGCGTTTTGATCGCTTTGAGCAGGTCTTTGTCGCTCATTTCTTCGATCAGGCTGTCCCAGACCGGTTCGGCGACCTCCACCAGCGTCTGGCCGCGCTTGCTGTTGCCCACCAGCCGCCACAACGCCATGCGTTCGTCCTGCGGCAGCGCTTCCAGCAGGTCCGCCAGGTCGGCGGCGTGCATGTCGTCAAGCAGGCCGGTAATTTCCGCCGTTTGGTTCAGCAGTTCGCTTTGGCTGAGGGCGTGTTCATCCCCTGGCCGGCCGAGAATGCCGTCGACCAATTCCTTATTGTTCAACAACAGAGTGAGAATGCGCTGGCGGTGTTCAGCGACTTTTTTGACGTTATGGGTTGCGGCTGACATGGTGTTCCTTAACGGGCGCTCGGCGTTCCTGACGCAGGCTCATTAAAAGATAGAGCATAGCGAGTGCCGGAGTCATTTTTATGAAACGGACGGGGCGCGGCGGTTATTCAGAGGAGGCGTCCTGTTGCGGCGCGCTGACTTCGGCGGCGTTTTGCGCAGCGGCCTGCTTTTTTTCCTGATGATGAGGCACCGCCACCACGGCGGCGTACAGCAGTCGGCCGACTAAAATGATAAAGCTGATAAACAACACTATCTTCGTCATCTGTCCGGTGGTTTTCTTGCGCATATATCACCCGGTATGCCGGTGTCCTGTGTTATTCGCTCGAGAATTTGTAACCGGATTTTAGGCGCTGATGACAAAAGTTGTCCATTTTTTTCCGGCGAGCGGCGCGCCGTATTAGGGTTTCGTTTAGGTTGGCGGAGCGGGGGCGGAAAGAAAAACCCCCTGGCTGGCAGGGGGCGGGGGATCAGGCGGAGCGTTGTTCGTCTTGCGAACCTTCTTCGTCGATCAGAAGCTTCCAGCCGACGACGTCGTTCCAGTAGGCCTGCTCGCGCTCGAAGTCCAACTGCACCAGGTTGTTTTGCGCCAGGTAGCTGGCCGGGAAGCGCAGCGTCCAGTGGTTGTCGTCGGTGGTCAGGCGCAGCGTTTCCGGCGTGGTGGTCGACTGGCGCTGGTTGTTGAGCAGGGTGCTCAGACGCAGCAGTTGGATCAGCGGCAGGTAGTGTTTCTTTTTGAACAGGTTGAGGCGCGGCAGCTCTTCCAGCTTGATCGCCTTGCGGTGGAAACGCACCAACGCCGCCAACAGCAGCTGCTGTTCCTGGTTAAAGCCAGGCAGATTGGAGTTTTGCAGAATGTAAGCCGAATGGCGATGCATGCCGCTGTGGTTGATGCTCAGCCCCACTTCGTGCAGCATGGCGGCCCATTTCAGCAGGGCTTCCAATTGCGGATGCACCAGCTTGGTGTTTTGCGCCATCCACTGCGAATAGAGCAGTTCGGTGGTTTCCAGCACCCGCTTGGCCTGTTCGCGGTCGATGTTGTAGTGATCGGCCAGGCTTTTCGCGGTGCGGCTGCGGATGTCCTGGTGGCGGAAGCGGCCTTCCATTTCATACAGCACGCCTTCGCGCAGCGCGCCGTCAGACAGGCGCAGATCGCGGATCGCCAGCGCATCGAACACGCCGCACAGAATAGCCAGCCCCGGCACGAACACCGATTGGCGATCTTCCGACAGCCCCGGCAGGCTCAGTGAGCTGAAGCTTTTGAACTGCAGCACCTGTTCGGCGAGCATTTCCAGGCGTTCGAGGGTGATCAGACCGTCTTTTTCTCCCATCGCCACCAGCACTTCGTGGGCGGCCTTGATGGTGCCCGAGGCGCCCAGCGCGTACTGCCAGCCCTGAATGCGGTACTGCCAGGCCAGCGTTTCCAGCTTCTGCGCCGCCGCCAGCCGCGCGCGGCGGAAGTTGTTTTTGCTGATCTCGCCGCCGGGGAAGAACAGCTGGGCGAAGCTGACGCAGCCCATGCGGCGGCTTTCCGCCAGCAGCGGCTCGAAGTCTTCGCCGATCACCAGCTCGGTCGAGCCGCCGCCGATGTCGATCACCAGCTTGCGGCCTTTCTCCGGTTGAGTGTGCTCCACGCCCATGAAGATCAGGCGAGCTTCTTCCTGGCCGGCGATGATTTCGATCGGGTAGGGGATCACTTTGGCGGCGCGCTTGAGGAACACTTCGGCGTTCACCGCCTGGCGCAGGGTGTGGGTCCCGACGATGGTGACGTTATCCGCCGGGAAGCCCTGCAGCCGTTCGGCAAACAGCGCCAGGCAGGCCAGGCCGCGTTCTATCGCCTCTTCACTGAGTACGTTGTTGCTGTCCAATCCGTCGGCGAGGTGCACCCGCTGTTTTAAACGGCCCAATACCTGTAAGGCGCCGTTGACGACGCGGGCGATCACCATGTGGAAACTGTTCGACCCGAGGTCGATGGCGGCGATTTCCTGCGGTTTGTTCGTTGCAGTGTTTTTTAGCGGCATAGTTGCTGGCCTACTGTCCTGGTTGTTCCAGAGCTTTTAAATACTCGTAAATAGCCACCTGGGCGCGCACTTTGCGGCGGTTGCCGCGCGGCACGTACTGGTTGCTCAGTTCTTTATCCACATAACGGGCCTTGACCGTATCGCTGAACAGGATCTCCAGAATGTCCAGAACGCGCTGTTTCAGCGCCGGATCCAGCAGCGATACCGCCACTTCGATACGGTAATCTATGTTGCGGGTCATCCAGTCGGCGGAGGACAGATACACCCGTTTGTCACCTTTGTTGTCGAAAACGTAAACCCGATCGTGTTCCAAAAAGCGATCGACGATGCTGATCACCTGAATATTGTCGCTGATCCCCGGCAGGTTGGGAATCAGGGAACACATGCCCCGCACCAGCAGGCGGATCTTCACGCCGGCGCCGGACGCGGTATATAACCGATCTACCAGCCCTTTATCCACCAGATTATTTATTTTCAACATAATGCCGGCCTGTTCCCCGGCCTGGGCGTTGGCGATTTCGTTGTCGATCAGCTCATACAGCTTCAGGCGCGAGTTCTGCGGCGACACCATCAGGTTGTCGAAGGTGACCGGCCGGTAGGGGTTCTCGATAAAGTTGAACACCCGGCGCACTTCGTTGGTGATGCGCGAGTCGGCGGTCAGCAGCGAATAGTCGGTATAGATGCGCGCGGTTTTTTCGTTAAAGTTGCCGGTGCCGATATGAGCATAGCGCACAATTTCATCGCCTTCACGGCGCGAAATCAGGAACAGTTTGGCGTGGATTTTCAGCCCCGGCGCCGAGAAGATCACGTGTACGCCGGCTTCGGTCAGGCGCTTCGCCCAGTGAATGTTGGCCTCTTCGTCGAAGCGCGCCTGCAGCTCGACCACTACCGTGACCTTTTTGCCGTTGTGCGCGGCGTGGATCATCGATTCGATGATGCGCGAGTCTTTCGCCACGCGGTAGATGTTGATTTTGATCGCCAGCACGCTCGGATCGAACGACGCCTGGCGCAGCAGCTCCAGCACGTGCTCAAAGGTGTGGTACGGGTAGTAGAGCAGCACGTCTTTTTCGCGAATGGCGTCGAAGCCGTTGCGGAAACCGTCGAACCAGATGTGGCGCAGGCGCGGCAGCGGCTTGTTGACCAGATTGGCCTTGCCGACGTTCGGGAAGCTGATGAAGTCTTTAAAGTTGTGATAGCGGCCGCCGGCGATCACCGAATCGTAGTTGGAGATGCCCAGCTTGCCGCGCAGCAGTTCCACCATCTCGTTCGGCATGTCGCGCTGATAAACGAAGCGCACCGGTTCGGCGGTGAGGCGCTGTTTCAGGCTGGAGGACATCAGTTCCAGCAGGCTGGATTCCATTTCGGTCACCAGATCGTACTCGGCGTCGCGGGTCATCTTCATCGAATAGGCGTTGAGCGCGTCGTAGTCGAAGAAGCCTTTGAAAATCTCATCCAGGCAGTAACGCAGAATGTTGTCCAGCAGGATCATCGGCTTGCGGCGGCGCGGCGCTTCCGGCGGCAGATTGACGAAGCGCGGCACTTTGTCCGACGGGATTTCCAGCAGCGCATAGTCGGTGCGCGCGCCGCGGATAATTTCCACCGCCAGATAGGTGTAATCGTCTTTCAGGAACTGCACCAGATTGGTGTCGTGGTTGATCAGGATCGGCGTGATGTGCTGGCGCAGATGCTGTTTGAAATACTGGCGCAGCCAGATTTGCTGGTTTTCGGACACCTGGCGTTCGTTGATCAGGAAGATCTGGTTGCGCGCCATTTCCAGCAGCAGATCGTTGTACAGGCCGTCGAATTCCTGATCGGTTTTCAGCACCTTGGCCTGGATCTTTTTCAGCAGGTGGCGCGAGGCGCCGGCGGAGCCCTGCTCTTCGCTGATCAGGATGCGGCGTTTGAGATCGGCGAAGCGGACTTTATAGAACTCGTCGAGGTTGTTGGAGTAAATGCCCAGAAAACGCATTCGTTCAATCAGGGGATTGCTCTTATCTGCGGCTTCCTGCAACACGCGTTCATTAAAGGATAACCAGCTTAGTTCTTTTTCGATGTAGAGCTTTTCCTGACCCATTGCCACTCCAGTTCAATTTTAGAATAGGATCCGGGACGCAGCGCCCGGATGCCGCTCTAGTGTCCTTCATCATTATTGCGAGAGATTGACAGGAAAGTCCAACATATCCATTGCGTTGGCGCGCGGCGTTTTTCGCCGACAATAAATTTTCCCCGCGGCGGGATGCCCGGCAGTGAAACGATCAGCATGAAATGACGGTTAGCAGGCTTATTCTTGGCGTTATAAAGCGTGTTTATGGTCATTTTTCAGCAATATATCAAATTCATATTGTCTGTTGGCAGTGTAAAAAACCTGGGTTGAGTCGGGTAACTTTGTCATGCAAACGTCATAAAACTGACATAAGATGCCCGGTTATCTTACGGCGTAAGCCCGATTACATCAGCGACAGCGAGACACATGACACAGACGACGGCAAATCAACATCCCCGAGATCGCCTGCGCGGGCGCATCGACCGCGGCGTGCAGGCGGCAGTGACCGCCTGCGGGCTGATGGTGCTGATGACGTTGATGCTGATCTTCGTTTATCTGCTGTTTGCGGTGCTGCCGCTGTTCAAACCGGCCTCGCTTGGGCAAGTTCAGCCGCTGCCGATTGTGGCGTCTTCCCCGGCGCTGGCGCTGGGCATGGACGTGCAGCAGCGCGTCGGTTATCGCATCGATGCGCAGGGCACGGGGCAATTTTATCGTCTGTCGCCGGCGCCGAGCGGCCAGGCCCAGACACCGCTGGCGCAGCAAACGCTGCTGGCCAAACCGGCGCTGCTCGCGCAGGCCGCCGGAGAGCGCGATCTGTTTGCACTGGCGCAGGCCGACGGCCGGTTGGTGGTGGCGCGCGCGGATTTCGCCACGGCGGAAAACGGCCGGCCGCAGTGGCTGTTCCCGCTCGGGCAACCGCCGCTGGCGCTGGATCCGCAGCGCAAGCCGCTGAAGCTGTTGTCGCTGGCGGACGCGCATCGCGGGCAGTATCTGCTGGCCGGGGTGACCGACGATCGGCGGCTGGTGTTCGGCCGTTTCAGCCCTGACCGGCCGCCGCAGTTCAGCGAGCGGCCGCTGGAACACGACGCAGAGCAGTTGGTGCTGACGCCGGATGGCCGCCAGCTTTACCTGCTGGCGGGCAACCGGCTGGCGCGTTACCAGATCGACGGCGCGCAGCTGCAACTGCGTGAAACGCGCACCTTGGGCGAACACGCCCCGTACCAGATGACGGCGCTGCCCGGCGGCAGCGCGCTGCTGATCAAGGGCGCCGACGGCAACCTGCGCGAGTGGTTTGAGGTGGAAAAAGAGCAGCGCTGGCGACTGACGCCGGTGCAGCATTTCGACCACGGCGCCGACGGGCAGGAGCTGACGGTGGCTGAACCTTATCGCCGGGTGTTCGCCACCCTGCGGCCCGATGGCGGCTTCTCGTTATTCTCCACGATCCAATCCCAGCCGCTGCTGAATACCCGTTTGGGCGCCGAGGTGCGGCAAATGGCGTTCGCGCCGCGCGGCGATGGCCTGCTGCTGGAGAGCGCGCAGGGCTGGCAGCGCTATGCGCTCGACAACCCGTATCCGGACGTCACCTGGCGTTCGCTGTGGGGCAAGGTGTGGTATGAGAACTACCCGCAGCCGGCCTATGTCTGGCAGTCCACCTCCGGCGAAGACAGCTACCAACCTAAATTCAGCCTGATGCCGGTGATCTTCGGCACCTTCAAGGCGGCGGCTTACGCGATGCTGTTCGCCATCCCGCTGGCGTTGGCCGGCGCCATCTATACCGCTTACTTTATGACGCCGGGGCTGCGGCGAGTGATCAAACCGGCTATCGAAGTGATGGGCGCGCTGCCGACGGTGGTGATCGGGCTGGTGGCCGGCATCTGGCTGGCGCCGATCATCGAGCAGTATCTGTTGGCGGTGCTGGCGTTGCCGCTGCTGCTGGCGGCGGCGGTGCTGCTGTGCGGCGCGTTGACCCATCGCTTTATGCCGCGCTGCCGGCCGGGCGTCGATCTGCTGTTGCTGTTGCCGCTGCTGGCGTTGACGGTGTGGCTGGCGTTCAGCCTGGGGCCGTGGCTGGAGGTGGCGCTGTTCGGTGAGCCGCTGCATTTCTGGCTGGGGGATAATTATGACCAGCGCAATGCGCTGGTGGTGGGCGTGGCGATGGGGTTCGCGCTGGTGCCGATCATCTTCTCGCTGGCGGAGGATGCGCTGTTCAGCGTGCCGGCCACCCTGAGCCAGGGCTCTTTGGCGCTGGGCGCCACCCAATGGCAGACGGTGATCAAGGTGGTGCTGCCATCCGCCAGCGCCGGCATTTTCTCCGCGCTGATGATCGGCTTTGGCCGCGCGGTGGGAGAAACCATGATCGTGCTGATGGCCACCGGCAACACGCCGATTATCGACGGCAGCCTGTTCCAGGGGCTGCGAGCGCTGGCGGCCAATATCGCCATCGAAATGCCGGAGGCGGTTTCCGGCAGCAGCCATTACCGCGTGCTGTTCCTGACTGCGCTGGTGCTGTTTGTCTTCACCTTCGTGTTCAACACGCTGGCGGAGGCGGTGCGCCTGCGGCTGCGCAAGCGCTACACGCCGAATCAGGAGGCGCCATGAAAAACTGGGTGAAGAGCGGGTCACCGTGGGTGTGGCTGACCGCCGGTTCGGTCGCCGTCAGCCTGCTGGCGCTGATCGGCATTCTGTTGCTGCTGGCCGGGCAGGGGATGCGCTATTTCTGGCCGAGCCCGGTTTATCAGTTCGAACTGAATCAGAACGGCGCCGGGCCGGTGACGGTGATCGGCGAGTTGTACCAGCAACAAAGCATTTCCCGGCGCCAGCTGGCTGAGGCGGGCGTCACGCCGCCGGGCGAGGCGCAGAACGTCGAACGTTATCTGATTAAGGTCGGCAACCGCGAGCGCGAGGGGCAGGATTTCCGCACCTTGCTGGCCAGCGATATCCGCAGCCAAAGCTCGCCGCGCAGCCTGCTGGTGCTGGAGCGCGACAGCCACGGCACCGCTTACGGCTATCTGGCGGGGCTGCTGGAAGACGGGCAACCGCTGACCGGCCGCAATCTGGGGCAGGCGTTGCAGCAGCGCCTGCCGCAAATCGCCGCGCTCTCACGCCAGGCGCACGACATTCAATTCCGCGACATGGCGCGCATCAATCAGCAGTTTGACGCGCTGCGGCTGCGGGAAAAGCGCCTGCAGCGCGACGATAAGCTGGACGCCCGCGCACAGGACGCCATCAAGGCCGAACGGCTGGAGCTGCAGCGGCAGTATCAGCTGTTGTCCGAACGTCTGGCGGGGCTGAACCGCGATCGCCAGCGCGACGCGTTGCTGCTGCGCGACATGCACGGGCAGACGTTGACCATTCCGCTCAGCCAGGTGCGCGATGCCTGGTACCCGAACGCCATGAGCACCTCCGAGAAGCTGGCGCACTGGGGCGAGCAGGTGAAGAAGTTTCTCATCGACAGCCCGCGTGAGGCGAATACCGAGGGCGGGGTGTTCCCGGCCATTTTCGGCACGGTGTTGATGGTGATCCTGATGTCGATCGTGGTGATGCCGTTTGGCGTGATCGCGGCGGTGTATCTGCACGAATATGCCGGCAACAATCTGCTGACGCGGGTGATCCGCATCGCGGTGGTCAATCTGGCCGGCGTGCCCTCGATCGTCTATGGCGTATTCGGCCTCGGCTTCTTCGTCTATATGATAGGCGGCACGCTCGATCAGCTGTTCTATCCTGAATCCCTGCCCAACCCGACCTTCGGCACGCCCGGCGTGCTGTGGGCGGCGCTGACGCTGGCGCTGCTGACGCTGCCGGTGGTGATCGTCGCCACCGAGGAAGGGCTGTCGCGCATACCCACCTCGCTGCGGCAGGGCTCGATGGCGCTGGGGGCCAGCCGGGCCGAGACGCTGTGGCGCATCGTGCTGCCAATGGCGGCGCCGGCGATGATGACCGGTCTGATCCTGGCGGTGGCGCGCGCCGCCGGGGAGACCGCGCCGCTGATGCTGGTGGGGGTCGTGAAATCGGTGCCGGTGCTGCCGGTGGACGAGATTTTCCCGTATCTGCACCTTGAGCGGAAGTTCATGCATTTGAGCTTCCAGAT
This sequence comes from Serratia sp. TSA_130.1, assembly GCF_052691795.1. Lineage (NCBI taxonomy): Bacteria > Pseudomonadati > Pseudomonadota > Gammaproteobacteria > Enterobacterales > Yersiniaceae > Serratia > Serratia sp. TSA_130.1. Next base: position 228,656 of record NZ_JBQZFS010000007.1, read on the forward strand.
CTACGATATGGCATTCCAGAGCCCGAGCGTGGAGGCGGCGCGGCCGTTGGTGTTCGCCACCGCCTTCTTGCTGGTGACGATCGTGGTGAGTTTGAATCTGGCGGCGATGGGCATCCGCCATTCGCTGAGGGAGCGGTACCGAGCATGGTCGCAGTAACAATGACGCTATTTTTGGGGAGTGCGTAATGGGTTTGATGACGCCAGGCAGTTTGCCCCGGCTGGATGTCCAGCATCTCGACGATGAACAGACCGCGCTGGCGGTCAACGGCCTGAACCTGTTTTATGGTGACAAACAGGTGCTGCACGATATCTCGCTGCGTATCCCGAAACACCGGGTGACGGCCCTGATCGGCCCTTCGGGCTGCGGCAAATCGACGCTGCTGCGCTGTTTCAACCGCATGAACGATCTGGTGGACAACTGCCGCATCGAGGGCGAACTGCAGCTGAACGGCGCGGCGATCTCCGGCGCGCAGATCGACGTGGCGGCGTTGCGGCGGCGGGTGGGCATGGTGTTCCAGCGGCCGAACCCGTTCCCGAAATCGATCTATGAAAACGTGGTGTACGGCCTGCGCCTGCAGGGCGTGCGCGACCGGCGCTTGCTGGATGAAGCGGTGGAGCGTTCGCTGCGCGCCGCCGCGCTGTGGCATGAGGTGAAGGACCGGCTGCGCGAAAACGCCTTCCGCTTGTCCAGCGGCCAACAGCAGCGCCTGGTGATCGCGCGTGCCATCGCCATCGAGCCGGAAGTACTGTTGCTCGACGAGCCGACTTCGGCGCTGGATCCGATCTCCACGCTGACCATCGAAGAGCTGATTTCGGCGTTGAAGCAGCGTTACAGTGTGGTGCTGGTGACGCACAACATGCAGCAAGCGGCGCGCGTCTCCGACTACACCGCCTTTATTCATCAGGGGCGGCTGGTGGAATACAACGACACCGACGCCATTTTCACGTCGCCGCGCCAGCGCCGCACCGAGGATTATATTACCGGGCGGTATGGGTGAGGGGAGAGCGACGGAGGTTTTCGCTCCGTCGCCGGCAATGGCCGTTGCAGTCGGCCTGCGTCTGCTGTTTTATTTTACCCGCGCATTAAGCCGGCATGAATTAAGGCATGGCATAAGTCTGATTGCCGGCGAGTTTGTTTTATTCATCTTTCATCATGTGGAATTCAATCCATTCTCTGCAATTTATTATCAACCACAATTATGTTGTCGGTGATGATCAATATAATTGTTCATGTCGATAATGGCTGTGGCGGGCTCGGCGGTGCTGAAATGGTAATCCTTAATGCGCGCGGCCTTTAGCCGTAACCCGCAATACCAACCCCACCAACAGCAACGCAGCCCCCGAGGCATAGAGCGGGAACCAGCGCGTCCACCAGAGCGGGGAAAACAGCGGGGTGCTGTTGGGATCTGCAGGCGCGTAGCCGCTATAGGTATTTAGACCGGCGGCGATGGCGAGCATCGCCAGGCCGATAAAAAGCAGCAGGTTTGAAACTTTAGCCATTTACGTTACTCCTTCGTAGAAATTCAGAGGAAAGGTTCTTGTTATTGCGGTGCGTTACTGTTTCATCCACTATTCCGGTTAAATACGTTCTTGGATTTTTTATCAGCTCATTTTCCGGTAAAAATGGCATCACCGAATACTAGCCGGTTATTCGCCAATAAAAAACCCGCCAGCGCGGGTTTTCTCTTTTTTCTCGCAGACCGTCACTTCACCAGCGGCTTATCGCCCGGCGTTTTGAACTTCGCCAGATATTGCGGCTGGAAGATGCACATGCGCAGCACGGTGCGGTATTCGCCGTTGACGAAGAACTCGTCGATCAGCTCGCCTTCCACGTTAAAGCCCAGCTTGCTGTAGATGTGGATCGCCTTCGGGTTCTCCTTGTCGACGATCAGGTACAGCTTGTACAGGTTCAGCACCGAGAAGCCGTAGTCCATCGCCAGGCGGGCGGCGGTGCTGGCGTAGCCTTTGCCCTGGTGGGCGGGATCGATGATGATCTGGAATTCTGCGCGGCGGTGGATGTGATCGATCTCCACCAGTTCCACCAGGCCGACCTTGGCGCCTTCGTGCTCGATGATAAAGCGGCGCTCGCTCTGATCGTGGATGTGTTTGTCGTAGAGATCGGAAAGTTCGACAAAGGCTTCGTAGGGTTCTTCAAACCAATAGCGCATAACGCTGGCGTTGTTGTCCATCTGGTGGACGAACGACAGATCGTCCCGTTCCAATGGGCGTAACCTGACGCTGGCAGTGCTGGACATGTGGGCTCCTCTGTGCCGTGAAATTGTGCAAAGTATAACTTCACAGAATGGATGAAGGCGAAAAAAAACGGCGCCGCGTGGGCGCCGTTTAGGCAAGGTTCAGACTTCAGACGGTGCAGGTATTAGCTGGCCTGGCGACACTTATGGCCTCTGGTGGCAATGGAGTCTGCAATAAAATTTGTTCGGCGATTTCCGCCGATACTTTTTTAATCGCAACAATCAATTGAATTGCCGAATTTAGGACAACGCTTTTTATTTCTTCCACGCTTTTGCCGCGAAGAAACGAATGCAGGAAGACATCGCCAAACGCGCTATTGTTCAAGTCGCTGCGGGTTTTACAGGCCATCAGACGCTCAAATCCGTTATCGCTGTCATAGGGGCCTTCACAGAAAAATGCCGTTTCTACCGCGATTCGTTTGATCGCCATGAGTACAAATCCGTCCATCGAGGGGCTCTCCATTCGTTTTATTTAAGGAGCGGGCCGTGCGGATCAGGCCAGCGTCATTACCTTTCTCTTTCTGTTCTGCCAGCGCACCTGGCCCTCTCCCCAGGGTTTGAGCTTGTTGAAGCGCTTGATTGCCTGAGGTGCGAAACCGGGCCTGCAACAAAAATCGAGCAGCCATATCCTGTCTCCCTCATTCCATTCGGAAGGGTGAAGTGGGAACCCCGGATCGCGTTGCAATTGCGTTTCGGTGTCCTCCGTCAGACAGGCCCAGAGAACATAGGCCAGCGGTTGGTCATTGGTGTCGAAAAGAAACTTGATCTGCCCGTGCTGTATGGCAAATATCAAGCGCTCTTGAACGCTTTTTATCGGATGAAGGCTGTAATTTCGGTGATGTAACATGCAGCTCACGGCAAAACCAAGCTGCTCATAGTCTGACCATTGATCTTGGCCGCCGGCGGTTTCTCGAATATAGAGCGTCATGCTGGTTCATTTCTCCTGGAGGGGATGACAAGCGGCTGCCCGCCAAAGGTTTCTTTGGCGAAGGCCACCGCCTTTATCCGCATGTCGGTTAACAGTTGCCGCAAGCGTTGGTCGTCATCACCATTGGCCTCCACCAGAGCCGTGATTTCGTTGAGCATCTGTATTTTCCCGCACTGGGGGCGGGGCCGCAGCCTGAGGCGAGCCTGTTGCGCCATGCCTTTCTGAATAACGGTGGCATCGATTCCCTGGGCGCGGCAGGTTTCGACCAACCAATGATTGACCTGCGAGAAAGCGCGCAGGGTGCCCATAAAACGCGCATCCCGTGAGAAATCGTCATGCGTGGGGACGGGGTGCCCTTGGCTGCAGCGAATCAAGGTCACGACCAAACGTTCCAGCGGCGATTCGTCTCCCGCCATTTCCGCTGAGACATAGAGCTTTCGGCAACGGTGGATAAGCAGCTGCAGGAAACTGTTTGCCAGCCTCTCTAAGGGTTTTGGCGTCTGCGCCGGTGAGAGCAGGTCGATGGGAATGCCCAGTAGCGTCAAATAGCCGCGGCAACAGGCCTGCTGAAAAAAATGCCAGAAATAGGTTTTTACCTGTTGCTGGGCGATGGCAATGAAAGGCCGATCAAACAGGTACTTCCCAAGGTAGAAGCACAGCTCGGATAGGCTGTTCTGAATGATTGCCGGTTCTCTCATCAATTGTGCAAACTTGAGCTGGTATTCGAAATCGTAACGATGATCGCTGGGGAATAAACAGGTTAGCCCGTTAAAATCCAATACCCTACCGTCCATGGTGATGTTGGAGGATGAGGTGGTCAACATCAGGAAGCGGGTGCGGCAAAACGCCATTTGCCGAGCCAGACGTTTGGTGAGCTCATACATCCCCTCAAGGCAGCGGCGCCGCGGATCGCGAGCGGCCTGTTCGCTGAAGCCCGCGGTGGGGACCGGCAAATAGTCCGGCAGGCGGCGAAGCACGGATTTAACCCGTTGAACGTCATGCATGAGCTGCCCTGCATATTCCGCTTTGGGCCGGAAGTAGGGCGTTCGTTCAAAATGTGCCGGGCGGACCAGGGGCTCGCGAACCAGAAGGGCGCGGCGAGAGCGGCCCTTTGTGCGGGTGAAATCCCCATGGGTATAGCTGTCGGTGAGCAAAATCGCGTGGGTGCGCGCGGCGCCATAAGGCAACGTCTGCGCCAGCATTTCGCTCCATAGGGCTTCATAGATCGCCTGTTCGGCGCGCAGTTCGCCATTGGAGTGATACCAATCCGAACCTTGCCCGACCAGCGGATTAGCACCGATTCCTTTCACCTGGTAACGGCCATCAAAACCGCAGCGGGCGCCGCCGCCGTTACGTTGAATACCGCCTCCGCCGTAACGTTCCGCGTGGAAAACTTTGACGGCGCCTGGCGTATCGGGAGTGACCAGATAGCTGCACGCGGCGTGCAGCGCTTCGCCGTCTGCCTTTTCTTCGGCGGACCAAATGAGAGAGGACGTAACCCGGTGTGCCGTGAAAGGCACTAAATTTTCCGCCAGGTCCTTAAGTAAAAAAGAATCGCTCATTGGGTGATGTACTCTATGGTGTAGTTCAGTTCTGATACGGACGTGCGCTGCGCGAAACGAGCAAAAGCGGCGTCCAGATGCCCGGCGATATCGCGCAATGCTTCCGCCCTGGCCATCGCGGGGTGATCGCAGTCGATGTCGATATTTTGTATTCGTCCATGTACATAGGGGCGCCAGGCCTCCAAATCCAACCAGTCTTCTGCGCGCGGCGCTGCTGCCGTGAAGAACAGCAAATTACCGTAGAAGTGGCCGTGTTCCGACTGGCCGACCAGGCGGCGGCTATTAATCACCACGTCAATCAAGCGGTCGAGCGTGCCGTCATCCAGACTGGCCAGGGCGCTGCCGTGTTTTCGCAACAGGGCGATTGTTTCCGCGCGTTGCAGGATCTCGCCTTTCGGCACGACCAGCGAAGGCAATTCTTGATCGAAGGGCAAGGCGATGCCCGCAATGAACAACAGGGCGGCCAGCGCCAGGCTCTCCTCCTCTTCGCCATTGAGCGTTTCAAAAGCGAAGCGTCGCCACAGATCGCTGGGATAGGCATCCATCATCGCCAGCAATTCGACCTGCTGATCTTGTTGCTCTAGGTGGATGGCGACATTGTGGGCGATCATGCCGCCAACCGACCACCCGATGATCCAGTAAGGCCCCTCGGGCTGATGGGCGCGTATGCGCCTGGCATATTCTGCGGCCATTTCATCCATCGTTCGGGTGATATTGCTGCCCGGCGTCAGGCCTTGAGCTTGCAAGCCGACGATTTCACACGGCGTTTTGAGAAAACGCGCCAGGCCGCTGTAACACCAGGCGATGCCACCGGCCGGATGGATGCAAAACAGCGTCGGCAGCGCGTTTTGCGAAGCGCCGGCGCCAGGGCGCAGCAGCAGTGTGGCATCGAGCATATCCGGCGCTGAGTGCTGGCCTTGTTCGGCCAGCGCCCGGGCTGAAGGATGAGCAAAGATACTGGCGATGGTGATTTGCCAACCCAGGCCGGCGTTAATGCGGGCGGCGACATCAACGGCGCTCAGCGAGTTGCCTCCCAGTTCGAAGAAGTTGGCTTCAGGCGCCACGGCAGGCAGGCGCAGCGCATCGGCAAAATATTCGCACAGCCGTTGCTCCGTCAGGGAGGAGGGAATGCCACCGCCCTGTGATTGCGGGCTTTGCGGAGCGGGCAGCGCTTTTCTATCCAGTTTGCCATTGCGGCTGAGCGGCAGTTCGGAGAGAAACACCAGGCACTGCGGCAGCATGTAGGCAGGGAGATATTCCCGGCAGAGCGCTAGTAAGGCTTTTTCATCGGCCTCGGCGCCGCTGGCCACGACATAGGCGACAATGCGCCCGTCATGCATGTTGGCACAGGACTGGAGCACCTGCGGATGTCGATTGAGAACCGCGTCAATTTCCTCCAGCTCAATACGCTGCCCGTGTATTTTTATCTGGTGATCCAGCCGCCCCAAATAGTCTATTTCGCCATTCGGGCGCCAGCGCGCCAGGTCTCCCGTGCGGTAAAGGCGCTTGCCGTCCGCCGTGGCGAAAAACCGTTCTGCCGTCAGCTCGGGTTGGCCCGCATAGCCGTCAGCGAGACAAATGCCCTCAATGTGCAATTCCCCTTCGATGCCAATGGGGGTGGTGTTGCCGAAGGGATCCAGCACGTGGATGCGCGTATTCCAAATGGGGCGGCCGATAGGCACGCTGCGCTTCTCGTCGCTGCAGCTCAGCGCGTGGTAAGTGACATCAATGGCGGCCTCCGTCGGACCGTAAAGATTATGCAAAGGCGCCGTCAGCAATGTCCGCTGCCGTTGGGCCAGCTCCGGCGACAAGGCTTCCCCGCTGGCGAATACCCTGAGCAGCGGCAGCGGTTCGGGCCTGCGTTCGACGGCGTCGAGAAACAGCGCCAGCATCGATGGAACAAAGTGCAGCGTTGTGATGCGATGCTGCACGATGCAATTCAGCAGGTACGCCGGATCGGTATGGCCGCCGGGCCGCGCCATCACCAAGGTTGCGCCCCCGATCAGCGGCCAGAAAAACTCCCAAATCGACACATCAAAGGTGGCCGGCGTTTTCTGCAGCACGCGATCCTGCGTTCCGAGAGGATATTCGGCCTGCATCCATTGCAGGCGATTGGCCAAGGCAAGATGGCTCACGATCACCCCTTTTGGGGCGCCGCTGGAACCGGAGGTGAACAGAATATAAGCCGGATCTGCGCCGCTTTGCCGCGTGACGAGCGGCAATGCCGCGTCGCCCTGATGGGCGGCTAGTGAGTACAGCGCGGCGAGATCGAGCCGGGGAACGCTGTCCGGCAACCTGTCGTCATCGGCGCGATCGGCTATCAGCAATGCCGCATTGGCCTGCTCGAGCATCTTTTGCTGTCGCCGCGTCGGCAGTTCGGGCGACAGCGGCAATAGCGTGGCGCCGGCACGCATAATGGCCAGCAGAACCACTTCTAAGGCTACGCTGCGTTCAAGTGTGACGGCGATCACCTGGCCGCGAGCGCCTTGCAGATGGCGTTCAAGGGCATGCGCGCACCGCCGTGAGCGCAGTTCCAGCGCCGAATAGCTCAGCCGTTCGTTTTCGTCGAGCACGGCTAGCTGATGCGGAGTGGCTTGAGCCTGTTTGAGGAACAGGCCGAGGATCGTGTTGGCGGGTAACGGCTGGGCGGTGTCGTTCCATTGCGCGATTAACGCCAGTTCCGCCGGTGCTGGCAGCGTCAGTTGTTGCAGCGGAAGGGTCGGCGCCGCAACCAACTGCATGATCCAATGCAACAGCCGCCGCACATGCAATTGCAGCTCTGCGTGATGATGGCGCGCGGCATTGGCGATAAGACGCAGGCGGCGCGGTTGCAGGTCCGTACCCAGTTCCAGGTGGAGGTTAAGATCGCGTACGGGGCCGGTGGCGATATGTTTGACCGTGGCGCTTAGCTCCGCAAAATCGAGCGTCGCAGGCGGAGGCAAGATGTTCAGTTCGATGCCGTAAAGGGGCAGAGTATCGCCTACCCTGCCGATGGCTCGGCCGATCCATTCTCCGCGGTAGCGCTGGTGCGCGAGCAGCTCGCGCCGGCTGCGGGCGACGGTGGCGCAAACGTCGCGAAAGTGCGCGTGTTGCGGCAAATCCAGCAGAAGCGGCAGGATATTGCTGCGTGTGACCGCCGCCTGGGCACCATAAGTATCAAGCCGCCCCATGCAGGGCAGGCCGAACAACAGTTGCCGCTCGCCCGACTGACAGCGGGAGAAATAGCTGGCGAACGCGCTGAGCAAGATGTCGGATAACGCGATCCCGCTGCTTTGGTAGAAGCTGCCCAGGGCTAGCGCCAGCTCGGTATCGATAACGGTCTCGACTTCCAACGTGTGCTCGGCCATGGCTTGCGCTGGCGCACCCAGAAAGGTCGGCGCAGGCAACTGCGCGCAGCGCTGCATCCAGTAGCGGTGATCGTCCGCATATTGCGCGCTCTGCCTGTAGAGGACGTCGTCCTGGCAGAGCGTGGTCAGTTTGACAAAGCGGCTGGGGAGAGGCGGCGTTCCTTGCAACAGCGCTCGGTAATGCTCCCCCGCACGGCGGTGGAGCAGGGAATAGGCGTAGGCGTCGAAAGCGATATGGTGTATTCGGGAAAACCATATCGCTTCGCGTTCATTCAAAACATACAGCTGATGTTCATGAAGATGTAAATTCTCCGGTCCCTGTTCCCGTTGCGTTATCTGTTCCATCGCGCGCCAGGCGAGCGCCTCCGGGTCTGCGTGATGGCTGAGATCGCAGACGGTCACGCGGCCAGCAGGCTGGCGGATGCCGAAAGACGGAGTGCCATCGATATCGAGGAAACGGTGGTTGAGCACCTCAATATCCTGCAGAGCCAGTTCGATGGCGTTGAGCAATAATGTCCGATTAATTTCACCGTGCAGGCGCAGGGCTTGCGCCGTCGCATAGAGTTTGGAAGAGTGGCTCGCTTGCGATGCGTACCATACGCCCTGCTGGGTGTCCGCCAGGGGGGTATTATTAAGGGATGAATCATTCATTTTTTCTCTGGCTCCTGTTCTGGAGTGGTACTCAAGTGCCTTGTCACCAGGCTTTCCATTTTCTTTTGGCCTGCAAAATCAAATCAATATCTCTGTGTAATTGATATTCAGTGCTTTGGGTTTTTCACCTAGCGCGATTTCATTCAATGAATGCCCTGCGCTCTTCGTTGGCGACAATGACCGGCGGGGGAAATTGCCTTGCCCTTATCGCCAAGGTCATCGCAAAATCTTCTGCCGCGTTTCGCCGGGCATACCGCAATAAATTAAGTAGCTATCATTTTTTAATCGCTATTGGGCCGCACCCCGGCGGCGACGCGCGGCTTGCTTTTCGCCGGCTCTCTGTTGCGCCCGGCATTATTTTCCCTTTGTCGCTGCGCGAATGGCCGGCAGCACAAACAGTGAGGCGATAAAGCTGATGAATACGCCATAAGCGATACTGATCATCTGCATTTTTCCGCTGACCATCATGGGGAACACCAGCTCATGCGCGTGGCCAAACGTGGTGAACGTGATGCCGTTGAACAGCAACATGCTCAACAAGGCGCCAATGGAAGAGCCTGCCAGGCCCAGCAAGAGGGTTTGGCAGAGATAAGACACATCAATAACCCTGCCGAATCCCAGCAGCAGCGTTATTGCCAGCTGGTCTTGTTGGTTGGCGATGAGCGATTCACACAGCGCGATGATGCCCGCAGTCACCGACACCCCCGCCAGCAATGAAAATAACAGGCCGAACCACAGCAGCACCTGGCCCAACCCTTCGCTGCTGCCGGCATAGTAGGTTCGGCTGTCGCTAATGGCGACTCGGTCATTGAGCGTTCCCTGGATGGCTTGTTGCAGTTGCTCGACAGAGGTGACATTGCTGGTCAATGCCACCAGGTTGTAATCCAGTCCCGCGCCCCAGCTGGTGCGGATATGTTCCAGATCGGCCATGAACTCGGACTGCCGCGGCGAACCGCCGGTGGTAAATTCACCGACGATTTTCCAATCGCGGTCGTGCAGGCGTATGGTCTCGCCCACGTGGAACGCCGGATAATGCCGCGCCAATGACGCGCCGACGACGAGCTCATTTTGCCCCGGCTGAAATGCTCTGCCGCGGGTGAGGGTGACCAGCGGTTGCCCGTTGTTCGCGTTCATCAGCGTGAATGCCGCCGGCGTTACGCCGCGCACCAGATACTCTTTCTCCACGTTGTCTGGGCGGAGCCGCACCAGGACAACCCACTCCGGCGAAGCCGCAACAAGGCCGGGCAAGCGCGAAAGTTGCGCCGCCTGCGTTCGCGTTATCGTGCTGGTCAGTTCGGAAGAGGAGTCTTTGCTTTGCGCAAAATACAGGCCGGGTTCCGCACTCGACTCCAGCGCGCCGATCAGCCCTGCGCGCAGTGAAAATAACGATGTCACAATGACCGCGAGAAAAATGAAGCTGGATAGAATCGCGGTGAAATAAAGCGGCCGCCGCCACAGGTTGCGTAATCCAATGCCCAGCAATATCCCGAGCTGGTGGATTTTCGAGGATGAACGCGGGTTCATTTTCTCTCCTCCTGCAGGCGAGCGATTTGCAAGAGGGAGGGCAATGCGCAGACCAGGGATAAAATAAAGACCAGCAGGAGGCCGATGGCATAATCCTGGAAATGCGGCTCAACGGCGTTTAATACGGCGGGGAACAGCGTCGGCAACAGCAGAATAAAAATAACCGACAACACTATGCCCACGATGGCACCCGCCAAGGTGATGGCGCCGAGTTGCACGGCAACCGCTTTAATCAACTGTGATTTGCGAAAACCCAGATAATTAAGGGTGCGGTAGTCGCTCAAGGCTTTATGCGTCATGACATAGAAGTTGGTGCTGAGCAGCAGCGCCAATAACAGGCACAGCGCCAGATTGACCCAAAAAATCACGCGATGGAAATCGAACAATTTACTCATAAACAATTTTATATGCATGCGTACGGGGGCTGTCTGCGTGGTGCCGCGCAACCGCTCCGCGCCAAACAGGGCATCAATCTGCCGGGATAGGTTCTCGGCAGACATGCCGGGTTTAGGGGTCGCCATAAAAAAACTCACCAGCCGCTTGCCATTTTGTCTCACGCTGTCGAGGTAGTCATAATGCATCCAGACCGCGGGAGGGGTGTCGGTTTGGGTTTCTTCAACGATGCCAGTAATGTAAAGATCGAGAATGGGGTTAGGCGCGAGCTTCCAAATCGCGGATGAAAGCGGCAGCCGATCGCCCGCTTTTAAGCGATATTGCGCCGCAAAACGGCTGTCGACCAGCACGCCTTGCCGGTCATTCTGCCAACGCTCCAGTAAGCCCGGCGCTATTTTTAAAGAGGGGATCATGGCGAAGTAGTGTTGGTCTTCTACCGCGATAGCGGGCACGAACCATCCGGGGTGGCGATAGTAAGCACCGACCCAAACTCCCCAGCTCAGCCGATCCAACGCCGGCAGTTGACTCATTTTCTGATGATAAAACTGCGGCAGCAGCATCTGGGAACTGAGGGCATTCAGCACCAGTAGCCGGTTGTCTGCGCCGGGCGGATCGCTTGCCTTTAAGCTGAAGGCGCGATCAAAGGTCAGCATGAGCAGCAGCAACATGACGCCGCTGGCGATAAACAGCAAGATCATGATAAATCTTCTCGACTGCTCAGTGGCGGAGCGCCACAACCAGAGGTAAAACACGGCTCTCATGGCATATCCCTACGGATCAGCTTGCCGTCCCTGAGTTGGAATTGGCGCTGTGCCCGCGCGGCGACCTGAATATCATGCGTCACGACGATGATAGCCTTGCCCTGCTCCCGGCTCAGTAGCGTCATAATATCCATAATTTCCTCCCCCGCCTCCTGGCTGAGATCGCCGGTAGGCTCATCGCACAGCAGCAGATCCGGATTAGTGGCTATCGCACGCGCAATGGCCACGCGTTGGCGCTCTCCTCCGGAGAGTTCATCCGGCAAGTGGCGGCGCCGGTGTTCCATCTGAACCAGCTCCAGCGCGGCGTCGACGCGTTGCCGGCGCTGTTTGGCGTCCATATGCCAAAGGTGCAGGGGGAGGGCGACATTCTCTTCGGCGCTGAGCACGGGCAACAGGTTATAAAACTGAAAGACGAAGCCAATATGGCGGGCTCGCAGCGAGGTGCGTTCTTCAGGTCGCAGCCGATGCAGCGAATGCCCTTGCAAAAATACCTCGCCCCGATCGCAGACATTAACGCCGGAGATCAGATTGAGCAGCGTCGATTTCCCTGAGCCGGATGGCCCCATGATGCTGACCATCTCGCCGCCGTGCAGGCTAAAATCAAGATCGTGCAATACCGTGATGTGCTCGCGCCCTTTTTTATAGTCTTTGCCGGCCTGTTGCAGTTGTACGACCGGATCGCTCGGCGCGGTTGCCGTTTTATTCATAAAAATCTACCTGAATTGACATATTATGTTTCAGCCAGGGCTGTTGCTGAGCGAGCTTGATAATGACTAAAACCGCCGCGCGTTGCTCATCCACCACCGAAGAGATAAGGCTGACGGTGCCTGAGATCTGTCGATCGGGGAGGCCATCCGGCTTGATTGTCACTCGTTGTTGGGGCGCGACTTTCGCCAGCTGGCTTTCGGGCAGCCAAACTTCGGCATCAAAATCATCCAAACCGACAATGGTGGCGATCCCCGTGCGGGTGAAACCGCCGCCGGCGGAAATGGGCGAGACCGTTTCCCCCGGGGAGGCGTCTAACGACACCACCTGGCCGTCGAAGGGCGCGCGGATAATCGTACGCAACAGGTCGATTTCACTGGCTTTTATCTGCCAGCCCACTTGTTGTAATTCTGCCTGATATTGGCGGCGCTGCGCCTCGAACGAATCCAACTCCGCTTTGGCGCTATCGACATCATCCTGGCTCACATAGTTGAGCGGCAACAAACGGTTCAATCGCTGCAGCTGATTGCGCGCGCGCGGCAGGCGGGACTCTGTCTGCGCGAGTTTGCCCGCCGCGATTTGCTGGCTGGCCTGGAGCGACGCAAGCTGCGCTCTTAGCGAACGCCCGTCGAGTGATGCCAATCGCTCGCCTTTTTTTACCTTGTCCCCGCGTTGCACATAAATCTCTTGCACCGTTCCCGTAATCTCTGCCGAAACGGTGGAGAGGCGCGAGGCCTTGATGAATCCTGCGGCCGTGACTGCAGATGCGGCCGCCGCAGGGGGCGCTGGCTCGACAGGTGCTGCGGTGTTGGCCTGAGGCTCGGCGGCGCTGGCGCGCTCGGCCGCTGCTGGCTGGGTAAACCATGCCCTGCCGGCAACGAGACCTAAGGCTAACGCCAGCGCAATCGCTCCGACGAGCGCCGCTTTGCGCCATGGCCGCCCGCGCGGCGGAGTATGAGGCGAGTTCAGCAGGTGCAACGCCTGCTGGCGGGCGGAGTTGCGCGGTGCCTCTGAAGATGGGGAACGCATAGGTGCTTAACGATCCCCTACTGTCAGACGCAAGATCACACCAATGAAGAGCAGAGCGGCTCCCGAAGCGTAAAGTGGGAACCAGCGCGCCCACCAGTTGGTGGAGAACAATGACGCACCGTTGGCGTTGCTCGCCGTGTAGCTACTGTAGATATTGAGGGCCAGGGCGACAGCGAACATGACGAGGCCGATAATAAGCAGCAAGCCTGATACTTTATGCATGGGATTTCTCCTTCAGAGGGGACATAAGAGAGGCGTCGAGGTAATCGCCAGGGATGACCATCTCAGTGTGAATTTCAGTGAGATAGGTTTCATTCTTCACTTCCATCCAACTGTTTTCCGGTGACGGGAGAGCCTCTCGGAAGACTAACCAGTCAACTTTTCGCGCCAGTAGCAGCAATTGGTCAAGGCAATGTGAATTGCCCAGCCTGCACCACATCGGCTTGCGAATCTTGTCGTTGTTAAATGACTGCCAGCTAAGATGATCGTTGAATTGCCCGTTCACATAGCTGTCTGTCGGAATGCCGTTCTTCAGTAACAATGCCAACAGGCGCGCCGGATGCTCCGCCGCCTGATGCCCGGACAGCTCATGGAAAATGCGGGAAGAGCGGACCCACCAGGTTTCACGGATCAGGACACAGTCTTCCTCCTCCATGCGCGGGGCATGGCGGAAGTCATGATCCAGCTCATTGGCCATCAATCGCTTGTAGGCGGGGCGGCCAATCTGCACCGGTTCGGCCAGTACGGTAAGCAGGTATTTGGTTCCCCAGGCCACCATCGGCGTCGCCGCGCCGAGGTAACATAATTGGAACGCTTGTCCCTGGTTGTCCGTCAGCTTCAGCAGGCCGCTCTGCGTATCATGATGCAGTTGGAGCCGGTCGAGCGTCAGGTCGCCGGCAACCTGAGGCGGCTCATCCAGGCACAGATGATGAGCCGCCAGGCGGGCCTGAGCCTGGAGATTGCTGGACTCGCCGCTGACGCTGAAGGTTAATGGCAGCGCCGGCGCGGCGAACTGGCGCAGCCAGTTTTGCAACTGATGGCGCCTGTCGTCGGCCTGGCTGTCGTTGGTCAATGTGGTGCGCGCCAACTGCCAGCCGATACGCGAATACGCATTGTTGATGACCACTTTGCCCCGGGGATGCGCTAGCTGCCCCACATGACGGGCATCCAATTGCAGGAAGAGCGTTACCGGCAGCTTCAGGGCGGCGGGGTTGATATTGTGCTGCCGCCAGCGGGCCGTTGTGGCGGCGGACTGCGAGATACGTTGTTGGGTGAATTGAATAAATCCCTGCCAGCTCTGCTGCAAAAACAATGAGACATCGGTGCAGTGGCCACCTGCGCCGTATTTGTCGATAAAGTTCTGCAGCAGCCAGAGGTACTCCTGCGACAACGTGGCGCGTTTGGCCACCGCTTTCGCTACGCGGGCAAGTACATTGGGAATGAAAGCGTCAGGCAATGTCATCCTGATCCCTTCCCGCCAGGCGTCTTCATATAAAATATTGCGAATTTCGGGCATCTGATGGCGGGTCAGCCGCTCCCAGCTCTGTTGAATCGTCTGTTGAGCCTGCTCAAGCAGCGCAACGCGCTCCGCGTTTTCTGCCGCACCAAAGCGTTCGGGCAGTTCGGGCAGGTTGCGCAGAGCGTCGCTGGAGAGCTCCGCCGGCATCAGCGCCAAAACATCGGCCAGAGGGGCAGGATGATGCGTTCCCCACTGTAATGTCGGGCGCAAGACGTCCTTGCGCACCAGCTTTCTCAGCAGTCTTTCCGCTTCGGACGGGGCCATCCCAGCCAGTTCGAAATGCGTTCGCCACGCGCTCCAGCTTTGCTGGTGGCTGGCGCTCAGAACGGCGTCGATTTCCGCCGCCTCCAGGCCCAGGACAAATTGCTGCTCTTCGTTCCATAACAAACCGTGGCGTTTCTCATAGCGATAGAAATGGCCGCGCATCTGGCTGGCGGAAATGCGTTGCAAGGAGGGGTTACGGCACAGCGGCAGATCATGTTTCGCCAACCAGAGCTGCGTATACAGCGCGTCGCGCAAGGCTAATGCGATGGAGCGGTTGAGGTGTACGGTCGAGGTCACCTTGCCTTCACCGGTTTGCAGAGTGGCTTCGCCGGCCGAGCTTTCAAACGGGACCAGGCTAAAAGAGGAAAAGGTGCTGAATGGGCTGACTTTGCCCGCCGCTCGAATCATGTAGGCAAACAAGGAGCGCTCTACGCGCCGGCGCCGTTTGGCCGGCCAACTCTGCCAATTTTGTTCCAGATCGCAAAGCAACTGCGGGGAGGCAAGGCAGAGCGCCCGGCGCAGAGCCGGTTCGTTGGCGGCTTTGAGCAACAAGGCCTGCGTCTGTTCGTTGACACGCTGCCAGCGTTGGTTAAAGGTTGCCGCCAACTGCCGGCGCTCATTCGCTATCGCCAACCATTCGGTCAGTTGCTCCAGAGCGGCTGAGTCGTAATGCGCCAACCAGGCGCGCACTTCGGCAGACAGGTTGAAATAGCGATCGTTGAAGATATGGCGGCGACAGCGAATCATATCCTGGCGAACGCTGTCCGCCGAGGGTAATGCGATATTCGCATGCAGCCTGGCGATAAGCGCCTGCCCGAGTTGCCGCCAGGCCGGCTCCTGCAAGTGGTGTTGCCGGATAATCGCGGATAAATCATCCGGAAGTTGGCTGACATAGTGCGCCGGCAGGCCTGCGGTGCGCAGCATGATAAAAGGGGCGACGAGCAACAAAGGCTGCGCGGGTAACGTCATGATAATACTCCAGATGCCAACCAGTTATTCACCTTCTGCCAACTCACGAAGCTTAACCAACCCATCGCCGCCGCCATGCAGAGGCTGTAAAGCAGGCAATAACTGCGGAATAGGCGGCGGCCTCGGGCAGACCACTCGCGGGTTTTCTTATTGGCGCCGGGTTGGGCAAAAGCGCGAAATGCCCGCGTGGCATCCGAAAGCCGAAAAGGGGTGAGATTGAAAAGCAGGCCGAACAGTATCAACAGCAGTAACGGCCGTATCGCGGTGGCGACGGCGCTTTCACTCAGCGCCGCGAGCGCTCCCAGACACAAGAGATCCATCAATGGCCCTGCCATCGCCACCCAGGCCTTCATGCCGCGCAGTGGGAATAGCGCGATGGCGCTGGTGTTGACAAACACGGAGGGCAGCCACCAGCCGCGAAATTGCAGACCTGCCCCCAGAACCGGGCAGCCGTAAAGACGGCAAACGACGGCATGCGCCATTTCATGCAAAAACAGCCATAACGGTATGCCGACAAGCATCACCATCAGCTGGACGCTGGCCCATTCGCCCTGCAGCAGCCAGGCGTTTAGCCCTGGCAAACACGCGATGAAACGCCACAAGGCAGCGGCAATCGCGAGGCTCAGCAGGCCGTAACCTAACCCGCGCGGGACAACCCGCAGCACGGTGGCGATTTTATGTGCGGCGCGATCGGGGTTAGGCAGCTGATATCGCCCGGCCACTTTCGCCGCCGCAGGCGGCTTTTGCGCGCCATCAACGATCATATTCGCCTGTTTCAACCGCAGCAGAAACGCGGACAGCGCCTGTTGGCACTGTTCGGGCGTTGCGTTCGGGTGGTGTTCTGCCAGCTCCGCCAGGAGGGCCGCCATGGAGCTGCCCCCTTGCAACTGTTGGGCAAGCCGGGCAGAAAACCCACTCAGCTTTAACGGCGCATTACTGTTTTCTTGCAGCAACAGCGCCACATTCGCCTGCGGAGAGATCAGTTTCACATCCTCGTTTAAACGCAACAGGGGGGATGCAGGCGGCATGTTAAACACCCTCTGCCGGCGGAGGGGACGCCAGCACTAGACAGAACAGCGGCGCCTCGCGATAGCCGTCGGCGCCCGCGTGGCGAATGAGCCCTTCTTCGATCACGCCTCCCGCCAGCGTTCCGGTCAAGCCGCAGTCCAGCGCCGCCAACCAGCACTGCATCGCGCTTGCCGCGGCGTTTTGCAGCTGCATGCGGTATCCCGCCGCGCCATGGTCATGCAGGGTCTTTTCAAGATCGGCAACCCACATCAGCAACGCGCCGGCTTTATGGAACGCTAATTGATTGATGCAATCAGCCAAATGTGCGCGGCCAAACCCGCTATCCCGTTTCCGCCAGTAACGGCGATCTGCCTGACTGCACTGATAAATGCCCGCGGCAAGTTCGCCGCTGGCTTCCGGCAGCAATATCCAGGGTTCCATTGGCAACGCCGGCATCCCGCGCAGGCGGCTTTGTTCAAGACCGGCATGCGCGACGGCGATCAGGGTATTCAGCCAGGTTTCCGGGAACGGGCTATCGGCATAGTCATACGTCGCCCTGCGGCGCTCCAGCAACGCGGAGAGCGGCTCATCGCGGTGCACAGTCGCCAGTGATGAAAGAGCAGCGGGCGTGGGCGACACTGGCGCGGCGGCCGGCCGTGGGCGGTGGCTAACGGCGACCAGGCTGCTCGCCGTTTCATAAAGTGGAGCAGGGCACGGCTCACCCTGTGACGGGGGCGCTTGCACATGCAAGACCTGGCAGAGGATATGGGGGTTATCCTGTTGCGTGAAGAAGAGCAATGACGCCAACCATTGCAGGTCGACGCCATGATCTTCTCTCAGCGTCCAGCCCGCCGCGCGCGCGGAAAGCGCGCAATATTGATTAACCACTCCAGCGTCAAGGTTAACGATGTTATAGCTGAAGTCGTTATATTTGCCGCGCACGCGGTTCAGGTTGCCGCTGATAATGAGTGAAATCGGCTCTTCGGGATGCTGGAGCAAGTGTTCCAATTGCTGGCAGTCAATGCCGTCAATCCTGACGAGCTGGTGCTTTTCACCGAGATAGAACCAGGCCCCGCAAGGTATCCCCGGCAGCGGCCGGCGGACGACCACAAACATATCGCACGAGAGCAGTTGCCCACCGCTGGGCGCGATGCGGCGTAATGTGCCGTCTTCACCTTTTTGATAACCCGTGGCGTGGCGCAGCAACCAGCCCAGATTGGCCAGTGTCAACGGTTGTGACGGCATTGCCGACATTCGCCAGGGCGGCGGACAGCGCTCCGCCAATGCGCTGTCGGGCAGGTTGATATGCTGCTGCCCATGCAGCCTGACCGGCCTTGAGGCGTGGCGGTTGAGGTTATCCAGCGTGAAGTGCATCTGATGCGAACGCGGTGGCAACAAGCCCTGCGGCGGCAAGCGTGTGCCGATATGGTGCTGCCAGGCAGTAAATGCCTCTTCCCCCGGCGGCAGATAGGCGGCATGGCCTAAACCGCTTAGCGCGGTACCGGGAATGCGGGCGACCTTATAGGCTAAGGTGTACTCCCCCTCGCCCCGATGGCTATGGGAAACGACCTTGTTGAGGTAGCTTTCAGAGGACAGCCCGAGCAGAATTTGCCCCAGCTCATGGGCGGCATAGACGGCGCGGAACGCCACCTCTTGCCGATCGTTGGCGGGCGATGGCTGCTCACATTGCGTGCGTGCGCATTGATAACTGGCGCTGATGTTCGGGAGGGTATAAGGGCCCACCAGCGTGCGATCCGCGCCAATAATGCAGCTCAGATAACGCACGCCGGCCTGGTGCAACCCATCGGCGCATGCCTGGCGGAAAACGTCGGACTCGCTGCCGTCAAAAATGATCAGTGCATCATCCCAGGGGAGGGCGCTGGACGTTGGGCGCTCGGTCAGAACGTCAATGCTGGCGACCATAGGCGCCAACGCGTGTTGCAGCAGCGATGACACATCTTCCGGGCAAACCAGGGCGAGCCTGCGGCGGCGGGCGGACTGCAGCGCCGCAGTGCGGTTGGCGTGCAGGCGGGTATTGTCGACAAAGCGGCCGCAATAGCTTGCCAAATGGCTTGGGGCGCCGTCATCCAGGCCTTCACCTTCTTCAAGGAAGCCATAGCGAAACAGTAAGGACAGCATGCCCAGGGCATTCTCGCGGCTCATGGTCGCGTCGTCGGTCAGCACGCTTTCCAGCACGTTGACGCCATCGAGGCGCTCGAGGAAGACCGCCAGCGTGTTTATCCCCTGAACGCAGGTCAGGATGCGCGGCTGATAGGCGCCATACACGGCTACGCGGGTATCGCTTTCAGGAATGAAAATCAGTTCCGGAATTAATTTGGGGCGCTTGGGCAGCAAAGCGTAAAGATCGTTATGGTGGCTAAACTGTGCGCCCGACAAGACGGTCGACATATGAGTGGCTTTCATTAGCGTAAGGCTCCTTCCAGGTGTTCGGCCAACAAGGCCGTGCCCTGAGCCTGCGAAATATGCCGGTTTTCACGGCAGCTGCAGCCGTGTAACGCCACCACGGAACTGCTCGCGGTGCGATTGCTGCCAAAGCTCACGGCGGTCAGTTTGCCGAATTGGTCTTCGGGGAGCTGCGCATACTGCTTTAACCGTAATCCAGCCATCAGCACCAGCGCCGGCGTATATCCGCGCAATGCGTTCTGCGGCTGCTGTTCATGATATCGCTGCAGGTTCAAATCCATCATTGCCGTACGCGGCGTTTCGGCGAGGCTGAGCAGGCGCTTCGCCGCACAGGCATAACAGGCGGTTCGGCCTGGGATGACTAGGGGGCCGCAAAACAGCATATGGTCGTTCAACACGGTGCAAGCGTGAGGGATCCCGGCGCGAAACAGCTGCGTGGTGAGCTGTTCAAGCTTAAGCGGCGCGCCGCCGGATAGCGCGATCCCGACGAACGAAGCCTTGCTGTCGGCCCAGGAATAGTTCAGTGCGGTTGCCAATGTCAGTTGAGAGATCCCTTCCTGGCAGTGCATATAATCGGCCACGTCATTGCCGAACGCGGTGTCACTGACGATAATCATTACCACTCTCCTTCAGGCAAAAGGTTGCGGCCACGGATTTATCGTGGCGGCTTTGCCTAATTGTTCACTCAACCGTTGCTGCTGTTCCCGTAGGCGCGGATGCCCGAGATAGCGGGCGCGATAGCATGCCGTCATGGGCAAAAGGGCGGGGATGACAGCGCGCACCACATGTAAACCGGCATCGCGCAGTTCATCCGTCGTCATGTCCGCTATCACGACGTCCATCTTGAGTTGACGAAAACGCGCCACCAATTTTTTCAGCTGTGCTGCCGGCGTTTGCGGTTGCCCGGCCTGCAGGCGGCTAATCGGCATCTGCCGCTCGCTGGCGGTGAGAAAATCGAATGCGGAGCGCTGTTCGGCTCGCCCCATGAAGATGGCGCCATGTTCGAGAGCGATAAAATCGCGTATATCGTCCGGCACCGGCAGTTGATGTTCGAGTACCGAACGCCCCATGGCGCTTTCTCGGATAATCTTGCCGCAGCTGCCCCAGGGATCGAACCCCGTAGAGCAGTTGACGAACTGGGCCGAGGTCGGATGCCCGTCGCGCAGCTGCAATCCGTAGATTGTCGGGCAGCCGATGTCGGTAGTGGCATCGAAGAACAGCTGTTCCAGCCCACTGGCCGCCAGGCGTGAAAACTTGTCTTGTAATCTATCCGGTACCGGTTCATCGAAGCGGATGCGCGCTAAAGGCATTTGCAATAGCCAGGTAAGGGCAATCGCATCGCGTTCGATGACTTCATTGATCGCGGTTACCGTGGCGGTGGTGAGGTCGGTGTGCGCCGCGACGCCTGTCGATATCGGCAACCAGAAACGCTCGCTTTCCCAGGGCCGCACATACAGATGCGACATGATCAACGGGATCTTGCGCGGGCGGGAGTCCGTCAACGAGTAACCTTCCACCCAGCGCAACGGCTGGGCGTCATCAATGGGTTTGACCGGGCAGAGCGGATCGGCGAGCTCCTCCTCGCTGCAACGGGGCAGGCTGTCGGCCGCCAAACCGTCAGCCCCGAGTTCGCGGAAGCTGGCGACCGAAACATCGCGAGGATGGTAGACGCAGGTGGCGTATCGCTCTGCCGCTTCGGCGACAGCGCGGACGATCGCCATATCGACGTGTTCATCGGCGCCGCAGCCGGCAAGCGCGATTTTTTGCAGGTCGTTGCCTTTATTGTCAATGATATGGGGATATGGCATTGACAGATTGCCCAGGCTGGCCAGAACCGACGAAAAGCGGGGGATATGCATCTCCTGCGGTTCCAACGGGTAGACGCTGCCGACAACGCCCGTCAGCGGCGAGAGCAGCGACATGAACGGATATTTCTGGCGCATGGACGCGGAAACGGCAAAGTTATGATGATGCATGAATAACTCCGCTTTCCAGGCTTTTGCTTAGCAACACGGCCAGCCAGGCTTCATCCAGCGTGCTTAAGCCAAGGCGATTGTTCATTAGGTGCATGAATTGGAATGCCAGATTTTTCGCGAGGCCGTCACTGTATCGTTCGCAATGGCGTTCATAGTTACGCCGGGTCTGGTCTAGCGCAGACTGCCAGCGATCCACCAGTTCGGCGCTTTGCGCGTCTTGCCGTATCTGCGGCGACAGAAGAACCGAGTTTTCATCAATCAGTTCCCATGCGCGATCGGTAAAGCTGTTTTTGATCATTCCGATATCCGCAGAGCCCGCCAGCCAGAAAGTCGAGAAGCTTTCAAGGAAGGCGGAACGCCGGGCAACAGGAATGAACGTTTCCAACATGGCCAGCATCAGAGGCAACGCAAACTCTTTGCGCGTCATGCCGCCGCCTGCCTCGGCCTGCAATATGGCACGGGCAATGTCACTGGATTGGTGAAACAGCGCTTCGGCGATGCCAATGCCCGTTTCGCCCCCGTAGACGTCCGTTTCCGGCTCATATTCCGCGCGTTCGCAATGGACCGGGAGTTCATGCGCGGGAAACGGCGTGTTGCCGCGGAAGCTGACCAATGGCGTCCACAGGTTGGCCGGGCGCAGCGGCAGGCTATTCAGCGCATCATGCAGCGCAGCGTAAATGGCGGTTTCCAGGCGCTGGCTGTCCTTTTCCTGCAGCAGAAAACGAACGCGTAAATGTAATCCTTTTTCATCGATATAACGTAAGAAGAACCAAGGAGAATCAGGAGTGTACGCCAGTGCTTGGGTCAATCCCTGGGTGATCAGAAAGTCCATTCCATCATGATGGCTACCGATATACAGCTTGTAAAAATGCCAAGATGCCGATCTGTTTTTCATCTTTGCGTACCTGTTTTTTTTAAGATTGTTTTGGCTGGAAAAGGAACCACTTAACGCCGACAAACAGCGTGATCACACCCCATATCGCCATGCCGATACAGTTAATGAAGAAGGGGAATACGCCTTCGCTGCCATTCATGGCGTATCGCAGTGCATCGGCGACAAAACCGACCGGCGTCGTCAAAATTAACCATTTGAGTGGCGGGAATGCGCTCAGATCGAGGAACAATTGCCCGAAACACATGCACCAAAAGTTGAGTAAGGTCAGGGCGATTGTCGCGACGGTATTCGTGCGGAATAAGCCGGCCAGCGCATACCCAAAGCTCACCAGCAACAGTGCGCTGGCGACGAGCAGCACGATAAACAGCAGGGGATGCTCAAGGGTAAAGCCAAAGACCAGACTGCTAATGAGCATTAACAGGGCGATCTGAACCAGTGATATCACCAGGCGGACGCTGACCTGTGATGCGAGCAGAATCCAGCGTGGCAACGGAATGACGCCGTAATAGCGGTAAGTGCCTTTTTCTCGCGCGGCGATCAGCGGCGTCGCCGTGCCAAATAAGGCGACTTGCAACAGGGCTAGCGTCAGCAAGGACGGGAAGATAAAACTAAAATAGTTGAAACGCTCAGTTTTCAGCGTAATGAAGCGTATCGGCTGCTGGGCGTCGGCCGGTTGCTGATTGAGTGCGGCGGAAACCAGTTGAGCGATGGAGCTCATGGATTCCGTCGTGGTGATCGCAGGGCGTTGTTGTACTGCATCCCAACTCACCGCCGCGTTCACTTCATTCGCGCGCACCAGCGCTTCCGGATCGCTTCGAAGCTGGCGCTGGACGGCCAGGCCAGGATAATTGTTCAATTTAAGCCAGAGAGCCTCTGTTTCCGGCGTGTCTCCGACAACGCTCACCTGCATGGAGAACGGTTGATGATTGCCATTAATAATTTTTGCCGTTATGCCAAAGGTAAAGATGAAAAATAACGGCAATACAAGAGAAAATAAGGTTGATAGCGGATCGCGTAAATATTCTTTGGTGTTGGCGCCGAAGAAGCGCCGATAAATCTGCCAGCTATGGCTCATGTTAATCCCTTAATGCTTCGCCTGTCAGATGAATGAACACATCCTCGAGGGTGTTTTTGCTTACCTGCATTTGTTCGGGTTCACAACCCAATCGTTGTGATAACGCAATCACTTGCGGTAACACCTGTGCCAATTCTTGGGTGGGAATATGTAGGCGGCGGAAGGTTTGATCATGTTCATCGCTTTCCTGCGTCGCCTCAGGGAAGAGCGCGAGGAACTCGTCAACCGACGTCAACGGCACTGAGAATCGGATATGATGCCCAGGACAATAACGCTCAATAAGCTGTTGTGGGCTGGCATTCTCCAGCAACCGGCCGTGGTTGATGATCATCACCCGGTCGCATAAATTCTCCGCCTCATCCATTTGGTGAGTGGCGATCAATACGCCCGTGCCAGATTGACGAGAATTCGCAATAATGTGCCGCCAAATATAGCGTCGGCTTTGCGGGTCAAGATCGCTGGTGGGTTCATCCAGCAAAAGAAGCTTGGGTTTGCCGGCCAATGCCAGCGCCAACACCAAACGTCTTTTTTGCCCCCCTGAAAGCCGCGAGAAACGCATTTTACGCTGCGCTTTTAGCGCCACAATGTCCAATAACTGCTTAACCGACAACGCATCCGTATAAAGTACCTGATAGAGCGAAATGATCTCTTCAACGCGCAGCAGCGAAGGCAAACTAAAGGATTGCGGAACGACGCCTAACTGTTGCTTGATGACGTGATTAAGCCCTTGTCGAACGTCTTCGCCAAATAAACGCACCAAGCCGGCTTCAAAGGGCTGTCCTCCGTACAAGGTTTCCATGAGCGTCGTTTTTCCGGCACCGTTAGGTCCGACCAATCCAATGATTTCTCCCGGCTTGATTTGCAGCGAGATGTCATGAAGAACTTGCGTGTCACCATAAAACTTATTCAGTGACTCGACCTCTAATAGCGGCCGTTGGCGATCCCAGGATATATCCAGGGTTGGCTTATGACTGCTGTCGAAATCTAAAGTGGCGTCAGTGTACGTGCTCATTGTTTAAAGCCAGTGAGTAGAGTTTCAGATAACTAACTGGCACAGTATCTTGTACCGGTTGTGGGTAATGATTTAGCTGCCGCTACTGGTAACGCTGCCCATTGTGCCGATGCAGCTCGCCGTTGCAATGCAGCCGCAGCCCGCTGTAGAGGCGGTGCTGACGCTGCTGCCGGTTGAGGCGCAATCGCTGGCAAAGTGCAGCGTTTCAGGCAGTTCTTCGACTAATAAATCAATGCCGTCAGAGGGCATGGAAGGCGAGTCGAGAACAATATCGAAACGGTGGGATTGACGAGTCAGAGAGGTATGATTAAGCATAAATATCCTTATTAATCAGTTTATTGATGAGTTAGCTATAACATGATTCGAGCTGCTGCATATCGTTGAAATATATTCAAACGAATTCATCTCAATGGGATATTCCCCATTAAATATTTATCTGAAAAATAAAAATCAATTTTAATATCGCGCTAATTATATAAAAATAAGCAGCGGCGATACTGAATTCTTTCATATTGAATTATTTGCATTTGAAGGCGTCATATATGACTGGCGCTTGCGAATATGAAAGGAATCCTATGTACGTAATGTTAAGTTATCGTGTTAGACACACTCTTACATACTTGTAATAGAACGGCAACACATCATTACAATTGACAGGAGTGTTTTCTGTTATTGCAACGAAGCTCACAATAATCATGGGGTTGACGTTAATTTATTTAATTTAAAACTATGTATAAGGGATAAATATATTCTTTTTTGAAAAATTTCACCCAATATTGTTTAGGGTAGAAAGTATTATAATGGTTTTATTTTTTGACAAGGATTATTGCGCGCGGAACCACAGTTGGCTTGGCGTCCGTGATGCGTTCCGTTCCGGGCGGGGCATTGATGCGACATACTGGGACGCGCTCACGACGGGGTTGGCCCTAAAGCGGGCAGTTTGGCCACGGCGCAGCGAGCCTTTTGGAACCATCGCGGCGGGCAGCGAAAAAAAACGGCGCCGCGTGGGCGCCGTTTAGGCAAGGTTCAGGCTGCGCGCATCAGTCGGCGGCGTGGCCCTGCGCCGGCAGGCGTTCACCGTCCAGCCAGGCGGCGCCGTCGCGCATCGCCAGGCGGCCGTCGACGAACCAGCTCACCACCAGTGGATAGATCGTGTGTTCCTGGGTTTGCACCCGTTCAACCACGTCATCCTCCTCGTCGTCAGCGAAAATCGGCACCTTGGCTTGTAAAATCACCGGGCCGCCGTCGAGCTGTTCGGTCACGAAGTGCACCGAGGTGCCGTGTTCGCTGTCGCCGTTGTCGATGGCCTGACGGTGAGTATGCAGCCCCGGGTATTTCGGCAGCAGGGAAGGGTGAATGTTCAGCATGCGGCCGGCATAGCGCTGCACGAACTGCGGGCTGAGGATGCGCATGTAGCCGGCCAGCACCACCAGATCGGGCTGGTACTGGTCGATGGCGTCCGCCAATGCGGCGTCGAACGCCGTGCGATCGGCGTAGGCCTTGGCATCCAGCGCCTGGGCGGCGATGCCCGCCGCTTCGGCGCGTTGCAGGCCATATGCCTGCGCCTTGTTGCTGAACACCGCCACGATTTCGGCGGCGATGCGACCCTGCTGGCAGGCGTCAATCAGCGCCTGGAGATTGCTCCCCTGGCCGGAGACCAACACCACGATCTTTTTCATCAGTTGATGACCACTTGTTGTTCGTCGGAAGAGGCGGTCAGTTTACCGATTTTCCACGCTTTTTCACCTGCCGCGGTCAGCAGCGCGATGGCCGCTTCCACTTCGGCTTCCGGCAGGGCGATGACCATGCCTACGCCGCAGTTGAAGGTGCGATACATTTCATGACGGCTGACGTTACCGGCCTGCTGCAGCCAGGTGAACACCGCCGGCCACTGCCAGCTGGCTTCGTCGATCACCGCTTGCATGCCTTCCGGCAGCACGCGTGGAATGTTTTCCCAGAAGCCGCCGCCGGTGAGGTGAGCGATGGCGTGTACGTCAGCCTTCTCGATCAGCTCCAGCACGGACTTCACGTAAATCTTGGTCGGTGCCAGCAGGTGGTCGGCCAGCGGTTTGCCTTCCAACTGAGTGGCGGTCGGATCGGTGTTGCTCACTTCCAGGATTTTGCGCACCAGCGAGTAGCCGTTGGAGTGCGGGCCGGAAGCGCCCAGGGCGATCAGCGCATCGCCGGACTGCACTTTGCTGCCGTCAATGATCTCGGATTTTTCGACCACGCCGACGCAGAAACCGGCCACGTCGTAGTCTTCGCCGTGGTACATGCCCGGCATTTCAGCGGTTTCGCCGCCCACCAGCGCACAGCCGGACTGTTTGCAGCCCTCGGCGATGCCGGTGATCACGCTGGCCGCGGTGTCCACATCCAGCTTGCCGGTCGCGTAGTAGTCGAGGAAGAACAGCGGCTCGGCGCCCTGAACCACCAGATCGTTGACGCACATCGCCACCAGATCGATGCCGATGGTGTCGTGGCGTTTCAGATCCATCGCCAGACGCAGCTTGGTGCCCACGCCGTCGGTACCGGAAACCAGCACCGGCTCGCGGTATTTCTGCGGCAACGCACACAGGGCGCCAAACCCGCCCAGACCGCCCATCACTTCCGGGCGACGGGTCTGTTTAACTACACCTTTGATGCGATCTACCAATGCGTTGCCTGCATCGATATCGACACCTGCGTCTTTATAGCTGAGAGAGGTTTTGTCGGTCACTGCGCGATTCCCCACGACGATTTGCGGTTTGAAAACTGTGCTTCCGATGTTGATTCCGGAATAAGGCGCGGCAATTCTAACAGCGCAGGCAAACGTTTGCGAGCGGCTTGTGAACCGGCTCCGCTTTTTCGTCATCTATACTGATATTCAAACTTTTGTTGATCCCGATCGGGCTATTGTGGGTGGCGCGGCGAAAAAAAGGAGGTATAATCCCGCGATTTTTTTGGCCGCAACCACCTTAATAGGAGAAAAATGATGAAGATCGTTGAGGTGAAACACCCGCTGGTAAAACACAAGCTTGGCCTGATGCGCGAAAATGACATCAGCACCAAACGCTTCCGTGAGCTGGCCTCAGAAGTGGGTAGTTTACTGACCTATGAAGCGACCGCCGATCTGGAGACGGAAAAAGTCACCATCGAAGGCTGGTGCGGGCCAGTTGAAGTGGATCAGATCAAAGGGAAAAAGATTACCGTAGTGCCAATCCTGCGCGCAGGCCTGGGCATGATGGAAGGGGTGCTGGAGCACGTGCCGAGCGCGCGCATCAGCGTGGTGGGCGTATACCGCGACGAAGAAACCCTGGAGCCGGTGCCGTACTTCCAGAAGCTGGTTTCCAACATCGAAGAGCGCATGGCGCTGGTCGTCGACCCGATGCTGGCCACCGGCGGTTCGATGATCGCCACTATCGATCTGCTGAAGAAAGCCGGCTGCCACAGCATCAAGGTGCTGGTCCTGGTCGCGGCGCCGGAAGGCATCGCCGCGCTGGAGAAAGCGCATCCGGACGTTGAGCTGTACACTGCCTCCATCGATCAGTGTCTGAACGACAAGGGCTATATCGTGCCTGGCCTGGGCGATGCGGGCGACAAGATATTTGGTACTAAGTAAACATTTGAGCCGACTTAACGAGTCGGCTTTTTTTTGACTAAAACCTATAAAACCAATAAACCGAGGAAAAGCACACATGACCCGTCGCGCCATCGGCGTCAGCGAGCGCCCGCCGCTGCTCCAGACCATTCCGCT
Organism: Serratia sp. TSA_130.1; assembly: GCF_052691795.1. NCBI lineage: Bacteria > Pseudomonadati > Pseudomonadota > Gammaproteobacteria > Enterobacterales > Yersiniaceae > Serratia > Serratia sp. TSA_130.1. Next base: position 256,683 of record NZ_JBQZFS010000007.1, read on the forward strand.
CAGCTTCCAGCACCTGTTCGCCATGTTTGGCGCCACCGTGCTGGTGCCTATCCTGTTCAAGATCAACCCGGCGACCGTGCTGTTGTTCAACGGCATCGGCACGCTGCTGTATCTGTTCATCTGTAAAGGCAAGATCCCGGCCTACCTCGGTTCCAGCTTCGCGTTTATCTCGCCGGTGTTGCTGCTGTTGCCGCTCGGTTACGAAGTGGCGTTGGGCGGTTTCATCATGTGCGGCGTGCTGTTCTGCCTGGTGGCGCTGATCGTGAAAAAGGCCGGCACCGGCTGGCTGGACGTGATGTTCCCGCCGGCGGCGATGGGGGCGATCGTCGCCGTCATCGGCCTGGAGTTGGCGGGCGTGGCGGCCAATATGGCGGGGCTGCTGCCGGCGGAAGGCGCCAGCGCCGACTCGACCACCATCACCATTTCGCTGGTGACGCTGGCGGTCACGGTGCTCGGTTCAGTACTGTTCCGCGGCTTCCTGGCGATTATCCCGATCCTGATCGGCGTGCTGGTGGGCTATGCGCTGTCGTTCTTCATGGGCGTGGTGGATTTGACGCCGATCCGCGAGGCGCACTGGTTCGCGCTGCCGACCTTCTACACCCCGCGCTTTGAGTGGTTCGCCATCTTCACCATTCTGCCGGCGGCGCTGGTGGTGATCGCCGAGCACGTCGGCCACCTGGTGGTGACCGCCAACATCGTAAAAAAAGACCTGATCCGCGATCCGGGCCTGCACCGCTCGATGTTCGCCAACGGCATCTCGACGGTATTCTCCGGCTTCTTCGGCTCCACGCCGAACACCACCTACGGCGAGAACATCGGCGTGATGGCCATCACCAAGGTCTACAGCACCTGGGTGATCGGCGGCGCGGCGGTGCTGGCGATCCTGTTGTCCTGCATCGGTAAGCTGGCGGCGGCGATCCAGGCGGTGCCGGTGCCGGTGATGGGCGGCGTTTCGCTGCTGCTGTACGGTGTGATCGGCGCTTCGGGCATTCGCGTGCTGATCGAATCCAAAGTGGATTACAACAAAGCGCAGAACCTGATTTTGACCTCGGTGATCCTGATCATCGGCGTGAGCGGCGCCAAGGTGCACATCGGCGCGGCGGAGCTGAAAGGCATGGCGCTGGCGACCATCGTGGGGATCGGCCTGAGCCTGCTGTTCAAGGCCATCAGCCTGTTCCGCAAGGAAGAAGAGGTGCTTGACGCGCCGGACGAATCGGCGGAGCAGAAGTAACGAAAAGGGCAGCCCAGGGGCTGCCCTTTTGACTTATGGCATTCGCCTTAGCTGCGAATTTTGCGGTACACGAACAGCACCACGATGGCGCCGATAACCGCCACCACGAAGCTGCCGAAGTTGAAGCCGTCAACCTTGCCGTAGCCGAAGAAGGTGCTGATATAGCCGCCGACCACGGCGCCGATGATCCCCAGCACGACGGTCAGAATAAAGCCGCCGCCGTCTTTGCCGGGCATGATCCACTTAGCCAAAATACCGGCGATCAGGCCGAAGATAATCCAGGAAATAATCCCCATTTACTGCTCCTTTCTTTTGTGGCTGAGAATAGCTTACTGCTGGGTGGCCGGCTGAGTATTGCCGTTCACCGCCGCATCGGTCTCTTGTTTCAACTCTTGCGCTTTGTTTTCGGCGCTGTTCTTGATGGCTTCGGTCTTCGCCTTGGCCTGTTCGGTCAGATCGTTGGCGCCGTTGATGGCGTCGTTTTTGATGGCCTTGGCCTGATCCACCAACTGCTGGCTCTGTTTGCCTGCGTCGTCTTTGATCGCGGCGGCTTTGGCCTTGGCGTCGTTGGTGATGGCGTCAGCCTGCTTGGCGGCGTCTTCTTTAATCGCCGAAGCTTTGTCTTTCAGCTGATCCGCCTGAGTGGCGGCCTCTTTTTTGATTTCATCCGCCGTCGCTTTCGCTTTGTCCGTCAGATCGTCCGCTTTTTTCTGGGCGGCGTCTTTCATCTGCTCGGCGCTGTCTTTGGCTTTATCCAGGTTGGCGTCAACCTTGGACGAGTCATCACAGCCGGCAACCAACAACCCGATAAAGGAGGCCAACAGCACTTTATTCCATACTTTCATCGTCTATATCCTTGCAGAAACCTTGTTGATGGTGATTGCATTTAGCCTACCTATACTAGGTCAGATTTTACTTAAATTACAAATTTAACCTGCGCAGGCATGGAGTTAGGGAATGATATCGGATAATTCTTGCCTCGGCGGGTGCCGCCGCCGATCAAGCGGCGCTTAGGCATTGTTCACTATTGCGGCATAAGATCCTGCCGGTTCAACAGCGCCCGTTTTCTGTGTTAAACTGCCCACGTTTTTCTGCCAGTTTTGGTTGAGGTGCTTCTCTGAATACGCCGGCACAGCTTTCACTGCCACTTTATCTTCCCGATGATGAAACTTTCGCCAGTTTTTATCCGGGCGAGAACCCATCCCTATTAGCCGCGATCCAATCCGCCGTCCGTCAGGAACATGGCAGCTATATCTATTTCTGGTCGCGTGAAGGCGGCGGGCGCAGCCATCTGCTGCATGCGGCCTGCGCCGAGCTTTCGCAGAAAGGCGAAGCGGTGGGCTATGTGCCGCTCGACAAGCGCGCCTACTTCGTGCCTGAAGTGTTGGACGGCATGGAGCAGCTGGCGCTGGTCTGCATCGACAATATCGAATGCATCGCCGGCGACGAAGAGTGGGAGATGGCGATCTTCAACCTCTACAACCGCATCCTGGAAACCGGCCGCACCCGTTTGTTTATCACCGGGGATCGTCCGCCGCGTCAGCTGAACCTGCGTTTACCGGATCTGGCTTCGCGCCTGGACTGGGGGCAGATCTACAAGCTGCAGCCGCTGTCGGACGAAGAGAAACTGCTGGCGCTGCAGCTGCGCGGCAAACTGCGCGGCTTCGAGCTGCCGGAAGACGTGGGCCGCTTCCTGTTGAAACGGCTGGATCGCGAGATGCGCACGCTGTTTATGACCCTCGATCAACTCGATCGCGCCTCGATCACCGCCCAACGCAAGCTCACCATCCCGTTCGTTAAAGAGATCCTGGGGCTGTAACGGGCTAATCTGCCTATTTTTCCGCGTGTTCCAGCAGGGAGCAGTAGTGCTCAACCTGCTGGCGTTGCCGATCGTTTCGCAGTTGCAAAGCGAGATTGATATGTTCCAGACACTGCGCATTGTCTGCAAGCCGTGGGTCGATTTTCCCCTGCTGTGCCAACCAGGCCGCCACGTCAGCCCAGCGCCACAGCGGTGAGGCGCCGCCGAGCCGTTGAATGGGGGAAGGGAAGCCGCCGGGGCCGCGAGTTCCGTCTTTTAGCATGGCGATCGCCTGACGCGACAGTTCGGTGAGCTCGGCAATATCGCTTAATCCCACCAGACTGGAGTCCACCGATATCACCTTGGCGCCGATATTTGCGGATTCAATATCGCTGATGGCGCTGCAAATCGCGTGCGCAAAGTTATCGCTTTCTCGATCGAACTCCAGGTAAACGGCTTTACCGTAGAAACAGATCAGCGCGTCATCGCATCCCGCCGCATACAGCGCATCTTCCAGCCCGGCGGTATCGGCGGTGACCCCATCCAGCGTCAATGAGAAATGATAGAGCGTCATGGTGATTCTCCGGTTATTTTTTCTGCGACAGCGCCAGGCAGTGATCGACTTTGCGCCGAATCTGTTTGGCATGTACCTCTGGGTTTTTTGGCGTGCTCCAGATGCTCATCATATGTTCTTGATGCCCGGCAAAGGCGCAATGTAGTCGGCCAAATGCGTGCCCCTTGCTGGGCCGAAAATGCCAACCCTGAGAAAGGGCGTAAGCTAATGCCGCCTGAATGTGCTTGTCTGGGTGTTTTTTCATCGCTCGTCCAGTGATGCGATCAGGGTAGGTGGGGTGTTGACGATTGTCAACGGCTGTTTCACCGAGAGATTTGGCGTTTGCGCAGCATAGCAGCGGAAGAAGACTGTGATGATGAAAAGTATTTATATAACAATTAATTAAAAATAGCCCTGTTCAGGGCTATTGGTATTTTGCGGTTCAATAAGAGATTTGCCGGACGATTACAAAATCTCCAGCACCTGCTCCGGCGGCCGGCCGATGCGCGCCTTGCTGCCTTTCACCACGATCGGGCGTTCGATCAGTTTCGGGTTCGCCGTCATTGCCGCCAACAGTTGCTCTTCGCTCAGGCTTTCGTCCGCCAGCTTCAATTCCTTGTACAGATCTTCTTTTTTGCGCATCAGCTCGCGCGCCGATGTGAAGCCCAGTTCCTTCAACAGCTTTTTCAGCTCATCGACCGTAGGGGGCGTTTCGAGGTACAGCACCACCTTGGGATCGACGCCGTGCTGTTCCAGCAGCGCCAGGGTTTCACGGCTCTTGGAGCAGCGCGGGTTGTGGTAAATCGTGACGTTTTTCATGGCGTTCATTCCTTGTTTAATCAGCTGCGCTGGTATTGGCGGAAGCGCTGTTGCAGTTGGCGCAGCTGGTCGATGCGCGCATCGTAGCGCGCCTGTTTCAGGCTGCCGAGTTTCTGCAGCGAGCTGGCATTGCTGAGCAGGCCGATAGCCTGATCGAGCCGGCCGTTCAGCGCCAGGCTTTCGGCGCGGGCCGACAGCTCTTCATCGCGCAGCCCCTGAGCGGCGCTGGCCTGCGCCAGCAGATCCCAGCCGTTCGGATCGTCCGGATGGGCAAAGGTGTAGCGGTTCAGGATCTTCGACGCCTGCGCCGGCTGGTTGCCTTCGACATAGGCGTTGGCCAGGTTGAGTTGCAGCACCGGGTTGTTGTTCTGGGCGGCGTTGGCCGCCTGCAGGCGGGCGATGGCCTGCGGCGCGCGTTTCTGGCCGAGATCGATATCGGTCATCAGGTCAATCAGCCAGACGTTTTTCGCATCCTGCGCCAGCATCGGTTGAATGATGTTGCGCGCGTCGTCGTATTTTTTCGCTTCATAGAACAGGATGGCGCGGCCGTATTTGGCGGCCGCCTGTTCGCGCACGTTCCCCTTGCTGAGCGAGCCGAGCAGCTCTTCATTCAGGCCATAGCCTTCCGAGCTGTACATGCCCAGTGCGCGCACCTTGGCCATCAGGTAATCCTGCGAAGACTGCACGATGTGTTTCTGCATCTGGTTGGCGCGGTTGCGTGCGTCGGAGAGACGGCTGTCCGGCAGCGGGTGCGTCAGCAGCATTTCCGGCGGCTTGGAGGCGTAACGCGACTGATCCGAGAGTTTCTGCAGGAAGTCGGGCATCGCTTCCGGATCGAAACCGGCGCGCTGCAGCACCTGAATGCCGATGCGATCGGCTTCCTGTTCGTTCGATTGGGTAAAGCTGATCATGCCCTGCTGGGTGCCGGCCATGGTACCGCTCAGCGCCGCCATGCCCATGGTCGGGTTGGCCATCGCCAGCAGGATGGAACCAAGCGCGCCCACCCAGGTCAACGGGGCGTTGCGTTGCTGATCTTCCATTGCGCGCGCCAGGTGGCGCTGGGTGACGTGCGAGATTTCGTGCGCCAGCACCGAGGCCAGCTGGCTTTCGTTGTCGCTGACGCGGAACAGGGCGGAATGCAGCACCACGTTGCCGCCGAAGAAGGCGAAGGCGTTGATTTCGTCGTTGCGCACCAGATAGAAATGGAACGGCGTGCGCACCGAATAGGCGCTGGCCACCAGCCGGTTGCCCAGTTGGTTGATGTATTGACTCAGTAGCGGATCGTTGATCAGCGGGGCGCTGGCGCGCAGTTGGCGCACGTAGAAGTCGCCCATCGCCAGCTCTTGTCCGATGCTCAGGGTGCCGCCGGCGGAGGTGCCCATATCCGGCAACTGGTCCTGGCTTTCCGCCTGTGCTGGCGCCAGGGCGGTGGCGTTCAACGTGCCGAGCAACAGCACCGCTAACGCGGTTTTGGTCAACCGGTTGGTCATAGTCAGGCGTTTCCCTTAAATAATCATTTCTAAGACGTCAGCAGCAGACAAGAGTTCTTTATTCCCACGGCGCGATCCGCGTGAAAGTGCGGCGGATCACAAACCGCCGCGACGGCAATCATCACATCATAGTCAGCGGCAGGCGACAAGGAAACGTTAGCCGGGGGCGAATAGGGCAAAAAAGTTTTATTTTTCATTTCGAAGGGCGTTTTCTCCGTCGGGAGCGAGACGGAACTTCAATAAAACGCGGATAAAGTTAGTCTGTGTTTTATTGACAAGATAAACGCAGACTCATATAGTCTGCGTTATTGAAGGTTTACTGACGGTCAAAAACGGACATATGGCGTACATCACAACCAGCGTTGAATATGGCATCCACTGCCTGCTGTGGCTGGTCGGCGATAACCAGCGCGCGCTCAGCAGCCGCGAACTCGCCGAACTGCAAGGGATCTCCCCCAGCTTTCTGGCCAAGATTTTCCCCAAGCTGGAAAAGGCGGGCATCGTCGCCGCCAGTGAAGGGGTGCGAGGCGGTTACCGGCTGGCCCGCCCGGCGGACGAGATCAGTTTTCTGGCAATCATCGACGCCATCGAGGGGCACAAGCCGCTGTTCGATTGCCAGGAGGTGCGCGGGCGCTGTGCGGTGTTCGATGACTCCCCGCCGGATTGGGCGATCTCCGGCAAATGCGCTATCCATGCGGTGATGCTGCAGGCGGAGAAGGCGATGCGCGATGCGCTGGCGGCGCAGACCCTCGGCGCCGTCGCCGCCCGCTTTGGCCGCAAGGCGCCGCAGGGCTTCTTCGGTGAGGTCAACCTCTGGCTCGACGAGCGCATGACGGAACGCACCGCGCGCAGCGGCAAAACGGCGCGCGCCAAGTCCTAATCGCCGCCTTTCCTTAAAGCGAAACACACTTTTTCCCGCCTCTTCGGAAGGGGCGGGCGGGCCTTCTGCACCCTGTTACGGGAGCGGAACGGCATCGTTCATCCGAAAAAACTGCGGGCAGCCTTGTCGCCCGGTTAACCCTGTATGAAGGAGTCATCCCATGACGCAGAAAATAGTGATTGCCGGTTCCGGTTTTGCCGGTTTTTGGGCCGCCGTGTCCGCCATGCGCGCCATTACCCTTGCCGGTAAGCATGACGACATCGAGGTGCTGATGGTTTCGCCGACGCCAACGGTCACCATCCGGCCACGCCTGTATGAAGCGGTGCTGGACAACATGAACCCCGACATTTCCGCGCAGCTCACCGCCGTCGGTGCACGGCACCTGGCCGGGACGGTGGAACGTATCGACGCCGCCGCCAAAATGCTCAGGGTGGCGCCGGCGGTGGGGGAACCCCTTGAGTTGGCCTACGATCGTTTGGTGTGGGCCACCGGCAGTCGGCTTTCCGTGCCTGCGGTGCCGGGCTTTGCCGAATACGGTTTCAACGTCGATACGCTGGAAAGCGCACAGCGCTTGGGCGCTCATATCAAAGCGCTGGCGGCCAAACCGTCAACGCCGGCGCGCAACACTGCCGTGGTGGTGGGAGCGGGGCTGACCGGGCTGGAGAGTGCCGCGGAGATGCCGCAGCGGCTGCGCGATGCGCTGGGGCAAAACGAGAATGTGCGCGTGGTGATCGTCGATAGCGCCCCGGAAGTGGGCGCAGGAATGGGCGCGGAGCCGGGGACGGTGATTCGCCAGGCGCTGGCGGAGTGCGGCGTGGAAGCGCGAGCCGGCCTGCGCGTTTCGGCTATCGATGCCGAGGGGGTGATGCTGTCGAACGGTGAGCGCATCGCCGCCAACACGGTGATCTTGGCGGCAGGCGTGCGTGCGCATCCGCTGACCGAGCAAATCCCCGGCGAACGTGACGCTAATGGCCGAGTGATCGGCGACGCCTTCCTGCGCGCGCCGGCGGCGGCGGGCATTTTCGTGACCGGCGATACGGTGAAAGCGGCGACCGACGATCTCGGTAACCACAATCTGATGACCTGCCAGCATGCGATGAGCCTCGGCCGCGTTGCCGGTCACAATGCGGCGGCGGAGTTAGTCGGGTTGCCGACGCACCCGTATAGCCAGCCGAAGTATGTGACCTGTCTGGATCTGGGCCCCTGGGGCGCGCTGTATACCGAAGGCTGGCAGCGCCAGGTGCGCTTTACCCGTCAGGAAGGCAAAAAGATTAAGCAGGAGATCAACACGCAGTGGATTTACCCACCGGCGGCGGATCGCGAGGCGCTGTTTGCCGTCGCCAATCCGGATTTCGTGATTGTGCCTTAAAGAAAAGAGAAAACGGGAGCGGCAACGCTCCCGTCGTCATTGGCCCAGCGGCAGGAACGAGCGCTCCGGCACCACGGTTTTCATCACCAGCGTGGAGCTCAGGCGCTGCACGCCCGGCAGAGCGGAGAGCTTCTCGTCGTAAAGCTGCTGGAAGGCGGGCAGATCGCGGGCGATCACGTGCAGCAGATAGTCCGGATCGCCAAACAGCCGCTGCGCCTGCACCACCTGGGGAATGTCCACCATGGCGTTTTCGAAGGTTTCAACGGCGCGGCGATCGCCTTCGCGCATGGTGACGAACACCAGGGCGGAAAAGTTATAGCCCAGGCTGCCGGGATCGAGCTGGGCGCGGTAACCCCTGATCACCCCGGACTCCTCTAATGCGCGCACCCGGCGGTGGCAGGGGGACACGCTCAAACCGATCCGCTCGGCCAGCTCGGTCACCGACAAACGCCCGTCGGCCTGCAGTTCAGCAAGAATCTTGCGATCAATCTTATCCATTTGGAAAAATTTCCCCGCTTATGCCGGTTTCAGGCAAGTAATTGAAAGCACATTTTAACGCCTTGAGGATATTCTTGCCATCTGTTGAACGGTTTTGACGGCCGCCGCGGCAGGCGGAGGCCGTTCTTCTTCCAAGTTCCAAGAGGAAAGCGCAATGGTTCTTTGTTCGGAATGGCGCGGCGCGTTTGAGAGGGCGCCGGCATGACGCTCGCTCTGTTCGCCGCTTTTTGGGCGGTGTCGATTTTGTTGGTGATCACGCCGGGTATGGATTGGGCCTATGTGATCTCGGCGGGCATTCGCGGGCGGGTAGTGGTGCCTGCCGTCGCCGGCTTGCTGTTTGGCCACCTGCTGATGATTGCGATCGTGGTGGCGGGCGTCGGCGCGCTGCTGGTCGGCAACCCGCTGGCGCTGACGGCGCTTACCTTGCTGGGGGCGGCTTACCTGCTGTGGATCGGTTTCAATATGCTGCTGCACCCGCCGGTGCCCGGCGCCGGCGAAGATCAGTGTTCCGATTCCTGGCTGCGCTGGGCCGGCAAGGGCGTGTGCGTCAGCGGGCTGAACCCCAAGGTGTTTCTGCTGTTTCTGGCGCTGCTGCCGCAGTTTACCGACGCCCGGGCCGAATGGTCGGTGCCGATGCAGATGCTGGCGTTGGGCGTGGTGCATTTGATCAGCTGCGGCCTGGTGTATCTGCTGGTGGGATTCGGTTCGCAGTCGGTGCTGCGCACGCGCCCGCAGGCTGCGAAGGTGGTGGGGCGCATCTCCGGCGCGGCGATGATCGTCATCGCCCTCGGGCTGCTGGCCGAGCAGGCGCTGAAATAGTGGTTCGAAAGGCCCGCTTGTGCGGGCCTGGCGGTATCAGGCTTTGACGGCGAGCAGCACCGATGAGGCTTTGATCAGGGCAATGGCGCGCGAACCGTTCTTCAGCGCCATCTCCTGCAGGCTTTCATTGGTGATCACCGACGTCAGCACAAAACCGGCATCCGCTTTGAGGTGTACGGTGCTGTTGACTGCGCCGTGCTCAACCGCAATCACTTCCCCGGCAAACTGGTTGCGGGCGGAAAAACGCAAACCGCAATCCTCTGTTGCCAGGATCACCCACGGCGCTTTAATCAGCGCGACGGCCTCTTTACCGATGGTTAACCCCAGCGACTGTTGGCTTTGTACCGTGACGATAGCCACCAGTTTTTCACCGCCCTGCAATGCGATCTCCACTTCGTCATTGACGGCGCCTTTGGCGACGGCGGACACGGTACCGGTGAATTGGTTACGGGCTGAAACGGGCATAGATTCTCCTTGAAAGGGGCAAACGGTAAAATTTTTCGCCAGCATGCACCCTAACCGCCGCGATTGCCAATACCGCGGGGAAAGAGTGTGAACAGAGAGAGCTTACTTAAAAATTAACGCCGATAGATGTCCGGCCGGGCGATCTGCCAGACAAAATCGGGACGGTTAATAGCGCTATAGCCCACTTTTTCATAGAGCCAAGGGGCGGTGCTGGTGACCAGCATGACTCGCCGCAGCGTCGCCATCAGCGGATGGGCCTGGCAACATTCCGCCAGCCACAGGCCCAGCCCGCCTTTTTGATGCGCCTCCAGCACGTAAACGTCGCACAGATAGCCGAAGGTGGCGTAATCGGTGACCAGCCGGGCGAAACCGATTTGTCTGGTGCCGTGATACAAACCGAAGCACAGGCTGTGGGCGAGGGACTGGCGAACGGTCTCTTTATCAATGCCCTCCGCCCATGACGAACGGGTCAGAAATGCATGAATGGCGTCAATATCCAGCAGGCTGGGCTCGGTGCTGACGAGATAGTCAGCACGCCGCCACTCCAGTGGGGCAGGGATTGTCATGAGGGCTCTTCTCCTGTGCAAGCGTTAAGGTCTGGGCCGCCGTTCAGGCGTGCAGTTCGGCGACCGTCATGGTGAAAATCAGCGTGTCTTCGCCCTCGTTGGCGTAACGGTGCGGGCCGTCCGTTCTGGCGACCGCCGAACAGCCTGGCGTAATCCTGAGCTCGGTTTGTTCGACGGCAAGGCTCAAGACGCCTTGTTCAACGTGCAGCAGCTCGAAGGTGCCCGCTGGATGGCCGCCCGATGCATAGGCTTCCCCCGGCGCCATTTCCCAGCGCCACAGTTCTATCATATTCGGGCCGCGGGTGCCTGCCAGCAAGCGGGCCGAGCCGCCGCGATCGCCGTGCCACAGCGTGGGAATGTCTTGGCTTTCAATCAGGTAGGCGGCGGGTGCGCGGGTCACGTTGACGATGTCCGCCACCGACAGGCCCAGCGCTGCCGCGAGTTTGCACAGGATGGCGATGCTGGGATTGGCGCTGCCTTTCTCGATCTCCACCAGCATGCCCTTGCTGACGCCCGCCCGGCGCGACAGTTCGTCCAGCGACAGCTTTTGGCTTTTTCGCTGCTGTTTGATGCGGTGTGACACCGCTTCGCTGACGGTTTGCACGTCGGCGCCGAACTCGGTCGGTCTGTTGACTTTTTCGCTCATCGGTCAATATTATGGAATAAAATGGTCAGTATAGGATTATTCAATGATTTTAGTCGATCCGTCAATCGATCCGGCCGTCGCTGCGCTGGCGCCCGGATTCCGGGCGTTAAGCATTACCGTGGCCGCGGCTCCCATAACCAACCCGGACGTGGGGGCGCTGGCGTTGGCGCAGGCCTGTCGCGCCCTCGGCGAGGAGGACGCGCCCTGGGCTGAGGCGCATCTCTCGGCCTGGCGCGATGTCTTCATGCGGTTTGGCGCCAAACCCAAGCGTACGCCCTGTTCCGCCGATGCCTTGCGCAAGCGCGCGCTGCGCGACGGCACGATGCCCAGCATCGATCCGGTGGTCGATCTCTACAACGCCGTCAGCATTCGTTATGCGGTGCCGGTGGGGGGCGAGAATATCGCGGCTTATGTCGGCGAGCCGCGGCTGATCGTCGCGGAAGGCAGTGAGCTGTTCGATACCGTCAAGGAGGGTGCGGTGATCCATGAATCGCCGGAGGCGGGGGAGGTGGTCTGGCGCGACGATCGCGGCGTGACCTGCCGCCGCTGGAACTGGCGTCAGGGCGTCAGAACCCGGCTGAGCGCCGAGGCCGAACGGATGTGGTTCATCCTGGAGAGCCTGCCGGCAATGCCGTTGGCGGCGCTGCATGCGGCGGGCGACGAATTGATTGCCGGTTTACGACAAATGATGCCCGGCGTTGCGATAGAGCAACGGCTCATCGGCTGCACCTCGTAACCGGCCTCAGCACTGGCGGCGGACCAATCCGCTGATCAAATCCAGCGCGTCGTCCGCCGCCGCGATTTCGCTCTCGCTGAGCGCCTGCCGCTCGATGAAGCTCTCGATAGCTTCCAGCAGAGAGAAGACGCTGATTTCATCCCCTATTTTCACGACTTCGCACACGCCGCGCCCAATTGCCTGGCAGATTGCCTCATCAAATTCAAATGGCTTGTTGTTCATCTCTCCCCCGACGGCATTTGGGATTATGACGACCATGTTACCGGTTTTTACACGGCGGCGGTCTGACGAAAATCCCATTTCTTTTCGTTGCTGCAGAATGGCTCACGATCGCGTGCGTTGGCGAAATTCTGATTTCCTTACGGCGGTCAGATTTCCCTTGAGACCGCCTGAGCGGCGCGGTATTGTCGCCAAATGACGACAATACCGCCTCATTGTCCGCATAAAAAATTTATGACGTTATCATCCCTTCATCCCGCTGCCGTGCGGGATTTTTTTATGAGGTTTATCTCAAAGTGCGGATAACCTCGACGCGATCGCTTGCCATGTTCTGGGAATAATCCTAGCTTGAAATAGTCATTTAGGGTTAGCAATCCCTCATGACCTCCTTGTAATACTTGATGCACCAGAACGTCTTCTCCCCCGCTTAGGCGGGGGTTTTTAATGATGTGCATCGGCAAAGGCCGTCAACGTAGAACCGACAGAGTTCGTGACGATAATCACTTCAAGCATCAAGGGACGGGACAATGAAAAATGATTTGGCGGCGGCGATCGCGATTGGCTGTGTGCTGTTGTTCGCACTGGCGGTTGGTTCGCCCCTCTCCATCAGCGCCTCGCTGTAATCTTCCACGGCCCCGTCCGGGGCCGTTCACCCAGTCTGTCGCCGCGTCTGCGGATTTTTGCGCCAATCGCTCGCCTGCGCGATAAAATCAGCCAAATCGCTGTTGATGTATGGCCAACTTTGAGTACTCTGAGTGCCTTGCACACCTCGAGTGCGCCCGTTCTATCTATGCTTTAATCAGGCCCATCACAGGAATCGCTATGCCCGCCCGCCAAATCTCGAGGAGCCCGCTCTGATGCTGGAGATGTTATTACAGTGGTACCGCCGCCGCTTCACCGATCCGCAGGCTATCGCGCTGCTGGTGATCCTGGTCGCCGGCTTCCTCATTCTCTATTTTCTGCACGGCATTCTGACCCCGTTGCTGGTCGCCATCGTGCTGGCCTATCTGCTGGAGTGGCCGACCGCGCGCCTGCAGCGCATCGGCTGTTCGCGCACCTGGGCGGCGAGTATCATGCTGCTGGTGTTCGCGGGCGTTGCCATGCTGCTGGTGTTCGTCGTCGCGCCAACCGCCTGGCAGCAGGGCATCAATCTGATGAGCGATCTGCCGGGCATGCTCAACCAGTTCTATAACTTTGCCGCGACGCTGCCGAAGCGTTATCCGGCGCTGGTGGATGCCGGCATCATCGACATGATGGCGGAAAATCTGCGCAGCCGGCTGTCCGGCATGGGCGAGTCGGTGGTGAAATTCTCGCTGGCGTCGCTGGTCGGCCTGTTGACGCTGGCTATCTACCTGATCCTGGTGCCGATGATGATGTTCTTCCTGTTGAAAGACAAAGAGCAGCTGCTGAACGCGGTGCGCCGCGTGTTGCCGCGCAATCGCGGTCTGGCGGGGCAGGTCTGGAACGAGATGAATCAGCAGATCACCAACTATATTCGCGGCAAGGTGCTGGAGATGGTGATTGTCGGCGTGGCGACCTACCTGGTGTTCGCCGTGCTGGACATGCGCTACTCGCTGCTGCTGGCGGTGCTGGTGGGTTTTTCGGTGCTGATCCCCTATATCGGCGCGGTGCTGGTCACCATACCGGTGGTGGTGGTAGCGCTGTTCCAGTGGGGCGTCGGCGCCGATTTCTGGACGCTGATCGTCGCCTATCTGGTGGTGCAGGGGCTGGACGGCAACCTGCTGGTGCCGATCCTGTTCTCCGAGGCGGTCAACCTGCATCCGCTGGTGATTATCCTGTCGGTGATCGTGTTCGGCGGAATGTGGGGCTTCTGGGGCGTGTTTTTCGCCATACCGCTGGCGACGCTGGTGAAGGCGGTGATTCACGCCTGGCCGGATGAACTGCGGGTCGAGGTGGAAGACAAGGCCGGCTGACGGAGGGAAACGAAGCGCAGCAGGCCGCTGCGCTTCGTGAGAATTACTGCTGCAGGTAGTTCAGAACGATGTCGTGGTGATTGGTGGTTTTGAAATCATCAAACACTTTTTCAATCTTGCCTTTGGCGTCGATCAGGAAGCTGATGCGGTGAATGCCGTCATAGGTCTTGCCCATGAAGGTTTTCTCGCCCCACACGCCAAACTGTTGCGATACCTGATGGTCTTCATCAGACAACAGCGTGAAGTTGAGCAGCTCCTTTTCGGCGAAGCGCGACAGTTTTTCCGGTTTGTCGGTGCTGATGCCCAGCACTTCGACGCCGGCCTTTTTCAATTCGTCCATGTTGTCCCGCAGGCCGCAGGCTTGCACGGTGCAGCCCGGCGTCATCGCCTTCGGATAGAAATAAACCAATACTCGCTGTCCCTGGAAGTCGGCCAAATTAATTTCCTCACCGTCCTGGTCAGGCAAACTAAATTTCGGCGCTGTGTCACCGGCTTTCAATGGGCTCATCACTACTCTCCATCTTTCTCATCATGCTGTGGATAGTTCACCACGCTAATACTGCCTTGCGCGTTCAATTCTGTACATAGGCGATGGAAGGCTTGCTCAATATTTGAGGCGTCCCGATCGCCGGAACTGTGGGCGGTGATTTGAATATACAGCTGCGGCGGCAGGTCGCCGTCCGCTGGCTGCGTGCGTGAGACCAGCTCGGCGATATTCATCTGGCTGGAGTCGAACAGATCGGTAAAACGTTCGATGATGTGCGGCGAGTCCTTCACCTCGACCTGAACCCACACGGTGGCCGGCATCGGCGGCCTTTCATGCGAGTTTGTGCGCTTCATCACGATCAGCAGCTCCAGCTCCGCGCCTTTTTGCGGCAGGGTGGATTCGATCAGGGTGATGGCGTTCCAGCTGCCGGACAGCAGCATGATGAACGTGAACTCCTCTCCCAGCATGGCCAGACGGCTATCTTCGATATTGCATCCGCAACTGCTGACGTGGCGGGTGATGGTATTGACGATTCCGGGGCGGTCGGCGCCGAGCGCGGTAATCACGAGATAGTGTTCGTCTGACTGAGGCAAAATGGCGCTTCCTGTCGTGCTTAATGGGGTTACCATGGTAAACATAAAAAAAACCGCCTGCCAAGCGCTTACAACGCGGTTGTGCGCTTGCTTTTGGATAGGCAGCAAAAGTACCATGAGTGACTTGTTTGTGGAGGGGACGGCCAATGTTTACGGGAAGTATTGTTGCACTGGTTACGCCGATGGACGACAAAGGTGCTGTCGATCGCGCGAGCCTGAAAAAATTGATCGATTATCATGTAGCCAGTGGCACCGCGGCGATCGTTTCCGTAGGGACCACCGGCGAGTCCGCAACGCTTGCCCATGACGAGCACGTTGACGTGGTGCTGCAGACGCTGGAGCTGGCCGACGGCCGCATTCCGGTGATCGCCGGCACTGGCGCCAACGCTACCGCCGAAGCCATCGCGCTCACCACCCGCTTCGCCAACACTGGCGTGGTAGGTTGTTTGACGGTGACGCCGTACTACAATAAGCCGACGCAGGAAGGGCTGTATCAGCACTTCAAGGCGATCGCCGAGAGCACCGAGCTGCCGCAGATCCTGTATAACGTGCCTTCGCGCACCGGCTGCGACATGCTGCCGCCGACCATCGCTCGGCTGGCGAAAATCAAGAATATTGTTGCTGTAAAAGAAGCGACGGGGAACTTAAGTCGCGTTAGTCAGATCCAAGTGCTGGTTGACGATGAAGACTTCATTTTGCTGAGCGGCGACGACGCCAGCGGGTTGGACTTCATGCAACTGGGCGGCAAAGGGGTGATTTCCGTGACGGCCAACGTGGCTGCGCGCGAGATGGCGGAACTTTGTGCGCTGGCGGCGCAGGGCAAATTCGCCGAAGCGCGCCGCTTAAATCAGCGCTTGATGCCGTTGCATCAGGATCTATTTGTAGAAGCAAACCCAATTCCGGTGAAGTGGGCCTGTAAGGCGTTGGGATTGATGGCAACCGATACGCTGCGTCTGCCGATGACGCCGTTGAGCGAAACCGCCCGCCCGGTGGTGGAGCGCGCGCTGAAAAGCGTCGGTTTGCTGTAACTCTAAGGGAAATTTGATGGCTTATTCATTGCAAAAGTCGACGGTAGCAAAAGTAGTGGGCATCTCTTTGGTGATGATGCTGGCGGCCTGCAGCAGCGATCAGCGCTACAAGCGCCAGGTCAGCGGCGACGAGGCTTACCTCGACGCGGCTCCGCTCAAGGCGCTGAACGCGCCGTCCGGCATGATCCTGCCGGTGCAGAGCGGCAACTATGACGTGCCCGCCACGACGCTGCAAGGCAACGTCGGCAAGCAACTGGACATTCGTCCGCCGGTGCAGCCGTTGGCGCTGCTGAGCGGTTCTCGCGCGCAATACGCCGGCGACAGCGGCACGCTGCTGCTGGAAAACAGCCCGCAGAACCAAAACCTGTGGTCGCGCGTCGTCAGCCTGCTGCAGACGAAGAACATCGCGATCGCTTCCCGCCAGGACGCCGGTCAGACCCTGACCACCGACTGGGTGAAGTGGAACCGTCTGGACGAAGACAACCAGTACGAAGGCCGTTATCAGATCAGCGTGCAGCAACAAGGCTACCAGCAGGCGCTGGTGGTGAAAAGCGTTGGCCTGCAGCAGCAGGGCAAGACCGAACAGGTCACCGATCAGTCTGAGATCCAGCGTTACAACGGCATGATGATCAACACCCTGATCGAAGGTCTGGACAAGCAGGACAACCTGGCGAGCAGCCAGACCGCCAGCCGCTTCGGCGCGCTGGACGTGCAGAGCGGCGCCGATGATACCGGCCTGCCGATGCTGGTCGTGCGCGGCCCGTACACCGTGGTGTGGGATCGCCTGCCGCCGGCGCTCGAAAAACTGGGGATGAAAGTGGGTGACCGCAGCCGTCCGCAGGGCACCGTCGCCGTGACCTACAAGTCCCTGAGCAGCAGCGATTGGGATGCGTTGGGCGTCAAGGATCCTGAGCTGGCGGAAGGGGATTACAAGCTGCAGGTCGGCGATCTCAACAACCGCACCAGCCTGCAATTCATCGATCCGAAAGGCAAACCGCTCACCCAGTCGAAAAACGACGCACTGGTGGCGGCATTCCAGTCTGCCTTCAGTAAAACCAGCGTTAAATAACCAAAAAGGGGCTTCGGCCCCTTTTTGTTTTGTCTATACGGTATCGTTTGCGTCGCAGGTTTGGCACAATAGTGCCCGGCACGCCAAAGAATTCATTAGGTCAATTCTATACCCCCTAATTTCGGGCCGCGCTCGGGAGACAACGGGGATACATCACTGGAGTAAGTAAGATGCAAAAGCTAGCTGAGCTGTATCGCGGAAAGGCAAAAACCGTTTACACCACCGAGAATCCCGATCTGTTGGTGTTGGAGTTCCGCAACGATACGTCAGCACTGGATGGTCAGCGCATTGAGCAGTTCGATCGCAAAGGCATGGTGAACAACAAGTTCAACCATTTCATCATGAGCAAACTGGAAGAAGCCGGCATCCCGACCCAGATGGAGCGTCTGCTGTCCGACAACGAAGTGCTGGTGAAGAAGCTGGACATGGTGCCGGTGGAATGCGTGATCCGCAACCGCGCCGCCGGTTCGCTGGTGAAGCGTCTGGGCATCGAAGAAGGTCTGGTGTTGAACCCGCCGCTGTTCGATCTGTTCCTGAAAAACGACGCCATGCACGATCCGATGGTCAACGAATCCTACTGCGAAACCTTCGGCTGGGTGAGCAAAGAGCATCTGGCGCGCATGCGTGAGCTGAGCTACCGCGCCAACGAAGTATTGACCAAGCTGTTCGACGACGCCGGCCTGATCCTGGTCGATTTCAAGCTGGAATTCGGCCTGTTCAACGGCGAAGTGGTGCTGGGCGATGAATTCTCGCCGGACGGCAGCCGTCTGTGGGACAAAAACACCCTGGACAAGATGGACAAAGACCGCTTCCGTCAAAGCCTGGGCGGCCTGATCGAAGCCTACGAAGAAGTGGCGCGCCGCATCGGCGTGAAGCTCGACTAAGCGTTGGCACCGCCATTCGGGGCGATCCGGCCGGATCGTCCCGCTGTTCTGCATTTTTCCAGAAAATTTCTACATTTCCTCCGCAGCAGACCATTTATAATGATGGATGTGAGATGACTAAAACCTATCCCACTCAGGCTTGAAGCTGCCTTTGCGCTTACCAACGCGCGGCATCTTCAACGAGCAGGGGAAATATCTGGAGTGTATTTATGCGTTGGCAAGGGCGTCGGGAAAGTGACAATGTTGAGGATCGTCGCGGGCAGTCTTCAGGTTTGGGCGGCGGTGGCGGCGGTTTCCGCGTGCCGGTGCGCGGCAAGGGCGGCATCGTCATTCTGGTGGTGGTGCTGGTGGCCGGCTATTACGGCATCGATCTGTCGCCGCTGTTGAACGGCGGTAATGTCGCTCCTCAGGGTCAACAACAGAGCGCCAGCATCAGTCCGAAAGACGATGAGCTGGCCAAATTCACTTCGGTGGTGCTGGCCTCGACCGAAGATAACTGGAAAGAGATTTTCCAGCGCATGGGCAAAACCTACCAACCGCCGAAGCTGGTGATGTATCGCGGCGTGACGCGCACCAGCTGCGGCACCGGTCAGGCGGCGATGGGGCCGTTCTACTGCCCGGGCGACAGAACGGTGTATATCGATCTGTCTTTCTATCAGGACATGAAGACCAAGCTGGGCGCCGGCGGTGATTTCGCTCAGGCCTATGTGGTGGCGCACGAAGTCGGCCACCATGTGCAGAACCTGCTGGGCATCGAGCCGAAAGTACGCCAGATGCAGCAGGGCGCCAGCCAGGCGGAAGTGAACCGCCTGTCGGTGAAAATGGAGCTGCAGGCGGACTGCTTTGCCGGCGTATGGGGCAAATACGCCGAGAAGCAGCAGATGCTGGAAGAGGGCGACCTGCAGGCGGCGCTGAATGCCGCACAGGCGATTGGCGACGATCGGTTGCAGCAACAGAGCCAGGGCCGCGTCGTGCCGGACAGCTTTACCCACGGCACTTCGCAGCAGCGCTACACCTGGTTTAAACAGGGCTTCGACAGCGGCGATCCCAATACCTGCAACACCTTCGCATCCCGTTAACACCTCACGTGCCGGAGCCTGACTCCGGCATTTTTTTCGAATTGAGATACAGCCTTATGCTACAGGCAGCGCAACAACTCATGCGGCGGCAGGGCATCCGGCGCCTGCTGGTGCTCAGCGGCGAACCCGAGTGGTGCCGCGAACAGGCGCAGCGGCTGGCGGCGACGTTGCCCGGCGACTGGCCTTGGGTCGGGGAGAATCCGCCGCCCGGTCAGGCGGCGTTGGCGAGCGGCGCGGTGCGTCAATTGCTGGGGCAGGAGCGGCTGCATGCAGTGTTCGATGCCGGTCATTCGCTGGACGTAGAGGCGTTGGCGGCGCTGTGCGGCGCCCTGCGCGCCGGCAGCTGGCTGCTGTTGTTGACGCCGCCCTGGCGGCAATGGGCTCAGTTGCCGGACGGCGACAGCCTGCGCTGGAGCGATTGCCCGCAGCCGATCACCACCCCGCATTTCATCCGCCATCTGCAGCAGCATCTGACCGACGACAGCGAAGTGACGATCTGGCGGCAGGATGAGCCCCTGACGCTGGCCGCGCTGCCGGCGCGTGAAGGGTGGCAGCCGCCGGATGGCCGGCCGACCGAGGAACAACAGGCGATCTTGACGGCGCTGCTGCAGGCCGAGTCCGGCGTGTGGGTGCTGACCGCCGCTCGCGGCCGCGGCAAATCGACGCTGGCGGGCATGCTGGTGGCGCAGTCGCCGCTGATCTGCTGGATCACCGGGCCGAGCCGCGCCGCCACGGCGGTGGCCGGAGAATGGGCGCAGGGGCGCGCGCAGTTTTGGGCGCCCGATGCCTTGTTGGCGCAGTGTCGGGAAGGCGACGTCAGCGCCGTGGGGTGGCTGCTGGTGGATGAGGCGGCGGCGATCCCCGCGCCGCTGTTGCAGCAGTTGATCGGTTATTTCCCACGCGTGTTGCTGACCACCACGGTGCAGGGCTATGAAGGCACCGGCCGCGGTTTTCTGCTGAAGTTTTGCGCCGGGCTGCCGGCCTATCAGGCGCTGAGCCTGCAGCAGCCGATGCGTTGGGCGCAGGGGGATGCGCTGGAACGGATAACGGACAATGCGCTGTTGTTCAACGAGCTGCCCGCCTGGCCGGCGGATGGCCAGGCGATCGATTACAGCCAGGCGGAACAAGGCGAGCTGTGCGCCGATCCGCAGCGGCTGGCGCGTTTCTACGCCCTGCTGAGCAGCGCGCATTACCGCACCTCACCGCTGGATTTACGCCGGCTGATGGATGCGCCCGGCATGCATTTCGGGCTGGCGCAGGCCGGTTTGGAGGTGGTGGGCGCCGTGTGGCTGGTGGAAGAAGGCGGATTGAGCGCCGAGTTGGCGCACGACGTGTGGGCCGGCCGCCGTCGGCCGCGCGGCAATCTGGTGGCGCAATCGTTGGCGGCGCATGGCGGCCAGTGGTGGGCGCCGACGCTGCGGTCTCGGCGCATTACCCGCATCGCGACGCTGCCGGCATTGCGGCGGCGGGGTATCGCGCGCCAATTGATCGAGCGGCAACGCCGCCAGGCGCAGGAGCTGGACTTCCTGTCGGTCAGCTTCGGCTATACCGAGCCGCTGTGGCGCTTTTGGCAATCCTGCGGTTTTGAGCTGGTGCGCATTGGCAGCAAGCCGGAGGCCAGCAGCGGCTGCTATACCGCGATGGCGATCTTGCCCCTGAGCGAGCAAGGAGAGGCGCTGCGGCACGCGGCACACAAGCATCTGGCACGCGACTGGCCCTGGCTGCGGCAGCGTATCGAGCTTACGCTGGCGATCCCGGGCGACGACGGCGATACGTCGCTCGGCGAAGAGGACTGGCGCGAGCTGGCCGGGTTCGCTTTTGCCCATCGGCCGCTGGAGGCCAGCCTGGGGGCGTTGCAGCGGTTACTGTTGGCCAGCAGTCTGCCGCTGCCCGCACTGCGCGGCCATCTGCAGCGGCGGCACTCTCCCGCGGAGTGCGCAGAGCGGGCGGGCGTCAGCGGCCAGAAAGCCTTGCTGCGCCACTGGCGGCACGAAACGGCGCAGGCGCTGGAACAGCTGAATGCGCAGCACTGCCGCTACTGGCGCGACTGGGCGCAGTCATTGCAATAAATTGAAGAACTTGCTCAATAAAACCCGATTTTCCCGATTTCTCAGCGGCGTATAGTGGCTGTCAGCGGTGCGGCGACGACAGTCGCTGCGTCAGGTTTGGTTACTATTAAGGAGTCATCGATGAAACATGAGCATTTCGTTGTCCAAAGCCCGGCGACCCCGGCGGCGCAGCTGATCTTGCTGTTTCACGGTGTCGGCGACAACCCGGTGGCGATGGGGGAGATCGGCAGTTACTTCGCCAAAGAGTTTCCCCAGGCGCAGGTGGTAAGCATCGGTGGCCCCGCAGCGTTTGGCAACGGCGCCGGCCGCCAGTGGTTTTCGGTGCAGGACGTGACCGAAGAGAACCGCGTGGCCCGCATCGCAGACGTAATGCCGCAGTTTGTGGCCGTGGTGCGCCATTGGCAGCAGCTGAGCGGCGTTGGCTATGCCGGCACTGCCCTGGTGGGGTTCTCGCAGGGAGCGATCATGGCGCTGGAGGCGTTGAAGGCGGAAAACCGCCTCGCCGGGCGAGTGGTCGCGTTCAGCGGGCGTTTCGCCCAGTTGCCTGAGCAGGCGTTCGGCGACAGCGTGGTACATTTGATCCACGGCGAAGAGGACGCGGTGATCGCGGTGCAGCACGCTCACGCGGCGGCGGAGGCGTTGCGGACCAACGGCGCCGATTTCACGCTGGACGTGGAACAGGACGTTGGGCATGCGATCAACCAGGGCATGATGAACGCCGCGCTGGAAAGGTTGCATTACTATGTGCCGCAGCGCTACTGGGACGAAGCCTTGTCCGGCAAGCGCGGCGAGCTGATCGCCTTCCGCTAAAAATTCAGGGCGCCGATGAGCGCCCTGATATCACTTCTTCTTCGGCCAGTCGTCTTCGTCATCCCACTGGGCGTTGTTGTCGCGGTGCGGCGGTATCTCCGGCTTGTTGGCCAGATAGCTTTTGACGTCAACGCGGCGCAGTTCCTTGATGCCGCTGACGACCATCCCCACCAGAACCAGCAGGATAATCCACCAGTAATCAGCTAACCATTGCATAGCTACTCCTTTCCTTTACTGCGTATAAAACGCGAAAAAATCGATGGCAGATGGCGTTCGAGCCATTCGGCACCGGCGACCTCCTTGTCTTGCCAGGCCGCCAGCAACAGCGCCGGCGTCAGCAAGTGTTCGGCCTCTTGCGCCAGCGGCCGGTAGCTCAGATGCCACGGCTCCACCGCCACGCCGCCGCAGTCTTCGGTGAAGGGGCGGTAGAAACCGAATTCGGCCATATGCGCCGTCAGCCACTGGTTAAGGGGAGCAAAGTAGCCGCCTTCCTCATATTCCCACGGTTCCAGCTGCAGCTTTTGCCCTTCCGGCAACAGCGACGGATCGTACACGTCCAGATCGCTGCCCCAGTGGTGGCGGCTGGCGCCCGGCAGAGCCGACCAGCGCAGGATCGCCTCACAGCGCTCGGCGGCGGACAGCGGCGCGACGTCGATCGGTTGACTGTCCTTATCTAATACTGGCCGCTGGCCGCAGAATTTGCCATTCCAGATGGCCAACTGCCGGTCAAAATCGCGGAAGGTGCTGGCGGGCTGGAGATCGAATCCCGCCGCACGCGCCGCCTGCTGCATCGCCAGAAACGCGTTGACGGCTTCCGGCTGCAGCCGATGGTTGCCGCTCAGCGGCGCCAGGTGCTCGGTCGAGCGGCCGGTGAGCATTTCTGCGTTGATCATGCGATCAATTGCTCCATGATGCGTTGATACATGCGGCTCAGTAGCTGCAGATCCGCGGCGTTGACGCATTCGTTGACCTTGTGGATGGTGGCGTTGACCGGCCCCAGCTCCACCACCTGCGCGCCCATCTGCGCGATGAAGCGGCCGTCGGAGGTGCCGCCGGTGGTCAACAGCTGCGGCGTCAATTCAGAATAGTGCTCGACGGCGTTGACCACCGCATCCACCAGCGCGCCACGCGAGGTGAGGAACGGCTGGCCGGACAGACGCCACTCGATGCTGTAATTCAGATGATGGCGTTCCAGCAGCTCTTCCACGCGCTGCTTGATCATCGCGTCGGTCAGTTCGGTGCTGAAACGGAAGTTGAACTGCACGTAGAAATCGCCTGGGATCACGTTATTGCTGCCGGTGCCGGCCTGCACGTTGGCGATCTGCATGCTGGTCGGCGGGAAGAACTCGTTGCCGCGATCCCATTCGATCGCCACCAGTTCATTGAGCGCCGGCATGGCGCGGTGCACCGGATTGTCCGCCAGATGCGGATAGGCGACGTGCCCTTGTACGCCGTGGATATGCAGGTTGGCGGTGATCGAGCCGCGACGGCCATTTTTCACCACGTCGCCGACGCGCTCGGTGCTGGACGGCTCGCCGACCAGGCAGTAATCCAGCCGTTCGTTGCGCGCCATCAGCGCTTCAACCACTTTAACCGTGCCGTGAGTGGCGCTGGCCTCTTCATCCGAAGTGATCAGAAAAGCAAGGCGGCCCCGGTGATTCGGGTTGGCGGCGACAAAGCGTTCTGCCGCCACCACCATCGCGGCCAATGACCCTTTCATATCCGCCGCGCCGCGGCCGTACAGCATGCCGTCGCGGATCGCCGGTTCAAACGGCGGGTTGTCCCAGCGCTTTTCATCGCCGGTCGGCACTACGTCGGTGTGCCCGGCAAACGCCAGGGTTTGCCCTTCGCCGCGCCAGGCCCAGAAGTTTTGGGTATCTTCGAAGTCCATTGCTTCGACGGTGAAACCGATCGCCTGCAGGCGATCGATCATCAGCTGCTGGCAGCCTTCATCATTTGGGCTGAGGGAAGGGCGTTTGATCAGTTGCTGAGCCAGTTCGATAACCGGGCAAGTCATACGGCGACCTCGGCGATAAATTGCTGGTAAGTGTCGGCGTTGAAACCGAGCAGGGTGCGCCCGTTGCCGGCGTCCAGCAACGGGCGTTTGATGATCGCCGGCTGCGCCAGCATCAGCGCGATGGCGGCGTCGGCGTTATCGCAGGCGTTGCGCTGCGCTTCATCCAGCTTGCGCCAGGTGGTGCCGCGGGTATTGAGCAGCGGCTCCCACCCCAGTTGCGCGACGAAACCGCGCAGCCGTTGTTCGTCCAGGCCGTCGGCGCGATAGTCGTGAAAATGATAGGCCACGCCCTGATCTTCCAGCCAGCGGCGGGCTTTTTTGATGGTGTCGCAGTTTTTGATGCCGTACATCGTCAGCGTTGTCTGTTGCGGTTTGTTTGCCATGGCGTAAAGCTACCTGTCTCGTCGAGTCGATACTGAGCGGCGTGGGCGATCTTTGGCCCGCTAGCCGCCCGGCGATAGCAGAGATAATGCCAGTAAAGCGGCGGCGAGATCCAGACAACGATGCGTGCGAGGTGCGATTGCGCGCCAGGGATAAGAGGTCGGCAACGTGGTTGAACGGCTGCCTTCGCCGACCGTGCTGGTGAAAAGGCGCCGGCGAACGCGTTCTGCCGCCAATGCAGAGCTGGCGGAGAGAGAGCTACTCTTTATTGATCCTTATGTTTAAACGATCGGTCAAACACCGTACGCGGGTAATATGCAAGAGCGGTTTTATCCGGCTGGCGCCGAGTTTTTTCATTATTCGCGACTTGTAATGATTGGCGGTTTTATTTCTGATATTCATGGCATTGCTGATGTCGGCCAGCGATTTTCCCGTCGACCATTCCGAGAGAAAATGCGATTCGCGCTGAGAGAGTTGCGGCGGCTCGGTATAGTGGCTGTAGCGCTTATATAAGTCGCCGATCAGGTGGCTGAAGCGGCTCAATGATATAAGGTTTGATAATATAATGGTCTTGCTGTCGACAATCACCATGTCATGCAGGCAGTCGGTGATAATGACTATTTTGTAGGTATTGGGGTTGGCATATTCATCGCGGTAGCGCGCTTCAAAATTGGCGATGGTGACATCGATAAAGCAGACTCTTTTGCGGCTAAAACCGGCCGGCGCGCGTTTCTCCGCCCAGGTTTGATTGATGAGCTGCCGGATGCCGATAGCGGTATAGGCACACTCGCTGAAAATATCAATTTTCATTTTATTATAATCCCTTAATTTCTATTTCCCGGTGAGGATTGATATCTTAAAACATAAAAAAAGAAACAATCTAAATAATTTCACATTGAACTTATTGGGCGCCTCAGGGAAAGAACGCTATCCTGCGGTGGACAATCAGGAAAGCCCCATATACTAGCATGATTTATAAAGAGTAAATTTGGTTTTTAATCGAGCTGCCCAGTGAAGAAAGAGGAATAGAATAGAAATCCTCTATTAATACTCCGGTTATTAAAAGGAATTAACATAGAAAATGGCTATCAAAATAAAATATTCGATCGTTAATATCGATCGTTTTTGTGGGGGAGGGAATGTTAATGAATTAATAATTAAGATATTTCTTGCTTTTTAGCGAGGGGTGTTGCTTATTTTTAGCGCAGTTCAAAGAGTGTGCTGGGACAATCTCATGGCGCGCGCCAAATTAATGGCAAAGATAAATCTTAATCAAAAAAATGCGATGTTTTAAGCTGCGTGCGTTGTGCAAGTGGGGAGGATTTATACGGGGGAACGGCATGAAAGAATGCCGGATCGAAATTTCCGATAAGATCACGTCGGAAATAGCGTCTTGTCTTGTGGACGGATTGGATCGCGTTAACGATGAATATATCGGCTACGACAATCGTCGGCCGTGGTGAAAGATCCTGATAGCGGCAGCAATTCTGCGGGGCATCTGCCGCCCTATTTTTATCAGCCGAACGTTGTAATGCGCGATTAACGCACGTAGCCCCCCAGTTGCAAACGCCGCAGAGCATCCCCCTCTGCGAACACCATGCCGGTGGTCAAATCGTGAAAACCGTACTTTTCATAGAAAGCCAGTTTTTCCGGCACCGAATAGATGAAAACCTTGCCGAGCGGCGCCAGATCTTGCATTACCCGGTCCATCAACCGGCGCCCCAATCCCTGCCCCTGAAAGCGCGGATCGATCGCCACGTCGGCCAGGTAAGCGACCGAAGTCAAATCGCTGATGGCATGCGCGGTGGCGATCAGCTCATCGCCGATAAACCCCCAATAGCAAAACTGGCTGTGTTGATAAACGCGTTGCAGCGTATGCGGATCGCGTTCGCCCAGCCCGGCGGCCTGCAGCAATTCACACAGCCGCCGCCAGTCGATGGCGCGGCGGTTCATATCGGTGATGATTTCCATCGTTTTCCTCTAATCAATATGATTGAGATCGGCGGCATAGTGCCGAATGGCGCGCTGATAGCCGCGGATGTCGGGGTCTGACGAGGTTTCCGCCAGCAACAACAACAGATCGGCCACGGCCCGTTTACCTTCACCCAGGTTGTACAGCGTCATGGCACGAAACAGCATCAGCTCGTTGGCCTGCGGGAACTCAGCCAGGCCATCGTCGAAAGCGCGCAGCGAAGCCGGGTATTTCCCGAGGGCGCGGTAAGTGCTGCCGAGGCCCAGCCAGGCTTCACGGCGCTGGGCGGGCGGCAAATCGCGATCCAACGCCGCGAGGTAGCAGGGAATCGCCTGTCGCTCCAAACCCTGAACGTCGTACAGGCAGGCCAGCTGAAAATGCAGCATCGCCGCTTCCGGCTCTGCCGCCAGTTGCCGCAACGCCAGCGCAGTGGCTTCCTGATAATGACCTTGCGCTTTCAACTGTGAGACAGACAAAGAGGTGGACATGATCGGCGCTCCATTGGCGTATTGTTATACCTTTTACACGCTATCGTGGAGAAATTGATATCACAAGGGAATAGCCGCACTGAACATTGATCAGATAAATACGAAAATGTGCGCTAACCCCGGTTTCCGGGCCCGGCATCGTTCCCGTTTCCCTTCACATGGTCAAAAAATAGGCGTAGAATCCGCTTCGTCAAATGATTGAGGTTGTAAAGTATTATGGTTGATCGTGAATTAGGAAACTGGAAAGACTTCATTGATGAGATGTTGGGCAACTGACACAGCGATGAAGCCGATGGCAAGGTTGAGTCATTGGAAAATTACTGAAACACCGTGGGAACGAGATATTCGTTCGAAAAAGCAGCATCGGTCATCCGACGCTGCTTTTTTTATGCGCCGCCGATCACTCTTCGGCGGGCGGTGTGGCGGCAGGATGCGCTTTACCGGGGAAGCGGCGGCGAACCAGCACGAAGAACAGCGGCACGAAGAAGATCGCCAGCAGGGTGGCGGAGATCATGCCGCCCATCACCCCTGTGCCGACCGCATGCTGGCTGCCGGAACCGGCGCCGCTGCTGGTGGCCATCGGCAGCACGCCGAAGATGAACGCCAGCGAGGTCATCAGGATCGGCCGCAGGCGCATGCGCGACGCGTCGAGCGTCGCCGACATCAGATCCTGCCCCTTCTGGTTCAGCTCATTGGCGAACTCGACGATCAGAATGGCGTTTTTCGCCGACAGCCCAATGATGGTCAGCAGGCCGACCTGGAAATAAACGTCGTTCTCCAGGCCGCGCAGCCAGGTGGCGGCGACCGCGCCGATCACCCCCAGCGGCACCACCAGCATCACCGAGAACGGAATTGACCAGCTTTCGTACAACGCCGCCAGACACAGGAACACCACCAGCAGCGAGATGGCGTACAGCGCCGGCGCCTGCGAGCCGGACAGCCGTTCCTGATAGGACATCGCCGTCCATTCCAGACCGAAGCCGGCCGGCAGCTGGCTGACCAGTTTCTCCATTTCCGCCATGGCGGTGCCGGTGCTGACGCCGTTGGCCGCTTCGCCGACGATCTCCAGCGCCGAGCTGCCGTTATAGCGTTCCAGCCGTGGCGAACCATACTCCCAGTGCGAGCTGGCGAAGGCCGAGAACGGCACCATGCCGCCCGTGCTGTTGCGCACATACCATTTGTTGATGTCATCCGGCAGCATGCGGAACGGCGCCGCAGCCTGCACGTAGACTTTTTTCACCCGGCCGCGATCGACGAAGTCATTGACGTAGGTCGAGCCCCAGGCGGTAGAGAGCGTGCTGTTGATGTCGTCGATCGACACGCCCAGCGCCTGAGCCTTGCGTTGATCGATATCGATTTGCAACTGCGGGCTGTCGTCCAGGCCGTTGTGGCGCACGCGCGACAGCAGCGGATTTTGCCCGGCGAGCTGCAGCAATTGATCGCGCGCCGCCATCAGCTTGGCGTGGCCGAGGCCGGCGTGGTCTTCCAACTCCATATCGAAGCCGGAGGAGTTGCCGAGGCCGGTGATCGCCGGCGGACTGC
Source organism: Serratia sp. TSA_130.1 (assembly GCF_052691795.1). NCBI lineage: Bacteria > Pseudomonadati > Pseudomonadota > Gammaproteobacteria > Enterobacterales > Yersiniaceae > Serratia > Serratia sp. TSA_130.1. The sequence continues at coordinate 285,125 of NZ_JBQZFS010000007.1, forward strand.
TGGCGATCACCCGGGCTTCGTTAATCTTGCTGAATGCCTGAGTCGCGCGATCGATGATGTCGAATGAGCTGTTGGCGCCCGAGGCGCGCAGGTCCCAGTCTTTCAGCCGGACAAACAGGCGCGCCACGTTTTGGCCGTTGCCCCCCGGCCCGGAGCCGATGATGGCGAACACCGACAACACGTCCTGTTTCTCTTCGGTGAGGAAGTACTGCTCGACCTTCTCCACCACTTTGGACGTTTGCTGCAGGGTCGATCCCGCCGGCAGCTGCACCTGTACGGTGAAGATGCCGCGGTCTTCCTGCGGCAGGAACGAGGTCGGCAGCTTGATGAACAGCAGCGCCATGCCGCCGAGCAGCAGCAGATAAATCACCATATAGCGGCCGCTGGCGTGCAGGATGCGCCCCACGCCGCGCTCATAGCGATCGGCATTGCGGTTGAACATGCGGTTGAACCAGCCGAAGAAGCCGCGCTTGCCGTGATGATGCCCCTTGGCGATCGGTTTAAGCAGCGTCGCGCACAGGGCCGGGGTCAGGATCATCGCCACCAGCACCGACAGCACCATGGCGGAGACGATGGTGATGGAGAACTGGCGATAGATGGCCCCGGTGGTGCCGCCGAAGAACGCCATCGGCACGAACACCGCCGACAGCACAAGAGCGATGCCGACCAGCGCGCTCTGGATCTGCCCCATGGATTTGCGCGTGGCCTCTCGCGGCGGCAAGCCTTCCTCGCTCATCACGCGCTCGACGTTCTCCACTACCACGATAGCGTCGTCCACCAGCAGGCCGATCGCCAGCACCATGGCGAACATGGTGAGGGTGTTGATGCTGAAGCCGCAGGCGGAGAGGATGGCGAAAGTGCCCATCAGCACCACCGGCACGGCGATGGTGGGGATCAGGGTAGCGCGGAAGTTCTGCAGGAACAGGTACATGACCAGGAACACCAGCAGGATGGCCTCCAGCAGCGTTTTCACCACGTCCTTGATCGAGGCTTTGACGAACGGGGTGGTTTCATAGGCTACTTTGGCTTCCAGCCCGTGCGGGAAGTATTGCGACAGCTCGGCGATTTTGTCCTTCACCAACTGGTCGGTCTGCAGTTCGTTGGCGCCGGAAGCCAGCTTGATGTTCATGCCGGCGGCCTGCATGCCGTTATAGCGGCTGAGGTAGTTGTAGTTCTCGCCGCCCAACTCAACGGTGGCGACGTTGCCCAGCGTCACCAGCGAACCGTCCTGATTGACCCGCAGGGTGATCTGGCGGAACTGCTCCGGCGTCTGGAGCTGCGACTGGGCGTTGATGGTGGCGTTCAGCGCCTGTTTATCGACCGACGGCGTGCCGCCCAACTGGCCGACCGCCACCTGGGCGTTCTGCGACTGAATGGCTTTGACCACGTCCTGGGTCGTGAGCTGATAGCTGTTGAGCTTGTTGGGATCGAGCCAGATGCGCATGGCGTACTGCGAGCCGTAGACGTCCATGCTGCCGACGCCGTTGATGCGGCTGAGCGGATCCTGCAGGTTGGAGACGATGTAATCGGCGATGTCCTGCTTGTCCATGCTGTTGTCGGTGGAGACGAACGCCACCATCATCAGCGTGGTATCGCCGGATTTCGAGACCGTGACCCCCTGATTCTGCACCGCCTGCGGCAGACGTTTGATCGCCGCCTGCAGCTGGTTTTGCACCTGCTGCATCGCTTCGTTGGGGTCGGTGCCGGCTTCGAACGTCAGCGTGACGGTCGCCTGGCCGGTATTGGTGCTCTGCGACGACATATACATCATGTTGTCGAGGCCGGTCATATTCTGTTCAATGATCTGCGTGACGGTGTTTTCCAGCGTTTGCGCCGAAGCGCCTGGATAAGTTGCGCTGATGCGCACGTTCGGCGGCGCCAAATTCGGGTATTGTTCTACCGGTAAAGAAAAAATCGCCAACGCTCCGGTCAGGCAAAGAATTATTGCCAGCACCCAGGCGAAAATCGGGCGATCAATAAAAAAATTGGCCATGCAGCGCGAACCTCGTTATGACTTGTTCTATCTTTAAAACGCATCAGAATTATGCATTTCAGCGGCAGGGAGGGATCCCGGCGCTATTGCACTGTACTCGGGAAAGCCGAGGAAAGCGTGGAGAAAAAAAGGAGATAGTGTAAATAACGGTAGCGTAAAACGGCGTTGGCGCTTGTTTGCCGACAACGAGACGCGATTAAGACATTTTTATGACTGTCGAAGGCCTTGCGTGCCTTTTTCGCGCGCAGGGAACCGGAAATAAACAGGACTCACCTTACAGCAGGAGCTTGGCATGGGAATTAACCCGGTATTTGCCCGTCGGCTTTATTTGTGCTGGCTGATCAGTCACAGTGAGCGGCCCAATGTGCCGCGGTTGATGGCGTTGACCGGTTGGCCGCGCCGCACGTTGCAGGATGTGCTGAAGGCGCTGCCCGGCATGGGCGTCGAGCTGCAGTTCGTGCAGCAGGGCGTGCGCAACAACGACGGTTTCTATCAGCTGGAAAGCTGGGGGCCGTTCAACAAGAGCTGGGTGCACCAGCACCATCAGGCGCTGCTCAGCGCCATCGAGTAAGCTGCCCCGGCGCAGTTGCCGGGGCTGACGTTCATTGGCTTTTATGCTCCAGGTACATCACCGTCGCCGCCACGCGAGAACGCACGTCCAATTTGCGCAGTATGTTGCGGATGTGCACCTTCACGGTTTCTTCAGAGATATGCAGCTGCGCCGCTACCTGTTTGTTGGACAGGCCGCGCGCCACCTCTTGCAAGACATCCAGCTCACGTTCGGTCAAGGCGGCAAAGGGATCGCGCTGCTCACTGCGCGCCAGCAAATAGTCGGCCATGGCGTCGCTGATCACGTTCTGCCCCTCGGCGGCGGCGCCGATGTGCTCCAGCAGCAGTTCCGGCTCGCTGTCTTTCAGCAGGTAGCCGTCGGCGCCGGCGTCGATCAGCGCATACAGATCGCTGCGCGCGTCGGAGACCGTCAGCACGATGATGCGCGCGTCCACGCCTTCGTCGCGCAGGGCCCGCAGCGTGTCCAGCCCGGACATGCCCTTCATGTTCAGATCCAACAAGATCACGTCCGGGGCGTGCTGCAGCGCCAGCGCAACCGCCTCGCTGCCGTTGCCGGCCTCCGCCACCACGCTAAATCGCGCATCCAGTCCCAGCAGTTGTTTGATGCCGCGCCGCATCAACGGATGATCGTCAACGATCATGACTCGGTATTGCTTCATCACCATGAAATATGCTCCCTGTAGCAAGTAAAGCCACTCAAACGCGCCCTGCGGCGTGCTTCACAGTGGGACTGTCTCTTCAAAAATAGCGGCAATCAGCGCCGTAAACCTCCCCGGACGGCCTTCCGCCCGGCGGCAACCGTAACGCAGAATGAACAGCCGCAAGGTCAGGGCGAGAATGTCAGGCAAACCGCCGTGCCGCCGCCGCTTCTGCGCTGAATGTGCAGCGTTCCTCCCAATCGCGCCGCGCGTTCGCTCATGATGGTCAAACCATAATGCCCTTCCGGTTCCTCCAGACTGGCGATGCCGCAACCGTCGTCGGTAATGCTGAAAACGTTGTCGCCTGCGGCGTTGACCTCGCAACACACCGTAATCTCGTTCGCCCCGGCGTGCTTGACGGCATTGAGCACCGCCTCGCGCACGATCTGCAGTGCGTGCACCTGCTGCTGGGCGTTGAGCGCCTGCGAAGACAGCCGACAGTGTAACTGAATCCGCGCGGGGGTTAGCGCTTTTAATGGCTGCAACAGCTGCTCCAGCGCGGCGTTCAGATCCGCCTCCTGAATGTTGAGGCGGAAGGTGGCCAGCAGCTCTCTCAGTTGGCGATAGGCATCGGCCAGCGTGCGATCGAAATCGTCGATAATGGTCTGCGCCGCCGGATCGGCGGCGCTGCGCCGCAGCAGCGTCAGCTGGATGCGCAGGAACGACAGCGTCTGCGCCAGCGAATCGTGCAGCTCGCGGGCGATGGTCGCACGCTCTTCCATCAACAGCAGATATTGGTGCTGCTTTTGTGCCCGGTTGAAGTAAACGCCGCGGCCCAACATATTGGCCAGGCTCTGCATCAGGTGAGGATGCGGCGGGTGTGCCTCGGGCTGCCAGCGCAACTCGCCCAGCGGCTTGTCGCCCTGGGTGATCGGCAGCGCGTTCCAGGCCTGCGTCGGCGCCGCTTCCCCTTCGCTCAGCCGCCACTGGCCCTGGCCGTCCGCTACGTTCAGCTGGATGCAGCGCAGCCGTTCGCTTTGGCGCACGATGCGCAGCACATTTTCGAACGCCTGCTGATCGAGCTGGCGCACGCTCAGCGCCTGCGAGCAGCGATACAGCACCTCAAGCGTTTCATTGGCCTGCTGCAGACGTTGGGTTTTTTCCTGTACCTTCAGCTCCAGCGACTGATAGAGCCGGGCCAGTTCGTCCGACATGGCGCTGAAGGTTTGCGACAGCACGCCGAGCTCGTTCGGCAACGTCACGTCCAACTGTGGGTGGTGAAAATCCCCTTGTTGCACGCGCTGGCTGGCGTCGACCAGATGCTGCAGTGGGGTGACCACCTGGCGGCGCATAAAACGAATGCAAAACAGCACCAGACCGATGATGGCGGCGTAACCCAGCACGCTGACGGCGGCCACCAGGGTCAGTTTCAGTTCGGAATAGCGCTGCAGGGCGGACACGAAATGGTCAACGCGATTGACATGGCCGGCGACCTCCGCCCGATAGGCGATCGCCTGCCCGTTGCGGATCTGCCGCTCCATCGTTTGCCACGCCTGTTGCAGCGCCAGGTAATGGTTGCGCACCTCGGCCGGTACGTAGAAGCGCGCCAGTTTTTGCAGCGCCGGCGCCTGCAATGACTGCCGGTATTGCTGCAGGTGCAGCTCCAGTTCTGGGCTCTGTTGGTCGAGATCGAAGGCCAACCGGTAGCTTTGCATGCGCAGCGAACCGGCGATATTGATCGCTTCGGCATCACTCTGGCTGCCGGCGACGGTGGTCAACGCCAACCCGGTGGCGAGCACCGACAGTATCACGATGCCGAACAGCGCTTTGGCCAGGCTGCCGGTCACGGAACGTTTAACAAGCAATCAAGGATCCTTCTCTCAGGTAGGGCGCGTCGCCAGTTTCATTCGAAAGCAAAACTATAACTTTTGCAACTAAAATGCACCGCGATTTGTATCAAGTTGTCAACAAAACGGGAACAATTGTGGTTGTGTAATCAAATGAATAGCGAAACACCCGTCGATTTTCAGCGGCGGGCCGGTTTCCTCTGACGATTTGTCTTTGGGGGGCGAATCGCACTGGGTTTTATGCAATCTCATGCGCCTGAGCGCGACTTATTTTTCATTATTTTAAGCAATGTTAAGTCCCGGCTTGTCCGGCGGGGCGCGGTGTGATTTTTGTTGCAAATCGTCTGCCGCGGCGCGGCCTAATCGCGGTATGATCTTCACGTTGTCACGCAAGGGAAAAGGGTTATGTCGTCGAAAATTGAGAATGTGAAGAAAGAGCTGCTGTCGGACAACTGGTATGTGCTGCACAAGTACACGTTCGATCTGAAACGCAAAAACGGCGGTTCGGTGCAACAGGTGCGCGAGGTCTACGATCGCGGCAACGGCGCCACCATTTTGCTGTATAACCGCGCCAAGGGCACGGTGGTGCTGACCAACCAGTTCCGCATGCCGACCTACGTCAACGGCAACGAGAGCGGCATGCTGCTCGAGGCCTGCGCCGGCTTGCTGGACGCCGACTCTCCGGAGCAGTGCGCGCGCCGCGAAGCGGTGGAGGAGACCGGTTTTCAGGTCAGCGAGGTGAAGAAAATCTTCGAAGCCTACATGTCGCCGGGCGGCGTGACCGAGATCGTGCACTTCTTTATCGCCGAATACCATGACGATGAGCGGCGCGCGGCCGGCGGCGGCATTGAAGATGAAGATATTGAGGTGATCGAACTGCCGTTTCGCGACGCGGTGGCGATGATCGCCGATGGCCGGATTAAAGACGGCAAAACCATCATGCTACTGCAGTATTTGCAGATTCATCGGGTGATGGAATAAAAAAAGCCGGTCATGATGACCGGCTTTTTTATCGGCTTGCG
>NZ_JBQZFS010000008.1:0-241738 GCF_052691795.1 Serratia sp. TSA_130.1
TACGCTTTCCTCTTTCAGAGTCAACCCTAATTTTCAGGATTTTTTCTCTTTCTTCCCGGCCGCTGTGTGAAGTGAATCACTTGCGCCGTGTCGATGGAGGCGCATTATAGGGATCCGAGTTTTTTGCACAACCCCTTTTTTGATCTTTTCTTTCTGTTTGCACACTTTTCAGCCCTTCCGAGTGGATCTTGTGCGATCAGGGCCATTTTCCGCAGGATCCGGCGCTGCGATTGGTTGTAATTCCATCGTCAGAGTCTAGTATTGCCGGTAAATATGATCCCGACGTGAGGCAAGCACCATGTCCGATGCAGTACGTTCTTATCTTCAATACACCCCCAAACTCGGTCAGCGCGTCTTGATCGATCCTTCCAGCGTCGTCATCGGCGACGTCGATCTGGCGGATGACGTCAGCATCTGGCCGCTGGTCGCCATTCGGGGCGACGTCAATGCGGTAAAGATCGGCGCACGCAGCAACATACAGGACGGCAGCGTACTGCATGTGACTCACCGCTCCGAACATAACCCCGACGGTTATCCCCTGTTGATTGGAGAAGACGTGACCGTAGGCCATAAAGCGATGCTGCACGGCTGCGCCATCGGCAACCGGGTGCTGGTCGGTATGGGATCGATCCTGCTGGACGGTGTAGTAGTAGAAGACGACGTGATGATTGGTGCCGGCAGTTTAGTGCCGCCGGGCAAACGCCTGGTCAGCGGCTATCTCTATATGGGCAGCCCGGCACGCCAGGTTCGGCCGTTGACCGCCGCCGAGTTGGAAGGATTGCTTTATTCTTCGAACAACTATGTACGCTGGAAAGATGAATACCTGTCGGAAGACATCTGACGGACGCCCCGTTCCCTATAAATAAAGAGAACGGGGCAGGATTTATGCCGCCAGTTCGCTGCGCAACTGGCGCAATACCGGCTCGATCTCTGGCATCACGCCGTGCCAAAGTTGGAAAGCATGCGCCGCCTGCCCCACCAGCATGCCCAGCCCATCGGCATATTCCGTTGCCCCCTGCTGCTGCGCCCAGGCCAGGAATGGCGTAGCGCCCTGCTGATAGAACATGTCATAGCAACGAGTGTGTGCATTAACTACGCCCGCCGGCAACGCCGGGATCTCTCCGCTGATGCCGGACGCCGTCGCATTGATCACCAGTTCGAACGCTTGCTGATCCAATTGATCCATCGGCGCCGCCGAGATCTCCCCCAGATGCCGAAAAGCGTCTGCCAACGCCTGGGCTCGGCTGAAGGTGCGGTTGGTGATCGTTAGCCGACAGCCGAAAGACAGCAGCGGCAGGATCACGCCGCGCGCTGCGCCGCCGGCGCCCACCAGCAGGATGCGATCCTGCGGCCGGATCAATTGCTGACGCTGTAGATCGGTCAGCAACCCGATGCCGTCGGTGTTATCCCCCAACAGCTCGCCATTAGGCAATACCTTCAGGGTGTTGACCGCACCGGCCATCGCTGCGCGCTCGCTCAGCTCAGAAGCGGCCGAATAAGCACGCTCCTTGAAAGGCACCGTGACGTTCGCCCCCAGCCCTCCGGCGCGGATAAACGCCTGCAGGCTGGTTTCAAAACCGTCTAACGGTGCCAACACCGTCCCATAAGGATGCTCAATGCCGGTCTGGGCAGCAAACAGCGCATGAATTCGCGGCGACTTGCTGTGGCCGATAGGGTTGCCAAATACCGCAAACTTCTCCATGCCCATTACCTCTAGCCCTGACGGATCTGTTCACCGGTCAGAACGTCTCTGATTTCGGAAGGATTAAGACGGCCACCCACCTTGCCGCGCAATACCGGGAAAGCTTCGCCGAACTGCCGCGTAACCTCATCCGCACTGCGGCATGGCTCCAGCCCACTGAGATTGGCGCTGGTCGACACCAGCGGCTTGCCATACTGCCGGCACAGCTGCTGCACCAACGGATGATCGCTGACGCGCACCGCCAGCGAGCTGAAGCGTCCGGTCAGCAAACGCGGCGTCTCCGGCCGAGCGGGCAAAACCCAGGTTACCGGCCCAGGCCAGCTGGCAAACATCGTCGTGCGCTGCTGTTCGCTGAGCGCACTGTCGTCGATATAAGGCTTAAGCTGTGCATAGTCGGCGGCGATCAAAATCAGCCCCTTTTCCCACGGCCGCTGTTTCAGCGCCAGCAATGCATTGACCGCCTGCTCGCTGTCGGGATCGCAACCCAGGCCGAATACGGCTTCTGTGGGATACGCAATCACCTGCTGTTGATGCAAAGCATCGATGATAGATAAAAGGTTCGGGCTTAATTCTGAGTTCATGATGTGATTATTCTGTAGTCGCGACGGGTTTTCCGCACAGCTTGCTGGCACAGCACAGGACGGGGCCTTTTGCCGTGCGCTTTTCCATCAGCAGCGGATAATGGCAATAGGCGCACTCACCGGCGACAGGTTTAACATTGAGGGCAAACTGGCATTCCGGGTAACGATCGCAGGAATGAAAAACTTTGCCGTAACGCGACTTGCGCTGCAGCAGTTTGCCTTGGCCGCACTGCGGACAGGTAATGGCGGTTTCGTCAGGCTTATCGATCACTTCAGTGTGATCGCACTGCGGATAATCGCTGCAGCCGATAAACATGCCATAGCGCCCCTGGCGCAGCACCAACGTCGCCTGACATTTCGGGCACTGTTGCCCATCCAAGACCTTAACGATATGTCCATCGGCCTGCGCTTTCAGCGGCCGAATATATTGGCATTCAGGGTACTGGGAACAGCCGAGGAAGGGGCCGTGGCGACCGCTACGGATCACCAGTTCGGCCCCGCATTCCGGACAGGGTTCATTTTGCCTGGCGGCAAAAATCGCGTTTTTTGTCATAACGTCTTCTATGCGCGTTATCGGCTCAATGCAGATAACCTTCGTTCACTTCAAACAACAGTTCTTCCATTTGCTGATAGGCGCTTTCATATCCGGGGATATTAAACAGCACCATCAACACGACCCATTTCAGATCTTCGAGATCGAATTCCGCATTATCCAAAGCCATAACGCGGTCGATAACCATTTCACGGGTTTCGAGGTTCAATACCTGAATCTGTTCCAGGAACAGGAGAAAACCACGGCAGCCGGCGTCCAGACGTGCACCTTCTTCTTCGGTGTAGATCCGCATTGCCAGCGGATCGGCATCCATAAAGTAAGGGGCATTTTGACCCTCTTGCAGGTCAGCCAACTTCTCAAGCCAATTCAACGCGTTGTAGATATCATCCCGATGAAACCCCGCCTGAGCGAGATCATCGGTCAGTTGATCCTGATCGACGCGCATCTCTGGTTCATTGTGGATATAAGTTTCAAACAAGTACATGAGTACGTCGAACATGGCTTGCCCTCCTTATTCGGACATAGCCGCCGGGTACAGCTGCGATCCACCCTGCTAACTCCAGCTCGAGTAACTTGATTACCACCACTGGCACAGGTTGGCCGGCACGTTCAGCGACGACGTCAACAGGTGTCACCTCATCTCCTACGTTAGCCAACACATCGCCAAATGGCAATTCAACTTCAGCTTGCGACGCACAAATAGTTGTATTTTCGTTCAGTGACAGCCATTGAAGGCCGCTTCCCAGCAATTCGGCGATATCTTTCGGCCCGGTGACCAGATGCGCGCCCTGCTGGATTAACCAATGCGTCCCCTCACTCATCGGGTTTCCTAATGGCCCAGGCAAGGCGAATACCTCACGCCCCTGCTCCAACGCGTAGCGAGCCGTCACCAGGGTACCGCTGCGCAGCGAAGCTTCTATGACCAGAACCCCCAGGCTGAGCCCGCTGATAATGCGGTTACGGCGTGGGAAATGGTCGGCCAGAGGCAAATCGGTGACTAAATGATCTGAAATCACGGCGCCGCCCTGCTCGACTATCTGCTCCGCGAGCCGGCGGTGCCGGCGCGGATAGATATTGCCCAGCCCGCTGCCCAACACCGCAATCGTGCAGCCATCGGCCGCCAGCGCCGCACGATGGCAAATGCCGTCGATGCCGATCGCCAAACCGCTGGTGATGGTGAAACCGCAACGCGCCAACTCCTCGGCGAAATGGTTCGCCCAGCGCTCGCCGTAATGGCTGAACTGCCGGCTGCCGACCATAGCGAGCTGAGGTTGCAACAGCACCCGAGGATCGCCCTCGATCAGCAGAAACAGCGGCGCGTCGTCGATCTGAGCCAGGTTTTCAGGATAGCCGGGCGCCCCATAGTTCAGCATACGGTGCGCCGGCTCCTCCAGCCAACGCAGGGTGGCCGCCAGATAGACGGGATCCACTCGGTTGAACTGTGCCTGCTGCCGTTCGTTCAATCCCAGCTCATGCAACACGCGGCGAGGCTCGCCACTCATTTGCGATAACTGTCGCACGAGCCGACTGGCCACGACGGTCTGTAGCCCCGTGACTCCCCGCATCCGTAAAGCGATCTCTTCCGGCCGCATCGTCTGTTCCCTCAGCAAAAACGGTGGTATTGCCAATCTGAGCAATTGGTGCGCAATGCTGTCAATCAGGTCGGGAAATGTCTAGAATAGAGGTTAAACCTCGTTCATTACTCGGATACAGATCTAAAGATATATGTCAGTCTTGCAGGTATTACATTTCCCAGACGAGCGTCTGCGCAAAGTCGCAGCGCCGGTAAAAGAAGTCAATGCAGATATCCAGCGCATCGTGGATGATATGTTTGAAACCATGTACGCAGAGGAAGGCATTGGCCTGGCTGCGACTCAGGTGGATATCCATCAGCGCATTATCGTGATCGACGTCTCCGAGAATCGCGATCAGCGCCTGGTGCTGATCAACCCGGAGCTGCTGGAAAAAAGCGGCGAAACCGGCATCGAGGAAGGCTGTCTTTCCATTCCCGAGCAGCGTGCGCTGGTGCCGCGCGCCGCGCAGGTGAAGATCCGCGCGCTGGATCGCGAAGGCAAACCTTTCGAGCTGGAAGCGGACGATCTGCTGGCGATCTGCATCCAGCACGAGATGGATCACCTGATGGGTAAACTGTTCGTCGATTACCTGTCGCCGCTCAAGCGTCAGCGCATTCGTCAGAAACTGGAAAAAATGGCCAAGCTTCAAGCCCGCGCCTAACCGATCAGGAAATCAACGTGTCTGACTCTTTACGGATTATTTTCGCCGGAACACCAGACTTCGCAGCGCGTCATCTTGACGCGCTGTTGTCATCTGAGCACCAGATTGTCGGCGTATTCACTCAACCCGACCGTCCGGCAGGCCGCGGCAACAAGCTAACGCCCAGCCCGGTCAAAATGCTGGCCGAACAACACCAATTGCCGGTATTTCAGCCTAAATCGCTGCGCCCCGAAGAGAACCAGCGTCTGGTGGCGGATCTCAACGCCGACGTGATGGTGGTGGTTGCCTACGGGTTGATTCTGCCGCAAGCGGTGCTGGATATGCCGCGTCTTGGCTGCATCAACGTACATGGTTCGCTGCTGCCTCGCTGGCGCGGCGCGGCGCCGATCCAGCGTTCGCTCTGGGCCGGTGACAGCGAAACCGGCGTGACTATCATGCAGATGGATGTCGGTCTCGATACCGGTGACATGATGCACAAGATCGCCTGCCCGATTGAGAGCAGCGATACCAGCGCCAGCCTCTACGACAAGCTGGCGCAGCTCGGCCCGCAGGGCATGCTGACGACGCTGCGCAAAATGGCCGACGGCAGCGCCACCCGCGAAGTGCAGGACGAGTCGCAGGTCACCTACGCCGAGAAGCTGAGCAAAGAAGAAGCTCGCCTGGATTGGACACTGTCCGCCGCACAGCTGGAGCGTTGCATCCGCGCCTTCAACCCTTGGCCGATAAGCTACTTCACCATCGATGAGCAACCGGTGAAAGTGTGGCAGGCCAGCGTAATGGCGGAAAGCGCCAACGCGGAGCCGGGCACCGTTGTCCATGCCGACAAGCACGGCATTCAGGTGGCGACCGCCGACGGTATCCTCAATCTGATCCAATTGCAGCCCGCCGGCAAGAAACCGATGTCGGCGCAAGACCTGTTAAATTCACGTCGTGAATGGTTTACCCCGGGTAACCGGCTGTAAGTCACCCCACTGCCCGGCCGTTCATCGCCGGGCCGTTATTTTCTTAATGCCGATCGTTATCAGCTTCAGCCTATGAAAAATAATTACAATCTCCGCAGCATCGCTGCCAAAGCCATCGGCCAGGTGCTGGATCAAGGGCAGTCACTGAGTACTGTTCTGCCGGCGCTGCAAACCTCCATCAGCGATAAAGACCGCGGGTTGCTGCAGGAACTGTGCTTCGGCACGTTACGCGTACTGCCGCAGCTCGAATGGTGCATTCAGCAATTAATGGCCAAACCGCTGACCGGCAAGCAACGTACACTTCACTATTTGCTGATGGTCGGCCTGTATCAGCTGTTGTATACCCGTATCCCGGCGCACGCCGTGCTGGCAGAAACCGTGGAAGGCGCGGTAGCGCTGAAACGCCCGCAGTTGAAAGGCCTGATTAACGGTGTCTTGCGGCAGTTCCAGCGCCAACAGGAAGAGCTACTGCAGCGCGCCGCCAACAATGACAGCCGCTATCTGCACCCGAGCTGGTTGCTGAAACGTATTCAACAGGCTTATCCCGCCAACTGGGAACAGATCGTCGACGCCAATAACCAGAAGCCGCCGATGTGGCTGCGCGTCAACCGCCTGCATCACACCCGTGAGGCTTACCTGCAGCTGCTGACCGACGCCGGCATCGCCGCGGAGCCTCATGCAGACTATGCCGACGCAGTGCGGTTGCTGGCACCTTGCGCCGTGACCGATCTGCCAGGGTTCGCCGACGGCTGGGTCACCGTGCAAGATGCCTCAGCCCAAGGCTGTGTTGATCTGTTGGATCCACAAGACGGTGAACAGATCCTCGATTTGTGCGCCGCGCCCGGCGGCAAAACCACGCATATTCTGGAAGCGGTGCCGAAAGCACAGGTTATGGCCGTCGATATCGACGAACAGCGTCTGGCGCGGGTGAAAGAAAACCTGCAGCGTCTGCGTTTGCACGCAGAGGTTAAACTGGGCGATGGCCGCACACCGCAGCAATGGTGCGGTGACAAGCAGTTCGACCGTATCCTGCTGGACGCGCCTTGTTCGGCCACCGGCGTGATCCGCCGTCATCCCGACATCAAATGGCTGCGCCGCGATCGCGACATCGCCGAACTCGCCGCCCTGCAAGCCGATATCCTGGAGGCCGTCTGGCCGCATCTGAAATCAGGCGGCGTGATGGTTTACGCAACCTGCTCTATTCTGCCGGATGAAAACAGTAGTCAGATCGCCGCGTTCTTGCAGCGCCATGCCGATGCCAAGCTGGTTGAAACCGGCGATGCGCAGCGGCCGGGACGGCAGAATATCCCGCATCCCGAGGACGGCGATGGCTTCTTTTACGCTAAGCTGATTAAAATGTAATTCTTCAGGGTGCCCACGCGCCCTAAGTCTTTCAGTGTGAAGCAGAGAACACGATGAAAATAATTATTCTTGGTGCCGGGCAGGTTGGCGGGACGCTGGCGGAAAACCTGGTAGGTGAAAACAACGATATCACCGTCGTCGATACCGACTCCGGCCGGTTGCGTCAGCTGCAGGATAAATTCGATCTGCGAGTGGTTCAGGGACATGGTTCTCACCCCCGGGTGCTGCGCGAAGCTGGCGCAGAAGATGCCGACATGCTGGTCGCCGTCACCAACTCCGACGAAACCAACATGATCGCCTGCCAGATCGCCTATTCTCTGTTTAATACCCCCAACCGTATCGCCCGTATCCGCGCGCCGGAATATATCCGCGAGTCGGAGAAACTGTTCCTGCCGGAAGCGGTGCCGATCGACCATCTGATTTCGCCGGAGCAGCTGGTCATCGACTATATCTACAAGCTGATTGAATACCCCGGCGCGCTGCAGGTGGTCAACTTCGCCGAAGGCAAGGTCAGCATCGCCGCGGTTAAAGCCTATTACGGCGGCCCGCTGGTCGGCAATGCGCTCTCTTCGATGCGCGAACACATGCCGCATATCGACACTCGCGTCGCCGCCATTTTCCGCCAGGATCGGCCGATTCGTCCGCAAGGCTCGACCATTATCGAAGCCGGTGATGAAGTGTTCTTCGTTGCCGCCTCACAGCACATTCGCGCGGTGATGAGCGAACTGCAACGGCTGGAAAAACCTTATAAGCGCATCATGATCGTCGGCGGCGGCAACGTCGGCGCCGGCCTGGCCGCCAAGCTGGAGAAAGACTATAACGTCAAACTCATTGAGCGCAATCAGCAACGTGCCGCCGAACTGGCCGAGCAGTTGCACGATACCATCGTGTTCTACGGCGATGCCTCCGACCAGGAACTGCTGGCCGAAGAGCACGTCGAGCAAGTGGATGTCTTCATCGCCATCACCAACGACGATGAGGCCAACATCATGTCGGCTATGCTGGCCAAGCGCATGGGCGCCAAGAAAGTGATGGTCTTGATCCAGCGGCGCGCCTATGTCGATCTGGTACAAGGCAGCGTGATCGATATTGCCATTTCACCGCAGCAGGCAACCATCTCCGCGCTGCTTGGGCATGTGCGCAAAGCGGATATCGTCAGCGTTTCATCGCTGCGCCGCGGCGTGGCGGAAGCGATCGAGGCGATTGCCCACGGCGATGAAAGCACGTCCAAAGTGGTTGGCCGCATCGTTGAAGATATCAAGCTGCCACCGGGTACCACCATCGGCGCTATCGTTCGTGGCGACGACGTCATCATCGCTAACGGCAACAGCAAAATCGAACAGGGCGATCATGTCATCATGTTTATTACCGACAAGAAATTCGTGCCGGACGTTGAACGCCTGTTCCAACCGAGCCCGTTCTTCTTGTAGAACGAATTTATTTGGCGATGGTCTATAATCGCGTAGTTGTTCTCTGCCTTGAGAGGAGATAAAACTTCTCTCCTTTTGTGGCAAAGGGAAATTGCTTTGTTAAACTTGAGTTATTAATTCTGCAAGGGGTGCGTTCTATGAGTATGTTGAAAGAGTTTCGCGAATTTGCCATGCGCGGCAACGTGGTCGATCTGGCCGTCGGTGTGATTATCGGTGCCGCGTTCGGCAAGATTGTTTCATCCTTCGTCGCTGATATCATCATGCCTCCGCTGGGCTTACTGATCGGCGGTGTCGACTTTAAACAGTTCCATCTGGTATTACGTGAAGCTCAGGGCGCCGTACCGGCGGTGGTAATGAACTACGGTTCATTCATCCAAACCGTATTTGACTTCGTGATTGTCGCCTTCGCCATCTTCCTGGCGATTAAATTGATGAACAAAATGCGCCGCAAACAAGAAGAAGCTCCGGCAGCGCCGCCAGAACCTACTGCAGAAGAGAAACTGCTGACGGAAATCCGTGATTTGCTGAGCCAGCAACAGCAGCCAAAACTGTAAGACAGCATTTGGTTATGCCAATAAAAAGCCACCGGATGAAGGTGGCTTTTTTAATGCCTTAAAACCAGAAGGCCAGTGGTAAATTATCGTTTGATAGTTTGCCACTGGCCTCCCAGTTACCGCCTTTGTTGTGTTTTTCTTTACGTCGATAGCTGCCTTTGCCTTTCACATTCTTTTCTACCCGCTGACGGAATAGCGGGTCATGCAGAAGCGCCTCAATGGCGTTATCTTGAATCTGGCCTTTGGTATGACGATATTTCGTCATGATAATGCTCCTGTAAAATATGAGGGATAAAACGGGGCGATAATACTGCCGGCGATATAAAAATTAAAGTGCCGTCAGCAACCTTTTTTGCCTTTGTCATCGCTGGCGCCCTGTTCCAAAGCTTCCAGGATCGAACAGTAGTTGCTGGTATGGGCGGTACCGCAGCAGGCGTCGCTCAGCCGTTTCAACGATTCACGCATCCGGGTCAGCTCCGCCAACTTGCTTTCCACTTCGCTCAGGCGCGCATCAACGATAGACTTCGATTCCTGGCAGGTGTGATGTTCCGGATCGACCCGGATCGACAGCAGCTCGGCGATCGTTTCCAGAGTAAAGCCCAACTGCTTGGCATAGCGGATAAAACGCAGCCGCTGCAGATCCTGCTCGGTGTACAGCCGATAACCGCCTTCAGTACGGACATTGTGATCCATCATGCCCTGCTTTTCATAGTAACGCACGGTATCCGGCGTCACTTCGGCAAGCTTGGCCAACTGACCTATCTTGAACATTACTTCTCCTCTCGGGTGAGTTTACCGTCCAGCGCACGCTGATATTCGCCATGCAAGAAGTCCGTGCTCATTCCAGCGTGACGCAACCGATGTTCCAGCAGCGCCATGCGCTTGCTGAGATCGACATAGTCCGGATGCTCACTGTTGATCCCTTGCAGTAAGTGAGCAACGGTTAATGCCTCTTTGCGATCTTCCAGCGCCGGCGGCAGATATCCGGCATTTTTCAGCAGGCGGTAACCGGCGCGTAGCTCAGCAGGCACCGCGCTGTCATCGTCCAGCACGAGCGGTTGTCCCTGGCCGGGCAGATTGTCGAACTCGCCTTTATTCTGGGCATCAAGGATATGACGTTCCGCCCATTGGTCGAGCAACCCCATAACAGACAGCCTCAGTGAGCTTATTGAATGAGTCTAAGCATAACGGATAGGAGCGGGGATCTTAAGCTCGCCGGGGGAATTGAGCACATTTGGCTGGATTTGGACGTAAAAAAACCGGGCAAGCCCGGTTTTTTTACGCGTCTACAGATTACTCTGCAGTTGCTACTTCTGCTTGAGACTCAGCACGATCAACCAGCTCGATGTATGCCATCGGCGCGTTGTCGCCTGCGCGGAAGCCACACTTCAGAATGCGAGTGTAACCACCGGCACGGCTCGCGAAACGCGGGCCCAGCTCGTTAAACAGTTTTGCCACGATCTCGTTATCACGAGTACGGGCGAATGCCAGACGACGATTAGCTACGCTGTCGGTCTTGGCAAGAGTAATCAGCGGCTCAACAACGCGACGCAGCTCTTTTGCTTTTGGCAGGGTCGTCTTGATGATCTCATGACGAACCAAAGAGCCGGCCATGTTACGGAACATAGCCTGGCGATGGCTGCTGTTACGGTTCAGTTGACGACCACTCTTACGATGGCGCATGACCTTATCCTTCTCAGTAAAACCTTAACCTGTGATCCGGTTACTCGTCAGCAATGCTTGCCGGCGGCCAGTTTTCCAGGCGCATGCCCAGAGACAGACCACGTGAGGCCAGCACGTCTTTAATCTCGGTAAGAGATTTTTTACCCAGGTTTGGCGTTTTCAGCAACTCAACCTCGGTACGCTGTACCAGATCACCGATGTAGTGGATAGCTTCTGCCTTGAGGCAGTTAGCAGAGCGGACAGTCAATTCCAGATCGTCAACAGGGCGCAGCAAGATCGGATCGAATTCCGGTTTCTCTTCTTTAACTTCCGGCTGACGTACATCACGCAGGTCAACGAAAGCTTCAAGTTGTTCAGCCAGAATGGTGGCCGCACGGCGGATCGCCTCTTCAGGATCGATCGTGCCATTGGTCTCCATCTCGATGACCAGCTTATCCAAGTCAGTACGCTGTTCTACACGCGCAGCTTCAACATTGTAGGCGATACGCTCTACAGGGCTGTAGCAGGCGTCAACCAACAGACGACCGATTGGGCGCTCATCTTCTTCCGAATGAATTCGGGCAGAAGCCGGCACATAACCGCGACCGCGCTGAACTTTGATACGCATGCTGATAGCCGCGTTCTCATCAGTCAGGTGGCAGATCACGTGCTGAGGCTTGACGATTTCGACATCACCATCATGGGTGATGTCGGCAGCGGTCACAGGGCCAATGCCAGATTTATTCAGGGTAAGAATAACTTCGTCTTTGCCTTGAACTCTCACCGCCAGCCCTTTCAGGTTGAGCAGGATCTCCAGGATATCTTCCTGTACGCCTTCTTTGGTGCTGTACTCATGCAGTACACCATCAATCTCAACCTCGGTCACCGCGCAACCCGGCATAGATGAAAGCAGAATACGGCGCAGTGCGTTGCCAAGAGTATGGCCAAAGCCACGCTCTAAAGGCTCAAGGGTCACCTTGGCGTGCGTCGAACTGACTTGCTCGATATCTACCAGGCGCGGTTTTAGAAACTCTGTCACAGAACCCTGCATTGTGTCCTCTCTTTGGTACTAAGCTTTACTTGGAGTAAAGCTCGACGATCAGGTGTTCGTTAATGTCCGCAGACAGATCGGTACGTTCAGGCATACGCTTGAACACGCCTTCCATCTTAGCAGCATCAACTTCCAGCCAAGTCGGCTTTTCACGCTGCTCAGCCAGCTCCAGAGAAGCTTTAACACGAGACTGCTTTTTAGCTTTCTCGCGGATGCTGACTACGTCATTCGGAGATACCTGATAAGAAGCGATGTTAACAACGCGACCGTTTACCATAACTGCTTTGTGGCTAACCAGCTGACGTGACTCTGCACGAGTAGCGCCGAAGCCCATACGGTAAACAACGTTGTCCAGACGACCTTCCAGCAGCTGCAACAGGTTTTCACCGGTGTTGCCCTTCAGGCGGGTTGCTTCTTTGTAATAGTTACGGAATTGACGCTCCAGAATGCCGTACATACGGCGAACTTTCTGCTTCTCACGCAACTGAACACCGTAATCAGACAGACGCGGTTTACGCGCACCGTGCTGACCAGGTGCTTGTTCAATTTTACACTTGGAATCGATCGCGCGAACGCCAGACTTAAGGAACAGGTCTGTGCCCTCACGACGGCTCAGCTTGAGCTTAGGACCCAAATATCTTGCCATTTTCTTTCTCCAACAATCCTAAAAGCTGCGTTACACGCGGCGCTTTTTCGGCGGACGACAACCGTTATGAGGGATCGGAGTCACATCAGTAATATTAGTGATGCGGAAACCAGCCGCGTTCAGAGCGCGGATAGTAGACTCACGACCAGGACCAGGTCCTTTAACCATAACTTCCAGGTTCTTGATACCGTATTCTTTTACTGCGTCAGCACAACGTTCTGCTGCAACCTGTGCTGCGAACGGAGTGGACTTACGAGAACCACGGAAACCGGAACCACCGGCTGTTGCCCAACCCAAAGCATTACCCTGACGATCAGTGATGGTAACGATGGTGTTGTTGAAAGAAGCATGGATATGAGCCACGCCGTCAGAGACTTGCTTTCTTACACGCTTACGTGTACGAACAGGTGCCTTTGCCATTATTCAATAACCCCGATTATTTCTTGATCGGCTTGCGCGGACCCTTACGGGTACGAGCGTTGGTCTTGGTGCGCTGACCGCGTACCGGCAGACCACGACGATGACGCAAACCACGATAGCAACCAAGGTCCATAAGACGCTTGATGCTCAGGGTAATTTCACGACGCAAATCACCCTCAACGGTGTATTTGGCAACTGCATCACGAAGCTTTTCGATTTGCTCTTCAGACAGCTCACTGATCTTAACATTTTCAGCAATACCCGTGGATGCACAGATAGCCTGTGAACGGGTTTTACCGATACCGAAGATCGACGTTAAGGCGATAACGGTATGTTTATGATCAGGAATGTTAATGCCTGCTATACGGGCCACTATGCACTCCTACTATTTTATACAGCAACACCATTCTGAAAAGCCCGTTTTCAGGATACTCAAATAGTGTTGCAGTGCGACATACAAAAGATTGGCTGGCTAATCTAGCCAGCTCAACCCAACTTTGCAAGAAAAATATGCGAGATAATCAGCCTTGACGCTGTTTATGCTTCGGCTCGGCGCTGCAAATCACACGAACGACACCGTTACGCTTAACGATTTTGCAGTTACGACATAATTTCTTGACGGAAGCACGAACTTTCATTTTTACTCTCCGTAACTTCTCAAACGAATCTGACTAGCGGTTATAGCCTTTCAGATTTGCTTTCTTCAATGCAGACTCGTACTGACTTGACATCATCAGAGTTTGCACTTGAGCCATAAAGTCCATGATGACGACAACCACGATCAGTAGCGAGGTACCACCAAAGTAGAATGGTACTTTCATTGCATCACGCATGAACTCCGGGATCAGGCAGATGAAAGTAATGTACATCGCGCCCACCAGGGTTAAACGCGTCATTACTTTATCGATATACTTCGCCGTTTGCTCTCCCGGACGAATTCCTGGTACGAAGGCACCGGACTTCTTCAGGTTATCTGCTGTCTCACGCGGGTTGAATACCAACGCCGTGTAGAAGAAACAGAAGAAGATGATTGCAGACGCATAGAGTAACACATAAAGCGGTTGCCCTGGCTGCAAATACAGCGAAATCGTAGTCAGCCAGTTCCAACCGGTACCGCCCCCAAACCATGATGCAATCGTGGCCGGGAACAGAATAATGCTGGAAGCGAAAATCGCCGGGATAACACCCGCCATGTTCACTTTCAACGGTAAGTGTGTACTCTGTGCTGCATAAACACGACGACCTTGTTGACGCTTCGCATAGTTAACGACGATACGACGTTGACCACGCTCAATGAAAACAACGAAGAAGGTTACTGCAAACACCAATACTGCAACCAACAGCAGCAGGAGGAAGTGCAGGTCGCCTTGCCGCGCTTGCTCGATAGTATGGGCCACTGCCGGCGGGAGCCCCGCTACAATACCCGCGAAGATAATGATCGAGATACCGTTGCCGATACCGCGCTCAGTAATCTGCTCACCCAGCCACATCAGGAACATTGTCCCGGTGACCAAGCTCACAACCGCAGTAAAGTAGAATGCAAAGCCTGGGTTTAACACCAGGCCCTGCATACCAGGCATATTCGGCAGACCGGTAGCAATACCGATCGACTGGAATATGGCCAATACCAGCGTACCGTAACGGGTGTACTGACTAATCTTGCGACGGCCAGCCTCCCCTTCTTTCTTGATTTCCGCCAACGCCGGATGAACCACCGTCAGCAGCTGGATAATGATCGACGCCGAAATATACGGCATGATCCCCAGAGCAAAGATAGAAGCACGGCTGAGGGCACCACCAGAGAACATGTTAAACATTTCAATGATAGTGCCTCTCTGCTGCTCAAGCAATTTGGCAAGCACAGTGGCATCGATACCAGGAATCGGAATGAAAGAGCCGATGCGGAAGACAATCAGCGCGCCGATGACAAACAAAAGTCTGCGCTTCAGCTCGCCGAGCCCGCCTTTAGCACTTTGAAAATCTAATCCTGGTTGCTTAGCCATCTGCTACTTATTCCTCAATTTTACCGCCAGCAGCCTCGATAGCAGCACGAGCGCCTTTGGTGACACGCAGACCACGCAGGGTTACCGGACGAGCGACTTCGCCAGAAAGTACAACTTTCGCGAATTCGATCTGGACACCAACTACGTTAGCGGCTTTCAGCGCGTTCAGGTCGATAACATCGCCTTCAACCAGAGCGAGTTCAGACAGACGAACTTCTGCCGTGATCATCGCTTTGCGTGAAGTGAAGCCGAATTTCGGCAGACGACGGTACAGAGGCATCTGACCACCTTCGAAACCACGACGTACGCCACCGCCAGAACGAGACTTCTGACCTTTGTGACCACGGCCGCCGGTTTTACCCAGGCCAGAACCAATACCACGACCTACACGCTTAGGCGCATGCTTGGCACCTTCAGCCGGAGACAGAGTATTTAAACGCATCTGTTACTCCTCAACTTTAACCATGTAGGAAACCAGGTTGACCATACCGCGAACAGCAGGAGTATCCTCGCGCTCTACGGTGTGACCAATACGACGCAGACCCAGACCGAGCAGAGTAGCTTTATGCTTCGGCAGACGGCCAATTGAGCTGCGAGTTTGTGTAACTTTAATAGTCTTAGCCATGGTCAATTACCCCAGAATGTCGGCAACGGATTTACCACGCTTAGCAGCGACCATTTCAGGAGACTTCATATTCGCCAGAGCGTCGATAGTTGCACGAACCACGTTGATCGGGTTGGTGGAACCATAAGCTTTAGCCAATACGTTGTGCACCCCAGCAACTTCGAGAACGGCGCGCATTGCACCGCCCGCGATGATACCGGTACCTTCATGAGCAGGCTGCATGAACACGCGAGAACCCGTGTGAGCGCCCTTAACAGGGTGCTGCAGGGTGCCGCTGTTCAGCGCGACGTTCATCATGTTGCGACGGGCTTTTTCCATCGCTTTCTGGATCGCTGCTGGAACTTCGCGTGCTTTGCCGTAGCCAAAACCAACGCGACCGTTACCATCACCAACTACAGTCAGTGCGGTAAAGCTGAAAATACGGCCACCTTTTACGGTTTTAGATACGCGGTTTACCGCGATCAGCTTTTCCTGCAGTTCGCCAGCTTGTTTTTCGATGTGAGCCATCTTAAACCTCTTCCTTAGAACTGAAGGCCAGCTTCACGGGCAGCATCTGCCAGTGCCTGGACTCGACCATGATATTGGAAACCGGAACGGTCAAAGGATACTTTCGCAATCCCTTTTTCCAACGCGCGCTCAGCCAGAGCTTTACCTACGGCTGCTGCTGCGTCTTTGTTACCGGAATACTTCAGTTGCTCCGCGATAGCTTTTTCTAAAGTAGAAGCGGCTACCAGTACTTCAGAACCGTTTGGAGCAATCACCTGTGCGTAAATGTGACGCGGGGTACGATGTACCACCAGGCGGGTTGCACCCAGCTCTTGGAGCTTGCGGCGTGCGCGGGTCGCACGACGGATACGAGCAGATTTCTTATCCATAGTGTTACCTTACTTCTTCTTAGCCTCTTTGGTACGCACGACTTCGTCGGCGTAACGAACACCCTTGCCTTTGTAAGGCTCAGGACGACGGTAAGCGCGCAGATCTGCTGCTACCTGGCCAATTACCTGCTTATCAGCGCCTTTCAGCACGATTTCAGTTTGGCTTGGGCATTCAGCAGTGATACCTGCCGGCAGCTGGTGATCGATAGGGTGAGAGAAGCCCAGGGCCAAATTCACCACGTTGCCTTTAACGGCAGCACGATAACCAACACCTACCAGTTGAAGCTTCTTGGTGAAGCCTTCGGTAACACCAACAACCATTGCGTTCAGCAGAGCGCGCGTGGTACCCGCTTGGGCCCATGCGTTAGCAAAACCTTCGCGCGGAGCGAAAGTCAGTGCGTTAGCTTCTTGCTTCACTTCAACGGCGTCGTGGATAGTACGAGTCAACTCGCCGTTTTTACCCTTAATCGAAATAACCTGACCGTTGAGTTTTACCTCTACGCCGGCAGGAATGACGACGGGTGCTTTTGCAACACGAGACATTCTTTCCTCCCGAATTAAGCTACGTAGCAGATAATCTCGCCACCAAGACCAGCCTGGCGAGCTGCACGATCGGTCATAACACCTTTAGAGGTAGAAACAACAGCGATACCCAAACCGGCCATAACTTTTGGCAGCTCATCTTTTTTCTTGTAGATGCGCAGACCTGGACGGCTGATACGTTGAATGCTTTCTACCACAGCTTTGCCCTGGAAGTACTTCAGTACCAATTCCAGAACAGGCTTGGCGTCGCCTTCGATTTTGAAATCTTCAATAAAACCTTCTTCCTTCAGCACGTTGGCAATTGCCACTTTCAGCTTGGAGGAAGGCATGGTGACCGCAACTTTGTTCGCGGCTTGACCGTTACGGATACGGGTCAGCATATCCGCGATCGGATCTTGCATGCTCATCTGTCTTTACTCCCGTGATTCAATTGGTAATTACCAGCTAGCCTTTTTCAAGCCTGGTACTTCACCGCGCATAGCGGCTTCACGAAGCTTAATACGGCTCAACCCGAATTTGCCCACATAACCATGTGGACGGCCAGTTTGGCGGCAGCGTTTACGCTGACGAGACGGGCTGGAATCACGCGGCAGAGTTTGCAGCTTGAGAACGGCATTCCAACGATCTTCATCGG
This sequence comes from Serratia sp. TSA_130.1, assembly GCF_052691795.1. NCBI lineage: Bacteria > Pseudomonadati > Pseudomonadota > Gammaproteobacteria > Enterobacterales > Yersiniaceae > Serratia > Serratia sp. TSA_130.1. The sequence goes on from NZ_JBQZFS010000008.1 coordinate 17,839, forward strand.
ATGCGTTCACATCAGAGATAATAGCTTTCAGTTCAGCGCGTTTTGCAAAGAACTTGTCAGCTAATTTCACGCGCTTGACTTCGCGTGCTTTCATTGATTGCTTAGCCATCAGTAACCCTGCCTTACTTGCGGAACGGGAAGTTAAAAGCAGCCAGCAGCGCGCGGCCTTCATCATCAGATTTCGCAGTAGTGGTAATGGTAATATCCAAACCACGAACGCGATCGACTTTGTCGTAGTCGATTTCTGGGAAGATGATTTGCTCACGCACGCCCATGCTGTAGTTGCCACGGCCATCGAATGACTTGGCGGACAGGCCACGGAAGTCACGGATACGTGGAACAGCAATGGAGATCAGACGCTCAAAGAACTCCCACATGCGTTCGCCACGCAGAGTTACTTTACAGCCGATCGGATAGCCCTGACGGATTTTGAAGCCTGCAACGGATTTGCGGGCTTTGGTGATCAACGGTTTTTGACCGGAGATAGCTGCCAGGTCCGCTGCTGCGTTATCCAGCAGTTTCTTGTCAGCAATCGCTTCACCAACACCCATGTTCAGGGTGATCTTCTCGACCCGAGGGACTTGCATGACAGAGTTGTAATCAAACTGAGACATCAGTTGTTTGACTACCTCGTCTTTGTAGTAATCATGCAGTTTCGCCATCGTATTACTCCAAATTACTTGATAGTTTCGCTGTTAGATTTGAAGAAACGGACTTTTTTGCCGTCTTCGAATCTAAAGCCTACACGGTCAGCCTTGCCGGTAGCCGCGTTGAAGATAGCAATGTTAGAAACCTGAATTGCAGCTTCTTTCTCAACAATGCCGCCTGGTTGGTTCAGAGCCGGAACCGGCTTCTGGTGTTTCTTAACCAGGTTGATGCCTTCAACAATGACCTTGCCAGCAGACAGGACATTTTTTACTTTACCGCGCTTACCTTTGTCTTTCCCGGTAATCACGATAACTTCGTCATCACGACGGATCTTCGCTGCCATGTTCGCTCCTTAGAGTACTTCTGGTGCCAGAGAGATAATTTTCATGAACTTCTCATTACGCAGTTCACGAGTTACCGGCCCAAAAATACGCGTACCGATTGGCTGCTCGCTGTTATTGTTCAAAATAACGCATGCATTGCCATCGAAGCGAATGACAGAACCGTCCGGGCGACGTACACCCTTCTTGGTGCGCACCACTACCGCCTTCAGAACATCGCCTTTCTTCACCTTACCGCGAGGAATTGCTTCCTTGATGGTAATTTTGATGATGTCGCCGACGCCTGCGTAGCGACGGTGCGAGCCACCTAGAACCTTGATACACATTACGCGACGTGCACCGGAGTTGTCGGCGACGTTCAGCATAGTCTGTTCTTGGATCATTTTAGTGCTCCGCTAATGTCAACTACTACTTTAAAGACCCAAGTAAAAATTAGGCCGTTGAAAAGCCCCATAACCGAGGGCGCAGCATTATAACACCGCTTACTTGGTATGGGTAGAAAAAATAAACGGCTCATTTTCTGAGCCGTTTATTAAGTGAGAGCCAGCTACTCTATTACAGAATCGCTTTCTCTACAACGCGAACCAACGTCCAGGACTTGGTCTTGGACAGTGGGCGGCATTCGCGGATTTCAACCACGTCGCCGGTACCACATTCGTTGTTCTCGTCATGTACGTGCAGCTTGGTCGTACGTTTGATGAATTTCCCGTAGATTGGGTGCTTCACAGTACGCTCGATAGCAACAACGATGGATTTCTCCATTTTATCGCTAACAACACGACCCTGCAGGGTACGGATAACTTCAGTCATTTACACACCCGCCTTTTGAGTCAGTAAAGTCTTAACGCGTGCGACGTCACGACGCACTTGTTTCAACAGGTGAGTTTGTTGCAGCTGGCCACTGGCCGCCTGCATGCGCAAGTTGAATTGCTCACGCAGCAGGTTGAGCAGCTCGGCATTCAGCTCTTCAACGCTTTTTTCACGCAGCTCTTGTGCTTTCATTACATCACCGTCTTAGTTACAAAGGTGGTTTTGATCGGCAGTTTCGCTGCTGCCAGTTTGAATGCCTCGCGGGCAACCTCTTCTGGCACGCCGTCCATTTCGTACAGGACCTTACCAGGCTGGATCAGGGCAACCCAATACTCCACGTTACCCTTACCTTTACCCATACGCACTTCCAGCGGCTTCTCGGTGATCGGTTTGTCCGGGAATACACGGATCCAGATCTTGCCTTGACGCTTAACTGCACGAGTCATTGCACGACGAGCTGCTTCGATTTGACGAGCAGTCAGACGGCCACGGCCAACAGCTTTCAGACCGAAAGTGCCGAAGCTAACATCCGTACCTTGCGCCAGACCACGGTTGCGGCCCTTGTGCACCTTACGGAATTTTGTACGCTTTGGTTGTAACATCAGCGACTCTCCTTACTTGCGGCCTTTACGCTGCTGCTTTTTAGGTTGAGCAGCCGGTTCCGGTTGTTCAACTGCAGCCATACCACCCAGGATCTCACCTTTGAAGATCCATACCTTAACGCCGATTACACCATAAGTGGTGTGCGCTTCAGATGTGTTGTAGTCGATGTCCGCACGCAGAGTGTGCAATGGAACACGACCTTCGCGGTACCATTCGGTACGTGCGATTTCAGCGCCGCCAAGACGGCCGCTTACTTCAACTTTGATACCTTTAGCGCCAAGACGCATTGCGTTCTGTACTGCACGCTTCATAGCACGACGGAACATAACGCGACGTTCCAGCTGAGAAGTGATGCTGTCAGCAACCAATTTAGCGTCGAGTTCCGGTTTACGGACTTCGGCGATGTTGATCTGTGCAGGAACGCCAGCGATGTCCGCTACGACCTTGCGCAGTTTTTCGACGTCTTCACCTTTCTTGCCGATAACGATGCCTGGGCGAGCAGTGTGAATGGTCACACGGATGCTCTTCGCAGGACGCTCGATAACGATGCGAGAAACGGAAGCTTTCGACAGTTCCTTAGTCAGGAATTGACGAACTTTAAAGTCGCTGTCCAGGTTGTCAGCGAATTCTTTGGTATTCGCATACCAAGTAGAGTTCCAAGGTTTGACAATACCCAGGCGAATACCATTAGGATGTACTTTCTGACCCATTGCTAGTCTCCAGAGTCTCAGCGATCGGACACAACCACAGTAATGTGGCTGGTGCGCTTCAGGATGCGATCTGCACGACCTTTTGCACGCGGCATAATGCGCTTCATGCTTGGGCCTTCGTCTACGAAGATTTTCGTAACTTTCAGATCATCGATGTCAGCGCCATCGTTGTGTTCTGCGTTAGCAATGGCAGACTCCAGCACTTTCTTAACCAGACCAGCAGCTTTCTTGTTGGTGTAGGTCAGAGTTTCCAGAGCTTGCGACACTTTCTTACCGCGAATCAGGTCAGCAACAAGGCGAACCTTCTGAGCAGAAGAACGAGCGTGGCGATGTTTAGCGATAGTTTCCATCTCTTCCTCCTACCTTAGCGCTTTTTAGCTTTTTTATCAGCCGCATGGCCGCGATAAGTACGAGTCGGCGCGAATTCACCCAGTTTGTGACCGACCATTTCATCGGAAACGAACACTGGTACGTGCTGACGACCATTATGGACAGCGATGGTCAAACCGATCATGTTAGGAAAGATCGTTGAACGACGGGACCAAGTGCGCAAAGGCTTCTTGTCACCGCTTTCCACCGCTTTCTCTACCTTCTTCAGCAAGTGCAGGTCAATAAAAGGACCTTTCTTGAGAGAACGTGGCATGGCTTATCCTCTAATTATTTTTTGCTACGGCGACGTACGATGAACTTATCAGTACGCTTGTTGCTACGGGTCTTCTTACCTTTGGTCTGAACGCCCCACGGAGTTACCGGGTGCTTACCAAAGTTACGACCTTCACCACCACCGTGCGGGTGATCTACCGGGTTCATCGCCGTACCGCGAACGGTAGGACGAACACCACGCCAACGTGCAGCACCTGCTTTACCCAGAACGCGAAGCATGTGTTCAGCGTTACCGACTTCACCCAGGGTGGCGCGGCAATCAGCTGGAACTTTACGCATTTCGCCGGAGCGCAGACGCAGAGTTACGTAGGAACCATCACGAGCAACGATCTGAACGTAGGCACCAGCGGAGCGAGCCATCTGGCCGCCTTTGCCTGGTTTCATTTCTACGTTGTGAACCGTTGAACCAACTGGAATGTTGCGCATCGGCAGGGTGTTACCCGCTTTGATTGCAGCATCAACGCCAGATTGAATCTGGTCACCAGCTTTCAGGCCTTTCGGCGCCAGGATGTAACGGCGTTCGCCGTCTTTGTACAGAACCAGCGCGATGTTCGCGGAACGGTTCGGATCGTACTCCAGACGCTCAACCACAGCAGGGATACCGTCTTTGTTGCGCTTGAAGTCAACCAGACGATAATGTTGCTTGTGGCCACCACCGATATGACGGGTGGTGATACGGCCATTGTTGTTACGACCACCGCTTTTGCTCAGTTTTTCCAGCAGCGGGGCATAAGGTTTACCCTTGTGCAGCTCAGGGTTAACCACTTTAACAACGTGGCGACGACCCGGAGATGTAGGTTTACATTTAACAATTGCCATTGTTCTTACTCCTCCGACTTACTCTGCGCCGCCGATGAAGTCCAGATTCTGGCCTTCTTTCAGGGTGACGTAAGCTTTTTTCCAGTCGCTACGACGACCAACACGCTGACCGTGACGTTTCACTTTCCCTTTAACAACCAGGGTGTTCACGTCTTCGACTTCGACTTCAAACAGTTTCTGCACTGCAGCTTTGATTTCTGCTTTGGTCGCGTCTTTGGCAACTTTGAGAACGATGGTGTTGCTTTTTTCCATCGCAGCGGATGCTTTTTCAGATACGTGCGGTGCACGCAGCACTTTCAGCAAACGTTCTTCACGGATCATGCCAGCATCTCCTCAACTTGCTTCACAGCATCAGCAGTCATAACCACTTTGTCGAAGGCGATCAGGCTAACCGGATCGATACCTGCTACATCGCGCACGTCAACCTTGTACAGGTTGCGAGCTGCCAGGAACAGATTCTCATCCAGTTCACCGGTCACGATCAGCACGTCTTCCAGAGCCATATCTTTCAGTTTCTGTGCCAGCAGCTTAGTTTTAGGCGCTTCTACAGAGAACTTCTCGACAACGATCAGACGATCTTGACGTACCAGTTCGGACAGGATGCTTTTCAGCGCGCCGCGGTACATCTTTTTGTTTACTTTCTGACTGTGGTCCTGTGGCTTAGCAGCAAAGGTCACGCCGCCTGAACGCCAGATCGGGCTCTTTACAGAACCTGAACGCGCACGGCCGGTGCCTTTCTGACGCCATGGCTTTTTGCCGGAACCAGTTACTTCAGCACGGGTCTTCTGAGCACGGGTACCTTGACGGGCACCTGCTGCATAAGCAACAACAACCTGGTGTACCAGCGCTTCGTTGAAATCACGACCGAAGGTAGTTTCGGAAACAGTCAGCGCGCTTTGCGCGTCTTTCAATACTAATTCCATTGCTATCCCCTTACGCCTTCACAGCTGGTTTAACGATCAGGTTGCCACCGGTTGCGCCCGGTACAGCACCCTTAACCAGCAGCAGGTTGCGCTCAGCGTCAACACGTACTACGTCCAGGCTCTGAACGGTTACGCGCTCATCACCCAGGTGGCCAGCCATTTTCTTGCCTTTGAACACTTTGCCCGGAGTCTGGTTCTGACCGATAGAACCCGGAACGCGGTGAGACAAGGAGTTACCGTGGGTAGCGTCTTGGGTACGGAAGTTCCAGCGCTTAACAGTGCCAGCAAAACCTTTACCTTTAGAAGTACCGGTAACATCGACTTTTTTAACGTCAGCGAAGATTTCTACGCTAATTTCCTGACCTGCAGCGAATTCTTGACCTTCTTCCAGGCGGAATTCCCACAGACCACGGCCAGCTTCAACGCCAGCTTTAGCGAAATGGCCCGCTTCCGGCTTGGTTACACGGTTAGCTTTTTTGCTACCAGTGGTAACCTGAACGGCACGGTAACCGTCGGTGTCCAGGCTTTTAACCTGAGTCACGCGGTTCGCTTCAATTTCAATTACGGTTACTGGGATAGAAACGCCATCTTCAGTGAAGATACGGGTCATACCCACTTTTTTACCGACTAAACCAATCATTGTTTCAACCTCTCAATCGCTCAATGACCTGATTAACCCAGGCTGATCTGCACGTCTACACCGGCAGCCAGATCCAGACGCATCAGAGCATCAACGGTTTTCTCGGTTGGCTCAACGATGTCAACCAGACGCTTGTGAGTGCGAATCTCGTACTGATCGCGCGCGTCTTTGTTGACGTGCGGAGAGATCAGAACGGTAAAGCGCTCTTTGCGAGTTGGCAGCGGGATCGGACCACGGACTTGCGCACCAGTGCGCTTTGCAGTCTCGACGATTTCCGCGGTTGATTGATCGATCAGACGATGATCAAACGCTTTCAGGCGGATACGGATTCTTTGGTTCTGCATGAGACCAGAGCTCCAATTATTTATAAACGTAAATAATTACTCCTCACACCCATTTCGATTGATGGGGGAGTGTAATCGTCAACATATAACCCCCATATCGGGAGTATTGTTCGAAAGGCAAAAAAGGCCTGCCAATCGACTGATTCGCTAAAATCAGGCTTACCAAGATTAGGTAAGCCCGCGCATTATACGCAAAATGGCCCAGGAAGCAAGCCGCAGTTGGAAATATGCTCAGGAAATCGTCATTTTTGCGCGTTCAGTGGCAGTTGGCGTGTTAACACGGCGAACAGGGAATGAATTAGGCTTGGCGGGAACACTCTCCCCTGCCCCACCGAGAAAACGGCCGCCGGCAGGAGAGACGATGATGAATGGACGGAAGGCTTACTCTTTGCGCTCTAAAATCTGGGCCTGGGCATAGTTCTGAATACCGAGACGGGCAATCAGATCCAGCTCCGTTTCCAGCCAGTCGATATGCTCTTCTTCATCGGCCAGGATTTCAATCATCAAATCGCGGCTGACGTAATCGTGGATCGAATCGGCATAGGCGATGCCTTCGCGCAGGTTCTTGGCGCCCGCCAGCTCCAGCGCCAGATCGGAACGCAGCATCTCTTCGATGTCTTCGCCGATGTTCAGCTTGCCGAGATCTTGCAGATTCGGTATCCCTTCCAGGAACAGGATACGCTCGATGTAGCGATCGGCATGTTTCATTTCGTCGATCGACTCGTGATATTCCTTGTCGTTGAGGCGCATTAAGCCCCAATTCTTGAACATGCGGGCGTGCAGGAAATATTGATTGATGGCAACCAGCTCGTTGCCGAGCAATTTATTGAGGTGAGCAATGATCTTTTTATCGCCTTTCATAGGTAACTCCTCCTGGCCAGTTCTAAAAGTGTAGAACCTGTAAGCCAAGAGTCAAAAATAACCTTACCCTTTGTTAGGCAACTTCATGCATTGGGATGATAGTTCCGCGTTCCTCCACCATAATCTGTCTTGCCTGACGAATGCACTTTCCACAATCGGTACCAATCGGCACAAGTTCACGCAGTTGCTTCATGGTATGGGGATTGTGCTGACGCACCGCATTACGGATCGCTTTGTCAGTCACCGCATTACACAGACATACATACATAGAGAGACTCACTTCTTAACCAATGCATTGAGTCTAAATAGGAATGGTTTTTATTTCAATTAAGATTTGTACAAATTGCATAAAAAAAGGGCACCAAAGTGCCCTTTTTTGTGTCGAAAAATTATTCGCGATTAAGCGATAACTTTAGCAACAACACCAGCGCCTACAGTACGGCCGCCTTCACGGATTGCGAAACGCAGACCGTCGTCCATCGCGATTGGGTGAATCAGGGTTACAACCATGTTCACGTTGTCGCCTGGCATTACCATCTCTACGCCTTCTGGCAGTTCGATGGTACCGGTCACGTCAGTAGTACGGAAGTAGAACTGTGGACGGTAGCCTTTGAAGAATGGCGTGTGACGACCACCTTCATCTTTGCTCAGGATGTACACTTCAGATTCGAACTGGGTGTGTGGCTTGATGGAGCCTGGTTTAGCCAGTACCTGACCACGTTCGATTTCTTCACGTTTGATACCACGCAGCAGAACACCTACGTTCTCACCAGCACGGCCTTCGTCCAGCAGTTTGCGGAACATTTCAACGCCAGTACAGGTAGACTTAACGGTGTCTTTGATACCAACGATTTCAACTTCTTCGCCAACTTTGATGATACCGCGCTCAACACGGCCGGTAACAACGGTACCACGACCGGAGATGGAGAATACGTCTTCGATTGGCAGCAGGAACGGCTTGTCGATAGCACGCTCTGGCTCTGGGATGTAGCTGTCCAGGGCTTCGGCCAGTTCGATGATTTTCGCTTCCCACTCAGCTTCGCCTTCCAGCGCTTTCAGCGCGGAACCGCGGATCACTGGCAGGTCGTCGCCTGGGAAGTCGTACGCGGACAGCAGTTCGCGAACTTCCATTTCTACCAGTTCCAGCAGCTCTTCATCATCAACCATGTCGCATTTGTTCATGAATACGATGATGAAAGGAACGCCAACCTGACGACCCAGCAGGATGTGCTCACGGGTCTGAGGCATTGGGCCGTCAGTCGCAGCAACTACCAGGATCGCGCCGTCCATCTGAGCAGCACCGGTGATCATGTTTTTCACGTAGTCGGCGTGCCCTGGGCAGTCAACGTGCGCGTAGTGGCGAGTCGGGGTGTCATACTCAACGTGAGAGGTGTTGATGGTGATACCACGAGCTTTTTCTTCTGGCGCGTTATCGATCTGGTCGAAAGCACGTGCAGAACCGCCGTAGGTTTTAGCCAGAACGGTGGTGATCGCTGCAGTCAGGGTAGTTTTACCGTGGTCAACGTGGCCGATAGTACCAACGTTAACGTGCGGTTTTGTACGTTCAAATTTTTCTTTAGACACGGCTATATTCCTTACTATAGCGCTCTCCCCTTCTGGAGAGAGCACGGGACTTTGGTTTTAACCCTGCAGCTTATTTGCCACGGGCTTCGATTACGGCCTGAGCGACGTTGTTCGGTGCATCATCATACTTCAGGAATTCCATGGTGTATGATGCACGACCTTTAGTCAGAGAACGCAGCTGAGTTGCGTAGCCGAACATTTCGGACAACGGTACTTCAGCGTGGATCTTAACGCCAGTCACTTCAGATTCCTGACCGCGCAGCATGCCGCGACGACGGCTCAAGTCACCGATAACGTCACCGGTGTTCTCTTCTGGAGTCTCAACTTCAACCTTCATGATAGGCTCAAGCAGAACTGGTTTCGCTTTCTTAAAGCCTTCTTTAAAGGCGATAGATGCGGCCAGTTTAAACGCCAGTTCAGAGGAGTCAACGTCGTGGTAAGAACCGAAGTGCAGACGAATACCCATATCTACTACCGGGTAACCAGCCAACGGACCAGACTTCAGCTGCTCCTGGATGCCTTTATCAACGGCAGGGATGTATTCGCCAGGAATTACGCCGCCTTTGATGTCGTTGATGAACTCGTAACCTTTCGGGTTAGAGCCCGGCTCCAGTGGGTACATGTCGATCACAACGTGACCGTACTGACCGCGACCACCAGACTGCTTGGCGTGCTTACCTTCAACATCGGTAATCTTCGCGCGAATCGCTTCGCGGTAAGCTACCTGAGGTTTGCCCACGTTAGCTTCAACGTTGAATTCACGCTTCATGCGGTCAACGATGATGTCGAGGTGCAGTTCACCCATACCGGCGATGATGGTCTGGTTAGACTCTTCGTCAGTCCATACGCGGAATGACGGGTCTTCTTTAGCCAGACGGCCCAGAGCCAGACCCATTTTCTCTTGGTCAGCTTTGGTTTTTGGTTCAACGGCGATAGAGATTACCGGCTCAGGGAATTCCATACGCTCCAGGATGATTGGAGAGTCTGGATCACACAGGGTGTCCCCGGTGGTCACGTCTTTCAGACCGATCGCAGCGGCGATGTCGCCTGCGCGAACTTCTTTGATCTCTTCACGCTTGTTGGCGTGCATCTGAACGATACGGCCGAAACGCTCACGCGCAGCCTTAACGGAGTTCAGCACGGTGTCGCCGGAGTTAACAACGCCGGAGTACACGCGGAAGAAGGTCAGGTTACCTACGAACGGGTCGGTAGCGATTTTGAACGCCAGAGCAGAGAACGGCTCGTCATCACTTGCGTGACGCTCAGCCGGGGTGTCTTTACCGTCGTCCAGGATACCGTTGATCGCAGGAACGTCAGTTGGCGCCGGCAGGTATTCGATTACCGCATCCAGCATCGCCTGTACGCCCTTGTTCTTGAACGCAGAACCACAGGTAACCAGGATGATTTCGTTGTTCAGCACGCGCTGACGCAGAGCGGACTTGATTTCTGCCTCGGTCAGCTCTTCGCCGCCCAGGTATTTTTCCATCAGCTCTTCGGAAGCTTCCGCAGCGGATTCGATCAGGTTCTGGCGCCATTCTTCAGCCAGTTCCATCATGTCAGCCGGGACGTCTTCGTATTCGAAGGTAACGCCTGCGTCTTCTTCGTTCCAGTTGATCGCCTTCATCTTCACCAGGTCGATAACGCCGGTGAATTTGTCTTCTGCGCCGATAGCCAGCTGCAGAGGAACAGGGTTAGCGCCCAGACGAGTTTTGATCTGGCCAACAACTTTCAGGAAGTTAGCGCCCATACGGTCCATTTTGTTAACGAACGCGATACGTGGCACTTTGTATTTGTTAGCCTGACGCCATACGGTTTCAGACTGTGGCTGAACACCACCAACAGCACAGTAAACCATTACCGCGCCATCCAGCACACGCATGGAACGTTCTACTTCGATGGTGAAGTCAACGTGCCCTGGGGTGTCGATGATGTTTACGCGATGCGGTTCGAACTGCTTGGCCATACCAGACCAGAAGGCAGTCGTCGCTGCAGAAGTGATGGTAATACCACGCTCCTGCTCCTGTTCCATCCAGTCCATGGTGGCAGCGCCGTCATGAACTTCACCGATTTTGTGGTTTACACCGGTGTAGAACAGAATACGTTCGGTAGTGGTGGTTTTACCGGCGTCGATGTGAGCACTGATACCGATGTTACGGTAGCGTGCAATGGGTGTTGTACGAGCCATTTGATTCCTCTATTCCTAGGGCGTTCAAGTTCAGTTAACCCAAGCGGGCCGATTTGACGCGCCCGCTTGGTTAGCATGACTACAGCCAGATGATTACCAGCGGTAGTGGGCGAACGCCTTGTTGGCTTCGGCCATACGGTGAACGTCTTCACGCTTCTTAACAGCAGAACCTTTGTTCTCTGCTGCGTCAGACAGCTCGTTCGCCAGGCGCAGAGCCATGGATTTATCACCGCGTTTACGTGCAGCATCAACGATCCAACGCATTGCCAGAGCATTACGACGAACCGGGCGGACTTCAACTGGTACCTGATAAGTAGAACCGCCAACGCGACGCGACTTAACTTCTACAGTCGGGCGAACGTTGTCGAGAGCGACTTCGAAAGCTTCCAGGTGATCTTTACCAGAACGCTGAGCCAGGGTCTCCAGCGCGGTATAGACGATTGCTTCTGCAGTAGATTTTTTACCGTCTACCATCAGGATATTTACAAATTTGGCCAGCAGCTCAGATCCGAACTTAGGATCTGGCAGGATTTTACGTTGGCCGATTACGCGACGACGTGGCATGGAAATACTCCGTTGTTAATTCAGGATTGTCCAAAACTCTACGAGTTTATTTTGACATTAAAGTTAAAACGTTTGGCCTTACTTAACGGAGAACCATTAAGCCTTTGGCTTCTTCACGCCGTACTTGGAACGAGCTTGCTTACGGTCTTTAACACCGGAGCAGTCAAGTGCACCACGGACGGTGTGGTAACGCACACCTGGCAGGTCTTTTACACGACCGCCACGGATCAGGATTACGGAGTGTTCCTGCAGGTTGTGGCCTTCGCCACCGATGTAGGAAGTCACTTCGAAACCGTTGGTCAAACGCACACGGCAAACTTTACGCAGTGCGGAGTTTGGTTTTTTCGGGGTAGTGGTATATACGCGGGTGCATACGCCACGTTTCTGCGGGCAGGCTTCCAGCGCTGGAACGTTGCTTTTAGCAGCCTTCACAGAGCGTGGTTTGCGAACCAGCTGGTTAATTGTTGCCATTAAAAAAGCTCCTGGTTTTTGCTTCGTACTAGCTTCGTAAACATGTGATAAATCCCCTCGTATGCACTACTGGCAAAGTACGAGGACGCAGAATTTTAGGGCTGACCAGTATGGGTGTCAAGAAATATACAACATCACCGTCATCACCAGGCCATTTGGCTGCGGTGTTGTTCGGTTAATTCAACGAAGTGATTATAGCCGACGACAGTGATTTTGTGCGAAAAATGACCAATCAACCCCCTGGCTTCCAGGTCGTCCTGCAGCGCATAAAGGGATATGGGGGCGGCGAGCAGCGATTCAAGATGGGCGCTACCAACAAGGCCTGCGAGCACGCCATCCTGCAGCAGCAGCAGCGCGTCGCCCTCCGCGGTCAGGCGCAACAGCGCGGGCAGGTCACATTGGTTTGGCGAATTGCTCAGGGTATACAACATCAGAAGTTCCTAAAACGTCATTACGGCGTCGTAGCCGGCCAATTCACGGCACAGTTCGTCAGGCGCCAGCACCTCGGCATCCAGCACCCAATCGGTCACCTGACTCAGCCCGCGTTCCTGCAGCGAAGCCTGGCACAGATAACACCGCTCCACGTCATACAGCGGCAGCACACCGAAAGTGGCGATATAATTGCGCGCCAAAATCTTTTCCGGTTGCTGGCCCGGCAACAGCTGCAACACGCCATCACCGATAAAAAACACCCCCAAATCCTCACTGAGCGCCGACGTGGCGAGCAGCGCATCCAGCCCTTCCCTGCCGCCGGCGCCGCCATGCGGCCCGTGGGTGAAAACAAAAGCGACTCGTTTCATCATTTCCTCAGAACTGCACCAGACGGTCGCAACTCAGCGACGCTTCGGCCAGGGAACCCAGCCCGCTCAGGGTAAAACCGGGCTGCAGGTTGGCGCCGGCCAGCCCCTGCTGCTGCGCTTCCTGTTCGTCGGTGACGCCCCGACGCAGCGCGGCGGCCACGCAGACGTTGAGCGCTACGCCGTGTTGCTGCGCGAGCTGCGTCCAGCCGCGCACCAGATCGAATTCGTCGCTGGCGGGCGCGGTTAACCGGTTGGCGTTCAACACCCCTTCACGGTAGAAAAAGACGCTGGAAAGACGATGCCCTTTCGCCAGTAAAGCCTGAGCGAATTGATAGGCGCTGCTGGCCTGCTGCGTGCCATAAGCCGGGCCGGTAACCAACAGACAATAGTCGAGCATCAGCGGTCACTTCCTACCAGGTCGCCGCTTTTAAACTGGCGAATGTACAGATAGACGGTGTGTTTGGAGATATTCAGACGATCCGCCACCTGGTTGATCGCATCCTTGATGTCGAAGATGCCTTTCTCATAGAGATTGAGCACCACCTGTCGATTCTTGGCGTTATTGGACACCGAGCGGTCGGCGTTCACCTCTTCGATGGTGAACTCCAGCGTCTGCGCCACCAGATCGTCGACGGAAGAGGCGAAGTTCACCGACGACGGCACGTCCTGCGCTGTCGGCGGCATAAAGGTTTGCATGATCTGCGAGAACGGCACGTCGAGGTTCATGTTGATGCACAACAAACCAATCACCCGCTGCTCGCGATTGCGAATGGCGATAGTCACCGATTTCATCAATACGCCGCTCTTGGCGCGGGTAAAGTAGGCTTTCGACACGCTGCTGTCGTCGCCGGCCATGTCGTGCAGCATGCGCAGCGCCAAGTCGGTGATCGGCGAGCCGATTTTGCGCCCGGTGTGTTCCCCGTTGGCGATGCGCACCGCCGAGCTGTTCAAGTCTTCCAGCGCGTGCAATACGATTTCGCAGTGGCCGCCGATCAACATCGCCAGCCCGTCGACCACCGCTTCATAGGATTTCAGGATTTCATGATCCGTTTGAGTAAACGGACGTTCATTCAGCAAATCAAGTTCGCTGGCTTCGCTGGATAAAAGCGAATTCGACATCGAAGATACCACCCTCATAGATCGCCTGTGCCAGGGGGCGCAGCTAAAACCGCTCGGGCCGGATCGCTGCCGTCGTCGGCGCGCTGCAGCGCGGCTGGCTGAGAGCGGCATAAAACGGCGCGATGACATCCGCGGGCGAGGCGGCCGGGAACAATTTTAGGTACACGCCCTAAGGGGCAGACGCATGACTGATAAGTCAGAATTATTAGTCTAGCAAAGCGGCCGGAGCAAAGTCCTTGCGTTTGCGCGTGGTATTGACGTTAAGCCCGATGCCCGGCAGGCGTCAAGCGTTCAATGGAGAGAGCGGTAGCGGCTGCCGAAATGAAAACCGCCGCGGAGGGCATCCGCGGCGGTGGCAAACAGAGCGACGAGATTATTTCGCTTTGGCGTCGGCTTTGGCGTCGGCCGGTTTTTCGGCTTTAGCGTCGGCTTTCGGCGCCGCTTTCACATCCAGCAGCTCGACGTCGAAGACCAGCGTGGAGTTAGCCGGGATGCCCGGAACGCCGGTTTTACCGTAGGCCAGCGCCGGTGGAATCACCAGCTTGATTTTGCCGCCTTTCTTGATGTGCTTCAGGCCTTCGGTCCAGCCAGGGATCACACCATCCAGACGGAATGACAGCGGCTCACCGCGGGTGTAGGAGTTATCGAACTCGGTACCGTCGGTCAGGGTGCCTTTGTAGTTCACCACCACGGTGTCGCTGTCTTTCGGCGCTTCACCCGCGCCCGGTTTCTCTACCTGATACAGCAGGCCGGATTCGGTTTTCTTCACGCCTTTTTCTTTAGCGAAGCTGTCGCGATACTTGGCGCCTTTGGTTTCGTTGTCCTTGGCGTCCTGCTCCATCTTCGCCTGAGCGGAAGCCTTCACGCGCGCTTCAAAGCCCTGCAGGGTCTTTTCGATGTCGGCGTCGTTCAGCTTGCTCTTGTTAGCGAAAGCGTCCTGAACGCCGGCGATCAGCTGATCTTTGTCCAGCTTGATGCCCAGCTTCTCTTGCTCTTTCAGAGAGTTGTCCATGTAACGGCCAAGAGAGGCGCCCAGTGCGTAAGCCGCTTGCTCGTCGTCGTTTTTGAACTTGCCGGTGCTTGGCGCTGCTGCCGCGTCTGCCGCCGGTTTAGCGGCATCGGCTGCCATGACCTGGGTCGCATTCAGAGCAAAAGCCATGGTGGTTGCCAGAAGCGTGACTTTAAACAAAGATTTCATCCATTTCTCCAGTGTCTGAAGCAATGCCCCAAACAATCATTAGGTAAGATAACCGGGCTACTATAGCTGCCTGAAACAAAACAAAACAGTCGCACAGGTAACCAATCGAGTCAAAGTGTGACTCCCGCTTTGCCAAGAAGTTTCCCGCTGCGTGCTACTCACATGATAAATCAGATTTTTCTTGCAGAATATTCGGCGAGGTTAGCAAAAAACGGCGAATCAGGCGTGCAGCTTTTCAGCACTTTACACTGCCGATCGCAACGTTGCGCGCCGCCCAAAGAAATAGCGCGGGCAAACCCGACGCCAGCTGTTACCATAGCGCCGAATCAGGATTTTATCGCGTCAGAGGTAGCCTCATGCACAACGCCGACATTCAAAGCCTGCTACAGCGGCTTGAAGAACTGGAAAGCCGTCAGGCTTTTCAAGAGCTCACTATCGAAGAGCTTAACCAGACCGTCACCCAGCATCAGATGGAAATGCTGAAGATGCGCGAGCACCTGCGCATGTTGACCGACAAACTGCGCTCGACCCAAACCTCGATGATCGCCTCGCAATCGGAAGAAACCCCTCCGCCGCACTATTGAGGGGCGCCGCGCATAAAAAAGGGCAGCCAATGGCTGCCCTCTCGTCTCGGGATTGCGTTCTGCTTAGTGGCAGCCGCAACCGCCGTTGCCGCAACCGCCTTTACCGTGGTCGTGACCATGGTCGTGATCGTGGCTGTGGCCGTGACCGCCGCAGCAGCCTTCACCGTGCTCGTGGTGATGATCGTGCTCGCCGTGTACGTGACCGTGCGCCAGTTCTTCTGCAGTCGCTTCGCGGATCGCGACAACTTCCACGTTGAAGTTCAGGTTTTGGCCGGCCAGCATGTGGTTGCCGTCAACCACAACGTGGTCGCCGTCAACTTCGGTGATTTCAACCGGTACCGGGCCCTGATCGGTGTCAGCCAGGAAACGCATGCCGACCTGCAGTTCGTCAACGCCCATGAAGACGTCTTTCGGTACGCGCTGCACCAGGTTTTCGTCGTAGTTGCCGTACGCGTCGTTCGCGCCGACGTGAACGTCAAAACGATCGCCAACGTCGTGGCCTTCGAGCGCTTTTTCCAGACCTGCGATCAGAGAACCATGCCCGTGCAGATAGTCCAGCGGTGCGCTCACCGGAGACTCATCAACCAAAACACCGTCTTCTGTACGTACTTGGTAAGCCAGGCTGACCACCAAGTCTTTTGCTACTTTCATGATATCTCCTACCGTTGGCTACTAGGACGCGCACCGTTATCGGGATGCGCGCCTTTTCCGGACAGATTGTAACGGAAATCTGCCTCGCTGTACCCTCCGGGATAAAAAAACGCTACTTCGGCTGAAAAATGCCGATCACCTGCTCTTGCGGTCGAACGTGTTTTTCCACCTGTTGTTCGGTCTGGCGCTGGTGATGGCCGCACTTGACGCACTCCACCACTTCCACCTGATCCTCCCGCCATACCGCCAGCGTATCCATGGCGCTACAGCTCGGGCACACCGCTCCGGCGATAAATCTCTTACGTGTTGCAGACATCGTTATGCTCCCGCTTATTCGTATTCATCCCAGCCGTCAAACTGGCGACTTTCTTTTTGCATTTCGCGATGGAAGAGCTCTTCCAGCTCGCGCCGCGCCTCTTTCACGCGAGAAATTTGCGCCACGTCGCCCTGATGCGGCGGCATCAGCTCACGCAGCATGCGCATATCCAGACGACGGAAATGCTGCTGGGCGCGAAAGGCCTGATGCGGGTGCATGCCCAATTCCATCAGCGCCTTGCGCCCCAGTTCCAGCGCGCTGGAGAAGGTCTCGCGGCTGAACTGTTTTACGCCCGCCTGCAGCAGCTCATGCGCCTCCACGCGGCCGCGCGCGCGCGCCAGGATGCTCAGGTTCGGGAAGTGCTGCTGGCACAGCCGCACGATCGCCATGGTGTCTTCCGGCTCATTGCTGGTGATCACGATCGACTTGGCCTTCTCTGCGCCTGCCGCGCGCAGCAGCTCCAGCTCGGTGGCGTCGCCGTAATAGACCTTGTAACCGTAGCGACGCAGCACGCCGACGGCGCTGACGTCGCGTTCCAGTACGGTAATGCGCATTTTGTTGGCCATCAGCAGGCGGCCGATCACCTGGCCAAAACGCCCGAAGCCGACGATGATCACCTGCGGATCGTCATCTTCCACGTACGGCGTCTCCTCGTCTTCGTCTTTGGCGTTATAGCGGCGCGCCAAAATGCGATCGATGGCCTGCATCAACAGCGGCGTGGTCATCATCGACAGCGTCACCACCACCAGCAGCAAAGAGAGTTGATCCGGCTGCAGCACCTTTTGGGCGCCCGCCGCCGAAAACAGCACGAAGGCGAACTCACCGCCCTGGCTGAGCACGCCGGCGAACTGCAGGCGTACCGAACTGCGCAGGCCGAACAGGCGCGATACGCCGTAGAGCACGCCGGATTTCACCGCCACCAACGCCAACACGCCGATCAACACCTCGGCCAGATGGGTGTAGAGCACGCCGATATTCAACACCATGCCCACCGAGATAAAGAACAGCCCCAGCAGCAGCCCTTTAAACGGCTCGATGGAGATCTCCAGTTCGTGGCGGTATTCGCTCTCCGCCAGCAGCACGCCGGCGATGAAGGTGCCGAGCGCCATCGACAGGCCGAGCGTCTCCATAAACAGCGCCGAGCCGAGCACCAGCAGCAGCGCCGCGGCGGTAAAGATCTCGCGCACGCCGGAAGCGGCGATATAGCGGAACAGCGGCCGCAGCAGGAAGCGGCCGCCGATCAGCATGCCGCCGAACGCCGCCACCTTGAGCGCGATCTTCGCCCAGTCGTCGCTGGTGCCGCCGGCGCCGGCCAGAATGGGGATCAACGCCAGCGCCGGGATCACCGCCATATCCTGGAACAGCAGCACCGAGAAACCCAGCTGCCCGCCTTCGTTGCGGTTCATGCCCTTTTCGCGCATCAGCTGCAGCGCCATGGCGGTGGAAGACATCGCCAGGCCAACGCCGCCGATCACCGCCGCCTGCCAGGCGAAGTGCGTCAGGTACAGCAATGCGCCCAGCACCGCCGCGGTGATCAGCACCTGGCCGGCGCCGGCGCCGAAAATCGAGCGCCGCAGCTCCCACAGCTTGCTGGGGTTCAGCTCCAGGCCGATGATGAACATCAGGAACACCACGCCCAGCTCGGAGAAGTGCAGGATCTCGTCAACGTCGCGAATAAAACCCAATCCCCACGGGCCGATGGCGATGCCGGCGATCAGATAACCCAGCACCGCGCCGATCCCCAGGCGACGGGCGATCGGCACCGTCACCACCGCGGCAAACAGGAACAGTAAAATGGCGGTCAGTAAGGTCGATCCTTCCATGATCACCGCCCCCCGTGCGGCAGCGGGTGGCTCAGCCACTCCCCGTAGGCGTCTGCGTGGCTGCGCAGCACCTCCGGCTTTTGCCGCCGCGCCCAATAGACCACGAACGGCGTCAACCAGTGCATATGGCACATCCCGGCGGTCAACTCGAACGGCCGCAGGATATCTTCCATCGGATAATGGTTATAACCGCCGGTGCGGTAGGCGCCTTCCGGCTCGCCGGTGGTGATCACCGAACGCCAGTATTTACCCGCCAGCGCATTGCCGCCCACGCCGCTGGCGAAGCCGCGCGCCAGCACGCGATCCAGCCATTCCTTCAGCAGCGCCGGGCAGCTGTAGGTATACAGCGGGTGCTGAAACACGATGACCTGATGCTCACGCAGCAGCTGTTGTTCGTGATGAATATCGATAAAAAAATCAGGGTAGTGCGCGTAGAGATCGTGCACGGTGACATGTTCCAATTGCTGCGCCGGTCGAAGCAAAACCCGGTTCGCCACCGAGTCATGGGATTCCGGATGGGCATACAGCAGCAAGACCTTGGGCGGCTGCGACATCATTCCCCTCCAAAGCGTCGTCAGGGTAGCGGTTTTCCGTTACCATGCATCGCAAAGACAAAAACAGCGCGCGGTGCGCGTTCTGTTACCTTAATGATAATTTAACATACTCTGAACATACGGCGCTTTATGATTGTATTCTCCTCGCTACAAATCCGACGCGGCATCCGCGTCCTGCTGGACAACGCCACGGCGACGGTTAATCCAGGTCAGAAGGTCGGCCTGGTCGGCAAAAACGGCTGCGGCAAATCCACGCTGTTGTCGCTGCTGAAGGGTGAGATCGCGGCGGATGGCGGCAGCTTCACCTTCCCCGGCAACTGGGCGCTGGCCTGGGTCAACCAGGAGACGCCGGCGCTGGACGTGCCGGCGATCGAGTATGTTATCGACGGCGACCGCGAGTTTCGCCAGCTCGAAGCCGAACTGCAGGCCGCCAACGACCGCAACGACGGCCACGCCATCGCCACCCTCCACGGCAAGCTGGACGCCATCGACGCCTGGACCATTCGTTCCCGCGCCGCCAGCCTGCTGCACGGTCTCGGCTTCTCCAACGAACAACTGCAAAGCCCGGTGCGCGACTTTTCCGGCGGCTGGCGCATGCGTCTTAACCTGGCGCAGGCGTTGGTGTGCCGTTCCGATCTGCTGCTGCTCGACGAACCGACCAACCACCTGGATCTCGATGCGGTGATCTGGCTGGAGCGCTGGCTGAAAAGCTATCCCGGCACGCTGGTGCTTATCTCGCACGACCGCGACTTCCTCGATCCGATCGTCGACAAGATCCTGCATATCGAACAGCAGACGATGAACGAGTACACCGGCAACTACTCGTCGTTCGAACGCCAACGCGCCACCAAACTGGCGCAGCAGCAGTCGCTGTATCAGCACCAGCAAGAAAAAGTGGCGCACCTGCAAAGCTATATCGACCGCTTCCGCGCGCAGGCGACCAAGGCCAAGCAGGCGCAGAGCCGCATCAAGATGCTGGAGCGCATGGAGCTGATCGCCCCGGCGCACGTCGACAACCCGTTCACCTTCAGCTTCCGGCCACCGGAAAGCCTGCCGAACCCGCTGCTGCGCATGGAAAAAGTCAGCGCCGGGTACGGCGACAAGGTGATCCTGAAGTCCATCAAACTGAACCTGGTGCCCGGCTCACGCATTGGCCTGCTCGGCCGCAACGGCGCCGGTAAATCGACGCTGATCAAACTGCTGGCCGGCACCCTGGAGCCGCTGAGCGGCGAGATCGGCCTGGCGAAAGGCATCAAGCTGGGTTACTTCGCTCAGCACCAGCTGGAATTCCTGCGCGCCGACGAATCGCCGCTGCAGCACCTGAGCCGCATCGCGCCACGGGTGCTGGAGCAGCAGCTGCGCGATTATCTGGGCGGTTTCGGCTTCCAGGGCGACAAGGTCAGTGAAATCACCGAACGCTTCTCCGGCGGCGAGAAGGCGCGGCTGGTGCTGGCGCTGATCGTCTGGCAGCGCCCGAACCTGCTGCTGCTCGATGAACCGACCAACCACCTGGATCTCGACATGCGCCAGGCGCTGACCGAGGCGCTGATCGATTTCGAAGGCGCATTGGTGGTGGTCTCGCACGACCGTCACCTGCTGCGCTCCACCACCGACGATCTGTACCTGGTGCACGATGGCCAGGTCGAGCCTTTCGAAGGCGATCTCGACGATTATCAGCAGTGGCTGATCGATCTGCAGCGCCAGGAAAGCCAACAGGACGCGCCGGAAAAAGAGAGCGGCAGCAACAGCGCGCAGGCGCGCAAGGATCAAAAACGCCGCGAGGCGGAGTTCCGTACGCAAACCCAACCGCTGCGCAAGCAGATCGCCAAGCTGGAACAGCAGATGGAAAAACTGGGCGCCGAACTGGCGGCGGTGGAAGAGCAGTTGGCGGATTCCGCACTGTACGACATCAGCCGCAAGGCCGAACTGACCGACTGCCTGCAAAAGCAAAGCCAGGCCAAATCCGCGCTCGAAGAGACGGAAATGACCTGGCTGGATGCGCAGGAACAGCTGGAGCAGTTAACGCAGGCGTTCGACGCCTAACCGTTGTTACGCCTTGTAAAAGGGCTTGTCCCCCAGAATGGTCGCGCGGTGCATGATGCGCCGCTGCGGCAGATAATCCGCGTTGGCGTAGTGCTGCGTCACGCGGTTATCCCAGATCGCCACGTCATTCTCCTGCCAACGCCAGCGCACCTGAAACTCCGGTTTGGTGATGTGAGCAAACAGGAAATTCAGTAAAGCGTCGCTCTCCTTCGGCGCCAGATCGACGATCCGCGTGGTGAACCCTTCATTGACGAACAGCGCCTGCCGGCCGCTGACCGGATGGGTACGCACCACCGGATGCAACAGCGGCGGGTTTTTCTGCACCGCCAGTTGCCAGCGCTGATGCTCTTCTTCACTGCCGCGATGCTTGTGCTCCGGGAACGACTTGGTGAAGTCATGTTCCGCGCGCAGCCCCGCGAGCAGCGTTCTGAACGGCGCCGACAGCGCCTCATAAGCGGCAATGCCGCTGGCCCACAGCGTATCGCCGCCGGTGGCAGGCAGCGTCTTGGCCGCCAGGATCGCCCCCAGCGGCGGGTTCTCGATAAAGGTCACGTCGGTGTGCCAGTTGTCGTTGTCCGGCGGGTTGTCGTCGTGGGTATCGAGCACGATGATCTCTTCCACGTCGGTGGCGTGCGGATAGACCGGATGGATGTGCAGATCGCCGAAGCGGCCGGCCAGATCGCGCTGCTGCAGCGGCGTGATCGGCTGGTTGCGGAAGAACAGCACCTGATGCTTGAGCAGCGCATGATAAAGCTGTTCAAACTGGCCGTCGCCCAGCGGCCGGGCCAACTCGACGTTTTCCACCAGCGCCCCGATGTAAGGCCCCAGCGGGGTGATATTCAGACGTTCGTTCATTGCTGTACTCCATGCCACGGGGTCAATCGGCGCTGCAGGGCGCGCAGCCCCAGCTCCAACCCAAATGCAATCACCGCAATCACGCCGATGCCGGCCAGCACCACGTCGGTCGCCAGAAACTCACCGGCGGATTGCACCATAAATCCCAGGCCGCGCGTGGCGGCGATCAGTTCGGCGGCTACCAGCGTCGACCAGCCGACGCCCAGCCCGATGCGAATGCCGGTCAGGATCTCCGGCAGCGCGCTCGGCAGCACCACGAAACGCAGCACCTGCCAACGCGTGGCGCCCAACGCGCGGGCGGCGCGCACCCGTACCTGCGCCACGCTGCGCACGCCCGCCACGGCGGACAGCGTCACCGGCGCGAAAATCGCCAGATAAATCAGCAAGATCTTCGAGGTTTCGCCGATGCCGAACCAAATCACCATCAGCGGCAAATACGCCAACGGCGGCACCGGACGATAGATCTCAATCAGCGGATCGAGGATGCCGCGCACCGTGTCGTTCAGCCCCATGGCGATGCCCACCGGAATGCCGACGATCACCGCCGCCAGCAGCGCCACCAAAATGCGCCCCAGGCTGGCCGCCAGATGCTGCCACAGCGTGGCGTCCATAAAGCCTTGCGGGCTGGCGATGGTGATCAGCTGATGCAATACCTGCTGCGGCGCCGGCAGGAACAGCGGGCTGATCAGCTGCAGCGCCGTCACGCCCCACCAGACGATCAACACCGTCAACAGCGTGGCGCCGCTCAGCCAAACGTTGCGCGGCACGCTGAAACGGCGCGTCGCTTTGCCCTGCGGCTGCGCCGCGGCCTTTAACGTGGAATGCAGGCTCATAACAAGGCCTCGCGCTGTTGGAAAACTTTGCCCAGCACGTATTCGCGCTGTGCGATAAATTCAGGATCGGACTTAATTGAGCGGCAGGCTTCGCCGTCGGCATAGCGTTGGCCGAAGTTCAGCGACAGCCGCTCCACCACCTGCCCCGGCCCCGGCGACAGCAGCAACAGCTCGCTGGCGAGGAACACCGCCTCTTCAATATCGTGAGTGATCAGCAGCACCTGCTTGCCGGTATCGCGCCAGATGGTCAGCAGCAGCTCTTGCATCTGCTCGCGAGTGAACGCGTCCAGCGCGCCGAACGGTTCATCCAGCAACAGCAGACGCGGATCGGCGGCCAGGGCGCGGGCGATGCCGACGCGTTGGCGCATGCCGCCGGAAAGCTGCCAGATGAAATGCCGCTCGTAACCGGCCAGACCGACGCGCTGCAACATCTGCTCCGCCACCTGGCGGCGCTGCGCCTTGCCGACGCCGGCCAGCTGCAGGCCGAACTCGACGTTGTCCACCACGTTACGCCACGGCAGTAAACCCTCATGCTGGAACACCACGCCCCGTTCGGCGCTTGGGCCATGAACGGACGTTCCATCCAGCGTGATGCTGCCAGCTGAAGGCTCGATAAACCCGGCGATTAAATTCAGCAGCGTGGTTTTGCCGCAGCCCGACGGGCCGAGCACCACCACCAGTTGCCCGGCGGCGATCTGGAACGACACGTCACGCAGCGCGGGCCGCCCCTGATACTCTGCTGAAAGATGGCTGACGTTTAGCATCCTGCTTCCTTACGACTGCGGCGCAGCCTGCACCTGTTTCACAAAACGGTCGGTCACATAAGCGCTGTAATCGCTGTCGACCTGCGGGATCTTGCCCTGCTGCTTGAGGAATTCGGCGGTATCGCGGATCGCCTTGTCCACCGGCTGGCCGAGTTGGGCGACCTGATCCGCCACCGGCAGATAACGGTTCCCCTTCACCAGCTCCGGCACCTGCGCTTCCGGCACGCCGCTCAAGCGCGCCAAGGTGCTGAGATGGCTCGGATCTTTCAGCCACTGTTCCGGCGCTGCCAGGTAGGCCTTCTGCGCCTGCAGGGCGCTGGCGGCAAAGGCGGTCACCACGTCGGGATGTTTCTCGGCGAAGTCTTTGCGCACCACCCACACGTCCAGGGTTGGCGAACCCCATTCGCCCACCTGCGCGGAGTCGGTCAACACCTTGCCCTGTTTGGCCAGTTCGTTGACCACCGGCGCCCAGACGTAGGCGCCGTCGATGTCGCCGCGCTGCCAGGCGGCGGCGATGGCCGGCGGCTGCAGATTGAGGATCTTCACCTGTTCAGGCTTGATGCCCCAATGTTTGAGCGAGGCCAGCAGGCTGTAATGAGTCGTAGAAATAAACGGCACCGCGATGCGCTTGCCGATCAGATCCTGCGGGCTTTTGATGTCATTCTTCACCACCAGCGCTTCGGAACTGCCGAGCTGCGAGGCGATGAGGAACACTTCGATGGGGAGTTTTTGGCTGGCGGCCACCGCCAGCGGGCTGGAGCCGATATTGCCGATCTGCACGTCGCCGGAGGCCAGCGCGCGCAACACGCTGGAGCCGCTGTCGAACTTACGCCAGTCGACGGTCGCACCGGACTGTTTGGCGAAGCTGTTTTCCGCCTGCGCCACCTTGGCCGGCTCCGCCGACGTCTGGTACGCCACGGTGACGTCCACCGCATAGGCGCTGGCAGCGCTGAGCGACAGCGCCAGCAGCGCCGCGTTGCGTAAAGAAAAGAGTTTGCCCGCCATGTTCCGCTCCGTTGATAAAAATCTGTTCAGTTGCTGACAGTTTTATCTGAGCGATGACGGGCGATAAAAGAATAAAAAAGTCTTCTTTATTACCTTAGGTAATATTAAAGCGAATCACAGCACGATCGTCCCGCGTAGGAACACGTGAGCGTAGCCGCCGAGCAACGTGCGGTCCCCGTGCAGTTCGCAGAACAGCTCGCCGCCGCGCGCCGAAATCTGCCGGGCGTGCAGCCGATGGCGGCCGAGACGCGCCGTCCAGTAGGGCATCAACGTGCAATGCGCGGAGCCGGTCACCGGATCCTCGCCGCCGTCGAGCGTGAAATAGCGCGAAACGAAGTCCACGGTGTCACCCGGCGCGGTGACGATCACCGCGCGGCCGGCCAATGCGATCAGCGCCGAGATGTCCGGGCGCAGCGCGCGCACCTGCGCCTCATTTTCCACCACCGCCAGCAGCGCTTTCGCCTGCCACACTTCCTGCGGCTGCACGCCCAGCAGCGCCGCGAGGCCCGCCGGTTCGGCGACTTTCTGCGGCGGCCTGGCGGGGAAATCAAGCACCAGCCGCTCCCCGTCCCGCTCATCGCGCTTGACGAACAGCTCGCCGCTGGCCGATCTGAAGCGAATATCCTTCAGCGCCGGGTTAACCGCGCTGAACATCACATGCGCCGCCGCCAGCGTGCCGTGGCCGCAAAGATCGACCTCACGCTCCGGGGTAAACCAGCGAATGGCGGTCATGTCGCCGTCATCCCAGACAAAGCTGGTTTCCGGCAGGCCGATCTCGTTGGCGATCGCCTGCAGCCGCTCCGTCGGCAGCGGCTGCGTCAGCAGGCAGACCCCGGCCGGGTTGCCGCGCAGCCCCTCACCGGTAAAGGCGACCACGTGATAATAGTTTTCCGCCATCGTTCCGCTCCTTAATGCCAAATCAGTAATACACAGGCTGCAGTCAGCAGCCCCATGGAAACGTTGAAGATAATCCAGGCCTTTTTGCTGCGCAGCAGGCGGCCGATCACCGTGCCGAACGCCAGCCAGATAACGCCAGCGACGATGTTGACCGCCAAAATGCCCAGCGCGATCGCCGCAATGGAACCGTTGTACTTATCGCCCGCCAGACTGAAGCTCGCCACCGCGCCCAGCGCCATCAGCCAGGCTTTCGGGTTGAGGAACTGCAACAGCCAGCCCTGATACAGCCGCACCGGCTGCGGCGGCGCCACGTCGGTTTCCAGCTTTTCATAGGCGGCGGTGGCGACTTTCCACGCCAGCCACAGCAGGTACAAACTGCCGAGGATTTTCAGGATCAGGTGCAGCGACGGGTAAACCAGGATCAGGCTGCCGACGCCGAAGGCCACCAGCAGCAAAATGCTTTGCATGCCGAGCATGATGCCGATCATCAGCCACAGCGAACGCATAAAGCCGAAATGAGCGCCGGAGGTGGTCAGCAGCAGGTTATTGGGGCCAGGCGTGATGGCGGCGACCCACAGGAAGCCCAGCATCGAAAGGAATAAACTCGGTTCCATGGCACGGGTGCTCCTCACCCAAGGCGCTTTTTTGCAGTATCATTGTCAGTTATTGGTATTGAAGCTAACAGTGCGCCTGGGATCTCACAATAGTCGCCAACAACATTTTTACTCCGCCTATGCATGACGTCTTTCGCCCCCTGACCGGGGCCAGTAACCCGCACCTGCAAACGCTGTTGCCGCGGCTGGTGCGCCGCCGCGTGTTATTGAAACCGCATTGGCAACGGCTGGAATTGCCCGACGGCGATTTCGTCGATCTCGCCTGGAGCGAGGATCCGGCGCAGGCGCGCGACAAACCGCGCGCGGTGCTGTTCCACGGTCTGGAGGGCAGCTTCTACAGCCCCTACGCGCATGGCCTGCTCAACGCCTGGCGCGAACGTGGCTGGCTCGGGGTGGTGATGCACTTTCGCGGCTGCAGCGGCGTGCCCAACCGCAAACAGCGCATCTACCACTCCGGCGAAACCGAAGACGCGCGCTTCTTCCTGCGCTGGCTGCGCGACAGCTACGGCGAGGTGCCAACCGCGGCGGTAGGCGTTTCACTCGGCGGCAACATGCTGGCCTGTTATCTGGCGCAGCAAGGCGCCGACAGCCTGCTGCAGGCGGCGGTGGTGGTCTCGGCGCCGCTGATGCTGGAGCCCTGCGCCTACCGCATGGAGCAAGGCTTCTCCCGCGTCTATCAGCGCTACCTGTTGGGGCAGCTGAAACAAAACGCCACCCGCAAACTGTTGCACTACCCGGACACCCTGCCGCTCAAGCTGTCGCAGCTGAACGGGTTGCGGCGCATCCGCGAATTCGACGACGCCATCACCTCGCGCATTCACGGCTTCAGCGACGCCACCGATTATTATCGCCGCTGCAGCGCCCTGCCGCTGTTGCCGGCGATCCAAACGCCGCTGCTGATCATCCATGCGAAGGACGATCCCTTCATGACCCATGAGGTGATCCCCGACGTCGCCGGCCTGCCGCGCAATATCGAATATCAGCTGACCGAGTTCGGCGGCCACGTCGGCTTTGTCGGCGGCACGCTGAAAAAACCGCACATGTGGCTGGAGCATCGCATTCCGGCCTGGCTTTCCCCTTATCTGGACATCCCGACGTGATCATTCCCTGGCAAGAACTGGCAACCGACACCCTGAACAGCCTGATCGAATCCTTTGTGCTGCGTGAAGGCACCGATTACGGCGAGCACGAACGATCGCTGGAGCAGAAGGTGGAGGACGTGCGCCGCCAGCTGAAAAACGGCGAGGTGGTGCTGGTGTGGTCGGAACTGCATGAGAGCGTCAACATCATGCCGCGCGGTCAGTTCCGCGCCGGGCAGGAAGAAATTTAGTGGCGCCCGGTTCTATGACTGACGGAAAAAATCAGGTAACAATGGGACATTGCAAACCAGCGCGCGCCATTTTTTCCTGACATAGAGAGCGTCAACAAGAGCCACAATAATCCCCTGACGCCGGCGCATTCAACACGGAGTGACAACCACCATGTCTGCCAAACATCCCGTTATCGCGGTGACCGGTTCCAGCGGCGCCGGCACCACCACCACCAGCGTGGCGTTCCGCAAAATCTTCCAACAGCTCAACATTCGCGCCGCCGAGCTGGAGGGCGACAGCTTCCACCGCTACACCCGGCCGGAAATGGACGCGGCGATCCGCAAGGCGCGCGATCTGGGTAGACACATCAGCTATTTCGGCCCCGAGGCCAACGACTTCGGCCTGCTGCAGCAGAGCTTTATCGAGTACGGCAAAAACGGCACCGGCCGTTCGCGCAAGTACCTGCACACCTACGACGAAGCGGTGCCCTACAATCAGGTGCCGGGCACCTTCACCCCGTGGGAGCCGCTGCCGGCGCCGACCGACGTGCTGTTCTACGAGGGGCTGCACGGCGGTGTGGTCACCGAGCACCATGACGTGGCCAACCACGTCGATCTGCTGGTCGGCGTGGTGCCGATCGTCAACCTGGAGTGGATACAGAAGCTGATCCGCGATACCGGCGAACGCGGCCACTCCCGCGAGGCGGTGATGGATTCGGTGGTGCGTTCGATGGAAGACTACATCAACTACATCACGCCGCAGTTCTCGCGCACCCACATCAACTTCCAGCGCGTACCGACGGTGGATACTTCCAACCCGTTCGCCGCCAAAGCCATTCCCTCACTGGATGAAAGCTTCGTGGTGATCCACTTCCGCGGGCTGGATCAGATTGACTTCCCCTATTTGCTGGCGATGCTGCAGGGCTCGTTTATCTCGCACATCAATACGTTAGTGGTGCCGGGCGGCAAGATGGGGCTGGCGATGGAGCTGATCATGGCGCCGCTGGTACAGCGGCTGCTGGAAGGCAAGAAGATCGAATAAACGCGTTGAGCGCGGCGGCGGGCCGCGCTCCGTCTCGATTACGCCGGCTGGCGGATCTCGAAGCTGTGGGTCACCGTGGCGGCCTTGTTGAGCATCAGCGCCACCGAGCAGTACTTCTCCGCCGACAGGTTCACCGCTCGCTCTACGATTTTGTCGGTCAGATCCTGGCCGGTGACGATGAAGTGCAGGTTGATATGGGTGAACAACCGCGGGGCTTCTGCACGGCGCTCGGAGGTCAGCTTCACCTCGCAGTCGCGCACGTCGTTGCGCCCTTTTTGCAGGATGGACACCACGTCGATCGCGCTGCAGCCACCCACCGACATCAGCACCATCTCCATCGGGCTGGGCGCTTTATCGCCGGCGTTGCCGTCCATCAGCACCTGGTGGCCGGAGGCCGATTCACCCAAAAACGTTAACCCTTCCACCCACTTAACTCTTGCCTGCATTCTGGTCACTCCGGTTGATTTCTTAAAATCAGAGTACGCTTTCGCATAGAAACAGGCAACGTAACCTGATGCTAATCATGCTGAAGCGAGACAACACGAGACACCCGCCTTACTCTGTGCTACAAACAGAGCCGCAATAAATCTTTCCGGGACACTGAATTTCAGGGAAACGCCCAGAGAAAGGCTCCTTTACCGGTATGTTAACAGAATGTAGCTTGCAGCGCTTACGGCAAGTTAATATGCTAGAGCGACAGCGTATTTTTATGACACGCCTCAAAACTTGCCGGTAGCCCTCGCTCATAACTGCGGCTACAGGCGGGTTTTACAGGGAACTCTGACCCCTGTGACACAAGGCAGCGATAACAACAGAGGATAACAGCGAATGGTTCTCGGCAAACCGCAAACAGACCCTACTCTCGAATGGTTCCTGTCTCATTGCCATATCCACAAATATCCATCGAAGAGTACGCTGATTCACCAAGGTGAAAAGGCCGAAACGCTTTACTACATCGTGAAAGGCTCCGTCGCGGTGCTGATCAAGGATGAAGAAGGTAAAGAGATGATCCTGTCCTACCTCAACCAGGGGGATTTCATCGGCGAGCTCGGATTGTTCGAAGAAGGTCAGGAGCGCAGCGCCTGGGTTCGCGCCAAAACCGCCTGTGAAGTGGCCGAAATTTCCTACAAGAAATTCCGCCAGTTGATCCAGGTTAACCCGGACATCCTGATGCGTCTGTCCGCCCAAATGGCGAGCCGCCTGCAGGTCACTTCCGAAAAAGTGGGCAACCTCGCCTTCCTGGACGTCACCGGCCGCATCGCGCAAACCCTGCTGAATCTGGCGAAGCAACCCGACGCCATGACTCACCCGGACGGCATGCAGATCAAGATCACCCGCCAGGAAATCGGCCAGATCGTCGGCTGCTCGCGTGAAACCGTTGGCCGTATTCTGAAAATGCTGGAAGACCAAAACCTGATTTCCGCCCACGGCAAGACCATTGTCGTCTACGGCACCCGTTAATCCCTGAAGAAACGGCGCAATCTGCGCCGTTTTTTTGTCTGCTCTCTGCCATGTGGCGCCGCCTGATTTACCACCCGGAAGTCAACTACGCACTGCGACAAACGCTGGTGTTGTGCCTGCCGGTGCTGTTTGGCCTGCTGATTGGCCAGCTGCAGCTCGGCCTGATGTTCTCTCTGGTGCCCGCCTGCTGCAATATCGCCGGTCTGGACACGCCGCATAGGCGCTTCTTTAAACGGCTGATCGTCGGCGGTGCGCTGTTTGCCCTCAGCAGCCTGCTGCTGCAACAAGCCCTGCTGTGGCACGTGCCGCTGCCGGCGCTGATGCTGGGCCTGGCGCTGCTGCTCGGCGTCACCGGCGAAATCAGCCCGCTGCACGCCCGGCTGTTGCCGGCGGCGCTGGTGGCCGCCATCTTCTCCCTCAGCATGGCCGGCACCGTGCCTCTCTGGCAGGCGCCGCTGCTGTACGCGATCGGCACCGCCTGGTACGGCTTATTCACCTGGTTCTGGTTCCGGCTGTGGAAAGAGCAGCCGATGCGCGAGACGCTGAGCCAGCTCTATCTGGAACTGGCGGACTACTTCGAAGCCAAATACTCGCTGCTGACTCAGCACACCGATCCGCAGACCGCTCTGCCGCCGCTGCTGGTGCGCCAGCAAAAGGTGATGGATCTGATCAGCCTGCTGTACCAACAGCTTAATTTCCTGCCGCACG
Source organism: Serratia sp. TSA_130.1 (assembly GCF_052691795.1). Taxonomy (NCBI): domain Bacteria; kingdom Pseudomonadati; phylum Pseudomonadota; class Gammaproteobacteria; order Enterobacterales; family Yersiniaceae; genus Serratia; species Serratia sp. TSA_130.1. The sequence goes on from NZ_JBQZFS010000008.1 coordinate 48,581, forward strand.
CCAACAACCTCGATCAAAAGCGTCTGCAACGCGCCTTTCAGGTGGCGATGGATCTGCAGGAGCACATCACCGTCAGCCTGCACTTGCCGGAGGAAGTACAAAAACTGATGGAGCAGAGCCAGGCCGAAGCGATCATTCGCCGCAACGCTCAGGTGATCGCCGGGCGGCTGCGCGTGGTGGCGCACGATATTCTCTACCATCAACATTCGAAGCGCTTTTCCATGACGCACGAACTGGCGGCGCTGGAAAAAATGGCGGCGCAGCATCCCGACAACCCGGTCGGCCAGTTTTGTTACTACCATTTCAGCCGCATTGCCCGCCTGCTGCGCACCCAGCATCCGCTGTACCGCCGCGATTTGATGCCCAGCCAGCATCGCCTGCCGTTTTGGCCGGCGTTGGCCAGCTACCTGTCGTTCAAATCCACGGCGCTGCGCAACGCCGCGCGGCTGGGGGTGACGCTGGCGGTCGGCAGCAGCCTGGGGGCGGTATTCAATCTGCCGAAGCCGTACTGGATACTGCTCACCATCATGCTGGTGAGCCAAAACGGCTATAACGCCACCCGGGTGCGTATTCAGCACCGTGCGCTCGGCACGATCGCCGGTTTGTTGCTGGCGGCCGGGCTGTTGCAGCTGCAATTACCGGAAGCAGAAACACTGAGCATCATGCTGATGATCACGCTGTTGGCCTACCTGGTTTCGCGCAAGAACTACGGGCTGTCGGTGATTGGCTTTACGGTCACGGCGGTTTACACCCTGCAGCTGCTGGCGCTGAACGGCTCGCATTTTTTGGTGCCGCGTCTGATCGATACGCTGATCGGCTGCGTGCTGGCGTTCGGCGGCACCATTTGGCTGTGGCCGCAGTGGCAAAGCGGGCTGCTGCGCAAGAATGCCCATCAGGCGCTGGAAAACGATCAAGCCGCGCTGCGGCTGATGCTGAAGCAACCGGAGCCGGACGCCACCGCGTTGGCCTATGCCCGCATGCAGGTCAACCAGGCGCACAATGCGCTGTTCACTTCGCTCAATCAGGCGATGCAGGAACCGGGGTTCGCCTCGAACTATCTGGCGGACATGCGGCTGTGGGTCACTCACAGCCAGTTCATCGTCGAACACCTGAACGCCATGACCATCCTGGCGCGCGAGCACTACATGCTGACGCCGAAGCTGGCGGAAGCGTATCTGCAAACCTGTGAAATCGCGCTGCAAAGCTGCCAGCAGCGGTTGGAATACGACGGCCCGAGCAGTGACAACAGCGGCATCATGCAGCCGCCGGATCTGCATCCGGAGATGCCCGTCACCGAGATGGAACGTCATTTGCGGCGTATTCTGTCGCACCTGAGCGTCATGCACACCATTTCGTCGCTGGCCTGGCGCCAGCGCCCGCACCACGGCATCTGGCTCAAGCGTAAACTGCGCGATCAATAAGGGCGCGGCATGCCGCGCCCCGTTATTCGCCGCAGGTGCTTCAGGCGTTGATCACATCCTGCACCGCCAGCTCGAACAGCGCCATGCCGGCCTCGATGTCCTGCAGCTCCACCACCAGCGACGGCGCAAAGCGGATCACGTTCGGCCCGGCGTTGAGGATCATCAGCCCACGCGCGGCGGCGGCGGTGAGGAAATCGCGCGCTCTGCCGTGATAATGCGGCGTCAGCTCGGCGCCGATCAGCAACCCCATGCCGCGAATGGCGGTGAAAATACCGTATTTATCGCCGATATTCTGCAAAGACTGTACATACAGCGCATGGCGCTGCTCGATGCCGCTCAGCACCTCCGGCGTATTGATCACATCCAGCGCCGCCTCCGCCACCGCGCAGGCCAGCGGGTTGCCGCCATAGGTGGTGCCGTGAGTGCCCACCTGCATCACCGACGCAATCTCTTCGGTAGTCAGCATGGCGCTCACCGGGAAACCGCCGCCCAGCGCCTTGGCGGTGGTGAGAATGTCCGGCGTCACGCCATAATGCATATAGGCGAACAGCTTGCCGCTGCGCCCCATACCGCTTTGCACTTCATCGAACACCAGCAGCGCCTGATGTTGGTCGCACAGTTTGCGCACGCCTTTAAGGAAGTCGGCGTCGACCGGCGTAATGCCGCCCTCGCCCTGAATCGGCTCCATCACCACCGCGCAGGTGTGGTCGTCCATCACCGCTTTCACCGCCGCCAGATCGTTGAACGGCACGTGCACGATGTCGGCCGGCTTCGGCCCGAACCCGTCGGAATATTTGGCCTGCCCGCCCACCGACACGGTGAACAGCGTGCGGCCGTGAAACGCGTTATAGAAGGCGATGATTTTGGTTTTATAGGGGCTGTGGCGGGTGATAGCGTAATGACGCGCCAGTTTGAACGCCGCCTCGTTGGCCTCTGCGCCGGAGTTGGCGAAGAACACCCGATCGGCGAAGGTGGCGTCGATCAATTTGCTCGCCAGGCGCAGCGCCGGTTCATTGGTGAAGACGTTGCTGGTATGCCACAAGGTTTCGCCCTGGCGTTTGAGCGCCTCGACCAGCGCCGGATGGCAGTGCCCCAGCGCCGTCACCGCTATGCCGCCGGAAAAATCGATGTACTCTTTTCCCTGCTGATCCCAGACCCGGCTGCCTTGGCCGCGCACCGGCACAAACTGGGCGGGTGCATAAACAGGCAGGATCACCTGGTCAAAGGTGCTGCGGCTCACTGCGGATTTGTCAGTCATTTTCGGCTCCACCCTGAAGGTTTTTCAGCGCTATCGCGATGTTATAATGAAAATATAATCACGAAATATGCATAAAAAAACACTAAAGCGCAAATGCAAAACGCCTGACGGGCGAAAAAAATGCGAAGGGATTAACGCCTGAGAAAATTGTCCAACAGCTGATGGCCCTGCTCGCTGAGCACGCTTTCCGGGTGGAACTGCACCCCTTCCAGCGCCAGCGTGCGGTGGCGGATACCCATGATCTCGTCGCGCACGCCGTCGCGTTCGCTCCAGGCGGTCACTTCAAAGCAATCCGGCAGCGTATCGGCTTTCAGCACCAACGAATGGTAACGCGTCACGGTCAGCGGATCGCTCAGGCCGCGAAACACGCCGACGCCCAGATGGCGAATCGCCGAGGTTTTGCCGTGCATCACCGCGCGGGCGCGCACCACCTCGGCGCCGAACGCCTGCCCCAGCGCCTGGTGCCCCAGGCACACGCCGAGGATCGGCAGCTTGCCGGCGAAATGACGAATGGCAGCCAGCGAGATGCCCGCTTCGTTCGGGGTACAAGGGCCGGGGGAAATCACCAGATGCTGCGGCGCCAGCCGCTCGATATCGGCCAGCTGCAGCTCATCATTGCGCTTCACCACCACCTCGGCGCCCAACTCGCAGAAGTACTGGTAAAGGTTATAGGTAAAGGAGTCGTAGTTATCGATCAGCAGCAGCATGTTAGGTCCGGCAGAGAAAAACGCCGCCATAGTTTACTGATTTAACCCGCCGCTGCCGACGATAATTTCCGCTTACTTTTTACGGCCGCCGGTGATCGAGCCCAGTACGCCGCGCAGGATCTGCCGGCCGAGATCGCGCGCCATGCTCTTGGCAGCGGTCTGGACGATGCCGTCGCGTTTGCCGCCGCGCGGGCCGGTGGAACCGAACAGCAGCTCGTTCAATCCGTCCATCAGGCCGCCGCCCGTCTGTTGCTGCGCTTGCGCCTGCGGTTGCTGCCCCTGCTGCGCAGTGCCGACGGTGGCGAAGCCGCCCGACGACAGCTTCTCGTAGGCGGACTCGCGGTCAATCATGTCTTCATAGCGGCCATACAGCGGCGACTTGTTGATCGCGCTGTTCAGCCCTTCCGCGCCGAGCATGCCCATCTTGGATTCCGGCGCGATGACCATCGCCCGCTCCACCACGTTCGGCCGGCCCTTTTCGTCGAGGAATGACACCAGCGCTTCGCCCACGCCCAGCTCGGTGATCGCCGTTTCAGCATCGAAGGCCGGATTGGCACGCAGGGTTTGCGCCGCCGTTTTCACCGCCTTCTGATCGCGCGGCGTAAAGGCGCGCAGCGCATGCTGTACGCGGTTGCCCAACTGGCCCAGCACGCTGTCCGGGATATCCAGCGGGTTCTGGGTGACGAAGTAAATGCCGACGCCTTTGGAGCGGATCAGGCGCACCACCTGTTCGATCTTGGTCAACAGCGCCGCTGGCGCGTCGTTGAACAGCAGGTGCGCTTCATCGAAGAAGAACACCAGCTTCGGCTGTTCAGGGTCGCCCACTTCCGGCAGATGTTCAAACAGCTCGGCCAGCAGCCACAGCAGGAACACTGAATACAGCTTCGGCTGATTGATCAGCTTGTCCGCCGCCAGCAGGTTGATCACGCCATGACCGTTGGCGTCGGTTTTCATCAGATCGTTGATGTCCAGCATCGGCTCGCCGAAGAACTGGTTGGCGCCCTGCTCTTCCAGCGTCAGCAACCCGCGCTGGATGGCGCCGATCGACGCGGCAGAGATGTTGCCGTACTGAGTCTGGAATTGTTTGGCGTTATCGCCGACGAACTGCACCATGGCGCGCAGGTCTTTCATGTCCAACAGCAGCAGCGCGTTGTCATCGGCGATTTTGAACACCAGCTGCAGCACGCCGCTTTGCACCTCGTTCAGATCCAACAGGCGCCCCAGCAGCAGCGGCCCGAGATCGGAAATCGTGGCGCGGATCGGATGCCCCTTTTCGCCGTAAATATCCCACGGGATAATGGTGCAGGCCTGCGGCTGCCAGTCGGTGACGCCAATCGCTGCCAGGCGCGCCTGCAGCTTCTCGGAAGGCACGCCCTCGGCGCCGATGCCGGACAGATCGCCCTTCACGTCCGACAGGAACACCGGCACGCCGATGCGCGAGAACTGTTCGGCCATTTTTTGCAGCGTCACCGTCTTGCCGGTGCCGGTTGCCCCGGTAATCAACCCGTGGCGGTTGGCCAACGCCGGCAAAATCACCAGATCCTGTTCCGGTTTTCCGTCTTTCATCGCCTTGGCGATAATCCGTGGTTCACTCATTTTCTGTTCCTTTGACGCTGACGCGGCGCGAAACGCGCCTGTTGATGCAATAAAGCTATAAGCGCCGCGTAACCCCGTCAAGGACAAACAAAAAGGGCGCCGTCGGGACGCCCATGATGCCTGTCTTTTCAGAATCCCCCTAAGACCTGCGTCACCCCCGCAGCCCCAGTTGCTCCTTCAGCGCTTTCAAATAGCGCCGGCTGACCGGCACCGGATCGCCGGCGGACATGATCATCTCCGCCGCGCCGCCTTCTTCGAAGCGGATCTCGCGCACCTGCTCCAGGTTGACCAAATACTGCCGATGGCAGCGCACCAGCGGCGTACGGCTTTCCAGCGTGCGCAGCGTCAATTCGGTGAAACACTCCATGCCGTCGCTGCGCACCACGAATACCCCGCTCAGTTTGGAACGGATCGCCAACACCTCGTCGAACCGCAGCAGATAGATGCGGCTGTGGCCGGTGCAGGGAATGTATTTCAGGTAACCGGCGCTCTCATCCAGCGCCGTCACGTCCTGCGGCGCACTGCGCTGCCGCAGGCGTTGCAGCGTCTTGCTCAGCCGCTTCGGCTCCGCCGGCTTCAGCAGATAGTCGAAGGCGTGCTCCTCGAACGCCTGCACCGCGTATTCGTCGTAGGCGGTCAGAAACACGATGTGCGGCATCCGATTGGGATCCAGCATGCCGACCATTTCCAGCCCGCTGATACGCGGCATTTGAATATCGAGAAACACCACGTCCGGCTGCAGCCGGTGGATCTGGCTGATGGCTTCGATGGCGTTGGCGCATTCGCCGATGATCGCGATCCCCGCTTCGGCCTCCAGCAGATGGCGCAGGTTGTCGCGCGCGGAAGGCTCATCGTCAACAATCAGTGCGTTTAACATCATGCGGCCCTCTCCATGGGAACATTGAGCGTAATGCGGGTATAGGCGTCCGGCCGGCAATCCACCTGCACGCCATAGCCTTCGCCGTAGCGCACGCGAATGCGTTTATCTACCAGATTCATACCCAGCCCGCTGCAGTTCGGTTTCGGCTGGAACAGCCCGGCGTTGTCCGTCACCTGCAGCAGCAGATGCTCGCCTTCGCAGCAGGCGCCGATTTCGATGCGGCCCACGCCCAACAGATGCGAGGTGCCGTGCTTGATGGCGTTCTCGACGATCGGCTGCAGCGAAAACGCCGGCAGCCGCGCCGCCAGCAGCGCCTCGGGCAGCGATACCGCAATCTCCAGCCGATCGGCGAAACGCGCTTTCTCGATCTGCAGGTAGGCGTTCACATGTTCTATCTCGTCCGCCAGACTGACTTCATCATCCGAGCGCTTGAGGTTTTTGCGAAAGAAGGTCGAAAGGGACTGCACCAACTCGCAGGCGCGCTCGCCATCACGGCGGATCACCGCCACCAGGGTATTCAAGGCATTGAACAGGAAATGCGGATTGACCTGCGCATGCAGCAGCTTGATCTCCGACTGCGCCAGCAACTGCTTGTGGCGCTCGTACTGTCCGGCCATGATCTGCGCCGACAGCAGGCTGGCGATGCCTTCACCCAACGTACGGTTGATGGTGCTGAACAGCTGGCTTTTCGGTTCGTACAACTTGATGGTGCCGATCACCCGCTGGTTTTCGCCGCGCAGCGGGATCACCAGCGTCGATCCCAGCTTGCAGGCCGGATTGATCGAGCAGCAGTAAGAGAGCTGGTTGCCGTCGGCGTACACCACCTCGTTGTTGTCGATGGCGCGATGCGAATGCACCGAGGCGATCGGCGTGCCTGGCAGGTGGTGATCGTCGCCGATGCCGATAAACGCCAACAGCTTGTCGCGATCGGTGATCGCCACCGCGCCGATGCCCAGTTCCTGATAAATCACCCGGGCGACCTTCATGCTGTTTTCCTGATCGAACCCCTGCCGCAGGATGCCCTCGGTGCGCTCGGCGATCTTCAGCGCCTTGGAAGAGAAGGCGCTGGTGTATTTTTCGAACATCGCGCGCCTATCCAGCAGGATTTGCATGAACATCGCCGCGCCGACGGTATTGGCGATCATCATCGGCAGCGCGATGTGCTCCACCAGCTGCAACGCTTCGTCGTAGGGGCGCGCCACCGCCAGAATGATCGCCATCTGCAACACTTCCGCCACCAGCGCCACGCCGCCGACGAACAGCGGATTGAACAGCAGCTCGATGCGCCCGCGGCGCATGGCGATGCTGTGTACGATGCCGCCGACCAGGCCTTCCGACACCGTGGAGATCGCGCAGGCCACGTCGGTCATGCCGCCGAGCGTATACCGGTGCAGGCCGCCGGTCAGCCCGACCAGAAAGCCTACCGACGGCCCGCCCAGCAAGCCGCCCAGGACCGCGCCTATCGCGCGGGTATTGGCGATCGAATCCTGAATGTGCAACCCGAAATAGGTGCCCATGATGCAGAACACCGAGAAGATCACGTAACACAGCAGCTTGTGCGGCAGGCGAATGGTCACCTGCATCAGCGGGATAAATAGCGGGGTTTTGCTCAGCAGATAGGCGATGACGAGATAGACGCACATCTGCTGCAACAGCAACAGCACCTGGTTAAATTCATACATGGCAGCAACTCATCCAGAGACAACAAAGGGCGAACGCCGGATTTCCGGTCTGATTATTGTCTGCCGATTAGAGCATGGGGCGCAGGAGAAAACAGTGATGAAGGCAAGGCTTCGGGAGGAAGGAGCGGCCGACCCCGGCGGGATCGGCCAAAAAACTTACGGCAGTACCTTGGCCGACAGAATCACCACCGGTTTGGTCGGCACATTCTGGTAAGGGCCGACGTTGCCGGTCGGCACCTGGGCAATTTTGTCCACCACGTCCATGCCTTTCACCACTTTGCCGAATACCGCGTAGCCGAAGTCACGCTGGCCGTGATCCAGGAAGGCGTTATCCGCCACGTTCAGGAAGAACTGGCTGGTGGCGCTGTCCTTGTCGGCGGTGCGCGCCATCGAGATGGTGCCGCGCAGGTTGCGCAAGCCGTTGTCGGCTTCGTTCTTGATCGGCGCCTTGGTGGATTTTTGCTGCATGTCAGCGGTGAAACCGCCGCCCTGGATCATAAAGCCCGGGATCACGCGGTGGAAGATGGTGTTGTTGTAGTACCCGCTGTTCACGTAGTCGACGAAGTTCTGGCTGGAAACCGGTGCCTTCTGGCTGTCGAGCGCCAACTCGATATTCCCCGCCGAGGTCGTCAGCATGACGTGGGTCTCACCGGCGGCGAGTGCGGCTGGCGCCACTGCGGTCAGGGAACACAGCGCGACGAAGGTCACTAAAGTACGTTTGAACATTAACGGGTCCTTTCTCTGAGAGACAAACAACGGAAAAGCGCTTTGATTCTAAAGAGCTGTATCGGCAAGTGCCAGCCATTTACCTATATTTACCCAATTACGGGACATATCCTAGGCGGCCCTGAATTTTGCTGCGGAAAGTATGGGCGCAGAAGGCTTTTTTGCCAACCGCATCACGCATTTTTTGCCCCGCGCCACCCTGGGTCGGTTTTTGCGATCTGCCTCCCAGTTTGCACACGCATTGTCGTTACTCTATTTAAATGAGAGCGCTCTCATTATAAAAAGAACGGATACTGAAGCATCCCACGGCGGCGTCGCCGCGCAACCCCTGGAGAAATGACGTGAGTGAATTGATGACTGAAGTCAGCCCCGAGTTTGAAAGCACCATCATGGAACTGCTGGTGTTCTCCGGCAGCGCGCGCAGTAATGCGTTGATGGCGTTGCGGCAAGCGCGCGCCGGTGACTTCGCCGCCGCGGCCAAACACATGGTCGAATCCAAAGAGTGGGTGAAGAAGGCGCACCTGATCCAGACCGAGCTGATCGGCCTGGACGAAGGCTGCGGCAAGCTGGCGATCAACCTGATCACGGTACATGCGCAGGATCATCTGATGAACGCCATGGTGATCCAGGATCTGGCCGACGACATGATCGAGCTCTATCGCCGTCAGTCGCAAACGGAGGGCCGCTCATGAGCACGCTCAAAATCGCGGTGATTGGCGGTGGCAGCAGCTACACTCCCGAACTGGTCGATGGGCTGATCCAACGCATCGATGAGCTGCCGGTCACCGAACTGGCGCTGGTGGACGTCGAGCCAGGCCGCCAAAAAGTGGAAACCATCGCCGCCCTGACCCGCCGCATGCTGGCGCGCCACGGGCTGGAACAGGTGAAGGTCAGCGTGCACTTCGCGCTGGACGAAGCGATTCGCGGCGCCGCTTTCGTGCTGACCCAGTTCCGCGTCGGGCAACTGCCGGCGCGCGCCGCCGACGAACGGCTGGGCCTCAAATACCAGCTGCTCGGCCAGGAGACCACCGGCGTCGGCGGCTTCGCCAAAGCGCTGCGCACCATTCCGGTAATGCTGGATATCGCCCGTCGGGTGGAAAAGCTGGCGCCGGACGCCTGGATCATAAACTTCACCAACCCGGCCGGCATCGTCACCGAGGCGGTGTCCCGCTTTACCAAAGCGAAGATCATCGGCCTGTGCAACGTACCGATCAGCATGCATCACATGATCGCCAACATGCTGCAGGCGCCTTACGCCGACGTGCAGCTGCGGTTTGCCGGTTTGAACCACATGGTCTGGGTGCATCAGGTCACGCAGCAGGGGCGCGACGTCACCGGCAACGTGATCGACATGCTGTGTGACGGCGCGGCGCTGACCATGAACAACATCAAGGAAGAGCCCTGGCAGCCGGACTTCCTGCGCGCGCTCGGCGCCATCCCCTGCCCGTACCACCGCTATTTTTACCAGACCCGCGAGATGCTGGCGGAAGAGATGGCCGCCGCCGGCGAGCGCGGCACCCGCGCCGAGCAGGTGATGCAGGTAGAAAAAGAGCTGTTCGAGCTGTATGCCGATCCGCTGTTGAACAGTAAGCCGGAGCAGCTCAGCTTCCGCGGCGGTTCTTTCTATTCCGAAGTTGCGCTGGAGCTGATCCGTGCTATCCATAATAATCTCGGCACGCAATTAGTGGTCAACACCGCAAACCGCGGCGCAATCCATGGCCTGCCGGACGATGCTGTGATAGAAATCAACTGTATCGTCGATGCTCAGGGCGCGCATCCGCTGACCTTCGGCCCGCTGTCGGAACCGATGCAGGCGCTGACGCAGCAGGTGAAAGCCTACGAACGCCTGACCATCGAGGCCGCGGTGCACGGCGATCGCCGCAGCGGCTTGCTGGCGCTGATCGCCAACCCGCTGGTGGGCAACGCCAATCTGGCGCAGCCGTTGCTGGACGAGGTGTTGACGATAAACGCGCCGTATTTACCGCAGTTCAGGTAAGCGCCTGCGCGCGGTATGACAGGGGTTCGGCGCGCCGAACCCATTTTTTTAGCCGTAATCAGGAGTTGGACGATGGTGACACTGGAAGATGTCGCGGCGCTGGCGGGCGTATCGCGCGCCACCGTATCGCGGGTAGTGAACGGCGACAGCAACGTCAAAGCGCCGACCCGCGAGAAGGTTGAACGCGCCGTCGCCCAGCTCGGTTACACCCCCAACCCGGCGGCCCGCGCGCTCGCCTCCAGCCACAGCAATACCCTCGGGTTGGTCACCACGTCGTATCGCGGCGGCTTCTTCGGCGCGCTGATGGACTTCGTGCAAACCGAGGCCGAATCCCACGGCAAGCAGCTGCTGGTGACCCAGGGCCGCAACAGCGCCGAAAACGAATGGCAGGCGGTGCAGCGGCTGTTCAGCCTGCGCTGCGACGGCGTGATCCTGCACGTGCGTTTTCTCAGTGACGATCGGCTGCGCCAGCTGGCGGCGGAGCAACGTCATTTCGTGTTGCTCGATCGTCTGGTGCCGGGGCTGGAAGACCGCTGCGTCACCTTCGATCATCCGCTCGCCAGCCGCATGGCGACCCAGCAACTGCTCGACGCCGGCCACCGGCGCATCGCCTGCATCAGCGGGCCGCGCGAACGGCCGTCGAGCCGCCTGCGGCTGCAAGGGTTTGAAGAGGCGATGCAGGCGGCGAATATCGAGCCGGTGGCCTGTCTGGAGGGCGTTTACGATCTGGAAAGCGGTTACCGCTGCGCCGATCGCCTGTTGCGGCAGGCCGCGCCGCCCAGCGCCATCTACTGCTGCAACGAAGAGATGGCGATCGGCGCCCTGCTGGCGATCAACGAGCACCGCCTGCGGGTGCCGCAGGATATCTCCTTGATCTGCTACGACAGCGGCGAACGCGCGCCCTTCGTCCGCCCGGCGTTGAGCAGCGTACACTTTCCCATCAGCGAGATGGCGCAATACGCGGCGCGCAGGTTGATCGATCCCGCCACCCCGACGCACCGTTTTGAGCCGACGATCATCAACCGTGATTCCATTGTGACGGTACGCAAATAGATCACAATAATGCGTATCATCCCTTCATGGGTTGCATCAAAAAATCGACAGCCATCACAAAAAATCCCGTTGTCTGTGCTAGGATCCGCCCCCTGGTGGCCTGAACGGGACTTTTTTCTGCGTTTGCCAGGAAAAGCCAGCGGCCTTATGCCAGTTTTAAAACCTCTAACAGACATATTCAGGCCTATATAATGAATGACAGTAACCGCATACGGCTTACCTGGATCAGCTTCTTTTCGTACGCGCTGACCGGTGCTTTAGTGATCGTCACAGGGATGGTGATGGGAAACATTGCAGAGTACTTTAATCTGCCGGTTTCCAGCATGAGTAACACCTTTACTTTCCTCAACGCCGGCATTTTGATTTCGATCTTCCTCAATGCCTGGCTGATGGAAATCATCCCGCTGAAGCGTCAGCTGATCTTCGGCTTTGTCCTGATGGTGCTGGCGGTGGCAGGGCTGATGCTCGGCAAGAGCCTGACCATGTTCTCGCTGTGCATGTTTATCCTTGGCGTGGTTAGCGGCATCACCATGTCGATCGGCACCTTCCTGATCACCCACATGTATGCCGGCCGCCAGCGCGGTTCACGCCTGTTGTTCACCGATTCCTTCTTCAGCATGGCCGGGATGATTTTCCCAATCGTCGCCGCCATGCTGCTGGCTCGCCATATCGGCTGGTACTGGGTTTATGCCTGCATCGGCCTGCTGTACGTGGGGATCTTCGTGCTGACCCTGTGCTCCGACTTCCCGGTGCTGGGCAAGAAAGGCGCCGACGCCGGTCAACCGGTCGAGAAAGAAAAATGGGGCATCGGCGTGCTGTTCCTGTCGATCGCCGCGCTGTGCTACATCCTTGGCCAGCTGGGCTTCATTCAGTGGGTGCCTGAGTACGCCACCAAGTCGTTCAACATGGACATCGGCCAGGCCGGTAAGCTGGTGAGCGACTTCTGGACCTCATACATGGTCGGCATGTGGGTGTTCAGCTTCATCCTGCGCTTCTTCGATCTGCAGCGCATCGTTACCGTGCTGGCCGCGCTGGCCACCGGCGCGATGTACCTGTTCGTCAGCACCGACAATCCGGAGCACCTGGGCTACTACATCATGGCCCTGGGCTTCGTTTCCAGCGCCATCTACACCACGCTGATCACTCTCGGCTCGCTGCAGACCAAGGTCTCCTCGCCGAAGCTGGTCAACTTTATCCTGACCTGCGGCACCATCGGCACCATGCTGACCTTCGTGGTCACCGGCCCGATCGTGGCGAAAGGCGGGGCGCACGCGGCGCTGACCACCGCCAACGGCCTGTACCTGGCGGTGTTCGTGATGTGTCTGCTGCTGGGCTTCGTGACCAAGCACCGCAGCCACGGTCACGTAACGCACTGATTTCTTCGCATCAAATACATCAAGGGCGCCCGCAAGGCGCCCTTTTTTTGCGCCTTAGCGCCGAAAATCCACCGTCTCATCCTGCTGCAGATGCAGCGTGGTTTCCGCCGGCCGCGTTTCGGCGATCACCGCGCCCTGGCGAATCGAATAACGCACCGGCGTCTGGCGGCGCACCGCGTCGAAACCGCTTTCCGCCGGCAGGATCACCAGGTTGGCGCTGTTGCCGGCCGCCAGGCCGTAGTCGCTCAGGTTAAGCGTGCGCGCGCTGTGGCTGGTGATCAGCTTCAGCCCGTCGTCGATTTGGCCATAGCCCATCAGCTGGCACACGTGCAGCCCCATATGCAGCACCTGCAGCATGTTGGCGGTGCCGAGCGGATACCAGGGATCGAACACATCGTCGTGGCCGAAGCAGACGTTGATCTCCGCCTCCAGCATCTCCTTCACCCGCGTCACGCCGCGCCGTTTTGGGTAGCTGTCGAAACGCCCCTGCAGGTGAATGTTCACCAGCGGGTTGGCGACGAAGTTGATGCCGGACATTTTCAGCAGGCGGAACAGCCGCGAGGCGTAAGCGCCGTTGTAAGAGTGCATCGCCGTGGTGTGGCTGGCGGTGACTTTCTCCCCCATCTCCAGCTTCAGCGCCAGCGCCGCCACGGTCTCGACGAAACGCGATTGCTCATCGTCAATTTCATCGCAGTGCACGTCCACCAGCCGATCGTATTTTTGCGCCAGCGCGAATGCCTTATGCAGCGACTCCACGCCGTATTCGCGGGTGAATTCGAAGTGCGGAATGGCACCCACCACGTCGGCCCCCAGCCGCAGCGCCTCTTCAAGCAGCGCTTCGCCATTAGGATAGGAAAGGATCCCCTCCTGCGGGAAGGCGACGATCTGCAGCGTCACCCAGGGCGCCACCTCCTGCTTAACTTCCAGCATGGCGCGCAGTGCGGTCAGCGTGGGATCGGAAACGTCGACGTGGGTGCGCACATACTGCACGCCGTTGGCGATCTGCCACTTGAGCGTTTGCCAGGCGCGTTGCTTGACGTCTTCATGGGTCAACAAGGCTTTGCGTTCTGCCCAGCGCTCAATCCCCTCAAACAGCGTGCCGGACTGGTTCCAGGCCGGCTGGCCGGCGGTTTGCGTGGTATCCAGATGAATATGGGGTTCGACGAATGCCGGCAGCGCCAGCCCGCCCTGCGCATCCAGCACGTCGCTGCGCCACTCCTGCCCTTCCGGCTGCGGCACCAGATGCGCAATGCGCCCCTGTTCTATCGCCAGTTGCCACAATCCTTCATGCCCGCTTAAACGCAGGTTGTCGATAAACTTCAATGGACGTTTCACCACCCTTCACCTCTGCCGTTGCGCTGGTTTTCTTCATCATACTGGCAGCGGATCGCGCTGACAAAGTCGCCGTTGCATGCCGGCCTGCGCGTCTACTCCCAGCGGGGTAGTTGGTGCGCGACCTGACTCGCTTCAGCTAAAGGTGAATAAAATCCGCAACTTATCAAAAAACGTGGAAAATCATTCATATACCACGTTGTGGGTATATAAAGGCGCGATTGATTTGCATCAATAAATTGCCCCTCGGGAGGGATAAGGTAAGCCTAGGAAACCCGAATTTTGAGGCAATAATGAGCAGAGTCAAACTTGCCGTGATCGGCAATGGCATGGTCGGCCACCGGTTCATCGAAGATCTGTTGGATAAAGCAGACAAAGACCTATTCGACATCACCGTATTTTGCGAAGAGCCGCGCATCGCTTACGATCGCGTGCATCTCTCTTCCTATTTCTCGCACCATACCGCCGAAGAGCTGTCGCTGGTGCGCGAAGGCTTTTACGAAAAGCACGGCGTGAAGGTGCTGATCGGCGAACGCGCCATCACCATCAATCGCGACGAGAAAGTCATCCACTCCAATACCGGACGCACCGTCTATTACGACAAGCTGATCATGGCCACCGGCTCCTATCCGTGGATCCCGCCGATTAAAGGCTCGGATAGCCAGGACTGCTTCGTTTACCGCACCATCGAAGACCTGAACGCCATTGAAGCCTGCGCGCGCCGCAGCAAACGCGGCGCGGTGGTCGGCGGCGGGCTGTTGGGGCTGGAAGCTGCCGGCGCGCTGAAAAGCCTGGGGGTGGAAACGCACGTGATCGAATTCGCTCCGGTGCTGATGGCCGAACAGCTCGACCCGATGGGCGGTGACCAGCTGCGCCGCAAGATCGAGCGCATGGGCGTCAAAGTACACACCGGGAAAAACACCCAGGAGATCGTCAACGGCGGCGGCACGGCGCGCAAAACCCTGCATTTCGCCGACGGCAGCCTGCTGGAAGTGGATTTCATCGTTTTCTCCACCGGCATCCGCGCCCAGGACAAGCTGGCGCGTCAATGCGGACTGGAGATCGGCCGCCGCGGCGGCATCGCCATCAACGACTGCTGCCAGACATCGGATCCGGACGTGTACGCCATCGGTGAGTGCGCCGCCTGGCGCGATCGCACCTTCGGCCTGGTGGCGCCGGGTTACAAAATGGCGCAGGTGGCCGCCGATCACCTGCTGGGCCGCGAAAACGGCTTCCAGGGTGCCGACATGAGCGCCAAACTGAAACTGCTGGGCGTAGACGTCGGCGGCATCGGCGATGCCCACGGCCGCACCGAGGGCGCCCGCAGCTACGTTTATCTGGATGAGAGCAAAGAGGTCTACAAACGCATCGTGGTCAGCGCCGACAACAAAACCCTGCTCGGCGCAGTGTTGGTCGGCGATACCAGCGATTACGGCAACCTGCTGCAGCTGGCGCTGAACGGCATCGCGCTGCCGGAAAACCCGGACGGCCTGATCCTGCCGGCCCATGCGGGCAGCAAGCCGGCCATCGGCGTGGATTCGCTGCCGGAAAGCGCGCAGATTTGCTCCTGCTTCGACGTCAGCAAAGGCGACATCATCCGGGCAGTCAACCAAGGCTGTCACACCGTGGCGGCGCTGAAAGCCGAAACCAAGGCCGGCACCGGCTGCGGCGGCTGCATCCCGCTGCTCACCCAGGTGTTGAACGCCGAGCTGAGCAAGCAAGGCATCGAGGTCAACCACCACCTGTGCGAACACTTCGCCTATTCACGCCAGGAGCTGTTCCACCTGATCCGCGTCGAAGGCATCAAGTCGTTCGAGGCGTTATTGGCCAAATACGGCAAAGGCTACGGCTGCGAAGTCTGCAAACCGACCGTCGGCTCGCTGCTGGCCTCGTGCTGGAACGAATACATCCTCAAACCGCAGCACACGCCGCTGCAGGATACCAACGACAACTTCCTCGGCAATATCCAAAAAGACGGCACTTACTCGGTGATACCGCGCTCCGCCGGCGGCGAAATCACCCCGGACGGCCTGCTGGCCATCGGACAGATCGCCAAGGAGTACAATCTTTACACCAAAATGACCGGCTCGCAGCGCATCGGCATGTTCGGCGCGCAGAAAGACGACCTGCCGGCCATCTGGCGCAAGCTGCTCGCCGCCGGCTTTGAAACCGGGCACGCATACGCCAAGGCGCTGCGCATGGCGAAAACCTGCGTCGGCAGCACCTGGTGCCGCTATGGCGTCGGCGACAGCGTCGGTTTCGGCGTCACGCTGGAACATCGCTACAAAGGCATCCGCACCCCGCACAAAATGAAATTCGGCGTCTCGGGCTGTACCCGGGAATGCGCCGAAGCGCAGGGCAAGGACGTCGGCATCATCGCCACCGAAAACGGCTGGAACCTGTATGTTTGCGGCAACGGCGGCATGAAACCGCGCCACGCCGACCTGCTGGCCGCCGATCTCGATAGCGAGACCCTGGTGCGCTACCTTGACCGTTTCATGATGTTCTATATCCGCACCGCCGATAAGCTGCAGCGCACCTCGGTATGGCTGGAGAGCCTGGAAGGCGGCATCGATTACCTGCGCAAGGTGATCGTTGACGACACGCTCGGCATCAACGAGCAGCTGGAAGCGGATATCGCCCGCCTGCGCGAGGCAGTGATCTGCGAGTGGAAAGAAACCGTCGAGCACCCGGAAACGCAGCTGCGCTTCGCCCACTTCATCAACAGCCCGCTGCGCGATCCGAACGTGCAGGTGGTGGCCGAACGTGACCAACACCGCCCGGCGCGCCCTGACGAGCGCATTGCCGTCACCCTGATCGACACCGAGGAGAGCCAAGCATGAGCCAGTGGATTACCGTTTGCCCCATCGCCGACATCCTGCCCGGCACCGGCGTGTGCGCCCTGATCGGCGATCGGCAGGTGGCGGTGTTCCGCCCCTATGCCGACGAACAGGTGTTCGCCATCAGCAATATCGACCCGTTCGCCCAGGCCAGCGTGCTGTCGCGCGGGCTGATCGCCGAGCATCAGGGGGAGTTGTGGGTCGCCAGCCCGCTGAAGAAACAGCGTTTCCGCCTGTACGATGGCCACTGCCTGGAAGATGACAGCCGCTCCGTCGCCAGCTTCACCAGCCGGGTGGTCGACGGCATCGTGCAAGTCGCGGCATAACCTTTCGGGGGCGCATCCCGCCCCCACGCCGATAACCCTGAGGAATGCCGATGGACTA
Organism: Serratia sp. TSA_130.1; assembly: GCF_052691795.1. NCBI lineage: Bacteria > Pseudomonadati > Pseudomonadota > Gammaproteobacteria > Enterobacterales > Yersiniaceae > Serratia > Serratia sp. TSA_130.1. The sequence goes on from NZ_JBQZFS010000008.1 coordinate 65,832, forward strand.
CCTGCCGATTTTCTGCCAACTGCAACACAAAGCCTGCCTGCTGGTCGGCGGCGGCGAAATCGCCGAACGCAAGGCGCGCCTGCTGCTGGACGCCGGTGCGGCGCTGACCGTCAACGCCCTGGCCTTCAGCCCGCAGTTCCACCAGTGGGCGGCAGAAGGCCTGTTGACGCTGGCCGAGGGCGAATTCAGCCCGGCCCTGCTGACGGAAAAATGGTTGGTGATCGCCGCCACTGACCGGCTGGAGGTCAACGCGCGGGTGTACCAGTGCGCCAACCAGCAGCGGGTGTTCTGCAACGTGGTCGATGACCCGAAACGCGCCAGCTTTATCATGCCGTCGATCATCGATCGTTCGCCGATCGTGGTGGCGGTGTCCTCCGGCGGCAAAGCGCCGGTGTTGGCGCGGCTGCTGCGCGAGAAGCTGGAAGCGCTGCTGCCGCAACACCTCGGCAAGCTGGCGCAGCTCGGCGGATCGCTGCGTCAACGGGTGAAACAGCGCTTCAGCAGCCTCGGCGCGCGCCGCCGCTTCTGGGAGCGGCTGTTCGCTCACGATCGGCTGGCGCAATCGCTGGCCAATGACGACGCGGCTCTGGCCGAACGCCAGCTCGAACAGCTGTTCAGCGAACGGCCGGAGGATCGCGGTGAAGTGGTGCTGGTGGGCGCCGGGCCGGGCGATGCCGGCCTGCTGACGCTGAAAGGGCTGCAACAGATCCAGCAGGCCGACGTGGTGGTTTACGACCGGCTGGTCTCCGAAGCGATCATGACGCTGGTTCGTCGCGACGCCGAGCGCATCTTCGTTGGCAAACGCGCCGGCCATCACTGCGTGCCGCAGGAGCAGATCAACCACATCTTGCTGCAGCAAGCGCGGCAAGGCAAACGCGTGGTGCGCCTGAAGGGCGGCGATCCCTTTATCTTCGGCCGCGGCGGCGAAGAGCTGGAAACGCTGGCGGACGCCAACGTACCGTTCTCGGTGGTGCCGGGCATCACCGCCGCCTCCGGCTGTTCCGCCTACAGCGGCATCCCGCTCACCCACCGCGACCACGCGCAGAGCGTGCGTCTGGTGACCGGCCACGCCAAGGCCGACGGTGGATTGGACTGGGCGACGCTGGCCGCCGGGCAACAGACGCTGGTGTTCTATATGGGGCTGTCGCAGGCGGCGGAGATCCAGCGCCGGCTGATCGCGAACGGACTGCCGGCCGCCACACCGGTGGCGCTGGTGGAAAACGGCACTTCCTGTCGTCAGCGGGTGATCGAAGGCGAGCTTGGCCAACTGGGCGCCTTGTCCCTGCAGGCCGCCAGCCCCAGCCTGATCATCGTCGGCAGCGTGATCAGCCTGCGCAGCAAGCTCAATTGGTTCGCCAGCGAAGCCCCGCCCGCCGGCCTGGCGCAAATGGCGTGATACCGACGTAAAAAAAGCGGCCCAAGGCCGCTTTTTTTATTTGCGCCGGCGTTACGCCTGCGGCGGTACGAAACCGACGGCCTGATAAACCTTCGCCAGGGTTTCCTGCGCGCGTGCACGGGCTTTGGCGGCGCCGTCGCGCATCACCTGCTGCAGGTAGGCTTCGTCGTTGCGGAAGCGGTGGTAACGCTCCTGCAGCTCAGCCAGCATGCCGGAGACGGCTTCCGCCACCGCGCCTTTCAGGTGGCCGTACATTTGGCCTTCGAACTCGGCTTCCAGCTGCGCGATGCTCTTGCCGGTGACGCCGGCGAGGATGTCCAACAGGTTGGAGACGCCCGCCTTGTTGACCACGTCGTAACGCACGACAGGCGGCTCTTCCGAGTCGGTCATTGCGCGTTTGATCTTTTTGGTCACCGCTTTCGGATCTTCCAGCAGGCCGATCACGTTGTTGCGGTTATCGTCCGACTTGGACATCTTCTTGGTCGGTTCCTGCAGCGACATCACGCGTGCGCCGGATTTAGGAATAAACGGCTCCGGCACTTTGAACACGTCGCCGTACAGCGCGTTGAAACGCTGGCCCACGTCGCGGCTCAGTTCCAGGTGTTGTTTCTGGTCTTCGCCCACCGGCACCTGATTGGTTTGATACAGCAGGATGTCCGCCGCCATCAGCACCGGATAGCTGAACAGCCCGGCGTTGATGTTCTCCGCGTAGCGTGCGGATTTGTCTTTGAACTGCGTCATGCGGCTCAGTTCGCCAAAATAGGTGTAGCAGTTCAGCACCCAGCTCAGCTGCGTGTGCTCAGGCACATGCGACTGCACGAAGATGGTGCTTTTTTCCGGATCGATACCGCAGGCCAGATACAGCGCCAGCGTATCCAGCGTGGCTTTGCGCAGCTTTTCGGCGTCTTGGCGCACGGTGATGGCATGCAGATCGACGATGCAGTAGATGCAGTCGTAGTCGTCCTGCATCTGCACCCACTGACGCAGCGCACCCATGTAGTTGCCGATGGTCAGTTCGCCGGACGGCTGCGCGCCGCTAAATACGATGGGCTTACTCATGTTTAAATTTCCTGATTCTCTAAAGATGACAGCCCAAGAGCGGGCAACAAATCGGCGAAGCGCTCCAACACCCGATCGGGGTGGCTCAGGGCGATCGATTCGCCGTAGTTATAACCGTAGGTAAAACCGACGCTCGGGCAACCGGCGCCCTGAGCGGCTTGAATATCGTTGCGCGAATCGCCGACGAACAGCAGTTCATGCGCTCGCAACCCAAGCTTGCCGAGCACCAGATACAACGGCGCCGGGTGAGGTTTCTTTTCCGTCACGTCGTCGCCGCCGATCACCAGCGAAAAATACTCGCCAATGCCCAGCGATGCCAGCAGCGGCGCCACGAACGGCGTCGGCTTGTTGGTCACCAATGCCATCGGGTAACCGTGCGCGGCCAGGCGGGCCAGCGTCTCTTGCACCTGCGGGAACAGGCGGCTGCCGCTGTCAACAGTCTGCGCGTAGAAATGATCGAAGCGCTCACGCAGCCGGCTGCACTGCTCCGGCGTGTCTTCCGCTTCCGCCCAGCGCAGCGCGCGCTGCACCAGCACGTCGGCGCCGTTGCCGATCCAGGTGCCAACTCGCTCTTCACCCGCTTGCGGCAGCCCCCTCTCTTCCAGCGCCATATCGATGGCGGCCGCGAGGCCCGGCGCGCTGTCGACCAGCGTACCGTCAAGATCGAAGGCCAGTGCGCGGATCGCGCCGAAATCAGCCATGGGAAACCTTCGCCAGCTCGCTGCGCATTTCGTCGATCACTTTGCGGTAGTCCGGCTGGCCAAAGATGGCGGAACCGGCGACAAACATATCGGCGCCCGCGGCGGCGATTTCGGCGATGTTGTCCACCTTCACCCCGCCGTCGACTTCGAGACGGATATCGCGGCCGCTGTCGTCGATCAGTTTGCGCACCTGGCGCAGCTTGTCGAGCGTGCCGTGGATGAACGACTGGCCGCCGAAGCCCGGGTTGACCGACATCAGCAGGATCACGTCGATTTTATCCATCACGTAATCAAGATAGCTCAGCGGGGTCGCCGGGTTGAACACCAGGCCGGCCTTACAGCCGTGCTCTTTGATCAGCTGAATGGTGCGATCGACATGTTCGGAGGCTTCAGGGTGGAAAGAGATATAAGACGCGCCGGCCTTGGCGAAGTCAGGCACGATGCGGTCCACCGGCTTGACCATCAGATGCACGTCAATCGGCGCGGTAATGCCGTAGTTGCGCAGCGCTTCGCACACCATCGGACCGATGGTCAGATTGGGCACGTAGTGGTTGTCCATGACGTCGAAGTGCACCACGTCGCCGCCTGCGGCCAGCACGTTAGCGGTATCTTCACCTAACCGGGCAAAATCTGCCGACAGAATGGACGGGGCAATCAAAAACTTTTTCATCCGCTTCTCCAAACGTAGGGTCGAGTTGTTATGCGCCGGGGTGCCCCCGGCTTAGCGATACAGCGCCAAAAGCTCGTTCACTTTGCTGCGGCCGAGAATATTGCGGCTGATCGTGCGGCGCGCTTTCACCACATACAGCGCAGCATGCTGGTACCAGTCGCGCGTCAGCTCGGTATCGTGATTGGAAATCAATACCGGCACCCGGCTCTCTACCGAGAGCTGATGCGCCAGATGCGCCAGGCTCTGCTGATCGGCGATGCTGAAGCTGTTGGTGTGGTAAGCGGTGAAATTCGCCGTCGCCGACAGCGGCGCATAAGGCGGATCGCAATACACCACGGCGCCGGCTGCAGCCTTCGCCATGGTATCGCGGTAATGCTCACAGACAAAAGTGGCATTGCGCGATTTTTCAGCAAACCAGTAGAGCTCTTCTTCCGGGAAGTACGGTTTCTTGTACCGGCCAAACGGCACATTGAACTCGCCGCGCAGGTTATAGCGGCACAGGCCGTTATAGCAGTGACGGTTCAGGTACAGGAACAGCAGCGCCCGGCGGTAAGGCTCGGTGCTAGTATTGAACTCTTCTCGCAGCAGGTAAAACTGATCCGAGTTATTGAATTCATCGGCGAAAAGCGTGCGGGCATCGCGCACGAAGTCATCCGTGCGCAGCTTAACGATGTTATACAGGTTGATAAGATCGCTATTGATGTCGGCGAGAATGTAGGCGTCGTAATCCGTATTCAGAAAGACGGATCCCGCACCCACGAAGGGCTCGATTAAGCAGTCTCCCGCCGGCAGATGGCGACGAATCTCATCTACCAGCGGGTATTTTCCACCAGCCCATTTTAAAAAAGCGCGGTTTTTCTTCATGCCGTCAATTAGCTACTTATACAATTCAGAGCGGCGGATTGTACTCTGTTTCAGACAGCACATCAGCGCACAAATTTAAATGATTTATTTTTTAAGATCTTGCTGCACTTGGTGTACAGGTCGAACCCATGGTTTTTTCGCCTGCACATCGGCCGGCAACGAAGCAATGGCGCGCTTCGCTTCCGCAGAAGACGCATAGTTGCCGCTCACCAGCACGTACCACGGCTTGCCGTCACGCTTGGTGGCATACACCAGGTAATTCTGCAGCTTCTGCTGTTTGGCGTAGGCGTTCAGCGTATCGGAACGCGAAGCGCTGCTCAGTTGCAAGGTATAGTGGCTGCCCGGCGCAGACTGCACAGAACTGCCGCTGCTGGCGACCGCTCCCGCTTTCGCGGTGGAAGACGGTTTGGCCGGCGGCGTATACACCGTAGTCGGTGATTTATGCTGCGTTGCGGTCGGTTTGGCGGCGGCGGTTTTCGCCGGCGTTTTATGCTGTTGCGGGGCAGTGCCCTGCACAGGACGCGTCGCTTCGCGCGCTGCGGCGCCGCTCATCACCGTTGCCGGTGCGGTCGGCAACGTCGACGCTGCGCCGGTCATGCCCTGCGTAGCGGCATCCACCTGCCCCTGCTGCTGCGACAGCGCATCCGCCATGTTGCCCGGCAAATCGACGCGCTGCTGCGCACCGCCTTGCTGAGGCTGCGTTTGCGCTTCGGTCGGCGTGCCGGAGATCGGCGGAACGCTGACGTTCTGCGGTTGCTGCGGCTGAGTCGCGCTCACGCCGTTATTATCGTGGGTATCCGTCGTGCCGCCCGGCACGCCGTTATTGGCGGTGGTCAGCGACGAAGAACCGGACAGGTTGATATCGCGGGCCGCGCCGTTTTGCGCGCCGCTCTCCTGAGCCGCTTCATGTTTGGTCGGCGCCTTCAGGGCTGAACCGATGCCGATAATCAGCAGCAGCAGCACCAAAATGCCGATGCCAATCATCAAATGCTGGCGCGAAACGGCGAAGCGCGGCGCGGCGGCCGGCTTGCGCGAACGCGTAGGACGACGATCGCTGCTATCAGGTCTGAGATCGTCTTCCGGTTTAAACTCGTCCATCTGAAACCCTCCAACTAGAGGCAAAAGCCCACCACCGTAGACCTACCGTGGCACGGGCGGATTAACCCGATGATGGCAAAGCGACACCCGTCGTGCTCTGCTCACTGTATTAATATAGATGCTAATGGCGGCTAAGCCACTGTTACTTAGTCCGATTTAATTACGCTTCCGCTCAGGCAAGCAGGCGGCGATCGACGCCAGCACCAGCTCATGCCCTACGCCGCCGCGCACTTCCGCCGCACCGATCGCGGTCGGCAACACCAAACGCAGTTCCCCCGCCAGCACTTTCTTGTCGCGCAACATGTGCGGCAAGTAGGATTCCGGCGTCATTTCCTGCGGCCCGCAGACCGGCAAGCCGGCGCGCAGCAGCAGCGCTTTGATGCGCTCGATGTCTTCAACGGAGAACTGGCCGAGACGGTGCGCGGTTTCCGCCGCCATCACCATGCCCGCAGCCACCGCCTCACCGTGCAGCCACACGCCGTAGCCCATCTCGGCTTCGATAGCATGGCCGTAAGTATGGCCCAGATTCAGCAGGGCGCGCAGGCCGCTTTCGCGTTCGTCTGCGGCCACCACCTCGGCCTTCAGCTCGCAGCAGCGGCGAATACAGTAGGCCAACGCCTGCATATCCAACGCCATCAGCGCATCGATGTTATGTTCCAACCAGACGAAAAACTCGCGATCGAGGATGATCCCGTATTTGATGACTTCGGCCAGGCCGGAAGAGAGTTCACGCGTCGGCAGCGTTTTCAGGCAATCCAGATCAACCACCACCGAAGCGGGTTGATAGAAAGCGCCGATCATGTTTTTGCCGAGCGGGTGGTTGACGGCGGTCTTGCCGCCCACGGAGGAGTCCACCTGCGACAGCAGCGTGGTGGGAACCTGAATGAAGCGCACGCCGCGTTGGTAGCACGCGGCGGCAAAGCCGGTCAGATCGCCGACAACGCCGCCACCGAGCGCGATCAGCGTGGTATCGCGCCCGTGCGGTTTTTCGAGCAGCGCCGAAAACACCTGCTCCAACACCGCCAGAGATTTGTACTGCTCACCATCGGGAAGAATCACCTGATCCACCACGACGCCGCTCTGCTCCAGCACCTGCCGGACACGCTCCAGATAGAGCGGCGCCAGGGTCTGGTTGGTGACCAACATCGCTTGTTCACCCGCCTTTAACGGCATAAAAGAAGCCGGATCGTCAAACAATCCGGCGGCGATGGTAATCGGGTAGCTGCGCTCCCCAAGCGTTACAGTAATTCTCTCCATGTCGCGCTTAGTTCTCTGTATGGTACGGCGGTGGTTGATCCCCGCAACGGCGGGGAACACAAATCAGTTTTCCGCATTGGCCGACGGCGAACGCGAAAATCAGCAATCAGTTGCTTTCCAGCATGTTGATGATCTGGTTGGCAACCACTTTAGCGCTCTGATCGTCGGTGCGAATGGTGACATCGGCAATCTCTTCATACAACGGATTGCGCTCTTTCGCCAAAGCTTCCAGCACTTCACGCGGCGGAGAATCAACCTGCAGCAGCGGGCGTTTTTTATCACGCTGGGTACGAGCCAACTGCTTTTCGATCGTGGTTTCGAGATAAACCACCACGCCGCGCGCGGACAGACGGTTGCGCGTTTCGCGCGACTTCACCGAACCGCCGCCGGTCGCCAACACAATCCCTTGTTTTTCCGTCAGTTCATTAATGACTTTTTCTTCACGATCGCGGAAACCTTCTTCCCCTTCCACGTCGAATACCCAGCCCACGTCAGCTCCGGTACGTCGCTCAATTTCTTGATCGGAGTCGAAGAACTCCATATTGAGTTGCTGAGCTAACTGACGGCCAATAGTGCTTTTGCCGGCACCCATAGGCCCAACCAGAAAGATATTGCGTTTCTCTGCCATGTTTTTCGGTATTACTAAGACAATTCGTTAATGTTAACCCGCCCCGCCAATCAAATCAGCGGCGGGACCTAAACTGAAACCTCATGAGCGATAGTGCGAGATCAGACGAAAAATTATCTCAACACTCTTGGTAGTTTGGCAACCGAATAAATCGCAATCCACGCCGCGGGAGGGAAACCATATGTTTTTAACGGCGTCTTGGCGCTAACAAAAAACCTCGGTGCTCAATTCGGTAACCCTTGTAAGCTAAATCGGCCGCAGCGTCAAACGCAGATCCCCCCAAGGGGATAAAAAAGTGTATCTGCTCATCAACTTTAGGCGATTTGCCGCCCGGCCGACAGGCCGCCGCTTATCCCTTAATCAGGGTTGGCGTAATAAAGATCACCAGCTCGCGTTTTTTCTGTTGTGCGCCGCTCTGCCGGAACAAGCCCCCCAGCAGCGGCGCATCCCCCAGTCCCGGCACCTTGTCCGCCGTCTTGCCGCGATGCCGTTGAAAAATGCCGCCGAGCACCAGGGTTTCGCCGTTTTTCACCGTGATCTGCGTCTTAATCTCCTGTTTATCGATGGTCAACGCCTCTCCGGCCCCTCGGCTGATGGCGCGCCCCGGCATATTTTGGCTGATCTGCAGCGTCAGCGTGATGCGCCCGTCCGGCAACACCTTCGGCGTCACCTCCATGCCCAGCACCGCCTCTTTAAACTCGATGGCGGTCGCACCGCTGGCGCCGCTGGACACTTCATAAGGGATCTCCGTCCCTTGCTTGATGCTGGCGGTTTGCAGATGCGCCGTCAGGAGACGCGGGCTGGCGATGATCTCCACCTGATTTTCCTGCTCCAGCGCCGTCAGCTCCAGGCTCAGCAAACGCCCGCTGATGCGCGCCAGATGGAAACCGGCGTTCACCGCGCTGCGCTCCAACGGCAGGTTAACGCCGATATTGCCCGGCCGCAGCGGCCGCGCCGGCCTGTCGTCGGGCGCCAATCCCCAACGCACGCCGAGCTCACGCAGGCTTTCGCTGTTGATGGTCACGATATGCGCCGCCAGTTGCACCTGTGCCAGCGGCGCATCCATTTCCGTTATCCGCTTTTTCAACTGCGCCACAATCGGCGCGGTGTCGCGCAGCAGCAGCGTATTGGTGCGTTTATCCGCCAACACGCTGCCACGCTCGCTCAGCAACGCGCCACGTTGGGCGTTGAGGCTTTCGGCAATTTCCGCCGCATCGCCGTTTTGCACGGTCATCGTCAGGCTGTGCAAGGGTTGCCGCTGCGCCAGCGCCTCTTGCTGCTGTCTTTTTTCCCGCGCATCCGGCTCCGGGGAGATCAGCATCACGTTACCCTCCCGCGTCATCGTCAGTTTGCCCATACGCAGGGTCAGCGCCAGCGCCTGGGGCCAGGGCACATCCTCCAGCCGCAGCGTCAGATTGCCGCTCACGCCCGGCGCGGCGATCAGGTTCATCTGCCGATAATCCGCCAAGGCCTGCAGGATGACCGTGACCGGCGCATCCTGAAACTCCAATGAGATTATCTGTTTATCCTGAGCCTGCGCGGTGCCGAGCGCCAAACACCCTAGCGCCAAGCCCAGTCCAGCGCGTCCTTTCATGATTTGTCATCCTTGTCGTCGATCATCAGCGATATGTCGTCGCGGCTCGTCGGGCACTCCGGTTCGGCCGTCAGCGCCTTCAACGTCAGGCTGCGCGCCTGCACCTGCGTCACCTGCCAGCGCTCGGCAAGCACCCGTTGTTGCGGCCGCAGGCGCAACCATTGCCCCGCCGGCGTCACCACCCAGCCATAGCGCTGCATCGGTTGCCCGATGACGCCTTTCAATCGCCAGCCCGCCGGGGATGTCTCTGTCTGGGCGCAAGCAGGCATCGGAGGCGGCGCAAACGGGTCGCGCGGTTCGGCGCATAAGGCCCACGGCCATAGCAGCCACCACCAACGGCCGGATCTTTTACTCATCGGCCAGCTCCTCGGCGGCATCCTGTAAAACCAACCGCGCCGTCATGCCCTGCGGCGGCGTCTCCACGCTCAATTGTTCGAGACGCAAATCGGCGGGCAGCGCCTCCAGCAGCGCCAACAAACCGGGGTAGTCAATGCGCAAGCTCAGCGTCTGCCGCGGCGGTTTTTCCTGCCGCTGCCAGCGCAATAAGGCGCCCCCCGCACGTTGCAGCCCGTTCGTCAGATCGCCGGTGGCGGCCGGAGTGAGCGGCGTCGGCGGTATCAGGGCGACCGGCGCCTCGTCCAGTTGGCGCTGCGCCACGGCGATCTGTTGCAGCAAGCGCTGTTGCCGCTCTGTCGCACTTTCCCGCTGACGCCATTCGTCTTGCAGCATCCAGCCCCCACCCAACAACGCCAACGTGCCGATGCCCAGCCATTGCGCGGCCAGCAATCGCCGGCCCGACAGGCCCAGCAAGAAGCGCAGCCCAGATGGCAAACGGTTATCCATCACGCCCCCATTGCGCCACCAGATGAAAGGCGTACAGGCCGTCGTCGCGTTGCGCCACCTCCGCCAAACGCAGCCGCGGTAACGCGGGCATCCCCGCCAGCCGCCGTTCGAACTGCGAAATGGCGGCAGGAGAACGGCTCAATCCACGCAGCCGCAGGCCGTTCGCCGCATCGCTGTCCAACGCCGTGAGCCACAGCGGTGGGGGGAGGCAGGAGGAGAGTTGCTGCAGCAGTTGCAAATAACGCCGGTTATGTTGGGCATTGCGCGCCTGCCGTTCAGCGAGGGCGCTGTATCGCGCCCGTTGCGCCCGTTCCTGCTGCTGCTGACGGACGAGCAGCGTCACTGCCGCCAGCTCTTCTTCCAACAGCGCCAGCCGCTCCTGACGCTGCGCCTGTTGATGACGCAGTTGGCCGGCGACGAGGCCCCCTGCCAGCAACAGCACCGTTACCTGCAACAGCAACACGCCCAGCCAGAAGCAGCCGCGCCGCCGATCGCGACGTTGCCGCCAGGGCAAAAAGTTGACCTGGTACATCAGCGGTCCTCCTCGCGCAGCGCCAGACCGCCGGCCAACGTAAACGCTGAGGGATGCACGGGCAACGGCGGACGCAGCTGCGTGAAGGCGCTGAGCGGCGACCAGGAAAGGCAGCCGACGGGCAAGGCTCCTGCCAGCACGCTGCCGGCATAGACCGGTCGATCATCGTCCGTCGGCGTCTGGGCTTGCAGCGCCCGCAGCGCCTGCGCGTCATCGTCGCCCGGCGTCAGCCCGAACGCGAACGCGCCGTCGGCCGGCGCCACCCACAGCCATTCTCGCTCGAGACGATGCATCAGCCCCGCGGTGTGCGGCACGCCCGCCGCCGTCGCCATCATCCGCAGCGCGCAGGGCGTAATATCGACCGCTTGCGGATGCAGGCCCGCCTGGCGCAGACAGTGCAGCCACTGCTGCAGCTCCTGCCGCCGCGCGGCGGTCAACAGCAGCGCCGCCCCCTCCGCCGGCGCAGCGCGATAGTCGAGCGCCAGCGTCTGGCCGTCGAGTGGGAACTGCTTCACGCCGTGGCCAACGATATAGTCGCTGCGTTCCGGCTCGCGCAGCCGCGCGTCCGGCTGCGCCATGCACTGTTGCAACACCCGCTGCGCCGGCAGGGCAATGCGTAAGGAAATATGTCGCGGCAGTTGGACGCGCCATTGCCGCAGCGCCCGGATCAGGGCTTCGGAAGGTGCCAGGCAGCCGTCGCGTAAAACCGCCTGCGGCAGCGTCTGTTGCCACCAGTGACGCAGTTGCCAGCCGTTGCGGCGGCGTTGGACCGCCAGCGCCCGCACGCAGTCGATTTGTATATCCAGCCCCACCTGCCATGCTTGAGGGAACATGTTTCACAAGCCTCCATAACATCCGATGATAAAAGAACATATCCATGTCGCAGGCTTGCCTTTATACTACCGCGCGGTTGTTTATAAACTGCCCAAATGACTTAGAAATGGGAAATCTCAGGTGAAGTTCGTAAAGTATTTACTAATCCTTGCAGTATGTTGCATCGTGCTGGGAGCAGCCTCGATTTTCGGCTTGTACAAATATGTCGAGCCGCAGCTGCCCGACGTCGCAACGCTGAAAGACGTGCGGCTGCAGATACCGATGCAGGTTTACAGCGCCGATGGCGAACTGATCGCCCAGTACGGCGAGAAGCGCCGCATTCCGCTGAAGTTGGATCAAATTCCGCCGGTGATGGTGCACGCATTTATCGCCACCGAAGACAGCCGCTTCTATGATCACCACGGTGTCGATCCGGTCGGCATCTTCCGCGCGGCCTCCATCGCGTTGGTCTCCGGTCACGCTTCCCAGGGGGCCAGCACCATTACCCAACAGCTGGCGCGTAACTTCTTCTTAAGCCCGGAACGCACCCTGATGCGTAAAATCAAGGAAGCCTTTCTGGCGGTACGCATCGAGCAGATGCTGACCAAAGATGAAATCCTTGAGCTGTATCTGAACAAGATCTACCTGGGTTATCGCGCTTACGGCGTGGGCGCCGCCGCGCAGGTCTATTTCGGCAAGGACGTCAGCCAGCTCACCCTGAGCGAGATGGCGACCATCGCCGGCCTGCCGAAAGCGCCGTCCACCTTCAACCCGCTCTATTCGCACGATCGCGCCGTTGCCCGTCGCAACGTAGTGCTGTCGCGCATGCTGGACGAACACTACATCACTCAGGCGCAGTACGATCAGGCGCGTTCTGAAGATTTGGTCGCCAACTACCATGCGCCGGAAATCAGCTTCTCCGCCCCGTATCTCTCCGAGATGGTGCGTCAGGAGATGATCAAGCGCTACGGTGAAAACGCCTATACCGACGGTTATAAGGTTTACACCACCGTGACCAAACGGCTGCAGCTGGCGGCGCAGGAATCGGTGCGCAATAACGTGTTGGCCTATGACATGCGCCACGGCTATCGCGGCCCGTCAAACGTGCTGTGGAAAGTCGGCGAAGCGGCCTGGGATCGCAAACAGATTGTCGACTCGCTGAAAAACCTGCCGAACTACGGCCCGCTGGCGCCGGCGGTCATCACCGCCGCCAACCCGCAGGAAGCGACGGCGATGCTGGCCGACGGCAGCAGCATTGCCCTGCCGATGGCCACCATGCGCTGGGCGCGCCCATACCGTTCAGACACTCAGCAAGGCCCAACGCCGAAACGCGTCACCGACGTGGTGCAGCCAGGCCAGCAGGTCTGGGTGCGTAAAGTGAACGAGACCTGGTGGCTGTCGCAGGTGCCGGACGTCAACTCGGCGCTGGTTTCCATCAACCCGAACGACGGCGCGGTGAAAGCGCTGGTCGGCGGCTTCGATTTCAACCAGAGCAAGTTCAACCGCGTCACGCAGGCCCTGCGTCAGGTGGGCTCGAACATCAAACCGTTCCTGTATACCGCCGCGATGGATAAAGGCCTGACGCTGGCCACCATCCTGAACGACTTGCCGATCACCCGTTGGGATGCCGGCGCCGGCACCGACTGGCGGCCGAAGAACTCGCCGCCGACCTACGATGGCCCGATTCGTCTGCGTCAAGGGCTGGGGCAGTCGAAGAACGTGGTGATGGTGCGCGCGATGCGTGCGATGGGCGTCGACTACGCGGCGGAATATCTGCAGCGCTTCGGCTTCCCGGCACAGAACATCGTGCATACCGAATCGCTGGCGCTGGGCTCCGCTTCCTTCACCCCGATGCAACTGGTGCGCGGTTACGCGGTGCTGGCGAACGGCGGTTATCTGGTCGATCCGTACTTCATCACCAAAATTGAAGACGACAACGGCAATACGGTGTTCGAAGCCAAACCTAAAGTGGTTTGCAGCAGTTGCAACCTGCCGGTGATCTACGGTGATACTCACCGTTCGGCCGTGCTGTCCGATGACAACATCGAAAACGTCGCCACCTCGCAGGAAGGCAGCAACAGCACGGTGCCGATGCCGCAGCTGGAGCAGGTAACCCCGGCTCAGGTGCAGCAGGACGGCGACCAACAGTATGCGCCGCACGTGATCAGCACGCCGCTGGCCTTCCTGATCCACGACGCGCTGAACAGCAACATCTTCGGTGAACCGGGTTGGATGGGCACCGCCTGGCGCGCCGGGCGCGATCTGAAACGTCATGATATCGGCGGCAAAACCGGTACCACCAACAGTTCCAAAGACGCCTGGTTCTCCGGCTATGGCCCGGATACCGTGACGTCGGTGTGGATCGGCTTCGACGATCACCGCCGCGATCTGGGCCGTTCGACAGTGTCCGGCGCCATCCCGGATCAGATTTCCGGCGGCGAAGGCGGTGCCAAGAGCGCCCAGCCGGCGTGGGACGACTTCATGAAGATCGCGCTGGAAGGCATTCCGGAGCAGAAAGTCACGCCGCCGCCGGGCATCATCAGCGTCACCATCGACAAGAGCAGCGGCAAGCTCTCTGGCGGTGGCGGCGGCAGCCGTTCCGAGTACTTTATCGAAGGAACGCAGCCGACGGATTACCCATCACGCGATACCGGCACCACGCTGACCGATCCGGGCGGCGAAAGCCACGAGCTGTTCTGATCGAAAAGGGCCAGAGAAATCTGGCCCTTTTTTTATGCGGCGCGAAGCGTCTCAGCGCGAAGCGCGCAGAAACGCCTCGGAGAGGAACAGCGCGCTGACGTTGCGCGCCTCACGGAAATCCGGTTCCGCCAGCAGCGCCATCATGTTGGCGATCGGCCAGCGCACCTGCGGCAGGGGTTCCGGTTCGTCCCCCTCCAGGCTCTGCGGGTAGAGATCGTGCGCCAGCACGATATTCATTTTGCTGGAAAAGTAGGATGGCGCCATCGTCAGCTTGCTGAGGAAATCAAAGCGTCTGGCACCGAATCCCACCTCTTCCATCAGCTCGCGGTTGGCCGCCTCCAGCACCCCCTCGCCGGGATCGATCAACCCTTTCGGGAAGCCGAGCTCATAGGATTCAGTGCCCACCGCATATTCGCGGATCAGCAGCAGGTCATCGCCAATCACCGGCACAATCATCACCGCTTCGCGATCCGAAGGCCGCATGCGCTCATACACCCGCCGCACACCGTTGCTGAATTCCAAATCGACCGACTCGACGTTGAACAAACGCGAACGCGCGACCGTTTCCACTTTCAGAATTTTAGGTTTTTGCAGGTGTTTATCCATGATTGCCTCAAAGAGGTTGCCCAGGCGCGGACAGGGCAACCGAAAAAATGATTGGCGTAACGCACGGCTCGTTGGCGCTCAAACGCTGACCAAATTCGATCTTGATCACATTGTGCGTTAAGGGCAAGCTCGGCCGCAACGCGCATGAACAGTAATTTACTTTCTTTTAACAAGCGTCGCCAGCCGCGGGCGATTTTCTGCACTGATTCAGCAAACAGCGCGCATGAAAATAGGATAATGCCGATATCGACAGCAGGGGCCGGTTGCTAGTATCACGCAGGCAAGAATCAGTGATAAAATGACCTTGCTTCATGAAGGAATGAGATCCAAAGCGAAAATCTGTTTGTTCCCTCATTAGTTCTGGGTGCCTCCTGGCGGTTTACTCCGTATAATATTCAGCTTTTCATCAGGTTGGCGAAATTCACGGGTGTGAGATGGGGATTGCATGAGCACAATAGTGTTGATATTGGCCTTAGTGCTTGTCTGCCTGATTGCCGCCGGCCTGTACCTGTGGTTCAAGGCCCGCCACCCGACGGCGCTGGCACGCACGCTGCCGTTTATCAAACCCGCCCACCGCAAGCTGACCGACGAAGAACGCGCGGCGGTCGAGTTCTACCTCAATCAACAAAACAAGCTGAGCAACAAACTGTTGCCCGGCGGCGCTACGCTGCCCGCAGCCAAACTGGCGCTCACCCCGCAAAGCGATAACGTTTATCCCGTGACGCACGCCATCACCCGTTACGGGCTGGCCAGCGACGATCCCAATAAATGGCGCTATTACCTCGATGCCGAAGAGGTACATCTGCCGCCATTTTGGGAACCCTACATCACCGCCGACAACCATGTGGAAGTGATACGAACCCAGACGCTGCCGCTGGTGATTTCGCTCAACGGGCACTCGCTGAAAGATCATATCCACGACCGGCCGCAGCCGCCGGTCGTGACCGCCGCGCCGACCAAAAACGCCTCCATCCGCAAGGAAGAGAGCGAGCATGTCGAGCTGGTGAACATTCGCAAGGAAACGCCGGAAGAGCATGCGCTGAACCGGCCGAACGGCATCCGTGAAGCCGTCATCATCTCCGCCGCGCTGCTGCTGCTGTTCTTCAGCCTGATCAGCCCGGTGCTGGTGATCCCCTGGATGATTTTCGTGGCGGTGCTGATGATCGCCTGGGGAGGGTGGAACCTGTTCCGCCGCCCGGCGTCGCGCGAGTTGAAAGAGATCCACTGCCTGCGCGGCACGCCAAAGCGCTGGGGCCTGTTCGGCGAATCCGGCCAGGGGCAGATCAGCAATATTTCGCTCGGCATTATCGATCTGATCTATCCGCCGCACTGGCAACCGTACCTGACGCAGGATCTGGGCAAAACCACCGATGTGGACGTCTATCTCAACCGTCAGGTGGTGCGGCAGGGGCGCTTCCTGTCGCTGCATGACGAAGTGAAGAATTTCCCGCTGCAGCAGTGGGGCCGCAATGCGGTGCTGGTCGCCAGCTCGGCGCTGGTTCTGCTGCTGCTGCTGATCTATATCCCGCTCAACCTGCCGTTGACCCTCAGCATGGCCTGGCTGCAAGGCGCGCAAAAAGTGGAAGTGACCAGCGTACAGGCGCTGGAGGCCACGCCGCTGCGCATCGGCGACACGCTGAAAGTGCGCGGCAGCGGCATGTGCTATGTCCCGCCGCCGGCCAACGGCGGCGGCGCCGTCAATTTTGCGCCGTTCGACTGCTCCGGCATCTATTGGAACACCGCCGCCCCGCTGCCGCAGCCGGAATCGGAAGTCATAGACAAAGCGACAGCCCTGCTGGCGACGGTCAGCGGTCAGCTGCATCCGAGCGGCGCCGATCAGAAGGTCAACCCGCAGCTGGCCAGCGCCATCGAGAAATCCGGCATGATCCTGCTGGACGATTTCTCCGATATCGTGCTGAAAACGCAGGATCTGTGCCAGACGGAAAACGACTGCGTACGGCTGAAAAACGCGCTGGTTAACCTGGGCAACGCGAAAAACTGGAGCAGCCTGGTGAAACGCGCCAAATCCGGCGCGCTGCAAGGCGTCAACGTCCTGCTTCGTCCGGTCAGCGCCGAATCGCTGGAAAGCCTGACCAAAGTGGCCACCTCGTCGTTCATCTTCAATGAGACGCGACTGGCCGCCGCTGCGCTCAACAGCCCGCCGCCAGGCGGTTTCCTGATCCGCAGCGACGAAGGCCGCCAGTGGGTCAGTCACCCCCAGCCGCAGACGCCGCAAAGCGAATACAACGCGCTCGACCAGTGGAATGAGCTGCAGCGCCAGTCCAACCTGCTGCTGCATACCCCATTCCAGGCGCAGGGCGTGATCACCAGCCTCAGCGTTGACGCCAACGGCACTCGCCACGTGGCGTTGCACAGCGAACCGGACATGATCACCCTGTGGCGCTATCTCGGCACCAGCCTGTTGTTGCTGGCCGTAGTGGTCAGCCTGGGTTATAACGCCTGGCGGCTGGTGCAGCGTCGGCGCATCAATCAGCACCGCGTCGCCGATATCCAGCGTTACTACGACAGCTGCTTCAACCCGCAGCTCAATCCGATGTCGATGCGGCCGATGGCCTGAACCTGACGCCGGGGCTTCGGCCCTGTCATCCGCTTATGCTACGCTAACGCTATTATTCTCATCTGCGGACTGCCCGTCGGTCCGCCCGTGGAGTTTTTATGGTTCCCGAGTTTGATTGGCCGCAGATCGATACCGTGCTGCTGGACATGGACGGCACATTGCTGGATCTGGAGTTCGACAGCCACTTTTGGCTCAGCCTGGTGCCGCAGGCGCTGAGCGAAAGGCGCGCCATTCCGTTCGACGAAGCCCGCCACATCATCGAGCGGGAATATCAGGCGGTGCAGCACACCATGAACTGGTATTGCTTCGATTACTGGAGCGAGCGGCTGGATCTGGACATTTACCGCATGACCAGCGAAGTGGGCAGCCGCGCCCGGCTGCGCGAAGACACCGAGCCTTTTTTACGGGCGCTGCGCGACGCCGGCCTGCAAACCATTTTGCTGACCAACGCCCATCCGCACAGCCTGGCGGTGAAAATCGAGCATACCGGCCTCGATCGGCACCTTGATTTATTGTTTTCCACCCACACATTTGGTTATCCGAAAGAAGATCAGCGTCTGTGGCAGGCAGTGCAACAGCACACCGGATTCAACCCGCAGCGCACGCTGTTTGTCGACGACGGCGAGCCGATCCTCGACGCGGCGCGCACTTTCGGCATTCGTTACTGCCTGGGCGTGCAAAACCCGGACTCCAGCACGGCGGAGAAAAGCTTCCAGCGCCATCCGTCGATGCGCGACTACCGCCTGCTGATACCGGCGCTGGCCAAGGGGGAAGCATGAAGGAAAAAGCGACGCGCGACGACGCGGTCCGACTGGATAAGTGGCTGTGGGCCGCACGCTTCTACAAGACCCGCGCGCTGGCGCGCGAAATGATCGACGGCGGCAAAGTGCATTACAACGGCCAGCGCGGCAAGCCGAGCAAGATTGTCGAGCTCAACGCGGAGCTCAAACTGCGGCAGGGCAACGAAGAACGTACGGTGATCGTGCTGGCGCTGACCAGCCAACGCCGCGGCGCCAACGAGGCGCAGCAAATGTATCAGGAAACCGAAGCCAGCATCGCCAACCGCGAAAAAATGGCGCTGGCGCGCAAGATGAACGCGTTGACCATGCCGCATCCGGACCGACGTCCGGACAAAAAGGAGCGGCGCGACCTGATGAAATTTAAATTTGGTGAGCAGGAATAACCCCTCACCGCAATGAGAGAAGATTATGTCCAACCATGACCAATTGCACCGTTACCTGTTTGAAAACTACGCGGTGCGCGGCGAGCTGGTTACCGTCAGCGAAACCTATCAGCAGATCCTGAACAACCACGACTACCCGGCGCCGGTGCAAAAACTGCTGGGCGAGCTGCTGGTCGCCACCAGTCTGCTGACCGCAACCCTGAAGTTCGACGGCGACATCACCGTTCAGCTGCAAGGCGACGGCCCGCTGAAGCTGGCGGTGATCAATGGCAACAACCGCCAGGAGATGCGCGGCGTTGCGCGCACCCAGGCGCCTATCGCCGACGACAGCACCCTGCATCAGATGATCGGCAACGGCGTCATGGTCATCACCATTTCCCCAACGGAAGGCGAACGCTATCAGGGCGTGGTCGGTCTGGAAGGGGAAACGCTGGCCGAATGCCTGGAAGCCTACTTCCGCCAGTCTGAACAGTTGCCGACCCGCCTGTTCATCCGCACCGGCGAAGCGGAAGGCAATGCCGCGGCGGCCGGCATGCTGCTGCAGGTGCTGCCGGCGCAAGACGGCAACCTCGATGATTTCGATCACCTGGTGCAACTGACCAACACGGTCAAAAGCGAAGAGCTGTTCGGCCTGCCGGCCAACGAGGTGCTGTACCGTCTGTATCATCAGGAAGAAGTCACCCTGTATGAACCGCAGGACGTGCAATTCCGTTGTACCTGTTCACGCCAGCGTTGCGCCGACGCGCTGCTGACGCTGCCGACCGACGAAGTGGCGGACATGCTGGAGCAGGACGGCAATATCGACATGCACTGCGACTACTGCGGCAGCCACTATGTCTTTGACCCGGTTGATGTTGCCGCGTTGTATGCGGGCAACGCCGGCGAAAGCGATCGGTTGCACTAAGTCACACCCTCTCGGCGGGCGCGCCCTGCGCCCGCCAAGCCCCGCCGTTTGCACGTTTGCTTTTTTCCGTGTGCTATCTCTCAGATCGTAACGAAATACCGCCTAAAACGTTAAATATTTGATACCCATCGCGGTTACGCACCGTTAGATCCCTACAATTGCCGCCAGAAATTCTGTGACCAAGGAGTAGTAACATGCGCGTTAAAGGTATAACCCCTCAGGATCTGGCCGCTTACGGCATTCACGACGTCAGCGAAATCGTTCACAACCCGAGCTATGAACTGCTGTTTAAGGAAGAAACAGACCCATCTCTGGAAGGTTTTGAGCGTGGGGTAGTCACCAAGCTGGGTGCCGTCTCCGTCGATACCGGCATCTTCACCGGCCGTTCGCCGAAAGACAAATACATCGTCCGTGACGACATCACCCGCGATACCGTGTGGTGGGCCGATCAGGGCAAAGGCAAAAACGACAACAAACCTCTCAGCCCGGAAGTCTGGGCCGATCTGAAACACCTGGTCACCGAGCAACTGTCCGGCAAGCGCCTGTTCGTGGTGGATACCTTCTGCGGCGCCAACGCCGACTCGCGCCTGAAAGTGCGTTTCATCACCGAGGTGGCCTGGCAGGCGCACTTCGTGAAAAACATGTTCATCCGCCCGAGCGACGAAGAGCTGGCAGACTTCGAGCCGGACTTCGTGGTGATGAACGGCGCCAAATGCACCAACCCGAACTGGCAGCAGCAAGGCCTGAACTCGGAGAACTTCGTCGCCTTCAACCTGACCGAGCGCATGCAGCTGATCGGCGGCACCTGGTATGGCGGCGAAATGAAGAAAGGCATGTTCTCGATGATGAACTACCTGCTGCCGCTGAAAGGCATCGCCTCGATGCACTGCTCGGCCAACGTGGGCGAGAAAGGCGACGTGGCGGTGTTCTTCGGCCTGTCCGGCACCGGCAAGACCACCCTCTCCACCGATCCTAAGCGTCAGCTGATCGGCGATGACGAGCACGGCTGGGACGACGACGGCGTGTTCAACTTCGAAGGCGGTTGCTACGCCAAGACCATCAAGCTGTCTGAAGAAGCCGAGCCGGACATCTACCACGCCATCAAACGCGATGCGCTGCTGGAAAACGTCACCGTGTTGGCCGACGGCAGCATCGACTTCAACGACGGTTCGAAAACCGAGAATACCCGCGTTTCTTACCCGATCTACCATATCCAGAACATCGTCAAGCCGGTGTCCAAGGCGGGTCACGCCACCAAGGTGATCTTCCTGACCGCCGACGCCTTCGGCGTGCTGCCGCCGGTATCGCGCCTGACCGCCAACCAGACTCAGTACCACTTCCTGTCCGGCTTCACCGCCAAGCTGGCCGGCACCGAGCGCGGCGTGACCGAGCCGACGCCAACCTTCTCCGCCTGCTTCGGCGCCGCATTCCTGTCGCTGCACCCGACGCAGTACGCCGAAGTGCTGGTGAAACGCATGCAGGCCGCCGGCGCCCAGGCTTACCTGGTCAACACCGGCTGGAACGGCACCGGCAAACGCATCTCGATCAAAGATACGCGCGGCATCATCGACGCCATCCTGAGCGGTGAAATCGACAAGGCGGAAACCGTTACCCTGCCTATCTTCGATCTGGCGATGCCGACCGCGCTGCCTGGCGTGAACCCGGAGATCCTCGATCCACGCAACACCTACGCCAGCCTCGAGCAGTGGCAGGAAAAAGCGCAGGATCTGGCCGAGCGCTTCATCACCAACTTCGACAAATACACCGACACGCCTGCGGGCGCCGCGCTGGTCAGCGCCGGCCCGAAGCTGTAATTCGGTAGCGTTACCTCTTCAGCTAAGGCGCGGATCCCGCGCCTTTTTTTATTTCAATTGATTGCTTTTTAACCGGCGAGACGAGAGAATAAGTCAATGCAATCATTGATAGCAAAGGAGGTTTCAATGGCTACTATCACCGTCAGAAATCTGGACGACGAAATCAAAGAGCTGCTGCGTATCTCAGCGGCGAAAAACGGCCATTCCATGGAAGAGGAAGCGCGCATGATCCTGAAACAGGCGCTGGTGAAAAAGCCGCCGCGCTATGGATTGGGTACCTGGATGCATCAGCACTTCGCCGAATTCGGCGGCGTTGAGCTGGAGATCCCACCGCGTGACGCCGTGCCGCCACGCATCGTCACCTTTGATGATGAAGATGACAACGCATGATCATTATCGACACCAACGTCATTTCAGAAACGCTGCGTCCCAGCCCGTACTACAACGTCATTAACTGGTTAAATGAAAAGGACAATGACGAGCTCTATCTCAGCGCCATTGTCCTCGCCGAACTGTTCAGCGGCGTGGCCTGCATGCCT
Organism: Serratia sp. TSA_130.1; assembly: GCF_052691795.1. Lineage (NCBI taxonomy): Bacteria > Pseudomonadati > Pseudomonadota > Gammaproteobacteria > Enterobacterales > Yersiniaceae > Serratia > Serratia sp. TSA_130.1. Next base: position 87,611 of record NZ_JBQZFS010000008.1, read on the forward strand.
GACGGCAAACGCCAGCGGGATCTCAAGCTGAAATTGGCGGACGCCATTGAATTGAAGTTCGAGGGGCAGATATTGCCGTTTGATGGGCTGTGCGCGATGCAATACGCGGAATTGACGGCAAGGAATCGGCTGTTGGGTAAAGCGATGAGCGTGCCCGATACCCAAATCGCCGCCACCTGCCTGCATTACGGCGCCGCGCTGGCCACCCGCAATACCAAAGACTTCCTCCACTGCGGCATCGAATTAATCGATCCGTGGCAGGCGCCGACCGGCCGCCGGTTGCATGAGGATGCGGCGGAATACTACGTGATGAGCAGAAAGTCCTGACGGGGCCGCAGCGGCGCGGCCCACATCAGAGGTCAGGCGGTTTCCCTGGCCGTTTGATGGCCGTTGGTCGACTCTTTTTTCTCCATCGGCAACGGAATATAAGCGCGGATCAATAGCCCGCCGCGCTCGCTGGTGCCGATATCCAGTTCGCCGTCATGCGCGTCGATAATACGCTGCACGATCGCCAGCCCCAGGCCGGTGCCGCTGGTGCTGCGCGCGCTGTCACCGCGTACGAACGGCTGCAGCAGGTGCTTCAACTCGTCCGGCTTGATGCCCGGGCCGTCATCTTCCACCTGGAACCAGCCGCGCTGCAGCTCACGGCCGCTGCTGACCTTGATCCAGCCGTTGCCGTAACGCGCCGCGTTCACCACCATATTCACCGCCGCCCGTTTAATCGACAGCGGATGCACGTTCATCATCAGCTCGCCCGGCGACAGCGCGGTTTCAATCACCCGCTCATAGCCGCTCTCGGCCGCGACCACTTCGCCTAAAATGGCGTTCAGATCGCTGCTTTCGGTCGGCATTTCCTGCCCGGTGCGCAGATAATCGATGAACTGCTCGATGATGGCGTTGCACTCTTCGATGTCTTTATTGATCGACTCGGCCAGATAGCCGTCTTCGGCGCTCATCATCTCCGTCGCCAGGCGGATGCGCGTCAACGGTGTGCGCAGGTCGTGGCTGACTCCGGCCATCAGCAAAGTGCGGTCATCCGCCAGCTGTTTGACGCCCGACGCCATCTGATTGAATGCGCGAGTCACCGACCGCACTTCGGAAGCGCCATACTCGCGCAGCGGCGGCGGAATAATGCCCTTGCCCACCTGCAGCGCCGCATGTTCCAGCTCCACCAGCGGGCGGTTTTGAATACGAATAAACAGCCAGGCGCCGCCGATCGCGAGCAGCATAATCGCCAGCGTATAGCGGAACAGCGGCGAGAAATCGCCCTGGTGGATTTCCGTCAGCGGCACGCGCACCCAGATATCGGGCTGCAGCCAGGTTTTCAGCCACACCACCGGGGAGTTCTTGTTCACCTCCACCCGCACATCGGTCGGCCCGCCGAGCTGCTGCGCCATCTGCTGGCTGAGGAACTGGTAGTGCTGCGCCCAGCGCAGGCCGCTCTCCTCCGCCGCCGAGTTGGTGTAGAGAGAGATGCCCAGCTCGCGGTAGATCTCACGGCGGAACGCCGGCGGCACCTCCAGCAGCGTGCCATCCTCCAGCTGCAGCCGATCGGTCATCAGCATACGCACTTCGTAGGCCAATACCTTGTTGAACTGCTGCAGGCTGGGCAGGATGGCGAAGTTCAGCACCACCAGATAGGTCGTCACCAGGCTGACGAACAGCAAGGTGACGATCAACAACAGGGTTCGGGCAAACGAGCTACGCGGTGAAAAGCGCAATCGCCTCATGCCTTACTGCCGTCCGGGACGAAAACGTAGCCGAGACCCCACACGGTCTGGATATAACGCGGATGCGCCGGATCTTCTTCAACCATACGGCGCAGACGAGAGATCTGCACGTCGATGGAGCGTTCCATGGCGCTGTATTCGCGGCCACGCGCCAGGTTCATCAGCTTATCGCGCGACAGCGGTTCACGCGGGTGGCTGACCAGCGCCTTCAGTACCGCGAACTCGCCGCTGGTCAACGGCATCGGCTCGTCTTCGCGGAACATCTCACGGGTGCCGAGGTTCAGTTTGAATTTGCCGAAAGCGATCACCGCTTCTTCCTGCGAAGGCGCGCCCGGCAGTTCGTTCGCCTGACGGCGCAGCACCGCGCGGATACGAGCCAACAGCTCACGCGGGTTGAACGGTTTAGGAATGTAGTCGTCGGCGCCGATTTCCAGGCCCACGATGCGATCGACCTCTTCGCCTTTCGCGGTGACCATAATGATCGGCATCGGGTTGCTCTGGCTGCGCAGGCGGCGGCAGATGGACAGGCCGTCTTCGCCCGGCAACATCAGATCGAGCACCATCAAATGGAAGGATTCACGAGTCAGCAAGCGATCCATTTGCTCAGCGTTGGCAACGCTGCGAACCTGGAAGCCCTGCTCGGTTAAATAACGTTCTAAAAGCGCGCGCAGGCGCATGTCATCATCGACAACCAGGATCTTATGATTCTCTTGCATGGTATTACTCCCAAAGGCTTTATTGCCTGACTCGAATATTGTTAGAAAACCTTGCCATTTGAGACAGCGTTTAATGGTATGTATTCTAGACGAAATTGTTACAAAGCTTATTCTTTTCCCCATTTATCAACAATTTTCAGTGAATGTCGACGGGGGTTCGTCAAAATTTCGCCCTTTATCGGCGCAATGTGGGGCGACGGCCCAATTTTGTGCAATTTCGCCACCGGGAAGCGCCCGGTGGCGTTCAGCTCTCGGGTCAGGAAGTTTGCAGGAAACGCGCCAGCTGCCTGCGCAGCTGCCGGTTCTCTTGCTGTAGCGCATCAACCCGGTCGAGCAGCGTCAGCGCCATGGCGATCCCCGGCCAGTCCAGATCCAGCTCCGCCCGCAGCCTGCGTGCGCGCTGCAGATGGCTCAGCGCCGGATAATCAAACTCCCAGCGCGGCTGCGCCGGCTCCAGCGGCACGATAACGCCCAGGCCGACGATCTCGACCAGCTCGTCCTCTGAAATCTCCACCCTCTGACACAATTCCACCACGGTGAAAGTGATCTCTTTTTTCATCATCTGCTTTACTCCCATTCCGCGCGCGGGTTGAATGCCGCCTGTTCAGCCAGTTCCCGCCACAGGGCGCTGGCCTTCTCGTTCGGCTTCGGCGGCATCACCACCTTGAGAATAACGTACAGGTCACCGGGCTCTTTCTTGCCCGCCAGCCCTTTGCCTTTGACCCGCAGCCGTTTGCCGCTCTGGCTGCCGGCCGGCACGGTCAGCGCGATTTTGCCGGTCAGCGTCGGCACCTCAATGCTGGCGCCGAGCGCCGCTTCCCACGGAGCGAGCGGCGCCACGATGCTCAGGTTGTGGCCGTCTATCTCAAACAACGGGTGCGGCGCGAGGCGGATAACCAGATACAGGTCGCCGTTCTGGCCGCCGCCCACGCCGGCAACGCCCTGCCCCTTGAGGCGAATGCGCTCGCCGTCGCCCACGCCGGCCGGAATTTTCACGTTCAGCGTCTTGCTGGCTTCGCTTACCTGCCGCCCCAGTTCGTCGTACACCGGCAGCTTGTAGGAAATCTCGCGGCTTTGACCATGCAGCGTTTCCTCGAGGAACAGCGGCACCTCCATCTCCAGATCCTGGCCGCGGAAGCCATGCCCGCCGTGCGAGTGCGAAGCGGAACGGTGCCCGCCCGCCGCCCGCCCGCCGAACATGCTCTCGAAGAAGTCGGAGAAGTCTTGCGCGTCGGCGCCGCCGCCGTGCCATGAGGCGCTCTGCTGATAGCCGCCGTGATCGCCGCGCGCCTGGCGGCCAAAGTTCGGATCGTTGCGATGCAGCCGGATCTGATCGTACTCGGCGCGGCGCTCGTCGTCCTTCAGTACCTCATAGGCTTCGGCCAGTTCCTTGAACTTGCTCTCGGCGTCGTCTTCGGTGCTCACGTCAGGGTGATATTTACGCGCCAGCCGGCGGTAGGCCGTTTTGATGGTTTTCAGATCGGCGTTGGGCTCAACGCCCATCGTGGCGTAGTAATCTTTAAATTCCATGCGGTAATACCTTCAATGTGTTGGGTTGTGCGCCAAAATTCCTTGTCTCTCTCGCCAGATATCCTCCTTTCGTCACATTCTTTTTCCGCTATCGCTAAGCATACTCCCGATTGTTAAAAGCTGCGCAAACTGAATAAAAACCGTGCGACAAGGCGCAGGCCCGCGCGCCATTTTTAAAGCCCTCCGCATTCACGTACACTGTGGCGGTGGCCCCATAAAGATAAATCACGATGAGAACTCAACTGATAACCCGTGAAGGGTATGACAAGCTCAAACAAGAGCTGGATTACCTCTGGCGCGAAGAACGCCCCGAGGTGACCAAGAAAGTGACCTGGGCCGCCAGCCTGGGCGACAGAAGCGAAAACGCCGATTACCAATACAACAAGAAGCGGCTGCGCGAGATCGATCGCCGCGTCCGCTATCTGACCAAATGCCTGGAGCAGTTGAAGATCGTCGATTACTCCCCTCAGCAGGAAGGCAAAGTGTTCTTCGGGGCCTGGGTGGAGGTGGAGAATGACGACGGCGAGATCAAACGTTTTCGCATCGTCGGCTACGACGAGATTTTCGGCCGCAAGGATTACATCTCCATCGATGCGCCGATGGCGCGCGCCCTGCTGAAAAAAGAGGTCGGGGACGTCGCCACCGTCAATACCCCGCTGGGCGAGGCGCAGTGGTACGTTAACGAGATAAACTACCCGAAGTAAGCTTTCAGCTTTTTCCGAACCGCCGCCAACGCCGCCGCCTGAGCTGTTCTCCACGCCGCGGCCGCGCGGCGGCGGCCCGCTCCGCTGGCATTTTCCGCGATCAATCCGTATAACTGTCCCCTGTTTATTCACCGTTCTCAATACAGATACCAGACCTATGAATGACCCACTGAGCCGCATTATTGCAACAGAACTGCAGGCCCGGCCGGAGCAAGTCGACTCCGCCATCCGTCTGCTGGATGAAGGTAATACCGTGCCCTTTATTGCACGCTATCGTAAGGAAGTCACCGGGGGCCTGGACGACACCCAACTGCGCCAGCTGGAAACCCGCCTGGGTTATCTGCGTGAACTGGAAGATCGTCGTCAGACCATCCTGAAGTCGATCGATGAACAGGGCAAACTGACCGAACAACTGGCGGGGGCGATCAACGCCACGCTGAGCAAGACCGAACTCGAAGACCTCTACCTGCCGTACAAACCCAAGCGCCGCACCCGTGGCCAGATCGCCATCGAAGCCGGTCTGGAACCGCTGGCGGACACGCTGTGGCAGGATCCGCAACAGCAGCCGGAACAGCTGGCTGAACGCTACGTCGACGCCGAGAAGGGCGTGGCGGACGTGAAAGCCGCCCTCGACGGCGCGCGCTATATCCTGATGGAGCGCTTCGCCGAAGACGCCGCGCTGCTGGCCAAGGTGCGCGACTACCTGTGGAAAAACGCCCATCTGGTCTCCAAAGTGGTCGAGGGCAAGGAAGACGAAGGCGCCAAGTTCCGCGACTACTTCGATCACCACGAACCGATTTCCCAGGTGCCTTCGCACCGCGCGCTGGCGATGTTCCGCGGCCGCAACGAAGGTGTGCTGCAGCTGGCGCTGAACGCCGATCCGCAGTTTGAGGAAGCGCCGCGCGAAAGCCAGGCGGAGCTGATCATCATCAATCACCTCAATCTGCGCCTGAACAACGCTCCGGCCGACGCCTGGCGCAAGGCGGTGGTCAACTGGACCTGGCGCATCAAGGTGCTGCTGCACCTGGAAACCGAACTGATGGGCACGGTGCGCGAACGCGCGGAGGATGAAGCGATCAACGTCTTCGCCCGCAACATGCATGATCTGTTGATGGCCGCGCCGGCCGGCATGCGCGCCACCATGGGCCTCGATCCGGGCCTGCGCACCGGGGTGAAAGTCGCCGTGGTCGACGCGACCGGCAAACTGGTGGCCACCGACACCGTCTATCCGCACACCGGGCAAGCGGCCAAAGCCGCCGCCATCGTCGCGGCGCTGTGCATCAAACACAACGTGGAGCTGGTGGCGATCGGCAACGGCACCGCTTCGCGTGAAACCGAGCGTTTCTATCTCGACCTGCAAAAGCAGTTCAGCGACGTCCGGGCGCAAAAAGTGATCGTCAGCGAAGCGGGCGCGTCGGTGTATTCCGCGTCCGAACTGGCGGCGCAGGAGTTCCCGGATCTCGACGTGTCGCTGCGCGGCGCGGTGTCCATCGCCCGTCGTCTGCAGGATCCGCTGGCGGAGCTGGTGAAGATCGACCCGAAATCCATCGGCGTCGGCCAGTATCAGCACGACGTCAGCCAGAGCCAGCTGGCGAAAAAGCTGGACTCGGTGGTGGAAGACTGCGTGAACGCCGTCGGCGTCGATCTGAACACCGCTTCGGTGCCGTTGCTGACCCGCGTGGCCGGCCTGACGCGCATGATGGCGCAGAATATCGTCAACTGGCGCGACGAGAACGGCCGCTTCAGCAACCGTGAACAGCTGCTGAAAGTCAGCCGTCTGGGGCCGAAAGCGTTCGAACAGTGCGCCGGCTTCCTGCGCATCAACCACGGCGACAACCCGCTGGATGCCTCTACCGTCCACCCGGAAGCCTACCCGGTGGTGCAGCGCATTCTGGCCGCCACCGAGCAGGCGCTGCAGGATCTGATGGGCAACGCCTCGGCGGTGCGCAGCCTGAAAGCGGTCGATTTCACCGACGACAAGTTCGGCGTGCCGACGGTCACCGACATCCTGAAAGAGCTGGAGAAGCCGGGCCGCGACCCGCGTCCTGAGTTCAAAACCGCCACCTTTGCCGAAGGCGTGGAAACCCTCAACGATCTGCAGCCGGGCATGATCCTGGAAGGGTCGGTCACTAACGTCACCAACTTCGGCGCCTTCGTGGATATCGGCGTGCATCAGGACGGTCTGGTGCACATCTCCTCGCTGGCGGACAAGTTCGTCGAAGATCCGCACACCGTGGTGAAGGCCGGCGACATCGTCAAAGTGAAGGTGATGGAAGTCGATCTGCAGCGGAAACGCATCGCGCTGAGCATGCGCCTGGATGAGCAACCGGGCGAAGGTTCACCGCGCCGCGGCGGCAACGCGCCTGCACAGGCGCGCGACAACGCCAACCGTTCGGCAGGCGGCAACAAGGCCAAACCGCGCAATGCGACGCCGGCCGGCAACAGCGCCATGGGCGACGCGCTGGCAGCGGCGTTCGGCAAGAAACGCTAAGCCAGAGCCAACAGGGCGGAGCCTGCTCCGCCCTTTCTGATGAATAAAACTTGCGGCATTTTTGACCCGCCTCAATAAACCATCATCTTTTTATTTCCCGTTCCTGCGTGACCGCCCTCCCATTATTCAGGCAACAAAAATGCCTCCTGCAGCCATTTATTAACAACTTCGTTAACACGCATTTTTCATCTCGCGAATTGTGAGAGAAACACAAATGGTTACCGCTCGCATTACGGCGGAATAATGTTATCGAATTGCCTTTCAGCGGAAATAAATAAAGGGAAAAAGCCATCGATATTTGCAAATGAGAAAACTCGGCTACAAATACGTAACTGATTTAACTCACCATTCTCATTTGTCGCCGCGTATAAGCGGTGGTAAAACGGGGATTATCAAGGGGGCCAGCCAAAAAGCGGCCGCCGCCAAAATAATTGGTTACAATACCCTTACTTTTTGCATTGAATGCGATAATGATAATTACTATTATTTTCGCTCACTTTATTGCATGACCTTATGGATGAATACCGCCGACGGCGTGGCATTTTCGCCGGCAACGTCCAATTATCATCAGCCCGATGCTCATCGGCACCCGGAAGGTTAATGACATGCAGCTTCAACCTAAACGCACATATAAGATTGTCGGCTTTTCCAGCGAGATTGCGCCGGCCTACCGCCAAAAATTGTTATCGCTCGGCATGCTGCCCGGCTCTTCGTTCGACGTGGTGCGCGTCGCGCCGCTGGGCGACCCGATAGAAATTAAAACCCGCCGCGTCAGCCTGGTGCTGCGCAGGAAGGATTTGGCGCTGCTGCAGCTCGACGGCCAGCCCTGAGCCGGCGCGCCCTCCGTTTGCCGGTGCGCCTTTGCGCCGGCGCTGTTCTCCTTGAAGACGACACGCAGAACTATGAAAAAACTCACCATCGGCTTAATCGGCAACCCGAACTCCGGCAAAACCACGCTGTTCAACCAACTGACCGGCGCGCGCCAGCGGGTCGGCAACTGGGCGGGCGTGACGGTCGAACGCAAGGAAGGCCATTTCACCACCCCGCAGTCCGACGTGCGGCTGGTCGATTTGCCCGGCACCTACTCCCTGACCACCATTTCGGAGCAGACGTCGCTCGATGAGCAGATCGCCTGCCACTACATTTTGAGCGGCGACGCCGATCTGCTGATCAACGTGGTGGATGCCTCCAACCTGGAACGCAACCTCTACCTGACGCTGCAGCTGCTGGAGCTGGGCATTCCCTGCATCGTGGCGCTCAACATGCTCGACATCGCCAAAAGCCAGCATATCGATATCGACGTCGCCGCGCTGTCGGCGCGCCTCGGTTGCCCGGTAGTGCCGATGGTCTCCACCCGCGCCGACGGCATCGGCGTGCTGAAACAAATGATCGACAATCATCGCATCAACGAACAGCAGGCGCTGGTGAACTACCCGCCGCTGCTGCTGAAAGAGGTCGCCACGCTGAGCGACGCCATGCCGCAAACGCTGCCGGCGGCGCAGCGCCGCTGGCTGGCGCTGCAGATGCTGGAGGGCGACATCTACAGCCATCGCCTGGCCGGCCCCGCCGTGGCGCGGCTGCCAGCGGCCATTCAGGCGCTGCAACAGCAGCAGCAGGAGGACCCGGCGCTGGTGATCGCCGACGCGCGCTACCAGTCCATCGCCGCCCTGTGCGACGCGGTCAGCAACTCGCAGCAGGCGATGCCCAACCGCCTGACCGACATGCTGGATAAAGTGATCCTCAACCGCTGGCTGGGCGTACCGATCTTCCTGCTGGTGATGTACCTGATGTTCCTGCTGGCGATCAATATCGGCGGCGCGCTGCAGCCGATCTTCGATATCGGCTCGGCGGCGATCTTCATTCAGGGCATTCAGTGGCTCGGTTACACCCTGCACTTCCCCGACTGGCTGACCGTCTTCCTGGCGCAGGGCGTCGGCGGCGGCATCAACACCGTGCTGCCGCTGGTGCCGCAGATCGGCATGATGTACCTGTTCCTGTCGTTCCTGGAAGACTCCGGCTACATGGCGCGCGCGGCGTTCGTGATGGACCGCCTGATGCAGGCGCTCGGGCTGCCGGGCAAATCCTTCGTGCCGCTGATCGTCGGCTTCGGCTGTAACGTGCCGTCCATCATGGGCGCCCGTACGCTGGACGCCCAGCGCGAGCGCCTGATCACCATCATGATGGCGCCGTTCATGTCCTGCGGCGCCCGTCTGGCGATCTTCGCGGTGTTCGCCGCCGCCTTCTTCGGCCAGGACGGCGCTGGGGTGGTGTTCTCGCTGTATATGCTCGGCATCGCGGTGGCGATCCTGACCGGCCTGGTGCTGAAATACACCCTCATGCGCGGCGAAGCCTCGCCGTTCGTGATGGAGCTGCCGGTTTACCACGTGCCGCACCTGAAAAGCCTGCTGCTGCAAACCTGGCAGCGGCTGAAAGGCTTCGTGTTGCGCGCCGGCAAGGTGATCGTGGTCGCCAGCATGTTCATCGGCGGCCTGAACAGCTTCTCGTTCAGCGGCAAAACGGTCGACAACATCAACGACTCCGCGCTGGCTTCGGTCTCCAAGGTGCTGACGCCGCTGCTGCAGCCGATGGGCGTCCACAGCGATAACTGGCAGGCCACCGTCGGGCTGGTGACCGGCGCGATGGCGAAAGAAGTGGTGGTCGGCACGCTGAACACGCTGTATACCGCCGAGCACATCAACAAAGAGGCGTTCAACGCCGCCAACTTCAACCTGCTCGATGAACTGGGCGGGGCGCTGCAGGAAACCTGGGACGGGCTGAAAAACACCTTCAGCCTGAGCGTGCTCTCCAACCCGATCGAAGCCAGCAAGGGCGACGGCGAGATGGGCGTCGGCTCGATGGGCGTGATGAGCAGCAAATTCGGCTCCGGCATTTCCGCCTACAGCTACCTGATCTTCGTGTTGCTGTACGTGCCTTGCGTCTCGGTGATGGGCGCCATCGCCCGTGAATCGAGCCGCGGCTGGATGACCTTCTCAATCCTGTGGGGGCTGAACGTCGCCTACTCGCTGGCGACGCTGTTCTATCAGGCGGCCACCTTCAACCAACATCCGCAGTACAGCCTGACGGCGATCCTGGCGGTGGTGCTGGTAAACCTGCTGGTGCTGTTCGGCCTGCGCCGGGCGCGCAGCCGCGTCACGGTTCGCCTGGGCAACGCCACGCCGGCGGCCTGCTGTCAGGGCGCCAAAGGGAGCTGCCACTGATGGCCGGGCTGCTGCAGGTGCGCGATGCGTTGGCGCTGCGCGGCAGCGCTCAGGCGCAGCAGCTCAGCCAATCGCTGGCGACGCCGCTGCCGCTGGTGCAGGCGATGCTGGACCGTTTGACGGCGATGGGGAAAGTGGAACGCATCGAACAGGATGACGGCGCCTGTCTGAGCGGCGGCTGCAAAAGCTGCCCGCAGGGCCAGGGGTGCAGCACGGTGTTCTACCGGCTGAAGGCCTGACGTTCAGGGGCGCCGCTGCGGGCGCCCCCTTGCCGTTCAAGGCTTATTGCTTGTCTTTGTAAACTTCGGCGATGGCGCTGAATTTACCGTGTTCGCGGCCCGCCAGGATCACGTAGTATTGACCGCCCTTTTCGTCCGCCAGTTTGGACAGCTCTTCCTTGGCATCCATCGGCGACGTGGTTTCCGCCGTGGTGGTCACGGTGCCGATCTTCTCGTATTTACCCGGATTCTTATCCAGATCTTCCTTGGTCAGCAGGGTTGCCGCCATGGAGCCGAAAGACACCGAACCCAGCACTGCCGCTGCAATAATCATCTTCAATGATTTCATGACACTAACCTCTCAATGGATAATTTATCTGTTATGAAAGCCGTCCAGGATCCATGCGTAGTACTGCAGGCTGCCGCGACATCCTCAGGCCTCGTTGCTTTCCCTGACGGGGCCTGTTTCCCAGAGACGAAACGCCAAAATGAAAATCGCCGCACGTGGTCTTTTCATTTTGCAGCCAACGCATTGACTCACTAAGTATTGAACAGCTTTGTCTTTTATCCACCCGGCAGCGTTTTTTTTCGCGCTCTATCGTGCGTTTTCACGCTGCATTCAATGTGCTGCAATAAACGCTTCGATCATCGTCACAAATTCATCGGGATGAGAGATAAACGGCGCATGGGCGGCTTTAGCCACGATCTGCGACGTGGAGTTCGGCCAGGCGGCGTCGAGCAGCTCGGCGACCTTGCGCGGCACCAGCCCGTCCAGATAGCCGTAGATCCGCAGCAGCGGCTGCGGCAGCTCCGCCAGCGGCGCGCGCAGATCGGCGGTGCGCAGGATCTCCAACCCGCCGTTCAGTACTTCGACGCTCGGCGTCGGTTGGTTGAGCACCACCGCTTTCAGCTGGCGCGCATCCTGACGCGCGCTCTCGGTGCCCAGCGTCTGCAGCGCCAGAAAACGCTCGACGGTGCGCTGGAAATCCAGGCTTAGCTGGTGCTGGAAACCGCTCAGCACGTCCGGACGGATCCCCGGCCACTCATCGCGGGCGGCAAAGCACGGCGAGGAGGCCACGGTGATAAGCCCGCTGACCCGCTGCGGCTGCATCAGCGTCGCCTGGCTGGCCACCAGCCCGCCGAGCGACCAGCCGAGCCACCAGGCCTGCGGCGGGGCGGCCGCCAGCACGATTTCCGTCATCTGCGCCAGCGACAGGGCGCCGAACCCCTGGCTACGGCCGTACCCCGGCAGATCGACCAGGTGCAGGCGAAAATGCGGCGTCAACCGCGCCTGAATGCAACTCCACACTTCGGCGTTCAATCCCCAGCCGTGCAGCAGCACAAGATCGCGTTCACCTTCACCTATTGTTTGCCAGTACAGCGCTGTCATTGGTTATTGTCCTTTCATGCTTACCCGTCTCGGAGACACTATGCTATCAATCCGCAGCCGCTGTTGGCTATGCCGACAGCCATTGAGCCTGATGCGTCATGGCCTCTGCAGCTGCTGCCTGCGTCACCTGCCGGCCAGACCGCCGTGTTGCCCGCGCTGCGGGCTGCCCGCCGGGGAGACGCGCACGCCCTGCGGCCGCTGCCTGCAACGGCCACCGCCCTGGCAACAGCTGGTGTTCGTCGGCGACTACGTGACGCCGCTCAGCGGCTTGGTCAAAAGGTTCAAGTTCCACCGCTCGCCCGAGCTGGCGCCGGCGCTGGCGCGCCTGATGCTGTTGCGCTGGCAGCAGGCGCGCAGAGAGCAGTATCTGAACAGACCCGACCTGATTTTGGCGGTACCCTTGCATGCAACACGCTGCTGGCGCCGTGGCTATAACCAGAGCGATCTGCTGGCCCGGCCACTGGCGCGCTGGTTGGGTTGCGCCTACCGGCCCGCCGCCTTGCGCCGGGTGCGCAAAACCGCCCTGCAACAGCGGCTGAGCGCCTCTGCCCGCAGACGCAATCTGCAGCGCGCGTTCGCCTGTACCGTGCCGGTCGCCGGCCGGCATATCGCCCTGGTGGATGACGTGGTGACCACCGGCAGCACCGTCTCGGAGATCGCGGCGCTGCTGCGGCGGCAAGGCGCCGCCTCGGTGCAGATATGGTGCGTTTGCCGCACGTTGTAGTGCCACGGCAATGGGCGTATTATAACCGACTATAGAAGTCAACTATTGAGCTAATGCTATGATCCGTATAACAGATGCTGCACAGGAACACTTTGCCAAACTGCTGGCAAATCAAGAAGAAGGCACCCAAATCCGCGTATTCGTGATCAACCCGGGCACGCCGACGGCCGAATGCGGTGTCTCTTATTGCCCGCCGGACGCGGTAGAAGCGACGGATACCGAACTGAAGTTCGACAAACTGTCCGCCTATGTCGATGAACTGAGCGCGCCGTATCTGGAAGACGCCGAAATCGACTTCGTGACCGACCAGCTGGGTTCTCAGCTGACGCTGAAGGCGCCGAACGCCAAGATGCGCAAGGTCGATGACGACGCGCCGCTGATGGAACGCGTGGAATACGTGCTGCAGTCGCAGATCAACCCACAGCTGGCGGGCCACGGCGGCCGCGTAACGCTGATGGAGATCACCGACGACAACATGGCTATTCTGCAGTTCGGCGGCGGTTGCAACGGCTGTTCGATGGTCGACGTCACGCTGAAAGAAGGCATCGAGAAAGAGCTGCTGCAGAAGTTCCCGGAGCTGAAGGGCGTGCGTGATTTGACCGAGCACCAGCGCGGCGAGCACTCCTACTACTGATACCCTTCTTACTTGAAGTTGCAGCGTTGTTGGCCGCATGCGCGCACCCCAGTCACTTACTTAAGTAAGCTCCTGGGGTTTTACGCACTTGCCGCCTAGCTGCAACGCCAATTAATTCGGGTATCCGTCATTTGGATGGGACTAAAGTTCTCGTCCTTTGACCTAATACAACGACACCTCATCGTCACCCCACCGACACCTTGCGTCGGCGCTTGTCCAAATCCTTCAGCAGCCGGTTTATCCGCGGGTCGGCGAACATCTCCTCCAACGTCCGGGTCAGCTTGCGCCGCCAGTTAGGGTACTGATCGCTGGTGCCGGGGATGTTGACCGGATCGGCCATGTCCAGCCAGTCTTCCGGCTGCAGGCCAAGCAAGGCGCTGGCGCTGTCGGCGACATAACGCTGCAGGCCGCGGTTGAGCAGCGGGCTCATGCCGAGTAGCGCCGCCTTCTTGCCCACCTTCTGCGGCACGCAGCCATAACGATGCAATCCATCCAGCAGCCCCTGCTTGGCGCGTTCTCGATCGGCGAACAGCGCCCGCAGGATTTCCGCGTCCGGGTAGAGACCCAGCCGGTTGCCGAGCGTCAGATCGTCGCTTTGCCAGTAGCCGCGCAGCGTCGGCAGATCGTGGGTGGTGATGGTCGCCATCGCCTGTACCGGATAGGCCTGCGGCGCGCGGAAATGGTGTTCGCCGTCGCTTTCGAAATAGAGCACTTTGTAGGAGTAGACGCCGCTGTCGCGCAGCTTGCCGACGATTTCCACCGGCACCGTGCCGAGATCCTCGCCGATCACCATGCAGCGGTGGCGCTGGCTTTCCAGCGCCAGCACCGCCAGCAGATCGTCCACCGGGTATTTGACGTAGGCGCCGCGATCGGCGGTTTCACCATACGGGATCCACCACAGCCGCAGCAGCGCCATGACGTGATCGATACGCAGCGCGCCACAGCTGGTCATGTTGGCGCGCAAAAGATCGATGAACGGCTGATACCCGCGCGCCGCCATCACGTGCGGATCCATCGGCGGCAGGCCCCAGTTTTGCCCCAGCGGGCCCAGAATATCCGGCGGCGCCCCGACCGACGCTTTCAGGCAGTACAGCTCGCGGTCACACCAGGTTTCCGCCCCGCCTTCCGCCACCCCGACCGCCAGATCGCGATACAGGCCGATCGGCATCTGCTGCTGCCTGCTCTGGTCAAAACACTGCGCGAACTGGGTGGCCGCCAGCCACTGCAGCCACAGGTAAAAACGAACCGTTTCCTGGTGTTCAGCGCAGAACTGCCGCACCGCTTCGCTATCCCCCTGCCGATAACGTTCGGGCCAGGCCGGCCAGCCCCACTGGCTGATGTCATCCGCCGCTAAATGGGCATGCAGCGCGTCGAAGGCCGCCTGCCGGAACAGGCTGTCGCCGCCGTCCGTCACGAATTGCTCGAACGCCTGACGCTGCGCGTCGTTTGGCTTGCGCGCCTGAAATACCGGAAACGCCAGCCTCAGCGCCGCCAGTTTCAGCTGCATCACGGCGGTGTAATCCACCCACTCCGCAGCGCGCGCTTTGGCGAGCTGTTTCTGCGTCGCCGGCTTCTGCCACCAGCGCTGCGCCGCGTCGCTGCGCTGGAAATCCTCCACCGCGTTGACGTCGATATACGCCAGGTTCAGCCAGCGGCGCGACGAGGGGCTGTATGGGCTGGCGCTCTCCGGGTTGGCGGGGTACAGCGCATGGATCGGGTTGAGGCCGACGAAAGCGCCGCCGCGTTCCCCCACCTCTTCCACCATCAGGCGCAGATCGCCGAAATCGCCGATGCCCCAGTTGCGATCGGAGCGCAGCGTGTACAGCTGAACGCAGGCGCCCCACAGCTTTTTGCCGGTCAACAAGGCGTCCGGCTCGAAGCAGCGCCTCGGTGCGACGATCACTCGGCATGACCACTGCCGTGCGCCCTGGCTCAACGTCAATTGGTGGTAACCCGCCGGCAGCTCACCGGGCAGCGTCAGGGTCTTGCGCGCGCCGACGCGCCCCTGCAGGCATTCGCCGTCTTCACGCTGCAGCGCCCACAGGTATTCGCCTTCGCCCGTCGGCGTCAGCGCCAACGGCGCACCCTGATAGAACACCTTGACCGCCGGTAACGGCGGCGGCGCGGTATCCTGCACCGCATCATCGGCCCACTTCATGGCCGCCAGCAGCTTGCGCTTGGTCTGCGGCTCAATCGCCTGCCGTTTGCCGTGAGCATTGATGAAATCGGCAGCGATCCCCGCCTGCGCTGCCGCCTGATCGATACGCTTGCGATCCATTCGCTCTCCTTAACGTTTGGCTTGCCAGATGCGCTGCTGGTAATCGCGGATCGAGCGATCCGAGCTGAACATGCCGACGCGCGCGGTGTTAAGGATAGTCCGCCGCGTCCACTCGTCCCGATCGCGATACAGCTCATCGACCCGGCGCTGCGCCTGGCAGTACGAGGCAAAGTCCGCCAGCACCAGATAGGGATCGCCGCCTTCCAGCAGGCTGTGCAGCATCATGTCGAACGCGTGCTTGTCGCCATGGCTGAAAGCGCCGCTCGCCAGTTCATCCAAAATCGCCTTCAGGTGCTTGTCCTTCTTGCGGTAGCTGAGCGGATCGTAGCCCTTCGCCACTATCGCCTTCACCTGCTCCACGGTATTGCCGAAGATAAAGATGTTGTCTTCGCCCACCTGCTCGGCGATTTCGACGTTGGCGCCGTCCAGCGTGCCGACCGTCAGCGCGCCGTTCAGCGCCAGTTTCATGTTGCCGGTGCCGGAGGCCTCTTTACCGGCGGTGGAGATCTGCTCGGAGATATCCGCCGCCGGGATCATCAGTTCGGCCACCGACACGCGGTAGTCCGGAATAAACGCCACTTTCAGGCGATCTTTCACCAGCGGATCGTTATTGATCTTCTCGGCCGCCTGATTGATGGCGTAGATGATGTTCTTCGCCAGGTAGTAGCCCGGCGCCGCCTTGGCGCCGAACAGGAACACGCGCGGCACGATGTCCAGATTCGGGTTGTCGCGCAGTTGGCGATACAGCGACAGGATGTGCAGCAGGTTCAGGTGCTGGCGTTTGTACTCGTGCAGGCGTTTGATCTGCACATCGAAAATCGCGTCCGGGTCGAGCGTCAGCCCCATCACGCCGTGTACGTAATGGGCCAGCGCCACCTTGTTGTCGCGTTTGATCTGCTGATAACGCTGGCGGAACGCCGCGTCGTCGGCGAATTTCTCCAGCCCGCGCAACGCGTCGAGATCGCTCGCCCACTCCACCTTCAGCGTCTCGTCGATCAGGCCTGACAGCGCCGGGTTGCACTGTTTCAGCCAGCGGCGCGGCGTGATGCCGTTGGTGACGTTATGGAATTTGTTTGGCCACAGCTGGTGATATTCCGGGAACAGATCTTTCACCACCAGATCCGAGTGCAGCTGCGCCACGCCGTTGACCGCAAAGCCGCTGACCACGCACAGGTTGGCCATGCGCACCTGCTTGTTGTGGTGCACCGCCAGTTTGGCCCACACTGCCTCGTCGCCCGGCCAGTGCTTATCCACCAGCTTTTTGAACCTGGCGTTGATCTGTTTGATGATGGAGAAATGGCGCGGCAGCAGGCTGCGCACCAGTTTTTCATCCCAGCATTCCAGCGCTTCCGGCATCAGGGTGTGGTTGGTATAGGCGAAGGTGTTGCTGGTGATCGCCCAAGCCGCCTCCCACTCCAGCTGGTGTTCGTCCAGCAGAATGCGCAGCATTTCCGGAATGGCGATGGTCGGGTGGGTGTCGTTCAGCTGGATCACTTCGTACTTCGGCAGCTCTTCAATCTTGCGGCCGGCCTGATGGTGCTTGCGCAAAATATCCGCCACCGAGCAGGCGCACTGGAAATACTGCTGCATCAGGCGCAGGCGCTTGCCGGCCTGATGGTTGTCGTTCGGGTACAGCACCTTGGTCAGCTTGTCGGCTTCTACACCCTGCTTCTCCGCCTGCAGAAATTTGCCGTCGTTGAAATCGCTCAGGTTGAACGGATGCTGATGGGTCGCCTGCCACAGGCGCAGCGGCTGCGCCACGCCGTTGCGATAGCCCAGCACCGGCAGATCCCAGGCTTCGCCGCGCAGGGTGAAGGCCGGGCGCCACAGTTCGCGGCCGTCGGCCTGCTTTTCCAGCTTGCCGCCGATGCCCACGTCCACCGCCAGCGCGGCGTTGTGGCGGAACCACGGATAGCTCTCGCGTTGCCAGTTATCCGGCGCCTCTTGCTGTTGCCCACCCTGGAACGACTGGCGGAACAGCCCGTACTGGTAGTTCAGCCCATAGCCGGTGGCCGGTTGTTCCACCGTCGCCATCGAGTCGAGGAAACAGGCCGCCAAACGCCCCAGCCCGCCGTTGCCCAACGCCGGATCGGTTTCCTGCTCGAGCAGATCCGCCAGCTTGACGTTCTGCTCGGCCAGCGCCTGCTCGACGGTGTCGTACCAGCCCAGGTTGATCAGGTTGTTCGCCGTCAACCGGCCAATCAAAAACTCCATCGAGATGTAGTTCACGTGACGCAGCGGTTTGGCGCTTTTGCGCGGCGCCGGCTGTGCGGCCAGTTGCTCGGCCAGCGCCGCACTGACGGCTTCCCACCATTGATGTTGCGTCATTTGCTGCGCGGAACTGAGGCCGAACCGTTGCCACTGACGGGCGAGCGCCGCCAGAAAAGCATCCTTCTTGAGCGTAGGCTGTGACATAAGGAAAACTCTCTATCCAGTAAGTGGGTCAAATTGCCGCTATCGTGCCGGTGAGAAAGCCTGACGGCATCATCCCGCCTGGGGATTAGCTGGGGAGGAGGATTGGGGCGTAGCTGGAATTGTGATCTCAGGCACTTTTTGACTCCCTTGCAACGATGCAAAAAAGCCCGCCAACGCGTGCGGCGAGCACTGAGAACGTTAACCATGACGTTAGCACAAGTATTCGCGCTGCTGAAGTTTTGTCCATGGCCGGAAATGCGATCCGCAACCGCATCGCCGTACTCCGACACCAAACGTAAAAAAGTGTGATCGATAGCAACTTAACTCCAAGCCGATGCGGAAGCTTGTTGCAATACGTTTAGGGTTGGCAGAAGTTAGGGGGAGCTATTAATTACGAACCATAAAATAATTAGCGCCACTCCAATCCCGGCGGGAACCGCGATTTATATCCTGGAATACTATGCTGATCCCATCAAAACTGAGCCGCCCGGTACGGCTGCAAAATACCGTGATCCGCGATCGCCTGCTGGCCAAACTGGCCAGCGCGGGCAACTATCGTCTGACACTGGTCAATTGCCCGGCGGGATACGGGAAAACCACGCTGATCGCCCAATGGGCGGCCGGCAAGGCCGATCTGGGCTGGTATTCCCTGGATGAGAGCGACAACCAGCCGGAGCGTTTCGCCAGCTACCTGATCGCGGCGCTGCAGCAGGCCAGCGGCGGCCGCTGCGTCAAGAGCGAAGCGCTGAGCCAGAAGCACCAGTACGCCAGCCTGTCGGCGCTGTTCGCCCAGCTGTTTATCGAGCTGGCCGACTGGCATCAGCCGCTGTACCTGGTGATCGACGACTATCACCTGATCACCAACGACGCCATTCACGAAGCCATGCGCTTTTTCCTGCGCCATCAGCCGGAAAACCTGACGCTGATCCTGCTCTCGCGCACCCTGCCGCCGCTCGGCATCGCCAACCTGCGGGTGCGCGATCAGCTGCTGGAAATGGGCACGCAGCAGCTGGCGTTCACCCATCAGGAAGCCAAACAGTTCTTCGATTGCCGCCTGGCGGCGCCGATGGAACAGCAGGACAGCAGCCGCCTGTGCGACGAAGTCGAAGGCTGGGCCACCGCGCTGCAGCTGATCGCGCTGTCGGCCCGCCAATCCACCTCCTCGGCCCAACTGTCGGCCAAGCGGCTGGCGGGGCTGAACGCCAGTCACCTGTCCGACTATCTGGTGGACGAAGTGCTGGATCACGTCGATGCCGATGCGCGCGCCTTCCTGCTGCGCTGTTCGGTGCTGCGCTCAATGAACGATGCGCTGATCGTGCGGCTGACCGGCGAAGACAACGGCCAGCAGCGGCTGGAGGAGCTGGAACGCCAGGGGCTGTTTATCCACCGCATGGACGACACCGGCGAATGGTTCAACTTCCACCCGCTGTTCGCCTCTTTCCTGCGCCAGCGTTGCCAGTGGGAACTGGCGCTGGAGCTGCCGGGGTTGCACCGCGCCGCCGCCGAGGGCTGGCTGGCGCTGGGGTATCCGGCGGAGGCTATTCACCATGCGCTGGCGGCCAGCGACGTCAGCATGCTGCGCGATATCCTGCTGCAACACGCCTGGTCACTGTTCCACCACAGCGAACTGGCCCTGCTGGAGGAGTGCCTCAACGCGCTGCCGTATGAGCGCCTGATTCAGAACCCCAAACTGGCGCTGCTGCAGGCCTGGCTGGCGCAGAGCCAGCACCGCTACAGCGAGGTCAACACCCTGCTGGAGCGCGCCGAGCGCACCATGCGCGAACAGAAAATCGAGATAGACCAAACGCTGCACGCCGAGTTCGACGCCCTGCGCGCCCAGGTGGCGATCAACGCCGGCAAACCGGAAGAAGCCGAGCGGCTGGCGACCGAAGCGTTGAAATTCCTGCCGCTGTCCAGCTATTACAGCCGCATCGTCGCCACCTCGGTGACCGGCGAAGTCCACCACTGCAAGGGCGAGCTGGCGCGCGCGCTGCCGATGATGCAGCAAACCGAACAGATGGCGCGTCGTCATCAGGCCAACCATTACGCGCTCTGGGCGCTGCTGCAGCAGAGCGAAATCCTCATCGCCCAGGGCTTCCTGCAGGCCGCTTACGAAACCCAGGATAAGGCGTTCGAACTGATCCGCGAGCAGCACCTGGAACAGCTGCCGATGCACGAATTCCTGCTGCGCATTCGCGCGCAGATCCTGTGGTCGTGGTCGCGTCTGGACGAAGCGGAAGACGCGGCGCGCACCGGGCTGAAAATCCTGGCGAACTACCAACCGCAACAGCAGCTGCAGTGCATCGCCATGTTGGCCAAATGCTCGCTGGCGCGCGGCGATCTGGACAACGCCAATACCCATCTGCAGCGCTGCGAAACCCTGCTGCACGGCGCCCACTATCATCGCGACTGGTTGACCAACACCGACAAGTCGCGGGTGATCCACTGGCAAATGACCGGCGACACCGCCGCCGCCGCCCAGTGGCTGCGCCACACCGAAAAGCCCGGCATGGCGGACAACCACTTCACGCAGGGCCAATGGCGCAACATCGCGCGAGTGCAGATCCTGCTCGGCCAGTATGAAGAGGCCGGCGTGGTGCTGGATGAACTGAACGAAAACGCCCGTCGCCTGCGGCTGGTGAGCGATCTCAACCGCAATCTGCTGCTCAGCAACCAGCTCTACTGGCTGCAAGAGCGCAAGGGCGAAGCGCAGCAGGCGCTGATCGAAGCGCTGTCGCTGGCCAACCGCACCGGCTTTATCAGCCACTTCGTCATCGAAGGCGAAGCGATGGCGCAGCAGCTGCGCCAGCTGATCCAGCTCAACACGCTGCCGGAGCTGGAACAGCATCGCGCCCAGCGCATCCTGCGCGACATCAACCAGCATCATCGGCACAAATTCGCGCATTTCGACGAGAACTTCGTCGATAAGCTGCTGACCCATCCGCAGGTGCCGGAACTGATCCGCACCAGTCCGTTGACCCAACGCGAATGGCAGGTGCTGGGGTTGATCTATTCCGGTTACAGCAACGACCAGATCGCCGGTGAGTTGGATGTAGCGGCCACCACCATCAAGACCCATATCCGCAATCTATACCAGAAGCTGGGCGTGGCCCATCGCCAGGAAGCGGTGCAGCAAGCGCAGCAGCTGCTGAAGATGATGGGGTACGGCGCCTGATAGTCAGCGCTGGCCGTAATAAGCGCCGGCGCCATGTTTGCGGCTGAAATGTTTCGCCGACAGGTGTTCATCGATCCGGCGCAGGCCGGGGTTAATGCCCCGGCTGATCCACGCCATCTTAGCCACCTCCTCGAGCACCACCGCGTTATGCACCGCCTCATCCGGCGAGCAGCCCCAACTAAACGGACCATGCTGATACGCCAGAATGCCGGGAATGTGCAACGGCTCGCGCCCGCACAGGGTTTCGATAATCACCCGGCCGGTGTTCAATTCATATTCCCGCGCCACCTCTTCCGCCGTCAGCGCGCGGGTGCAAGGAATGTCGCCGGAAAAATAGTCGGCATGGGTGGTGCCAAACGCCGGTATCGCCTCACCCGCCTGGGCCCAGGCGGTGGCGTGAGTGGAGTGCGTATGCACGACGCCGCCGAGTTGTGGGAATGCCCGGTACAGCGCCAGATGCGTCGGCGTATCGGATGAAGGCCGCAGTTGCCCCTCAACAACCTCCCCTCGCGCATTCACCACCACCATATCTTCCGCCCGCATCGTTTCATAAGGCACGCCGCTGGGTTTTATCACCATCAGATCGCTGGCCCGATCGATGCCGCTGACATTGCCCCAGGTATAGGTCACCAGCCCGTGCTCAGGCAGCGCCATATTGGCTTTGTAGACCTGCCATTTCAGTTGTTCCAGCATGTTAGCTCCCTATTTCCAACCCGGCCTCTGCCATGCGTTCAACCACCCAGGCACGCGCCTCCCGCACCGCCTGCAGCGGGTCGGGCGCCTTCTCGCTCCACATTTCGAGCAGATAGGGGCCGCGATAGCCGCTCGCAAGCAGCGTTTCGAAGCAGCGAGTGAAATCGACCACGCCCTCGCCGAACGGCACGTTCTTAAACTCTCCCGGCCGCGTATCCTTAACGTGCACCGCTACGATATGCCCGCGTCCGGCTACGAGCTCCATCTGCACATCGTTGTCCCAGGCAGACAAATTGCCGATGTCCGGGTACAGCTGAAACCATGGGTTATTCAGGTAGTGGACATAACCCAGCGCCTTGCTGATCGAATTCATCAGCGCATAATCCATGATTTCCATCGCCAGCATGACCTGCGCGCGGCTGGCCATCTCCACCGCCTGCGCCAAGCCGGCGCGGAACCGGGCGCGGGTCTGCGCAGTAGCCTGTTGGTAATAAACGTCATATCCGGCCAGTTGGATCACCCGTATGCCGGTATCCTGCGCCAGCCGGATGGCCTTGCGCATGATCTCCAGCCCCCGCTCGCGCGTCCTGTCGTCTTCACTGCCCAACGGAAAACGCCGATGGGCGCTAAGGCACAAAGAAGGGACGCGCACACCGCTGGCCGCAACGGCGCCGATCAGCGCCAGTCGCTGCTCGCTGTTCCAATCCAGCCGCGCCAGACGGCCGTCGCTTTCATCGATCGACATTTCAACGAAATCGAATCCCAACTCCCCCGCCAGTTGCAAGCGCGTCAGCCAGTCCTCGCCCGGCGGCAACGCCTTCTCGTAGATGCCCAACGGTACGGATTTTTGCAACATAACCGCTCCTCAGCCCCACAGTTGGGCGATGACGCGTTTAAATTCCCGCGCCGCCGCGACCGGATCGGCGGCATCGCGAATGCTGCGCCCGGCGATAAAAACATGGATGGGAATGCCCCGGAACAGAGGCAAATCCGCCAATGACAATCCGCCGGTAACCGTCACCTTGAAACCCATCTCGCTCAGGCGATGAACCGCGCGGATATCGTCATCGCTCCAGGCGACGCCCGCCGCCTGCGCGTCACGGCTGCGGTGATACACCACCTGACCAATACCCGCCTCACGCCACGCCTGCGCCTGTTCCCAGGTCCAAAATCCCGTCAGTTCGATCTGCACGTCGCCACCGAACTCATGCGCCACCTGCAGCGCGCCCTTGGCCGTATTGATGTCAGCGCAGCAGATCACCGTGATCCAGTCGGCGTGCGCCTCGAAGCACATCCGCGCCAAAATTTGCCCCGCATCGGCGATTTTCGCGTCCGCCAACACGATGCGATCCGGATACAGCGCTTTCAGATCGCGCACGGCCCGTACGCCTTCCGCCACGCACAAAATAGTGCCGACCTCAATGATGTCGACTTCGGCCGCGATCAGGCGCGTCGTATTGTAAGCCGCGGCCATGGACAGGTTATCCAGCGCCACTTGCAGCATCGGTAAATGCGTTTTCATTGCATGTCTCCTTCAATTCGCCGCCGCCGCGGACGTTTTGTCGATTAACGCCAGTACCTCGCTCGCCCGGCGACAGGCCCGCAAGCGATCGAAGTTCGCCTCATCTTCGAACAGGTTAACCACTTGCATGATGCCCACCTCCTGATGCGTTTTGGCGTCCACCGCCGCCATGGTGATCAAGATATCTATCGGATCGTTGTCCTCATCGCCGAAGCACACCGGCGTTTTCAAGGTGACCAAGGCGAAGCCGGTTTTCAGCACCCCTTCCTCCGGCCGACCATGCGGCATCGCCAGGCCGGGCGCCAACACGAAGTAAGGGCCGTGCCGTTCGACGCCGGCCAGAATGGCGTCGAAATAGCGAGGCTCCACCACGCCGGCGGCCACCAGCAGATCGACCCCCAGCCGCACCGCCTGACGCCAGTCGGCAGCCTCCGCCTGCAGGTGAATAGCGTTGTTCTGCGCCAACGAATCGCTCAGCTTCATGACTCGCTCCTCACTGCTTCAAATCTTGCGGAAAATGCGCGCCGATGACTTCCATCAGCTTCGGACCGAAGTCGGCAGCCGAGAGCATATTGC
Organism: Serratia sp. TSA_130.1; assembly: GCF_052691795.1. Lineage (NCBI taxonomy): Bacteria > Pseudomonadati > Pseudomonadota > Gammaproteobacteria > Enterobacterales > Yersiniaceae > Serratia > Serratia sp. TSA_130.1. Next base: position 111,625 of record NZ_JBQZFS010000008.1, read on the forward strand.
GCACCCCAACTACGTATTTGTTGCCGCTGACGACGATCTCATCCGCGACATGGGTGGAAGCGATGATGATGTCAGCCCCGCTCAACTCGGATTTGTATTCCCCCACCGCACAGCTGTTGACCGAATGATCCACGCCTTGCTGCGTTAAAAATTGGTCGACTTTCATTTTCATGATCATGGAACTGCCTTGTCCGCAACCGCACACCGCCAGGATTCGTACCGTCATAATCTGCACTCCTATTAACGTGACGCTGGTTCAACCGATTGTTTTTCAGCATCTTCCTCCGCGCGCAGGGTGCGCCCGGCGAAGAACATGTACAGCAGCGCGATGGCGATCACCACGCCCATAAACCACAGGCCGAAGCTCAGCCCTTGCATCAGCGGCGGCGCCAGAATCGACCAGTCCGCCATTCCCATCCAGGCGCTCAGCCCGGTCAGCTTGATGGCCCACACGCAGCCCAAGATCTCTATCATCCCCATCACCAGGCAGATCTTCATCGCCGCGCGCCAGCCGCCAAAGTGGTTAGCGAACACGCCGATGGTGGCGTTAGAGAAGAACATGGGAATGAAACCGGGGATGATCATGATGGAAGCGCCGCACGCCAGGAGGATGCCGACGGCGATCAATTGGCCGATGGTGCCCCACATAAAGCCCCACACCACGGCGTTGGGCGCGAAGCTATAGATGGCGGCGCAGTCGATGGCCAGTACCGCACCGGGGATCAGGCGTTGGGAAATCCCATTGAAGGCCTCGGTCAATTCGGCGACGAACATGCGCACGCCCTGCACGATGATGAAAATCGCCACCGCGAACATCAGCCCGGTTTGCAGGATATAGATGCTCCAGTGGGTTTTACCGGCCATCGCCTGCAGGGTATCCAAGCCGAACGAGCAAAGAATGATGCCGAAGAACAGCGTCATCACGATGGCGGTGGAAACGATGTTGTCATGGAAAATATTCAGCCACCCAGGCAGCTTCAGATCTTCCACGCTGTCCTCTTTTTTACCGAGATACGGCGCTGCCTTATACGCCAGCCACGAAGCGAACTGCTGTTGGTGCCCAATGGAGAAACCGCTGTTTTCCGTCACCGCCTGCGTCGGTTTGAACATCATGTTGGACGTGATGCCCCAATACAGTGAAGCCAACAGCGCGCTGCACAATACCGTTGTCCACATGCCGTAGCCCAGAATGTAGAAAAATACCGCGATCAACCCCACCTGCTGAAACATGATATGACCGGTAAGCATGATGGTGCGGATGCCGGTAATGCGCCTCAACAGCACGTAGAGTATGTTCAGCGCCAGCGCCAGCAAGACCGCGTAGCCGACCCAGCTATAGGCCTCCCCCATCCGATCGATGGTGGCCATCATCGAGGCATAGGTATCTGAAATCGCCCCGTTGATGCCGTACACCTCGGACAGCTTCGCCACCACCGGTTTGAACGTGCCGGTCAGGATGCCGGAACCGGCTTGCAGCAACATGAAACCGATAATGGTTTTGATCGTGCCTTTGATAATGACCGCCGCGCTTTTGCGCAGCAACGTGTAACCCAGCAGCGTAACCAGCCCCAACAGCAGCGGCGCATTGGTCATCACCTGGTTAAAAAAGACGGTGAAGATGGTGTAAAGAGTTTCCATACGGCTCTCCCGAAAAGGTTGGCATGCAGGTAACGCCTTCACCATACCAATCACAAGAAATCACAAAAAGATCATAAATGATTATTTGTGAACAACCTCGCAAGTTAAAAATCAATTCCACTAACATTCAATGAATTAGACGGCTTACATTTTATTACCCATTGAATTTAATAGCAGTTAATCAAACAAAAAGGAGATAAAAGGACGGCGCACCACGTAAATCCGGCGGTGTTATCGTGTATTTCGATCGTTGTCAGTTGAAAAAAACGGTGCTAAATTCGATCAAAACAAATCACATAAAATCTTTAAATGATTATTTGTGATTGCATTATCACCGCCAACGAGGAACGACCCATGAGTAAAGTCAACGACATCACCCGCGAATCCTGGATATTGAACACCTTTCCCGAATGGGGCACCTGGCTGAACGAAGAGATAGAGCAGGAGAAAGTTGCGCCCGGCACCTTCGCCATGTGGTGGCTGGGCTGTACCGGTATCTGGCTCAAATCCGAAGAAAGCGCCAATCTGTGCGTCGACTTTTGGTGCGGTACCGGCAAGCAAAGCCACGGCAACCCACTGATGAAAACCGGCCACCAAATGCAGCGAATGGCGGGGGTGCGCAAGCTACAGCCTAACCTGCGCACTACCCCATTCGTACTGGATCCCTTCGCGATTACCCAGCTCGACGCCGTCTTGGCCACGCACGACCACAACGATCACATCGATGTGAACGTCGCCGCGGCGGTGTTGCAAAATTGCGCCGCCACCGTTCCGTTTATCGGGCCGCAAAGCTGCGTGGATATCTGGATTGGCTGGGGTGTGCCGCCTGAGCGCTGCATCACCGTCAAACCTGGCGACGTGATAAAAATCAAAGACATTGAAATTCATGCGCTGGACGCCTTCGATCGCACGGCGCTCATCACACTGCCGGTGGAACAAAAAGCGGCGGGCGTTCTGCCGGACGGCATGGACCTGCGGGCGGTCAACTACCTGTTCAAAACGCCGGGCGGCAACCTTTATCACAGCGGCGATTCCCACTACTCCAACTATTACGCCAAGCACGGCAACGATCATCAGATCGATGTCGCCCTCGGTTCCTACGGCGAGAACCCGCGCGGCATTACCGACAAGATGACCAGCGCCGACATCTTGCGCATGGCGGAATCGCTGAACGCCAAGGTCGTGATCCCCTTCCACCATGACATATGGTCGAATTTCCAGGCGGATCCGCAGGAAATTCGCGTGCTGTGGGAAATGAAGAAAGACCGGCTCAAATACGGTTTTAAACCGTTTATCTGGCAGGTTGGCGGCAAGTTCATCTGGCCGCAGGATAAAGACAATCTGGAGTACCACTACCCGCGCGGTTTCGATGATTGCTTCACCCTCGAACCCGATCTGCCCTTCAAGTCTTTCTTGTAATCAACCGGTGTTGCATACGGATGCGCGCTTTTGAACGGGAATGATTCAAATCGTCAAACGGCGCGCATATAATCATAGGCAACGACGTTTTCTCTCTCCGACGGAGCCCGCATGACAGAGTCCCAACGCCACAACGCCATTCTCGATCTCTTGCAGCGCAAGGGGCAAATCTCCGTGGCGGACGTCATCGCGGCGTTTGACATCTCTCCGGCTACCGCGCGCCGGGACATCAACAAACTGAATGAAATCGGCAAATTGCGCAAAGTGCGCAACGGCGCCGAAGCCACACAAACTCCGCGCCCGGCCTGGACGCCACTCAATATCCACCAAACCCAGCACCTGGACGAAAAAATGCGTATTGCGGCGGCCGCGGCACAGCTCTGTCAGCCGGGTGAAAGCGTGGTGATCAATTGCGGCTCCACCGCATTTCTGTTGGGCCGTGAAATTTGCGGCAAGCCGGTTCAGGTGATCACCAATTATCTGCCGCTGGCCAATTACCTGATTGAGCAGGAACATGACAGCGTGGTGATCATGGGAGGCCAGTACAACAAAACCCAGTCGATTACTCTGGCGCCCCAGGACGGCGACGCCACCCTGTACGCCGGGCACTGGATGTTCACCAGCGGTATCGGCCTCACCGCTGACGGCCTGTATAAAACCGATATGCTGACCGCGATGGCGGAACAGAAGATGCTCAACTACGTCGGTAAACTGGTGGTGCTGGTTGACAGCAGCAAAGTCGGCCAACGCGCCGGCATGCTGTTCAGCCGTACCGAGCAAATCGCCATGGTGATCACCGGCCGCGCCGCCGATTCGGCGATCGTTGAGCAACTGCGTCAACAAGGGGTAGAAGTGCTGCTGGTGTGAGAAAACCACAAGCTTGCTCTGGTCTTAAACGCCGCAGAGTTGGTTACAATAGCGGCGTCCCCCAATAATGAGGCAGTCAGCAGTATGGAACAGTTCGAAGCGATCAACGTTGAACAGGCTTACAGCCTCTGGAAAGAGGGCAGCGCCGCCCTGGTCGACATCCGCGATCCGCAAAGTTTTGAAGCCGGGCATACGCCGGGCGCCTTTCACCTCACCAACGCCACCCTGTCGGCCTTTATGCAACAAAACGACTTCGAGCGGCCGGTGATGGTGATGTGCTACCACGGCAACAGCAGCCGCAGCGCGGCGCAATACCTGCTGCACCAGGGGTTCGACGCGGTCTACAGCATCGACGGCGGTTTCGAGGCCTGGGCCCGTCAGTATCCGCAAGACGTGGAAACCTCAGCCTGATCCCCGCCGCCCGTCGCGCATCGGCGGGCTTTCCCTTCGATTTTATGCGCGTTTTCGCGGGTTTTTCGCAGATCCGTTTGCCAGCGCTCAGGATTTCGACGTTATAATCGGCCGTCAGGGTCGCCGGCGAGCAAGCCGCGGCCAAAATCATTCACTTACGACGGAAGAGCAATGGTTAGAGTAATCGCCGTATCCAACCCGCGCCTGGCGCTGGCCTTTGTCGACTATATGGCGACCCAGGGCATCCGGCTTGAGCTGCGCAACAGCGGCGAAGCGGCGGAAATCTGGCTGGCCGACGACGGCCACCTCGAGCAGGTGCAACACGAGCTGCAGCAGTTTCTGGTCGATCCGCTCAACCGCCGTTATCAGGCCGCCAGCTGGCAGACCGGCCATACCGACGCCGGCCTGCACTATCAGAGCGAATCCTACCTGCACACCCTGCGCAGCAAGGCCGGGCCGCTGACGCTCGGCGTGATGGTGCTGTGCATCGCGGTCTATATTCTGATGCAGGCGCTGGGCGACGATACCGTGATGTACTGGCTCTCCTGGCCGCAAGACAGCAGCCAATACACGCAGCTGTGGCGCTGGATCAGCCATGCGTTCCTGCATTTCTCTCTGCTGCATATCCTGTTTAACCTGATGTGGTGGTGGTATCTCGGCGGCCAGATGGAAAAACGCCTCGGCGCCGGCAAGCTGTTCGTGCTGGCGGTGGTGTCGGCGTTCTTCAGCGGCTGGGCGCAATCGCTGTTCAGCGGCGCGCTGTTCGGCGGGCTGTCAGGCGTGGTCTATGCGCTGATGGGCTATGTCTGGCTGTCGGGCGAACGGGCGCCGGAGCGCGGCCTGATGCTGCCGCGCGGCCTGATGGTGTTCTCGGTGCTGTGGCTGGTGGCCGGATATTTCGATATTTTAGGAATGTCGATCGCCAACGCGGCACACGTAGCCGGTTTAGTGTTAGGGTTATTGATGGCATTTTGGGATACGCGTCATCGCGCACACAACGAACAATAACAGCCGGGAGCTATGCCCAGCGGGCATAGCGGGCGTTTTAGGGGATTATCGTGAAGCAAACACAGCGTCATGACGCAATTATCGAGCTGGTGCGCCTGCAGGGTTACGTCAGCACGGAAGAGCTGGTCGAGCATTTTGACGTCAGCCCGCAAACGATTCGCCGCGATTTGAATGACCTGGCCGACCAGAACAAGATCCAGCGTCACCACGGCGGCGCGGCGCTGCCTTCCAGCTCGGTCAACGCTGCCTATAACGATCGCAAGGTGATGTGGTCGGAAGAGAAAGCCCGCATCGCCCAGCGCGTCGCCAGCCAGATCCCGGACGGCGCCACGCTGTTCATCGATATCGGCACCACGCCGGAGGCGGTGGCCCATGCGCTGATGAACCACAAGAACCTGCGCGTGGTCACCAACAACCTTAACGTCGCCACCCTGCTGACCGCCAAGGAAGACTTCCGCCTGATCCTGGCCGGCGGCGAAGTGCGCACCCGCGACGGCGGCATCATGGGCGAAGCCACCCTGGACTTCATCTCCCAATTCCGTCTCGATTACGGCATTCTCGGCATCAGCGGCATCGATATGGACGGCTCACTGCTCGAATTCGACTATCACGAAGTGCGCACCAAACGCGCGATTATCGAAAATTCCCGCTGCGTGATGCTGGTGACCGACCACTCCAAATTCGGCCGCAACGCCATGGTCAACCTGGGCAACATGAACCTGATCGACTACCTGTTTACCGACCAGCTGCCGCCGCCGAGCGTGATGAAAATCATCGAACAGTACGACGTGCAGCTGGAGCTGTGCTGATTCGGCCTTAACCTGCGGGGCGCGCCGCCGCCCCGTTTCATCCCTTTAACCCCCTCACCGACAGCCGTTTGCGCGCCCGCGCCATATCCATGCTACTTGTGTGACTATCATCACCAAACTGTTACCTCTATCACGCCTAAATGTTTTTGTTTGGTTAAGTCTTGGCTTGCTTGTTGGTTTTTGATTACAATCATGAGCGAAAACGAACATGAAAGAGCTATTTCGAACATCTGGAGGAAGATGACGTGGAAACCAAAGACTTGATCGTTATCGGTGGCGGCATCAACGGTGCCGGCATCGCGGCGGATGCTGCCGGGCGCGGGCTGTCGGTACTGCTACTGGAAGCGCAAGACTTGGCCTGTGCTACGTCTTCCGCCAGTTCCAAACTGATCCACGGTGGCCTGCGCTACCTGGAACACTACGAATTCCGCCTGGTGAGCGAAGCGCTGGCCGAACGTGAAGTGCTGCTGAAACTGGCGCCGCACATCGCGTTCCCGATGCGTTTCCGCCTGCCGCACCAGCCGCATCTGCGTCCGGCCTGGATGATCCGTATCGGCCTGTTCCTGTACGATCACCTGGGCAAACGCACCAGCCTGCCGGGCAGCAAGGGGTTGCGCTTTGGACCAGAATCGGTGCTGAAGCCTGAACTGAAGCGCGGTTTCGAATATTCCGACTGCTGGGTCGACGATGCTCGCCTGGTGGTGCTGAACGCGCAGGAAGTGGAAAAACGCGGCGGCGAAGTGCGCACCCGCACCAAAGTGACCCGCGCATGGCGCGAAAACGGCCTGTGGATGGTGGAAGCGGTCGATATCGACAGCGGCAAAACCTTCACCTGGCGCGCCAAAGGCCTGGTGAACGCCACCGGCCCGTGGGTGAAAAACTTCTTCGACGACGGCCTGAAGCTGAAATCGCCTTACGGCATCCGTCTGATCAAAGGCAGCCACATCGTGGTGCCGCGCGTGCACGATCAGCCGCAGTCTTACATTCTGCAGAACGAAGACCACCGCATCGTGTTCGTGATCCCGTGGAATGACGAGTTCTCCATCATCGGCACCACCGACGTGGAGTACAAAGGCGATCCGAAAGACGTGAAGATCGACGAGAACGAAATCGCTTATCTGCTGAAAGTGTACAACGATCACTTCAAGAAGCAGCTGGGCCGCGACGACATCGTCTGGACTTACTCCGGCGTGCGTCCGCTGTGCGACGACGAATCCGATTCACCGCAGGCGATCACCCGCGATTACACGCTGGACGTGCACGACGAGCAAGGCAAGGCGCCGCTGCTGTCGGTCTTCGGCGGCAAGCTGACCACCTACCGCAAGCTGGCCGAACATGCGATGGAAAAACTGGCCCACTACTACCCAGGCTGCGGCCCGGCGTGGACCAAAAACGCCACGCTGCCGGGCGGTGACATCGACGGCGACCGCGACGGTTACGCGGCCAAACTGCGCCGTGCGCACGGCTGGCTGCCGGAAGCCCTGGCGCGCCGCTATGCCCGCACCTACGGCAGCCAGAGCGAGCTGATCCTGGCCGGCGCCAACGGCCTCGCCGATCTGGGCGAAGATTTCGGCCACGGTCTGTATGAAGCCGAACTGCGCTATCTGACCGAGAAAGAGTGGGTCGTGGAGCTGGACGACGCTATCTGGCGCCGCACCAAGCTGGGCATGTGGCTGGACGAAGCGCAGCAGGCGCGCGTGAAAGCCTGGCTGGCGGAACACGCGAAAACGAAAGCGCTGTCGCTGGCTTCCTGAGCCGCAGCGTAACGAAAAAGGGCCGGTTATCCGGCCCTTTGCTTTTTTCCTGCCCCGCTTTACAGCTTCACCGGCTTAATGTGCCAAATTTCATCCGCATATTCCTGAATGGTGCGATCGGATGAGAAGTAACCCATATTGGCGATATTCAGCACCGCGCGCCGCGTCCACTCGTCCTGATTGAGATACACCTCGTCCACCTTGTCCTGCGTGTCCACATAGCTGCGGTAATCCGCCAACAGCTGATAGTGGTCGCCGAGGTTCACCAGCGAGTCGAACAAATTGCCATAGCGCTTCGGCTCCTCAGGGCTGAACATGCCGGTGGCGATCTGCGTCAGCGCCTGATGCAGCTCTGGGTCTTGCTCGTAGTACTGGCGCGGGTTGTAACCGTTGCGGCGCAGTTCCTCGACCTGCTCGGCGGTATTGCCGAAGATAAAGATGTTCTCCTCCCCCACGTGCTCGCGCATCTCGACGTTGGCGCCGTCCAGCGTGCCGATGGTCAGCGCGCCGTTCAACGCGAACTTCATATTGCTGGTGCCCGAGGCTTCGGTGCCCGCCAGCGAGATCTGTTCCGACAGATCCGCCGCCGGGATGATGATCTGCGCCAGGCTGACGCCGTAGTTCGGAATGAACACCACCTTCAACTGGGTATGCACGCGCGGATCGTTGTTGATCACTTTGGCCACGTCGTTGATCAGGCGGATGATCTGCTTGGCGGCATAGTAGGCCGAGGCCGCCTTGCCGGCAAAGATCACCACCCGCGGCACGCGCTCGATATCAGGGTCGGCCAGCAAACGGTTATACAGCGTGATGACGTGCAACACGTTGAGCAACTGCCGTTTGTACTCGTGGATGCGTTTGATCTGCACGTCGAACAGCGCATCCGGGTTAACCACCACGTTGAGCGTTTTGGCGATGTACAGCGCCAGCCGCTCCTTGTTCTGCCGCTTGGCGCGCTGCACCGCCTGCAGGAAGCTCGGGTAATCGATGTTGGCCTTGATCTCGCTCAGCTGGCTGAGATCGGTGCGCCAGGTTTGGCCGATGCAGTCGTCCAGCACCGCCGCCAACGGCGGGTTGGCCAGCGCCAGCCAACGACGCGGCGTCACCCCGTTGGTTTTGTTGCAGAAACGAGTCGGGAACAGCCGGGCGAAGTCGGCGAACAGCGACTGCACCATCAGTTCGGAATGCAGAGCGGAAACGCCGTTGACCTTGTGGCTGGCCACCACCGCCAGCCACGCCATGCGCACCCGACGGCCGTTGGTTTCGTCGATGATCGAGACCCGCGCCAGCAGATCGTTGTCGCCCGGCGCCACCTCCTGCACCATTTTGAGGAAGTGATCGTTGATCTCGAAAATCAGCTGCAGATGGCGCGGCAGGATGCGGCCGAGCATGTCCACCGGCCAGGTCTCCAGCGCCTCGCTCATCAGCGTGTGGTTAGTGTAGGAGAATACCTGCTCCACCACTTCCCAGGCGTCGAGCCACTTGAACTTGTGCTCGTCGATCAGCCGGTGCATCAGCTCCGGAATCGACAACACCGGGTGAGTGTCGTTGAGGTGAATGGCGATCTTGTCCGCCAGGTTGTCGAAGGTTTTGTGCATCAGCCAATGGCGATTGAGAATATCCTGTACCGTGGCCGACACCAGGAAATACTCTTGTCGCAAGCGCAATTCACGCCCGGAGGAGGTCGAATCGTCCGGATAGAGCACGCGCGACACGTTCTCCGAATGGTTTTTATCTTCCACCGCCGCGAAGTAATCGCCCTGATTGAACTTGCCGAGGTTGATCTCGTTACTGGCCTGCGCGCCCCACAACCGCAGCGTGTTGGTGGCGTCGGTGTCGAAACCGGGGATCACCTGATCGTAGGCGATGGCCACGATTTCTTCGGTCTCCAGCCAGCGGGCCTTGGCCCCCTCCTGCTGCACGCGGCCGCCGAAGCGCACCTTGTAGCGGGTGTTATGGCGCGGAAACTCCCACGGATTGCCGTACTCCAGCCAGTAGTCCGGCGATTCCATCTGTTGGCCGTTGACGATGTTCTGCTTGAACATGCCGTACTCATAGCGAATGCCATAGCCGCGCCCCGGCAGCGCCAGCGTCGCCAGCGAGTCGAGGAAGCAGGCCGCCAGCCGGCCCAGACCGCCGTTGCCGAGCCCGGGGTCGTTCTCTTCCTCCAGCAGCTCCGCCAGGTTCAGCCCCATCTCGTTCAACGCGTTGTCGATGTCCTGATAAATGCCCATCGACAGCAGCGCGTTCGACAACGTGCGGCCGATCAGAAACTCCATCGACAGGTAATACACCTGCCGCACGTCTTGAGACAGCTGGGCGCGGTTGGAGCGCAGCCAGCGCTCAACCATGCGATCGCGCACCGCGAACAGGACGGCGTTGAGCCAGTCGTGGCGGTTGGCGATCGCCGGATCCTTGCCGACGATAAACATCAGCTTATAGGCAATGGAATGTTTCAGCGCTTCCACACTGACCGTAGGTGAGGTGTAACTAAACGGTGAAGTCATGGCTTTTAATCCCTAATGGGGAGCCCAGCCATCCGCCGCGGAATAGCTGGCCCCGCTGAACATGGGCGCGGTACGCTGCGCCCCGACAATCTACCCTTACGGTTGCCCGCCGCGCGTCAACCCGCGACGCGAATCGCGGACTACAAGCGTTGATAAAGCGATAAATACTCTTTCGCCGCCACCGGCCAGCCGAAGTCCACGCTCATGGCGTGGCGCTGAACGTGGCGCCAGTGTTTCGGCCGGCTCCACAGCACCATGGCGCGGCGGATGGCGTTGCCCAGCGCGACAGCGTCGCAATCGTCGAACACGAATCCGCTGGCGGTGCCGTCGGCCAGGTTCTCCAGCGCGCAGTCCACGACCGTGTCCGCCAGTCCGCCGGTGCGGCGCACCAGCGGCAGAGTGCCGTATTTCAGGCCGTAGAGCTGCGTCAGGCCGCAGGGCTCGAAGCGGCTCGGCACCAGAATGACGTCGGCGCCGCCGATGATGCGGTGGGAGAAGGATTCGTGATAACCAATCTGCACGCCGACCTGCTCAGGGTAGTCGGCGGCGGCGGCCAGAAACGCCTGCTGCAGCACCGCGTCGCCGGCGCCCAGCAGCGCCAACTGCCCGCCCTGCGCCAGCAATTCGGGCAGCGCCTGCAGCACCAGATCGAGGCCTTTCTGGCTAGTCAATCGGCTCACCACCGCGAACACCGGCAGCGATTCGTCCACCTTCAGCCCCATGGCCTTTTGCAGATGCAGCTTGTTTTTGACCTTGCTTTTCAGATCGTCGGCGTCGTAGCGGGCGCTCAGCCGCGGGTCGTGGGCCGGATCCCAAATCTTGTCGTCCACGCCGTTGAGGATGCCGCTCAACCTGCCTTGCCGCTGCCGCTCCTGCAGCAGCCCCTCCATGCCGTAGCCAAACTCCGGCCGGGTGATCTCGCGCGCATAGGTCGGGCTGACGGCGGTCACGTGGTCGGCATAAAACAGCCCGGCCTTGAGGAACGACATCTGACCGTAAAACTCCAGGCCATAAACGTCGTAAAACGACGCCGGCAGCCACAGCTCGGTCACGTGATGGGCGGAGAACAGGCCCTGATAGGCCAGGTTGTGCACGGTGAACACCGAACGCGCCGGGTGGCCGTTGGCGGCCAGATAGGCGCAGCTCAGGCCGGCATGCCAGTCGTGAGCGTGCACCAGCTGCGGACGCCAGTAGCGATCCAGCCCCTTGGCCAACTCGCAGGCCATCCAGCCCAGCAGCGCAAAACGCCGGTGGTTGTCGGGGTAAGCGTACATGGACTGATCGTGGTACGGACTGCCCGGCCGGTCATACAGCCAGGGCGCATCGATCAGGTAAATGCCCACGCCATGGTAGGTGCCGTAACGCAGGCCGACACGGCCGGCGAACGAGTCTATCTCCGCCACCAGCACGGTGTCGGGTATGCCGTTGCGTACGTCAGGGAAAGCGGGCAATAGCACCCGAACATCGGCGCCTTCGGCGATTTGCGCCGCCGGCAGCGCGCCAACCACGTCTGCGAGTCCGCCCGTTTTCAGTAGGGGGAACATTTCAGAACATACGTGTAAGACCTGCATTATCACTCCTGAAAGTCGGCCGAAGGCCTCTGGATAAGAAATAAAGCAGGCTTGCCGCTGTTATGTGTGCCGCGTTGCGCAAGCCATCGAACCGTTCATCGGGCGGCAGGCTATCATTCTGCCCCCCACGTTAACTCACAATTTTGACAACATTTCGCGCGTCACCAGCACGATGCCGCCTTCCGAGCGATAGAAACGCTTGCTGTCCTCATCGGCGTTTTCCCCGATCACCATGCCCTCCGGAATATGGCAGGCGCGGTCGATGATGCAGCGCCGCAGGCGGCAGGAACGGCCGACGTTCACGTCCGGCAGCAATACGGTAGAGTCGATGGTGCAAAACGAGTTCACTCGCACGCGCGGGAACAGCACCGAATGCACCACCACCGAGCCCGAGACGATGCAACCGCCGGACACCAGCGAATTCATGGTCATGCCATGGCTACCGGAGCGATCCTGCACGAACTTGGCCGGCGGCAGCGGTTCCATGTGGGTGCGGATCGGCCAGGCGCGGTCGTACATGTCCAGCTCCGGCGTCACCGACGCCAGATCGAGATTGGCGCGCCAGTAAGCGTCCAGCGTGCCCACGTCGCGCCAGTAAGGCGGCAAGTCGGGGTTGGACGTCACGCAGGACAAGGTAAACGGATGCGCCCACGCCGCCTGCTGCGCGGTGATTTTCGGGATCAGATCCTTGCCGAAATCGTGGCTGGAGCCGGGGGTCGACATATCCTCTTCCAGCAGTTGGAACAGGTAGGCGGCATTAAAAATATAGATGCCCATGCTGGCCAGCGACATATCCGGGTTGCCCGGCATCGCCGGCGGATCGGCGGGCTTTTCCAGAAACTCGATGATGCGGTCGCTTTCATCCACCTTCATCACGCCGAATTCGCCGGCTTCGCTGCGCGGCACCGGCAGGCAAGCCACGGTGCACTGAGCGCCCTTCTCGACGTGGTCGATCAGCATGCGCGAATAATCCATCTTGTAGATGTGATCGCCCGCCAGGATCACCACGTATTCGGCCTCGTAGCGGCGGATGATATCCAGGTTCTGGTACACCGCGTCGGCGGTACCCTTGTACCAATGCTCGGTGCTGAGGCGCTGCTGGGCTGGTAGCAGATCGACGAACTCATTCATCTCCTCGTTGAGGAACGACCAGCCGCGCTGAATGTGCTGCACCAGCGTGTGCGACTGGTATTGGGTGATCACGCCGATGCGGCGGATGCCGGAGTTCAGGCAGTTCGACAAGGCGAAGTCGATGATGCGGAATTTGCCGCCAAAGTGGACGGCGGGCTTGGCGCGGGTGGAGGTCAAATCTTTCAGACGTGAACCGCGGCCGCCGGCCAGGATCAGCGCTACGGATTTAATCGGCAGCTGGCGCGCCAACATCAGGGGGTCTTTATTTTCAAACCTAACCATAGCGGACTCCTTTTATTATTTCCGTACCAGTACGCAAAGCGAGCGCGCGGCCTGGTGCCAGGCGGGCAATACCGCCCGTGAGTCTTCCTGAGTGAACGGGGCGACAACCTGCCAATCGCCTTCCGGCAACCTCATCTCCGTCGTTTGCGGCGTGGCGTTGATCAGCAGCAGCCAGCGCTGCGACAGCAGGATCTGCATGAGCGGCTCGCCCTGCTCCCACTGCTGCGCGTCGAGCGCCTGCCCTTGCGCGTTCAGCCACTGCACGCTGCCGTCGTCCTGCTGCCACCAGCGGTCCTGCTGCAGCGCGGGGATCTGGCGGCGCAGCGCGATCAGCGCCGCGACGTAATCGGTCAGCGCGTCGTCCGCCGTGGCCCAATCGAGCCAGGTGGTGGCGTTGTCCTGACAATAGGCATTGTTGTTTCCCTGCTGGCTGTGTCCCTGTTCATCGCCGGCCAGCAGCATCGGCGTTCCCTGGGACAGCAACAGCGTGGCGAGCATCGCCCGTTGGCTGGCCCTGCGGCGTTGCACAATGGCGTCGTCGGCGACCAGGCCTTCGACGCCGTGGTTGTTGCTGAAATTGCGATCGCTGCCGTCGCGGTTGCCCTCGCCGTTGGGCTGATTGTGTTTCTCATTGAAGCTGACCACGTCCTGCAGGGTAAAACCGTCATGGGCGGTCAGCATATTGACGGTGGCGTAAGGCGCTCGCCCGCGCTGGTTATACAGATCGCTGGAAGCGGCAAAACGCCGGGCGAACTGGCCGAGCGATACGCCGCTCTGCAGCCAGAAACGACGCATGTCATCGCGGTAATGATCGTTCCATTCGGCGAAGCGGCCAGGAAACGCCCCTACCTGATAGCCGCCGGGGCCAATGTCCCAGGGTTCGGCGATCAGCTTGCAGCGCGACAGCACATCGTCCGCCAGCATCGCCTGGAACAGCGGCGCATCGCGATCGAACCCCGGCGTGCGGCCGAGCACGCTGCCCAGATCGAAACGGAAGCCGTCGACGTGGCACTCCCGCACCCAAAAACGCAGGCAATCCATCACCCAGGCCACGCCCTGCGGCTGATCCAACCGCAGCGTGTTGCCGCAGCCGGTGTCGTTGACATAGTCCCCTTCGGGCGTCAGCCAGTAGTAGCTCAGGTTATCGATGCCGCTCAGCGACAGCATCGGCCCGTCCATATCCAGCTCGGCGCTGTGGTTGAACACCACGTCGAGGATCACCTCGATGCCGGCTTTGTGCAGCGCCTTGACCGCATCGCGGAATTCGTTCAGCGGCGTGGCATCGGTGCTCAGGCTGGCGTAGCGGTTGTCCGGCGCATAGGGCGCCAGCACGTTATAGCCCCAATAGTTGATCAGCCCCAGCCGCTGCAGGCGCGGTTCGGAGGTATGTTGCTGCACCGGCAGCAGTTCCAGCGCGGTGATGCCGAGGCGTTTGAAGTGGGCGATCATCGCCGGGTGCCCCAATGCGGCGAAGCTGCCGCGCAGCGCCGGCGGGATCTGCGGGTGCAGCAGCGTCAGGCCGCGCACGTGCGCTTCGTAAATCACCGTCTGTCCCCAGGGCGTGGCAGGCGGGCGATCGTCCTGCCAGTCATACTGTTCGTCCACCACCACGCACTTCGGCATCAGCTCCGCGCTGTCGTGCGGGTCCGGCTGCTCGTAACCGCCGTGCAGGTGCGGGTGATCCGCCACCGGCCCTTCCACCGCGCGCGCGGCCGGATCGAGCGCCAGTTTGTTGGGGTTGAAACGCTGTCCGTTCGCCGGGTCAAACGGGCCGTAGACCCGGTAACCGTAACGTTGCCCCGGCCTGCCGCCCGGTAAGTAGCCATGCCAGATATCGCCGCTGCGCGCCGGCAGCGGCAGGCGCACTTCGCGCTGCTGGCCGTCGAACAGGCACAGCTCCACCCGCTCGGCGTGCGCCGAGTACAGGGTAAAGTTGATGCCTTCGCCGTCGTAATGCGCGCCCAGCGGCGCGGCGAGGCCGGCCGTCAGCTCCGTCATGGCGCCTCCCGCAGCAGATAAATGGTCGCCAGCGGCGGCAGCGTTACGCAGATGGAGAAGTCGCGGCCGTGGCTGCCGACCGCTTCGGAAGAGACCCGCCCCTGATTGCCGGCGTTGCTGCCGTGATAGTGGTGCGAATCGGTATTGAGGATCTCGCGGTAGTCACCGGCGCGCGAGAGGCCGATGCGGTAGCGGTAGCGCGGCACCGGGGTAAAGTTGCTGATGGCGATCAGCTCATTGCCCTGCGAATCGTAGCGCGCGAACGCGAACACCGAGTTGTCGTGATCGTCGACCACCAGCCACTCGAAGCCGTCAGGCCGGTAGTCGCGCTCGTACAGCGGCGCCTGCTGCCGGTAGCAGTGGTTCAGATCGCGCACCAGCCGCTGCACGCCGTTATGCCAGTTATCCAACCCTTCCAATAAATGCCAGTCGAGGCTGGTATCGAAATTCCACTCGCGCCCCTGTGCGAATTCGCAGCCCATAAACAGCAGCTTCTTGCCCGGATGCGCCCACATAAAGCCGTAATAGGCGCGCAGGTTGGCGAATTTCTGCCAGGCGTCGCCCGGCATACGGTCGAGGACCGATTTTTTGCCGTGCACCACTTCATCGTGCGAGATAGGCAACACGAAGTTCTCGGTATAGGCGTACAGCATGCCGAAGGTCATCTGGTTGTGGTGATACTTGCGGTGCACCGGATCGCACTTCATGTAATTGAGCGTGTCGTGCATCCAGCCGAGGTTCCATTTGTAGTGGAACCCAAGGCCGTTGGCGTCCGGCGGCAGGGTGACGCCGGGATAGTCGGTGGATTCCTCCGCCAGCGTCACCGCGCCCGGCTGCGCCTGGCCGATAGTCTGGTTGGTATAACGCAGGAAGGCGATGGCCTCCAGATTCTCGTTGCCGCCGTAGTAATTCGGCACCCACTCGCCGTCGGCGCGGCTGTAGTCGCGATAGATCATCGACGCCACCGCATCCACCCGCAGCGCGTCGATGCCGAAGCGCTCCAGCCAATACAGCGCGTTGCCCGCCAGGTAGTTGCGCACCTCGTGGCGACCGTAGTTGTAAATCAGCGTATTCCAGTCCTGATGGTAGCCCTCGCGCGGATCGGCGTATTCGTACAGCGCAGTGCCATCGAAATTCGCCAGGCCGTAGGCGTCGCTGGGGAAGTGCCCCGGCACCCAGTCGAGGATCACGTTGATGCCCGCCTCATGCGCCGCCGCCACAAACGCCCTGAAGTCGGCCGGCGTGCCGAAGCGCCGGGTCGGCGCATACAGCCCCAGCGGCTGGTAGCCCCAGCTGCCGTCGAACGGGTGCTCGTTGACCGGCAGCAGCTCGATATGGGTGAATCCCATGTCCTTCACATAGTCGATCAGCTGCACCGCCAGTTCACCGTAGCTGAGCCAAAAGTGGTTATCGGTGTGGCGGCGCCATGAGCCGAGATGCACCTCGTAAATGGCGATCGGCTGGTCAAAATCGTTGGCGCGGCGGCGCGCCGGCGTCGACGGCACCACCTCCGGCAGCGGCGCCACCAGCGAGGCGGTATCCGGGCGCATCTGCGCCTCAAAGGCGTAAGGATCGGCTTTCAGTTGGGTATTGCCATAGCAATCGACGATTTCATATTTGTACAGCTGCCCGGCCCGCACGCCGGGCAAGAACAGCTCCCAGATGCCGTTCTCACGCCGCAGACGCATCGGGTGGCGGCGGCCGTCCCAGAAGTTGAATTCCCCCACCACCGAGACGCGCTGCGCGTTGGGCGCCCAGACCGCAAAGCTGACGCCGTCGACGCCATCCAGCGTGACGAGGTGAGCGCCCAGCCGTTCATAGGGGCGCAGATGCGTGCCTTCGGCCAATAACCAACTGTCGATATCCTGCAGCAGCGGGCCGAACCGGTAGGGATCGTCGACGATCTGTTGATGATCGCGCCAGCTGACCTGCAGCTGATAGCGGAAAGGATTTTTTCGCCGCGGCACCACGGCGCTGAAGAAACCGCGCGGATCGTCGCAGTTCAGCTGCACCAGTCGCCGGCCGGTTTGCTGTTCCACCAGCCAGACTGCGCCGGCGTCCGGCAGCAGCGCGCGCACTTGCAGACCGTTATCGGTCGCATGCATGCCAAGCAGAGCAAAGGGATCGGCGTAATGGCCGGAGATGATCTGATCAATCACGTCACGATCGGGAAGTACAGGCATAGTCTTCTTCCTTAGATTAACAGCATGATCTAAGCACGGCTTGTTGGTTATTCCTTGGCCGTTTTGGTCATCATGCAATGCATTCGGACTCTAAAGCGTGATTGCGGTCGGTTATTGACCAATCTTTACTCTGCCGACCTGAATTTCGCTCTTTATGCTTATTTTTTGAAATATTTCAGTCATGGTGAAAAAGTGTTCACCCCTGCGTTAAGCATAGCCAATGTCTGTTAAAAACTGCTCGGCATTGGTGAGGAAAATTCTTCATTAAGAAAACTGCCAGCCTGACGGCATCTGCATGTGGCGGCCGACGAGAAGAGATGCGGGGTACAGCCCAATGAAACGAGACTTGCGATAACGCTGCCCGACGCGGCGCGCAGCGAACAAAAAAGCGGAAAATAAGGCGTTAGGGGGCTGAAAGCGCTCAGCCCCCAGGAAGTGCGGGTTTACAACAAAGTACAGAAGCAGCAGGTATCGCCTATTCCAAAGCAGAGATCACCTTCTCAAGAAACGATCGCGCCGTGTATCCCCATGGCGCTGGTGCAAACTCCCCATCAGCAAGTTCAGCAACAGCAAGTTCAAGCTGTTGTTCCTCAGGATATTGCGCCAGCAACGCTCGTGCTTCATCGACGGTTTTTCTCACTGTCGCGGTATTTTCCGTCTCCCGATAAGAGGCCAGGATCTCTTCTACAGACTCTCCAAATAAATCATAATCTTGCCCAAAAAAAACACGCACAAGTGTACCGAGATTAGCGACTGAAAAGCCCATAGGGTCCCTTATCTGATAATGGGGTAAGCGGTTAAAATGTAATACGGCTTACCGTTGTAAATTTTCTTTAGCAAGACAACCCGCACGCTGTTGGACGTTAATTGAATTGTGCTTCCTTGCCTGTAGCCAAAACCAACCGCTTTACCCACCTTATGCGTGAGTTCAAGCACGTTGGCCGAAGTAGGCTGTTGCGCCCAGCGCTTAATAAGCGCGTTATTCACTTTCAACGCCCGACTAATCGCGTCTTCAGCAGTACGTAAATCTGTAAATGTCGAGGCTGACTGTAAACCAGGACTCTTTGCCAAGCGCTCCAGCAGCTCTTCTGAACTTTTAGCAACATGCTTAGCAATAGTGTGCCCACCTCCTTTTGCACCGGCTATAGACTCGTGTTCAAGCAATTTTAATTGCCCCACCCGAACGGAAGCCACGCGTACAGCGCCTAAAGCGGTTGCAAACACCAAAGGAACGGCAATATCTACCGTTAAACCGACGTTGTAAGCCATATCTTCGTCGGCCCCCAGACTCTGAGCCAGCAAAACCGCCGACTTATAAGTGTCTGTAGTCAATGATCGGCCGGTAATGATCTGATTTGATGCGGTTTTTATGCTATCCATGCTATGAGTGCCAACGACCACGCATCCCACTTTGGTTAACAATGTTGGGTCAGGCGCATAGCACATCACCCCAGCCCCAAGAAGTTCGACGACTCCCCCCGCTAAACCCAGCCCCCCATGAGCCGATTACCCCAGGTTTCCCCTTCTGTGACCGTGCTATCCGACATCACGGCCGCTAGCTGCACGGGTGAAAGCGCGACCTGCAATCCTTCGTTGGAAATCATATCCCTATACCTGCGCTATGTTGCCAATGCGCTTATAAATATCACAGGGAAGATTAACTTGTAACCACATTCAGACCATACCGACATGACTCCGCTCATATGAAAAAGCCCGCAATAAGCGGGCTTTGAAATACAACAGATGAACTGGCGAGCGGGTTTACAGCAGGATGCGCAGCATGCGGCGCAGCGGCTCGGCCGCGCCCCACAGCAGTTGGTCGCCCACGGTGAACGCCGACAGGTACTCCGGCCCCATATTCAGCTTGCGCAGACGGCCGACCGGCGTATTCAGCGTGCCGGTCACCGCCGCAGGCGTCAGTTCGCGCATGGTCAGCTCGCGGTCGTTCGGGATCACGCGCACCCAGTCGTTGTGCGTCGCCAGCATCTGCTCGATTTCCGGCAGCGACACGTCTTTTTTCAGCTTCAGGGTGAACGCCTGGCTGTGGCAGCGCAGCGCGCCCACGCGCACGCACAGGCCATCGACCGGGATCACGCTGCCGGTGTTGAGGATCTTGTTGGTCTCCGCCTGGCCTTTCCACTCTTCGCGGCTCTGGCCGTTGTCGAGCTGCTTGTCGATCCACGGGATCAGGCTGCCGGCCAGCGGCACGCCGAAGTTGTCGGTCGGCAGTTTGCCGCTGCGGGTCGCCTCGGTCACCTTGCGTTCGATATCCAGAATGGCGGAGGCTGGATCCTGCAGCTCTTTCGCCACATCGGCGTGCAGCATGCCCATTTGGGTCAGCAGTTCGCGCATGTGGCGAGCGCCGCCGCCGGAGGCCGCCTGGTAGGTGGCGACCGACGCCCACTCCACCAGATCGTTGGCGAACAGGCCGCCGAGGGACATCAGCATTAGGCTGACGGTGCAGTTGCCGCCGACGAAGGTTTTGATGCCTTTGTCCAGGCCCTGCTGGATCACCGCGTGGTTGACCGGATCCAGAATGATGATGGCGTCATCCTGCATGCGCAGCGACGAGGCCGCGTCGATCCAGTAACCCTGCCAACCGCTGGCGCGCAGCTTAGGGTAAACTTCGTTGGTATAATCGCCGCCCTGACAGGTAATAATGATATCGAGCGCGCTCAGGGCGTCGATGTCATAGGCATCCTGCAGCGTGCCCTGCTGGCCGCCGAAGGCCGGCGCGGCAGAACCGTGCTGCGAGGTGGAGAAAAAGACCGGGCGAATGGCGTCGAAATCGCGCTCTTCCGTCATGCGTTGCATGAGAACCGAGCCGACCATTCCGCGCCAACCGATGAAACCAACGTTTTTCATAATATCTGTGTCCCGCCCGGATAAGGGCTTATTAGGTGATAACGAGTTGTGTGCAATATCTCCTCACCTTACAAAATGTCGGCGCGGGCGCAAAGTGAATTTATTCGATGGCTGGGGATTTCTCAGCAATCCTTCTTATAGGCAAGGACGCGGCCGAAAAGGCCGAGGCGTTTTCCCGATCACGAGGTCACCATGACAGAGATGATTTCCGCTACGGTATTGCTGTTTTTAATTATGGATCCGCTGGGCAACCTGCCGATTTTCATGTCGGTGCTCAAACACCTGGAACCGCGCCGCCGCCGCGTGGTGTTGATTCGCGAGCTGCTGATCGCCCTGCTGCTGATGCTGATCTTCCTGTTCGCCGGCGAGAAAATTCTGGCGTTCCTCAACCTGCGCACCGAAACCGTCTCCATTTCCGGCGGCATCATCCTGTTTCTGATCGCCATCAAGATGATTTTCCCCTCGCAGGAAGGAAACAGCTCCGGGCTGTCCGCCGGCGAGGAGCCGTTCCTGGTGCCGCTGGCGATCCCGCTGGTGGCCGGGCCGTCGATTCTGGCTGCATTGATGCTGCTGTCGCACCAGTATCCACATCAGCTGCCCCATCTGGTGGCGGCGCTGTTGATCGCCTGGGGCCTCTCTGCGGCCATTTTGCTGATGTCGAACCTGTTCCTGCGCCTGCTGGGCAGCAAAGGCGTCAGCGCGCTGGAGCGGTTGATGGGGCTGATTCTGGTGATGCTGTCGACCCAGATGTTCCTGGACGGCGTGCGGGCTTACATGAAGCTGTAGGCGCCTGGCGGCGCCGACAACGGCCCGCGCTCAGCGGGCGGTAACGCGGCGAATATAGGCGAGCGTATCGGCGACCACGCCGTCCAGCGGCTGGTTGATGTCGATCGCTTGCACATCCGGCTCCTGCTCGCCCGGCTCTTCCAACGTGGCGAACTGCGAAACCAGCATCTGCGGTTTGAAGAAATGACCTTTGCGCTGCTTCAGGCGCTCCTCGATCACCGCTTTGTCGCCTTTCAGGTAGAGGAAATGCAGGTTGCTATTCCCTTCGCGCAGGCGGTCGCGATAGCTTTTTTTCAGCGCCGAGCAGACCAGCAGCGACACGGGATTGGTGCGTTGCATGGCGAAGATGGCGTCATTCAAGGCCGCCAGCCACGGGGCGCGATCGTTGTCGTCCAGCGCGTGCCCGGCAGCCATTTTGTTGATGTTGGCGCGCGGATGCAGATAATCGCCGTCCAGCATGGCGGCATCGGCTTCCCGGGCGACGGCGCTGGCCACGGCGGATTTACCGCTGCCGGACACCCCCATCAGGATAAATACGTGATTCTGCGGATTACTCATTGTGTCATGCCCTTATGGGAACTGGCGCGAGCGCCAAATGCGTCCCAACTGATAAAGATACTCTGGAACGCCGACGCCCCGCAGGGCGTCGGATAACGATTATACGACCGTCGCCAGCAGCAGGCAGCCCACCAGGCCACACACCGAGATGATGGTTTCCAGCACCGACCAGGATTTGATGGTTTCCATGATGCTCAGGTTGAAGTACTCCTTGAACAGCCAGAAGCCCGGATCGTTAACGTGCGAGAAGATAACGCTGCCGGAACCGACCGCAATCACCATCAGCTCAGGGCTGACGCCGGTGGTGGCGATCAGCGGGGCGACGATGCCGCCGGCGGTGATCGCCGCCACGGTGGCGGAACCCAGCGCCAGACGCAGCGCGGCGGCGATCGACCAGGCCATCAGGATCGGCGAAACGTTGCTGCCTTCCATCAGGCCGGCGATGTACTGCTCGACGCCGCTGTCCACCAGCACCTGTTTGAAGGCGCCGCCGCCGCCGATGATCAACAGCATCATGGCGATGATTTTAATCGAGTCGGTGATGGTGCCCATCACTTCATCCATGGTGCGGCCGCGGTTCAGGCCGAAGGTGAAGATGGCGATCAGCACGGCGATCAGGGTCGCCATCACCGGGTCGCCGAAGAACTCGGCGAAGCGCAGCAGGCTGTGGCCCTTCGGCAACACCATTTCAGCCACCGCGCGCAGCGCCATCAGGATCACCGGCACCAGCGACGTGGCGACGCTGACGCCAAAGCTCGGCATCTCCGCGTCGGTAAAGGTTTTCGGGTTGTACAGGCCTTCCGGCACCGGCTTGTCGATGCCTTTCAGGAAGCGGGCATAGACCGGGCCGGCCAGGATCACCGTCGGGATCGCCAGCAGCGTGCCGTACAACAGGGTTTTACCCATGTCGGCATGGAAGATGGTGGCGATAGCGGTCGGGCCCGGGTGCGGCGGCAGGAAGCCGTGAGTCACCGACAGCGCAGCGGCCATCGGCACGCCGACGTACAGCAGCGGAATGCGCGCGGAGGCGGCGATGGTGAACACCAGCGGCAGCAACAGCACAAAGCCCACTTCGTAGAACAGCGCGAAGCCGACGGTGAAACCGGTCAGCACCACCGCCCATTGAATGTGTTTTCTGCCGAACTTGTCGATCAGCGTGGTGGCGATGCGCTGTGCGCCGCCGCAGTCCGCCAGCAGCTTGCCGAGCATGGCACCGAAGCCCATGATCAGCGCCAGGCTGCCCAGCGTGCCGCCCACGCCGGCCTTGATGGAGCCGATGACCTTATCGACCGGCATCCCCTGTGCAATCCCGACCGCCAGAGCAACCAGAACCAGAGAGATAAAGCCGTTCAGCTTGAAGCGGATCATCAGCAGCAGCAGCAGCGCTACGCCGCCTGCAACAATCACTAATGGCATAGTTTTTCTCCAACCTTTTATCGCGACTCTCTTTACGATAGGCGTAAAGCGTGCGGTTGTTTTATTTTTAGGCTCTTTCCCGGTGTTTAAGAAGAGCTGTAGGTGTTGTTGATTCAGAGGTTCAGTCTTGCAGCAAGATGACCGCCCACTCGTTGTTACCGGTATCATGATACCGGTAACAACATAAGCCTCGGAACCGGGTAAGCGGCTAAAATTCGCGTTCTGGGACAGAGATCAAACTTATGTCGGCAACGAGCGGCGGGCTTACAGGCGGGATAACCAGCGCGCCTCAGGACGCGCTGCAAAAAGAAAGGGTGTTAAAACAGAACGTTAAAATGGCTCAGATGCTGCCGCCTGGGATCACGGTGAAACCGACGTCCACCATGCGCGGGCACACCGTTTCACCACGCAGCCGGGCCAGCAAGCGCTCGGCGCCGATCTGCCCCATGCGTTCGCGCGGCGTCAGCACGCTGGCCAGCTTCGGCACCATCACCTGACCGATGTCATGGCCGTGGAAACCGGCGATCGCCATGTCCTGCGGGATCGACAGCCCCTGTCGCTGGCACTCGAAGGCCGCGCCGATCGCCAGGTCATCGTTGGTGCAGAAGATACTGTCGATCTGCGGATAATCGCGCTGCGCCTGGCGCAGCAGCTCGCCGCCGGCGGAATAGGAGGAAGATCGCGCGGTCATGATGCTGTAAGGCTCCAGACCGGATTCACGCATCGCCTGCTCATACCCCTGCTGCTTGATGAGGGTACGTTCATCCTGGCGGGCGCCGAAATAGACCACGTGACGGTGGCCGTGCGCGATGATCTGCTGGGTCATCTGGCGCGCCGCCTCGAAGTTGTTGAAGCCCACCGCCAGATCGATGCACGGCGAGACGCAGTCCATCAGCTCTACCACCGGAATGCCCGCCACCTCGATCATTTTCAGGGTGCGCGGCGTGTGATGGCGCTCAGACAGGATCAGGCCGTCGATATTGTAAGACAGCAGCGAGGTCAGACGCTCTTCTTCACGCTCCGGCAGGTAGCCATAGTGCGCCAGCATGGTCTGGTAGTTGTGCGCGTCGGTCACGCTTTCGATGCCGCGCAGCACTTCGGCGAACACCTGGTTGGTCAACGACGGCAACAGCACGCCAATCGCCCGGCTGGTGGCGTTGGAGAGGATGTCCGGCGCGCGGTTGGGGATGTAGCCCAGCTCATCCAGCGCGACGGCGATTTTTTGCTGCAGGGCGGCGGAAACCTGGTCGGGATTGCGCAGATAACGGCTCACCGTCATCTTGGTCACGCCCACCTTGTCCGCCACATCCTGGAGTACCGGCCGTTTTTTCTTCATTATCAATGAACTGACTAACCGTGAATGGGCAGTCATTTTAGCAAAAAAAACGGCGGGCCGATATTGTCGGTTATGCGACGGCCAACGCAAAAAGGGCTCACACCGTGAGCCCTTCATACGCAGACAAAGGGGAAAAAGCGTGGTTTTTCCCCTTTGTGATTGTCAGCCGAAAATCAATAAATTGATTTTCCTTGTTTTTATATGTTTTGCCGGCGTTAAGTCAGGCAGCGTCATCAGGCTTGTCGTTAACCTCAAGGGCTCACACCGTGAGCCCTTGATATTTACCGCTTAATCACACCGGCGGCAGATCGAACAGCAGGATTTCGCTCTCTTCGTCGGCCTGAATCGTCAGCGCAGATTCATCCCACACCGCGAACGCGTCGCTGATGCCGGCGGTCTGGCCGTTGACCGAGACCTTACCGCGCACCACCTGGATCCAAACGCGACGGCCGGCGGCGAACGGGCATTCCCCCTGCTCGCCTTTATTCAGCGCCCAACGCGACAGCGTCATATCCTGGAACACCTTCAGCGAGCCGTCACGCGCATCCGGCGACAGCACCAGCTGACGGCCCTGCGGCGCGTCGAACATGCGCTGCTCGTAGCGTGGCTCAAGCCCGACCTGATCCGGGATGATCCAAATCTGGTACAGGTGCAACGGACGATCCTGATTGGCGTTGTACTCAGAGTGACGCACCCCGGTGCCCGCACTCATGATCTGGAATTCGCCGGCCTGGATCTGCTCCTTGTTGCCCATGCTGTCCTGATGTTCCACCGTGCCGCTCAGCACATAGGTCAGGATTTCCATGTCTTTATGCGGGTGGGTACCGAAACCCTGCCCTGCGTCGATCATATCTTCGTTGATCACCCGCAGCGCCGAGAACCCCATAAAGTTCGGATCGTAGTAATCGGCAAATGAGAAGGTGTGCCAGCTATCCAGCCAGCCATGATTGGCGTGGCCGCGGTCTTCCGCTTTACGTACATAAATCATATTCAACTCTCCTCAATGTTTTTTTACAGTCTAGTCCTGCCAGCAGAATAAGAAAGCGTAAAAAACTCATGCCTCTGTTCAAAAATTTCGATGGAATGGAACAGCGGATGGGCAGCGGATTTGTTGAAGGCGGAAACGGCTGAAAAACGGCAAAAAAAAAGCCAGCACCCGAGCTGGCTAAGTAAACACTGGAAGCAATGTGAGCAATGTCGTGCCTTCGCAGCGAGAGTATCAAGGGTTGATGCCCTCCCCGGAACGCATCGCAATAATAATCATTATCATTCGCACCTGTAAAGCGTTTTTTTTGACCCGTTCAAATAATATTGACTCAAGGCAGTAAACGGATAAATTCAGAGGTTATTCAACCGGTAAGCAAAAGGAGCAGCGACATGAGCGAGATCGTGATACGCCACGTGGAAACAACGGATGCGCAAGCCCTGCATCATCTTTATTCGCAGACACCCGTCTATCGCGATACGCTGCAGCTCCCGCTACCGTCCGTCGAGTCCTGGCAGAAGCGCCTCGCCAATCCCGAACCGGGCACGCATAACCTGGCGGCCATCATCGACGGGCAGCTTGCCGGCCAGTTGGTTGTGATGCTGAATCAACGCGTTCGCCGCCGCCACGTCGCCACCTTCGGCATCGGCGTCGATCCGCGCTACCACGGCAAAGGCGTCGGTAGCCGCCTGATGCAGGCGATGATCGACCTGTGTGACAACTGGGCGGCCATTGAGCGCATCGAACTGACGGTGTTCACCGACAACCCGGCGGCCATCGCGCTATACCGCAAATTCGGTTTCGAGATAGAGGGCACCAGCCGCGCCTATGCCATGCGCGACGGCGTGCTGGTCGACGCCTACCATATGGCGCGTTTGCGCTCCGGGCAGCCGTACGGCGATGCGTAATATTCCCCACCCGCAGGGGCCGCTGTGCCGGCCCCTGCATATCAACCGCCGAACCTTTTTACAAGCGCTGGCCGGCCTGACCGCCGCCGTCGGCATATTCTCTCCTCTCACCCCATTAGGTGCCGCTATGCCAACTCCCGCCGCCGGGCGCCCAGGCGCTCGCAACCTGATTACCGATGTGCCGGGCCTGAAGGTCGGCGTGGCGCAGGACAGCCGGGTGCGCACCGGCGCGACGGTTATCCTGCCGGACAGCCCGGCGATTGCTGCCGTGGACGTGCGCGGCGGCGGCCCCGCCACCCGGGAAACCGACGCGCTGGGTGAGGACAATTTGGTACAGACCATCGATGCGCTGACGTTCAGCGGCGGCTCGGTTTACGGTCTGGCGGCGGCGGATGGCGTCGCAGCCTGGCTGGGGCAACAGGGTAAAGGCTACGCGCTGCGCCCGGCACCCGGCGTGCCGGTCTCCCCTATCGTGCCCACCGCCTGCCTGTACGATCTGGCCAACGGCGGCGACAAAAACTGGCAGCTCACGCCGCCGTATCGCCAGTTGGGCATCGAGGCGGTCGGCAAAGCCGGCCTGGATTTTCCGCTGGGCACCGTCGGCGCCGGCTACGGCGCCATGACCGGCATGGGTAAGCTGAAAGGCGGCCTCGGCTCGGCATCTATCATTGCCGCCAATGGCGCTACCGTCGGCGCCCTGGTGGCGGTCAACAGTTTGGGTGCGGTGGTCGCACCCGGCACCCGCGCCTTCTGGGCGACGCCTTATGAAATTAACGGTGAATTTGGCAACGGCGGCGCGGCGGCGCTGGCGCAACTGCATGCGCAGGGTGAAGACTGGATGGTGCAAGAGCCGCAGGGCGGCAGAAAGAACACCACCCTGGCCTGCATCGCCACCGACCTGGCGCTGACGCGAGTGGAGTTGAAACGGGTGGCCATCATGGCGCAAGACGGTATGGCGCGCGCTATTCGCCCACTGCACAGCCCGTTTGACGGCGACGTGGTGTTCGCCCTGTCCACCGGGCTGCGCGAGGTTCAGGGCAGCCGTGAACTGGCGGTACTGCAAATCGGCGCGCTGGCGGCGGATACCCTCGCTCGGGCGATCGCCCGTGGTGTGCATACCGCCACACCGTGGCCAGGCAGCCAGGTCACAACCTGGCAAACGCTCGGCGGCTAACGCGCCGCCATCAAAAAAGGGGCGCCGGCGGCGCCCCTCGATCTTTATTGCCCCTCGCCGTTTAAATACCGGCGGTTTCCCGAATATAGCGGCGCGCTTTCACCGCATACTCGAACGGGTTGGCCAGCGCCGGATCCTGCTCGGCCTCCACCACCATCCACCCTTTGTAACCGCGCTCGTCCAGTAGCTTGAACACCGGCCTGAAGTCGATCACGCCATCACCCGGCACGGTGAAGGTGCCCTTCTTAACGCCGTCGAGGAAGCTCAGCTTGTTGGCTTTCACTTCCGCCACCACCTCATCGCGCACATCCTTCAGATGGACGTGGTTGATGCGCGGCAGATACTTCTCCAGGATCGCCATCATCGCCTGCTGGCTGCCTTCCGAATAGTAGGCGTGGCCGGTATCGAACAGCAGGTAGACGTCGTCGTTGACCATGCTCATGTAGCGATCGATTTCGGCCGTGGTCTGAATGCCGGTGCCCATGTGGTGGTGCAAACACACCTGCATGCCTTTGTCGGCGGCGATCTTCGCCAACTCGTTGTAACCGTCGGCCACCCGCTGCCACTCTTCATCACTAAAGTACGGCTTCTCTTCGAACACGCCTTTGGTGGTGCCCTGAATACTCTTGCTCTGCTCGGAGCAGCCGATCACCCTGGCGCCCATGGCATGCAGGAAATTCATGTGGTTGATAAACTCATCGATGGTTTTGTCTTTCTGACCGTCGGCGAAAAAGGTGCTGAACCAGGCGTTGCAGATCTGGATGCCGCGAATATCCAGCATCGGTTTCAGCACCGCCGGATCGCGCGGGTATTTGCTGCCCACTTCACTGCCGGTGAAACCGGCCAGCGCCATTTCGCTGACGCACTGCTGAAAGGTATTTTCCTTGCCCAGATCGGGCATGTCGTCGTTGGTCCAGCCGATCGGCGCGATGGCCAATTTCACGTTGTCTTTATTCATGGTCTGCCTCGGTCCTTGGAGGGCCGCCGGTGCAAACGCCGCCGGCGAGCCGAATAAGATTATTTGTCCAACAGCTCTCTTTCGATGCGCTCTCTGGTCGCCACCGCCTGGCTCGGCATCTTTTCCGGGTAGCCGAACAGCGAGGTGCAGATGATCGATTCACCGCCGGCCTTGAAGCTGCGGTTGGCAAATTCCATCTCGCGCAGCGTCTGGAAAAGGGCGTCGAAATTCACCTCGCCTTCGCCGATGCCGACGTGCTGGTGCACCGCGGCGTCAACACCCGGCGGATTGACGATATAACGGCAATGCTTGGTGTGATTCATGGTGTCGGCGATCAGCACGTGGGAAAGATCGTCCCCGGCGTACTGCAGCATGCCGGCCACGTCACCCTGCCCTTTGTCGTAGTAGAAGGTGTGCGGCACGCTGTAGAGGTATTTGACGTGGTCGCTGCGCAGCGATTTCACCAGATCGGCGGTTTCGTTGCTCAGCTCACAGAAGTCCCACGGATGCGACTGGATCTCCATACGGATGCCCTCACGCTCGACGATCGGCAGCAGCTCCTCCATCGAGCGATACCACAGCTCCTCGCAGATCTCCGGCTCGTTGGGGTTACCGGCCAACTCGGTGTTGATCACCTGCACGCCCATCTCCACCGCGATTTCGATCATCCGTCGCCAGTTTTTGACCGCCGCCTGGCGGCGATCTTCCCCCGGCCCGGACCAGCGATACACCACGATAAATGAGGATATTTCCACGCCGGTCGCTTTCAGGGCGTTTTTATACTCCGCCATGATTTCGCGGCTGGCCTTCGGATGCTTGTAAAACGGGTTGATCTGCGGGTGCGGCGACTGCTCGATGTACTTATAGCCCCAGTCCGCCACCTGCTGAACCATTTTGGTCACGCCCAAATCCCGGATAACGTCGACATCAAAAGCGATCTTCATGGTCACTCCTCTGCAATCGTGGGTACGGGGTTCAAGCCGATGGCTTGTTGTAAAACGCCGGGCGCGCCGGCAGGGTCACCGGTACGATCTCGCCGCTGAGCTGGGCCGCCACGCAGGCGTCGGCGGTCACGGCGGCGGCGTAGCCGTCCCAGGCGGAAGGCCCGGTCAGTTGGCCCGCGGCCACGTCGTTGATGAACCCCTGCAGCTCGACGTCATAGGCGTCGATAAAGCGATCCTTCCAGTCGGTCAGAATTTCGGTCGACAGGCGGGCGCCGCTGCGCAGCTGCACCGAGGACGGCTCCGGCAGTTTAGCGATGCCGGTTTCCCCCACCACTTCACACTGAATGTCGTAGCCGTACTGGCAGTTGACGAAAATCTCGACGTCGATGCGGGTGCCTTTGGCGGTTTCGAACAGCACAATCTGCGGATCTTTCAGATGCGGGAACGCCTTCGGGCTCTTGCGCGGGAACACCACCTGCACCGACACATAGTCGTCGTCGAGCAGCCAGCGCAGCACGTCGATTTCGTGGATCAGGGTGTCGGTGATCGCCATATCGGTGGTGTAAGCCTCGCCGACCGTCGGGTTGCGGTGCGCGCAGTGCAACATCAGCGGTTCGCCGATCTGGCCGCTGGTCAGCACCTGTTTCAGCGCGCGATAGCCCTGGTCATAGGGGCGCATAAAGCCGACCTGCACCAGCCGCTTGCCGTACTTCGCTTCGGCATCGACGATGTTTTTGCAGCCCTGCGCGGTCACCGCCAGCGGTTTCTCGCAGAACACCGGTTTGCCGGCGGCGATGGCCGCCAGCACGAATTCTTCGTGACTCGGCCCCCAGGAGGTGACCAGCACCGCCTGCACGTCGGCGGCCTTGATCAGATCGTGGCCGCTGTCATACACCCGCGCATCCAGCTGCAGATCGTTCACCGCCTTGGCGGCGTTGTCGCGATTGATGTCGTTCACCGCCACGACGCGGGCGCCCTGCAAAACTTGACTGCAGCGACGGATATGATCGCGGCCGATGGCGCCGGTGCCGATAACCCCAATGTTCAAAGTCATTTTCGCTACCCTCTGGAAAGTGTGTTGTGTTCGAAAACGAATCAGTAATCGCGCGCCTTATCGATGTTTTCCTGCAGTTTGCGCGCCACTGCGACGATTTTTTCGCTGTCGGCCACCTGAGCGCCGCCCACGCGCCACCAGCTGAGGTACTTGTGCACCATGGTCTTCGGCAGCACTTTGATGTCGAGCAGCGTGGACACGGTTTGCCTGCGGGCGTCGGCCAGCGCGTCGAGCAGCTGCTGCTCGGTGGTGACGCGATAGGTTTTGCACCCGTAAGCCGCCGCCAGCATGGCGAAATCGACCGGCACCAGTTTGCCGTCGAGCTTGCCGCCCTCTGGATTACGGAAGCGGAATTCGGTGGTGTAGCTGTCCATGCCGTGCTCCATCTGCAGGTTGTTGATGCAGCCGTTGGTCATGTTGTCGAACAGCACCACGTTGATCTTGCAGCCTTCCTGAATCGAGGTGACCAGCTCGGAATGGAGCATCATGAAGGCGCCGTCACCCACCATCGCGTACACCTCGCGCTGCGGCTCGGCCAGCTTGACCCCCAGCGCAGCGTTCACCTCGTACCCCATGCAGGAGTAACCGTATTCCACGTGGTAACCGTGCTCGCCATGGTTGTGCCACACCCGCTGCAGGTCGCCCGGCAGGCTACCGGCGGCGGCGACAATCACGCTGTCCGGCGGCAGCTCACGGTTCAGCACCCCCAGCACCCGGCTTTGCGTCATCGCCGAGTCGGTCTGCGCGATAAATTCGGCGAACACCCGCTCGCGATCGAGGTGATCGTCGATCTCCGGTACAAAACCCGCGCCGCCGTATTCCACCGCGTAAACCCGCTCGGTCTCTTCACGCTGGGCTGCGCGCGCCGCGGCGATGGCGTCGCCCCAGCCGGCGCGGTAGTCAGCCTGCGCCAGCAGCGCGCCCAATGCGTTCAGGGCCTCGCGGGCGTCCGCCAGCACCTGCACGCCGTCGAGCTTGCCGGCGTCAAAGGCGCTGACGTTGATATTGAGGAAGTTAACGTCCGGGTGTTGGAACAGCCATTTGGACGAGGTGGTGAAATCGGTGTAACGGGTACCGACGCCGATCACCAGATCGGCCTGCCGGGCCAACGTGTTGGCCGCCAGGCAGCCGGTTTCCCCGATGCCACCGAGGTTGAATGCATGGTCGCTCGGCACCGTGCCTTTGCCGGCCTGGGTTTCGGCAAACGGAATGCCGAAGCGCTCGGCAAATTCGCGCAGCGCCCGCCCGGCCTGCGAGTATTTCACGCCGCCGCCGCACACCAGCAGCGGTTTGCGTTTGGCCGTCAGCAGCGCCAAGGCGTCCGCCAACATGCCGTCGGTCGCCGGGCGGCGATCGAGCCGGTGCACGCGTTTTTGGAAGAAATAGTCGGGGTAGTCGTAGGCTTCCCCCTGCACGTCCTGCGGCAGACACAGCGTCACCGCGCCGGTTTCCGCCGGATCGGTCAGCACGCGCATCGCGTTGATGCAGGCGCTCATCAGCTGTTCCGGCCGCACGATGCGGTCCCAGTACTTGCTCACCGCGCGGAACGCGTCGTTGGTGCTGATGCTGAGATCGTAAGACTGTTCGATTTGCTGCAGCACCGGATCCGGCTGGCGGGAAGCGTAAACGTCGCCTGGCAGCAGCAATAAAGGGATGCGGTTGGCGGTGGCGGTAGCCGCGGCGGTGATCATATTGGCGGCGCCGGGGCCGACCGAGGAGGTGCAGGCGTAAATCTGCCGGCGCAATTTCTGCTTGGCGAAGCCGATCGCCGCGTGGGCCATCCCCTGTTCGTTGCGGCCCTGGTGCACCCGCAGATCGCCACTATCCTGTTCCAGCGCTTGCCCCAACCCCAGTACGTTGCCGTGGCCGAAAATCGCGAAAATGCCCGCGACGAATTTGGTTTCCACCCCGTCGGCCAGCAGATACTGGTTATCGAGAAATCTGACGAGCGCCTGCGCCATGGTTAGCCTGATCTTGCCCATTTACTCACCCTTTAGATTGAGGGCCGCCCCGGAAAGGGCTCGCGCCGAGCCGACAATCCCGTGTTTGTGTTACGCGGCGGCAGCTATTATCTTGAGCAGGCGATGCCCGCTGCTCACGAAGTCGACAACCTGAAACGTGAAGCGATTATAAACAAATATATTTTTCATAAAATCACATTACAGAAGAAACATTTCATTTTGCGATAAAGATCGCATATTAGATGAAAAGCCCGTTTCATCTCGTGGTTTGGCCTTTACCGGCTTAGCGCCGCGCACCAGCCGGGGAATGCCATCAGCACGCAGGGCGACCGTCTTTCATCCTGCCCCGGCGCCTCTTTGCCACACGCCCTCCGCCACCCTCTCATGGCGACTTAATCCGCTTTTTCCGCTCCTCCGTCGATGTTTTAAATGCATCACATTTTTGGGGTGTAAATTTCATTCCATATTGAAATTGAAATTTTCATTCCCCATACTGTTCCCATGCTTCCTGCAAGGCGCCACGCTCGGGCCGCCGCCGGAGTTTTGCTTAAACAGAAGGAAACGGGTATGGCTACACAAGAAAAACAGCTTGATGTCATTTGTCTCGGGCGCATCGCCGTCGATTTCTATGCTCAGCAGATCGGCGCGCGTCTGGAAGACGCCGGCACATTCGCCAAATACCTCGGCGGCTCTTCCGGCAACGTGGCCTACGGCACCGCCATTCAGGGGTTGAAATCCGGCATGCTGGCCCGCGTCGGCGATGAACACATGGGCCGCTTTCTGCGTGAAGAGCTGCAGCGCGTCGGGGCCGATACCCGCTGTCTGATCACCGACAAACACCGGTTAACCGGCCTGGTGATCCTCGGCATCAAGGATCAGGAAACCTTCCCGCTGATCTTCTACCGCGAAAACTGCGCGGACATGGCGCTGACGCCGGACGACATCGACGAAACCTACATCGCCAGCGCGCGCGCGCTGGCCATCACCGGCACGCACCTGTCGCACCCGAACACCCGCGCCGCCGTGTTGAAGGCGCTGGAATACGCGCGCCGCCACGGTTTGCGCACCGCGCTCGACATCGATTATCGCCCGGTGCTGTGGGGGCTGACGTCGCTGGGCGACGGCGAAACCCGCTTTGTGGAATCGGCACAGGTGACCCGCGAGCTGCAGGAAGTGCTGCACCATTTCGATCTGATCGTCGGCACCGAAGAGGAATTTCATATCGCCGGCGGCAGCACCGATACGCTGACGGCGCTGAAAAACGTGCGCCGGACGACCGCGGCCACGCTGGTGTGCAAGCGCGGCGCGCAGGGCTGCTCGGTGTTCGAAGATGACATCGCCGACGACTGGGCGCAGGTGAAGCTGCACGCCGGCGTGCGGGTGGAGGTGCTGAACGTGCTGGGGGCCGGCGACGCCTTTATGTCCGGTCTGCTGCGCGGCTATCTGAACGATGAGGGTTGGGATCAGGCCTGCCGCTACGCCAACGCCTGCGGCGCATTGGTGGTCTCGCGCCACGGCTGCGCGCCGGCCATGCCGACCAAACGGGAGCTGGACGACTACCTGCAGCGTGAACAACAGGTCACGCGCCCGGACCGCGACGCGCGCCTGAACCACCTGCACCGGGTCACCACCCGCAAGCAACAGTGGCCGGAACTGTGCGTGTTCGCCTTCGATCACCGCAAGCAGCTGGCGGACATGGCGCGCGAAGCCGGCGTCGGCGAGGAACGCATCCCGCGTCTGAAGACCCTGCTGCTCACTGCGGCGCGACAGGCCGCCGCGCAGGCCGGGCTCAACGGCAACAGCGGCATTCTGGCCGACACCACCTACGGGCAGGCGGCGCTGAACGAAATCACCGGCCAGGGATGGTGGATCGGCCGGCCGGTGGAGCTGCCCAGCTCGCGCCCGCTGCGCCTGGAGCACGGCAATATCGGCTCGCAATTGATCGACTGGCCGCAGGAGCACGTGGTGAAGTGCCTGGTGTTTTATCACCCACACGACGCGGCGGAACTGCGCCGCGAACAGGATGCGCTGATCGCCGACGTCTACCGCGGCTGCTGCAAATCCGGCCATGAGCTGCTGCTGGAGGTGATCCTGCCGGACGGCAATGCCGACAAGGACGAGCGCTATTACCTGGAGATGATTGAACACTTCTACCAGTTGGGCATTCAGCCGGACTGGTGGAAACTGCCGCCGCTGAGCGCGGAAAACTGGCAGCGGGTCGGCGCGCTGATCGACGCCTGCGATCCCGACTGCCGCGGCGTGCTGATCCTGGGGCTCGACTCCCCGGAGGCGGTGCTGAAGGCGGGCTTTGCCGCCGCCGCAGATGCGCGCTGGGTGAAAGGTTTCGCCGTCGGCCGCACCATTTTCGGCCAACCTTCGCGCCGCTGGCTACAGGGGGAAATCGACGACGCGGCCCTGATCGAGCAGGTGAAACAAAAATACCTGACGCTGATCGGTTTCTGGCGCCAGTACCGTCCGCAGGCGGGCGGCGCGCACTGACAGCAACAGCAGGTTCACGTCCCCTTAAGGCCATTTCGCCGCTTTAAGGGGATTTTTTTGCCCATTTTCTGTGAAGTCGCGCAATGTGCGATCGAATAAATCGCTTTTTGAGGAAATGAAATTTCCGCTCCGTCTGTTAAAATACCCTGTCAATATTTCAGGCGTCAGGCCAATGCGCCTTCACCCCACTGCGAGCCGAATGGATGAACAACCCAACTCAACTTTCGCTGTTACAGGACGAGATCCGCCACCGTTATGAAACGCTGAGCAAGCGTTTGAAGCAGGTGGCGCGCTACATTTTGGATAACAGTAACAGCATCGCTTTCGATACCGTTGCCTCCATCGCCGCACAGGCCAGCGTGCCGCCTTCCACCCTGATCCGTTTCGCCAACGCCTTCGGCTTCAGCGGCTTCAACGAAATGAAGCAGGTGTTCCGTCAGCATCTGATGGAAGAGACGGTGAACTATACCGAGCGCGCGCGCCTGTTCCGCCAAACCTCCACCGACGACAACGTCGCGCCGGAGAAACCGGCGGAGATTCTCAACGTGTTCACCATGGTCAACGCGCAGGCGCTGCAGCAGCTGGCGATGCAGATCGCCCCCGAGCAGCTGGATCGCGCCGTCGAGCTGCTCAACAACGCCGAAAACATCTACGTGATCGGCCTGCGCCGCTCGTTCAGCGTCGCTTCCTACCTCACCTATGCGCTGCGCCATCTGGAGCGCCGCGCGTTTCTGATCGACGGCCTGGGCGGGATGTTCACCGAACAGCTGAGCATGGTGAAACCGAAGGACGTGGTGATCGCCATCAGCTATTCGCCGTACGCCCGCGAGGCGGTGGAACTGGTGGAATTGGGCGCCAAGCGCGGCGCGCAGCAGATCGCCATCACCGACAGCCAGGTCAGCCCGCTGGCCGCCTTCAGCGACGTCTGTTTCGTGGTGCGCGAAGCGCAGGTGGACGGGTTCCGCTCGCAGGTGGCTTCGATGTGCCTGGCGCAGACGCTGGCGGTCTCGCTGGCGCTGAATAACGCCCGGGACGAGTAAAGCTGACAAAAAAGCCCGGCAAGCCGGGCCTCAAGCGCCTATTGCGCGGCGGGGTAGCCGTCGCCGTTAATCCAGGCGTGGTCTTTTTCCCAGGTGAACTTCCACTGCCGCACCGGCCCGGCCATCACGTTGAGGTAATAGTTGTCGTAACCCGCCAGGGTCGCCACCGGGTGATAACCGCGCGGCACTTTCACCACGTCGCGATTGTAGACCGGCATGCACTCGTCGAGCGTGCGGTCGTCGGTATAGACGCGCTGCATGCAGAACCCTTGCTCCGGCTGAATGCGGTGATAGTACGTCTCTTCCAGATAGGTTTCGTCCGGCGAGTCTTCTTGATCGTGCTTGTGGCTCGGGTAGGAGCTGGTGTTGCCCTCGTCGGTGTAAACCTCCACCACCAGCAGACTGTCGGCCGGCTCGCTGTCCGGCAGAATGTTGTGCACCAGCCGCTGGTTGCGCCCCTTGCCGCGCCGCTCCACGCCGATATCCGCCGGCGTGATCAGCCGTGAAGGCAGGTGGCCGCCGCCGGGCGCGCTGCACACCGCCAGCTCCAGATCGGTTTCCGCCCGCACGTCGATGCGATCGTGGTGCGGCACATACACCGCATACGGCGGCGTGCGCTCGAACGGGCTCATGCGTTTGCCGATATGCGGGTATTCAGCGCGCCGCGTGGCGACGGAGGCGATACCGGCCACCAGCACCAGACACAGTTCCTTGTCGCCGCATTCCAGCTGCAGCGACTGCCCGGCAGCCAGGCGGTAAACGTCAAAGCCGACATAGCGCCAACCGGCATTTTCCGGCGTCACGTGCTGGATACGCCCCTCGGCGTTCGGCGTCTGACATTTGGCAAGCAGTGAAGACATTTCGATTCTCCTGTTAACTCGCAGTGCAAAGGCCGTTGCTCCGAAGGAGCAACGGCCTGGCCTGAGTGTGAAAGCGCTTAGCCCAGCGTCGGCATGCTGAATTCGGACACCGTCTGCTGCCCGGCCGGCCAGCGCGCGGTGGCGGTCTTCATGCGCGTGTAGAAGCGCACGCCGTCGGTGCCGTGCACGTTCAACGCGCCGAACACCGAGCGCTTCCAGCCGCCGAAGCTGTGGAACGCCATCGGCACCGGCACCGGCACGTTGACGCCGACCATTCCGGCCTGCACGTCTTGCACGAACTGGCGCGCATAGTGGCCGCTGCCGGTGAAGATGGCGCTGCCGTTGCCGAATTCGTGGCCGTTCACCGTGTCGATGGCGGTGCGGTAGTCCGGCACCCGTACGATGCCCAGCACCGGCCCGAAAATCTCTTCGCGGTAGATGCGCATGTTCGGCGTCACATGGTCGAACAGCGTGCCGCCGACGTAGTAGCCTTCAGGATAGCCCGGCACCTGATAGTTGCGGCCGTCGGCCACCAGGGTGGCGCCTTCTTCCACGCCCAAATCGATGTAGCCCAGCACCTTTTTCTGGTGAGCGGACGACACCAGCGGCCCCATTTCATTCTCTTCGCCGCCCTGCTGCAAGCCCGGCCCGACCCGCAGCTGCGCGATCAGCGGCTTCAGTTTGGCGATCAGTTTATCGGCAGTGTCGTCACCGACCACCACGGCGATCGGCAACGCCATGC
Source organism: Serratia sp. TSA_130.1 (assembly GCF_052691795.1). Classification (NCBI taxonomy): domain Bacteria; kingdom Pseudomonadati; phylum Pseudomonadota; class Gammaproteobacteria; order Enterobacterales; family Yersiniaceae; genus Serratia; species Serratia sp. TSA_130.1. The sequence goes on from NZ_JBQZFS010000008.1 coordinate 149,289, forward strand.
AGCGCTCGCCGGCAGAGCCGAACGCGCCGCCCATCAGCGCGTTGACCGTGGCGTCCAGATCGGCGTCCGGCATGACGATCGCCTGGTTCTTCGCCGCGCCGAAGGCCTGCACCCGCTTGCCGTGCGCGCTGGCGGTGGTATAGATATGTTCCGCCACGGTGGAGGAGCCGACGAAGCTCACCGCCTGAATGCGCGGATCGGTACACAGCTGCGCCGCATCTTCATTGGCGCAGTGCACCACGTTGAACACGCCGTCCGGCAAACCGGCTTCCTTCAACAGTTCCGCCAGGCGCACCGAGGCCGAAGGCACCAGCGCCGGCGGCTTGAGGACGAAGGTGTTGCCGCAGGCCAGCGCGATGGGGAACATCCACATCGGCACCATCGCCGGGAAGTTGAACGGAGTAATGCCCGCCACCACGCCCAGCGGCTGCATCAGCGAGAAGCTGTCGACGCCGCTGCCGACGTCCGGCGAGTACTCGCCTTTGATCAGATGCGGGATGCCGCAGGCGAATTCGACCACTTCCATGCCGCGCGTCAGTTCGCCCAGCGCATCCGAATACACTTTGCCGTGCTCGCTGACGATAAGCTCGGCCAGCTCGTCGCGGTGCTGTTCCAGCAGCGCCTTGAAATTGAACATGATGCGCGCGCGGCGCAGCGGCGTAGTGCGCGACCAGTCGGCGAACGCCCGGTGGGCCACGTCGATGGCCTGCTTGACTTCGGCGGCGGTGCTCTGCGTGACGCGCCGCTCAACCTGCCCGCTGGCCGGGTTGTGCACGTCGACGGTCTGATTGCTGCTGCTCAGGCACACCTGCCCGTCAATAAAGTTACCCACGGTTTTCATGTCACGCCCTCTTTTCAAGTCCGCTGTCGCCTGGCCACACGCAGGCGGCGCGGCGTTAATCGTCCCGCTCGCCAAACCCCGTCGGCAAGCCGGCTACATCCTGACCGGATGCAGCAAACTCTATTTCATTGAAAAAAAAGTTTCAAATAAATTGTTTTGAAAAATTTATTTTTAGTGCGTGAGGTCGCAATTTTGCGGTGTCGATCGGGTTGGCGCTTTCATTACCGCGCCAATCAAGGCGCGGTTTCGCAGGAGAGTCCATCGCTAATGCACACTGACTTTGCTACAGAAAATCCGCACTGCGCCTGACCTGCGGCCGTTACCGCCTCCCTCCGAACGCCCAAGGCGCCCGGATCGCTCGCGACGGTTTTTTTTGAACTGGATCTAAAAATCAATATTCCATTATTCACTAATTATGAAATAAATGTTCTTGTTTGTTCCAGCATTTATCAACGACATCGCCTTGATGACAGGCACGGTTCACACCCTTCCGCTCGCCCTCTTCCCGACACCCCAACCGTGCGGACGGAAGCCAGGATAAAAATCGGAGCAACACATGTCATATCAGCGTAAGCACAATACCGGTTACATATTGCGAATTTGCGGCATCGCCGCCCTGGGCGGCATTCTGTTCGGCTACGACACCGCCGTGATCTCCGGCGCGATCGAAGCGTTGAAAACCTATTTCAATCTCAGCCCGGCCGAAACCGGCTGGGCCGTCTCCAACGTGGTGATCGGCTGCGTGGTCGGCGCCTTCGCCGCCGGGCCGCTGGCGGCGCGCTGGGGCCGTAAAAAAGCGCTGATGCTGGCGGCGCTGCTGTTCACCGTTTCCGCCGTCGGCGCCGCATTGGCCCCGACCTTCACCTGGTTCGTCATTTACCGCATCATTGGCGGGCTGGCGGTCGGCATCGCCGCCACCGTGTCGCCGATGTACATGTCGGAAGTGTCGCCGAAAGACATGCGCGGGCGGGCGCTCAGCATGCAGCAGTTCGCCATCGTCTTCGGTCAGATCGTGATTTTCTACGTCAACTTCAAAATCGCCAGCCTCGCCAGCGAAGCCTGGCTGGTGGAAATGGGCTGGCGCTGGATGTTCGCCTCGGGCGTGATCCCCTGCATTCTGTTCTGCATCCTGGTGTTCGTCATTCCTGAATCGCCGCGCTGGAACGTGATGATGGGCCGCGACGATCAGGCGCTGGCGATGTTGACCAAAGTCTCCAACGCCGCCCACGCGCAGAATCTGCTGAAAGAAATCAAAGACTCGCTGCAGCAGGATCAACAGCAGCAGCACCGGAAGCTGAACTACGGCGATGTGCGGGTGCGTTTCATCCTGTTCGTCGGCTGTATGATCGCCATGCTGCAACAGGTCACCGGCGTTAACGTGATGATGTACTACGCGCCGGTGGTGCTGAAAACCGTCACCGAAAACGCGCAGGAAGCGCTGTTCCAGACCATCTGGATCGGCGTGCTGCAGCTGGTCGGTTCGGTCATCGGCGCCATGCTGATGGATCGCATGGGCCGCATTCCGTTGATGCGTTACGGCACGCTGGGCGCCATCGCGGGCCTGCTGCTCACCTCGTACGCGCTCTACACCCAGGCCACCGGCTATTTCGCGCTGTTCGGCATGCTGTTCTTCATGGTGTTTTATGCGCTCTCCTGGGGCGTCGGCGCCTGGGTGCTGGTGTCGGAGATCTTCCCGAACCGCATGCGCGCACAGGGGATGAGCATCGCCGTCGGCTGCATGTGGGTCGCCAACTTCGCGGTGTCGCAGTCGTTCCCGATGATCAACGATCACCCTTACCTGTTCTCGCATTTCCACGGCGCCTTCCCGATGTGGATCTTCGCCGCCTGCTGCCTGTTCAGCTACTGGTTTATCGGCCGCTATATCCCGGAAACCAAAGGCGTCTCGCTGGAAAAAATGGAGCAGGTGGTGTTGGCCAAACGCCACCGCCAATCCCAGCCCGACGGCAAGCCGCTGCCGCTGGAAAACGGCAAATCCTGATCTCTCAACCCTGACCGCTGGAGTCATGCCCATGAACATTGCGCTGGACCGCTTCTGCATTAACCGCAAGATCGCGCCGAATCTCGATCTGGACAATTTTTTCCGCCTGGTGAAACGCTGCGGGCTCAGCAAAGTCGAGCTGCGCAACGACATGCCCAGCGGCAAGGTGACCGACGATCTGAGCGACGCGCAGCTCAACGCGCTCGCCGCGCAATACGGCATCGAGATCGTCACGATCAACGCCCTCGGCAGGTTCAATCTGATGGATGACCCGGCAGCGCTGCAACAGCGCGCCGAAGCGATGCTGGCGCAGGCGCAGGCCATCCGCAGCCGGGCGCTGGTGCTATGCCCCCACTGCAGCGCCGACGACACGCGCAGCGAGCAGCAAAAACGCGACGACACCCTCGCGGCGTTGCGGCTGCTGGCACCGCTGTTTGCCCGCTATGGCGTACAGGGATACGTCGAACCGCTGGGCTTCGGCATCAGCTCGCTGCGATCGTCGCTGTTGTCCCAGGCGCTTATCCGCGACTCGGGCGCGCCGTACCGCATTGTGCTCGATACGTTCCACCACTATCTGAGCGGCGTGACGCAGGCCGACTTTGACGCGCAGATCCAGGTGGCGCAGATCGGCCTGGTGCATCTGTCCGGCGTGGAGGACGGGCGGGATAAAAGCGCGCTGAGCGACGAAGAGCGCATCATGCTGAGCGAGGGCGATCGGCTGGAGAGCCGCCGCCAGGTGCAGAACCTGGAACGCCTGGGCTACACCGGCGTCTATGCTTTCGAACCGTTCTCTTCACAGCTGGACCGCTGGAGCGAGGCGGATATCGAACGGGAAATCCGCCAGAGCATCGCCCTGCTGCAAGGGTAAACAAAACGGCCTCCGCGGAGGCCGTTTTTCATGGCGTTACTTCAGGTTGCCGACCACCAGCTGATGGCGCTCGTTGTAAAACTTACGGTAGGCCAGATAGCAGGCGATGATGGTCGACAGGCTGGCGGTGGAAAGCAGCATGAAGGTCACCATAATCTGATATTTGATCGCTTTCACCGGATCGATGCCGGCGAAGATCAGCCCGGACATCATGCCCGGCAGGCTGACCAGCCCAACGGTTTTCGCCGAGTCGACGGTCGGGATCAGCGAAGCGCGGATGCTGTCGCGGATCAGCGCCGCCGACGCGAACTTGGGCGTCGCCCCCAGGCTGAGCATCTCCTGAATCTTCTGCTGCTCGCTTTTGAAACGCTGGCCGAGGTTGGTATAGCACAGCCCCACCGCCACCATGGCGTTACCGGCGATCATCCCGGAGATGGGGATCACCTGCATCGGCGTAAATTCAATGGAGCCGGTCAACACCAGCACCGCCAGCGTCAGCACCGCGCCGGTGGTGATGGCGATAAACGACGTCACGAACGCGTGTTCGACGTACTTGCTGCGTTTCTTGGCGTTGTAGGCCGCGTTAAAGCAGATGAACAGCACCATCAACACGGTGAGAACGGCGTTATCCAGGTCGAAAATATACTTCAGCACGTAGCCGACGATGATCAGCTGCACCACCGCGCGGCAGATGCTCCAGATGATGTCCTTTTCCAGCGCCAGCTTTTCCCGGTGGCTGATCAGGATGGCGACCACCACCAGCACCATCGACAAGCCCAAGGATTCGTTGGTGATATTATGCTGATTCATGCTGTTGCTCCTGTGGCTCGGCGCTGTGCGCGCGCAGGGTGATCACCTCGTCCGCATGCGCTATCTCTTCGGTATCGTGCGTCACCCACAGCACCGCCAGCCGGTGTTCCGCCACCAGCTGATGCACGATTTCGTTGACGTTGCGCTTATTTTCCTCGTCCAACGCGCTGGTGATCTCATCGAGCAACAGCACCCGCGGCATAAACTGCAGGTTGCGGATCAGGGACACGCGCTGCTTCTCCCCGCCGGACAGTTCATTGATGCTTTTCGTCAGCATCGCCTCCGGCAGGCCGAAACGCGCCAGATCGGCCTTCATTTTTCGCTCGGCCGGCGGTTCCTGGCGGATCTGATACGGCAGCGCCAGATTGTCGTAAACCGTATTGCCGAATAGCGCCGGCGTCTGGAAGCAATAAGAGACCTGCTTGCGATACGCCTCCGGCGACATCTCGTCGATCGCCTGGCCGTCAAAATAGAGGCTTCCGCTGGTCGGATTCATTAAGGAAGAGATGATTTTCAGCAGCGTGCTTTTTCCGCAGCCGGAAGGCCCGGTGATCAGTTTGAACTCGCCCTCACCCAACGTGAAAGAGACGGAGTCCAGGATCACCTGGCGGTCTATTTGATAATGAATATCATCCAATCTCAGTATGTCTTTCTTTTCCTTCATTACGATGCCGGCTCCCTACACCTGTTCCCGTCTGAGCGATAAGTATATGGTCGCAAAAAACATCTTAGCAATGCCTGCGCGGAGGGCGGAAAGCGGAGAGGAGGATTGGCGGAGCGAAACGCCCCGCCAAATAATAAGATTAATTAATGTTTAGCTGTAAGATAGTCAAAAGCGACCGTCAGGGTCGAATCACTCTTTTTTTATCGCTGCCTGTTCGTCGCAGCTGTACCAGCGTAGAGAATTGTTGATGCTGCGGTGGGTACAGCGGACCTTGCCCTCCTTTTCCAGCGCCAGCAGCAGGGTGCGGGTGGTATAAATGTTTTCACCGCATTTATCAGCCAGCTCGCGGGTCTTCGGCCACTGCTCCGGCGGGGGATGATGGCCGCCGGAGCCTTCCACACGATCCCTGCACAATCCTTGCAACACATTCAGCATCAGCGATTTTCTGCTTTCAAACGTTTTCGGCGCCTTGGCCATAGCATTCCTCCTGAGTGGTTACTGCTGAGCTCCCCGCTCACGACTGCACGTCAGCGATGCGCAGGGTATAAATCATGGTGGCGTCCGGAGGGATCGCCGGCGGGCTGCCCTGCTTGCCGTACGCCAGCGCCGGCGGCACCACCAGCGTGATCGAGCCGTGGCGCTGCAGCTTCTCGATAGCCGCGCGAAACAGCGGCGGATAGCGCGTCAATGGCTGCGAGATCACCGTTCCCGCGAGCTCCATGTCTTTGATCACCCGGCCGTCGGTCAGGCTTTCGCGCACCACGATATCCACCCGATCGTCGGCGCCGATCGCACCGCTGCCGGCATAGTCCACCCGGTAGTAGAAACCGAGCGCATCTTGCTTGACTCCCTCCTGGCGGGCGAAATCGGCCAGATAGGCCTTGCCGTCCGGAGGGGGAGCCTGTGTCTGTTGCGTCTGCTGCAAACGTTGCTGCGCCGTGCGCAGCGCGCTGTCGATGGCGGCCTCATCCAGCCGCAACCGCCCGGCCAGGGTATCGGCGATGCCCGCCAGCAAAAGCCGCCGATCCGCCTCCAGTCCCGCACGCCGGTTCTCCTGTTGCAGATGCAAAATATCGCGCCCCAGCGATACGCCGGCGGCATACGCCTGCTTGTCCGCCTCGCTGGCCAGCACCGGGGCCTCAGCCGCCTGCCGCCGCTCAGCCAGCAAGGTGTCTACCCGCTGTCGTTGCTGTGCCAACTGCGCCGTCAAGCTTGCGCTGCGCTGTTCGGCCCGCGTGAGCGAAGCGGCCAGCGCGGTGACCTCAGGCAACGGCGCAACGGCCTGCCGCAACGCCTTCAGGGCATCGGCCAGTGGCCGAATATCGACATCGGTCCGCTCGCTTTTCGGCGCCGCGGCGGCCTGAGCCGCCGCCAACTGGCGCTCCAGCTGACGGATTTTCTCCGCCTGCTGTTGTACAGAGTGCTTCAGAGAAGTTAAACGAGCGCCGTCTGCCCCCGCGACGGCGGCCGGTTTGGCGGCCGGTGCGGGCGCCGGTTTACGCGCGGTTTCCTCCTTGAGCGCGGCCGGCGGAGCCTGCCGCTGTTCGGCAAATTTCAACAGGGCGGGAATGCCGTCGTCAGCGGCGCAAACGGCGCCGCTCAGCGCCAACAGCCAAAGCCCCATCGCCCATCTTTGCGCGCATCGCTTCATGGCTACAGATTCTCGACCCGGTTGGACAGATCGGACATCAGCTCATGTTCAACGTCGGCGCAGAATTTCTCGGTTTTATATTGATAAAGAGCATCAATCGCTTTACGGGTGCTTTCATCCACATTGCCGCGCACGCCAGCATATCCGGAAGCGTTGGAAAGCAGACCGTTAAAATAGGCAATGCGTTTTTGGTAACTCTGCGGATTAATATTTTTTAATGAGTTAACCCGTTGCTGGCAAAGCGCGATACGTTGTTCATCGGATTTATCATTAGGATTGTTCTGTGAAATTTTTTTCACGGAATTCAGGTTTGTCTTGCTACCGCCCACGCAGCCTGACAGCGACATGACAGACAGTAAAAATATAGCAGAAACTACCGTGCGGCGGCCGCCGCAAGCATTAATCATCGTTATCATTCCGTTTATAATCCTTTAATTGTCACTTAGGTCATCATTATGTGGCGAACGGCAACAGCACATGCCTTAATTTGATTAATCAAAATGGGTTAGGCAGTGAAAAATCCCTATACCGCAGTGCGATAGAATAATTCACTACCGATGACATTGTTATTTAATTGTTAATGAATTAGACCTAAACGCGGGCTAAACACGAATAAAAAAACCAATCCCTTAGGAGAAGAAAACCACGAAACAACAATAAAAACAATAGATTATGTTTTATATTTTGTTTCTAAAGGGAAATTCATCATCTGCTGCCTCAGGGCGATATTAGCAAAACAATATGGCGAATTGTAGGTATCAGCCTATTTCCCCCGATCTAATATCTCGCATATCGTTATTTATATAGTGATTTATACTGGATAATATTTGTATACGATCTATTGGTTTTAAAGCAAATATATTTCTTTTTCCTTTTGGTTTTATATTCTGAATTTGACTTAATTTAATAAAATCTATTTCCAAGCAATACTATTATTTGCAAGAATATTCCCAGCAACACGCCACACGTAAAACTCGTATTTTATTTACCAGAAAATCCATTGTCGATTTTCCCAATCTCGTTATTTCTCATAAATAACGGATGTTGGCGTATTGCCCAGAGCAAAAGGATCTGGCTCCAACCGTACGGCCGGCGACATGACGTTGCCGCCGCTGCGGGGGATTTAGATGTGCTGTTCTTTTTATTTAAAAACTCTCTACAGGAACCTGAGAAATGAAACTGAATAAATTAATGCTGGCAACCGTGATTGCTTTCGCTTCTGCATCTGTTGCTCACGCCGCATCTAATCAGGGCAGCGGTAAAGTCACCTTTACCGGCGAAATTATCGATGCGCCATGCAGCGTCGCGCCGGAATCCGTTGACCAAACCGTACCAATGGGCCAGATCAGCAGCCGCATCCTGGCTAACCAGGGTAAATCCAGCATGCAACCTTTCAACATCGAACTGAAAGATTGCTCCATCTCCACCATGAAAAACGTCAAGGTGACCTTTACCGGCACGCCTGATCCGGTCAACAACAAACTGCTGGCCCTGAGCGGCACGGCAACCGGCGCCGGCATCGTGATCTACGACAACCTGCACTCCAAGGAAGTGGAACTGGGCACGGCGACCGACGGTCAGGGCCTGAACAACGGCGACAACTCGCTGAAATTCGCCGCTTACCTGCAGGGCAGCAGCGCCTCCGCCGCCGTGGTGCCGGGCGACTTCACCAGCGTGGCCAACTTCACCCTGGCTTACCTGTAATACCCCACAGGGGATGTCTCAGGGCATCCCCCGCTTGATTGCATGCCGACGAGAGCGGCAAGGGAACAGGGCAAGACAGGGAGACGCCAGCATGACTATCCGCCTTTGCGGCCTGTTGCTCATCGCGCTCAGCGTAGGCAGCGCGGCGGCGGCAGTGAAAAATCAGGGCCACGGCAAAGTCAGCCTGGGCGGCACCATCGTTGAAACGCCGTGCGGCATCGCCAGCGACAGCCTGGATCAAACCGTCGATTTCGGTCTGATCTCCATGACCGATGCCTCGCAGGACGGGCAATCGGTGCTGATCGGCAGCCGCCGTCATTTCACGATCAAACTGGTGAACTGCGAACTGGCCAGCCAGGTGAAGCCTGACTTCATCTATCGCGCAGCCAACGTCACCTTCGACGGCACCGCCGACAGCCGGGATCCTTCCCTGCTGGGCGTTTACGGCGAGGCGCAGGGCGTGGCTATCGAGCTGTTGACCGATGCCGGCACCCCGATCCCGCTCGGCAGCACGACGGCGGATTACCAGATCGTCGCCGGCGACAACACGCTGCGTTTTGGCGCGCAGTTGCGCCTGCATCCCGATAAGGCACGGGCGGGCGGCTTCAGCTCTCTGGCCAAATTCACCCTGTCTTATCTCTAGCGCCGGCGGGCGCTGCACAGCATTACGTATTCAGGTCGCACGGATGACCTGCTATTGGGCGCGGACTTGCCATGAGTGATTATGCTATGACGTCATTACTGACACGGAAACACCTACCTCTTCTCGTCATTCTATCTTTCCTCTGGGTGCGTCCGGCATTTTCCGCCACGGAATTCAATACCGACGTCCTGGATATCGGCGAGCGCAGCAAAGTGGATCTTTCGCGTTTCTCCGATGCCGACTACGTCATGCCCGGCGCTTATTTGCTGGACATCAAGATCAACCAGAAAACGCTGCCCCAGCGCAGCATTCAGTATTTCCCGTCGCCGGATAACAAGAGCGGCAGCCAGGTGTGCCTGCCGCCTGATCTGGTGGAAAAAATGGCGCTGAAAGAAGAAGCGGCCAAAAAAGTCACCCTGTGGCACGACAACCAGTGCGCCGACATTCGCGGCATCAAAGGCGCGACCGTCTCCGATCGCATCGGCGGCGGCGTGCTGGCGATCACCATCCCGCAGGCGTGGATGAAATACTCCGATCCCGACTGGACGCCGCCCGAGCAGTGGGACGACGGCATTCCCGGCCTGCTGCTGGACTACAACCTGAGCGGCCAGTTAGGCAAGCAGAATCACAACAACAACACCGCCCAGAACCTGAGCAGCTACGGCACGCTGGGCGCCAACCTGGGCCCCTGGCGCCTGCGCGCGGACTACCAGGCCAATTACAATCAGCAGGCCGGCGATCGCAGCACCGGCTTCGACTGGAACCAGATCTACGCCTACCGCGCGCTGCCGATGCAGGCCGCCAAGCTGACGCTGGGTGAGATTTATCTCGACTCCGGGGTGTTCGACGCCTATCGCTTCACCGGCCTCAATCTGGCCAGCGACGAGCGCATGCTGCCGCCGAACCTGCAGGGCTACGCGCCGGAAGTGCGCGGCATCGCCAAGAGCAACGCCAAGATCACCGTCTCGCAGGAAGGCCGCACGCTGTACGAAACCACCGTGCCCGCCGGGCCGTTCGCCATTCAGGATCTCAACAGCTCGGTGCGCGGCAAGCTGGACGTCAAGGTGGAAGAGCAGGACGGCACCGTCTCGACCTTCCAGGTGGATACCGCCACCATTCCGTACCTGACCCGCCCGGGCTACGTGCGCTACAACGTGGCGCTCGGCAAAACCTCGGCCTACGACCACCGCACCCAGGGCCCGCTGTTTTCCGCCAGCGACTTCTCCTGGGGGCTGAGCAACGCCTGGTCGCTGTATGGCGGGGCGCTGCTCGGCGGCGACTATAACGCCTGGGCGCTCGGCCTCGGCCGCGATCTGAACGTGTTCGGCGCCATGTCGCTGGACGTCACCCAGTCGATCGCCCGTCTGCCCGGCGAGCCGACCGCCAGCGGCATGTCGTTCAAGCTCAACTACGCCAAACGGTTCGATGAGCTGAACAGCCAGATCACCTTCGCCGGCTACCGCTTCTCGCAGCGCAAGTTCATGAACATGTCGCAGTACCTGCAGGAGCGTTACGGCGATTACGACAAGAATTACAACGGCCGCCAGAAAGAGCTGTATACCATCACCGCCAGCAAAACCTTTATGGCGGAAGACAGCGCCAAGGCGATCACCGCCTACCTGACCTACTCGCACCAGACCTATTGGGATGCGCGAACCCAGGACCGTTACGGGCTGTCGGCCAGCAAGCTGTTCAGCGTCGGCGATATCAGCAACATCACCGCCTCGCTGTCGGCTTACCGCACCTATTACCAGGGCCGCACCGACGACAGCGTGATGCTCAACTTCACCGTGCCGATCGGCGACCGTCGGCGCGTCGGTTATGCGCTGCAAACCAACAACGGCGATGTCACGCAGACCGCGTCGTACAACGACTACAGCGATCCGGACAATACCTGGCAGGTCAGCGGCGGCTTTAATCAGTCCGGCAAATCGCTGGCGCGCGGGTACTACACCCACAACGCCTCGTTTGGCTCGCTGAACGCCAGCGCCTCTTACCAGCAGGACAGCTACTCGTCGATCGGTGGCTCGTTCCGCGGCGGCCTCACTGCGACCCGGCACGGCATCGCGGCGCATCAGAACTCGAGCAACGGCGGCAGCCGCATGATGCTCGACACCGACGGCATCGCCGGCGTGCCGATCAACAACGGCCGCGCCTACAGCAACCGTTTCGGGCTGGCGGTGATTTCCGACATCACCAGCTACTACAACACCGACACCCGCATCGACGTCAACAAGCTGGCGGACGACGTCGAGGCCACTCGCGCCGTGGTGCAAGGCACGCTGACCGAAGGCGCCATCGGTTACCGCCACTTCGAGGTGGTGAAAGGCAGCAAGCTGTTGGCCACCATTCGCCTCGCGGACGGCAGCGAACCGCCGTTCGGCGCCGCGGTGCTGAGCGAGAAAGGCCGCGAGGTCGCGGTGGTCAACGACGGCGGCTCGGTTTACCTGACCGGCGTGCAGCCGGAGGAAAAACTGGACGTCGCCTGGGAAGGCCAACGCCGCTGCCGCATCGTGATCCCCGGCGCCGCCAAGCCGCTGGACCAGCTGCTGCTGCCGTGCGCCACCCTGTAATCCGTAACGCTGAGAAATAATGACATGAACAAACACCCGATAACGCTACTGACCGCCGCCGGCCTGGCCCTGAGCGCCGTACTGCCCACCGCCGACGCGGCGATATCGCTGGATCGCACGCGCGCCGTTTATGTGAGCGACGCCAAATCGATCAGCCTGAATATCGTCAACGAAAACAAAGAGCTGCCCTTCCTGGCGCAGTCCTGGCTGGAGAACGAGCAGCACCAGAAAATCACCTCGCCGCTGGTGGTGCTGCCGCCGCTGCAGCGCGTGGAACCAAGCGAGCGCAGCGTGGTGCGCATCACCAAGACGCCGGAGGCGGATCGCCTGCCACAGGATCGCGAGTCGGTGTTCTACTTCAACCTGCGCGAAATTCCGCCGAAAAGCACCAAAACCAACGTGATGCAGCTGGCGCTGCAAACGCAGATCAAACTGTTCTATCGGCCGAAAGCCATCGTCGCGCCCAAGGGCCAGGTGTGGCAGGAAAAGCTGGTGTTCCGTAAAAGCGGCGGCGCCATCACCGTCGACAACCCGACGCCGTTTTACATCACCCTGACCGGTATGACGCGGCAGACGCAAAAACAGGGCGGCGGCGCGATCGGCGGTTTTCAGCCGCTGATGCTGAAGCCGAAATCCAGCGAAAGCCTCAAGCTGCAAGAGACCGGCATGAACAGCTTCGTCATCACCTACATCAACGACTACGGCGGCCATCCGGAGCTGCGCTTCGTCTGCAATGGCGGCGTTTGCACCGCCGTGCCCGAGAAAAAATAAGGAGGTCCAGCATGGCTGAATTCACCGATCGACTGCGCCCGCTGCTGCTCGGCGCACTGCTGTGCGGCGGCGGCGCGATGGCGGCAACGCCGCTGGGCGTGATCGAAGGCACCACCGGCACCGTCAGCTTTCACGGCGGCCTGCTCAGCTCCCCCTGCAGCCTGACGCCGGACAGCCGGGATCAATCCGTCGATCTGGGCGACGTCAGCGCACGCGACTTCCGCAACGCCGGCGATCGCAGCGCGCCGGTGCGTTTTCGCCTCTCGTTCCGCAACTGCCTGCTGGGCGCGCGCGCGCTGGCGGATAACCCGGCCGGCCCGCGCAACGGCGACGCCGGCCGCCTCTACCTGCAGGGAGAGCAGGCCGCCACGCTGGTGTTTCTCGGCGAAAGCGATGTCGACAACCCATCGCTGCTGAAGCTGAACGGCGGCGTGCAGGGCATCGGTCTGCGGCTGCAAGACCAACAAGGCCAGGCGCTGGAGCTGAATCAACGCAGCCGCCCTTACATTCTGCAACCCGGTAGCAACACCCTGTGGTTCAGCGCCAGCGTGGAATCCACCCAGCGGGCGGTGATGGCGGCCGGGTTCGCCGCCGTGGCGCACATTCAGGTGATTTACCTGTGAGGCTCGAGAACGCGATGAAAACACAACTGACCAAACTCTGCCTGCCGCTGGCGATCGCGCTGGCGGCCCCCGCCGCCTGGGCCAACGGCTACGTCACGCCGGACGGCGGCCCCAAACAGTTCTATATCGATCTGAATCAAAGCAACATCACCAACCAGGTGGGGTTCACCAAACAGTTTCCCTATTCATTAGGCGGTACCTATACCGGCAAGGCCTACTGCGATACGCCGATCCCCCGAAGCCCGCACTTTTACAAGTCGGATTCGGCGCTGCCCCCCTCTGACTACGGCAACGGCTTCTTGCAGTTGAACGACTTCCTGGATTTAAAAGCCGAAGTGTGGATTGCAGGTAATAAGAAGGCCTATGTCACGGTGCCTTTTTACAACGAATCCAACGAGTATCCCAATCACAGTTGCTCACCGCCCTATGTGCAGGTCAACAACTATGAAAGCGGTTCAAAAGGCCGCATCACCTTCCGGGTGCGCAAAAAGATCATCAACGGCGTCGAGATTAACGATCGGCAGATCATCGAGATGTTCGGCCGCCTCGGCTCAACCGACGGCGGTTTCGGCCCCAATCCGATGGCGCAGGTGTTTATCCAGTCCGCGATCCTTTACGTGCCGGATAAATGCGTGGTGAACGAAGGCCAGCTGATCAACGTGGAGTTCGGCGAAATCGGCGGCAGCGATCTCAACGGTTCAAACTACCCGCAAAGCATTCCGGTGCGTTTCCAGTGCGAGGGCGGCAGCTTCGAGGACGGCACGCTGAACATCAAGCTGGCGGTCTCAGGCACGGCCGCTTCCTTCAGCAACGAGGTGTTCAAAACCGACAAGAACGATCTCGGCATCCGGCTAACGCACAACGGCCAGCTGGTCATTCCGAACGAGTTTTACCCGGTGCCGAACATCGGCAACGGCGGCTCCTGGAACCTGGTGGCGGCGCCGTTCGCCAACGGCGGCGCGGAGATCGGCGAAGGGGAATTCAACGCGTCGGCCACCATCGTGGCGGCATTCCAGTAACCGAGGGAGGAACGGAAAATGCGTCTACGCGCTTTAGCGCTGCTCAGCTGCGCGTCCTGGTGGTTTGCCGCCATGCCGGCGGCGGCGAACACCGAGCTTATCGGCGCGCCGGTGCAGTTCCACGGCACCGTGGTGAGCCGGCCGTGCAATATCGAACCGCAGTCCGCCGATCAGCTGGTGGAGATGGGCACGGTGATCGTCAAAACCCTGTACCGCTACGGCCACACCACGCCGGTGCCGTTCAGCATCAAGCTGACCGACTGCAAGACCACGGTGTTCAAATCCGTCAGCGTGACCTTCAGCGGCACCGAAGACGGTGAGCTGCCGGGCAAGCTGGCGATCAACAACGGCGCGAACGGCGCCGCCATCGCCCTGTTCGATCATCAGGGCGCAGACATCGATTTGAATAAGGCCACCAGCGCCGTCGCGCTGCAAAACGGCCCCAACAGCCTGAACTTCACCGCCTACGTGCAAGGGCGGCCCAGCGCGATTCAAAACCAAAGCATTACCGAAGGCGAATTCACGTCCATCGCCAATTTTGTGCTGGCGTACCAATAAGCCCCGCACCATCCCAGGGAAATCAGGAAAACGACCGGCGCGCGAACGCCGGCGATGGGCCGTCACCGTTTGCTCCGGCGCGGCGCCACGGCTTTTTAAGGAGTCACCCATGCCAGATATTCGCTTCACGCTGTTCGACAGCGATAACTTCTACCAGCAGGGGCTGCGTCTGCTGCTGCAGGACTATCTGCACTCCCTGAACGAATGTCACCGCCGGTACCCGCAGTTCTCGCCGCTGGCGCTGCAGGCGTTGGATAACATCGAAATCGTGTTCCGCACGCCGGAAGAGCGCTGGGGCTGCGCCTGTTGTTATCAAAGCCCTCACGGCGTTCCGCGCCAGCGGCAGCTGACCCTGCTGATCCTCGACGACGCGACCCAGCAACAGGTGAAAAACCTGCCGCCGCTGTTCAGCATCCATCGGCGCGATTCGGCCTACGCCATTCGCCTCAAGCTGCAGATGGCGTTGGAAAAGTTCATCCTGCATCCGTGGGTGGCGCTGCACGCCGCCGGCCAGTGGAAATGCCAGGCTTGCCGCATCGCCGCGCTCAGCCACTGCGAGAAAAAGGTGCTGGGTTTGATGAGCAGCGGCATGTCCGCCTGCAGCATCGCCGGCCTGCTGCAGCGCAGCCAGAAAACCATCAGCGCCCATAAGCGTTCGGCGATGCGCAAGCTCAACGTGCGTAAAAACAGCGAGCTGAATAAGGTGCTGCTGAATCAGCGCGGGTTGAGTTGACTGACAACGGACTCGCGAGTGCCGACAGAGTGGTTTACTCTGAATACTCATTTTTGCACTGCACAGCGAGCCGGAATGCATGCCCAGAACAGCCCAAGTCGTTGACGTCCCCGCCCTCGGCGAGATTGACCGCCAGGCGGGGCAGCTAAGCCACCAACTGGCGCAGGCACTGCGCCGGGCCATCCACAAAGGCGATCTGAAAGCGGGCGATCTGCTGCCTTCGACGCGCCGGCTGTCGGCGGCGCTGAATCTGGCGCGCGGCACGGTATTGGAAGCGTTTGCTCAACTGACGGCGGAAGGCTTTCTTGAACCGCAGCCCGGCTCCGGCACCCGGGTCGCCCACTATCAGGCGCCGCGCCGCACGCCGCACGCCACGGTGCAAACCGCTCCGGCCACAGCCGTGCCGCTTTCTTCACAGGCGCAGCATCTGGCGCGTTTTGCCGCCCAGGCGCGGGCGCTGCCGTCGGTGCCATTCACCGTGTCGGTCCCGATCGGCGATACCGCGCCCGACGATATCTGGCGGCGGCTCGGCAACCGCATCCGGGCGCGCGGCCCCGGCGCCCCATCCGGCTATGGCGATCCGTTGGGCGCCCTGCCGCTGCGCGAAGCCATCTGCGATTATGTGCGCCGTTCCCGCTCGGTAAACTGCACGCCGCAGCAAATCCTCATCACCGCCGGCACCCAGCAGGGACTGTATCTGGCCGCGCAGATCCTGTTGGACGCCGGCGACAGCGCCTGGGTCGAGGATCCCGCCTACGCCGGCATCACCGCCCTTTTTAACAGCCTGTTTCGCGATCGGCACATGATCAGGGTGCCCGTCGCCGACGACGGCATCGACGTTGCCGCCGGCGTGCGCCTGGCCGCCGACGCCCGCGCCGCTTTTGTCACGCCGTCGCATCAATATCCGCTGGGCATGCCGATGAGCATGGCGAAAAGAAGCGCCCTGCTGGCCTGGGCCAGAGAACGGCAGGCCTGGATCGTGGAAGACGATTACGACAGCGAGATGCGCTACGCCGGCCACCCGTTCCCTTCGCTGCAAGGGTTGGCGCCCGAGCGGACGCTCTATCTCGGCACCTTCAGCAAGGTGCTGTTCCCTTCGCTGCGATTGGGTTACGCCATCGTGCCGCCGCCGCTGGTCGACGCCTTTTGCGGCGCCCGGATCCTGATGGATCGTCACCCGCCCAGCGCAGATCAACACGTACTGGCCGCCTTTATCGCCGAAGGGTATCTCGACCGGCATATCCGCAAAATGCGCGGCGTCTACGCCGAGAAACGCCGGGTGCTGATCGAGACGATCAACGCGCGCATCCCGGCCGAATTGGGGAGGGTGCAGCCCTGCGATCAGGGCATGCACATGGTGCTGTGGCTGAGGAAAGATCTCGACGACGTGCAGGTCGCCCAGCAGGCCAACGAAGCCGGATTGGCGCTGCGGGCGGTATCGCCGATGTATGCGCCCGGCCACGGTGAGCCGGGTCTGGTGCTGGGGTTGGGCGGTTACGATGACCGCCAGGTGCAGCAGGCGGTGGAACGACTCGGCGAGGTGATCCGCGCCTGCGCCCGCAACGGGGCCTAGCGAGAAAAGCGCTTGGCGCCGAACACGCAAGCCACCACGCCGGCCATCACGGCGATCATCATCGGCTGGACGGTTTCCTGCAGCAGCCAGCCCGCCAGCGCCAGGCCGAAGAACGGCTGCAGCAGCTGCAATTGCCCGACGGCGGCGATGCCGCCCTGCGCCAGGCCGCGATACCAGAAGATAAAGCCGATCCACATGCTGAACACCGAGACGTAAGCCAGCGACAGCCAGGCGGCGCCGCTGACGACGGGCCAAGCGGCCGGCGCCGCCCACCATGCGGCCGCCAGCGTCAACGGCAACGCCGCCACCAGCGCCCAGGAGATCACCTGCCAGCCGCCGATCCGGCGCGACAGCACCGCGCCTTCGGCATAACCCAAACCGCACAGCAGCACCGCGCCGACCATCAGCGCATCTCCCTGCCAGGCGCCGCCGCTCCCCTGGCTCAGCGCGAACGCCCCCACCAGCGCGGCGCCAATGCCCGAAAAAGCCCAAAAAGCGGGCTTGGGGCGCTCACCGCCGCGCAAGACGCCAAAACCGGCGGTCGCCAGCGGCAGCAGGCCGATATACACCAGCGAATGCGCCGAGGTGGTGTGCTGCAGCGCCAGCGCCGTCAGCAGCGGAAAACCGATGACCACGCCGAGCGCTACAAACAGCAACGGCGGCAAATCGGCCCGCGTCGGCCGCGCCTGGCGAGTGATCCGCAGCGCGCACAGGGCCAGCAAAGCGGCGATCGCCGCCCTGATCGCCGTCAGAAACAGCGGATCGAGCTCCAGCACCGCCACCCGGGTGGCGGGCAACGAGCCGCTGAAGATAATCATGCCGAGGAAACCGTTCATCCAGCCCTGAGCCGAATGCCCGACGGCGGGATGAGCGGGGGTAACAACGAGAGTTTTTTCAGACTGACTGTCCATCATGCGAATGCTCCGCACGCCTGAGGCATACCGAAATCGGCAACCCGCGAGGCGAGGTCATAGTGAAAGA
Organism: Serratia sp. TSA_130.1; assembly: GCF_052691795.1. Classification (NCBI taxonomy): domain Bacteria; kingdom Pseudomonadati; phylum Pseudomonadota; class Gammaproteobacteria; order Enterobacterales; family Yersiniaceae; genus Serratia; species Serratia sp. TSA_130.1. Next base: position 167,300 of record NZ_JBQZFS010000008.1, read on the forward strand.
GAACATCGTTCCCCGGCGTCGCTTGCCGGGGCTGCGTTCTATTTTTCAGATAAAGCGGTTCACAGACAGGTCCAGATAGCGAGATTTTCACTGTGCCGGTTGCCAAAGTGCGCCGCTAACGCCAAAGAAGGGCGTTTTTCGGGCTGTCCTTGGCCGTTTGGCGGCATCGCCGGCGGGGTATCATGGACTTTTATGCGTTTTTGCAGAACAGGACAAGGTGCGGCGCCGTGGTGAAACCCTTCTTACGCAGTGGCAGTTTGGATGATGTGCTGGCTTTAGGCGAAAACGGGCAACCGATCTACGCCTGCGCGCAGCAGCTGGGGGAAACCCTGCGTCTTCGCCGACAGCAGCAGGCCGCCGACTGTCTGGCGATCCCCCAGCCGAACGAAAGCGGCACGCGCATCGACTGGTATGCGCCCTTTCCGGGCAAGGTGACCTCCTGGCTGGCGGCAAGCGATGCCCAGCGCGCGCAGGCGGTGCGCCACCTGGAACACTGTCTGGCGACCTTCCGCAGCCTGACCGAACAGACCCGGGCGACCGATCACCCCAGCCACCGCCTGTTCGGCGCGCTGCTGGCCAAAGCGATGCACATTCCCGATCCCAACCACGTCTACCTGGTGGACGATCGGCCGGTGCTGACCTTTTGGGGCTTTATCAAACCGCAGGCGCAGAGCCCGGACGATCCGTTAGCCTGCCTGCGCCCGCTCGAATCGGAAGTGGAAAAACAGGCGCCGATCGCCGCCGCGCCGCGCAAACCGGCCGTTGTCGAACCGGTAAAACCGGCCCCGGCCGCCGAGCCTGAACCGGTGCCCGCCCCGACGACGCCCGCCGAATCCCCCGCCGTTGTTCGCCCGCGTCGACGCCACGCGCTGTGGCTGTTGCCGGTACTGCTGCTAGGCAGCGCGGCGCTGGCCGCCTGGCTGCACCGCTCACCGCCGCCGCAACCGGCGATGCCGGCTGAGGTGCGCCCTCCGGCACCGCCGGAAAAAACCGCCGCGCCGTTGCCTGAGCTGCGCTTGCCGCTGGCGCACGCCACGCTGATGCCGCCGCCCCCGGCGCCGGTCATCCCGCAGCCGGCGGACAAAAATGCGCTGGTGCTGCCGCCCGAGGCGGTGAAGGCCGGCTCCACCCGTTTCCTTAACGGCAAATGGCGCGCCACGGTGGCGCTGAAAGATCCGATCACCGGCAAGCGCCCCAGCCTGCAATACCGCCTGAACGCGGGCAAAGGCAGCGCCGTCATCGCCTACGGCGACGGCGTCACCTGCCGGGTGGCGGTCGAGGCCGGGCTGATGCAGTCCGGCAATCTGGTGATCAACAGCCGCACCAAAGCGCGCTGCAGCGACGGCAGCCGCTACCAGATCCCGGAAATCGTCTGCCGCCAGGGCGAGACCGGGGCCGCGGAATGCACCGGCCGCTACGATGCGGACACCACCTATCCCATGACGTTCAAGCGCGAGAGTAAATGATGCTGGCACCCCTTACGGACTACAAACACGGCATTACGCTGATTCAGGACAGCGGCATTCAGTTTATGGACTTTGCCCTGACCCCGCGGCTGGACGCCGAGTTTCCCGGCAAATTCGTGCGCAAGACCGCCAGCGGCCCGCTGCTGCGCCTGCAATGGGAGGCCGAGAGCGGCAAATATCAGCTGCCGGCCGAGGGCGGGCAAGCCGCCGAAGTGGTGCGGCCGGAGTTCAGCTACCCGCTGCAGCAGTCGCTGCGCCTGCTGGATAAGCTCTGGCTGCCGTTGCCGTTCTTGCGCTATACCGCCTCGGGGATATTTTTGTCAGGCCCGGATAACTGGGCTCGCCTGCAGGTGGTGCAACTGGATGAACCGGATCAGGACGGCAACCTGCTGCGGGTGGTGCTGGCCTTCGATACCCGCGCCGCCGCGCCCGGCCAGGAAGCGTTGGCGCCGGGCAAGAGCGATCTCGGCGCCGATCTGAGCTTCGCGCTGGCGCACCGCAACCACGAGCTGGGCGAGTTCCTCGATCTGACCTGGGTGGACGGCTGGCTGCGCGAGGCGTTCAGCCAGCGCGCCGCCGAGCGGGAACAGCGCGCCGAGGCGGAGATCAACGCCGGGCTGAAAACCTTCGAGTATCAGGCGCACTACCTCAACCTGTTGCACATGCTCGGCCATCAGCTGACGGTGCCGCAGATAAAAATGGCGGCGGCGACGCTGCAACAGCCGGCGATCGACGTCGATCTGGTGCTGGACGTCGGCAATTCTCACACCTGCGGCGTGCTGGTCGAAGACCATCCGGAAGAGAGCAACGGCCTGAAGCAAACCTATGAGCTGCAGCTGCGTTCGCTGTCCGAACCGCACTGCGTCTACAACGAACTGTTCGAGAGCCGGGTGGAATTTTCTCGGGCCGCGTTCGGCAAGCCGCATCTGTCCTTCCAGAGCGGACGCGACGACGCCTTCCAATGGCCGTCCATCACCCGCATCGGCCGTGAAGCCGCGCAATTGGCGCAGCGACGCGAAGGGCATGAAGGCACCACCGGCATCTCCAGCCCGCGCCGCTATCTGTGGGACGAAGAGCGCTATGCGCCCGGCTGGCGCTTCAACGAGCGGCACGAGCCGATGGCCGCCGCCGCGCCGTTGACCACCTTGATCAACGACGAGGGCGTGCCGCTGTCCGCCTTGCCGACGGCCGAACGGCTGCCGGTGTTCGCCGCCCATTACAGCCGCAGCGCGGTGATGAGCCTGATGCTGAGCGAGCTGTTGGCGCAGGCGCTGATGCAGATCAACAGCATCGCCCAGCGCAGCCGCATGCCGAACGCCGCCGCCCCGCGCCGTTTACGCGCCATCATCCTGACGCTGCCGTCGGCGATGCCGAAGCCGGAGCGGGAGATCTTCCGCCGCCGCATGCAGGAAGCGATCGGGCTGGTGTGGAAAGCCCTCGGCTGGCACCCGCAGGATGCGCCGTTCGACGGCGCGCACACTCGCTTCCCGGCGCCGCAGGTGCAGATCGAGTGGGACGAAGCCACCTGCGGCCAGATGGTCTATCTGTACAACGAAACCCAGGTGAACTTCGCCGGCCGCACCGACGCCTTCTTTGCCGCCATGGCGCGGCCCGATCGGCCGCTGGCGCCGGGTGAACAGCCCGGCAAGACGCTGCGCATCGCCTCCATCGACATCGGCGGCGGCACCACCGATCTGGCGATCACGCACTACTCGCTCGATGACGGCGTAGGCAACAACATCAAAATCAACCCGCGCCTGCTGTTCCGCGAGGGCTTTAAGGTCGCCGGCGACGATATCTTGCTGGACATCATCCAGCAGTTTGTCTTGCCCGCCGTGCAACAGGCGTTCGAGGCCGCCGGCGTGAGCGCCGCTGCGGCGCTGATGGACAAACTGTTCGGCAACGAAGGGCGCATGGACGGGCTTTCCACCCTGCGTCAGCAGGCCGCGCTGCAGATCTTCATGCCCGCCGGACGCGCGCTGCTCGCCGCCTATGAGCAGTACGATCCGCTGGACAGCCGCGCGGAAATCGCCGCCGGCCTCGGCGATCTGCTGCCGCAGCGGCCGACGCCGCAGGTGCTGGCGTTTATCAACGGCGAAGTGCAGCGCGAAGCCGACAGCGACGCCTTCGATATCCTGCACACCCCGCTGGTGATCCGTCTGGCCGACCTGCACGCCGCTTTCTTGTCCGATCGCATCGGCATCGGCCGCTGTCTGCGCCTGCTGGCCGAAGTGGTGGCGCTGTACACCTGCGACGTGTTGCTGCTGACCGGCCGCCCGGCGCGCTTCCCCGGCGTGCAGGCGCTGCTGCGCCACCTGCAGCCGCTGCCCGCCAGCCGCATTCTGCCGCTCGAGGGCTACCACACCCGCAGCTGGTACCCGTTCAACAAACGCGGCCGCATCGACAACCCGAAATCCACCGCTGCCGTGGGCGCCATGCTGTGCCTGCTGGCGATCGATCTGCGGCTGGAGAGCTTTTACTTCAACGTCGGCGATTTCCAGCCCTACTCCACCATTCGCTATCTGGGCATGCTGGACGGCAACAACATGCTGGCGGACGATAACGTCTATTACCGCGACATCGATCTGGATCGCGCCGATTTCGCGCTCGATCCCGCCGGCAGCTTCCAGCTGCGCGGCCCGCTGCGTCTGGGCTTCCGCCAGCTGGACAACGAACGCTGGCCGGCCTCGCCGCTCTATACGCTGACCATCAATGACGCCCAGTTGGCGCGCAAGCTGGCCGGCGACGCGGTGATCGGCCTGCGGCTGGCCATCACCGCCAGCGCCGAGCAGGGCGCCGAGAGCGTCAAGATCGCCCAGGCGCTGCTGGCCGACGGCAGCCCCGTCCCGGCGCACCACCTGCAACTGAAACTCAATACCCTGGCTGCCAGCGCCTCCGGTGCGACCCACTACTGGATAGACAGCGGGAGCATTTACCCACGATGAACACGCAAACCCTCGCCCCAGCGGCTCCGAATAACGCGCTCAGCGCCGGCATTTTGCAGGCGATCGACTGGGTGGACGCCGCACGCCATCACTCCGCCCGCCTGGAGCGGGAAGCCGATCGACTGATACAGCGTTTGCGGCGTTGCCATAACCGCGCCGCACTGTTGGAAAACACACGGCCTGCGCAGGTCGCCATCGGTTTATATGGCCACAACGCCGCCGCCAAAGCCCATCTGTTGGCGGCGCTGGCGCCCGGCGCGAAGCGCTTCGACGCGGACCTTTCGCTCGCGGTGCGCTACTGCACGGCGGCCGAGGCGGGGCCCGCCGATTATCCGATCGCCCTCGCCTTGCTCGATGAAGCGCAGTGGTTGGCCATGACGATTGACGCCGCCGCAGTTGAGCATCGATGACCGCGCGCGCCTGTTTGCGCCGCTGTGGGGAGAGGAAGCGACGCTGACGGCGCGTTACCGCCAGCTGGCGCACGCACTGCATACCCTCGACGGCAGCAGACGGGTTCATGCCCCGCGCCGCGCGTTGGCGCTGCTGACCGCAAGCGCCGCACCGGAAAACGCCACGATCGCCGTCATGACCGAAAACGGCGATGAACGGGAGATCGCACTGAGCGATCTGGCCTGGCTGACCGCAGAATTGACCACCCTGCTGCCGCAGACGACGCAGGCAGGCTTGCCCGCCGACGTGGCGCTGATCGACCTGCCCGGCAGCCGCATCTGTCCGCAGGCGGAGCCGGCGCAGCGTCTGCAGCAGGCGAAGCGCGCCCATTTACTGGCCCGTTGCGCCGACGGCCTGCACGCCAGCCTGCTGCTGGTGACCGATGCCGCCGCCACGCCGCAGGACACCGCGCGCGTCGGCCAGGCGCTCGCCGATTGGGTCAACCACACCCAGGGGGAAACCCCGGCGCTGCGCCAGCGCCGCAAGCCCGGTTTAATCTGGGCGATCACGCCGTTCGACCTGCGTCAGGAAGGCAAAGCGCGGCCCGACGATGCCGTCCAGCGTCAGGTCGGCGAGCCCGGCGACAGCTGGGCCACGCTGCTGGCGCTGGATGAACAGGACTGCCGCCGGATGGTGAACTACCTGGCTGCACAGGCGCGCCCGGCCCACAAACAAGCGCGCTTGCTCGAACAGCGTGAAGAGTTGCAGCGCGAACTGACGGAAAGCCTGCTCGGCAACTGGCTCTCCGTCGCCGATCCGCACGCGGCGCAGCAACGCGCCCAGCAGCTGTTGCGCGCGTTGCAGGCGCAGGCCGGCCGCCACGGCGAACTGCTGGAACGGTTGCTGCCCCAGCGCGATACGCTGCGCCAGCTTTATCAGCAACAGCAGCATACGACGCCGTCCCAGACGACGCCGCCTTCGCCGTTTGGGCTGGATATCGATCTGTTCGGTGCGCAAGACCCTGCGGCGCCCGGCGAGCAGCCCGCATCGCCTTTCGCCGCGCGGATCTTCGCCGACTGGGTCAACCATCTGCGCGCGCTGCCTGACAGCCGCCGGTTGCTGGATCTGCTCGGCGTCGACAGGCCGCACCTCGAACTGCTGGTCGATGCGCTGATCGGCGCCGCCTGCCGCCTGCGGCTCGACGACGAACTGGAGCGCGCGCTGTGCGCCGGGAGCTTGCCGGAACAGGGTGAAGATCGGCAGATCAGCCAGGCGCTGGCGCTACTGGGCGACTTCGTCGCCTGGCTCGGCTTCCAGCGGCGCGACGCGGCCACGCGCCCCGAGAGCCGCGTCAATCCCGGCCAGCCGATCTTTACCCCGCCGCCGCAGCCGGCGGTGGACTGGAGTGGCCAGCAGCGGCTAACCCGGCTGGCGCCGACGCCGACCAAAAATACCGCGTTTTATATCTATGACTGGCTGATCGGCCTGCAAACCCTGCTGGCGGAGAATGCCGCGCAGGCGCAGCCCGCGCTGGCAGACGAGCAGCGCGCCGACCTGGCGGCGATCGTCGCGGCCCTGCGCGCTGCGCCGTAGCAGGCGCCATCCGGGCCGGACGCCGCCGCGCGATCAGTGGCAGGCCGGCCCGGCCGACATCACTTCGCGAAAGTGGGTGACCAGCGGGCGCAGGTTGGCCTTGTGCCACACTGCCCACAGCTGCGTGGTGTATTGCATCCAGGGCAGCTCGCGCAGCACCACGCCTTGCGGCGCGTTATGCCGCAGGCTGTGCTGGATAAGCGTCATCCCCAACCCGGCGGCGACCAGCCCCAACGCCGTCAGCGGCTCGCCCGCTTCCAGCCGAATATCCGGATCGAACCCGGCCTTCACGCAGGCCGCCACGAAGTCGTCGCGCGAATGGGCATCCTCTTTGTGGATCACCGAGATCCAGGCCTGATCGGTGAGATCCGCCGGCTGCAGCGTTTCCCTGTCCGCCAGCGGATGCGTCTGCGGCAGGGCCAGCAACATGCGATCGTCCAACACCTGCGTATAGTTCAAATCCTGATCGTCGCGATCCGGCGCCGTATTGACCAGCGCCACGTCCAGGCTACGCTGCCGCAGCCCTTCCAACTGCATGGAAGAAGGCTGGCTGTAAAGCACGATGTGCACATCCGGCCGGGACACCCGCAGCGACCGCAAGGCGTTCGACAAGACGCCGGAGTGCATCGCATTTTCGATATAGCCGATGCACAGCCCACCGTCTTCACCCCGCCCCAGGCGGCGTCCGAGCGATTCGAGCCGGTTGGCGTGCGTCAACAGCGCGCGGGTTTCGGCCAGAAACGTCTGGCCGTCAGCGGTCAGGCGAATGCGCTGCTGATTGCGCTCAAACAGCATCAATCCGAGACGTTCCTCAAGCTGGGAAATCTGCCGGCTCAGCGGCGACTGGGAAATGTGCAGCCGTTCGGCAGCGCGGCCGACGTGCTCCTCTTCCGCCACCGCGACGAAGTATTTCAACTGACGTAAATCGATCATGTGAGACCTCAAAGGACTTAACTTAGACAAATTATGTCCTATCAAGTCACAACTTGCCACGCTATCTTTAGCCTCGTGACGGGGCAGACGCACTGTGCGCCCCCCAATTTCCCTGAAAAGATAACGTATTGAGGACCTGACATGAGCATCAGAAATATTTTACCCGGCAAGATCGGTTTGGGCGGCGCACCGCTCGGCAATATGTTCCGCAACATCCCGCAAGACGACGTGCAAGCCACCGTCAGCGGCGCCTGGGATCTGGGCATCCGCTACTTCGACACCGCGCCGCTCTACGGTTCCGGCCTGTCGGAAATCCGCATGGGTGAAGTGCTGTCGCACTACCCACGCGATGAGTATGTGCTGAGCACCAAAGTGGGCCGCATCATGCTGGACGAAGAAGAAGACACTTCCGCCCGCGATCTGGGCGAGAAAGGCGGTTTGTTCGAACACGGCTTGAAGAACAAAATAGTCAACGACTACTCCGCCGACGCCACGCTGCGTTCCATCGAAGACAGCCTGAAGCGCCTGAAAACCGACCGCCTGGATATCGTCTGGATCCACGATCCGGCCCAGGATTTCTACGGCGACAACTGGATTGAACAGTTCAACATCGCCCGCACCGGCGCTTTCCGCGCGCTGACCCGTCTGCGTGAAGAAGGGGTGATCAAGGCCTGGGGCCTCGGCGTCAACCGCGTCGAGCCTTGCGAACTGGCGCTGGGCCTGAGCGAAACGCAGCCGGACGCCTTCCTGCTGGCCGGCCGTTACAGCCTGCTGGATCATGAACGCGCGCTGCAACGTTTGATGCCGGAAGCCCTGGCGAGCAACGTCGACATTGTCGTCGGCGGCCCTTACAACTCCGGCGTGCTGGCCGGTGGCGAGCACTACGAATACCAGAAAGCATCCCCGGCGGTGCTGGCGAAAGTGGCGCAAATCAAAGCGATCGCCGCTCGCTTCCAGGTCGACATCAAAGCCGCCGCGCTGCAGTTCTCGCTGGCTAACCCGGCGGTCGCCGCCGTGATCCCCGGTTCGAGCCGCCCTGGCCGGATGGCCGAAGATCTGGCCGCGCTGGACGCCGTTATCCCGGCTGAATTCTGGGCCGAAATGCGCCGTCAGAAACTGGTGGCCGACAACGCGCCGCTGCCGATTCGTTAAGTTTTATGGGGCCGCATGGCCCCATTACCCCCATTAACTCGATGAGATACATGATGAAACTGGATCTTTCAGGCAAAGTCGCCGTCGTCAGCGGCTCCACCTCTGGCATCGGCCTCGGCATCGCACGCGGGCTCGCCAAAACGGGCGCCACCGTGGTGATCGTCGGCCGTCAGAAAGCCGGGGTCGATAACGCCATCGCCGACATCAGCGCCAACGTGCCCGGCGCGCAGGTGCGCGGCGTGGTCGCCGATCTCGGGACGGAACACGGGGCTGCAACCCTGTTCGCCGCGGAACCGAGAGCCGACGTGCTGATCAACAACCTGGGCATTTTCAACGATAACGACTTCTTTACCGTGCCCGACAGCGAGTGGATGCACTTCTATAACGTCAACGTCCTCTCAGGCGTGCGGCTGGCGCGCCACTATGCGCAGAGCATGACCGAGCAGGGTTGGGGACGCATTATTTTCGTGTCGTCCGAATCCGGCGTCGCCATCCCGGCGGACATGATCAACTACGGCGTCACCAAAAGCGCCAACCTGGCGGTGTCTCACGGCCTGGCGAAACGCCTCGCCGGCACCGGCGTGACGGTCAACGCCATCCTGCCGGGGCCAACCTTTACCGAAGGCCTGCAAGACATGCTGGCGGATGCGGCGGCCAAATCCGGGCGCAGCGCCCGCGATCAGGCCGACGAGTTCGTTAAAACCGAACGCCCAAGCTCCATCATTCAGCGCGCGGCGGACGTCGATGAAGTGGCCAACCTGGCCGTTTACCTCGCGTCTCCGCTGTCTTCGGCCACCACCGGCGCGGCGCTGCGCGTCGACGGCGGCGTCGTAGACACGCTGGCAATGTAACCCTGTACCCGAAACCGATATTAAGAGAGAAAGAAAATGGCTACTACATCCGTCTCAATGGACATCCCGGCATCCGCCGACACCGTATGGCAACTGATCGGCGGCTTCGACGCCCTGCCTGACTGGCTGCCGTTCATTCCGAAAAGCGTCATTTCGCAAGGCGGCCGCGTGCGCACTTTGACCACCGCCGACGGCGGCACCGTCATCGAGCGGCTGGAAGCGTTCGATAACCGTCAACGCAGCTACAGCTACTCCATCATGCAGGCGCCGTTCCCGGTGGTGAATTACCTGTCCACCCTGTCAGTGCACGCCACCGACGACGCCAACGTGGCGCGCGTGGAATGGTCGGGCAGCTTCACGCCGGTCAACATCAGCGACGACGAGGCCATCGCCCTGTTCAGCGACATCTACCAGGGCGGCCTGGATGCGCTGAGCGGTAACTTCCCTCGTTAACGCTTGAACACTCAAGCCCCACGGCCGATGGCTGCACCCATCGGCCGTTTTTTTTTGGTTTGGCCGCGCGAAGCGGCAACGCCGCGAAACAGGATAAATCCGCCATCGCCGCTTATGCTGTAAAGGAGATGTTCATTTGAGGAGATGACCGTGCGCCCTTTCAACCTGCAACAGTTGGATCATGTGGTTCTGCGCGTGCGCGATATGCAGAACAGCCTGCGTTTTTATACCCAGGTCATCGGTTGTGATATCGCCAAACAGCGGCCGGATTTGGGGCTGGTGCACCTGCGCGCCGGCGCCTCCATGATCGACCTGGTGGACGTCAACGGCGTGCTGGGGAAAAAAGGCGGCGAAGCGCCCGATCTTCATCGGCAAAATGTCGATCACGTCTGCCTGCGCATCGATCCGTTCAACGAAGACGCGTTGTTGACCTACCTGCGATCGCAGGGGATCGACGCGGATCCCGCCGAATCGCGCTACGGCGCGGAAGGCGACGGGCCGTCGATTTATTTCAGCGATCCGGACGGCAATCGCGTGGAATTGAAAGGGCCGGCGCTCGATTAACCGCTTTGGTTACCTTCGATAGCGGACAGCCGTTGGCGATCGGTCACCCGCAGTGATTTGTTTTTAAACTGAATGATGCCTTCCGCCGCGAGCTGCGCCAGCGCGCGGCTCAGTTGTCTGACGGAGATGCCCAATCTCGCCGCCAGCGCCTCCCGGTTTTCCAGCTCAATCAACTCCCCTTCGCTCTTTACCTTGAATAATAAAAATTTTCGCAGTTTATATTCCGCCGTCAAAACGCCGTTCGCATGCAGCAAGGAGGAATTCAGCAGCTTATTGCTCAATTGCCGGCAGATAAAGGTGAGGAATGCCGGGTCGCTCAGGGCGTGATTGTTGATGACCTCTATCGGTGCCGCGAGAAGCAGCGCGTCGGTCACCGCCTGCACGGTGCTGAACAGCGTGCGCTGCGCCTGGGAGAACAGCTCCAGATCGCCAATTACCGAGAAATCCGTTTCGAAGGAAAAGACAATGTGCGCGCCATTCACATCAAAATTCTCAACCTGCAATTTTCCCTGCACGAGAAAAAACAGGTGGGTCAAACGATCGCTTTGCGTCACCAGGTATTCGCCGGCTTCGACGCTCACCAGGCGCAGTGCGGCGAGCAGCGTGGGCGAAAGCGCCGTTTGCAGATCGTGAACCTCAATGAACGCTTCTTTTAGCTTGCTGTCACCGACCGTTTTCAAGGCGATTCACTCCCAAGGCTCATCCTTAAACGTCTTGCCTCCTCGCTTTCGACTGCGTTCAGCATAGCCGACGCGCTTCAGAACGAAAAAGGACATCTGACCTTTTTTGCCTTGGGCCGCCTGGGTATTTTCTCCGTACCCCCTACGAGGAGATTGCCATGCGACACATTCTGATAGACACCGATACCGCTTCCGACGATGCCGTTGCGCTGCTGATGGCGTTGCGCGAACCTGGCGTGAAAGTGGAAGCGATCACCGCGGTCGCCGGAAACTGCCCGCTAGAACACTGCGTCAAAAATGCGCTCATTTGCGTGGAAAAAGCGGGAACCTATGCTCCTCCGGTTTACGCCGGCATGGCGAAACCACTGTTTCGCACGCGCTATCACTCGCACCATATTCACGGTGAAGACGGCATGGGCGACATGGCCTTGCCGACCCCACGCTTGGCCGTAGAACCCGTTCATGCCGTGGACGCCATCATCGACTGCGCCGCACGGCTCAAGGGCGAGCTGGAAATCGTCACCCTGGGGCCGCTGACCAATCTCGCGATGGCGGTGCTGAAAGCGCCCGCGCTGGCCGAAAAAGTGAAGCGCGTGTATGTCATGGGCGGTTCCGGACTGACGCCCGGCAATATCACCCCGCTGGCCGAATTTAATTTTTACGCCGACGCCGAGGCTGCGCATCTGGTGCTCACTGCCGGGCTGCCGCTCACTCTCGTCGGCTGGGAGATCGGCATGGGGGAAGCGTTTATCGACGAACGCGATATAGAACGATTGAATAACCTCGGCGAACTGGGACGCTTTGCCGTGCGCTGCAATCGCGCGCTGATGGCGTTCAACGCACGGCGCACCGAACGCAAAGGGTTTGATTTGCCCGATCCGACCACCATGGCGGTGGCGCTCTATCCAGATATCGTCGAGACCAGTCTGGAAGCGTATTCATGGGTAGAATATAAAAGTGAGAGGTCTTACGGCCATTACGTCATCGATTCCACTCAGCTTACCGGCGAACCGGCCAATGCGCGCGTGATTACCCGCATTAAGCCCGGCCTGTTTAAAGAAAAACTGTTCTCGTTGTTATCTCAGCCGTTAATGAAATAAGTGACCCGCATGAAATTCGATCCAAGAAAATTGAAGAAAGTGGAATTACACGTCCATTTGGATACCTGTTTAAGCTACCACTATTTAAAAAAGGTCGACCCGCAAATAACCAGAACGGCATTTAATCGGCAATTTGTCGCGGCGAAACGATGCGCCGATCTGGGGGACTTTCTAAGCAAGATAGCGCCGCAAATAGATCTATTGCAGACAAGCCAGGCGATAGCGCTGGCCGTCGAGGACTTATTCGCGCAGTTGGCGGCGGATAATGTCATCTATGCCGAGCTGCGCTTCGCGCCGCTGCTGCATACCCGGCTGGGGTTAACCGGCGAAGCGGTGGTCGAGACGGTGCTGGCGGCCATGCATAACGCCTCGCGGGCTTACGGCATCGCCGCCGGGCTTATCCTATGCACGCTGCGGCATTTCGACGCGGCCGCCAGCCTGCAAACGGCGAAGCTGGTTATCGATTATCAGGGAAGCGGCGTGGTGGCGCTGGATTTGGCCGCCGATGAAGCACGTTACCCGCTGACCCACCATGTGGCGGCCTTTCGCACCGTGCTTGCCGCCGGCGGCAACGTCATCGCCCACGCCGGTGAGGCGAAAGGCCCCGACAGCGTGCGGGAAACGCTAGATAGGCTGCAGGTGTCACGCATCGGCCACGGCGTCAGAAGCATCGAGGACCCTGCGCTCGTCGAGCGCCTGGTAGCCACCGGCGTCCTGCTCGAGATCTGCCCCAGCTGCAATCTCACCTGCAATTTGTTCGACAGCATCGACGATCATCCGATAGATCGGCTCAAAAAGTGGGGGGTGCGGCTAAACGTGAATACCGATGCGCGCACCGTCGTCGATACCACGCTGAACAAGGAGTACCAGCTGTTGCATGACGCCTTCGGCTGGCAGGATGACGATTTTAACCGCAGCAACCGACAGGCGCTGGAGGCGAGTTTTCTCGACGGCGATACTAAAATTAAATTAATGAGTCAGCTCAATGCCGGGTCGATGTGACCCGGCGCGTTTCAAGGCCAACCGGCGTTTTAACGCCCCTGCGCCGCCAGCGCCTGGGCGCAGGCCCAGGCCGAGCTCCAGGCCCACTGGAAGTTGTAACCGCCCAGCCACCCGGTCACGTCCACCACTTCGCCGATAAAATAGAGCCCCGGCGCCTTGTGGGCTTCCATCGTCTTGGAAGAAAGTTCGTTGGTGTCGACGCCGCCGAGCGTCACCTCCGCCGTGCGATAACCCTCGGTGCCGTTCGGCTGCACGCGCCAGTTCTGCAACAGATCCACCAGTGCCGCCTGCTGCGGCGCATTCAGCTGCTTCAGCGTCGCCTCCGGCAGTTGTCCCAGGGTCTGCAAGCATTCCACCAGCCGCTTCGGCAAGTGCAGCGCCAGGGTGTTTTTCAGGCTTTGGTTAGGGTGCTGCAGGCGCTGTTCATCAAGGAAGCCCGCCAGATCAAGCTCAGGAAGTAAGTTAATGCTCACATACTCACCCGGTTGCCAGTAGCTGGACAGCTGCAATACCGCCGGGCCGGACAGGCCGCGATGGGTGAACAGGATGCTTTCACGGAAGCTGACGCCGTTCTCGGCGGTGATCACCGCCGGCACCGACACGCCGGACAGCGTTTGCACATGCTCCAGCAGCGGCTTATGCAGGGTAAACGGCACCAGCCCGGCGCGCGTCGGCAGCACCCTGAGGCCGAACTGCTCCGCCAGCTTGTAACCGAACGGCGAGGCGCCCAGCCCCGGCATGGATAATCCGCCGCTGGCCACCACAAGTGAGCGAGCACTTACTTTTTCGCCATTCAGCGCCAGCGCGTAGCCGTTCTCGGTTTTCTCCACGCCCAGCACTTCGCTGCGCAGGCGCATCGTCACCTGGCCCAGCTCGCACTCTTTGACCAGCAGATCCACCACCTGCTGCGCCGAATCGTCGCAGAACAGCTGCCCCAGCGTTTTTTCATGGTAGGCGATGCCGTAACGGTTGATCAGATCGATGAAGTCCCACTGGGTGTAGCGCGCCAGCGCCGACTTGCAAAAATGCGGGTTGTTCGACAGATAGGCCGCCGGTTCGGCGTACATGTTGGTGAAGTTGCAGCGCCCGCCGCCGGACATCAGGATCTTGCGGCCCGGTTTTTTGCCGTTGTCGAGCAGCAACACGCGGCAACCGAGTTGCCCCGCCTGCGCGGCGCAAAACATGCCGGCGGCGCCCGCCCCAATCACTACGACATCAAACTGTTCCACCTGAGCCTCACTTATCAAAACCACAATCGCGACAAAAGAGCGCCATATTACGCCGTTTCACCGCCGGTCACCGCCAAATTCACGGCGGCAGATTGTAAAGCCCCCGCGCCGCCAACGCCATAGTAAGAAAATATTACAGAGGTCAGAGCAGATTAACGCATTGATATTCCATATTTTTGTTATAGACACGCCACCATTTCGTCATGTCCAAATCAAAAAAACGTCATATTTTCCTTTTCCCCGGCACCGGTTGTCACTGATAATGCGCGGCGTTCATGTCCACAAACTGGCGTAACGCTTATGCTGCATTTGTTCGCTGGCCTGGATTTCCATACCGGCCTGATGTTAATTCTCGCATTGTTGTTCGTGTTGTTTTATGAAGCCATCAACGGTTTTCATGATACGGCCAATGCGGTCGCTACAGTTATTTATACCCGCGCCATGCGCTCGCAACTTGCGGTCGTGATGGCAGGTTTGTTCAACTTTCTTGGCGTAATGCTCGGCGGTTTGAGTGTTGCTTACGCCATCGTCCACTTGTTGCCTACCGATCTGTTGTTGAACGTCAGTTCAGCACACGGATTAGCCATGGTCTTCTCCATGCTGTTGGCGGCAATCATCTGGAACCTCGGCACCTGGTATTTCGGTCTGCCGGCGTCCAGTTCCCATACGCTGATAGGCGCAATCATCGGTGTCGGTTTAACCAACGCCCTGATGACCCACACTTCGGTCGTGGATGCGCTTAACGTCCCGAAAATGATTGGCATTTTCCTTTCTCTGCTGTTCTCGCCGCTGGTCGGCATGATGGTGGCGGGAGTAATGGTGTTCGCCTTGCGCCGCTATTGGAGTGGCACCAAGAAACGCCAGCGTATCCACATGACCCCAGCGGAACGTGAAAAGGTCGACGGCAAACGCAAGCCGCCGTTCTGGACCCGTATCGCGCTGATCCTGTCGGCGATTGGCGTCAGCTTCTCGCACGGCGCCAACGACGGTCAGAAAGGCATCGGCCTTATCATGCTGGTGTTGATCGGCGTTGCCCCGGCCGGCTTCGTGGTCAATATGAATGCAACCGGTTATGACATCACCCGTACGCGTGACGCCGTGACCCACCTGCAGCAATATTACCAGCAGCACGGCGACGCGCTGTCGCATGCGGTGTCGTTGACGCCGCTGGTGCCAAGCCCGGATGACGAAGCCACGCCTGGCAAACCGGCCGAGTTCCACTGCGACAGTTCGCGCGCCATGCCGGCGATCGAGCTGGCTCAGGGCATGCTGACCAACCTGCAAAGCTACGATCAGTTGACGGTTGAGCAGCGCAGCCATTTGCGCCGCCTGCTGATGTGCGTGACCGACACGGCGGATAAAGTCGCCAAGCTGCCGGAAACCTCATCCGCCGACCAGCGCTTCCTGAAGAACCTGCGTCAGGATCTGCTGCAGACCGTCGAGTACGCGCCGATGTGGATCATCGTCGCCGTCGCGCTGGCGCTGTCGCTCGGCACCATGGTGGGCTGGAAACGCGTAGCCACCACCATCGGCGAGAAGATCGGCAAGAAAGGCATGACCTACGCCCAGGGCGTATCGGCCCAGATGACCGCGGCGCTGTCGATCGGCGTGGCGAGTTATACCGGCATGCCGGTCTCCACCACCCACGTTCTCTCTTCGGCGGTTGCCGGGACGATGATCGTGGACGGCGGCGGCGTGCAGAGCAAAACCGTGAAGAACATCCTGTTGGCTTGGGTGCTCACCCTGCCAATCTCGATTCTGCTTTCCGGTGCGCTGTATTGGGTCGCGTTGAAGCTGATCTAAGCGACAAGCATCATGAGGAAGGCGGCCGCATGGCCGCCTTTTTTTTTGCCTGCATCAAGGGAAACAGAAAGGCATTAATACCAAATCATCATCGCTATCAGGCAGATGACCACCAGGCCGCACAGGGCCGAAGTCAGCATAAACTGCCCGCGCACCCGCTCACAGCGGCGAATAAACTCCGGATCGTGGTGCTCGACATAGCGCTGCGCGAAAATATAACGCACCAGCCTCAGCTGCTTGCTGGGTTGGCCGTGGGCGGTAAAGAAACCGCCGCCGTCGACATATTGGTACAGCAGCGGGTCACAGCCGCGCAATACCACCAGCAGCGCGCGCAGAGAAGAGTAATACCGCACCATGTTAACCACACACACCACACACAAGGCCCAAAACAGCGCGACGGTACTGATCATGATTGCCCCCTCAAGGCGTTGTTATCCGCGGCCATCCGCCGGGTCCAACCGCCCTACCTCATTACCCGATACTCTGCTGGAGCTTACCGCTCTCATCCCCTTTTTTTGCCTGCACGGGCCACGCCCATAACCCACCGCCTCCGAAGACGTTGCCGCACCGCACGATGAGATTTGCACGGCATGGTTCTACTCAGAGGAGAAATGATGAGGCCCATATCCATCATTGTAGGTTAATGAAACGCAAACTGGCCTGAGCAGTGGATAAAATTTACCGCCCTGTGCCGAAAAGTCACCTGCCGGGGCGTTATAAGCGATAACCATCCGTTTCGATTATGTCGCATTTCTGGATAGTCTATCCCGCGCTGCGCCGCTGATCTTTCCCCCCACGCTGGCTAGACTCAGGTTTCCGTTACGCTTATCCAAGGAAACTGTTATGGCAAACCATTCAATCAAGGGAAAAACCGTCCTGATCGCCGGCGGCGCCAAGAACCTCGGCGGGCTGATCGCGCGCGATTTGGCTGAGCAAGGCGCCAAAGCGGTGGTGATCCACTACAACAGCGCCGCCTCCAAAACCGAGGCGGAGAAAACCGTCGCCGCCATTCAGGCCGCCGGGGCGCAAGGCGTCGCGCTGCAGGCCGATCTGACCACGGCGGGCGCGGTCGAGAAGCTGTTCGCCGATGCTGTCGCCGCCGTCGGCAAGCCGGATATCGCCATCAATACCGTCGGCAAGGTGCTGAAAAAGCCGCTGATCGACATCAGCGAAGCCGAGTATGACGAGATGACTGCGGTCAACGCCAAAACCGCGTTCTTCTTCCTGAAAGAAGCGGGTAAGCACCTTAACGACAACGGCAAAATCTGCACGCTGGTCACCTCGCTGCTCGGCGCCTTCACGCCGTTCTACGCCGCTTACGCCGGCACCAAAGCGCCGGTGGAGCATTTCACCCGCGCCGCCGCCAAGGAGTTCGGCGAGCGCGGCATCTCCGTGACGGCGGTCGGCCCCGGCCCGATGGATACCCCGTTCTTCTACCCGGCGGAAGGCGCGGACGCCGTGGCCTACCACAAGACGGCGGCGGCGCTGTCGCCATTCAGCCAAACCGGCCTGACCGATATCGAAGACGTGGTGCCGTTCATCCGTCATCTGGTCAGCGACGGCTGGTGGATAACCGGCCAAACCATCCTGATCAACGGCGGCTACACCACCAAATAAACCCGGCGGGGGCACCTATCGCCCCCGCACCTGCTCGCGCGCAACCGCGCCATGCGGCTACACTCTCTGTCAGAAACGGCGCCAAGGAACAGCAGGTCAACGAGATGGACAGATTCAATCAATACCGCGTATTCGTGCAGGTGGCGGAGATGGGCAGCTTTATCCGGGCGGCCCATGCGCTGGAGGTGCCGCGCGCCTCGGTGTCCGCCGCCGTTCAGCAACTGGAAACGCAGCTGGGCGTGCGCCTGCTGCACCGCACCACACGGCAAGTGCGGCTGACCGCCGACGGCGAACAGCTGCTCGAACGGCTGCGCCCGCTGCTGGCCGAGGTGGAGGATATCGATCAGTCGTTTCAGGCCAGCCAACGGCAGGCCTCCGGGCGGCTCAGCGTCGATGTGCCGAGCCGCATCGCCCGTCGGCTGATCGCGCCGGCGCTGCCCAGCCTGCTGCGGCGCCACCCTCATCTGCAGCTGGTGCTCGGCTCCGCCGATCGCGCCATCGATCTGGTGCAGGAAGGGGTCGACTGCGCGGTGCGCGTCGGCGATCTGCACGACAGCAGCCTGGTGATGCGCCCGCTCGGCCATATCGCGCTGATCAACTGCGCCAGCCCCGCCTACCTGAGCGAATTCGGCCATCCTCTTCATCCCGCCGATCTCGCCGAGGGGCACTGGAGCATCGGCTACGCCTCGCCCAGAACCGGCCGCGAATCCCCCTGGGAATACCTGACCGGCGACGGCCACACCCAGCGGCTCGACTTGCCCAGCCGGGTGGTGGTCAACAACGCCGAAAGCTATATCGCCTGCTGCCGCGCCGGGCTGGGATTGATGCAAATCCCGCGCTACGACGTGCAACACCTGCTCGACGCCGGTGAACTGGTGGAAGTCCTGCCCGGTTACCGCGCCGCCTCCATGCCGATCGCCCTGATCTACCCCCATCGCCGCCAGCGTTCCCGCCGTTTGGCGGTGTTTCACGAGTGGTTTGAAAGCCTGCTGCAACCGCATCTGGAGCGCTGATTGCACATTTAGCGCTATACTTTGTTTAATAACGCTTATAATTCAAGCGGTCAGACCGTTAAAACCCGCATAACCCTTAGGCTTTTTCGCCGCGCGGGTGTACAACGAAAGGTATCGTGCGCAGAGATTTTCGATGCGGCGCAGTGTGATCGCCCCAACATATCATTGCGTTATCCGAATGATACTATGGAACCAAAAGCGCCAGGCGGGTACACGGAACGCCTGCTAACCCTTTTTAATCGGCATGTTTATGGAAGGAGTATTCTTATGGCTTACAAACACATATTGATCGCGGTAGACCTATCCCCGGAAAGCAAGATCCTGGTAGAAAAAGCCGTCTCTATGGCGCGGCCGTATAACGCCAAAGTTTCTCTGATCCACGTCGATGTCAACTATTCCGATCTCTATACTGGCCTGATCGACGTCAATCTCGGCGACATGCAAAAGCGCATCTCTGAAGAAACCCACCAGGCGCTGACCGAGCTGTCGCAAAACGCCGGCTACCCGATCACCGAGACCCTGAGCGGCAGCGGCGATCTGGCGCAGGTGCTGGTGGACGCCATCAAGAAATACGACATGGATCTGGTGCTGTGCGGCCACCACCAGGACTTCTGGAGCAAACTGATGTCTTCCGCTCGCCAGCTGATCAATACCGTGCACATCGATATGCTGATCGTGCCGCTGCGCGACGAAGAAGACGAATAAAGTAAGCGCCTGCTAACTTAACTGCCCAACGCCCGCGCCCTGCGGGCGTTTTTCATGCCGCTACGCCGATTAATCGCTTGATAATCAACCGCCCTCCGATGATATAGTCGCTAAAGACACAACATCCTCCCCCGAGCATCACCTATACCCAAATCTATAAGAAATAGCGGGGGAAAATTTAATGCTAAAAGGAGTTATCCATGGAATATGCCGTATCGGTAGAGTCTTTCCTGTCCTCGTTACAACGCCATAACCCCCACCAGCCGGAATATCTGCAGGCCGTGCGCGAAGTGTTCACCTCGCTGTGGCCATTTATCGAGCGCAACCCGCGCTATCGCGAACAGGCGCTGCTGGAGCGCCTGGTGGAGCCCGAGCGCATCATTCAGTTCCGCGTCAGCTGGGTGGACGATCGCGGCCAGGTGCAGGTCAATCGCGCCTTTCGTGTCCAGTTCAACTCGGCCATCGGCCCCTACAAGGGCGGCATGCGCTTCCACCCGTCGGTGAACCTGTCGATCCTGAAGTTCCTCGGCTTTGAGCAGACCTTCAAGAATGCGCTGACCACCCTGCCGATGGGCGGCGGCAAAGGCGGCTCCGATTTCGATCCGAAGGGCAAAAGCCAGGGCGAGATCATGCGTTTCTGCCAGGCGCTGATGACCGAACTGTATCGCCACTTGGGCCCGGACACCGACGTGCCGGCCGGCGACATCGGCGTCGGCGGCCGTGAAGTCGGCTTTATGGCCGGCATGATGAAGAAACTGTCCAACAACACCGCCTGCGTGTTTACCGGCAAAGGGCTCTCCTTCGGCGGCAGCCTGATCCGCCCCGAGGCGACCGGCTACGGCCTGGTGTACTTTACCGACGCCATGCTGCAGCGCCACGGCTTGGGCTTTGAGGGCATGCGGGTGGCGGTGTCCGGCTCCGGCAACGTGGCGCAGTACACCATCGAGAAAGCGTTGGAGCTGGACGCGCGCGTGATCACCGTGTCGGATTCCGGCGGCACTCTGGTGGACGAAGACGGCTTCACCACCGAGAAGCTGGCGCACCTGGCGGAGATCAAAAACCAGCGCTACGGCCGGGTGGCGGACTATGCCCGCGAACGCGGCCTGACCTACCTGGCGGGCCAGCAGCCGTGGAACGTGCCGGTGGATATCGCCCTGCCGTGCGCCACCCAGAACGAACTGGACCTCGAGGCGGCGCAGACGCTGATCCGCAATGGGGTGAAAGCGGTGGCGGAAGGCGCCAACATGCCGACCACCATCCAGGCCACCGACGCCTTCCTCGACGCCGGGGTGCTGTTCGCGCCCGGCAAGGCGGCCAACGCCGGCGGCGTAGCCACCTCGGGGCTGGAGATGGCGCAAAACGCCGCGCGCATCGGCTGGCGGGCGGAAAAAGTGGATGTACGTTTACAACATATCATGGCGGATATTCACCATGCCTGCGTGGAATACGGCGGCGAGGGCAAGCAAACCCACTATGTACACGGCGCGAATATCGCCGGTTTCGTTAAGGTTGCGGAGGCGATGCTGGCCCAGGGCGTGCTGTAATCGGGCGCAAAGGTGATCTTGTTCACACATCGATTAAATGCTTCAATGCCGGCCTCTGCGCCGGCATTTTTTTCCGCGTCCAAGCCATCAAAATGATGCATGAAAGTTAATTAAAGGTTAATAAAAAGTTATTTATGGCCGTTTAATTGGTAGTAAGTTTACCACCACCAAATAATTAAACATTTATTTAACACTAAATACGCCAGTATTTTACTTAAATGTGCGCAGATCACATTTTATTAACTTCAGCTACGCCCCCTCTTCCATTCCTTTGTAATCTGCAGCGGTGGAAAAACCGCCACCCCTACAGATAAAAAAAGGTACAGCTAATGAAATTTAACCTCGCATTATTAAATGCATGTGTGGTTTCTGCGTGCATGTTATCGACAACACCTGTGTTCGCCGCTGATAAATATGAGATTGCCGTGGTCGCCAAAGTGACCGGCATTCCGTGGTTCAACCGCATGGAAGTGGGCGTCAACGAAGCGGCGAAAAAACTCGACGTCAACGCTTACCAGACCGGCCCGTCTACGCCGGATCCGGCTGCGCAGGTCAAGGTGATTGAGGATCTGATCGCCAAGAACGTCAACGCCATCATCGTGGTGCCGAACGACGCCAAGGTGCTGGAGCCGGTGCTGAAAAAAGCGCGCGACAAAGGCATCGTGGTGCTGACCCATGAATCCCCGGACCAGCAGATCGGCCAGTGGGACATCGAGACCATCGACAGCGAGAAATACGCGCAGGCCAACGTCGATGAGCTGGCGAAAGACATGGGCGGCAAAGGCGGCTACGCGATCTACGTCGGCTCGCTGACTGTGCCGTTGCACAACGCCTGGGCCGATTCCGCCATCAAATACCAGAAAGAAAAATACCCGGACATGTTTGAAGTCACCTCGCGCTTGCCGGTGGCGGAAAGCATCGACAAATCCTACGCCACCACGCTGGATCTGATGAAAACCTATCCGCAGATGAAGGGCATCATCGGCTTCGGTTCGCTCGGCCCAATCGGCGCCGGCCAGGCGGTGGCCAAGAAACGCGCCAAGGACAAAATCGCGGTGGTGGGCATCGCCATGCCGGCGCAGGCCGCTCCTTACCTGATGCGCGGCGACATCAAGAAAGCGCTGCTGTGGGATCCGAAAGACGCCGGTTATGCGCTGGTGACGGTGGCCGACCAGCTGCTGCAGGGCAAAGAAGTGAATAAGGACCTGTCGATCGAGGGCCTCGGCAAAGCCGACGTCGATATGGAACACAAAGTGATTCGGTTTAATAAGATTTTGGAAGTGACCAAAGACAACGCCCAATCGCTCGGATTCTGATTTTTCGCGTAATTTCGCCACACCGGGAAAGTAGTTAAACCCTCGTAGGGGCGCAGCAACGCTGCGCCCAGGGCTTCGGCCGCTACGCAAGCACAGGTTAACGTTATGACAGCCTCCCCCGCATTTATCACCCTGGAGAATATCAGCAAGCGATTCCCAGGCGTGCTGGCATTAGACCAGATCAACCTGACGCTGAATAAAGGCGAAGTGCACTGCCTGGCCGGGCAAAACGGCTGCGGCAAAAGCACCATCATTAAAATCATCTCCGGCGTCTATCAGCCGGAAAAAGGCGCCAATATTTCGCTGGAAGGCAAACTCTTCCACGCCCTGACGCCGCAGCTGTCCGGTTATTACGGCATACAGGTGATCTACCAGGACCTGTCGCTGTTCCCTAACCTGACGGTGGCGGAAAACATCGCCATCCACCGTTACCTGCCCGGCGGCCACTTCTGGGTGCACAAGCGGGTGATGCGCCAGACGGCGCTGGACGCCATGGCGCGGGTCGGCGTACACATCGATCCCGATAAAAAAGTAGAAAAACTGTCGATCGCCGATCGGCAGCTGGTGGCGATTTGCCGCGCCATCGCCGCCGAAGCGCGCTTGGTTATCATGGACGAACCGACCGCCTCGCTGACCCGCCAGGAGGTCGACGGCCTGCTGCGGGTGGTCAACGAACTGAAGGCGGCCGGCATCTGCGTGGTGTTCGTCAGCCACCGATTGGATGAAGTGATGGAAGTCGCCGATCGCATCAGCGTGATGCGCGACGGCAAGCTGGTGGGCACCTGGCCGGCCAGCGAACTGGACAGCCATGAACTGGCGTTCCTGATGACCGGCCAACGCTTTCATTACAGCCCGCTGCCCCCGCTGCCGCCGGCCGAACAGGCGCCGCTGCTCGAGGTGCGCAACCTCAGCCGCGGCGAGAAATACCGCAACGTCAATCTGGCGCTGCGCGGCGGCGAGATCGTCTCGATCGTCGGCCTGCTCGGCGCCGGCCGCACCGAACTGTGCCTCAGCCTGTTCGGCATGACGCGGCCGGACAGCGGCGAGATCCGCATCGAGGGCCGGTCGGTGCAGCTGCACAACAACCGCGAAGCGGTGCGCCACGGCATCGGCTACGTGTCGGAAGATCGTCTGACGCAGGGATTGATCATGGAGCAATCGATCTACGACAACACCATCGTCACCGTCTTCGATCGGCTGCATACCTCGCTCGGGCTGCTGGATCACGCCAAGGCGACCGAGCTGGTCAACCGGCTGATCCGCGATTTGAACATCAAGGTGTCCGACAGCGCATTGCCGGTGAAAACCCTGTCCGGCGGCAACGCCCAGCGCATCGCCATCGCCAAATGGGTCGCGACCCAGCCGAAGATCCTGATCCTCGACTCGCCCACCGTCGGCGTCGACATCGCCAACAAAGAGGGGATCTATCAGATCGCCCGCGATCTGGCGCAGCTGGGCATGGCGGTGCTGATGATCTGCGACGAGATCCCGGAAGCCTATTACAACAGCCATCGGGTGATGGTGATGCGCAAAGGCGAGCTGATCGCCGAATTCGCGCCGCACCAGAGTACCGAACAACAGATCGCCGAGGTGGTGAATGGATAAGTCATTATTGGCCCGCCTGGCCGGGCGGCACGAGTTTTATCTCGGCCTGCTGGTGCTGCTGCTGGCGATCGGCCTAAGCGCCGGCACCGATGAGTTTCTGACGCTCGGCAACCTGACCGACGTCGCCACCAGCTACGCCATTCTCGGCATCCTGGCCTGCGGGCTGTTCGTGGTGCTGATCGCCGGCGGCATCGACATTTCGTTCCCGGCGGTCACCGCCATCGCGCAGTATGTGATGGCCAGTTGGGTGATCCAGCACGGCGGCAGCTTCCCGCTGGCGTTCGCCCTGGCGATTGGCGTCGGCCTGCTGCTCGGGCTGGTGAACGGTTTCCTGGTGTACTGGCTGAAGGTGCCGGCGATCATCATCACCATCGCCACCCTTAACCTGTTCTACGGCCTGCTGGTATACGCCACCAACGGCACCTGGCTGTACGGCTTCCCGGACTGGTTCATGAACGGCATCAACTGGTTCTCGTTCCAGGGCGCCGACGGTTACGACTACGGCCTGACGCTGCCGCTGCTGTGCCTGCTGGCAACCATCGTCGTCACCGGCGTGCTGATGAACCGCACCCGGCTGGGGCGCCAGATCTACGCCATGGGCGGCAACCGCGACGCGGCGTCGCGCCTGGGGTTGAACCTGCTGCGGCTGCACTTCTGCGTCTACGGCTATATGGGCATTCTGGCCGGCGTCGCGGCGGTGGTGCAGGCGCAGATCACCCAGTCGGTGGCGCCCAACTCGCTGCTCGGCTTCGAGCTGACGGTATTGGCGGCGGTGGTGCTGGGCGGCACCAGCATGAGCGGCGGCCGCGGATCGTTGACCGGCACCCTGCTCGGCGTGGTGCTGCTGGCCTTCCTGCAAAACGGGCTGACGCTGCTCAGCGTCTCGGCCTATTGGCACCAGGTATTCAGCGGCGCGATCATTTTGATCAGCATCAGCACCACCGCCTGGAACGAAAAACGCAAGCTGCTCAAGGAGATCTGACATGACGCAGTTAACTCGGTTGATCCCAAACGATCGGATCATTCGCCTGCAGGGCGCGATCATCATCGCGGTGGCGCTGCTGTTCGCCGGGCTGCTCGGATCGCGCTTCTTCAGCCTCGGCAACTTCCAGTCGATCGCCTCGCAGCTGCCGATCCTCGGCCTGCTGGCGCTCGGCATGGGCATCACCATGCTGACCGGCGGCATCAACCTGTCGATCATCGCCGGCGCCAACGCCTGTTCGCTGGTGATGGCGGCGATCATCGTCAGCCATCCCGACCAGCCGCTGTTCCTGGCGCTGGCGCTGTTGGCCGGCCTGCTGGTGGCGGTGGCGATCGGCGCGCTCAACGGCGCGCTGGTAGCCTGGATAGGCGTCTCGCCCATCCTCGCCTCGCTCGGCACCATGACCCTGATCACCGGCCTGAATATTCTGCTGTCCAACGGCGCGGTGATCTCCGGCTTCCCGGCGGCGATTCAATTTCTCGGCAACGGCGCCGTGCTCGGCGTGCCGGTGGCGCTGATCCTGTTCCTGCTGGTGGCGGTGGGTCTGTGGCTGCTGCTGGAGCACACCACGCTGGGGCGCAGCCTGTACCTGATCGGCTCCAACGAGCAGGCCACCCGCTTCAGCGGCGTGAACACCGCGCGGGTGCAGATCGCGGTGTACATCCTGTCGGCACTGCTCGGCTGGGGCGCCGCCCTGCTGATGATGGCCAAGTTCAACTCGGCCAAGGCCGGCTACGGCGAATCTTATCTGCTGGTGACCATTCTGGCCTCGGTGCTGGGCGGCATTAACCCGGACGGCGGCTTCGGCCGCATTCTGGGGCTGGTGCTGGCGCTGATCGTGCTGCAAATGTTGGAAAGCGGCCTCAATTTGCTGGGGGTCAGCAGCTACCTGACCATGGCCCTGTGGGGCGGCGTGCTGATCCTGTTTATCGCGTTACAGAATCGAAAAGCCTGAGGAGAAAATAATGGCGAGCTATTTTATTGGCGTAGATGTGGGCACCGGAAGCGCGCGCGCGGGCGTATTCGATCTCAATGGCCGCATGGTCGGCCAGGCCAGCCGGGCCATCGATCTGTACCGGCCGAAGGCGGATTTCGTCGAGCAGTCGTCGGATAACATCTGGCAGGCGGTGTGCAATGCGGTGCGCGACGCGGTCAACCAGGCCGACATCAACCCGATCCAGGTCAAAGGGCTGGGCTTCGACGCCACCTGTTCGCTGGTGGTGCTGGATAAAGAAGGCAAACCGCTGACCGTCAGCCCCTCCGGCCGCACCGAGCAGAACATCATCGTGTGGATGGATCACCGGGCGATCGCCCAGGCCGAGCGCATCAACGCCACCAAACACCGGGTGCTGGACTTCGTCGGCGGCATCATTTCGCCGGAGATGCAGACGCCGAAACTGCTGTGGCTGAAGCAACACATGCCCACCACCTGGGCCAACGCCGGTTACCTGTTCGATCTGCCGGACTTCCTCACCTGGCGCGCCACCCAGGACGCCACCCGCTCGCTGTGCTCGACGGTGTGCAAGTGGACCTATCTCGGCCACGAGCAGCGTTGGGACAAGAGCTACTTCCAGCAGATCGGGCTGGAAGACGTGCTGGAACACGACGCCGCCAAGATCGGCAGCGACGTTAAAATGATGGGCGAGCCGCTGGGCCATGGCCTGACTCAGCGCGCCGCCAGCGAGATGGGGCTGATCGCCGGCACGGCGGTGAGCGTGTCAATCATCGATGCCCACGCCGGCACCCTCGGCACGCTGGGCGCCACCGGCGTCTCCGGCGAGGTGGCCGACTTCAACCGCCGCGTCGCGCTGATCGGCGGCACCTCCACCGGTCATATGGCGATGTCGCGCACCGCGCGCTTTATCGGCGGCGTTTGGGGGCCGTATTACTCGGCGATCCTGCCGGAATACTGGTTGAACGAAGGCGGCCAGTCCGCCACCGGCGCGCTGATCGACCACGTCATCCAGTCGCACCCGTGCTATCAGGAGCTGCTGGCGCAGGCGAAAACTCAGGGCCAGACCATCTATGAGGTGCTGAACGCCATTCTGCGCCGCATGGCCGGCGAGCCGGAGAACATCGCCTTCCTGACGCAGGACATTCACATGTTGCCGTACTTCCACGGCAACCGCTCGCCGCGCGCCAACCCGACGCTGACCGGCATCCTGACCGGGCTGAAGCTGTCGCGCACGCCGGAGGACATGGCGCTGCACTACCTGGCCACCATTCAGGCCATCGCGCTCGGCACCCGCCACATCATCGAAACCATGAACCACAGCGGCTACAGCATCGACACCATCATGGCCAGCGGCGGCGGCACCAAGAACCCGATCTTCGTGCAAGAGCACGCCAACGCTACCGGTTGCGCCATGCTGCTGCCGGAGGAGAGCGAAGCGATGCTGCTGGGCGGCGCGATGATGGGCACCGTGGCGGCCGGCGTGTTCGACACCTTGCCGGAGGCGATGAGCGCCATGAGCCGCATCGGCAAGACGGTGACGCCGCAGACCAACCAGATAAAAAGCTACTACGATCGCAAATACCGGGTGTTCCACGAGCTGTACAACGACCACATGAAATACCGCCGGTTGATGCAGGAGGAGGCGTGATGCAGCAAGAGTGGCGGCAGGCCGTGCAGGGCTGGCAAACCTACAGCCAGGAGCTGGCGCAGCTGGGCGAACGCCTCGATGCGCGCACCTGGCAACGGCTGCTGGCGCTGCTGGCCGACTGCCGCGGTAAAATCGCCGTCACCGGCGTCGGCACCTCGGGGATTGCGGCGCGCAAGATAGCCCATATGCTGGCCTGCGTGGAGCGGCCGGCGGTCTACCTCGACGCCACCGGCGCTGCGCACGGCGATCTGGGTTTTCTGCGCGCCGACGATCTGCTGATCCTGATCTCGCGCGGCGGCAATTCCGACGAGCTGACCCGCCTGCTGCCGACGCTGCAGGCCAAGGGGGTGACGCTGATCGCGGTGACGGAAAACCCGCATTCCGCCATCGCGCAGGCGGCGCAGCTGACGATCGCCACCGGGGTGCAAAAGGAGATAGATCCGCTGAACATGCTGGCCACCACCTCAATTGTGCTGGTGTTGGCGATCTTCGACGCCGCCTGCACCTGCCTGATGACGCGCAGCGGTTACGATAAGGACACCTTGCTGGCGGTGCATCCGGGCGGCGGCGTGGGGAAAAGTTTGCGGGAGGAAAACTGAGGGCCCGACACCGCGGGCCCGGCAGACATTACAGCGGCATGTAGATATCGAAACGGTGGCTTTTGGTCAGCGTGGCGGCGTGCGCCGGCACATCGGCCAGCGGCGGCGCGTAGTCCGGGCGTTTCACCACCACGCGCTTGGTCGCCAAACGGCGCGCCGGTTCCAGCAGGCCGTCGGCGTCATCGTCGCTGCCCACCAGCGATTGGAACACCCGCATCTCTTTCTTCACCAGCGCGCTTTTCTGCTTGTGCGGGAACATCGGATCGAGATACACCACCTCGGGGCGCGGGCTGAGATCCGCCAGCGCCGTCAGGCTGGAGGCGTGCAGCAGCGTCAGGCGCTCGCGCAGCCACGGGCCGATTTCCGCATCCTGATAGCCGCGCTGCAGGCCGTCGTCCAGCAACGCCGCCACCACCGGATTGCGCTCCAGCATCCGCACCCGGCAGCCCAGCGCCGCCAGCACGAAGGCGTCACGCCCCAGCCCGGCGGTGGCGTCCACCACGTCCGGCAGGTAGCTGCCCTTGATGCCGACCGCCTTGGCCACCGCCTCGCCGCGGCCGCCGCCGAAACGGCGCCGGTGCGCCATGGCGCCGGAGACGAAATCGACGTAGATCCCGCCGAGCTTCGGCTCGTCGCGCTTACGCAGCTCCAGCCGCTGCGGGGTCAGTACCAGCGCCATCGGCGCATCGTCGTCGGACGTCAGCCGCCAGCGCTGCGCCAAAACAGACAAGGCGCCGGGATCGGCGCCTGCTTCACACAATAAACACACGCTCACGTGTCGGGTTATCCTTTAATGCCGTAATGGCGCAGCATAGCATCCAGCTGCGGCTCGCGGCCACGGAAGCGTTTGAACAGCGCCATCGGCTCTTCCGAACCGCCGCGCGACAGGATGTTGTCGAGGAAGGATTTGCCGGTCTCGGCGTTGAAAATCCCCTCTTCTTCGAAGCGCGAGTAGGCGTCGGCCGACAGCACTTCCGCCCACAGGTAGCTGTAGTAACCCGCCGCGTAGCCGCCGGCGAAGATGTGGCTGAAGGCGTGCGGGAAGCGGCCCCAGCTCGGCGAAGGCACCACCGCCACCATTTTCTTCACTTCCGCCAGCGTCGGCAGGATCTGCGCCCCTTTCTCCGGGCTGTATTCGAAGTGCATGCGGAAATCGAACAGACCGAACTCCAGCTGGCGCAGAATGAACAGCGCCGCCTGGTAATTCTTGGCCGCCAGCAGCTTGTCGAGCATGGCCTTCGGCAGCGGCTCGCCGCTCTGGTAGTGGCCGGAGATAAACGCCAGCGCTTCCGGCTCCCAGCACCAGTTTTCCATAAACTGGCTCGGCAGCTCGACCGCATCCCACGGCACCCCGTTGATGCCGGAGACGCCGGCGGTATCGATCTGCGTCAGCATGTGGTGCAGACCGTGGCCGAACTCGTGGAACAGCGTCGTCACTTCGTTATGGGTGAACAGCGCCGGCTGGTCGCCCAGCGGGCGGTTGAAGTTGCAGGTCAGGTAAGCGACCGGTTTTTGCAGCGTGCCGTCAGCCTTGCGCAGGCTGCCGACGCAGTCGTCCATCCAGGCGCCGCCGCGTTTGTTTTCGCGGGCGTACAGATCGAGGTAGAAGCTGCCGCGCAGTTCGCCGTCGGCGTCGAACAGATCGAAGAAGCGCACGTCCGGATGCCAGGTATCCACGTCTTTACGCTCTTTGGCGGTGATGCCGTAGATGCGTTTCACCACTTCGAACAGCCCTTCCACCACCCGCTGTTCCGGGAAGTACGGGCGCAGCTGCTCGTCGCTGATGGAGAACAGGTGCTGCTTCTGTTTTTCGCCGTAATAGGTGATGTCCCAGGCGTCGAGCTCGTCCACGCCATAGTGCTGTTTGGCGAAGGCGCGCAGCTGCGCCAGCTCCTGCTCGGCCTGCGGGCGGGCGCGCTTGGCCAGATCGCTCAGGAAGCCGATCACCTGCTCCGGGCTTTCCGCCATCTTGGTCGCCAGCGACTTGTCGGCGTAGGTGTCAAAGCCCAGCAGCTGAGCCAGCTCGTGGCGCAGCGCCAGCGTTTCCGCCATCACTTCGCTGTTGTCCCATTTGCCGGCGTTCGGCCCCTGGTCAGAGGCGCGGGTGGCGAAGGCGCGGTACATCTCTTCACGCAGCGCGCGGTTGTCGGCGTAGGTCAGCACCGGCAGGTAGCTCGGCATGTCCAGCGTCAGCAGCCAGCCGTCCTGCTCTTTGGCCTGCGCCATCGCCTGGGCCTGCGCCAGGGCGCTTTCCGGCAGGCCGCTCAGCTCGGCTTCGTCGGTAATCAGTTTGCTCCAGCCCATGGTGGCGTCGAGCACGTTGTTGCTGTAGGTGGAACCCAGCTCGGACAGGCGCGCGACGATCTCGCCGTAGCGCTGCTGTTTGTCCGCCGACAGGCCGATGCCCGACAGCTCGAAGTCGCGCAGCGCGTTGTCCACCGCCTTGCGCTGCGGCACGCTCAGCGTCTCGAACGCCGCGCCCTCTTTCAGGCTGCGGTAGGCCTGGTACAGCCCTTCGTGCTGGCCGACCCAGGTGCCGTACTCGGACAGCAGCGGCAGCGCCTGCTCATAGGCGGCGCGCAGCTCCGGGCTGTTTTTCACCGAGTTCAGGTGCCCGATCGGCGACCAGATGCGCGACAGGCGATCGTCCGACTCCGCCAACGGCTGACACAGATTGTCCCAGGTGAACGGCCCCGGCTGCGCGACCACGCGCTCTACCGCAGCGCGGCAGTCCGCCAGCGCGGATTGCACCGCAGGCACGATATCTTCAGGGCGGATCGCCGAAAACGGCGGCAGGGAAAACGGGATCAGCAACGGATTTGTCATAGGGCAGTCCTGATTAGCGTTGGGGCCCGCCACGGGGGCGAGCCTTAAAATGCGTATGAATCTCTAACATGGAGCCAGGCAACAGGAAAATCAATGCCCGGCGTTGATCGTTCGTGCCTTAAACGGCGCATTGGCGAATGCGGGCGGCCAGAGCCGCCAGCTGTTCGTCGTCGGCGCGCGCCGCATCGTGGGAGGAGATATAACCTTCGTAACGCGTGAAAAACTTCGGCGAGGTCGATTCGATCGGCCGCCACTGCTCCAGCGACGCGGTGCCGTGCAGCGGGATCAGTTTGGCGTGCACATGGTCAACGCCGTAGCCCTCAAACACCATGCCGCAGCGGCCGACGTCGTCGAACGCGCGATCCAGCTGCTTTGCCACCCGCTTGGTCGCCAGCATCAACGCGCTCAGCACCTCGTCCGGCAGGTCAAACGCGTAGCTCGGGTGGTGCGCCTTGGGGATCACCACGCTGAAGCCGTCGGTGTTGGGAAAGATGGACAGGAACGCCAGATGGTCGTCGTCTTCCCAGATTTTATGGCACGGCGCCTTGCCCGCCACGATGTCGCAAAAAATGCAGCTCATCCTTTCTCCTTGTGATTCACAGCGTTTCAACCCGTTCGAATTCTTCGAATACCAGCCACATGTCCGGCGCAAAGCTCCCCTCGCGGGTAAAGAATGCCTGATGCCCCTCGCGCCAAAATGCCAGGCTTTTGTCGCCTTCGCCCTCTTTGGCCGCCATCTCGGCGGTCACCTGGTCGTAGCGCACCAGGCGCAGCGCCAGGGTCCTGATCACGCAGGCCGGTTCGCCGCGGCCATCGAGAACGATGCTGTAATCGCCGATCCTCGGGGTTTGTTCCCGACGATAGCTCGCATAGGAACTGCAGGTGGCGGTTTTATCCCCGCTCAGCACCAACCCCAGCAGTTCGTCGGCTAACGCGGGGCCGTCGCCGAACGCCCAGCGCGCCGCGTCGGGGTAATTCGCCAAAATCGCCTGTTTGCTCATCGTCCTGTCCCTTTCTGTTAACGTCTGCGGCAACGGAGTCCGGTTTTTCCCGGCCAGACAGTTTATACTGTGCAGATTATAAGCCTTATTGCATTGAATGCTCCGTCTGCGGAGCACAAGGAACCGCCACCCGTCATGTTAAGTTATCGCCACAGTTTCCACGCCGGCAACCACGCCGACGTGCTCAAACACACCGTTCAGAGCCTGATCATCGAGTCGCTGAAGGAAAAAGAGAAGCCGTTCCTGTATCTGGATACCCACTCGGGCGCGGGCCGTTATCAGCTCAGCGGCGAACACGCCGAGCGCACCGGCGAATACCTGGAAGGCATCGGCTTGCTGTGGCAACGCGACGATCTGCCCGAGGAGCTGGCGGCCTACATGAGCGTGGTGCACAACTTCAACCGTTCCGGCACGCTGCGCTACTATCCCGGCTCGCCGCTGATCGCCCGCCAGCTGCTGCGCCCGCAGGATAAAATTCACCTGACCGAGCTGCACCCGAGCGATTACCCGCTGCTGCGCAGCGAGTTCCAGAAAGACGAGCGCGCCAAAGTGCAGCGCGCCGACGGCTATCAGCAGCTGAAATCCCAGCTGCCACCACCGTCGCGCCGCGGCCTGATCCTGATGGACCCGCCGTATGAAATGAAGACCGATTACCAGGACGTGGTCAAAGGCATTCAGGAAGGCTACAAGCGTTTCGCCACCGGCACCTACGCGCTGTGGTACCCGGTGGTGATGCGCCAGCAGATCAAACGCATGCTGCGCGATCTGGAAGCCACCGGCATTCGCCGCATCCTGCAGATCGAGCTGGCGGTGAAACCCGACAGCGATCAGCGCGGCATGACCGCTTCCGGCATGATCGTCATCAACCCGCCGTGGAAGCTGGAACAGCAGATGAAAAACGTGCTGCCGTGGCTGCACAAGGTGCTGGTGCCGTCGGGCATCGGCCACCATCTGGTCAACTGGGTGGTACCGGAATAATCCCCGGCAGGGCGCGCTTTGCCGCGCCCTGCGTCCGCCTATCGCAGCCATCGACGCAATCTTTGCGACAAACCCCGGTCAGGCGTTAAACTCTTACCCTCTTCAAATTCACAACTCATGGAAATCCCAGATGACGAAACATTACGATTATCTAGCAATAGGCGGCGGCAGCGGCGGTATCGCATCGATCAACCGGGCAGCCATGTACGGCCAAAAGTGTGCGCTGATTGAAGCCAAAGAGCTGGGCGGCACCTGTGTAAACGTGGGTTGTGTACCGAAAAAAGTCATGTGGCACGCGGCGCAGATCGCCGAGGCCATCCATCAGTACGGCCCGGACTACGGCTTCGACACCACCGTCAACGCCTTCGACTGGAAAAAGCTGGTCGCCAACCGCACCGCCTATATCGACCGCATTCACAACTCCTACGATAACGTGCTGGGCAAGAACAAGGTTGACGTGATCAAAGGGTTCGCGCGCTTCGTGGATGCGCACACCGTGGAAGTGAACGGCGAAACCATCACCGCCGATCACATCCTGATCGCCACCGGCGGCCGCCCGAGCCATCCGGCTATTCCGGGCGCGGAATACGGTATCGACTCCGACGGCTTCTTTGAGCTGGACGCCATGCCGAAACGCGTCGCCGTGGTGGGCGCCGGCTATATCGCCGTAGAGATCGCCGGCGTGCTGAACGCGCTGGGCGCGGAAACGCACCTGTTCGTGCGCAAGCACGCGCCGCTGCGCACCTTCGATCCGATGATCGTCGACACCCTGGTGGAAGTGATGAACACCGAGGGGCCGAGCCTGCATACCGAATCGGTGCCGAAAGCAATCGTCAAGAACGCCGACGGCAGCCTGACGCTGCAGCTGGAAAACGGCAAGGCATTCACCGTCGACTGCCTGATTTGGGCCATCGGCCGCGAACCGGCGACCGACAACCTGAACCTCGACGTGACCGGGGTGAAAACCAATGAGAAAGGCTACATCGACGTCGATAAGTTCCAGAACACCAACGTCAAAGGCATCTACGCGGTGGGCGACAACACCGGCGCGGTAGAACTGACCCCGGTCGCCGTGGCCGCTGGCCGCCGCCTGTCCGAGCGCCTGTTCAACAACAAGCCGGACGAGCACCTGGACTACAGCAACATCGCCACCGTGGTGTTCAGCCACCCGCCGATCGGCACCGTCGGTCTGACCGAGCCGGAAGCCATCGAGAAATTCGGCGCGGACAACGTGAAGGTGTACAAATCCTCCTTCACCGCCATGTACAGCGCCGTGACGCAGCACCGCCAGCCGTGCCGCATGAAGCTGGTGTGCGCGGGTAAAGAAGAGAAGATCGTCGGCCTGCACGGCATCGGCTTCGGCATGGACGAGATCCTGCAGGGCTTCGCGGTGGCGGTGAAGATGGGCGCCACCAAGAAGGACTTCGACAACACCGTGGCTATCCACCCGACTGCGGCGGAAGAGTTCGTCACCATGCGCTGAGGCGCTACGTTTATCCCTCTCTCAGGCCGGGGTAAATACCGGCCTGTTCTTTTTGTGCGGTTTACTATTCCCTTCGCACCCGCCTGCTTTTTCTGCCATTATTCTGCCTGATAAATTAGCGGGACTGATACAAACCTCCCCGCGCCTCTGGAGAACGCCGATGCTGTTCAAACTATGCAAAACCCTTGCGATGGCCTGCGTGGCCCTGATTATCGCCCAGAGCAGCGCGCTCAGCTTTACCCTGGAAGTGGCGGGCAAGATCGACAACGTGACCGATCCGGTCAAAAAAAGCTATCTGTTCACCGATAAACAGCTGTTGGCGATGCCGGTGCACAGCATCACGACCTCCACCTCCTGGACGCCGCAGAGGAAGTTTGAAGGGATTTCGGTGGCCGACATCCTGGAGCGCGTCGGCGCCAAGGGCGAGACGCTGACCTTCTACGCGCTGAACGATTATTACATCGACGTGCCGTTGTCCGACGTCAAGAAGTACAACATGATCCTGGCCTACAAGATGGACGGGGAGATGCTGAAGCTCAGAAACTTCGGCCCGCTGTTCCTGGTTTACCCGCGTGACGCCGCCGGGCCTGAGCTGAACTCGCCGTTGTACAACTCGCGCTTTATCTGGCAAGTCGACAGGATCGTGATCAAATGAAGCTGACGACCTTTAAGAACGGCAGCAGGCTGGCGATACCGGCCATCTTCGCCGCGCTGTTTCTGGTGGCTTCGACCGTCACGCTCTATTACTACAGCGCCACCCTGTCGAAGAAAGGGCTGTATGCCATCGCCGGCACGCAGGAGAACTACTCCTGGTCGATCGCCAAGTTCTCCATCAAGCTGGCGGAATTCGACACGTTCGTCGAGCAGCAGAGCCACGCGCCGCAGGTGGACAACGACAACCTGCGGCTGCGGTTCGAAATCCTCTATTCGCGCTTTTACGTGCTGGAAACCGTCTCCGAATCCACGCAACCGCTGTACGCCGAGCCGGGCTACCCGGAAGTGGTCAAGCAGATGCGCCTGCAGATGGATCGCATCGATAAACTGCTGGATAACCCGAAAATCGACTTCAATCAGGTTTTCGCGGCCATGAAGGCCATTAAGCCTTACGCCATCGAAATGGCCAACCTGACCGACCACGCCGAGGTGAAGCAGCGCACCGCCGCCTATGAGGACTACATCGAGAAACGGCACATCATTTTCTATGGGCTGGTGATTGTCATGTTCTCGGTGATCGCGCTGATCGCCATCACCCTGATCGTGTTCCGTCAGCAGCGGCTGACCATTCGCCAGCAGGCCAAGGCGATCGAGGCGGAGAAAGCGACCCGCACCAAAAACGCCTTCCTCGGCGCCATCGGCCACGAACTGCGCACCTCATTGCAGAGCGTGATGTCGGCCATCGACGTGCTGGTGAATACCCGGGTATCGGCGGAGCATGCGGACACCTTCCAGCGGCTGGAGACCGCCGCGCAGCAGATCGAAAGCCAAATGAAAGATCTGACCGACTACGCGCACCTCGACAGCGGCATGATGGAGCTGCGCATCGTGCCGTTCGACGCGCAGAAGCTGATCGCGGAGACCGCCAACGAAATCGCTACTTTGACCCGCAAAGAGCAGGTCAAGCTAAGCTGCGAGGTGGAGTGCAGCCACCTGTTGGTGCATTCGGACCCGCTGCGCATCCGGCAGATTATCGTCAACCTGCTGACCAACGCCTACAAATACACCGAAAGCGGCAGCATTACGCTGCACAGCTGTCTGCGCCGTCAACCCGGCGGCAGTTCGCTGATTATCGAAGTGACCGACACCGGCATCGGTATCGAAAAAGACCAGCTCGATCAGATCTTCAAACCCTTTACCCAGTTGGATCAGTCGCATACCAAGCAATATGCCGGCGTGGGGATGGGGTTGGCGATCGTGCACGGCCTGGTGACGCTGCTCGACGGCACCATCACGGTGTACAGCGAAATCAAGAAGGGCAGCACCTTTATCGTCAGCATTCCGGTGCAGATCAGTGAAGAAGAACGCGCCGACGAGCCCGCCGCCGCCAATGCCTCTCTGCAGCAGAAACCGCAGCAGGTGCTGGTGGTGGATGACAACAAGTCGGTGGGTGACGCCTTTGCGGCGTTGCTGGATAAGCTGGGTTACCAGCACGAACTGTGCGACTCGCCGGAGCGCGCGCTGCAGAAACTGCTCAGACGCCCTTACGACGCGCTGTTGCTGGATCTGCAGATGCCGGGCATCGACGGCGCCGCCCTGGCCAGGCAGCTGCGCAATCGTCGCGGCCCCAACCGCCATGTGCCAATCATCGGCATCAGCGCCTACACGCCTGAGCAACTCACGGCGGATCAGCGCGCGCTGTTCGACAACTACCTGATGAAGCCGGTTCGGCTGGATGCGCTGTCGAACGCGCTGGCCGAGGTGTTCCCCGCTAAAGATTAAAACAGCGTTGCAGTGCGGCTTCGATCACATGGAGCCGCACCGGTTTTTCATAAGGGCCGAGCACATCGTACTCGCGCATCGCCTGAGCGATTTCCGATTCGCGTCGATCGGTGCCCAGCTCACCGGTCAGCACCAGTACCGGCGCGTCCGGGTTGTCGGAGGCGCGGATGGTGGCGATACAGCGATCCGCCGTTTCTTCACCGATTAGCCAGTCCACCACGTAACCGTCGAACAGGCTTTGCTGCAACGCCTGACAGAAGCTGTCGACGTCGTAAAACGCCACCGCGTTGAAACCGCAGCCGCCAAGATACTTGGCCAACTCATCGGCCGCCTGATGCGAATCGTCCAATACCGCAATGCTCAGACGCTCGTCGTCGCCATAGCCGGGCCGGATTTCGATCAGCTCGACGCCATAACGCGGCCCTGCCGGCGCCTCATCGGCGCGATAGATATGCCATTGCCCCTCGATGCGCAGCGCCACAAATTCCGCCGGCCGCCCGGCGGGAAGCTCGTCGCCGATGTGCCCGACGCAAGGCATCGCGACCCCTGCCACAAAAAAGATGGCATCGCGCGCCATGTTCGGTTCGGCCGCCTCGTGTTCGGCGCTCAAATCGGCGATCGCCGCCGGCGTTTCTCCGAGCGCGGCCGCGACGCTGTTGATCTGTTCCAGCGTCCAGGGGCTTTGCCCTTTCAATTTGCGGTGCGCATGTGAAAAACTCAGATCCAAGATGCGGCTGAGCTCTCGGGCATGCTGACGTTTTCCAATCCCGTAATGTAAAAACAGCTCTCTGACCCGATTGGCAATCGACTGTGAATCGAATTTTTGGTGATTGTTATCCATTTGTTCCTTCGATTTTTTTTACTGATTTATCAGTCGTTTTGATTATTTCTGCTGAAAAAGCCACATCTAAAACTAGCATCCCATGCAATTATGCGTTAAAAACGTTGCTTGACATACCATGTTGCATCGTCAAACATGGTATCAAAAGAGACATACAGCAATACACTATAAAAAAACAACACCAGCACGTTTTTTAATAATAACCATAGTAACACCAGGGAAAATTTGTTCCGTTGCCGCTACTGAGACGATGCTCACATCGCTCGGACTGCATAAGCAAAACGGGGCTTGAGCCTTTAGCGCTAATCTGTTTTACCCACTTTTGAGCCGGGATCCGTCAGGGTCCCGGTTTTTTATTGTCCTGACGCCGCGCCATCATACGTTCTCCCCCCACCGCCGCAAATAAAAACGGAGCCGGCATGCCGGCTCCGTTGTCGTTGTAATGACCGCTGAACGTCAGAAGCGCCAGGTGAAGCCGGCGTTGACGCTGTTATCCTGATGGTGCTGCGACAGCAGCCCGCCGTAGCCCAGCGACAGCGAGGCGTTTTCGTTCACCGCCACTTCCGCCCCCGCCTTCAGCACCATACCGTCACGCGACACCGGCACGCTGTCCACCACGAACGGCGCGTTGCCGCCGTTGAACCGCAGCCCGGTGCCACGCGCCAGCCCGCCGTACTGGTGTTGCCATCCCAGCTCGCTACGCAGCGCCACCGTCGTGCCCGGGGTCACCTGCCACGCGGTGTCCGCACGCAGCCCCAGCGTCGACACCGTCGCATCCGTGTGCTGCTTGTCGCCGCGCAGCGCCGCCGCGCCGCCGCTTTCCGCGATGCCGTTGTTTTCGAAGTTCACGTACGCCAGGTTGACGAACGGCTCCAGGTTCAGCCACTCGCCCTGCACGCTGTAGCCCGCTTCCGCGAACAGCTGTTCGGTGCGCGCGCTGTACTTCGCCGTGTCACGGTCCGACTGCATCCCGTAGTTCACCGACCGTTTGGTGTCGATGCGGTGCCAGGTGTAGCCCGCCCCGCCACGCAGCGCCAGCGCCCCGAACTGCTTGTCGCCGTACGCCGCCAGATGGTAGTTGTCGCTGTCCGCCTTCGACCCGTAGCCGCCGTGCAGCGAGGTGCGGGTGTAGCCGGTCGCCACCCCCAGCCGCCAGTCGGCCGCCGCCGCCGAGTCCAGCCCCACCAGCACCCCGTAGGTCGAGGCCTGATAGCCGGTGGCGTTGGCGTCGCCCGACGCGTGGTCCCACGCCCCCAGCAGCTGCGCCCAGGCGCCGTCCTCGTCCGCCTTGATGGCCGACGAGCTCGCCAGCCCTTCCGCCTGACGCAGCCGCCCGTTCAGCGCCTCACGCAGGTAGCGGCTGTCGTTCACCAGCGCCGACGCGATATCCGCATGGATTTGCCCCGACAGCTGACGGAACGCCTGCCGCGCCTCGCCCGCCGTGCCGCTGTTAAGAACGCTTTCGTACACCGGGTTGCCCGCCGCCAGCGCATCCGCCGCCGCCGCCACCGCCCGCTCGTTCGGCGTCTGCGCCACGCTGGCGAAGCTTGTGCCGTTGCGCCCGACGCTCAGCGTCACCCCGGCCGGCTGGTAGCTCAGCCCGGTGCCGAGGAACAGGTAGTTCGGCGCCACCGCGTCAAACTGCCCGCTCACCCCCTGCTGCGCGCTCAGGATGGTGTACTGCTGGCCCAGCAGGCTGCGCACCTCGCTTTGCGTCAGCAGGTTGGCGCTGTTCTCCAGCGTCACCGCCACCTCGCCGCCGCCAATCGTCGCCGATCCGCTGCTCTGGATCCGATCGCTCTGGCCGTTCGGCCCCACTTCCACCGCGTAGCGCGAACCCGGCTCGAAGCTGACGTTGCCCGCCACGTTCAAGGTGCCGATCGAGTTGCCCGGCGCCACGGTGCCGCCGCGGCGGGCGGTCAGCGAACCGACCGTGCCGTTGCCGCCGACGATGCCGCCGCTCTGCACGCTGACGTCCGAGGTGACCGAGCCGTTGATCGCCAGCCGCCCCTGATTGACCAGCGTCGGGCCGGAATAGGTGTTGGCGCCGGTCATGACCAGCGTGCCCATCCCTTCCTTGGTCAGGCCGCCGTGGCCGGAGATGTTATTGGAGTAAACGTCCAACTCACAGCTGATATCGTCACACTTCCTGGCATGCAACGTACCGGCATCCACCTCGGCGCCCAGTCCCGGAATATTGACGACAAACTGGGTCGGGCCGTAGGCCACGCCCGTCGGATCCGGGATGCGGAACTCTGCGGGAATATCCTCGACGGTATAGAACATGCCCGGGCCGTTGATAGCCTTGCCCAGGTTGATCATCCCCCAGCCGTAGAGCGCGTCGATGCCCGGCGCGCCCATGTCGGTGGCGGTGGTTTTCAGCACGTCGGCAATCTGCGCCGAGTTCATGTACGGGAAACGCTGCAGCAACACCGCCACTGCGCCGGTGACGTGCGGGGTCGCCATCGAGGTGCCGTTTTTATTGCCGTAGTCCGACACCAGATTGGCCGGATCGGAACCGTTGGCCACGGTGCTGTAGATTTTGCTGCCCGGCGACGAGACGCAGAAGCTGGCGGTATAGCCGCAGCGGGACGAGAAGCTGCTGATGGTGTAAGGCACGCTGTTGGCCGATGCCGCATCCTGCGCCACGCTGGCGACCGACAGCCAGTTCGGCGCGATGTCCGGTACGAAGTAGGCCAGCCCGCTGATCACATCCGGTTGGTTGTAATTGCCGTCGTTACCGGCGGCGAACAGCACCAGAATATTTTTGCGCGCCGCGTCGATGGCGCCCTGATAGCCTGCGCCGGCCAGGCTACCGAGCAGCGGCTTGACCTGATCGAATTGCTCCTGCGCATCCTTCAGCTCGAAGTGCAGCGCGTTAGGATCGCGGCCGCCGTCGGACAGGAAATCGGGAATGCTGACGCCCCAGCTGTTGTTAATCACCCGCACGCCGCTCTTGATCATCGCCTGCCAGCCGGCATTGGTGACGGCGCCGTCCAGGCCGAGGAATTCGCCGTACGCCGGGCCGTCGTTGTCATTATCGACGCTGATCACCTGCGAATCGAAGGCCACGCCGTGCATGCCGACGCCGTCGCGATTCGCCGCGCTGATCCCCGCGACGTGCACCCCGTGATTGCTCAGCATGCCCTGCGAACCGCTGTAGAAGTGGAAGGTGCCGTCGAAGTAAAAACGATCGCCGGCGTTAATTCCCGGCCGGTGCGGATCGGTATAGGCGCGGTAGCCTTCGGTGACGACGTTGATCAGTTTGCCGTCGCCGGCGAATTCGGGATGGCGGTTAACCGGAGTGTCGAAAATGCCCACCTTTTGCCCTTTGCCGGTGTAGCCGGCGGCGTAGGCCTCATCGGCGTGGATCGCCCCCAACCCCCAGTTGGCGTTGAATTCAGCGCTGCGCCAGCTGGCCGGATCGCCGGGTTGGCCATTCACCTCGTGCGGCGCCGCCTGCGCATACCCTGCCAGCGCCATGCAGCAGACCAGCGCATTCAGCCGCCACGGCGAGCGACGAACGTTTCCTTTGCTATCAAAACCCATTGTTGTTGTCATTTCCTTACCTTTTGCTTGTTATTGGCCGACGCCCCAGGTGCGCCGGGTTCTCATTAGCAGGATGTGAAAAAGGAACCACCCGCAGGCGGTTCCCGTACAAGGATTGAGTCGATGTTGCTTAGAAACGCCAGGTGAAGCCGGCGTTGACGCTGTTGTCCTGATGGTGCTGCGACAGCAGCCCGCCGTAGCCCAGCGACAGCGAGGCGTTTTCGTTCACCGCCACTTCCGCCCCCGCCTTCAGCACCATGCCGTCACGCGACACCGGCACGCTGTCCACCACGAACGGCGCGTTGCCGCCGTTGAACCGCAGCCCGGTGCCACGCGCCAGCCCGCCGTACTGGTGTTGCCATCCCAGCTCGCTACGCAGCGCCATCGTCGTGCCCGGGGTCACCTGCCACGCGGTGTCCGCACGCAGCCCCAGCGTCGACACCGTCGCATCCGTGTGCTGCTTGTCGCCGCGCAGCGCCGCCGCGCCGCCGCTTTCCGCGATGCCGTTGTTTTCGAAGTTCACGTACGCCAGGTTGACGAACGGCTCCAGGTTCAGCCACTCGCCCTGCACGCTGTAGCCCGCTTCCGCGAACAGCTGTTCGGTGCGCGCGCTGTACTTCGCCGTGTCACGGTCCGACTGCATCCCGTAGTTCACCGACCGTTTGGTGTCGATGCGGTGCCAGGTGTAGCCCGCCCCGCCACGCAGCGCCAGCGCCCCGAACTGCTTGTCGCCGTACGCCGCCAGATGGTAGTTGTCGCTGTCCGCCTTCGACCCGTAGCCGCCGTGCAGCGAGGTGCGGGTGTAGCCGGTCGCCACCCCCAGCCGCCAGTCGGCCGCCGCCGCCGAGTCCAGCCCCACCAGCACCCCGTAGGTCGAGGCCTGATAGCCGGTGGCGTTGGCGTCGCCCGACGCGTGGTCCCACGCCCCCAGCAGCTGCGCCCAGGCGCCGTCCTCGTCCGCCTTGATGGCCGACGAGCTCGCCAGCCCTTCCGCCTGACGCAGCCGCCCGTTCAGCGCCTCACGCAGGTAGCGGCTGTCGTTCACCAGCGCCGACGCGATATCCGCATGGATTTGCCCCGACAGCTGACGGAACGCCTGCCGCGCCTCGCCCGCCGTGCCGCTGTTAAGAACGCTTTCGTACACCGGGTTGCCCGCCGCCAGCGCATCCGCCGCCGCCGCCACCGCCCGCTCGTTCGGCGTCTGCGCCACGCTGGCGAAGCTTGTGCCGTTGCGCCCGACGCTCAGCGTCACCCCGGCCGGCTGGTAGCTCAGCCCGGTGCCGAGGAACAGGTAGTTCGGCGCCACCGCGTCAAACTGCCCGCTCACCCCCTGCTGCGCGCTCAGGATGGTGTACTGCTGGCCCAGCAGGCTGCGCACCTCGCTTTGCGTCAGCAGGTTGGCGCTGTTCTCCAGCGTCACCGCCACCTCGCCGCCGCCGATCGTCGCCGATCCGCTGCTCTGGATCCGATCGCTCTGGCCGTTCGGCCCCACTTCCACCGCGTAGCGCGAACCCGGCTCGAAGCTGACGTTGCCCGCCACGTTCAAGGTGCCGATCGAGTTGCCCGGCGCCACGGTGCCGCCGCGGCGGGCGGTCAGCGAACCGACCGTGCCGCTGCCGCCGACGATGCCGCCGCTCTGCACGCTGACGTCCGAGGTGACCGAGCCGTTGATCGCCAGCCGCCCCTGATTGACCAGCGTCGGGCCGGAATAAGTGTTGTTACCGGTCAGCACCAGGGTGCCGATACCCTGCTTGGTCAGGCCGCCGTGGCCGGAGATATCGTTGCTCCAGACGTCCAGCCCGCACAGCACATCGCTGCAGACGCGCTCGGTCGGTTTGCCCTTGTCCAGCACCGCGCCGACGCCCGGCAGATCCACCACGAATTGGGTCGAGCCGTAAGCCACGCCCGTCGGATCCGGAATACGGAACTCCGCCGGAATATCCTCGGCGGTCACCAACATGCCTGGCCCGTTGATAGCCTTGCCCAGGTTGATCATCCCCCAGCCGTAGAGCGCGTCGATGCCCGGCGCGCCCATGTCGGTGGCGGTGGTTTTCAGCACTTCCGCCACCTGTGCGCCGCTCAGATACGGGAAACGCTCCATCAGCACCGCAACGCTGCCGGCCACGTGCGGCGCCGCCATCGAGGTGCCGCTGTATTTGGCGTAGCCGGTCGTCAGATTCTCCACGCTGGTGCCTTCAATCACCGAGCTGTATACCCGGGTGCCCGGCGCCGAAACGCAGAAGCTGGCGGTGTAGCCGCAGCGGGAAGAGAAGGTGCTGATGCTGTAGTCGCCGGTATTGGTGGGATCCTGCAAGCTGGCGACCGACAGCCAGTTCGGTGCAATCTCCGGCACGAAATAGGCCAGACCGGCCATGGCATCGGGGTTATTCAGATTGCCGTCGTTACCGGCGGCGAAGATGGTGACCACGCCGCTGCGCGCCGCGTCGATCGCGCCCTGATAGGCGCCGCCGGGCTTGGTGCCGAGGATCTGTTTGATCTGATCGAACTGCTTTTGCGCATCGTTTACTGTGAAATGCGGATAAGCCGGGTCATAACCCCCCTCATCAAACTTTTCGGTAATGCCGATACCCCAGCTGTTATTGATGATGCGCGCGCCGCTGGCCACCAGCGCCTCCCAGCCGGCCTGGTAAACCGCGCCGTCGTTGCCGAGGATGATGCCGTCCTCCGGGCCGGGGTCGCCGTTTTCTGCGCTGATGATCTGCGCGTTGAATGCCACCCCATGCATGGCGCCACCGTCGCGGCTGCCGGCGGCGATGCCGCCCACGTGGGTGCCGTGCGAACCGAGCGTGCCATCGGAGTCCACGCTCGGCGTACCGTCATAGCGGAAAGTGTCGCCTTTTTTCACTGGAATATAGGGATCGGTGTATTCGCGGATGCCTTCGGTAACCAGATTGATCACCTTATTCTCACCGGCAAACTCCGGGTGCTTGGCGTAGACCGGCTGATCGAAAATGCCAAGTTTGATGCCTTTTCCGGTATAACCGGCGGCGTAGGCCTGGTCGGCGTGGATCGCCCCCAGCCCCCATTCCGCGTTGAACTCACTGCTGCGCCAGCTGGCCGGATCGCCCGCTTTGCCGTTCTCTATATAGCTGGAGGCCTGCGCGCCGCCGATCGCCGTCAGGCAGATCAGCATCGCGCTCCATTGTGCGCGATGAACTCCGATTTCAGGCCAGCCGAAGGCCGCCCGAGCGGATTTAACTCCTCTAAGTTTCTTCTCCATCCCAGATACCGTCCGTTGTTGTTTGCAAATGTTTTATAAGATTTTTTGTGTAACAGTTTGGTAACACCAAATAAATAAAGCACAACAATCTCAAGTGCGCTTAATGTGTCACTCGGCAGTTCGGTGGGCGGAGAGAACGTTTCAGGGATGAATCAGACGGGGGACGATAAGGAAAGAGAATGATCTCGCTCAGCGCTGAGGCGGCATTTATTCGCGGGGGATAATTAAATTAATACAATGATAAATAATGATATTTAATTAAAAGACAACCAAAGAAAGCGTCGCCTGAAAAGTGCTTAAC
The DNA here is from genome assembly GCF_052691795.1 of Serratia sp. TSA_130.1. Lineage (NCBI taxonomy): Bacteria > Pseudomonadati > Pseudomonadota > Gammaproteobacteria > Enterobacterales > Yersiniaceae > Serratia > Serratia sp. TSA_130.1. The sequence continues at coordinate 212,101 of NZ_JBQZFS010000008.1, forward strand.
AGGCGCTTTTTATCACTTTTAATTATAACTTTTGCCAATATTTACTCAGTGAATTATGCTGATTTTTCACTCAGGCAGCGGCAAAAATTGGATTATCCTGCTGATGTTTTTTTGCTGTTCATCGCATCCTCTTCCGCCTGACGCAGGATGGCTTTGGCCATCCATTGCGTGACATCCTGGATACCCTCAAGCTCCAGCCCCCAGATATCTTTCAGCACCAGGAACACCTCAGAACCGTAAATCAGCGAGAAAGCATGAATCACTCTCTGTAAAGAATCTGGCGGCAGTTTACCCTGCAACGGCTCTACCGCCAGCGCCAGCAGCCGCTTGCGGTTGCCGCGCACGAACTTTTCGCCCGGCGTGGCGTGCGCCCACTGCTGCAAAGAGAGCTGCAATGCGGCGCGCAGCGCCCCTTCGTGTCGCTCCATCTGAGGATAGGCCAACGTCAGCAACTGCTGGATGCGCTTCAGGGCATCGTCGTCCTGCGGGCGCCACGCCAGAATAGGCCCCAGACTTTCCGCCACCACCGCAGTAATTAATGCGCTTTGGGTCGGGAAATAGCGGTAGGCGGTCGCGCGCGATACCTGCGCATGCGCCGCCAGATCGGTGATCGATGGAAACGCGCCCTCGCCATACAGCGTCATTGCGCTGGCCAGCAACAAACGATGTGTTTTCGCCCGGGCGGAGGTCAGAGAAAGGTCGGACGGGGTGGGAAAAGCATTTATCGGCACTTAAACCTCATACATCTGTACACGCTTGCGCGACAGGCGAGACGCCACTGCCGACAGGTTGACGACAAAGGGTTGGCCGCGCAAAAAGCTCAAAAATGAGACAGGAGTCCCATTTTGCACTGAGCTGCCCTTGCAAAAATGATACTGCCGTCTCATTATATAAATACATTAACCAATTTAATTTAAATGCCAACACCAGGGCACCTAAAAAAACATAACACATTAATTTTTAAATAAAAATTAGAAACACCCCGGAAAAATCCATGAAAGATACTTCAAATTTTGTCTATATTGCTACCACAGCAGATACGAAAGGACAAGAGTTGGAGTATGTGCGGCGGCTGATTGCCAGCCTGAATTTACCCACGCGAACCGTCGATCTCTCCACCCGAAGCTTGCCGTTTGACTCCCCGGCCGATATCGGCCCAGAAGAGGTCGCTCGCCACCATCCGGCGGGCGCAGGCGCGGTCTTTCTAGCCAGCCGCGGCCAGGCAATCGCCGCCATGGCGACCGCTTTCGAACGTTTTATCCTGACGCGCCGCGATATCGCCGGCCTGCTTGGCCTGGGCGGCTCCGGCGGCACCGCCATCATCACGCCGGCAATGCAGCAGTTGCCGATTGGCCTGCCGAAATTGATGGTCTCGAGCATGGCGGCGGGAGACGTTTCCGCCTATGTCGGCGCCAGTGATATCAGCATGTTGTATTCGGTCACCGATCTCGCCGGCCTGAACCGTATCTCGCGCCGGGTGCTGGGCAATGCGGCGCGCCAGATAGCCGGCGCAGTCCGCTTCGCCGCCGTCGATCATCACGACGACAAGCCCGCAATCGGCCTGACGATGTTTGGCGTCACCACCCCCTGCATTCAAGCGCTGGTTGCCGATCTTGAGCCGCAATGGGACTGCCTGACGTTTCACGCGACCGGCAGCGGTGGCAGAGCGCTGGAAAAACTGATCGATAGCCGGCAACTGCACGGCGCCATCGATTTGACCACCACCGAAGTGACCGATTACCTGTTTGGCGGTGTGCTGCCCTGCAATGCAGATCGTTTCGGTGCTATCGCGCGTACCGGCATCCCGTGCGTACTCTCCTGCGGCGCGATCGACATGATCAACTTCGGCGCGCTGAATACGGTGCCGGCTCGCTACGCGAACCGCCTGCGCCATCATCACAATCCGCAAGTGACGCTGGTGCGCACCAGCCCGCGGGAAAATGCGCTAATCGGACATTGGATTGGCGAGAAAATCAACGCCTGCGCGGGCGAAGTGCGCTTCGTGATCCCGGCGGGCGGCGTGTCGGCGCTGGATGCCCCTGGGCAACCGTTCTGGGATCCCGCAGCGCTGGCCGCCTTTACGCAAACGCTGGAGGAGACGGTGCACGCCACCCATAAGCGCCGGTTAATAAAAACGCCTTACCATATTAACGATCCGCGCTTTGCGCAGGCCGTTGCCGAACAGTTCCGACATATTGCCGGTGGGGAATGATAATCACTCGCTGCCGGGCCTGCCGGAGATAACGCCGAAAAAAAAGGCCAGACAAATAGTCTGGCCCTTTTTTATTTACCGCGAGCGTATATTACTGACCGGAGGACATCTGCTCCTTCATTTTATTCATATGGTACATCATCTTTTGCTCACGTTTCTGATAATTCTCATTGTATTGTTTTTTCTGCTCAGGGGTCAGCAGGTTATACATTTTATTTTCCGCCTTGGCGCGTTCCAGCATGCGTTCGGATTGCGCTTTGCCGATCGCGTCAATTTGCGCCTTCGCCTTCGCTTCATCGAAGCTGTCGGAAGCCACCAGATTATGCAGCGCCTGGCGTTCCTCTTTCATGCCCGGACCGCGTTTCGAGTGCGACTCTTTCATGATATCGCGCATTTGCTGGCGCTGCTGCTCGGTCAGGTTCAGCCCGGCGAACGGGCCACCTTTACCTTCACCCTTGTGATGCATCATTTTCATCGGCGCGGCATCCGCAGCCGGGGCCGCCGTCGTATCAGCGGCGAACGCCGCAGAAGCAGAACCCAGAGCCAGCGTGGAAGCAATAAATAAAGCCGTCAATTTACGCATAATCATTTCCTTAAAAATTTTTCTTCATCAGGAGCGCTGTACGTTAACAGGCTCATTCGTTCGTCGAAGATAATAATAGGCTGATAAAATTCAAGTAATGCGAGGGTGTGTAAACTTTTTAAAACCCGTCACGGGTTTATTCACCAATTATGAGAAAACTATGAAGAAGGCGTTTATTTGATGGAAATTTTAATTTCCCGGTAAAAATCTCCCCGACAGGGTTATTTTTCAGCCGCCCTCTCACCGCTATAATTTACTCGCCCACAAGGCAACCTTGTATCAACCGTTTTTCGTTAGCGGGGAAGCCGGTACAAACTTCGCACGACCCGATGTTCTCCTCCTACACTTTAAGGCAACCGGTCGCCGGGTGGCGCGTACACCGCAAAACTAATCATTGCTTATAGAATAGTTTCCATTACCCGCCCCGCCTGTGAAAACCTGTTATATGATGCACAGACGCGCACGGCGACCACTTTCGGGCCCACAGGCCGCCAGCGGTTCTTCGTGCTGACCGGCCGCCCGTGCTCTTTTGAGGAATCATCATGTCCGCAGACCAAGGCCCTGAGCTTCTTAACGCCCACTTCGGCACCCAGAGCCCCCACTGGCGGCTGGCGTTTGACAGCAATGCCCTGGAGCTGTCCGCCGTTAAGGGCAAAGCCCACGTCGCGGTGGCGCTGAGCGCCATGGACGCGGCGAAAATTCGCCGTTTGACCGGCGTGACCGCCAGCCTTGAACTCACCATCACGCTGGCCGGCGAACCGCTGCATCTGCATCTGGTCGGGCGCCGCGTCAATAACCTCGAATGGGCGGGCACCGCGTCCGCGTTCAGCGATACCCAATCCGTGGCGCGCGATCTGGTGCATGGGCTCTCCTTCGCCGAGCAGGTGGTGTCCGAAGCCAACTCGGTGATCGTGATCGTCGACCAGCACGGCCGCATCCAGCGCTTCAATCGGCTGAGCGAGGAGTACACCGGGCTGCACGAACACGAGGTGATCGGCAAGAACGTTTTCCAGCTGTTTATGAGCCCGGAAGAAGCCGCCGCCTCGCGGCGCAACATCGCCGGCTTCTTCCGCAACGGCTCTTCGTATGAGGTGGAACGCTGGGTAAAGACGGTCAAGGGCGAGCGGCTGTTCCTGTTTCGCAATAAGTTCGTGCACAGCGGCAGCGGTAAGAACGAGGTGTTTCTGATCTGCTCAGGAACCGACATCACCGAAGAGCGTCGCGCGCAGGAACGGCTGCGGGTGCTGGCCAACACCGATATCATCACCGGCCTGCCGAACCGTAACGCCATCCAGGACAAGATCAACCACGCCATCGCCACACGCAGCGAAGAGAGTTTCGGCCTGGTGTACCTCGATCTCGACAACTTCAAAAAGGTCAACGACGCCTACGGCCATATGTTCGGCGATCGGCTGCTGGTTGAGGTCTCGCTGGCGATCCTCGGCTGCCTGAGCCCGGATCAGGTGCTCGCCCGCCTCGGCGGCGACGAATTTTTGGTGCTGGCGCCTCAGACCGATCGCGAACGTTTGCAAACGCTGGCGCAGCGCATCATCGATCGGCTGAAGACCCCTTTCCGCATCGGCCTGATCGAAGTGTATACCGGCTGTTCGATCGGCATCGCGCTGTGCCCGGAGCACGGCAACGATCTCGACAGCCTGATCCGCAGCGCCGATACCGCCATGTACGTCGCCAAGGAGCACGGCAAGCGCACCTATACCGTCTTCTCGCCGGAGATGAACAAGCGCGTCGCCGAATACATGTGGCTGGACACCAACCTGCGTAAAGGGCTGGAGCAAAATCAGCTGGTATTGTATTACCAGCCTAAAATCGACGCGCGCAGCGGTGAAGTGCACAGCGTGGAAGCGCTGGTGCGCTGGGATTCGCCGGAGCGCGGCCTGATCCCGCCGCTGCAGTTCATCTCCTATGCCGAGGAGTCCGGCCTGATCGGCCCGCTGGGCCAATGGGTGTTGCAGACCGCCGCCTGCCAGGCGGCGCAGTGGCGAGAGCGGGGATTGAATCTGCGGGTGGCGGTCAACCTCTCCGCCCGGCAGCTGGCAGACGACGGCATCGTCAACGATCTGCTCGGGGTGCTGCGCCGTCACCGCATGGCCCCTTGTCTGCTGGACTTCGAGTTGACTGAAAGCAGCCTGATTGAAGACGAAAACCGCGCGCGCGTGCTGATCACCCGGCTACGCGAGCTGGGCGCGCAGGTGCATCTCGACGACTTCGGCACCGGCTATTCGTCGCTGGCGCAGCTGGCGCGTATTCCGCTGGACGCCATCAAGCTGGATAAAAGCTTCGTGCGCGGGGTGAATTTCAACCCGGTTTCGCAATCGCTGGTGCGCGCGATCGTCGCGGCGGCGGAGGCGCTGGCCTTCCGCGTGATCGCCGAAGGGGTGGAGACCGAGAGCGAAAATCAGTTCCTCGACGAGGTCGGCGTGGACGAAAAGCAGGGCTTTCTGTTTGCGCGGCCAATGCTCCCGGAACAGCTGGAGCATTGGCTGCAGTCCTATCGCCCGCGCTCACCTTCCGCGTGAGGCGGGCGCGTTAACGTTAGCCGGCACGACGCAGGTTCAGGGTGTGGCGATCCTGCAACATCACCAGCCGCTCGATGTAGGCGCGATCTTTTTCCTCAATGGTGAAGGCCGAGTGCACCCAATCCTCGGTAATGTCCATCAGCTCGGAACGCGTCAGCTGCAGCACGCGCTGACGCGCCCGCAACATGGCGCGCATGCCGTTGAGCTTCGGCCGGATGGTATCGATGAAAGTGCGCGTCGCCATGTAGGCGTCGCCGGGCTGGAACAGCTGATCCACCAGCCCACGGCTCTCGAACCACTCTGCGGTGTGCGACTCGCCGCCCCAAATCAGTTCTTCGGCCAAGCGCATGCCCGCCTTGCGCGCCACCAGCGAGTAACCGCCCATGCCGGGAAACAGGTTGAACGCAATCTCCGGGAACCCCATGCGCGCATTGTTCTGCGCCAACACGAAATGGTGCGCCAGCGCCGCTTCAAAGCCGCCGCCCAGCGCGCTGCCTTCGACCATCGCAATGCTTACTGCGCCGGTATCGAAACCGCGCGCTGCCGCATGCACGCAGTCGATGCAGGCACGCGCGTAGGCCATCATCGCCTCGCGTTTGCGGTTCTTGATGGCTTCGGCGAAGAACTGCAGATCGCCGCCGACGTTAAACATGTTCGGCACCAGCGAGCCGGTGACCCAGAAATCGAACCGCAGCGAAGACTCTTTCGCCGCCTGCGCCAGCGTCATGATGTCTTCAATCAGCGCCTGATTAAAGCAAGGACGCGGCGCAGCGCGCAGCAGCATCCACATGATATGCCTCTCCTCTTCATAGTAGGCGGAAAGCTGCGACAGATTGCCCGCTTCGGTAAACGGACGGCAGGTGGGGTGATTAAGCAATTTCATAAGACCTTCCAGTTTTTCTGTTGATGACGGGTGAGACCGTTCCAGCCCCTACGGCTGCAGCGGAGCGGCGCTCGGCAACGCGTGGCGCCACATCATGAGTAAACGCTTTCTCGCCGATGAAACAGATAAAAATTGGAGGTAGGGAAGTGAAAAAAACCGAGGCGCGGCGGGGTTTTCATAGGAATTTTACCTATCGACCGCCTCCTGGCATTTCATGCCGGGCGCTAACGCGTTAAGCTCGGAAAATGACCGTTTGCCGCCCCGGCGCTCAAAACGCCGCGGGGCTTTGGCTATAATCAACGCGGATACATGCCGTTTAACGTTAAGGAAATCGTGAAGTAATGCCTACAGGACCAGACCAGGAACGCCGCCAGCCCGCACAAGACACGCCGCCGAAGCCGCTTATCGCCATCAAGACCGGCCATGAAACGCTCGACCGCCGCATCAGCGGTTTTTCACGTCTGATTGAACGCATCAAAGCCTGGCCGAGCGTTGCGCACCTGCTGCGCGCCGCCGAACGCTTTAACGATCGGCTGGGCAGCCAGTTCGGCGCCGCCATCACCTATTTTTCATTCCTCTCGCTGATCCCGATCCTGATGGTGTCGTTCGCCGCCGCCGGTTTCGTGCTGGCTTCCAACCCGGATCTGCTGGCCCGTTTGATCAACCGGATCGTCGGCAGCATCAGCGATCCGACGCTGGCCAGCACGCTGAAGAACACCGTCAACACCGCCATTCAGCAGCGCACCACCGTGGGATTGACCGGCCTGGCGCTGGCGCTCTATTCCGGCATCAGTTGGATGGGCAACCTGCGCGAAGCGATCCGCGCGCAATCGCGTGACGTCTGGGAGCGCAATCCGCAGGATCAGGAGAAAATCTATTTCAAGTACACCCGCGACTTCATCTCGCTGACCGGCCTGGTGGTCGCACTGATTATCACGCTGTCGCTGACCTCGGTCGCCGGCTCGGCGCAGGCGGCGATCGTCAACGCACTGGGGCTGGACGGCATCGAATGGCTGCGGCCGGCGCTGACGACGATCGCGCTGTCGATCTCGATTTTCGCCAACTATCTGCTGTTCCTGTGGATTTTCTGGATGCTGCCGCGCCACAAACCGAAGAAAAAAGCGCTGCTGCGCGGCACCTTGCTTGCGGCTATCGGCTTTGAGGTGATCAAGTTCGTGATGACGATGACGCTGCCGCAGGTGGCGAAATCGCCCTCCGGCGCGGCCTTCGGCTCGGTGATCGGGCTGATGGCGTTCTTCTACTTCTTCGCCCGCCTGACGCTGTTTTGCGCCGCCTGGATCGCAACGGCCGACTACAAAGGCGACAAAGCCTTGCCGGAACGCGAGCCGCCGGCACGCTGAAGCCATGCAATCGTGCCGGTGTTATCGCACGCGCCGGCACTTTCCTCTGGTTAACAAGCAAAAAACCAGTCAATCTCTCTAAATCATGCGGCATGGCATTCGAAAAACCAGCATAACAAACTACCCAGTCACTTTTCTTTCCCGTTTTTACAGCCATTCACACTGTATGAACCCCATTTCTCAACGTTTAACGCTACAGAAAAGAAGTCAGGGAAAACATTAGTCTTTTTAACCGGTTAGCGGCGGCGCTGCCCAGAGTTCCAGCGTTGAAAAGGCGGAATGCTGTCACTAAGATGGATTTTTACCCCCTCCAACAATAAGAAATAGATATGCAAGCCACCATCGCACCCCCACTCGACGCCGACGACGCGTCTACACCGGTGAATTCCCGCGGGAAAGTCATCGTCGCCTCGCTGGTCGGCACCGCCATCGAGTTCTTCGACTTTTACATCTACGCCACCGCCGCGGTGATCGTGTTCCCGCACATCTTCTTCCCGCAGGGCGACCCGACCACCGCGACGCTGCAGTCGCTGGCCACCTTCGCCGTCGCCTTTGTCGCGCGCCCTATCGGCTCTGCGCTGTTCGGCCACTTCGGCGATCGCGTGGGGCGCAAGGTGACGCTGGTCGCCTCGCTGCTGACCATGGGGATTTCCACCGTGCTGATCGGCCTGCTGCCGAGCTATGAAACCATCGGCATCTTCGCCCCTATCCTGCTGGCGCTGGCGCGCTTTGGCCAGGGGCTGGGGCTGGGCGGCGAATGGGGCGGCGCCGCCTTGCTGGCGACGGAGAACGCGCCGGCCAAAAAACGTGCGCTGTACGGCTCCTTCCCCCAGTTGGGCGCCCCGATCGGCTTCTTCTTCGCCAACGGCACCTTCCTGCTGCTCTCGTGGCTGCTGAGCGACCAGCAATTTATGGAATGGGGCTGGCGCGTGCCGTTCATCCTCTCCGCCGCATTGGTGCTGATTGGCCTGTACGTCCGGGTGTCATTGCATGAAACGCCGGTGTTCGCCAAAGCGGCCAAGGCCGGCAAACAGGTGAAAGTGCCGCTCGGCACGCTGCTGAGCAAGCATCTGAAAGCCACCATCCTCGGCACCTTCATCATGCTGGCGACCTACACGCTGTTTTATCTGATGACGGTCTATTCGATGACCTACGGCACTGCGCCGCAGCCGCTGGGGCTCGGTTACTCCCGCAACAGCTTCCTGTGGATGCTGATGGTGGCGGTGATCGGTTTCGGCGTGATGGTGCCCATCGCCGGCCTGCTGGCGGACGCGTTCGGCCGTCGCAAGACCATGATCGCCATTACCCTGCTGATGATCGGCTTCGCGTTCCTGTTCCCGACCCTGCTGGGTTCCGGCAACCAGGCGCTGGTGATGGGCTTCCTGCTGTGCGGCCTGAGCATCATGGGGCTGACCTTTGGCCCGATGGGCGCGCTGCTGCCGGAGCTGTTCCCCACCGAAGTGCGCTATACCGGCGCATCGTTCTCCTACAACGTCGCGTCGATTCTCGGCGCGTCCGTGGCGCCTTACATCGCCACCTGGCTGGCGGCCCACTACGGGCTGTTTTACGTCGGCATGTACCTGGCGGCGATGGCCGGGCTGACGCTGCTGGCCCTCCTGCTGATGAAAGAAACCCGCCACCAGTCGCTGTGATCCTCTGCGGCCCCCTCACTGCGGGGGGCCGCACGCGTTGTTCGTTTCCTGTCATAAAACCGGGCTATGCTGGACGTTTCTCTCGGTAACAGGATCGGCCGATGTCTCTGCGTCGTGGGGTATTTGTCTGCGTGGTGCTGCTGGCGGCTCTCGCCATCGCGCTCTATTACGGGTTGAAACCCGACCATCCCGATGCGCTGTGGCGCATCGTCAGCCAGCAATGTCTGCCCAATCAGCAGGCGCATGACAACCCGGCGCCCTGCGCGCAGGTGGATGTGCAGGCCGGTTTCGTGGTGTTTAAAGATCGCAACGGGCCGCTGCAATACCTGCTGATGCCCAGCGCCAAAATCACCGGTATCGAAAGCCCGGCAGTGCTGGACGCCGCCACGCCGAATTTCTTCGCCCAGGCCTGGCGCGCGCGCCACGTGATGGCGGAACGCTATGGCAAACCGATCGACGACGGCGATATTTCACTGGCGATCAATTCGGAATATGGCCGCACGCAAAACCAGCTGCACATTCATATCTCCTGCCTGCTGCCGGCGGTAAAACAGCGGCTGGCGCAGATCGGCCCCCATTTCATCGAGCAATGGCAACCGCTGCCCGGCGGCCTGTTGGGGCATGACTATCTGGGGCGGCGGGTGACCCCCGCCGAACTGGAACAACAGGGCGCCTTCCGCCTGCTGGCCTCCGGCCTGCCGCGCGCCGACGGGCGTATGGGCAGCTTCGGCCTGGCGATGACCGCGCTGCCGGACGGGGATTTCCTGCTGCTGGCAACCGAGCGCAGCCTGCTGCCGTTCACCCTGGCCTCGGCGGAAGAGATCCAGGATCACGACTGCCGGCTGCTCACGCCGCCGCCGCGCACCTGATTATTTTTTGCCTTTCATCTCCCTCAGGATCTGCCCGCACTGGTTCTCCTCGCCGCCTTCACTGGGCGAGACCAGCGCCAGCAGCGCCGCCGCCGGCGTCAGCACCGCCCCCAACGCCACCGCCGCCGCGCCGCGCGCGATCAGCGGCCCGGCTTTGACCCCGGCGTCCGGATGCTTGAAGGTGCCTTTCACGTACAGCGGCGATCGCAGGGTCAGCACGCGCATGCCCTTGCTTTCCGGATCGATGGATAAATCCAGCCGTTCGGTGGCGAGGTTGGTGTTGCCGGTGATGTTGATCACCGCGTTTTCGGTGTCGAACACGAACAGTCGCGGCGCGGCGACGCCGCTGCGGATGCCGACGTCCGCCGCCGCGCAGTTGATGCCCACCACGTCGTCACCGAACAGCTGTGCCACCAGATAGTTACCGACGTTCAGACCGAGGATCTCCATCAGGCTACGGCTGATCACCCCGTTATTGATCAGCAGGCGCAGATCGCCGTTGCTGGTCGCCAGCAGCTCGGCCACCGAATTGCCGCTGCCCGTCAGCCTGGCATCGCCGTTCATCTGCCCGAGGCTGCGCTTCATCGCCTCCACGTTCGGCAACAGCTGTTTAAGCTGAAGTTTGCGTGCATGCATATCCACCTGCCCGCGCATCGGCTTTTTGCCGCCGTCGAGGCGCACGACGGCGTTCAGGCTGCCGCCCGCCATGCCGAAGCGCAACGGATCCAGGCGCAGTTCGCCATTGTTCAGCTTCAGGTGCGTGGCCAGATCGCTCAGCGGCAAATCGCTGCCGCGTTCAATGCGCGCGGCGGCAAACTTCACGTCCGCATCCATCTTGCTCCAGCTTTGCGTATCGAACTGTTCGACCGGCAGCACCTTATCCGCAGGCTGACGGCTTTTCTCGCCGCGCCCGGCTTTGGCGGCGTTGGAGTCGGCGCCGATCAGCGGCGCCAGATCCGCCAACCTCAGCTGCCGGGAGTTCACCGCGCCGCTCAGCGTGGGCCGCGGTTTACCGGCAACGTACTTCAAGCTGCCGTGAATGTCGCTGTCGCCGATTTTTCCGTCGAATTTCTGGTACTCAAACACCGCGCCGCCCGGCTGATGCAGACGGGCGGTCAGATGGCCATCGGTCGCATACGGCGGGGTATTCGGCAACAACACGCCGGTCAGGCCATAGAGGTTGCTCAGGCTTTCACCGGAAAATTTCAGCTGTACATCCAGGCCGCCGAGGTTCAGCGGATCGGACAAGGTGCCCGCGACCACCACCCGGGTGCTGCCGGAGCGCACATCGGCCTGCAGCGGGAACGGCAAATCGGCGCTCTGCAGCGACAGCATGCCGCCAATCTTGCCGCTGCCGCTCAACGGTTCGCCGTTATATTTGCCCTTCACCTGCCAGCCGAAAACGTAATCGGGGGTCGCGGTCTTGTCGCCGCCCTGTTTGCCGGTCACTTCACTGAACGGCAACGGCTTGCCGAGCGGATCGATGACGGCGCGGAAATCCGCCTTCAGCGTGGCGTCTTTAAAGGCGATCTGCCCCTTGTCGAATACGATGTCGTGAACGGTGAACGACCAGTCGGAAGGCGGCTGCTTGGGATCCTGGCCGGCAGCCAGGTCAAACGTCCAGTTGTTGTCGCCGTTGGCCAGACGTTGCAACGAAGCATTCGGCTGCTTCAGCCAGATGCGCGGGATCAGCAGCTCTTTACCCAGCAGCGCCAGCGGCGCAATGCTGGCGTCGACGCGCTGCAGCGTCACCATGCTGTCGCCGGGCATGTTTTTCGGGTTACCCAGCCACACGTCTTCGGCGTGAATATGCGGCCAGGGCACCCAGGCGCGCCAGCCGCCCTCATCCGGATTGCGCGACCAGTCGACGCCCAGATCGCCGCGAATGGCGAACGGTCGCCGCAGTTCGGCCGACACTTTGTCGTTGATGGTAGGCTTGAGTCGATTCCAGTCGAAGGTAGCAATGAAGATCGCCAGCGCGACGATCAGTAGCAGCACAATGCCGCCCAGCCAGCTGAAAACCTTTCCTGTTCTTGTCATAGCGGCTCCCTCAGCGCATAAATCGGGCTGCCGAATGAAAGGAAAAGGAGTTAGCAGCCCCGTTTAAGCCTAGCTGAGGATAGGCCGGAGTTCACGCCGGCGTGTCGGGCGCGGCGAACAGCGTCGGCACGCTGTGCAGAGTTTCAAAGCACGCCGGGCGGGAAAGGTAGTAGCCCTGAGCGGCCAACGCGCCGGAACGCTGCACCAGCCGCCACTCTTGTTCGGTTTCCACACCCTCGACGATCACCCCGTCGCTGTGCTGGTTCATCATCTTGATCAGGGTGCCGAGCAGCTGGACGCCCTCTTCCGACTGTTTGAGCAAGGTAAACAATTCGCGCGCCACCTTGATGTATTGATAACGCCAGGCGCCGACGGCGGAGAAGTTGGCCAGCCCGCTGCCGAAATCGTCCAGCCACAGCCGCTCGCCGCCGACGATCTGCTGCAGCGGGCGGTTTGACGCCGTTTCGGCGTGCTCCACCAGCTCGAAGCGCAGATAGGGCATCTCGGCGATCTGCCGTTGCAACGCGCTATGGCGCTGCAACGCTTGCAGCGCGATGCCGTCGATATTGACCGACACCATCACCGCGTGACGAATGAACAACGCCTGCCAGCGCTGCAACAGCGCCAGCTGTTCCTGGATCACCTGCAAACGCTGGGCGACGCCGAGCGAGGAAAAATAATGCTCCGGGGATTGCCGCTTGTCCGGCTCATTCGGGTGATACACCGCCGTCAGCAGTTCCACCGCCAGCAGCGCGCCGCTGGTGCGATAAATCGGCTGGAAGGTATACAAGCGCCGGCATTGCCGCCAGTAGCGCCGCGATTTGGCGCAGGCATAGAGGGCAAAACAAGGCGCCAGCAGACCAGAGATCAGATTGGTTATCATCGGTACTATCGCCGTGGCGGGGAAATGAGAGCGCTGCCGCTGTTTCTTTACCCAGCTTATCGGCAACGCAGCGTAAAACTTTAAGCCGAATTGCCGCCCGTTTCGCCTCCGTCCTGCCCGCGTTCGCCGATCGCGATCATAAAAAATTAAAACGCCGTTTTAATTTATTGACTCCCTGACCGCCTTGCGTGGAGACTGACAGCTATTGCTTCTTCTTTAGCCAGGGCTTATTGACGATGACTATCCGAAATCTCGCCGTGATCGGCGAATGCATGATCGAGCTGTCGCAGCAGGGCGCACAGCTGACGCGCGGCTTTGGCGGCGATACCCTCAACACCGCCGTCTACCTCGCCCGCCAAATGCCGGAACAGACGCTACGGGTGCATTATGTCACCGCACTCGGCACCGACAGTTTCAGCGGCGACATGCTGCAGGCCTGGCGGCAGGAGAAGATCGAGACCGAGTTGATTCAGCAATTCGACAACAAGCTGCCGGGCCTGTACCTCATCGAAACCGACGCCGCCGGCGAACGTACTTTCTACTACTGGCGCAATGACGCCGCCGCCCGGTATTGGCTTGCGGGACCGCAGGCCGACGCACTGTGCGAACGGCTGGCGCAGTTCGATTACTTGTACCTCAGCGGCATTAGCCTGGCGATCCTCGCGCCTGCCGATCGCATGAAACTGCTGGCGCTGCTGCGCCGCTGTCGCGCCAACGGCGGCAAGGTGATCTTCGACAACAATTACCGTCCGCGCCTGTGGCAAAGCCGTGAGGAAACGCAGCAGGCCTACCGCGAGGTGCTGGCCTGTACCGACATCGCTTTTCTGACGCTGGATGACGAAGAGTTGCTGTGGGGAGCGCAGCCTATCGAACAGGCGGTAGCTCGCACGCAGGCGCTCGGCGTCGGCGAGATCGTCATCAAACGCGGCGCGCACGCCTGCCTGGTGTTCAGTATGGCAGGGGAGAAGCTTGAGGTGCCGGCGATCGCGCTGCCGCCAGAGCGTGTCGTCGACACCACCGCAGCGGGCGATTCTTTCAGCGCCGGTTACCTGGCGGCCCGCCTGAACGGCGGCAGCGCCCAACGGGCGGCGCAGCGCGGCCATCTGCTGGCCGCTACGGTGATCCAGCATCGCGGCGCCATCATTCCCGCCGCAATGATGCCGGAGGCATAAAAAAAGCCGGCATCGCTGCCGGCTCTTTCTCTTTGTGCTTTGCCTTGCGGAAAATCAGCCCGCGACGGCGATGCGTTTCATATCGGTCATGTAGCCGCGCAGTTTACGGCCGACGGTTTCGATAGGGTGGCTGCGCACCGCTTCGTTCACGTCGCGCAGCTGCGCATTGTCCACCGCCGTACCCGTCACAGCTTTGCCCAAATCGCCCGCCTGCAGGGTGGTCATGAAGTCCTTCAGCAGCGGCACCGCCGCGTTGGCGAACAGGTAGTTGCCGTACTCTGCGGTATCGGAGATGACCACGTTCATTTCATACAGACGCTTACGCGCAATGGTGTTGGCGATCAGCGGCAGCTCGTGCAGCGACTCGTAGTAAGCCGACTCTTCGATGATGCCGGCATCGACCATGGTTTCGAACGCCAGCTCAACGCCCGCTTTCACCATCGCCACCATCAGCACGCCGTGATCGAAGTACTCTTGCTCGCTGATCTTGCCTTCAAACTGCGGCGCATTCTCGAATGCGGTTTTGCCGGTCTCTTCGCGCCAGGTCAGCAGTTTCACGTCGTCTTCCGCCCAGTCGGCCATCATGCCGCTGGAGAACGCGCCAGAGATGATGTCGTCCATGTGCTTCTGGAACAGCGGCGCCATGATGGTTTTCAGCTGTTCGGACAGCGCATAGGCGCGCAGCTTGGCCGGGTTGGACAGGCGATCCATCATCAGGGTGATGCCGCCCTGCTTCAGCGCTTCGGTGATGGTTTCCCAGCCGAACTGAATCAGTTTCTCGGCGTAAGCCGGATCGGTGCCCTCAGCAATCAGCTTGTCGAAGCACAGCAGCGAACCCGCCTGCAGCATGCCGCACAGAATGGTCTGCTCGCCCATCAAATCGGATTTCACTTCGGCAACGAAGGAAGACTCCAGCACGCCGGCGCGGTGGCCGCCGGTCGCCGCCGCCCAGGCCTTGGCGATCGCCATGCCTTCGCCTTTCGGATCGTTTTCCGGGTGAACCGCAATCAGGGTCGGCACACCGAAGCCGCGCTTGTACTCTTCACGCACTTCGGTGCCCGGGCATTTCGGCGCGACCATCACCACGGTGATGTCTTTACGCACCTGCTCACCCACTTCAACGATGTTGAAGCCGTGGGAGTAACCCAGCGCCGCGCCGTCTTTCATCAGCGGCTGCACCGCGCGCACTACGGAAGAGTGCTGCTTGTCCGGCGTCAGGTTGACCACCAGATCCGCCTGCGGGATCAGGTCTTCGTAGGTGCCGACCTTGAAGCCATTTTCGGTCGCCTTGCGCCAGGAAGCGCGCTTCTCGTCGATCGCTTCTTTGCGCAGGGCATAGGCGACATCCAGACCGGAATCGCGCATGTTCAGACCCTGGTTCAGCCCCTGGGCGCCACAGCCGACAATCACCACTTTTTTACCTTTCAGGTAGCCGGCTTCGTCAGCAAATTCGTCGCGCGCCATAAAGCGGCATTTACCCAATTGCGCCAACTGCTGACGCAGGTTCAATGTGTTGAAATAGTTAGCCATGGTGGTACTCCGGTTTGATGTTGTCTTGCATTGTTATTTTCATTCCCCGCCCTGTCTGTGCGGAGATTCGTTAAACTCAATGTATAACAGGAAATGCGTTGCTTAAATTGATATATTGAGAACGTGATATTGCAATTTTTGCAACACTCTCACTGCGAGCGTATCGATATGGATTTACGTGATTTAAAGCTGTTCCTGCATCTGGCCGAAAGCCATCACTTCGGGCGCACCGCCAAGGCGATGCACGTCAGCCCGTCGACGCTCTCCCGCCAGATCCAGCGGCTGGAAGAGATCCTCGGGCAGCCGCTGTTCCTGCGCGATAACCGCACCGTGCAGCTCACCGACGCCGGCGAACAGCTGAAAGAATTCGCCCAGCAAACGCTGCTGCAATATCAGCAGCTGAAGCACTCGCTCGGCCAGCACGGCCCTTCGCTGAGCGGCGAACTGCGGCTGTTCTGCTCGGTGACCGCCGCGTACAGCCACCTGCCGCCGATCCTCGACCGCTTCCGCGCGCAGCACCCGCTGGTAGAGATCAAGCTGACCACCGGCGACGCCGCCGACGCGGTCGACAAGGTGCAGTCCAACGAGGCCGATCTCGGCATCGCCGGCCGGCCGGAAACGCTGCCCGCCAGCGTGGCGTTCACCAAAATCGGCGAAATTCCGCTGGTGCTGATCGCGCCGGCGCTGCCCTGCGCGGTGCGCAGCCAGGCGTTCGCCGACAAGCCCGACTGGGCCGAGATCCCCTTCATCTTGCCGGAGCACGGCCCTTCGCGAAAACGCATCGAACTGTGGTTCCGCCGTCACCGCATCAGCAATCCGCTGATTTACGCCACCGTCGGCGGCCACGAAGCCATCGTGTCGATGGTGGCCTTGGGCTGCGGCATCGCGCTGATCCCGAGCGTAGTGGTGGACAACAGCCCGGAACCGGTGCGCAACCGCATCTCGCAGCTGGATAACATCTCGATGGTCGAACCGTTCGAGTTGGGGGTCTGCGTCCAGAAAAAACGCCTCAGCGATCCGCTGATCGACGCCTTTTGGCGATTGCTGCATCCCCGCTGACGCGGGGTTTTTACAGGTCGGCCGGATCGACCTGCTTCATCGCCTCCACCTGCATCAACCAGTGATAGAGCGGCTCAAGCTGCAAAAACGCCCCGGCCAGCAGCGGCGCCAGATCGGCGTTGAACAGCTTTTCAACTTCGCTGTCCGTCACCATCACCGCGAACGATTTGCGGTTGTACCAGGTGGCGATCTCCGCCGCCTGCTCCTTGACCAGCGGACGCTTGTAGCTCTCGCCCACCAGCTCGAACGGCGGCCGGCAACAGGCGGCCACCTCCAGGAAAGGCTGCGGCCGCTGTTTCAGCGTATGGCGGAACAGATCCATGGTCGGCTTGTTGGCGCTGTAGTAACCGAGCCCATAGCGCAGCATGTCCGGCCCCAGTTCGAAAAAGTAGACCGGCGCATCTTTCCAGTCTTTGCTCGGGCGCTTGAACGTCAGCCACATGCGGCTGCGGTAGCGCGACTTGTCGTGAGAAAACCGCGTATCGCGATGAATGCGCGACAGCGTTTTGCCGATCGCCGGGCGAGTCTCGAACTGCGGATCGATCGCCAGCATGCTGGGAGCAAGCTGCTCCACCAGCGCGCGAAACGGCGCCAGCAGCTCGCGATCGTAGATATCGCGGTTGCCGTCGAACCACGCCTTATCGTTCTCGATCCGCACCTGCTGCAGGAAATTCAGGCCCTGCTGGCTAAAGCCGGAGAAAGGTTGCGTCATAAGTTTTTCCGTTCTGACGGTTTATCGGGTATTGCGCAGATCTTCCCTCTGCCAACGGCGTTTGATAAACACGCGCCGACGCGTGCGGAAATAGGCGACATACAGGTAGAACGCCGCCCGGTTGCTGAACAGCGCCCCGCCAACCGCGCCCCCCAGCAGCAGGGCGCCGGTGGCGATGCCGGTCATGCCCGCCGCCCACGCCGCCGCGCCGCCGAGGCAACACAGACCGAGCATGCCAAGGTAATATTGCAGCAATACCACCCCGCTGTTTTTACCCTGCACCAGTTGGAACAGGATCAGCGTCATCCACACCGCCACGATCGCGCCGCTGCCCATCAACACGGCGGCGGAGGTCTTGCCGCTCCAGGCGGCCGCCACATCCGTGACCAGACCCATCACGCCCGCCAGGCCCAGCATCAGGCACACCATCAGCAGCATGACGTTGCCGACGCCCGGCGGTGACAGCCGCTGGCCCGGCGTCAGGAAATGCTGCTCGAGCTGCGCATCCACGCCGGCGAAAAGCGCACGATCGCGCGCCGCGATTTGGCTTTCCATCTCCCGGCCTTCTGCCGCTAAACGGGACAACCGGTCGGATAAACCCACCGGACTCACCCCTGCAAAAAGAAGCGGAACGCCGGGTTGTCGGTTTCGTCGTGGCAATCGTAGCCCAGCGCCTGCAGGTGCCGCTCGAATTCCGGCTCGCTTTGCGCCAGTTCGAAGGCCGCCAGCACCCGGCCGAAGTCGGTGCCGTGGCTGCGATAGTGGAACAGCGAGATGTTCCAGTGCGTGCCCAGCGTCTGCAGGAACTTCAGCAGCGCGCCCGGCGACTCCGGAAACTCAAAGCTGTACAGCCGTTCGCGCAGCGGCTTCGACGGACGCCCGCCCACCATGTAGCGCACGTGCAGTTTAGCCATCTCGTCGTCCGACAGATCCACCACCTGATAACCGTCGGCGTTGAGTTCGTCGATGATCTCCCGCCGTTCGGCGTGGCCGCGCGTTAGCCGCACGCCGACGAAAATGCAGGCGTTGTCGGCATCGGCGTAGCGGTAGTTGAATTCGGTCACCGAGCGCCCGCCCAGCAGTTGGCAGAACTTGAGGAAGCTGCCCTGCTGTTCCGGAATGGTCACCGCCAGCAGCGCTTCGCGCTGTTCGCCCAGTTCGCAACGCTCGGAAACATAGCGCAGCCCGTGGAAGTTGAGATTGGCGCCGGACAGCACGTGCGCGAGACGCTCACCCTGAATGTTGTGCTGCTGGACGTACTTTTTCAGCCCCGCCAAAGCCAGCGCGCCGGAAGGTTCGGCAATGGCGCGCACGTCCTCGAACAGATCTTTGACCGCCGCGCAGATGGCGTCGCTGTCCACGGTGATCACGTCGTCCAGATACTCACGGCACAGGCGGAAGGTTTCGTCGCCGATGCGCTTCACCGCCACGCCTTCGGCGAACAGCCCGACGCGCGCCAGATCCACCGGATGGCCGGCATCCAGCGCCGCGCGCAGGCAGGCGGAGTCTTCCGCTTCGACGCCGATCACTTTGATCTGCGGCATCAGCTGTTTGATCAGCACCGCCACCCCGGCGGCCAGGCCGCCGCCGCCGACCGGCACGAAAACCCGATCCAGATGCGCGTCTTGCTGCAGCAGCTCCATCGCCAGCGTGCCCTGCCCGGCGATCACCGTCGGGTGATCGAACGGCGGCACAAAGGTCATGCCCTGCTGTTGGGAAAGCTCGATCGCCTTCGCTTTTGCCTCGTCGAAATTGGCGCCGTGCAGCAACACTTCGCCGCCGAAGCCGCGCACCGCATCCACCTTGATGTCCGCGGTGGACACCGGCATCACGATCAGCGTTTTGATGCCCAGCCGTTTACCGGAGAAGGCGACGCCCTGCGCGTGGTTGCCGGCCGAAGCCGTCACGACGCCGCGCGCCTTCTGCTCTTCGTCCAGCCCGGCGATCATCGCATAGGCCCCGCGCAGCTTGAAGCTGTGCACCGGCTGGCGATCTTCGCGCTTCACCAAAATGGTGTTGCCGAGGCGCGAAGAGATTTTGCTCATGGCCTGCAACGGGGTGACTTGCGCCACCTCGTAAACCGGCGAGCGCAGTACCGCTCGCAGATATTCCGCGCCGCAGGGGGCGCTGGGTAGGGGTTGAGAGACCGCCATGCTGCTTATCCCCCCAGTTTGCTCTTGTCGCGCACCGCGCCTTTGTCGGCGCTGGTGGCCAACGAGGCGTAGGCGCGCAGCGCGAAGGACACCTGACGTTCACGATTTTTCGGCGTCCAGGCCGCGTCGCCGCGCGCCAGTTCCGCCTCATGCCGCGCCGCCAACTCCTGCTCGCTGACATCCAGCTGGATGCCGCGATGAGGAATGTCGATCGCGATCATGTCGCCGTCCTGCACCAGGGCGATCAGGCCGCCGTTAGCCGCTTCCGGCGAAGCGTGGCCGATGGACAACCCGGAGGTGCCGCCGGAGAAACGCCCGTCGGTGATCAGCGCGCACGCCTTGCCCAGCCCCATCGATTTCAGGTAGGTGGTTGGGTAAAGCATTTCCTGCATGCCCGGCCCGCCTTTCGGCCCTTCGTAGCGAATCACCACTACGTCGCCCGCCACGACTTTGCCGCCGAGGATCGCTTCTACCGCGTCGTCCTGGCTTTCATACACTTTGGCCGGGCCGCGGAAGGTGAGGATTTCCTTGTCGACGCCGGCGGTTTTGACGATGCAGCCGTTTTCCGCCAGGTTGCCGTACAGCACCGCCAACCCGCCGTCCTGACTGTAAGCGTGCTCACGGGTGCGGATGCAGCCTTCCTTGCGGTCGGTGTCCAGCGAATCCCAACGGCAATCCTGGGAGAATGCCTGCGTGGTGCGGATACCGGCCGGCCCGGCGGAGTACATTTTCTTGACGCTTTCGTCGCGGGTCAGCATCACGTCGTAGGCTTCCAGCGTCTGCGGCAGGGTCAGCCCCAATACGTTGTTCACCTCGCGGTTCAGCAAGCCGGCGCGGTCCAGCTCGCCGAGGATGCCGATCACGCCGCCGGCGCGGTGCACGTCTTCCATGTGATATTTCTGCGTGCTCGGCGCCACCTTGCACAGGTGCGGCACTTTGCGCGACAGGCGATCGATGTCTTCCATCGTGAAGTCCACCTCGCCTTCCTGCGCCGAAGCCAGCAGGTGCAGCACGGTGTTGGTCGAACCGCCCATGGCGATATCCAGCGTCATGGCGTTTTCGAACGCCGCCTTGTTGGCGATATTGCGCGGCAGCGCGCTTTCGTCATCCTGCTCGTAATAACGTTTGGTCAGCTCGACGATGCGCTTGCCGGCATTGAGGAACAGTTCCTTGCGATCGGCGTGGGTGGCCAGCAGCGAACCGTTGCCCGGCTGCGACAGGCCCAGCGCTTCGGTCAGGCAGTTCATCGAGTTGGCGGTGAACATGCCGGAGCAGGAACCGCAGGTCGGGCAGGCGGAACGCTCGATCTGCTCGCTGTCGGCGTCGCTGACGTTCGGGTTCGCGCCCTGGATCATCGCGTCCACCAGATCCAGCTTGATAATCTGGTTGGAGAGTTTGGTTTTGCCGGCTTCCATCGGGCCGCCGGAAACGAAGATCACCGGAATGTTCAGGCGCAACGCCGCCATCAGCATGCCTGGGGTGATTTTGTCGCAGTTGGAGATGCACACCATCGCGTCGGCGCAGTGGGCGTTCACCATGTATTCAACCGAGTCGGCGATCAGCTCGCGCGACGGCAGGGAATAGAGCATGC
This sequence comes from Serratia sp. TSA_130.1, assembly GCF_052691795.1. Classification (NCBI taxonomy): domain Bacteria; kingdom Pseudomonadati; phylum Pseudomonadota; class Gammaproteobacteria; order Enterobacterales; family Yersiniaceae; genus Serratia; species Serratia sp. TSA_130.1. The sequence goes on from NZ_JBQZFS010000008.1 coordinate 233,338, forward strand.
CGCCGTGGCCCATGGCGATGCCGTCATCCACCGCGATGGTGTTGAACTCTTTGGCCACGCCGCCTGAAGCCTCGATCTGTTCGGCGACCAGTTTGCCCAGATCGCGCAGATGCACGTGGCCCGGCACGAATTGGGTAAAGGAGTTGACCACGGCGATGATCGGCTTGCCGAAATCGGCGTCGGTCATCCCGGTCGCGCGCCACAATGCGCGGGCACCCGCCATATTGCGGCCGTGGGTGGTGGTGGCGGAACGGTACTTAGGCATGCTCTTTTCACTCCAAATGTATTTATGGCAGGCGGCGAACGAACCGCCTGGATATTTCTTATCTTGTCTGTCTTGTCGTCCGCCACGCTGCGCGGCGAGCCTTGTCGTTACGGGTTTACCGGATCCAGCCACCCGTATTTGTCTTCGGTCTTGCCGCTGAACAGGCCGAAGAACGCCTGTTGGATCTGTTTGGTCACCGGGCCGCATTTGCCGATACCGACCTGAATGCCGTCCACGCTGCGCACCGGCGTGATTTCCGCCGCGGTGCCGGACATGAACACTTCGTCGGCCAGGTACAGCGATTCGCGCGACAGCACCTGCTCGCGCACGTCGAAGCCCATGTCTTTCGCCAGCTTGATGATCGCGTCGCGGGTGATGCCCGGCAGCGCCGACGAGGTGAACGGCGGGGTATAGAGCACGCCGTCTTTCACTTCAAACAGGTTCTCGCCCGCCCCTTCGGAAATGTAGCCGTGCACGTCGAGCGCGATGCCTTCCTGATAGCCGTGGCGGCGCGCTTCGCTGCCCACCAGCAGGGAGGAAAGATAGTTGCCGCCGGCCTTGGCCGCAGTGGGGATCGTGTTTGGTGCGACGCGGTGCCAGGAGGAGACCATCGCATCGATGCCTTGATCCAGCGCTTCTTCACCCAAATAAGCGCCCCAAGGAAACGCCGCGATAATCACGTCCGTTTTATAACCGGCCGGCGGGTTGACGCCCATGCCGACATCGCCGACGAACACCAGCGGACGAATGTACGCGCTGACCAGGTTGTTCTTGCGCAGCGTAGCGCGGCAGGCTTCCATCAGCTCGTCGACGCTTTGCGACACCGGCATGCGGTAGATTTTCGCCGAATCGTGCAGGCGCTGCATATGCTCGCGATGACGGAATACCACCGGCCCCAAGTGCGAGTCATAGCAGCGTACGCCTTCAAACACCGACGTGCCGTAATGCAACGCGTGCGACATCACGTGCACTTTGGCCTCGGCCCAAGGAACCATCTCACCATTGAACCAAATGTAATCGGCTTTCTTTGTCATTGTTATTTATCCTTCTCGGCGCCTCAGGCGCGTATTTGTTGTGATGTTGGCTGCTGGATCTCGACGCAGGAGACGTCCATCAGTTTGCTTAATTGAGATGACAACAGGGCGACCGGACGCGGGCTGGCAACGGTCAATTCGATATTGATGCTGTCGGCGTTGGCCGGGGAAACCATATTCATAGCACAAACCTGAAAGCCGCGATGACGCACGACCCGCAATACGCGCTCTAACATTTCGGGGCGAAAACGCGCCTGGATCGAGAGTTGATGCTGCATCATGATATTTCCTCCAACATGGTTTCGTTGCCGGCGCCCGGCGGCACCAGCGGCCAGACGTTTTCGAGTTCGTCGATAGAGACCTGCAGCAGATAAGGGCCTTCGGTGTTGAACAGCGCCTCGAGCGCGCCCTCCACCTGATCCTTGCGGCTGATGCGCTGGCCGGGAATGCCGAAGGCGGCGGCCAGCATCAGGAAGTCGGGGTTATCGGACAGGTTGGTTTCGCTGTAGCGGCCGTCGAAGAACAGCTGCTGCCATTGGCGCACCATTCCGAGGCGCTGGTTGTCCAGCAGCACGATCTTCAGCGGCAGCTGTTTGCGCTTAATGGTGCCCAGTTCTTGCACGTTCATCATGAAGGAGCCATCGCCCGAGACACAGATCACCGTATCTTGCGGACGCGCGATCTGGGCCCCGACCGCCGCCGGCACGCCGAACCCCATGGTGCCGAGGCCGCTGGAGGTGATGAAATTCTCCGGGCGCTCGAACGTCATGTGCTGCGCGCTCCACATCTGGTGCTGGCCGACGTCGGTGGTCACCACGCTGTTGGCCGGCTTGCGGGCGGACAGCTGGCGCAAGAACAGCGGCGCGTAAATCGGCTGGCCGGGATGATCGTAGCGGCAGGCGTGATCGGCTTTCAGCGCCGTCACCCGTTGCCGCCAGGCGGCGATGTTCAGCGGGCGCTGCAACGCCGGCAGCAACGCTTTCAGATCGCCCTGCAGGGCCACATGCGCCTGGCGCAGCTTGCTCATCTCCGCCGGGTCGATGTCCATGTGGATCACTTTGGCGTGCGGCGCGAAGGCATTCAGCTTGCCGGTCACGCGGTCATCGAAACGCGCGCCGACGGCGATCAGCAGATCGCACTCCTGCACCGCCAGGTTAGCGGCCTTGGTGCCGTGCATGCCCAACATGCCAAGGTACAGCGGATCTTGCGCATCCGGCGCGCCCAGCCCCTTCAGGGTGGCGACGTTCGGCATGCGGGTCACCGCGATGAACTCTCGCAGCGCCGGCACCGCCTGCGCCATGCCCACGCCGCCGCCAACGTACAGCATCGGTTTATGCGCCTGCGCCAGCAGCTCAGCCGCCTCGGCCAACGCCGCCGTCGGTAACGCCGGCGCTTCATCGACCGGCATCAAATGCGGATGCAAGTCGCCTTGCGCCAGCTGGATGTCTTTCGGGATATCGATCAGCACCGGGCCAGGACGGCCGCCGGCGGCGATGGCGAAAGCTTCCGCCATGATGCCCGGCAAGGCATCCAGCGATTCCACCAGGAAGCTGTGCTTGGTGCAGGCCAGAGACAGGCCGAGAACATCGATCTCCTGAAAGGCATCGGTGCCGATCAGCGCGGACCCCACCTGACCGGTGATGGCGACAACGGGAACGGAATCGAGCAGCGCATCCGCCAGCCCGGTGATCAGGTTGGTGGCGCCGGGACCGGAAGTGGCGATACAGACACCGACTTTGCCGGTGGCGCGGGCGTAACCGATGGCGGCCATGGCGGCGCCCTGTTCATGGCGGCACAGCAGGTGTTCCACGCCGCCGTCGTACAGCGCATCGTACACCGGCATGATTGCCCCGCCCGGATAGCCGAATACGGTATCCACACCCTGCGCACGCAACGCTTGAACTACCCACTGAGCGCCATTCATAGTTATTTCCCCGCCTTACTTCGACAACCGCAGGATTTTGTTCTGTTTTTCATGCTCTGCCCCTTGCTCCACTTTTCTCTTGCCAATAAAAAACCCCCGGACCTGACGGTGCGGGGGTTCTCTTGCGATTCCGGCTTGTTTGCTAAGCCTTTCTTCGTCCAAGTGCAGCCCCGCACGGTGGGATAATAATCACCACCACGCTAATCACGACTAGGCTAATCACTTGGGCAAAGGCTTTCATAATGGGTTTGTTCACTGTGCTCATTCAGAACTAATGCTTACAGAGGTACCACAGCCGCGCGCGACATGACAACACTTTTTTTGCGTTATTATTCGGCGCAATCTGGTCATACCTCACGCGAATCGCCCGGATTTCACACGTTGGCGCGCATACCTGGATTTTTCACCGCGCCGGTGATGGCCTTGCCGCGCGTATCCTTGCCGAAGAACACCAACAGAGCGATCGCCACCGCCACCGTCCCGGCAACCATGGCCATCGCCAGGCCGTAATTATGCCCATGATGCTCGGCGAGGGTGGCTTGCAGCGTGGCGTTGACCGAAGCGATCAGGTTGCCCAGCTGATACACGAACCCCGGCAGCACCGCGCGGGTGTTGGCCGGCACCAGCTCGGTCAGGTAGGTCGGCACCACGCCCCAGGCGCCCTGCACCATGAATTGCATCAGGAAAGCGCCGATCCCGAGCATCAGCGAACCGCTGGAAAACGCCCACAGCGGGATCACCGGTAACGCCAACAATGCGGCGATGATAATCGCTTTTTTGCGGCCGATTTTTTCCGATAACGAACCGAAGAAAACGCCGCCGATAATTGACGCGATATTGTAGCTAATGGCGATGATACTGACGGTTTTCGGATCGAAACCGTGCTGAACTTTCAGAAATACCGGATACAGATCCTGCGTGCCGTGAGAGAAGAAATTGAACGCCGCCATCAGCAGCACCAGATAGCAGCACAGCTTCCAGTGGCTCTTCAACACCGGCAGCAAGGCGCTGCTTTCTTTACGTTCACGCGCCGCCAGCCACACCGACGACTCCTGCACGCAATAATAAATAAACGGCAGCAGCAGGATCGGCGCCGCGCCGATGACGAACATGCCGCGCCAGCCGACCGTTTCGAACAGCAGGCCGTACACCACCGCCGCCAGCAGATAACCGAACGGATAGCCGGCCTGGAAAATGCCCGACATCAAGCCGCGCGAGCGGTCCGGTATGGTTTCCATCGCCAATGATGACGCCACGCCCCAGATACCGCCCATCGCAACGCCGTACAACACTCGTAACAGCAAGAAGACCGTCAGCGAGGGCGCGGCGGCGGAGAGCAGCTCAAACACCGAGAAGAAGACGATATTCAGCATCAGGATCGGTTTGCGGCCATATTTTTCCGCAGCGCGCCCGAAGATCAGCGCGCCGATCGGCCGCACCGCCAGCGTGAGCAGAATCGCCAACGTGACCTGTTCCAGGCCGACGTGAAAGGATTGTGCGATGTCGCTGAGTAAGAATACCAGTACGAAAAAATCGAAAGCGTCGAGCGTCCAGCTTGAAAAACTGGCGATTGCCGCATTGCGTTGCAGCGGGGTCCAACCAAACATAGTGTTATCCCTACCGTAGAGTACGAAGTCAGGAGATTTAGCGGCTGCCGGGCAGACTGCCGCGGCGGTCGGAGTGTGTTAAAGAAGTGATTTTTCTTTTAATCAATTGTTAAATACACCCATCAAGCCTATGGCTGCAATGCGTACAGGCCGCTAATGTGTTGCAGGCTTCAGCGAATTGTTAATGGGTATTGCCACAGGCTGCGAGGCGGTTCGCACAATCTTTTTCAATTCGATGAAAATCAGTGATTATGCTGCGAGTTTCATGGAAAAAATGCCAAGAACGCCGCGCGGCACCTGGATAAATCGCGCATCATGCCGCCCTCAGCAAGGAGAGCGATATGTCACTGGCGGTAATCTATAGCCGCGCCATCATCGGCGTTCAGGCCCCTTCCGTAACGGTAGAGGTGCATATCAGCAATGGCCTGCCCGGCCTGACGCTGGTTGGCCTGCCGGAAACCACGGTAAAAGAGGCGCGCGATCGGGTGCGCAGCGCCCTGATCAACAACGGTTTCACCTTTCCCGCCCGCCGCATCACCGTCAATTTGGCGCCGGCCGATCTGCCGAAAGAAGGCGGGCGCTACGATCTGCCGATTGCGCTGGCGATCCTCGCCGCCTCCGAGCAACTGCCCCTCGCCCCGTTGGCACGCTACGAGTTTCTTGGCGAACTGGCGCTGTCCGGCGCGCTGCGCGCGGTCAGAGGCGCCATCCCGGCGGCGCTGGCGGCGGCTGACGCCGGGCGACAATTGGTCCTCTCCACGGACAACGCCGCCGAGGTCGGCCTGATTGCGCAGTCACAATCCCATACTGCCCAACACCTGTTGGAGGTCTGTGCCTTTTTGCTCGGCCAGGGCGAGCTGCCGGTAGCCATCACGCCTCCCGCGGCAGAAAACCCGCACGAGAACGCAGATCTGCGCGACATCATCGGCCAAGAGCAGGCCAAGCGGGCATTAGAGATCGCTGCCGCCGGCGGGCATAACCTATTGTTGATTGGGCCGCCGGGCACCGGTAAAACCATGCTGGCCAGTCGACTGACGGGCTTACTGCCGCCGCTGACGGAACCTGAGGCGCTGGAAAGCCTGGCGGTCGCCAGCTTGCAGCATCCTGTTCTCACCGCTTTGCCATGGCGCCAGAGGCCATTTCGCGCACCGCATCACAGCGCATCGATGGCGGCGTTGGTCGGCGGCGGCTCACTGCCGCGCCCGGGTGAGATATCTATGGCGCATAACGGCGTGCTGTTTCTGGATGAGCTGCCGGAATTCGAGCGTAAGGTGCTGGATGCGCTGCGTGAACCGCTGGAATCCGGCGAGATCGTGATTTCACGTGCCAACGCCAAGGTCTGCTTCCCGGCCAAGGTGCAATTGATCGCGGCGATGAATCCCAGCCCAACCGGGCATTACCAGGGTATGCATAATCGCGCCTCGCCGCAGCAGGTGCTGCGCTACCTGGCCCGGCTGTCAGGGCCTTTTCTCGATCGTTTCGATCTGTCTATCGAAGTGCCGCTGTTACCTCCAGGTACGCTCAGTAAGCGGCAAACTCAGGGAGAAAGCAGCGAGCAGGTGCGGGAAAGAGTGCGACAGGCACGCACCCGGCAGCTCGAACGCGCCGGTAAAATCAACGCGCTGTTAACCAACCGTGAAGTGGAACGGGATTGCGTGTTGCAGGCGGCAGACGCCGAGTTTTTGGAAGCGACATTAAACGCGTTGGGGTTATCGGTCCGCGCCTGGCAGCGCATCTTGAAAGTGGCGCGCACGCTGGCGGATTTGGCGGGGGATGCCGAGATCGGCAGGCGCCACCTGAGCGAAGCGCTGAGCTATCGCAGTATGGACCGTCTGCTGTTACAACTGCATCGTAGTCTGGAATAGAAAATGGGGCCCGAAGGCCCCATCGTCTTTAGTCTTCGCTGTCGCTGTAATCTTCTACTGCGTCAGCCTGCGGCTTACCGCCGGACAACGTATGGAATTTCTTCGGGCGACGTGTGCGCGCCAGATATTTAGCCCATACTTTTTCCTGCTCGGTAGCCGCTTCGCGCTCACCGCGGCACACTGCGACGAACAGCTGTTCTTCTTCAGTGGCCGGCTGGCGTTTGCCCGAGTCCAGCTCGTTAAACGCGTAGCCGAAGCGCTCTAGCAATTGCGCCTCTTTAATGGTGAAATCGCCGTGACGGGAGAACCCGCGAGGGTAATGTTTATTATCAAAAAAACGATTGGTCGTGGTGAAGCTATCCGCCATCTGACACGCTCCTAATTCTCTTATGGCCGTGCTGTTTATGGCGCGGAGTATTAGATAGGCTTGACAGCGTGTAAAACAAAACATTTAAATCTTAACGACAAATTTTTTTGGAGATAGGTGTGGATACCGAATTACTGAAAACCTTTTTGGAGGTCAGTAGAACGCGTCACTTTGGCAGAGCCGCAGAATCTTTGTACTTAACGCAGTCCGCGGTCAGTTTCCGCATCCGTCAGTTAGAAAACCAGTTGGGCGCAAATTTATTTACCCGTCATCGCAATAACATCCGCCTGACGCCTGCCGGCGAGCGGCTTCTGCCCTATGCCGAAAGCCTGATGAACACCTGGCAGTTGGCGAAGAAAGAGGTCGTGCGTTCACTGCAACATACCGAGCTGTCGATCGGCGCGACTGCCTCGTTGTGGGAGGCTTATTTGACCCCCTGGTTGCAGTCTCTCTATCAACAAAGAGAGGCGCTGCAGCTCGAAGCCAGGGTGGCCTTAAGGCACTCTTTGGTAAAGCAACTGCATGAAAGGCAGCTCGATTTACTGATCACCACTGAGCCGCCAAAGATGGACGAACTGGCCAGCCAGCAGCTGGGCAATTTCTCATTACGCCTGTTCTCATCCGCGCGTCGTGACAAACAATCCCCCATGCCTTACATCAAGCTGGAATGGGGGGCCGACTTCCACCAACAGGAAAACCGCATGTTGGAAGGTGATAACGTGCCGGTACTCACGACCACCTCGGCACACCTGACGCGTCAGTTGCTGGAAACCACAGGCGGATGCGCTTTCCTGCCCAGCCAGTGGGAAAAAGAGTATCCGCAGTTGCTTGCCGCCGCCGAGATCCCGCCGATTGTCCGCCCACTGTATGCCGTCTGGTTGCAAAACAGCGATCAACAGCCTTTGATTCGGCAATTACTTAAAATACCTTTAAATACCGCAGCCTAAAGCGCTATGGCGGCCTTAAAAGCCGCCGCCGTGGTCATGGCTGTCTATCATACCAAAAACCGCCCATCGCCTTCTGAGAGAAGAAAATGCAAAACGGTAGGAGAATCAGGAGGTCTGCGGGGGTAAAGATCGAAAGATCATAAGGCAACTCGGATCAGATAGACATCAGCATAGAGCAGCCAATACGCTCTTTTCCAAAGCGGGAATGCTCCAAGGGAAGGGATAATAGGTAAAAAAAAACCCTTTGCTTTCGCAAAGGGTTCTTAATATGGCAGGGGCGGAGAGACTCGAACTCGCGACACCCGGTTTTGGAGACCGGTGCTCTACCAACTGAGCTACGCCCCTAAATCTCGCTTAACATTATGCCTGCTAAAAAAGCAGGCATAATTAAA
>NZ_JBQZFS010000009.1:0-132136 GCF_052691795.1 Serratia sp. TSA_130.1
GGCGCATTATAGGGAGTTCTCGGCGGGCCGCAACCCCTATTTTCAATATTTTTTCTGACCGTTGAATGTTTAACCAAAACACCGTTAAAGCGGCAGTTTTTTCAACGATTTAAAGCCATAGCCCTGCAAAACGGGCAATAAAGCGTCAGTATCTTCATTTAACGCCATGCAATACGCCAGATTCTCTTCCTGGCTCGAGACCAGGTTTTCCTGCGTAGAGATGAGCCAGGCGGTGCGACGGGCAATCGCCGCGCCGGAATCCACCAATCGGGTGCCTTCCGGCAACACCTGCATCAGCTCTTCAGCTAAAAGAGGGAAATGGGTGCAGCCCAGAACGACCGTATCCGGCGGCTCGCGCATGCTCAGCCACGGATGCAGGATCTTCTTCAGCACCGGTAGCGGCACGGCTTCGCCATGCAGCTTGGCTTCCGCCAGCTCCACCAGTTCTGAAGAGCCCAGCAGTTCAATCTTGCAGTCGGTGGCGAAACGGGAAATCAACTCATGGGTGTAGCTGCGCTGTACGGTGCCGCGGGTCGCCAACAGGCCGACAATGCCGTTAACGGTAAGACGGGCCGCCGGTTTGATGGCGGGCACCACGCCCACGACAGGGAAACTGAAACGCTCGCGCAGGGCCGGCAAGGAGACCGTGCTGGCGGTGTTGCAGGCGATGACGACAATCGCCAGAGGATGACGCTGCTGCACCGCGCCGACAATCTCCAGCACGCGCTCAACGATAAACTCTTCTGACTTCTCGCCGTAGGGGAACGCCACGTTGTCGAACGCGTATATATAGTGGAGATCCGGCAGCAACTGCCGAATCTCTTGATACACCGACAGCCCGCCGACGCCGGAATCGAAAACCAGCACCGTCGGGCGAGGTGTGGCGGTACTGTTAGAAGGTATAGCTTCCAGTGAGGTAGTATTCTCTTCCTGGAGTAGCGTAGCCATAGGCCGTCTCATAATCTTTATCAAACAGGTTGGCAATTCTACCACGAACTGTCAGATGAGATGTGACCGGATACGAAACTGCGAGATCCCACAGACTCACGCCGCCAAGTTTAACGCTTTGTTCCGGATAGGTACTGTAATCCTTGTCATAACGTTGACCCAGATATTGATAAGTCACCGCCCAGTCAAAGTCATACAGCTGCCAGTCCAGCTCATATTTCACCTGCTGCTTGGCGCGCCGCAGCAGCACTTCATTGGTCTTGGCGTTGCGAGGATCGACATAGTCATAACCAATCTGATGCGTCAACGGGCCGGTATCAAATGAGGCCGTAGCTTCAATCCCTTTGATGGTCGCCTTACCCACGTTGTAATAGACGTAGTTGGTTTCCCCCGTGGAATCGATCAAATTGTCGATGTCGTTGCGATAACCGGAGATGCGCCAGGTCACCGGGCCGGTCAGCCCTTCAAAGCCACCTTCCCACTGCTTGCTTTCTTCCGGTTTCAGATCGGTGTTGTTACCGAAGTTGCCGTATAGCTGGCTCATATTCGGTGCTTTGAACGCCGTGCCATACGACGCGATAAAACGGTATCCCTCGACGAATTCCCAGGCCGCGCTGGTTTGCCAGGTGCCATGCCAGCCAAACTCGGAATGATCGTCACCTCGAACCGCACCTTCCAACGTCACCGGGCCAACCAGTTGCTGCGCGGTCAGGTAGATGCCTGCATCACGTTGGCTTTTTTCACCCTTCACGGTGGTGGAATCCGGTTTGATTTTCTGTTGCTGCCAGTCGACGCCAGAGCTTACGGTACCCTGTCCAACCTGCAGCGTATTGCCCCACTGCAGGTTGTACTGTTCGGAATCCACCAGGCTGGCCGAGCTGTCATGCATGCCGAGGCGAGGATCGTAATCGTAATCCTTGCTATGGCTGTAGCTGCCAATCACTTGTGTTGCGTAAATGCCTTCTTTATAGCGCAATCCGGTATCCCAGGTTTGGCTATACAGTTTGCGCGTATCCAGCAGAGGGCTGGTCGGTGAGGAATAATAACTATCATACGCCGTGCGGTTGTCGTAACCATACCCGCGCACAAAACCGCTGACCGATTCGCTGAACTGGTGCTCAAGCGCACCATACAGCGACTTACTCATAAAGCCATCGCGATCCTGTTGGCTTTGCATGCCGGTGCTGCCGTAGGCCACCACGTCATACCCTTTGGTGTAGGTGTAGTCACCCGCCACCGTCGCCACGGTGCTGTCGCCCAACTGCTGTTGAGTCGACGCGTCATAGGATTGATAGCCGTTGGAGCCGACGCCGGCTGAGAGCGTAGTACCGTTCTTTTCGCGGGTGGTAATAATGTTGACCACGCCGCCGATGGCGTCGGAGCCGTACACCGCCGAGCGCGGGCCGCGGATGTATTCGACTTTCTGCACCAACGAAATCGGGATTTGGCTAAGGTCAGAAGAGCCGCTGACGCCCGCCTGATTAAGGCGAATGCCGTCAATTAGCACCAGCACGTGGCTGGAGTTGGTGCCGCGAATAAACAGCGAGCTCTTTTGCCCCAACCCGCCGTTTTGGCCAACGTCCACGCCCGGCAAACGGCGCATCACGTCGGTCAGGCTCTTGGCCTGCCAACGATCGATATCGTTACGGGTGACGATGGTGGTCGGCGCCAGCACGGAAGAAACCGGCTGCGGGAAACGGTTGGCGGTAACCACCAGGTTATCGCCATTCGTGGCTGTGGTGTTGTCTTGCGCCCATCCAGAAAAAGCCGTGACGGAAGAGACCACCGCCAGCAGCGTATTTTTTGTAATTGTCATGAGAAAAGCATCCAAACTTAATTGGCGGATGCCGCAGGATCATGGCCGGTAGTTCGCGACGGCCACGGACATTGCGACGTAACACCGGCAGGTCTTCGGGCTTGGGATTTGCGGGCCGCAGGGCGCGACCGGCAACGGGCGATGACTTCCCATCCTGCAGTGGACAGTGTCTGCGTCGAAACGCTATCGCCGTGACTTCCCCTTACCGCTGCGCGTCAGCTCCGGATTCACACCGGATTCCCTTTTCACTCGCTGCTTGAGGCCGGACGGCAATGCTACGATCAATGCAAATAGATGTCTAGACTGCCATTAATGTTACAAATAATAAACGCGACAAAACTGGACTTCACGGGCTGATTCCCTACAATCCCCGCTGATCAAATTTGCCTGACGAGAAGAAACACATGACGCCCGAGAATTTGCCTATTGAACGTTACGATGACCAACTGGCGGAGAAAGTCGCCCGCCTGAAGACGTTGATGTCACCGTTCGCGGCGCCCGAGCCGGAAGTGTTCCGCTCGCCAGTCGACCACTACCGCATGCGCGCCGAATTCCGCATCTGGCACGACGCAGACGACATGTATCACATCATGTTCGATCAGCAGACCAAGCAGCGTATTCGCGTCGATCAGTTCCCGGCGGCCAGCGAGCTGATCAACCGCCTGATGACCGCCCTGATCGCCGCGCTGAAACCGGAGCCGATCCTGCGCCACAAGCTGTTCCAGATAGATTATCTGTCGACGCGAAGCGGCAAAATCATCGCTTCGCTGCTGTATCACCGCAAGCTGGATGACGTTTGGCAACAGCGCGCCGAGCAGTTGCGCGACGAGCTGCGCGCGCAGGGTTTCGACCTGCAGCTGATCGGCCGAGCGTCGAAGACCAAGATCATGCTCGACCAGGATTATGTTGACGAAGTGCTGCCGGTCGCCGGCCGCGACATGATTTATCGCCAGGTGGAAAACAGTTTCACTCAGCCCAACGCGGCCATGAACGTGCAGATGCTGGAGTGGGCGTTGGCGGTCACCGCCGGTTCCAAAGGCGATTTGCTGGAGCTGTACTGCGGCAACGGCAACTTCTCGCTGGCGCTGGCGCGCAATTTCGAGCGCGTGCTGGCGACCGAGATCGCCAAACCGTCGGTGGCGGCGGCGCAGTACAACATCGCCGCCAACCATATCGACAACGTGCAGATCATCCGCATGGCGGCGGAAGACTTCACTCAGGCGATGAATGGAGTACGCGAATTCAACCGGTTGAAAGGCATCGATCTGAGCGGCTACAACTGCGAGACGATTTTCGTCGATCCGCCGCGCAGCGGGCTGGACGATGAAACGGTGAAGATGGTGCAGGCTTACCCGCGCATTCTGTATATTTCATGCAATCCGGAAACGCTGTGCGCCAACCTGGAAACGCTGCAGGCCACCCACCGGGTCAGCCGTCTGGCGCTGTTCGATCAGTTCCCGTATACCCATCACATGGAGTGCGGCGTGTTGCTGGAAAAGCACCGCTGATATGACAGGGGCGCCATGATGGCGCCCCGTTTCATTACGATTCTTGAGTCGGCGCATCCGGCGCCTTGCGCGCCTTCAGTTTCATGCCGATCCACAGCACCAGCGCCACGCAGATCACCGACGGCAGGAAGTTGGAGCCGATCTGCGGATACTCGGCGCGCACGATGGCGCTGTACAACAGCAGCCCCAGCAGGAAACAGGCCGCCGCCAGCTTCGGCATGCCATCCGGCATGGCGCGGTTCAGGTAACGCTGATGCAGGCAGTACACCGCCAGCACCAACGCGATCAGCGGGAAGATCGAAAACGGCACCACCGAGCTGAACAGCGCGGCAAAGGAACCGTTGATCGAAAGGCCGGCAATCAACGCCAGCAGTAAGGTGCCATTTTCACGGCCTGGTTTTTCCATCATTTTTTACCTTTTTTATACGTGGGACACAGAAGCTTTTTCTTGTTCGCGACGATACCAGTAATACGCCCCTTTGGAGATCATCCGCAGTTGCAGCACCAGCCGTTCTTCCAGCTGCTGCCGCTGCTCGACGTCGATATCCAGCGCTTCCGCGCCGGCGCTGAACACGATGGTGACCATCGCTTCCGCCTGCGCTTCGGTAAAGCTGCGCGGCATGTGATTTTCCAACTCGAGGTAGTCCGCCAGTTCGGCGATGAAATGCTGGATCTCGCGCGCCACCGCCGCACGGAATGCCGCCGACGTGCCGGAGCGCTCGCGCAGCAGCAGGCGGAAGGCGTTCGGGTTGTTGCCGATAAACTCCATAAAGGTGGACACCGAGGTGCGGATCACGCTGCCGCCCTTGGCGATGCGTTGGCGCGCCTGGCGCATCAACTGACGCAGCATCAGGCCGCTTTCATCCACCATGGTCAGCCCCAACTCGTCCACATCGCGGAAATGGCGATAAAACGACGTGGGCGCGATGCCCGCCTCGCGTGAAACTTCCCGCAGGCTCAGACTGGCGAAGCTGCGTTCGGCGCTCAGCTGGCTGAAAGCGGCTTCGATCAGGGAACGACGAGTCCGTTCTTTTTGTTGTGCTCTGACGCCCATATGCATATCCGGATAGGTTCCATTTTCTCAGTCTAACGCCCTAGACTCGGCAATATAGCAAATTTTATTGCAACAGCATTTATACTAACGCGCTCTATCACACTTCCGCCCTGAGCCGATTGTGCTTTGACTCAAAAAGCCTAATGGTGATTGGGTGAGCAGCGCTATGATGTTAAGATACCGTTGTAATCTTGTATAAAAAAACAGGTCTCTCCTACATGCAACAGCACTATCAATTTGATGCCATTGTGATTGGCTCGGGCCCTGGTGGTGAAGGTGCCGCCATGGGGCTGGTGAAACAAGGCGCCCGCGTGGCCGTTATCGAACGGTACAATAACGTAGGCGGCGGATGTACCCATTGGGGCACCATCCCCTCCAAAGCCCTCCGCCACGCCGTCAGCCGCATTATCGAATTCAACCAGAACCCGCTTTACAACAACTCGCGCACGCTCAGCGCGACCTTCCCTGACATTTTACGCCACGCCGATAACGTCATCAGCCAGCAGACCCGAATGCGCCAAGGGTTCTATGAGCGGAACCAGTGCAAACTGTTCGCCGGCGACGCGCGCTTCATCGACGCCAACACCGTCAGCGTCAGCTACATGGACGGCACCCAGGACACCATCCGCGCCGATCACATCGTGATCGCCTGCGGCTCGCGTCCTTACCATCCGGCCAGCGTCGACTTCAACCATCCGCGCATCTACGACAGCGATTCCATTCTCGAGCTGAGCCATGAGCCGCGCCACGTGATCATTTACGGCGCCGGGGTGATCGGCTGCGAGTATGCGTCCATCTTCCGCGGCCTGAACGTCAAGGTCGATCTGATCAACACCCGCGATCGTCTGCTGGCGTTCCTCGATCAGGAGATGTCGGATTCGCTCTCTTACCACTTCTGGAACAACGGCGTGGTGATCCGCCACAACGAAGAATTCGAGAAGATCGAAGGCACCGAAGACGGCGTGATCGTGCACCTGAAGTCCGGCAAGAAGGTGAAAGCGGACTGCCTGCTGTACGCCAACGGCCGTACCGGCAACACCGATTCGCTGGGGTTGGAGAACGTCGGCCTGGAGTCGGACAGCCGCGGGCTGCTGAAAGTGAACAGCATGTATCAAACCGCGCTGTCGCACATTTATGCGGTCGGTGACGTGATCGGCTATCCGAGCCTGGCTTCCGCCGCCTACGATCAGGGCCGCATCGCCGCGCAAGCGATCGCCTCCGGCGAAGCCAGCGGTCACTTAATCGAAGATATCCCGACCGGCATCTACACCATTCCGGAAATCAGCTCCGTCGGCAAAACCGAGCAGGAACTGACCGCGATGAAGGTGCCGTATGAAGTGGGCCGCGCCCAGTTCAAGCATCTGGCGCGCGCGCAGATAGCCGGGATGAACGTCGGCAGCCTGAAGATCCTGTTCCATCGCGACACCCTGCAGATCCTTGGGATCCACTGCTTCGGCGAGCGTGCGGCGGAGATCATCCACATCGGCCAGGCGATCATGGAACAGAAAGGTGAAGGCAATACTATCGAGTATTTCGTTAATACGACCTTCAACTATCCGACCATGGCCGAAGCCTACCGGGTGGCGGCGCTAAACGGCTTAAACCGCCTGTTTTAACGCGCTGTCGATGTAGCCCTGCATGTGTTCGCGGATCGCCTCGGCCAGTTGCTCATAACGGCTGCGCAAAGGGGAGCCGGGGCGGTACACCAGCGCGATGGTGCGCTTCGGCTCCGGCTTGTAGCAATCCAGATAGCAGACGCCGTCGCGTTCGCGCTGCGGCGGTACCGCCAGTGACGGCAGCAGGGTAATGCCGCTGCCGGCCGCGACCATATTGCGCAGCGTTTCCAGACTGGTGGCGCGGAAGTGGGTATCTTCGTCCGCGCCCGCCTGGAAGCAGAAGCCCATCGCCTGATCGCGCAGGCAGTGGCCATCCTCCAGCATCAGCAGTTTCTCACCCGCCAAATCCGGCATCGGCACGCGCTCGCGCTGCGCCCACGGGTGATCGGAGTACACCGCCAGCTTCATCGGTTCATCGAACAAAGGCACTTCGATAAACGCCTCGGTTTCCTTAACCAATGCCAGAATGGCGCAGTCCAGTTTGCCGCTGTCGAGTTGCGCCAGCAGCTGATGGGTTTGCGCTTCGTGCAGGTACATTTCCAGTTTCGGGAACGTTTTGTGCAGCGTCGGGATGATCTGCGGCAGCAGATAAGGCCCCACGGTCGGGATCAGGCCGATGTGCAACGGCCCGGACATGGCTTCGCCCTGCTGGCTGGCCATCTCCTTCAATACTTTCACTTCTCGCAGCACAGTACGCGCCTGCTCCACCAGCAACAGACCCGCCTGGGTGAACAGCACCTTGCGGCTGGTGCGTTCGAGCAGCATGACGCCCAACTCGTCTTCCAGCTTGCGGATCTGCCCGCTCAGCGTGGGTTGGCTTACATGGCATGAATCGGCCGCGCGGCGGAAGTGCCGGTGCTCGGCCAAGGCGACCAGATACTCTAAATCACGAATATTCATTGTTTCCCTCCATTCCATGATAGCTCATGGCGATAGATAAGATAGCAATGAGCGATTAGATCTATCAAGCCCCAGCGACAATAATGTGTCCCAACGAAGCGATATCGCGCTAAATGCTAAAAATTACTTTTCCTAATTAAGGGGTTAATCAATGTTTACCAGTCAAGAAGGCAAGAAAGTTCCTCAGGTTACTTTCCACACCCGTCAGGGCGACCAATGGATTGATGTGACCACTGATGACCTGTTCAAAAACAAAACCGTCATTGTTTTCTCGCTGCCGGGCGCGTTCACGCCGACCTGTTCTTCGAGCCACCTGCCGCGCTACAACGAACTGTCCAGCGTATTCAAGCAGCACGGCGTCGACAGCATTCTTTGCGTCTCCGTGAACGACACCTTCGTCATGAACGCCTGGAAAGCCGACCAACATGCGGAAAACATCACCTTCGTGCCGGACGGCAACGGTGAATTCACCAAAGGCATGAACATGCTGGTCGAGAAAGCGGATCTGGGCTTTGGCCCTCGCTCATGGCGCTACTCGATGCTGGTACGCAACGGCGTGGTCGAGAAAATGTTTGTTGAGCCGAACAAGCCGGGCGACCCGTTTGAAGTGTCCGACGCCGACACCATGCTGAAATACCTGGCGCCGGAATTCAAAGTGCAGGAATCGGTCTCCCTGTTCACCAAACCGGGCTGCCCATTCTGCGCCAAAGCCAAGCAGATGCTGCAAGAGCGCGGCATTCAGTATGAAGAGATTGTGCTGGGCAAAGACGCTACCACCGTCAGCCTGCGCGCCGTCAGCGGCCGCGCCACGGTGCCGCAGGTCTTCATCGGCGGCCGTCACATTGGCGGCAGCGACGATCTGGAAACATTCCTGTCAGCTTAATAAGTAATAACAAAGCCAACGTGAACTTTGGCGGGCTACGGCCCGCCCTTTTTTTACCTTTCAGGAGCGGATATGAAACTGTTGAACGTTGATGTCGCGGTCATCGGCGGCGGCACCGCAGGGCTCGGCGCCTATCGCGCGGCCAAACTGTCTACCCCCAGCGTGGTGATGATTGAAGGCGGGCCTTACGGCACCACCTGTGCGCGCGTTGGCTGCATGCCATCCAAATTACTGATCGCCGCCGCCGAAGCGGTGCATCAAATCGAACGTGCGCCGGGCTTTGGCGTGCACCCAACCGGCAAAACGCGTATCGACGGACGCGAGGTGATGGCGCGCGTCAAACGCGAACGCGATCGTTTCGTCGGCTTCGTGCTGGAAGGCGTGGACGAGATCCCGGCCGCCGACAAAATTCAGGGCTATGCCCGCTTTATCGACGACAACACGCTGCAGGTCGATGACCATACGCGCATCGTGGCGCAGCGCATCGTGATCGCCACCGGCTCTCGCCCCAGTTGGCCGGCGCCGTGGAATGAACTGGGCGATCGCCTGATCGTCAACGACGATCTGTTCAACTGGGATGACTTGCCGCAGTCCGTGGCGGTATTCGGCCCTGGCGTGATCGGGCTGGAGTTGGGGCAAGCGCTGCACCGCCTCGGCGTCGACACCAAGGTCTTCGGCATCGGCGGCGCCGTCGGGCCGCTGACCGACAGCGCCGTGCGCGATTACGCTGCGAAGGCGCTGGGGGAAGAATTCTACCTCGACGCCGACGTGAAAGTGGAGATGATGCAGCGCGAAGGCGACCGCGTATTTATCCGCTATCAGGATCTGCAGGGCCAGTCGCAGGAGATCCTGGTGGACTACGTGCTGGCCGCCACCGGCCGCCGCCCCAACGTCGATCGGCTGGGTCTTGAAAACACCGGCCTACAGCTCGACGCTCGAGGCGTGCCGCTGGCCGACCGCCTGACGATGCAAACCAGCGTGCCGCATATCTTTATCGCCGGCGACGCCAGCAACCAACTGCCGCTGTTGCATGAGGCCAGCGATCAGGCACGCATCGCCGGCGCCAATGCCGGCAGCTTCCCGGAGATCAATCCGGGTCTGCGCCGCAGCGCGATTTCGGTGGTGTTCTCCGATCCGCAGATCGCCATGGTCGGCTCGACCTTCCGCGAGCTGAGCGAGAAGTTCAGCGCCTGCGGATGTTTTGAAGTGGGCAAGGTCTCGTTTGAGAATCAGGGCCGCTCGCGGGTGATGCTGCGCAACAAGGGCGTTCTGCACGTTTACGGCGAGCAAGGCACCGGCCGTTTCCTCGGCGCGGAAATGATCGGCCCGGACGCCGAACACATTGCGCACCTGTTAGCCTGGGCGCACCAACAGCAGATGACCGTCGATCAGATGCTGGACATGCCGTTCTATCATCCGGTGATCGAAGAAGGCTTGCGCACTGCGCTGCGCGACCTGCAGGCGAAGCTCAAACTCGGCACGGCCGAAATCGAACGCTGTCAGCGCTGTCCGGGCGAATAACGCCTTCTTATCCGTTCACACCTACCGGGCCTTCAGGCCCGGTTTTTTTGCGCAGCGCTTTCCAGATTTTCCTCCCTCCTCTTGCCTCACGGCCCTCCTGCGCTCATTTTTTATGCTTCGATATTGAAGTGATATCAATAACGATACTAAAACAAAGGCAACTGAACGAGATCAGGGATGACATCGCTGATTTGCAACAGCGGCAGAACAGCATCGCCGGCTGGCGATCGGCGCGATGGAAGAAGGCGTGAGCCTGAACCGTTATCTCTGCGCACGCCTGGCGGGGTAAAGGTTCAAGGGCGGCGCCAGGCCGCCCTCGTCGTCAAGCCAAACGCTGTTTCGCGGCGGCGATTGCCGCGGCCACCTGCTGCGGCGCGACGCCGCCTTTGGCCGCACGTTTGTCCAGGCAGGATTGCAACGCCAGGATCGGATAGACGTCGTCGCCGATCGTCGCGCTGAACTGCTGCAAATCCGCCAGCGGCAGCGCTTCCAGCGGTTTGCCCTGGCGAATGGCTTCTACCACCGCCTCACCGACGATATGGTGCGCTTCGCGGAACGGCACGCCTTTGGCGACCAGGTAGTCCGCCAGCTCGGTGGCATTCGCATAACCCTGCTCCGCCGCTTCCCGGCAGCGCGGGCGCTTAACCTGAATGCCGTCCAGCACCAGCGCCGCCATCTGCAGGCAGTCCATCCAGGTGTCGAGCGCGTCGAACAGCCCTTCTTTGTCTTCCTGCATGTCTTTGTTGTACGCCAACGGCAGGCCTTTCAGCGTCATCATCATGCCGGTCAGCGCGCCCTGTACGCGGCCGCACTTGCCGCGGATCAGCTCCAGCGCGTCCGGGTTTTTCTTCTGCGGCATCAGCGAAGAGCCGGAGGTCACGCGGTCAGACAGCTCGACAAACGCCGCCTCACCGCTGTTGAAGAAGATCAGATCTTCGGCGAAGCGCGACAGGTGCACCATGCTGATGGCGGCGTTGGACAGCAGCTCCAGCACGTGATCGCGATCGGATACGCTGTCCAGGCTGTTGCGGGTCGCCGAGGCAAAACCCAGCCAGCCGGCCAGCTGCTCGCGATCGATAGGATACGCGGTGCCGGCCAGCGCGCCGCTGCCCAGCGGGCTGACGTCCAGCCGTTTAAGGGTATCCTGCAGGCGGCTTTCATCGCGCGCCAGCATCTCGACATAGGCCAGGCACCAGTGCGCGAAAGTCACCGGCTGCGCGCGTTGCAGATGGGTATACCCCGGCATCACCGCATCCTGGTTGGCTTCGGCGGTCTCCACCAGCGCCTGCTGCAGCTGGACGATCGCCTGATGCAGATCGCCGATCTGCTGTTTGCACCACAGCTTCAGATCGGTCGCGACCTGATCGTTGCGGCTGCGGCCGGTGTGCAGCTTCTTGCCCAAATCGCCGACCTTCTCGATCAGCTTCTGCTCCACCCAGCTGTGGATGTCTTCGGCATCGCTTTGGACGATCGCCAAAGGATCGGCCTGAACTTCCGTCAGCAAGGCATTCAGCGCCTGCTCCAGCTGCTGTTGCTCCGTTGCCGTCAACACGTTAACGGTCACCAGCGCCTTCGACCAAGCCACCGAGCCCACGATATCTTGCTCCGCCAGGCGATAATCGAACCGCAGCGAATCGTTGAGTTGCTTGAACCGCTGATCCGCCGCCTGAGTGAACCGTCCGCCCCAAAGTGCCATACCTTTACTCCTGAATTTTTATGCGAAAGGGCGCAGCATGCTGCGCCCTTGCAGAGTCACGCCAATCGGTTATTTATTCTTTTTCTCGTTCAACGCGCGGATGCGTGAAGACAGAGAGAACAGGCGGATAAAGCCGCCCGCGTGGCTGTGATCGTAAACTTCGTCTTCGCCGAAGGTGGCGAACTCTTCGGAGTACAGGCTGTTGGCGGATTTTTTCTGGGTCGCCGTCACCTGGCCTTTGTACAGCTGCAGCACCACTTCACCGTTCACCTCTTCAGCCAATGCTTCGGCAGAGGCCTGCAGCGAGCGGCGCAGCGGCGCGAACCAACGGCCGTCGTACACCACATAGGACATCTCCAGGCCCAGCTGCTCGCGCCATTTGAAGCTGTCGCGATCCAGCACCAGCTGCTCGATGGCGCGCAGCGCCGCCACCATGATGGTGCCCCCCGGGGTCTCATAGCAGCCGCGGGATTTGATGCCCACCAGACGGTTTTCCACGATGTCGATACGGCCGACGCCGTGCTTGGCGCCCAGCGCGTTCAGGGTTTCCAGGCACTGGTACGGCGATAGCGCTTTACCGTTAACCGCCACGACGCGGCCTTTCTCGACGGTAACGGTCACCTGCTCAGGCTGGTCCGGCGCTTCCTGCGGATCGACGGTCCATACCCAGCAATCCTTGTTTGGCGCGTTCCACGGGCTTTCCAACACGCCGCCTTCGGTGGAGATGTGCCAGGCGTTCTCATCGCGGCTGTAGATTTTCTCCAGCGATGCGGTGGTCGGGATATTGCGCTCTTTCAGGTAATCCAGCAGCGCTTCACGGGAACGCAGGTTCCACTCGCGCCACGGCGCTACCACTTTCAGCTGCGGCGCCAGCGCGGTATAGGTGGTTTCGAAACGCACCTGATCGTTGCCTTTGCCGGTCGCGCCGTGGCACAGCGCGTCTGCGCCCACTTTCAACGCCAGCTCGACCTGCGCCTTGGCGATGATCGGCCGCGCCATCGAGGTGCCCAGCAGGTAGCTGCCCTCGTACAGGGCGCCGGTCTGCAGCACCGGATAAACGTAATCGCGGATAAATTCTTCACGCAGATCGACCACGTGACATTCAGAGGCACCGGACTGCAGGGCTTTTTGCTCCACGCCTTCCAGATCGCTGCGCTCCTGGCCGATGTCCGCCACGAACGCCACCACTTCACAGCCGCCGTAGTTCTCTTTCAGCCATGGAATGATGGCCGAGGTATCCAGGCCGCCGGAGTACGCCAGAACGATTTTTTTGATGCCTTGGTTTTGCATGATCTATTCCTTTCTAATTCTAAAATTAAGCGAGGATCCGGGTGCCAATCGACACGCCGTTAAACAAAGCAGGAAGCTGATCGGCATGGCGCCAGCTGGCGATATCCACCGGGCGGCCGAGGGTGCGGGCAGCGTCGAGCGCCGCATTCACCTTCACCACCATACCATCGGTGATGATGCCTTGCGCGATCAGTTGTTCCGCTTTTTGCGCCGTCATTTCCGCAATGCGTTGGCCCTTGCCGTCGAGGATGCCGCTGACGTCCGACAGCAGGATAAGGTCCGCCCCCAGCGTCGCCGCCAGCGCCGTCGCCGCCTGATCGGCGTTCACATTCATTAACTGCCCTTCGGCGGTGATGCCGATGGAGCTGACAACCGGCAGGTAGCCGGCGCCCAGCAGGGTATTGAGCAGCGCGGGCGAACCGGGCTGCGCGTTGCCGACGTGGCCCAATGCCGGATCGAGCGGGGTCACGACCGCGCTGCCGCCGTCCGCCAGGCTCAGGCCGACGGCGTTGATTTGGTGTTTAATCGCCCACGCCAGCAGCGTTTTGTTGGCGGTGCCGGCCAGCGCCCCGGTGATGATGTCGATCTGATCGGCCGGCGTGACCCGCAGGCCGTTCTTTTTCACCACCGGCAAAGCGAGCTGCTTCATCAGTTCGTCCACCACGCAGCCGCCGCCGTGCACGATCACCAGCGGGCGCTGGTGCTGCTGCCGATAGCTGTCCAACGCGGTAAACAGACGCTCCAGCGCTTCTTCACTGTCTAATAACACGCCACCTAACTTGATAATTAACGGGTTCATTGCTGTTTACTCACGCTGGTTTAAAGGAGTGATTGGGTTTCCGGGAAGCCGAAACGGATATTCAGGCATTGCACCGCCTGCGCCGCCGCGCCTTTCAGCAGATTGTCTTCCACCGCCACGGCGATCAGATGCTCGCCCTGCACCGCAAAACCGATGTCGCAGAACGGCAGCCCCACCACCGCTTTCAGCGCCGGCACGCCCTGGTCGTACAGCCGCACCAGCGGCTTGTCGTCATAGGCGGCATGATAGGCGGCCGCGACGTCCTGCGCGGTCACGCCGGCTTTCAGACGGCAGGTGATGGTTTCAAGGATGCCGCGCGGGAAATTGCCCAGATGCGGCGTAAAGATGACCGGCACGCCCAGGTGCGCGGCGATCTCCGGCTGGTGCCGATGAGTGAAAATACCGTACGGCTGCAGGCTCACTTCGCAGAAGCTGGTGGTCATGCTGGCCTTGCGCCCGGCGCCGCTGACGCCGCTGGTGGCGTTGATCACCGGCCACTGATCCAGATTCAGCAGCTGTTTTTCGATCAACGGTTTCAGCGCCAGCTGCGCCGCCGTCGGGTAACAGCCCGGCACCGCGATCAGCTGCGCCTGTTTAATCTTGTCGCTCTGCCACTCCGCCAGGCCGTACACAGCCTGCTCCAGCAGAGCGCCATGCTGATGCTCGAAACCGTAGTACTGGCTATAAAAACCGGCGTCCTGCACGCGGAAGGCGCCGGACAGATCGAACACCACGCAGCCCGCCGCCAGGAAAGCCGGTGCGATATCGTGGCTGACTTCATGGGCGGTGGCGAGGAACACCACGTCGATGCCCTGCGCCGCCTTGGCGACGTCAGTCAACGGCTGCAGCGGCAGATCGACGATGCCTTTCAACTGGGGATGGAGATCGGAAAGCAACTTTCCTGCATCTGCACTTTGCGCTGAAACCGCTAAAGCGGTTATGTTCATGTGTGGGTGGCGATTCAGGTAAGCCGTGAGCTCCGCTCCGGCGTAACCGCTGGCACCAACGATCAGCGTATTCAACATGTGGCCTTTCACCTTCTAAACTGACGTGCGGTCGCTTGCGACCCAGGTAACAGGGCTAGCCAGCGTTGTTGCGCCGTTCACCCACGGAGCCAGGCGTTGATGCTTTTATAAACATCCGGGCATCGGGTTCCCTTACGCTTCGGCTTACTGTATTTTTATTCAAAATAAATGCATGAATATTGATACTATCCTAACCTAAGGCTGTCAACAGTGAAGATGAAATTACCTCCATTTATTGAGCTGTACCGGGCGTTGATCGCCACTCCGTCAATCAGCGCCACCGATGCCGGCCTCGATCAGAGCAATGAGGCGTTAATCAACTTGTTGGCCGGATGGTTTGCCGACCTGGGCTTTCGCGTCGACGTACAGCCGGTGCCGGAGTCGCGCCACAAATTCAACCTGCTGGCCAGCATCGGCGAAGGCAGCGGCGGCCTGCTGCTGGCCGGCCACACCGATACGGTGCCTTACGACGAAGGCCGCTGGACGCGCGATCCCTTCACCCTGACCGAGCACGACAACAAGCTCTACGGGCTGGGCACCGCCGACATGAAAGGCTTCTTCGCCTTTATTCTGGATGCGGTGCGCGATATCGACGCGAGCAAGCTGACCAAGCCGTTGTACATTTTAGCCACCGCAGATGAAGAAACGACGATGGCCGGCGCGCGTTACTTCGCCGCCTCTACCGCCATTCGTCCGGATTTCGCCATCATCGGCGAGCCGACCTCGCTGCAGCCGGTGCGCGCGCACAAGGGCCACATGGCCAACGCCATTCGCATCGTCGGCCAGTCCGGCCACTCCAGCGATCCGGCGCGCGGCGTCAACGCCATCGATCTGATGCACGAGTCCATCGGCCGCCTGATGGAGCTGCGCAAGACCCTGCAGGAGCGCTACAACAACCCGGCGTTCGCCGTGCCTTATCCCACCATGAACTTCGGCCATATCAGCGGCGGCGACGCGGCCAACCGCATCTGCGCCTGTTGCGAACTGCATCTGGATATCCGCCCGCTGCCCGGCATGACGCTCGACAACATCAACGAACTGATGCATCAGGCGCTGGAGCCAGTGAGCCAACGCTGGCCGGGCCGCCTGACCATCGAAGAGCTGCACGCGTCGGTACCGGGCTACGAATGCCCGACCGACCACCGCATGGTAGCGGTGATCGAGGAGCTGCTGGGCACCCGCACGCAGGTGGTCAACTACTGCACCGAAGCGCCGTTCGTGCAACAGGTCTGCCCGACCTTGGTGCTCGGCCCCGGTTCCATCGATCAGGCCCACCAGCCGGACGAATACATCGACACCGCGTTTATCGAACCGACGCGCAAACTGTTGGGCCAGCTGGTCAATCACTTTTGCCGGCAATAAACCCGACATTTAGCAGGGGAAATGCTTTATGCTTCCCCTAACTCAAAATAAGTAGAAAGCAGCGAAATAAGCCACGCTGATAACCCACGCGGCGTAATTAAATTTCAGAAAATGCGCCGATTTTGATGTTTTTTTGCTAAAAATAGTGTCAATTGACGATTGGACAGGAACGCGATGGGATCAGGCAGGCGGTCTGCGCCTGACGCGTGAAATTTATTTACAAGATAAAAATCATACATACAGAACTGGGTCAGGGGTTATATGAACGAACAATATTCGGCAATGCGCAGTAATGTCAGTATGCTCGGCAAATTGCTCGGCGATACCATCAAAGAAGCGCTGGGCGAGCATATTCTCGATCGCGTTGAGACCATCCGTAAGCTTTCCAAATCCTCACGCGCCGGCAACGAAGCGCATCGCCAGGAGCTGCTCTCCACCCTGCAGAACTTGTCCAACGACGAGCTGCTGCCGGTGGCGCGCGCCTTCAGCCAGTTCCTCAACCTGACCAACGTCGCCGAGCAGTACCACAGCATTTCGCCCAACGGCGAAGCCGCCAGCAACCCGGAAGCGCTGGCCCAACTGTTCAGCCGCCTCAAAGACAAAAAGCTCAGCGACAAAGAGCTGCAGCACGCGGTGTCGCAACTCTCCATCGAGCTGGTGCTGACGGCGCACCCGACGGAGATCACCCGCCGCACCCTGATCCACAAGCTGGTGGAGGTCAACACCTGCCTCAGCCAGCTCGATCACAACGATCTGGCCGACTACGAGCGCAACAAGATCATGCGCCGCCTGCGCCAGCTGGTAGCCCAGTCGTGGCACACCGATGAAATTCGCAAACACCGCCCTTCCCCGATCGACGAAGCCAAATGGGGTTTTGCCGTCGTGGAAAACAGCCTGTGGGAAGGCGTGCCGGCGTTCCTGCGCGAATTCAACGAACAGCTGGAAAACTCCATCGATTACAGCCTGCCGGTAGAAGCGGTGCCGGTGCGCTTCACCTCCTGGATGGGCGGCGACCGCGACGGCAACCCGAACGTCACCGCCGAAATTACCCGCCATGTGCTGCTGCTCAGCCGCTGGAAAGCCTGCGACCTGTTTACCCGCGACATCCAGGTGCTGGTCTCCGAGCTGTCGATGACCGAGTGCACCCCTGAGCTGCGCGCCCGCGCCGGCGGCGATGAGGTGCAGGAGCCTTACCGCGAAATCATGAAGCAGCTGCGCAGCCAGCTGATGAGTTCCCAGGCTTATCTTGAAGGTCGCCTGAAGGGCGAGCGCGTGCTGAAACCGCACGACCTGCTGGTGAACAACGAGCAGCTGTGGGAGCCACTGTATGCCTGCTACCAGTCGCTGCAGGCCTGCGGCATGGGCATCATCGCCAATGGTCAACTGCTGGATACCCTGCGCCGCGTGCGCTGCTTCGGCGTGCCGCTGGTGCGCATCGACGTGCGTCAGGAGAGCACCCGCCATACCGAAGCCATCGCCGAGCTGACCCGCTATCTGGGGCTGGGCGATTATGAAAGCTGGTCGGAAGCCGATAAACAGGCGTTCCTGATCCGCGAACTGAACTCCAAACGCCCGCTGGTGCCGCTGAAATGGCAACCGAGCGCCGACACGCAGGAAGTGCTGGAAACCTGCAGGGTGATTGCCGAAGCGCCGCAGGGCTCGATCGCCGCCTATGTGATTTCTATGGCGCGCACGCCTTCCGACGTGCTGGCGGTGCATCTGCTGCTGAAAGAGGCCGGCTGCCCGTTCGCGCTGCCGGTCGCCCCGCTGTTCGAAACCCTCGACGACCTGAACAACGCCGACGACGTAATGACCCAGTTGCTGAACATCGACTGGTATCGCGGCTTCATCCAGGGCAAACAGATGGTGATGATCGGCTATTCCGACTCGGCGAAAGACGCCGGCGTGATGGCCGCTTCCTGGGCGCAGTACCGCGCGCAGGACGCGCTGATCAAAACCTGTGAAAAGGCCGGCGTGGCGCTGACGCTGTTCCACGGCCGCGGCGGTTCCATCGGCCGCGGCGGCGCTCCGGCGCATGCGGCGCTGCTGTCGCAGCCGCCGGGCAGCCTGAAGGGCGGCCTGCGCGTCACCGAACAGGGCGAGATGATCCGCTTCAAGTTCGGCCTGCCGGAAGTCACCATCAGCAGCCTGGCGCTGTATGCCGGCGCGATCCTCGAGGCCAACCTGCTGCCGCCGCCGGAACCGAAGAAAGAATGGCGGGCGCTGATGGACGACCTATCCGAGACCTCCTGCCGAATGTATCGCGGCTACGTGCGTGAAAACCCGGACTTCGTGCCTTACTTCCGCGCGGCCACGCCGGAGCTGGAGCTGGGCAAACTGCCGCTGGGCTCGCGCCCGGCCAAGCGCAAGCCGAACGGCGGCGTAGAGAGCCTGCGCGCCATTCCGTGGATCTTCGCCTGGACGCAGAACCGCCTGATGCTGCCGGCCTGGCTCGGCGCCGGCGCCGGATTGCAGGAAGCGGTGAAAGCCGGCAAACAGGCGGAGCTGGAGGCGATGTGTCGCGACTGGCCGTTCTTCTCCACCCGCATCGCCATGCTGGAAATGGTGTTCGCCAAAGCCGACCTGTGGCTGGCGGAATACTACGATCAGCGCCTGGTGGATAAATCGCTGTGGCCGCTGGGCCAACAGCTGCGCGATCAGCTGGAAAGCGACATCAAGGTGGTGCTGACCATCGCCAACGATGCGCACCTGATGGAAGACCTGCCGTGGATCGCCGAATCCATCGCGCTGCGCAACGTCTATACCGACCCGTTGAACGTCTTGCAGGCCGAATTGCTGCACCGTTCGCGCCAGCAGGAGCAGCCGGACGCCCGCGTGGAGCAGGCGCTGATGGTTACCATCGCCGGCGTCGCCGCCGGGATGCGCAACACCGGCTAGTGAGCCTCATCGCGGCCCCGTTTATCGGGGCCGTTTTTTTATGTCTCCCCCACAAAAAAAGGGCGCCGCGGTAAAGCGGCGCCCTTTTAAATGGAACAGACCCGTCAGGCGGCGGCCACCGGTCGCACGCCCAGCGTGTGGCAGATGGCGTAACTCATCTCGGCGCGGTTCAGGGTATAGAAGTGGAAATCTTTCACCCCTTCGCGGCTCAGGATCTTCACCATGTCCATGGCGATGTTGGCACCAACCATTTTGCGGGTCTCCGCATCGTCGTCCAGCCCTTCGAACATGCTGGTCATCCAGCTTGGCACCCGCACGTTGGTCATGGTGGCGAAGCGCTGCAGCTGCTTGAAGTTGGACACCGGCAGAATGCCCGGCACGATTTCCACGTCGATACCGGCGGCGACGCAGCGGTCGCGAAAGCGCAGGTAGCTCTCAACGTCGAAGAAGAACTGGGTAATCGCGCGACTGGCGCCGGCATCGATCTTGCGTTTCAGGTTAATCAAATCGGCCTGGGCGCTCTTCGCCTCCGGGTGCACTTCCGGGTAAGCGGCGACGGAAATGTCGAAGTCACCCACGTCTTTCAGCAGCGCCACCAGATCGGTCGCGTACATTTCCGGCTTGCCGCCGCCCGGCGGCAGATCGCCGCGCAGCGCCACGATATGGCGGATGCCGCTGTTCCAGTAATCGGTCGCGATGTCGCGCAGCTGCGCCGGGCTGGCGTCGATGCAGGTCAGGTGCGGCGCCGCCTCCAGGCCGGTGCGTTCCTTGATCCCTTTGATGATGCTGTGGGTGCGATCGCGCTCGCCGGAGTTGGCGCCGTAGGTGACGGAAACGAATTTAGGTTTGAGAATGCTCAGACGATCGATCGACTGCCACAGGGTCTCTTCCATCTCGCTGGTGCGTGGCGGGAAGAACTCGAATGATACGTTAATCTGGCCGTTCAACTCCGCCAGACTCTGATTCAGCGCTTCCCGCTGGTTTGCGTGGAAAAAACTCATACCCTGCTCACCTCTTATCGATCACTGTTTTTATTTCATCTTGATGAGCGTCTATACGTTTAGACGTCTAGATAGAAAATGCCGCATGTTGGCTAAAGAGTCAACAGGAAAATGAGGGGAATAAGATGATTAATCCTCACCCGCTCAACGAGGGAATTTCATGATCGCGACAAAGATAAGTATGGCAGGAAAAGCCAAGGGGCGCGGTGAGCCCGCGCCCGCAGAGGATTAAAGCAGCTGCGCCAATCGGTTAAGGTCTGACTGGATCGCGCCGGCGGTCACATCGCGGCCGGCGCCCGGCCCGCGGATCACCAGCGGATTATCGCGATACCAGCGGCTTTCGATGGCGAACACGTTGTCGCACGGCAACAGCGAGGCCAGAGGATGCTCAGGGCGCACCGCCTCCACGCCGACCCGCGCCTTGCCGTTGGCGTCGAAACGCGCCACGTGGCGCAGCACCAGGCCCATTTCGCTGGCGGCCTCAAAGCGCTGTTGCATCTGCTGATTCAGCGCCTCACCGTTCTCGAAGAACTGATCGACGGAGCCCAGCTCGCACCCCGCCGGCACCAGCGACTCGACCCGCACCTGGTTCGGTTCGATGTCGTAGCCCGCCTCGCGCGCCAGGATCACCAGCTTGCGCATCACGTCCTGGCCGGAGAGATCGACCCGCGGATCCGGTTCGGTCAGCCCCTGCTGCCAGGCCTGATCCACCAGCTCGGTGAACGGCACCGTGCCGTCATACTGCAGGAACAGCCAGGAGAGCGTGCCGGAGAAGATACCGCTGATCGCCAGAATGCTGTCGCCGCTGTCGCGCAGATCGCGCACCGTATGGTTGACCGGCAGGCCGGCGCCGACGGTGGCGTTATACAGCCAGTGGCGGCCGGTTTTGGCGAAGGCGTCGCGTATTTGGCGATAGCTGTCGCTGCACGAGGCCCCCGCCAACTTGTTGGCGCTGATCACGTGGAAACCGTAGCTGGCGAAATCCAGATACTGCCCGGCCAGCTCTTCGCTGGCGGTCACGTCGAGCACCACCAGATCGTCGAACGGGTGCGCGCGCATCCACAGGAACAACGATTCTTCGTCGAGTTCCTGCGCCTCGTCCTCAAAGAACGCCAATGCGCGGCTGGCGTCCAGCCCGTCGTAGTTCAGCAGGCTACGGCGGCTGTCCACCACCCCCGCCAGGATGAATTCGAAGCCGCTGCGCGCGGAGATATGGGTCTGCTCGCGGGCGAACAGCTCCAGCCAGCGCGAGCCGATGTTGCCCTTGCCGAACAGCACCAGACCGATGCGCTTCTCGGCGCGGAACAGGCTTTGGTGCAGCCCCTGGATCAGCAGCGCGGTCGGCCCCTGGCGCAATACCGCCACCAGGCTGATGCCATCTTCCGCCTGCCAGATAAACTCGACCGGCTGATCTTTCAGCTGCTGATAGAAACGGTGGCTGTGCAGCGGGTTCTTGCACACCCCGGCGCCGACCATCGCCACCAGCGCCAATCCTTCGCGCAGGCGCAGCTCGCCTGGCAGCACCGCGGCCTGCAGCGTCGCCAGCGCGCTGTTGACCACCTCGGAGGTGTAGCACAGCTGCACCAGGTTGCGGTCTGGGTGGATGCCCACCGCCAGCGGTTTGATCTGCGCGCGCTTGAGCACCAGATCCAACTCTTTCTGCGCCAGTTTGAAGTCATGCTGAGCGGCAACGTGCAGTTCAATCAGGCACACATCGTCGTGGCTGGTGACAATCTTGGCGCCGGTGCCGGAAGCCAATACGCGCTCAATGCGCGTCGAGCCCTGCTCCGGCTGATAGCTGCAGCGCAGCTGAAGATCGATATCGCTACCGGAGACCGGCTGCAGGGTACGGGTGTGCAACACCGGCGCAGCCAGACGCGCCAGCTCGCTGGCTTCGTCCAGACGCAGCAGCGGCAGCAGGCAGGCGTCTTTCACCTTGCGCGGATCGGCGCTGTAAACCCCGGCCACGTCGCTCCAGATGGTGACGCGCGCAGCGCCGGCCAGCGCGCCGACCTGAGTGGCGGAGTAGTCGCTGCCGTTACGCCCCAACAGCACGGTTTCCCCGGCGTCGTTGCGCGAAATGAACCCGGTCACTACCAGGCGTTTACCCGGGTGTTGGGCCATCAATTGTTGCAACAGCGGGTAAGAACGGCCTTCATCCACCTGCGGCTGCGCGGCGCGCTCGGCGCGCAGGAAGTCACGCGCATCCAGCCAGGCCGCCTGCATGTCCAGGTGGTTGAGCACCGCCGCCATCAGGCGCGCCGACCAAATCTCGCCGTGCCCGACCACTTCGGCGTAGCACACCTCGTCGACATTGCCGTCCAGCAGCGCCGCCAGGCGTTCCAGATCCTGAATGAACTCGGCGATCAGCGGCTCGGCGCTTTCCGGCGGCAACAGGCCGCTGATAAGATCGCTGTGATAACGACGCAACGTCTGCTGCACCTGGTGCGCAGACAGGCGATCGCTCTGGCTGAGCTTCAGCCAGTTGATCAACTGGTTGGTGGTACTGCCGGCGGCCGATACCACCATCATGTCGCCCGGCTGGCTGTATTCCGCCATAATCCCGGCCACACGCAGATAACACTTCACATCCGCCAGACTGCTGCCGCCAAACTTGTGCAGTTGACGCCCGCTCACCGGCCCTGCTACAGCAATTGCATTCATGCTTACCTCGTTGCCGCCGCCTGGAAAGCGCGTTCCAGATCGGCAATCAAATCTTCACTGTCTTCAATACCCACGGAAATGCGCAGCAGGCTCTCGGAGATGCCGGCCGCTGCCCGCGCCTCCGCCGCCATGCCGGCGTGAGTCATGGTCGCTGCATG
This sequence comes from Serratia sp. TSA_130.1, assembly GCF_052691795.1. Taxonomy (NCBI): domain Bacteria; kingdom Pseudomonadati; phylum Pseudomonadota; class Gammaproteobacteria; order Enterobacterales; family Yersiniaceae; genus Serratia; species Serratia sp. TSA_130.1. The sequence continues at coordinate 23,140 of NZ_JBQZFS010000009.1, forward strand.
CGAGATCAGGCTTTCTACGCCGCCCAACGATTCTGCCAGAGTAAACAGCTCAAGGGCAGAGAGAAAACGGCGCAGCACCGCTTCATCGCCGTCCAGTTCAAAACTCAGCATCGCGCCGAAACCGCGCTGCTGACGACGGGCGATCTCATGCCCCGGATTCTCCGGCAGGGAAGGATGATACAGCTTTTTCACCAGCGGTTGCTGCTGTAAATAGTCAACAATCGCTTCAGCGTTTTGTTGCGCCGCCTTGATGCGTGGCGACAACGTGCGCATGCCGCGCAGCAACAGATAGCTGTCGAACGCGCCGCCGGTCACGCCGATGTTGTTCGCCCACCAGGCCAGCTCGACCGCCAGCTCAGGATCTTTGGCGATCACCGCGCCGGCCACCACGTCCGAATGCCCGTTCAGGTATTTGGTGCAAGAATGGACCACCAGATCGGCACCGAGTTCGATCGGCTGTTGCAGGGCCGGGCTGAGGAACGTGTTGTCCACCACCGTCAACGCGCCCGCCGCGTGCGCGGCAGCGCAGATCGCCGCGATGTCCACCACCCGCAGCAGCGGATTGCTGGGGCTTTCTATCAACACCAGCTTCGGCTTTTGCGCCAGCGCCTGTTGCAGGGCGGCCTCATTGCCTTGATCGACGAACAGCACGCGATAAGCGCCGCGCTTGCTCAGGCTGTCGAATAACCGATAGCTGCCGCCGTAACAGTCGTGCGGCGCCACCAGCAGATCGCCGGGCTTCAGCAGTACGGTGGTCACCAGATGGATCGCCGACATCCCGCTGCCGGTCATCACCGCGCCGGCGCCGCCTTCCAGCTCCGCCAACGCGCGCTGCACCACGTCGCGCGTCGGGTTGCCGCGGCGCGAGTAGTCATGAGCTCGAGGTTGATTGAAGTCGGTAAAGTTATAGGTGCTGGACAGATGAATCGGCGGGACAACGCAGCCGTACTGTTCGTCGTCGTTCAGGCCGCTGCGTACGGCAATCGTGGCTGGTTTACGCGTCATGGGCTCGCTCGGCTCTCGGTTCGGTGAATGAGGCCTAAAGAGTAATCGCAGGATTGATAGACGTCAATACATCTGGACATCTAAACTTCTTTGCGTATAGATTGAGCAATGACACAATACCCGCTAAAATTATGCCGATATGACATGACGATAAGATGTTAAGCGGCAATGCCTGGCCGAAGCGGGGCATTCAGTGACCCTGGTCGCGTAAAATTGACATTTATTTAGTGAGAACAGTGAAGATCGGGCATAATTGGCCGGTTTTTAGAATTTTGTAATTTTTCTGACAAAGTTAAGGTGTCCCATGGCTGAGTGGAACGGCGAGTATGTCAGCCCTTACGCTGAACACGGTAAAAAAAGCGAGCAAGTCAAAAAGATCACGGTATCCATTCCGCTGAAGGTCCTGAAAATCCTCACCGACGAACGGACCCGTCGCCAGGTGAACAACCTGCGCCACGCCACCAACAGCGAACTTCTGTGCGAAGCGTTTCTGCATGCCTTTACCGGCCAGCCGCTGCCGAACGATGAAGACCTGCGCAAAGAGCGCAGCGATGAAATCCCGGAAGCCGCAAAAGCGTTGATGCGCGAACTGGGTGTCGATCCCGATACCTGGGAATATTGAGAACCGCCCGGCGAACGTCGGCGGCAGAAAAGAAAAAAGGCGCCCAGGGCGCCTTTTTCATCGGTCGATAAGAAATCTTATTTCTTAGCGCCTGGTACGCTGAAACGCTTGTTGAAGCGGTCAACGCGGCCACCGGTAGCAACGTCACGCTGCTTGCCAGTGTAGAACGGGTGGCATGCGCCACAAACGTCCAGGTTCAGATCGTGGCCCACGGTGGAGCGGATCTTCATCACGTTACCGCAAGAGCAGTTAGCAGTAACTTCTTCGTATTTTGGGTGGATACCTTGTTTCATGGGAAACCTCAGTTAAGGCCGTGTCGCTATCCAGCCCTGTTTCGCCAGACACCACACGTGGTTGATAATAGAATTTTGGTATCGAATTATACCAAAGGCGGCAAATTATACAGCATTAGTCGGGGCGCGCAATCGGAACCGTACATTTGACGATGCGCCGTGTAAACTGATGCCCACTTTTTTTCAATTTGGATGAGATCATGCCCGTCGTACACGTTGCTTTGCCGGTCCCCCTCGCCCGCACCTTCGACTATCTGCTGCCGCCCGGCATGCAGCCGGTGGCCGGCGCGCGCGTGGGCGTGCCCTGGGGCAGGCAGCATGCAATCGGCATCGTCACCGGCTGCAGCGACACCAGCGAACTGCCGTTGGACAAGCTCAAACCGATCGACAGCGTGATCGACACGGAATCGCTGTTCTCCCCCAGCCTGTGGCGCATCCTGCGCTGGGCCAGCGATTACTACCACTATCCCATCGGCGAAGTGCTGTTCCACGCGCTGCCGATCCTGCTGCGCCAAGGCAAACCGGCCGAGGCCGCGCCGCTGTGGCAGTGGTTCGCCACCGAAGAGGGGCGCGCCACGCCGCCCGAAAGCCTGAAACGCGCGCCGAAACAGCAGCAGGCGCTGGCGGCGCTGTTGCAACGCCCGGTCTATCGCCATCAGGTCAGCCAGCTTGAGCTGACGGAAAGCGCCCTGCAGGCGCTGCGCGCCAAAGGGCTGATCGATCTGCGCGCTCAGGTCGCGGCCACGCAGGACTGGCGCCCCAACTTTGCGGTGCTCGGCGAGCGGCTGCGGCTGAATACCGAACAGGCCACCGCCGTCGGGGCGATCCGAAGCGAAGATGAGCAGTTTGCCGCCTGGCTGCTGGCCGGGGTCACCGGCTCCGGCAAGACCGAGGTGTATCTCAGCGTGCTGGAAAACGTGTTGGCCAAAGGCCGGCAGGCGCTGGTGCTGGTGCCGGAAATCGGCCTGACGCCGCAAACCATCGCCCGCTTTCGCGAGCGCTTCAACGCGCCGGTGGACGTGCTGCACTCCGGGCTGAACGACAGCGAACGGCTGGCGGTTTGGCTGCGCGCGCGCAGCGGCGAAGCCGCGATCGTCATCGGCACCCGCTCGGCGCTGTTCACACCGTTCCGGCAACTGGGCGTTATCATCATCGACGAAGAGCACGACAGCTCTTATAAACAGCAGGAAGGCTGGCGCTACCACGCCCGCGATCTGGCGGTGTTCCGCGCCCGGGAAGAAGATATCCCGATGGTGATGGGCTCCGCCACGCCGGCACTGGAAACGCTGCACAACGTGCAACTGGGCAAATATCGCCAGTTGAAGCTCACCCAACGGGCAGGCAACGCCAAACCGGCGGCGCAGCATCTGATCGATCTGAAAGGGTTGCCGCTGAAGGTCGGCCTGTCGCAGCCGCTTTTGAAAAGCATGCAGCACCATTTAAAAGCCGGCAATCAGGTGATGCTGTTCCTCAACCGCCGCGGTTACGCCCCGGCGCTGCTGTGCCACGAGTGCGGCTGGATCGCCGAGTGCCAGCGCTGCGATCACTATTACACCTTCCACCAGCATCAGCGCCAGCTGCGCTGTCACCACTGCGACAGCCAGCGACCGGTGCCGCACCAATGCCCGCAGTGCGGCTCCACCCACCTGGTATCGGTCGGCGTCGGCACCGAACAGCTGGAACATGAGCTGGCGCCGCTGTTCCCCGACACGCCGATCACCCGCATCGATCGCGACACCACCAGCCGCAAAGGGTCGCTGGAACAGCACCTGGCGGATATTCATCGCGGCGAAGCGCGCATTCTGATCGGCACGCAAATGCTGGCCAAGGGCCACCATTTTCCCGACGTCACGCTGGTGGCGTTGCTGGACGTGGACGGCGCGCTGTTCTCCGCCGACTTCCGCTCCGCCGAGCGTTTCGCTCAGCTCTATACCCAGGTCTCCGGGCGCGCGGGGCGAGCGGGCAAACAGGGTGAAGTGCTGCTGCAAACCCACCACCCGGAGCACCCGTTATTGCAGGTGCTGCTGCAACAAGGTTACGACGCCTTCGCCAAACAGACGCTGGCGGAGCGCAACAGCGTGTTTCTGCCGCCCTACACCAGCCACATCATCGTGCGCGCCGAAGATCACGATAACCAACAGGCCCCGCTGTTCCTGCAGCAGCTGCGCAATCTGTTGGAAGCCAGTCCGCTTAAGGACGATTCGCTGTGGGTGATGGGCCCGGTGCCGGCGCTGCAGTCCAAACGCGGCGGCCGTTTCCGCTGGCAGCTGCTGCTGCAGCATCCGACACGGCGCGTCCTGCAACAGCTGATGAAAAGCTCGCTGCCGCTGATCGGCACCCTGCCGCAAACGCGCAAGGTGAAATGGACGCTGGATGTCGATCCGATCGACAGCTGATCCCGGAAAAGTCCGATTTAGCTGCCGTCATGCAAACGTTTACCCTTTAAATTGCGAGCGAACGCTAAAAAACCTTCTCAGGTCACATTTTTTATGCAAATTAGGTAACAAAGGCGGGGCGTATTCTGTTTAGAATGTCTGCGAGGGCAAATTTTGTCGCCACATCGCAGCGCGACGGAGTGCTCGAACGCGAGTGGCGCTCAATGACAACAATCCCGCCACCGCATGCCGGACATTGTGAGCAAACAGCAGTAGTGGCGTCGGCATGGGGCTGACGCAAGGAGAAAGGCGTTGGAACACAAGAAAGAGTTATCCATGGCGACCATGAAAGACGTCGCCGAAATGGCGGGCGTTTCAACGGCTACCGTATCGCGTGCGCTGATGAATCCGGAAAAGGTGTCAACGCCAACGCGTCAGAAAGTGGAACAGGCCGTGCTGGCCGTGGGTTATTCTCCTCATGCTCTGTCACGCAATATCAAACGCAACGAATCTCGCACCATCCTGGTGATCGTGCCCGACATCTGCGATCCGTTTTTCGCGGATGTGATCCAGGGGATCGAACAGACCGCCGCCCAACAAGGCTATCTGGTGCTGATCGGCGACTGCGCGCAGCAGAACCAGCAAGAACGCACCTTCGTCAATCTGATCATCACCAAACAGATCGACGGCATGCTGCTGCTGGGCTCTAATCTACCGTTCGACGCCAGCAAGGAAGAGCAGCGCAACCTGCCGCCGATGGTGATGGCCAATGAGTTCGCGCCCGAGCTGGAACTGCCGACGGTGCATATCGACAACCTGACCGCCGCCTTTGAAGCCGTGCATTATTTGCATCAATTGGGCCACCGGCAGATCGCCTGCGTCGCCGGGCCGGAACAGATGCCGCTGAGCCATTATCGGCTGCAAGGTTATGTTCAAGCGCTACGCCGTAATGGCATTACCGTCGAAAGCAGCTATATTACCCGGGGTGATTTTACCTACGAAGCCGGCGCGCAAGCGCTGACCCAGTTGATGGCTCAGCCGAAACCGCCGACGGCGGTGTTCTGCCACAGCGACGTCATGGCGATCGGCGTGCTGTCCCAGGCGAAGAAAATGGGGCTGCGGGTACCGCAGGATCTGTCGATCGTCGGCTTTGACGACCTCAAGCTGGCGCAGTATTGCGATCCGCCGCTGACCACGGTGGCGCAGCCGCGCTTCCAGATCGGCCAGCAGGCGATGTTGTTGCTGTTGGAGCAGTTGAACGGCCAGACGGTGGCCAGCGGCTCCCGACTCTTGGACAGTGAATTGATTATCAGAGGCAGCACCGCTGCTCCGAAACGCTAGTCAAATATTTTAGGGTTCAGTAACATGACGGACTTATCCTCTCATCAGGACACAGCGGAATAATAGTGGCACAAAAAGACTATGTAAGCCGTGGGCGCGCAGCAGGAGCTAAGCGCAAAACCCCCAGCCGTAAAAAACGCAGTTCTCCGAAGGTTTCCAAAACCGTGCTGGCGTTAGCCGTCGCGTTGCTGGTTGTCTTTGTCGGTGGCCTCTATTTCATTACGCACAACAAGCCGGAAGACGCGCCGTTGTTGCCTGCGCACACCACTCGCCCAGGCAACGGCCTGCCGCCGAAGCCGGAAGAGCGCTGGCGCTATATCAAAGAGCTGGAAAACCGACAGATCGGCGTGCAAACCCCGACCGAACCGACGGCTGGCGGCGAGCTCAATTCCAAAACTCAGCTGACCGCCGAACAACGGCAACTGCTGGAGCAGATGCAGGCCGACATGCAACAGCGCCCGACGCAGCTGAATGAAGTGCCGTATAACGATCCGGGCCAGGCCAACGCGCGCGGCAACCGCCAGCAGCAGATGCAACAACCGCAAATGCAGCAGCAGCCGGTACAGCAACAGCAGCAGGTCACTCAGGCGCCGCGCAACCCGTTCAACAACGGGGCCACCACCGCGCCGGTGCAGCAGCACCAGCAGCCGAAGCAAGTCACCCCGCCGCCGGCGCAGGTGAAACAGCCTGAGCCGAAGCCGCAACCGAAGCCGGAGCCCAAACCGGAAGTGAAACAGGAAACGGCCAAGCAGGACACCAAACCGGAATCGAAACAGAAGTGGATGGTGCAATGCGGTTCGTTCCGCGCCACCGATCAGGCTGAATCCGTGCGTGCGCGCCTGGCGTTCGAGGGCATCGAGAGCCGCATCACCGCCGGTGGCGGTTGGAATCGCGTGGTGCTCGGCCCCTACAGCAGCCGCGCCGCAGCGGACAAAACCCTTTCGCGCCTGAAGGGCGTCGGCATGTCGAGTTGCATTCCCCTCTCCGTTGGGGGTTGAAAAGCGTCAATCCCCCCCCATCTATACTCTCAATATGCCTCGTAGCGTCTGCGAAAGCAGGCGCTGCGGGGACTTCTTTCCGTCTTTAACGAGGGTCTGCTCGTGACAACAATTGTAAGCGTACGCCGCAACGGCCAGGTCGTCATCGGTGGTGATGGCCAGGCAACCCTGGGTAATACGGTGATGAAGGGTAACGTCAAGAAAGTGCGTCGCCTGTATAACGACAAAGTGATCGCCGGTTTCGCCGGTGGCACCGCTGACGCCTTCACGCTGTTTGAACTGTTTGAACGCAAACTGGAAATGCATCAGGGCCACCTGGTGAAAGCCGCCGTCGAGCTGGCGAAAGACTGGCGCACCGACCGCATGCTGCGCAAGCTCGAAGCGCTGCTGGCGGTCGCCGATGAAACCGCCTCGCTGATCATCACCGGCAACGGCGATGTGGTGCAGCCGGAAAACGATCTGATCGCCATCGGCTCCGGCGGCCCGTACGCCCAGGCCGCCGCCCGCGCCATGTTGGAAAATACCGAGCTGAGCGCCCGCGACATCGTTGAGAAATCCCTCAACATCGCCGGCGACATCTGTATTTACACCAACCATTTCCACACCATTGAAGAATTGCCTTCCAAAGCGTAAGGATCGAATACCATGTCTGAAATGACCCCGCGCGAGATCGTCAGCGAACTGGACAGCTATATCATTGGCCAAAACAAGGCCAAACGCGCTGTCGCCATTGCCCTGCGCAACCGCTGGCGCCGGATGCAGCTCAACGAGATGCTGCGTCACGAAGTGACCCCGAAAAACATTCTGATGATCGGCCCGACCGGCGTCGGTAAAACCGAAATCGCCCGCCGTCTGGCGAAGCTGGCCAACGCGCCGTTCATCAAGGTTGAAGCCACCAAGTTCACCGAAGTGGGCTATGTGGGCAAAGAAGTGGACTCCATCATTCGCGATCTGACCGATGCCGCCATCAAAATGGTGCGCATGCAGTCGATCGAGAAAAATCGCACCCGTGCCGAAGAGTTGGCCGAAGAGCGCATTCTCGACGTGCTGATCCCGCCGGCCAAAAACAACTGGGGCCAGCCGGAAGAAGGCCAGGAACCGTCCGCCGCCCGCCAGGCATTCCGCAAGAAACTGCGCGAAGGCCAGCTGGATGACAAAGAGATCGAAATCGATCTGGCCGCCGCGCCGATGGGCGTGGAAATCATGGCGCCTCCGGGCATGGAAGAGATGACCAACCAGCTGCAGTCGATGTTCCAGAACCTCGGCGGCCAAAAGCAAAAACCGCGCAAGCTGAAGATCAAAGAAGCCTTCAAGCTGCTGGTGGAAGAAGAAGCCGCCAAGCTGGTGAACCCGGAAGAGCTGAAAGAGCAGGCGATCGAAGCGGTTGAGCAGCACGGCATCGTGTTTATCGATGAGATCGACAAAATCTGTAAGCGCGGCGGCCAAAGCTCCGGCCCGGACGTTTCCCGCGAAGGCGTGCAGCGCGATCTGCTGCCGCTGGTGGAAGGGTGCACCGTGTCCACCAAGCACGGCATGGTGAAAACCGACCACATTCTGTTCATCGCTTCCGGCGCGTTCCAGACCGCCAATCCGTCGGATCTGATCCCGGAACTGCAGGGCCGTCTGCCGATCCGCGTTGAGCTACAGGCGCTGACCACCGAAGACTTCGAGCGCATCCTGACCGAGCCGAGCGCGTCGCTGACCGAACAGTACAAAGCGCTGATGGGCACCGAAGGCGTCAATATCGAGTTCACCGCCGACGGCATCCGCCGCATCGCCGAAGCCGCGTGGCAGGTCAACGAAAGCACCGAGAACATCGGCGCGCGTCGTCTGCACACCGTGCTGGAGCGTCTGATGGAAGATATTTCCTACGATGCGAGTGAAATTAATGGCCAATCCATTACAATTGATGCGGATTACGTGCGCAGTCATCTGGATGAACTGGTGGCGGATGAAGATTTGAGTCGTTTTATCCTATAATCGCTCAATCATTGTCTTGTCAGTCATCTGTGTGGGAGGCATTGCCTCCCACAATTATTTCTAACGGACACCGCAACTTACTGACAGAAGCGAAACATGAGCTCATCAACCTCCACCACCCCGATTTCCGCATGGCTCGAAAGTCTACGCCCCCGCACCCTGCCGTTGGCCTTTGCCTCCATCGTGGTCGGCTCGGCGATCGCCGCCTGGCACGGCAGCCTGAAACCTGAAGTGGCGCTGCTGGCGCTGGTGACCGCCGGTCTGCTGCAGATCCTCTCCAACCTGGCGAATGACTACGGCGATGCGGTCAAAGGCAGCGACAAAGAAGATCGCATCGGGCCGTTGCGCGGCATGCAAAAGGGCATGATCACCCAGGCGCAGATGAAACGGGCGCTGGTGGTGACGGTAGTGCTGATCGCCCTCGCCGGCTGTTCGCTGATCGCCGTCGCCTGCGAGCAACCCAGCGACGTGGTGGGCTTCCTGGTGCTGGGCGGGCTGTCTATCGTGGCGGCCATCACCTACACCGTCGGCAACAAACCCTACGGGTATTTGGGGCTGGGCGACATCTCGGTGCTGGTGTTCTTCGGCTGGCTGAGCGTGGCCGGCACCTACTATTTGCAGACGCACACCTTCGACAGCGTCGTGATGCTACCGGCCACCGCCTGCGGCCTGCTGGCGACGGCGGTACTCAACATCAACAATCTGCGCGATATCGAAAGCGATCGCGAAAACGGCAAGAATACGCTGGCGGTGCGTCTCGGCCCGCACAAGGCGCGCATTTACCACGCCCTGCTGCTCGGCGGCGCGGTGCTGTGTTTCGCGCTGTTTACGCTGTTCAACCTCCACAGCCTGTGGGGTTGGCTGTTCGTGCTGGCGATCCCGCTGCTGGTGCGCCACGGCCTGCGCGTGCTGCGCGATCCGACGCCGGTCGGCATGCGGCCGATGCTGGAGCATATGGTCAAGGCGGCGTTGCTGGCCAACCTGCTGTTCGCCATCGGCGTGGCGCTCAGTTAAAAACTGATGATTTTGCCAACAGGGCGAATAAAGGGATATACTGAACATTCCTGCGGCAAACAGACGTAAAATCCTATGAAATACGATACTTCCGAACTTTGCGACATCTATCATGAAGAGGTGAACGTTGTTGAACCTCTGTTCTCCAATTTTGGCGGGCGTACTTCATTTGGCGGGCAGATCACCACGGTGAAATGCTTTGAGGATAACGGCCTGTTATTCGATCTGCTTGAAGAAAACGGTCGCGGCCGCGTGCTGTTGGTCGACGGCGGCGGTTCGGTACGCCGGGCGCTGATCAACGCCGAACTGGCGCGCCTGGCCGCCCAGAACGAATGGGAAGGCATCGTGGTGTACGGCGCGGTGCGCCAGGTGGACGATCTGGAAGAGCTCGACATCGGCATTCAGGCGATGGCGGCGATCCCGGCGGGTGCCGTAAGCGAAGGCGTGGGCGAAAGCGATATCCGCGTCAACTTCGGCGGCGTCACCTTCTTCTCCGGCGACCACCTGTATGCCGACAACACCGGCATCATCCTCTCCGAAGACCCGCTCGACATCGAGTGATTTTCGGACATGAAAAAGGGCGCCTCAGGCGCCCTTTTCGTTGCTGCATGGCGTAAGGAATCAAACCTCTTCCATTTTGCCCAGCAGCGCGCGCAGGCGATCTTGCCATACGTGCTGTTCTTCTTTCAGCTGTTGGTTTTCGCGCACCAGCGCTTCGTGGTTGCCGGAGGCAGCCTGCACTTCCTGCGACAGAGAGTTGTTTTTGTCTTTCAGCTCTTCAATTTCCATCTGCAACAAGGTGATGGTATCAATCGCCTGCTGTACTTTTGCTTCCAGTTTCTCAAATACTTCAAATGACATGCTTCAGTCCCCTCATGATAGCAAGGCGTACATCTATAAGTAGCGGCCGCAACGTCGGCTGCAGCTACTGCGAATATTGCATCGCGCTCAGTGACGCGCGCCGTTACGGAAGGCGCGCCAGTCTCGATTCGTTAAAAACGATTGTAAGTAGCCAGTCTCCGCCTGTCTAGCAACATACCGGATCATCGCGCAGTCTGTTGCAATTTTCCTGCCCTCGCCATCAGTAAAAACTGAAAATCCCCGCCGCCGCGAGTTGTTAACGCCCCTCGCTAAACCACTGGTCAGATCACACTTTTATGGCTCAGAAAGAACACTGAACGACGCGAAATCGCTCAATTTTATGACGCGCCACACACATTTTGATTTCGCTATTTCTCGTTTATGTTCGTTAACGATAAATTTACATCACGTCCTCATTCAATAATTGGACGAGATGAAAAAAACTGTGCCCATAGGTCAGATGTATACCTGGCTGAGCCTATAAACCAACAACCGCCGTTTTGCAGGACACCAACATTATGAGCCAAACCACCAGTCCGACATTAAAAGGCCAGTGCATCGCCGAGTTTCTCGGCACGGCGCTGCTGATCTTCTTTGGCGTAGGCTGCGTTGCCGCACTGAAACTGGCGGGCGCCAGCTTCGGCCAGTGGGAAATCAGCATCATTTGGGGCCTCGGCGTCGCCATGGCCATCTATCTGACCGCCGCCATTTCCGGCGCGCATCTCAACCCGGCGGTCACCCTCGCCCTGTGGCTGTTCGCCTGCTTCGACGGGCGCAAAGTGGTGCCTTACATCATTGCGCAGATCGCCGGCGCCTTTTGCGCCGCCGCCCTGGTCTACGGGCTGTACTACAACCTGTTCTTCGACTTCGAAGCGGCTCACCATATGGTGCGCGGCAGCAACGAAAGCCTTGAACTGGCCGGCATCTTCTCGACTTACCCTAACGCGCACATCTCCGTCGGCCAGGCCTTCCTGGTAGAAATGGTGATCGCTGCGATCCTGATGTGCCTGATCCTGGCGCTGACCGACGACGGCAACGGCATTCCGCGCGGCCCGCTGGCGCCGCTGCTGATCGGTATTCTGATTGCCGTGATCGGCGCCTCCATGGGACCATTGACCGGCTTTGCGTTGAACCCGGCGCGTGACTTCGGGCCGAAACTGTTCGCCTACCTGGCCGGCTGGGGCAAAGTCGCCTTCACCGGCGCGCGCGACATCCCGTACTTCCTGGTGCCGATCTTCGCCCCTATCGTCGGCTGTGGCCTGGGCGCTTTCGGTTACCGCGCGCTGATTGGCCGCCACCTGCCGTGCGACGTCTGCGTGACGGAAGAAGAGCCCGACGCCAAGACCCAGCAGCGTAAAGCGTGATGGGTGCAGTTTTAAACGGTTAACAACAGCAGGATAATTACCATGACTGTAGAAAAAAAATACATTGTCGCACTCGACCAAGGGACCACCAGCTCACGCGCCGTCGTGCTCGATCACGACGCCAACATCGTTGCGGTATCGCAACGCGAATTCCCGCAGATCTATCCAAAGGCCGGCTGGGTTGAGCACGACCCGATGGAGATTTGGGCGTCGCAAAGCTCGACGCTGGTAGAAGTGCTGGCGAAGGCCGACATCAATTCCGATCAAATCGCCGGCATCGGCATCACTAACCAGCGCGAAACTACCATCGTCTGGGAAAAAGAGACCGGCAAGCCGGTCTACAACGCCATCGTCTGGCAGTGCCGCCGCACCGCCGACATCTGCGAGAAGCTCAAGCGCGACGGCCTGGAAGAGTACATCCGTCACAACACCGGCCTGGTGGTTGACCCCTACTTCTCCGGCACCAAGGTGAAATGGATCCTGGACAACGTCGAAGGTGCCCGCGAGCGCGCCAAGCGCGGCGAACTGCTGTTCGGCACCGTCGATACCTGGCTGGTGTGGAAGATGACCCAGGGGCGCGTACACGTCACCGATTACACCAACGCCTCACGCACCATGATGTTCAACATCCACGAGCTGGACTGGGACGAACGCATGCTGGAAGTGCTGGACATTCCGCGCGCCATGCTGCCGAAAGTCCGTCCTTCCTCCGAGGTATACGGCCAGACCAACATCGGCGGCAAGGGCGGCACGCGTATTCCTATCGCCGGTATCGCCGGCGACCAGCAAGCGGCATTGTACGGCCAGCTGTGCGTTCAACCGGGCATGGCGAAGAACACCTACGGCACCGGCTGCTTCCTGCTGATGAACACCGGCAAAGAAGCGGTGCGCTCGAAAAACGGTTTGCTGACCACCATCGCCTGCGGCCCGCGCGGCGAAGTGAACTATGCGCTGGAAGGCGCGGTGTTCATCGGCGGTGCGTCTATCCAGTGGCTGCGCGACGAGCTGAAACTGATCAGCGACGCCGCCGACTCCGAATATTTCGCCACCAAGGTGAAAGACAGCAACGGCGTCTATGTGGTGCCGGCCTTCACCGGCCTGGGCGCGCCCTACTGGGATCCGTATGCCCGCGGCGCCATCTTCGGCCTGACCCGCGGTGCCAACAGTAACCACATCATCCGCGCCACGCTGGAATCCATCGCCTTCCAGACGCGCGACGTGCTGGACGCCATGCAGGCCGACGCCAACACCCGCCTGCAATCGCTGCGCGTGGACGGCGGCGCGGTCGCCAACAACTTCCTGATGCAGTTCCAGTCCGATATCCTCGGCACCCGCGTAGAGCGCCCTGAAGTGCGTGAATCGACGGCGTTGGGCGCCGCGTTCCTGGCGGGCCTGGCCATCGGCTACTGGAACGATCTGGATGAAGTGAAGAGCAAAGCGGTGATTGAGCGTGAATTCCGCCCAAGCATCGAAACCACCGAACGCAACTACCGCTACAGCGGCTGGAAAAAAGCGGTGGCTCGCGCGCAGGCATGGGAAGATCACGATTAAACCCAGCCTTGCCGTTACCCCCAAATTGCGCTGCCTGCGGGCGGCGCTTTTTTTTGCCCCGCCCCGCCGCCGCCGCGCTGTGATAGACTTTGCCGATATTTTCTTCCCTTTCTCACAGACAGGTTTGCCATGAAACGTGAATTAGCCATCGAATTTTCCCGCGTTACCGAAGCCGCCGCGCTGGCGGGCTACAAATGGCTGGGACGCGGCGACAAGAACGCCGCCGACGGCGCGGCGGTTCACGCCATGCGCATCATGCTCAACAAGGTGGATATCGATGGCCGCATCGTGATTGGCGAAGGCGAGATCGACGAAGCGCCGATGCTGTATATCGGCGAGCAGGTCGGCAGCGGCCAGGGCGACGCGGTCGACATCGCGGTCGATCCGATCGAAGGCACCCGCATGACCGCCATGGGCCAGTCCAACGCGCTGGCGGTCTTGGCGGTGGGCGATCGCGGCACCTTCCTGCACGCGCCGGACATGTACATGGAGAAGCTGGTGGTCGGCCCGGCGGCGCGCGGCGCCATCGATCTCAATCTGCCGCTGGCGGAGAACCTGCGGAACGTCGCCGCGCGGCTGGACAAACCCTTGTCACAGCTGACGGTCATCGTGTTGGCCAAACCGCGCCACGACGGCGTCATCGCGCAGATGCAGCAGTTGGGCGTGCGGGTGTTCGCCATTCCTGACGGCGACGTGGCGGCCTCCATTCTCACCTGCATGCCGGAAAGCGAGGTCGATGTGATGTACGGCATCGGCGGCGCGCCGGAAGGGGTGATCTCCGCCGCGGTGATCCGCGCGCTGGACGGCGACATGCAGGCGCGTTTGCTGCCACGCCATGAAGTGAAAGGCGACAGCCCCGAGAACCGCCGCCTCGGCGAGCAGGAGCTGGCGCGCTGCCGTGAGATGGGCATCGAGGCCGGTCAGGTCTTGCGCCTGGACCAGATGGCGCGCAACGACAACGTCATCTTCTCCGCCACCGGCATCACCAAGGGCGATTTGCTGGAGGGCATCAGCCGCAAGGGCAACATGGCCACGACCGAAACGTTACTGATCCGCGGCAAGTCGCGCACCCTTCGCCGTATCCGTTCGACCCACTATCTGGATCGCAAAGACCCGGCGCTGCACGAGTTTCTGCTGTAACGAAACAGGGCGCCGAAGGGCGCCCTGATGATTGATGACAAACCTCATGCCCTTGCCGGGTTGACAGAGAGCAGCAAATAGAAAACAAGGAAAATCAATTCATTGATTTTCGGCTGATCCCCGCAAAGGGGGGGGAAACCACGCTTTTTCTCCCCTTTGTCAACGGAATGAGGGCGCCGAATGGCGCCCTGTCGTTATGCGGTGTGTCCCTGATGCTGCATCCGGTTGGACAGCGGCCACCAGCACAGCAGGATCAGCACCGCCATCGCGAACATCAGCAAACCGAGGCTGAACTGCCCGGTTTGCGGCAGCATGGCGGAAAGCCAGGTCGCCAGACCGGAGCCCATGTTCTGCATGCCGCCCACCAACGCGCCCGCCGCGCCGGCCAGATAGGGAAACGGCTCCATCGCCCCGGTGGTCGCCAGCGGGAACAGCATGCCGGCGCCGAAGAAGAACAATGCAGCCGGCACGATCAGCGTCCAGATGTTCATCACGCCAAACCAGCCCGGGATCCACATCATCGCTCCCGCCAGCAGGCAGCTAATCACCGAATGCCACATCAGGGTGTGGAAGGTCTTGCCGTCGCGCCCGGCGTACCAGGCGCCGAAAAACGCCGCCGGGATCGGCAGAATGAACAGGATGCTGACGGTCAGGCCGCTCAGCCCCAACACACCGCCCATCAACACGCCGCAGCTGGCTTCAAATACCGCAATCCCCGCCAGCGCGCCGATCAGCATCACCAGATAGCAACTGAAGGTGCTGTCGCTCAACAGCTGGCGGAAACTGGCCAGCATGCGGCGTTTTTCTGTCTGGACCGGACGGGTCTCCGGCAGCCAGCGGAACATCGCGAAGGCGACGCAGGCGCACAGCGCCAGCAGGAAGGCGTAACAGGCTCGCCAGCCGAACACCATCGCCAGCGCGCCGCCGATCACCGGCGCCAACAGCGGGCTGACCAAAATCCCCATATTCAGCAGGCTGTTGGCATAGCGCAGCGCGGTGCCGGCATACAGATCGCGCGGCATGGTGCGCGCCATCACGCCCGCCACGCCGGTGCCCATGCCCTGGATGGCGCTGGCGGCGACCAGCATCGTCAGGTTGGTGGACAGCAGCGCGCCCAGCGCCCCCACCAGGAAGATCATCATGCCGGTCAGGATCACCGGACGACGCCCGATACGATCCGATATCGGCCCGTAAATCAGCTGGGAGAAACCGTAGGTCAGCAGATACGCCGCCATCACCCGCTGCACGGCGCCGGTGCGCACCGACAGATCGTGAGCGATGTCAGCAATGACGGGAACATAAATGGTTTGCGCCATCTGACCGACGGCGACCAACAGGATAAGCATCACCAGCAGGTGAAAGTTCTCTAGTTTTCTCATTATCTTCGTTAACGTTTCAACTCGTCACAGCGTCCCGGTATGGCCGTTGCAGCAGCCAGAACGGCGAGCAGCCCTCTATGGCGGCATAAGCTAATCAAATCTGATTTTTTTAGCGAGTTTCAGACAAATATTGATCCAGGTCACACTGGCAGCAAACCCGACCAGGCTCGTAAATTAAACTGTACGTCTAACGCTTTGGGGGTAAAAATTAGCGCGTTTGCAGTAGCTGCGCTTTAGCATTTAATCGATAATTATTTTCATCAACTTGAAATAAAATAACACCATAGGGATTTGGTTCATGAAAACACCTGAGCTGATTTTATTGCAGTTAAAGGCTCTCGGCCCGCACTCCGCCAAAATGCTGGCGGAGCGTCTGGACATCACGCCGATGGGCATCCGACAACATCTGCAATCCCTGGAAAAACGTGAGCTGGTTTGTTACGAAGAAGCGCGCAGCAAGGTCGGCCGCCCGACGCGCTACTGGTCGCTGACCGAGCGGGGGCACGCCTACACGGCCGACGATCAGGAGCGACTGCGGGAATCCGCGCTGCAGCTGTTTGGCGGCGCCGGCGTGGAACCGTTGCTCATCGCGCGCGAAGAGCAGCTTTATCTGCGCTATGCCGAAGAGCTGTCCGCCGAGCGCAGCCATCAGGATCGGCTAACCCGCCTGGTTCGCCTGCGGCAACACGACGGTTACATGGCCGAATTGCTCGATCATCCGCACGGTGCGCTGCTGGTGGAAAACCACTGTCCGATCGGCGTGGCCGGTTCCAACTGCAGCAGCCTGTGCAATTCCGAGCTGCAGCTGTTTCACCGCCTGTTCGGCAACGACTACCGGGTAGAGCGCACCGCGCACGCCATTTCCGGCTCACGACATTGTGCTTATTTGATTCGACCACGGGAGCTTTAGAGTATGGCTGAATGGGTAAACGGCAAGGTTACGCAGGTAAAACAATGGACCGACGGGCTGTTCAGCCTGGTGGTCAATGCCCCCATCGATCCTTTCACCGCCGGGCAATTCGCCAAGCTGGCGCTGGAGATCGACGGTGAACGGGTGCAGCGCGCCTACTCCTACGTCAATGCCCCCGATGACGCCAACCTGGAGTTCTATCTGGTCACGGTGCCGGAAGGTAAACTGAGCCCGCGTCTCAATCAGCTGCAGCCGGGATCGGACCTGATGGTGACCAAAGAAGCCGCCGGCTTCTTCGTGCTGGACGAGGTGCCCGACTGCGACACGCTGTGGATGCTGGCGACCGGCACCGCCATCGGCCCCTATTTATCGATTCTGCAGCAAGGCGCCGGCCTTGAGCGCTTTAACAACCTGGTGCTGGTGCACGCCGCGCGTTTTGCGCGCGACCTGAGCTACCTGCCGCTGATGCAGCAACTGCAGCAACGCTACAACGGCAAGCTGCGCATCCAGACCGTCGTCAGCCGTGAAGAGACGCCCGGCTCACTGACCGGCCGCGTGCCGGCGCTGATCGAGGACGGCCGACTGGAAGCGGCGATCGGCTTGACCATCGACGCCGAAACCAGCCACGTGATGCTGTGCGGCAACCCGCAAATGGTGCGAGATACGCAGCAAACGCTGAAAGACCAACGCCAGATGCGCAAGCACCTGCGCCGCAAGCCGGGCCATATCACCAGCGAACACTACTGGTAACCCGGCGGGGATCAGCGGAACTTCACCGGTTCGGCTTCCGGGCCGAACCGATTGTCTCCCGGCGTGCCGACGAAGGCACCCAAATCGATCATCATCATCACGATAATCAGCGTCGGAATGAAACGCCCGACGCCCCATTGCCAGATCGGCGCCAGCATCTGCCAGTTCCCCGCCGCCAGCATCCACGCCAGGATCAGCAGCAGCGCCCACCAGCCGGCCTTGTTGCGATCGTGCAGGCGCTTGACCAGCACCGCCGCCGTCGGCCACAGCAGCGCCACGATAAAGAAAGCGATGGATTGGATGGCGATCAGCTGATAGTTGGCCAGCGTAAACGCCGCCGCCATCAGCACCAGCCACAGCCCCATCCAGATCCAGAAGTCGCGCCGCCCGATGCGGCCCTTAAAAGAAAAACACCACTGTTGTAACGTCATCGATTCCTGCGCTCTAAGCCTGCCCATATTCTGCGCCGCAGTGTAACATAGGCGCTGCCGGGCCGAGTTTTCCGCCTCGCATAACGCGGCGCGCCGCACAGCTTTCTCGTCAGCGAACCGATAATGGCGTGGGATCTTTGACAAGGCCTGCGGGTTATCGCTTTAATCGGAGCCATCTTTGTCCTTGATGCCATACGCCATGCTGAGAAAAACCCTCGCCATCGCCTGCCTGCTGCAGGCCGCCGCCAGCGCCTGGGCCGAACCGCCCGCCGCCGAAGCGAAACCGACCGCGCCTTACCTGCTGGCCGGCGCGCCGACGTTCGACCTGACGGTGATTAAATTCCGCGAAAAGTACAACCGCGATAACCCGAAGCTGCCGATTGGCGAATTCCGCGCCATTCCCGCCGCCGAAGACGATTCGCCGCTGCTGACGCGCGCCGCCAGTAAACTCAACGAAAACCTGTACGCCTCCACCGCACTGGAGAAAGGTACCGGTAAAATCAAAACGTTGCAGATCACACATCTGCCGCTGCAGCAGGCCAATGAAGAAAAAGCCGCGCGCGCCATCGCCATCAACTACATGGCGGCGCTGATGCGTCAGTTCGAACCGGCGCTGACGGTGGAACAGAGTCAGAACAAGGTGAACAGCCTGCTGGAAAAAGGCAAAGGCTCGCGTTTTTACCAACAGCAAGTCGGCGCCATTCGCTATGTCGTCTCGGACAACGGCGATAAAGGGGTCACCTTCGCGGTTGAACCGATTAAGCTGGCGCTTTCCGAGCCGTAACGGCGCGGCATTTAATGACGAAAAGCAAAGCCTTCGCGCTTAATGATCTCTATACTGTTGGGCAGGTAAACTGCCGGTCCGGCAGTTGTCATTTCGACTCTCGCGTTCCCTAGTTGGAGGAAAAAACATGCGTCATCCATTAGTTATGGGTAACTGGAAGCTTAACGGCAGCACCCACATGGTCAACGAACTGATCGCCGGTCTGCGCAATGAGCTGAGCAGCGTTGACGGCTGTGGCGTCGCCATCGCCCCGCCGGTGATGTATCTGGATCAGGCCAAGCACGCGCTGGCCGGCAGCCGCATCGCGCTGGGCGCGCAGAACGTGGACGTTAACCTGTCCGGCGCCTTCACCGGTGAAGTTTCCGCCAACATGCTGAAAGACGTCGGCGCTCAGTACATCATCATCGGCCACTCCGAGCGTCGCACCTACCACAAAGAAAGCGACGAAGTGATCGCCGAGAAATTCGCCGTGCTGAAAGAAGCCGGTCTGATCCCGGTGCTGTGCATCGGTGAAACCGAAGCGGAAAACGCAGCGGGCAAAACCGAAGAAGTGTGTGCGCGCCAGATCGACGCCGTACTGAAAACGCTGGGCGCACCGGCGATGAAAGGCACCGTGATCGCCTATGAGCCGGTCTGGGCCATCGGTACCGGCAAATCCGCCACCCCTGCGCAAGCGCAGGCCGTGCACAAATTTATCCGCGATCACATCGCCAAACACGATGCCGCGGTCGCCGCTGAAATCATCATCCAGTACGGCGGTTCGGTGAACGACAAGAACGCCGCAGAGCTGTTCTCCCAGCCGGACATCGACGGCGCGCTGGTGGGCGGCGCCTCGCTGAAAGCCGACGCTTTCGCCGTGATCGTCAAAGCCGCTGCCGCAGCGAAAAAAGCCTGATTGTCTTAGGCTTGCCATAAAAAAACCCCGGCAAGCCGGGGTTTTTTATTGCCGCTCAAACGGGATCAGCGTTTGCTTATCTCGTCGAAGACGCCGCCGGTGGCGAAGTGCACCTTCTGCGCTTCGGTCCAACCGCCGAAGGTGTCACCCACGGTGAACAGCTTCAGCTGCGGGAACTGACCGGCGAACTTGGCCGCCACCGCCGCATCGCGCGGGCGATAATAGTGCTGCGCCGCGATAGTCTGCCCTTCCGGCGAATACAGATACTTCAGGTAGGCGGTCGCCACGTCGCGGGTGCCGCGTTTATCGACCACCTTATCCACCACCGACACCGTCGGTTCGGCCAGAATCGATTCGCTCGGGGTGATGATCTCGAACTTGTCTTTGCCCAGCTCTTTCTCCGCCAGCAGCGCTTCGTTTTCCCAGGCGATCAGCACGTCGCCGATGCCGCGCTCAACGAAGGTGTTGGTCGAGCCGCGCGCGCCGGAATCCAGCACTTCTACGTTCTTGTACAGGTCTTTGACGAACGCCTGCGCCTTGGCCTTATCGTTGTTGTTGTGATGCAACGCGTAGCCCCAGGCGGCGAGGTAGTTCCAGCGGGCGCCGCCGGAGGTTTTCGGATTCGGGGTGATCACCGACACGCCCGGCTTGATCAAGTCAGGCCAGTCATGAATTTGTTTCGGGTTGCCTTTGCGCACCAGGAAGACGATGGTCGACGTGTAAGGCGCCGAGTTGTCCGGCAGGCGTTTTATCCAGTCTTTCTCAATGCGCCCGCGTTCGGCGATGGCGTCGACGTCATAGGCCAACGCCAGCGTCACCACGTCGGCCTCGATGCCGTTGATCACCGAAGTCGCCTGTTTGCCGGAGCCGCCGTGCGACTGACGCACCGTCACCTTGTCGCCGGTTTCCGCCTGGTAGTGCTTGCTGAATGCCGTGTTGTAAGCCTGATAGAACTCACGCGTCGGATCGTATGACACGTTCAGCAACTGAATATCCTTCGCCATGGCGCCGGACGCCAACAGCACCAATGTCAGACCTACACCCCATTTACGCATCGACAGGCTCTCCCAGAAAATTAACGCAACCTCAATCGGTTGATTTAGCATCAGAGCCTGCCAGAAACTTTCCCGGCAATTAAAGAATAAAAAATTTTGGGCTAGATGATTCTGGAATATGTCACCGGCGAGCATAAAAAAGCCCCCGCAAGCGGAGGCTTTCGGCGCGCGGTGAGCGGCGAATCAGTACAGCTTTTTCGCCGTTTCCAGCCAGTCGCCCTTGAACGGACGCTTCATGTTTTCGATCGCGTCGATGATGTCGTGATGCACCATCTTTTCGTTCTGGATACCGACGCAGCGGCCGCCGTAACCCTGCAGCAGCAGTTCGATGGCGTAGGCGCCCATGCGCGAGGCCAGGATGCGGTCATAGGCGACCGGTGAACCGCCGCGTTGAATGTGGCCCAGCACGGTAGCGCGGGTTTCACGCTTGGTTTCCTGCTCGATGTGGCGCGCCAACTCATCGATGTCGCAGATGTGCTCGGTGATCGCTACGATGGCGTGCTTTTTGCCCTTGGCGATACCGGCCTTGATTTCGCACACCAGATCTTCGCGATTAAATTCGATTTCAGGCAGCACGATGAATTCGCAGCCGCCGGCAATCGCCGCCGCCAGCGTCAGATCGCCGCAGTAACGGCCCATCACTTCCACGATAGAGATGCGCTGGTGCGACGAGGAGGTATCGCGCAGGCGGTCGATCGCTTCCACCACGGTTTCCAGCGCGGTGAAGTAACCGATGGTGTAGTCGGTACCGGCGACATCGTTATCGATGGTGCCTGGCAGGCCGATGCACGGGAAGCCTTCTTCCGTCAGGCGTTTGGCGCCCATGTAGGAACCGTCGCCGCCGATCACCACCAGCGCGTCGATACCGCGATTCTTCAGGTTTTCAATCGCCTTGGCGCGCACGTTTTCATCCCTGAATTCCGGGAAGCGGGCAGAGCCGAGGAAGGTGCCGCCGCGATTGATCATGTCGGACACGCTATAGCGGTCCAGCTGCTCCATGCGATCTTCGTACAAGCCAAGGTAGCCATCGTAAATACCAAAAACTTCCAGACCTTCTGAAAGCGCAGAACGCACAACGCCGCGGATTGCAGCGTTCATACCCGGCGAATCACCGCCGCTCGTCAGTACACCGATTTTCTTGATCATGACTACCTCTGAACTGTGTAGATGCAATTTCTTAAGAATTCTGTCTCCGCCGATCGTCTTGAAACCTCTCCGGCTGCAGAAAACCAGCTTTACGGCTTATTGCTGGATATTATATCAAAAACACCCAGCTGAATTGATTCAAGTCACGCAATATAACGGTTAAAACACCGCATGGCACGCTGAGCTAACTCAGATATTCATGATAATACGTTGCGCTATGCCTCTATATGATTATAGCTCCCAATGCCCCTGCCTACCCGGCGGCACCACGGAGCACGGATCCAGGTGAATGATGACGTCCGCCCCTGCAAAACGTTGCCGCAGGGCTTGTTCCACCTGATCGGCCAACCGGTGCGCCTCGCGCAGCGGCAGCGTGTCCTCCATCTCCAGATGCAGCTGGATGAAACGCGTCGGCCCCGACTGACGCGTGCGCAGATCGTGTGCGCCTTTCACGCCGGGCCAGGAGGAAACCACGGCGATAATCGCCTGGCGCTCGTCATCCGGCAACGCCCGATCCAACAGCGACTGCACCGCTTCATAGCCCATGCGCAACGCGCTATAGAGGATGTAAACGCCGATGCCCAGCGCGAACAACGCATCCGCCCGTTGGAAGCCGTACCAGCTTAGCCCAAGAGCGATAAGAATAGCACCATTCATCATGACATCTGACTGATAATGCAGCATATCTGCGCGTACGGCCTGACTGCGCGTTTTTCTGACCACCCAGCGTTGATAGGTGACCAGAATCAGCGTGCTGACCAACGCGATCACTGTCACCACGACCCCGACGCCGGGATCGCGCAGCGTTTGCGGCGCATACAGGTGCTGGAAGCCGGTGAGGAACAAAAACAGGGCGGAGCCGGAAATAAACATGCTCTGCGCCAGCGCCGCCAGCGATTCCGCTTTACCGTGGCCGAAGGTGTGCTCGGCATCGGCCGGCTGTAGCGAATAGCGCACCACCAGAAGGTTGGTCAGCGAGGCGGCGATATCGACCAACGAATCCACCAGCGCCGCCAACAGGCTGACCGAACCGGTGTGGTACCAGGCGACGATTTTGATCAACAGCAGCGACGACGCCAGCGCGGTTGCGGCCAACGCGGCGGACTTTACCAGGCGTGCATAGCGCTGTTCCATAAGGGGCCCCGGCCAAAAGGTGTGGCGCTCAATATAGCGAAATGTCGGATAAAAAAAACCCCGCCATCATGGCGGGGAAGACAGGGATGGTGTCTATGGCAAGGAAAAACAGGGGACTACTCAGTCGTACTTCACTTCTGGGCAGAAGCTTGCTGCAAACCAGAAATTTGTTGCTCCATCTGCTGCATGCGCTGCTGATGTTTCTGGTCTAAAACACTTTTTTGCTCTGGCGTCAGCAGGTTATACATTTGGTTGCGCACCCGGGCCATTTCGACCTGGCGCTTGACCTGCTGTTGGGCCATCTTTTCCGCCTGGGCGTACACGGCGGCTTCGTCAAATTTCTCTGCGGTCACCAGTTTATGCATGGCTTCCATTTCAGCTACATTGACACCAGGCAGATCGTGCCGGGCCTGGCGCATCAAATCGCGCATTTGCTGGCGCTGCTGTTCGCTGAGGCTGACACCGTCGAACATATGGTGCTGGCCGGGTATTCGGGTCATCGCGTCGTTGCCGGGAGGTTGGGCTGTGTCCGGTATAGTGTCGGCAGCGAAGGCAGCGGTCGAACCAATTGCCAGCAGTGATGCCATAACTAATGCGGTCACCTTACGCATTTCAACTCCTCAAGCTTTCTCACTTTGCGAATCAACGAGGAGCAGTGTACCGCCACACCTGAAAACCTGCGTCAGTGCATGTAAAACTACGTAAAGTCATGGAATGGCAACAGTTGATGACGTATTTTGCGTCTGGAGGTAAATCATAATGAACAAGATTCTGTTAGTTGACGACGACCGCGAGTTGACCTCGCTGTTAAAAGAACTGCTTGAAATGGAAGGTTTTAATATCGTCGTCGCGCACGATGGCGAGCAGGCGTTGTCGCTGCTGGACAGCTCCGTCGATCTGCTGCTGCTCGACATCATGATGCCGAAGAAAAACGGCATCGATACGCTGAAAGAACTGCGCCAACATCACCAAACGCCGGTCATCATGCTGACCGCGCGCGGCAGCGAGCTGGACCGCGTGCTGGGCCTGGAGCTGGGCGCCGATGATTACCTGCCGAAACCCTTCAACGATCGCGAGCTGGTCGCGCGCATTCGCGCCATTCTGCGCCGTTCTAACTGGAGCGAACAGCAGCAACAGGTCGACAGCGGCGCCCCGACGCTGGATGTCGATGGCCTGCAGCTGAACCCCGGCCGCCAGGAGGCCAGCTTCGACGGCCAGGTGCTGGATCTGACCGGCACCGAGTTCACCCTGCTGTATCTGCTGGCGCAGCATCTCGGCCAGGTGGTGTCGCGCGAACTGCTGAGCCAGGAAGTGCTGGGCAAACGCCTGACTCCGTTCGATCGCGCTATCGACATGCACATCTCCAACCTGCGGCGTAAGCTGCCGGATCGCAAAGACGGGCATCCGTGGTTCAAAACCCTGCGCGGGCGTGGTTATTTGATGGTATCTGCAACATGATCAACAGTTTGACGGCACGCATCTTCGCCATTTTCTGGTTCACGTTAGCCCTGGTGCTAATGCTGGTGCTGATGGTGCCCAAGCTCGACTCCCGCCAAATGACCTCGCTGCTCGACAGCGAGCAGCGGCAGGGGTTGATGCTGGAACAGCACGTCGAGGCCGAGCTGCAAAACGATCCGGCCAACGATCTGATGTGGTGGCGCCGCCTGTTCCGCGCCATCGACAAATGGGCACCGCCGGGCCAACGCCTGCTGCTGGTCACCAGCGAAGGCCGGGTGATCGGCGCGCAGCGCAACGAAATGCAGATCGTCCGCAACTTCATCGGCCAATCCGATAACTCGGATCATCCGAAGAAGAAAAAATACGGCCGCGTCGAGCTGGTCGGGCCGTTCGCGGTGCGCGACGGCGAAGACAACTACCAGCTGTACCTGATCCGTCCCGCCAACAGCCCGCAATCCGATTTCATCAACCTGATGTTCGACCGGCCGCTGCTGCTGCTGATCGTCACCATGCTGATCAGCGCCCCGCTGCTGCTGTGGCTGGCCTGGAGCCTGGCGAAGCCGGCGCGCAAGCTGAAGAACGCCGCCGATGACGTGGCGCGCGGCAACCTGAAGCAGCATCCGGAGCTGGAGGCCGGTCCGCAGGAGTTCCTGGCTACCGGTGCCAGCTTCAACCAAATGGTCAGCGCGCTGGAGCGCATGATGAACGCGCAGCAGCGGCTGATCTCGGACATCTCGCACGAGCTGCGCACGCCGCTGACTCGCCTGCAGTTGGCCACCGCGCTGATGCGCCGCCGCCACGGCGAAGGCCACGAACTGGCGCGCATCGAAACCGAAGCGCAGCGGCTGGATTCGATGATCAACGATCTGCTGGCGCTGTCGCGCGGGCAGCAGAAGGGCGAGCTGGCGCGCGAGCAGTTGAAGGCCAACGAACTGTGGGCCGACGTGCTGGACAACGCCCGTTTCGAAGCGGAACAGATGGGCAAGCAGCTGGAGATCGCTGCGCCTCCCGGCCCGTGGACGCTGTTCGGCAACGCGAGCGCGCTGGACAGCGCGTTGGAAAACATCGTGCGCAACGCCCTGCGTTATTCGCACACCCGCATCGCCGTGGCGTTCAGCGCCGACAATCAGGGCGTGACCATCCAGGTTGACGACGACGGCCCCGGCGTCAGCGCCGAAGATCGCGAGCAGATTTTCCGCCCGTTCTACCGCACCGATGAGGCGCGCGACCGTGAGTCCGGCGGCACCGGCCTTGGTCTGGCGATCGTCGAGGCGGCGGTCAATCAGCATCGCGGCTGGGTGAAGGCCGAAGACAGCCCGCTCGGCGGCCTGCGGCTGGTGCTGTGGCTGCCGCTGCATCATCAACGCCTATCGTCTAAGACAGAACAGTAAGAGTTTGCTATCCTGCGCCCCTCGTTCACGAGGGGCCTGCAACATGCTGAACATCGTTTTATTTGAACCCGAGATTCCACCCAATACCGGCAATATCATCCGCCTGTGCGCCAATACCGGCTTTAATCTGCATCTGATCGAACCGCTGGGTTTTCCGTGGGACGACAAGCGTCTGCGCCGCGCCGGGCTGGATTACCATGAGTTCACCCACGTCCACCGTCATGCCGACTACGCCGCTTTTCTCGCCGCCGAGGATCCGCAACGGCTGTTTGCTCTCACGACCAAAGGCACGCCGGCGCACAGCGCCGTCAGCTATCAGGCCGGCGACTACCTGCTGTTCGGCCCGGAAACGCGCGGGTTGCCCGCCGACATCCTCGATGCGCTGCCCGCGCAGCAAAAAATCCGCATCCCGATGCAGGCGCAAAGCCGTAGCATGAACCTGTCGAATGCCGTCGCGGTGGTGGTTTATGAAGCCTGGCGGCAGCTGGACTATGCCGGCGCGCTGATCAAGGCGTAATCCGCAACGACGCGCCATACTGAAGGAGGCATCGTTGCGATGCTCTCTCCAGGAACGGCACATGGCTTTCGTCGAGGATATTGTCACCCCGCTTCGCCGGCTCGAGTCGGCGCTGAACGAGGCGCTACAGCGGCTGCAACAGGCGCCGGACAGCGAAGCGCTGCACGATTTGCGCGTCAGTCTGCGCCGTATCCGCAGTCTGCTGCGCCCGTTGCACGGTTGCCCCGGCGCAACGCGGCTCGATCGGGCCGCCGCCCAGTTGGGCAGGCTCACGACGCCGCTGCGCGATCTCGAGGTGCTGATCGCCGAACTGGCGCACCATCATCTGGATTGGCAGGCCAACGTGCGCCAGAGCGATTTTCAGGCCCGCTGCCGCCAACTGCTCGCCAACCCGCAGCTCATCAGCTTCCCTTCGCTATTGCACGCCTGGCCGCACCGCTTTCGCCGCACCGCGCAACGCGCCGCCAAACACCGTGTGAACCGACACCTGCAGCGCCAGCAACGGCAATTGCGCCGGGCGTTGGCTGATACCGGCTACGATCGCCACCGTCTTCGGCTGCTGGTTAAACGCCTGCGTTACGCGGCCGAAGCCTACCCGCAACGCCTTCCCCTTTCTCCCACCGCGATGACGAGCCTGAAAGCGGCGCAAAATGCCCTCGGTGATTGGCACGACCGGGAGGTTTGGTGCCTGCAAGCCGAACATCAGGCGGATCTCTGGCCATTGTTGCCACAGTGGCAAGCTGAGCTACGCCTGACGCGGGCCAGAGCGGATGCCTCACTCGCCGCCTTATCACCGGCGCTGGCGACAAAAACCGGCGGCGCATCACGATCCTGAAAAAAGGCCGCGACAGGGCACGCCCGGCCCCGAAAATGCCCGCTACGCCGCAGATAATGCGCTATGTTTTGTAAGGGTAATCACCACTCATCATAGGAAACCACATGAAAAAACAACGCTTGAGCGTTGCCATGGCCGTTCTGGCAGCGGGCCTGTTGCTGGCGGGCTGTTCGTCCAAAGTCACCCAAACGTCGCAATATTCGGGCTTCTTGTCCGATTACAGCAAACTGCAGGAAACCACCTCGCCAAGCGGTCATAAAACGCTGCGCTGGGTAGATCCGAGTTACAAGGAATCCAACTATCGCGGCATCTATTTCCAACCGGTGGTCTATTTCCCGGCGGAGAAACCCACGGCGCGCGTCAGCCAGGACACGTTGAACAAGATTAAGGCCTACGCGACCCAGCGGATCAAAACCGCGCTGCAGAACCGCTTTACCATTCTGCCAAGCCCGGCGGGCTCGCGCGTGCTGGTGGCCAAACTCGCCATCACCGCCGTTTCGGCCGAAAACGAAGACATGAAGTTCTATGAGGTGGTGCCGGTTGCTGCGGTGGTTGCCAGCACCATGGCGGCTACCGGGCACCGGACGCAAAATACCGCGCTGTATATCGAAGGCGAGTTGATCGACCAGGATACCGGTAAAACGGTGATGGAAGTGGTGCGCAAGGCCTACGGTAAAACCGTCAACAACGACAGCACGCCGGTCACGGCGGATGACGTCAAGGCGGCGATCGACGATATCGTTACCGATATCACCCAGTTCCCGAAACAGGGCTGACCGCCGCTTGAAAAACACAGGGGGAGCCGAAGCTCCCCCTGAATGGCTGCGCAGACGGCACTCAAATGCCGTCGCCGTACTCGAATCCGTGGTTGGTGCCGTTGAAGTATTGATCCATATCCATCGACGGCGTATCGCTCTCCGGGCGCCCGACGATACGCGCCGGTACGCCGGCGGCGGTGGTGTGCGGCGGCACCGCCTGCAAGACCACCGAGCCCGCGCCGATCTTGGCGCCCTTGCCCACTTCGATATTGCCGAGAATTTTGGCGCCGGCGCCAATCATCACCCCTTCGCGAATTTTCGGGTGACGGTCACCGCTGGTTTTCCCGGTACCGCCCAGGGTGACCGACTGCAGAATAGAGACGTTGTTTTCCACCACCGCCGTTTCACCAATCACGATGCCGGTGGCGTGGTCGAGCATGATGCCGCAGCCGATGGTCGCCGCCGGGTGGATGTCTACGCCGAAGGCGACGGAAATTTGATTTTGCAGGTAGATCGCCAGCGCTTGCCGCCCTTGCTGCCACAGCCAGTGGCCGATGCGGTAAGCCTGCAGCGCGTGGAACCCTTTCAGGTAAAGCAGCGGCGTGGAGTATTTATCGACCGCCGGGTCACGCAGCCGCACCGCGAGAATATCGCGCGCCGCCGAAACGATCATCTGATTGTCGGACTTGTAGGCCTCTTCCACCACCTCGCGCACCGCGATGGCGGGCATGATCGGCGTCGCCAGCTTGTTGGCCAACATATAGCTGAGCGCGCTGCCCAGGTTCTCATGCTTGAGCAACGTCGCATGGAAAAAGCTGGCCAGCATCGGTTCACAATCAGCCAGTGCTCGCGCTTCTGATTTAATGCTGTTCCAGACCTGTTCCAACTCTTCTGACGACATCACATACCCCTTTGCCTTGCCAAACGGGCCGCTTCACACGGTGGCGCGGAGCGGCCCAGGTCATTTGCGGGGTCAGCATTCCGCTGCCCCGACATATCGTTTTATGTCACGCGCTGGGTTTTTCGTCCTTTCGGGCTCGCCCCAGCAGGCTCAGCGCCGCTTCGCGGGCGTCCTTGTGGCAGTAAAGCACCTGATAGATCTGTTCGGTGATCGGCATTTCCACGCCGTGCCGCTGCGCCAACGCCAACACCTCTTTGGTATTGCGATAGCCCTCGACCACCTGACCGATGCTGTCCTGCGCTTCCTGCACGCCTTTGCCCTGCCCCAGCATAATGCCGAAGCGGCGGTTGCGCGACTGGTTGTCCGTGCAGGTTAGCACCAGATCCCCCAGCCCCGCCATGCCCATGAACGTCGAAGGATCGGCGCCCAGCGCAGAACCCAGACGGCTCATTTCCGCCAGCCCACGCGTAATCAACGCGGTGCGGGCGTTGGCGCCGAAACCGATGCCGTCGGACATGCCGGCGCCGATGGCGATCACGTTCTTCACCGCGCCGCCAAGCTGAACGCCGATGAAGTCGGGATTGCTGTAGACGCGGAAGCTCTTGCCGCAGTGCAGCAGCTGTTGCAGATCGTCGGCGAACTGCGCATCGGTCGCCGCCAGCGCAATCGCCGTCGGCAGGCCGGCGGCCAGCTCTTTGGCGAACGTCGGCCCGGAGAGCACCGCCAGCGGGATCGCCTCGCCCAATGCCTCACGCGCCACGTCCTGCAGCAACCGGCCGGTTTCGGCCTCCAGCCCCTTGGTGGCCCACACGATGCGGGCGTCAGGGCGCAGATGCGGCTTCAGCTGGCGCAACACGTCGCCGAACACATGGCTCGGCACCACCACCAGCACGTCGCGGCTGGCGGCCAGCGCACGCGCCAAATCGGCTTCAAGCAGCAGGGTATCGGGGAAAGGAACGTCGGGCAGAAACGCCTGATTGCAGCGATCGCGCTGCAACGTTTGAATTTGCGCGGGGTTATGCCCCCACAACACCACGGTGTGGCCGTTACGCGCCAGCGTGATGGCCAATGCGGTGCCGTACGAGCCGGCACCGATGACAGTCATTGAAGCATTGACGGTGTTCATCAGGCATCCTGATGTGGTGCGGCACCTTCGCCTTCCGCCTGCTGCTGCAGATAGTTCATGAACAGCGCGTCAAAGTTGACCGGTGCCAGGTTCAGCTGCGGGAATGTGCCGCGGGAAACCAGGCTGGTGATGCACTCGCGCGCATACGGGAACAGGATGTTCGGGCAGTATGCGCCCAGGCAATGCGCCAGCTGCGTGCCTTCGATGCCTGCTACCGAGAAGATGCCCGCCTGTTGCACTTCGCACAGGAACGCCGTCTCTTCGCCCAGGGTCGCCGTCACGGTTACGCGCAGTACCACTTCATACACTTCGTCAGCCAGTTGGCTGGACGCGGTATCCAGATCAAGTTTAACTTCCGGCTGCCATTCCTGCTGGAAAACCTGCGGCGCGTTCGGCGCTTCGAAGGAGATGTCCTTGGTATAAATACGTTGGATCTGGAAAGCCATTTCAGTGCTGTTTTGTTCTGACATGTGAGTAATACCCTTGGTTAAACGTCCTTATTGACACTCGGTGAACCGGCAAGCTGCTTAAAGCAGCGGATCCAGGCCGCCGCGAGCATCGAGTTCATATAAATCATCACAGCCGCCGATATGCCGGCCGTCGATGAAAATCTGCGGCACGGTGGTGCGCCCGCTGCGCTCGATCATCACTTCGCGCTTGGCGTTATCGCCATCGATGGCGATCTCGTTAAACGCCGCGCCCTTGCTGTTCAACAGCGCCTTGGCGCGATGGCAGAACGGGCAAGTCGCTTTGGTGTAGATATCAATGTTAGCCATGGATTGCCACCTCAAATAGGTTTAACGGTTACTTGCCGCGCACCAGCGGCAGGTTTTCTCCGCTCCAGCCGGCGATGCCGTCTTTCAGCATCGTCACCTTTTCAAAACCGGCCTTGCTCAGGTTCTCCGCCGGTTCGCGGGAGGCGGTGCCGTTGGCGCACACGACGATGATCGGCTGCGCTTTGTGTTTTTCCAGCTCGCCCAGGCTGCCGCTTTTGATTTCGCTGGCGGTCAGGTTGATGGCGCTGGCCAGGTGACCACGGCGAAAATCGTCGCGGCTGCGGGTGTCGACCACCACGGCATCTTCTTTGTTGATCAGGCGGATAGCTTCACCGCGAGCGATCTCTTTGACCTTGGAGAAACGGCTTTTGAAGGTCATGACGATCACGGCGACCAGCAGAGCGATCCAAGCCAGGCTCAGAATAGGGTGTCTGCTTACGAATGGCATAATTTCTTGCAGCATGGGGTGTAACAACTCCCGTCAGTTAAGGGATAAATAAGTCAAGGTTCCAGAGTATACCTGCCGAGTGCGGCAAATACAGCCAATAAGCAAGCGCGATTGTAGAAACTGCGGGCTGCGCTGAGAAATTCCCGAGGTCAGAGCATAAAAGCCCGCGCGATTCGCCGCAACCTTGATCTCTTTGGGCTATTTATCGCCGGCGGCGGTGTAAAATCAGCCGGTTTTTCGAGGGCGAACAGCCATGCTTCCGGCGGGCGCATGGCTATTCGCAGCTTAAAAAGTTCATAAGAGGTCAATGCAATGTCGAGCAACAAAAAACCGATGGTACTGGTGATCCTGGACGGTTACGGCCACCGTGAAGAGCGGCAGGACAACGCGATCCTGAACGCCGGCACCCCGGTGATGGATCGCCTGTGGCGGGAGCAGCCGCATACGCTGATCGCCGCTTCAGGACTGGATGTCGGCCTGCCCGACGGCCAAATGGGCAACTCCGAAGTCGGCCACGTCAACCTGGGCGCCGGGCGCATCGTATACCAGGATCTGACCCGGCTGGACAAAGCGATCGCCGACGGCGACTTCTTCGCCAATCCGGTCCTGACCGCCGCCGTCGATAAGGCCGTGGCGGCCGGCAAAGCGGTGCATATCATGGGCCTGCTGTCGCCGGGCGGCGTGCACAGCCACGACGAGCACATCCTGGCCATGATTAAACTGGCCGCCCGGCGCGGCGCCAAAGCCGTCTATCTGCATGCCTTCCTCGACGGACGCGACACGCCGCCGCGCAGCGCCGAAGCCCCGTTGCAGCGCTGCCGCGAGGCCTTCGCCACGCTGGGCGTCGGGCGCATCGCTTCACTCATTGGGCGCTACTACGCCATGGATCGCGACAACCGTTGGGATCGCGTGCAGCTGGCCTATGACCTGCTGACCGCGGCTAAAGGCGACTACGTGGCCGACGATGCGGTAGCCGGTTTGCAGGCCGCCTACCAGCGCGGTGAAAACGACGAGTTCGTCAAACCGACCGTCATTCGCGCCGCCGGCGAGGCCGATGCCGCGATGCAGGACGGCGATGCGTTGATCTTCATGAACTTCCGCGCTGACCGCGCGCGCCAGATCACCCGCGCCTTCGTGAACGCGGATTTCGACGGTTTCCCACGCGCCAAACAGGTGCAGTTCGGCGATTTCGTGATGCTGACCGAGTACGCCGCCGACATCGACACCGCCTGCGCCTATCCGCCGGCGTCGCTGGCCAACACCTTCGGCGAATGGCTGATGAAGCACGACAAAACCCAGCTGCGCATCTCGGAAACCGAAAAATACGCCCACGTCACCTT
Source organism: Serratia sp. TSA_130.1 (assembly GCF_052691795.1). Lineage (NCBI taxonomy): Bacteria > Pseudomonadati > Pseudomonadota > Gammaproteobacteria > Enterobacterales > Yersiniaceae > Serratia > Serratia sp. TSA_130.1. The sequence goes on from NZ_JBQZFS010000009.1 coordinate 55,718, forward strand.
CTTCTATAACGGCGGCGTGGAAGCGCCGTTCAAAGGGGAAGACCGCGTGCTGGTCAATTCGCCGAAGGTCGCCACCTACGATCTGCAGCCTGAGATGAGCGCCGCCGAACTGACCGACAAACTGTTGACCGCCATCCGCAGCGGCAAATACGACGCCATTATCTGCAACTACCCGAACGGCGACATGGTGGGGCATACCGGTGTGTATGAAGCGGCGGTCAAAGCGGTGGAAACGCTGGACGCCTGCATCGCCCAGGTGGTTGACGCGGTGCGCGACGTCGACGGTCAGTTGCTGATCACCGCCGATCACGGCAACGCCGAGCAGATGCGCGATCCGGCCACCGGCCAGGCGCATACCGCCCACACCAGCCTGCCGGTGCCGCTGATTTACGTCGGCAAACCGGCGCAGGCGGTCGAAGGCGGCAAGCTTTCGGACATCGCGCCAACCCTGTTAACGCTGATGGGAATGGAAATCCCGCAAGAGATGACTGGTAAGCCGCTGTTCATCGTGGAATAATCCTTCTCCATGAGGGAGAAGGCGTTTTTTGCACTATCAAGGGTAACCCGAAGCGCAAACGCAGGCAGCCGGCCGCTGCCTGAACGCACCGCGCCAAGGACGTTCACCGCCATGTGCGCCAGCGTATTTTGCGCTGGCGTCTTGCTGTTGCCGCTCGCCGGCCAGGCGGCGGAAGACAATAAATCCCAGCTGAAAGACATTCAGCAGAGCATCGCCGAGAAAGAAAAAGCGGTGAAGCAGCAGCAACAGCAGCGCAGCTCGCTGCAGGATCAGCTGCGGCAGCAGGAAAAAACCATCGCTCAGGCCAGCCGCCAGTTGCGCGACACCCAGGGCACGCTCACCCAGTTGGGCAAGGACATTTCCGGCCTAAACGCCTCGATCGCCAAGCTGCAAAAGCAGCAATCGACCCAGCAAAACCTCCTCGCCAAACAGCTCGACGCCGCCTTCCGGCAAGGGCAGCACAGCGCCGTGCAGCTGATCCTCAGCGGTGAAGAAAGCCAGCGCAGCGAACGTATTCTGGCCTATTTCGGTTATCTGAACGAAGCGCGCCAGAAAACCATCGAAGAGCTGAAACAGACCCGCGCCGAGCTAGCGAAGCAAAAAACCACGCTGGTGGCCAAACAGGGCCAGCAAAAATCCTTACTGAGCGAACAACAGACGCAGCAGCAGAAGCTGGAGCAGGCGCGCGGCGCCCGCAAGAAAACGCTGACCGCGCTGGAAGCCTCGCTGGAAAAAGACCAACAACGCCTGGTGGAACTGCGCCAAAACGAAGCCCGCATGCGCGACAAGATCGCCCGGGCGGAGCGCGAAGCCCGTGCGCGCGCCGAACGCGAAGCGCGTGAAGCGGCCAAGGTGCGCGAACAGGTGCGCATCAAGGAACAGCAGGCGAAGAAAACCGGCACCACCTACAAACCTAGCGAAGCCGATCGCTCGCTGATGGCGCGAACCGGCGGCCTCGGCCGTCCGGCCGGCCAGCTGATGTGGCCGGTGCGCGGCCGCACGCTGCACGGCTTTGGCGAGCAGCAGCAGGGCGAGCTACGCTGGAAAGGCATGGTGATCGAAGCCCGCGAAGGCAGCGAAGTGAAAGCCGTCGCCGATGGCCGCGTGCTGCTAGCCGACTGGCTGCAAGGCTATGGCCTGATGGTGGTGGTCGAACACGGTAAAGGCGACATGAGCGTGTACGGCTATAACCAAAGCGCGTTGGTCAACGTCGGGGCGCAGGTGCGCGCCGGCCAGCCGATCGCTCTGGTCGGCACCAGCGGCGGCCAGGGAACGCCGTCGCTCTATTTCGAAATCCGTCGTCAGGGACAGGCGGTTAACCCACTGCCGTGGTTGGGAAGATAGATTTGCGCTATGTCAAAACCCGTACAGCTCTGTTAATAGGCTGTCTGCTGCAGGTTTACGCTGCGCAGGCAGGGAAACTCTCCATCGTCATCGACGACGTGGGCTACCGCCCTCACGAAGAAAACGCGGTGCTGCAAATGCCGACGGCGATCTCGGTCGCGGTATTGCCCAACGCGCCGCATGCCCGCCTGATGGCCACCCGCGCCCACAGCCAGGGCCGCGAAGTCTTGATCCACATGCCGATGGCGCCGCTCAGCAAGCAGCCGCTGGAACGCGATACCCTGCAGCCCTCCATGAGCAGCGACGAGATCCAGCGCATCATCCGCAATGCGGTGAACAACGTGCCCTACGCGGTCGGCATGAACAACCACATGGGCAGCGCCATGACCTCCAGCCTGCCGGGCATGCAGAAAGTGATGCAGGCGCTCGAAAGCTACCGCCTGTACTTCCTCGACAGCATGACCATCGGTAACAGCCAGGCGACCCGCGCCGCGGCCGGCACCGGCGTGAAGGTGATCAAACGCAAGGTGTTCCTCGACGATACCGCGAACGAAGCCGACATCCGCCGCCAGTTCAACCGCGCGGTCGAATTGGCGCGGCGCAACGGCTCCGCCATCGCCATCGGCCACCCACGCCCGGCGACGGTGAAAGTGCTGCAGCAGATGCTGCCGTCGCTGCCCGCCGATATCGTGCTGGTCAAACCGAGCGCGCTGCTGAACGAACCACAGGGCAACGGCGGCGGCAGCTACGTCCCACCGCCGGTCAAACCGCAAAAACCGCAGCCGAAAAATCCGTTCAGCGGCGGCATCAAGCAGTGCAAGGTCAAACCGCCGAAGGAAAAAGCCAACGCCGGCACCGCGCTGGGCGTCATCGCCGACAGCATTGCCACCTCGCCGCCGGTGACCTTCATCAAGCGTCATTGGCAACACTGGACGCAAGCCAAACCGCAAGCATAAAAAAAGGCCGGAATTCCGGCCTTTTTCACGTCTGCCGAGATTAATCCCAGCTCAGCACCACTTTACCCGACTTGCCGGAGCGCATGGCGTCGAAGCCCTGCTGGAACTCGTCGATCGAGAAACGGTGGGTGATGATTGGGGTCAAATCCAGGCCGGACTGGATCAGCGCCGCCATCTTGTACCAGGTTTCGAACATTTCGCGGCCGTAAATCCCTTTGATAAACAGCCCTTTGAAGATGACCTGGTTCCAGTCGATCGACATATCCGAAGGCGGAATGCCCAGCATGGCGATGCGTCCGCCGTGGTTCATGGCATTGAGCAGCGTGCGGAACGCCGGCGGCGCGCCGGACATTTCCAGACCGACGTCGAATCCTTCGGTCATACCCAGCTCGGCCATCACGTCGTTGAGGTTTTCCTTACTGACGTTCACCGCGCGGGTCACGCCCATCTTGCGCGCCAGTTCCAGACGGTATTCGTTAACGTCGGTGATCACCACATGACGGGCGCCGACGTGTTTGCACACCGCCGCCGCCATGATGCCGATCGGACCGGCGCCGGACACCAGCACGTCTTCCCCGACCAGATCGAACGACAGCGCAGTATGCACCGCGTTGCCGAACGGATCGAAGATCGAAGCCAGTTCGTCGGAGATGTTATCCGGGATCTTGAAGGCGTTGAACGCCGGGATCACCAGATATTCCGCGAAGCTGCCCGGACGGTTCACGCCCACGCCGATGGTGTTGCGGCACAGGTGCGTGCGGCCGCCGCGGCAGTTGCGGCAGTGGCCGCAGGTGATGTGGCCTTCGCCGGACACGCGATCGCCGATGCTGAAGCCTTTGACTTCCTGACCGATCGCCACCACTTCGCCCACGTATTCATGGCCGACCACCATCGGAACCGGAATGGTTTTTTGCGACCACTCGTCCCAGTTGTAGATATGCACATCGGTGCCGCAGATCGCGGTTTTGCGGATTTTGATCATGATGTCGTTGTGGCCCAGCTCCGGCTGAGGCACGTCGGTCATCCAAATCCCTTCTTCCGCTTTCAGTTTTGACAGTGCTTTCATGGTTTTACCTTATGCAATAACGCCAAGATCCTTACCGATACGTGTAAACGCCGCCACTGCGCGTTCGATTTGCTCCGGGGTGTGGTCGGCGGACATCTGGGTGCGGATGCGCGCCTGGCCTTTCGGCACCACCGGATAGAAGAAACCGGTCACATAGATGCCTTCCTTGAGCAACGCATTGGCGAATTCCTGCGCCAGCTTCGCCTCCCCCAGCATGACCGGGATGATGGCGTGATCGGCGCCGGCCAGGGTGAAGCCGGCGGCGGTCATTTTTTCGCGGAACAGACGCGCGTTGGCCCACAGGCGATCGCGCAGCGCATCACCCTCTTCCAACAGTTCCAGCACTTTGATCGACGCGGCGACGATCGCCGGCGCCAGCGAGTTGGAGAACAGGTACGGGCGCGAGCGCTGGCGCAGCCACTCCACCACTTCTTTCTTGGCGGCGGTGTAGCCGCCGGACGCGCCGCCCAGCGCCTTGCCTAACGTACCGGTAATGATATCGACGCGGCCCATCACTTCGCAGTATTCATGGGTGCCGCGCCCGTTGGCGCCGACAAAGCCCACCGCGTGGGAGTCATCCACCATCACCAGCGCCTGATACTCGTCCGCCAGATCGCAAACCCCTTTCAGGTTGGCGATCACGCCGTCCATCGAGAACACGCCGTCGGTGGCGATCAGAATGTGGCGCGCGCCGTCGGCTTTGGCCTGTTTCAGCTGCGCGGCCAGCTCGGCCATGTCGTTATTGGCGTAGCGATAGCGCTTGGCCTTGCACAGCCGCACGCCGTCGATGATCGACGCATGGTTCAACGCATCGGAGATAATGGCGTCTTCCGGGCCGAGCAGGGTTTCGAACAGCCCGCCGTTGGCGTCGAAGCAAGAGGAGTACAGGATCGCGTCTTCCATGCCCAAAAAGGCCGCCAGTTTCTGTTCGAGCTGCTTGTGGCTGTCCTGGGTGCCGCAGATGAAGCGCACCGACGCCATGCCGAAACCGTGGCTGTCCATCCCCGATTTGGCGGCGGCGATCAGCGCCGGATGGTTGGCCAGGCCCAGGTAGTTATTGGCGCAGAAGTTGATCACATGGCTGCCGTCGGCGACGGCGATGTCCGCCTGTTGCGCGGAGGTAATGATGCGTTCTTCCTTGAACAGCCCTTCACTGCGCGTGGCGGCAAGCTGTTGTTCCAACTGCTGATAAAAAGACGCTGACATTCGGTTATCTCCAGGATTGGGCTAATTGCGGCATATTTTACTGATTTGTAACCAAACTGACGAGAATGCGCGGGAGAGAATATTAAAATTGCAGCAGATATCACGGCAAACGGCGGACTTCAATGGCAATGCGGGATATTCGGAGCCCTTCCGCTGTTTGCCGCGGCATGAAATGCTATGATAACCGCCATTGAGCGTGGGGCATTGTGCCCCACCAGGCAGCTTAGCAGGGGTAACCCAATGATTATCGTTACTGGCGGCGCCGGCATGATCGGCAGCAACATCATTAAGGCACTGAACGACAAGGGATATCGCGATATCCTGGTGGTGGACAACCTGAAAGACGGCACCAAGTTCGTCAACCTGGTCGATCTGGACATCGCCGACTATATCGATAAAGAAGACTTTATCGCCAGCATCGTGGCCGGCGACGATCTGGGCGAGATCGAAGCGGTGTTCCACGAAGGCGCCTGCTCTGCGACCACCGAGTGGGACGGCAAGTACATGATGGACAACAACTATCAGTACTCCAAAGACCTGCTGCACTACTGCCTGGATCGCGAAATTCCGTTCCTGTACGCCTCCTCCGCCGCCACTTACGGCGGCCGCGAAGAGTTTATCGAAGAGCGTCAGTATGAAGCGCCGCTCAACGTGTACGGTTATTCCAAATTCCTGTTCGATCAGTACGTGCGTGAGATCCTGCCGGAAGCGGACTCGCAGATCTGCGGCTTCCGCTACTTCAACGTTTACGGCCCGCGCGAAGGCCACAAAGGCAGCATGGCCAGCGTCGCCTTCCACCTGAACACCCAGATCAACCGCGGCGAAAACCCGAAACTGTTCGCCGGCAGCGAAAACTTCAAGCGTGACTTCATCTACGTCGGCGACGTGGCGGCGGTCAACCTGTGGTTCTGGGAAACCGGCAAATCCGGCATCTTCAACTGCGGCACCGGTCGGGCGGAAACCTTCCAGGCGGTGGCTGACGCGGTGGTGGACTTCCATCAGCAAGGCGCGGTGGAATACATCGAGTTCCCGGAGAAGCTGAAGGGCCGCTATCAGGCGTACACCCAGGCCGATCTGACCAAGCTGCGCGCCGCCGGCTACGACGCACCGTTCAAAACGGTCGCCGAAGGCGTGAAAGAGTACATGGCCTGGTTGAACCGCACCGCATAAGCTGAAGGAATTAACGCTGGGTATGAAAATACTGGTTATCGGCCCTTCTTGGGTTGGCGACATGATGATGTCGCAAAGTCTCTATCGCACCCTGAAGGCCGAATATCCGACAGCGGAGATCGATGTGATGGCGCCGGCCTGGTGCCGCCCGTTGCTGGCGCGCATGCCGGAAGTCAATCAGGCGCTGGCGATGCCGCTGGGCCACGGCGCGCTGGGGCTCGGCGAACGCCGCCGCCTGGGGCGCGCTCTGCGCGCCAACCGTTACGATCGCGCTTACGTTCTGCCCAACTCGTTCAAATCCGCGCTGGTGCCTTTCTTCGCCGATATCCCGCAGCGCACCGGCTGGCGGGGCGAAATGCGCTACGGCCTGCTGAACGACGTGCGCGTGCTCGACAAGGCGGCTTTCCCGCTGATGGTGCAGCGCTATGTGGCGCTGGCCTATGACAAAGGCCGCGTTCAGCGCGCCGACGATCTGCCGCAGCCGCTGCTGTGGCCGCAGCTGCGGGTGAGCGACGAAGAGATCGCCGAAACCACCTCAGCCTTCAACCTGACCGACAGCCGCCCGATCGTCGGCTTCTGCCCAGGCGCGGAGTTCGGCCCCGCCAAGCGCTGGCCGCACTATCACTACGCGGCGCTGGCTCAACGGCTGATCGAGAGCGGCTATCAAATCGCGCTGTTCGGTTCGGCAAAAGACCATGAGGCCGGCGAACAGATCCGCGCCGCGTTGCAGGACGACGCGCGCGATTTCTGCCTTAATCTGGCCGGAAAAACCCAGCTGGAGCAGGCGGTGATCCTGATCGCGGCCTGCCGGGCGGTGGTCAGCAACGACTCCGGTTTAATGCACGTTGCCGCAGCGTTGAACAAACCGCTGATAGCCTTGTACGGCCCAAGCAGCCCCGACTTCACGCCGCCGCTCTCCGACAAGGCGCGGGTGATTCGCTTGATCAGCGGCTACCACAAGGTGCGTAAGGGCGATGCCGAACAGGGGTATCACCAAAGTTTGATCGATATTCAGCCGCAGCAAGTGTTGGATGCGCTGACGCCGTTGCTTGTCGCCAGCGAGGAATAGTCATGCAGGTGTTAATCGTAAAAACGTCCTCGATGGGAGACGTGCTGCATACGCTGCCCGCCCTGACCGATGCGCTGCAGGCCATTCCCGATATCCGCTTCGACTGGGTAGTGGAAGAAGGTTTCAGCCAAATCCCCACCTGGCACCCGGCGGTGGATCGCGTGATCCCGGTGGCCATTCGCCGCTGGCGCAAAAACTGGTTCGGCAGCGACACCCGACAGCAGCGCTGCGACTTCAAGCGCGCGCTGCAAGAACGCCGTTACGATGTGGTGATCGACGCGCAGGGCCTGATGAAAAGCGCCGCGCTGATCACGCGCGTCGCCAAGGGCAACAAACATGGCCCGGACTGCAAAAGCGCGCGCGAACCGTTCGCCAGCTGGTTCTACAACGTGCGCCATGAGATAGACAAACGGCAGCACGCGGTGGAACGCACGCGCGAGCTGTTCGCCAAAAGCCTCGGCTACGATAAACCGGGCAGCTACGGCGACTATGCCATCGCCGCGCGTTTTCTCAGCCAGCCGCCGGTCGATGCCGGTCAATATCTGGTGTTTTTGCACGCTACGACCCGCGACGACAAGCATTGGCCGGAGCAGAACTGGCGCGAGCTGATCGCGCTGACGGCCGACAGCGGGCTGAAGATCAAACTGCCCTGGGGGGCGGAGCATGAACATCAGCGCGCGCTGCGGTTGGCGGAAGGTTTCCCACATGTCGAGGTGCTGCCGAAGCTCAGCCTGCAGCAGGTGGCTGACGTGCTGGCGGGCGCCAGGGGCGTGGTCTCGGTCGACACCGGGCTAAGTCATCTGACCGCCGCGCTCGACAGACCGAACATCACGCTGTTCGGGCCAACCGATCCCGGCCTGATCGGCGGCTATGGGCAAAATCAGCACTCGCTGATTTCGCCGGAAAAAAGCATGGCGACAATCGACGCCGATACGGCATGGCAGGCGTTGCAAAAGGTTATAGCATGAAAAAACTGCATATTATCAACCTGGGTAAAATGGGCGGCGTCGAGCGCCTGTTCCTGCAGTACATCAACGATACCACCGACGGCAGCAACCAGGTCTTGTGCATCAGCGGCGACATTGGCGAAGAGATCCGCCGCCAGTTGCCTGCGCATCAGCCCGTCACCTTCGCCAACCGCCTGATCAATGCACTGCCGCTGCGCTGCCCGCAGTTCCTGCGAAAATTTCTGTTGAAGTGGAAAATCGAGCGGGCCAACGCCGACGTGGTGATCGTCTGGGATCTGGTGCCGGGGCTGGCAGCCAAACCCAAGCGCGGCAAGCTGGTTTACTACGATCACGGCTGCTCCTGGCGCTACCCGAAAAATCAAAAGACGCTACGTTTCTTCGCCATGCTGGACGGCGTGATTTCCGCCTCACACGCCTCGAAGCGGGTGATGGAGCTGCGCTTTAATCTGCCTTGCCCAAACCACGTGGTGATCAACCGCATCAAGACGCCGGCGGGGATCGACAACACGCCGAAAACGCTGTCACAGCCGATCAGAATCGGCACCGCCTCGCGTCTGGTCAGCCTGAAAGGCATCAGCGTTTCATTATTGATGATGCAGGAACTGCTGCGACGCGGGCATGACGTCACGCTGGAAGTGGCCGGCAAAGGGCCGGATCGCGCGGCGTTCGAGACGCTGGCGGCCCGGCTCCAGCTCGGCGATCGCGTCACCTTCAGCGGTTACCAGGATGACGTCGCCGGCTTCTTCAATCGCACGCACATTTACATGAGCACACCGATCACCGAGCCGTTCGGCTTGTCCTGCATGGAATCGCTCTATTTCGGCGTGCCGGTCATCTTCCCGCAGGTTGACGGCCAGCCGGAAGCGGTGAAAGACGGCGTCTGCGGCATTGGCCTGGTTCCGTCGGTCACCATCGAACAACACCGGCAGCTCACCGATATCGAGGTCGACTTCCCGCATGAAGTCTACGATCCGTTAACCGACAGCCTGGTGTCGCCCAAGCTGTTGTCGCATATCGACTGTGCGGATGCCGTTGAGACATTGCTGGCGGGCGAAACCTACCAGACGTTGAGCCGAAACGCGCAGCGCTATCCTGCTGAACATTTCAACTATGCTCAGTTCAAAGCTGAGTTTGACGACACGCTGCGATCCTTCATCGTTTAATCAACACGTGAGCCGGAAAACACGCCCGATGCTAAAACAAAAAACGCCGCACCCTGCCTTCAGTTATTTGATTTATCTGGGATGCGCCATCGCTTTTTGCACCATTCCTTTCGGTTCCGCGACCGGACGCAATCTGTTTTACGTTTCCAGCTACATCGCCTTTATCGCCGTTTGCCTGTATCCGCGCTACTACTTCAGCAACGTTAAAAATCTGCTGTTGCCCGCGCTGATGTTCTGCGTCGGCATGGGCACCATCCTGTGGATGCATCACTTCAAACAGCCGGGTGAGTACATCAACATTTATCGCTCTTATATGTCGACCGGCAAACTGCAGCTCGCAACCGCTTTCATCTTGCTGATTGCGCTCAATGAGCGGCTGTGCGTGCAGCGCCTGCTGATCGTCGTGGCCCTCGTTACCGGCCTGGCGATCAACGGCTATTCTCTCTATCAGGGATTGCGGCTGGATATTCCTCGCGTGGAGCTTAACTTCGATCGCGCCACGGTCGCTGCCTATCTGATGACCGCCATCGATCTGGTGATGATGCAAGCCATCCTGATGCTGCGCACCCGCTACCGCCTGGTGCTGTACATTGCGGCGTTCCTGCTTTCCTTCTCTGCGCTGGTGCTGACCGGCACCCGCGCGGCGATGCTGGTTTACCCGGTGGCGATTTGTCTGTCGCTGCTGGCGACCAAGCATCTGGTTTCCAGGAAACACAAGCTCGCGTTGATGGCCTCGGTACCGCTGCTGCTCGTAGCCTGCGGCCTGGTGTTCAAACCGCAGATAGAAGAACGCATTCAGGCCTTTGAGACCGACATGCGTCTGATGGATCAGCCACAGACTGAAAACTCGATCATTTCCCGACTGTCGATGCAAACGCTGGCATGGCGCACCGGCTCACAAGCTCCTTGGGGTCAATCCGCCGAGCAGCGCGGTGAAGAGATCCGCGCCATCGTCGCGCAGCAACCTCGCCTGTCTGGCGTCATGCCTTACATCAACGTGCATCTGCATAACGAGCTGCTGGAAACCTATTCGCTCAAGGGGGTCTGGGGGACGTTGCTGTTGCTGGCGCTGTATATCGGCCTGTTCTTCTCTTCATTCCGGCCGCAGCGCAACGCGCTGTTGCTGAGCGTGAGCGCCAGCCTGTTCGTTTACGGTCTTAGCGATGTCATCTTCTTCAGCACGGAAGGCACCGTCATGTTCTGTCTGGCGCTGATCGCCGCCGTGCTCTCCGTGGCGAAACCGCCTTCCGCCCAGGAGCAGACCGCGTGAAAACTCATCAGCCACCGCTGCTCAGCGTTATCGTGCCGTTTTACAATAACGAAGCGTTCGTCATCGCTGCGCTGGATTCGTTATTTACGCAGATTTCTGATGAGATTGAGGTGGTCATCATCGACGATGGCTCTACCGATGCGTCAGGGGCGCTGGTCAGCCGGTATCTGGCGCAGCGGCAGCATCCGCACGTGGCTTTTATTTCACAGGCCAACGGCGGCATTGCGCACGCCCGCAATGTCGGCCTGCAGCGAGCCACCGGGCGCTACGTCACCTTTCTCGACGGCGACGATCTGCTGAGCGACGACTATCTGGCGATCCTGCGGCCCCTGCTGATCGCCGATGAATATGACCTGATCGATTTTAATTATCAGAAGTTCACCGAACAACCGCCGAAACCCGAGAACCGCGCGACGCAGCCCGCAGCCTACGACTTTTCCTCGTTGGGGCTGGGCAGCCTGCAACCGCTGTTCGCACGCTCGATGTGGCACCTCTGGAGCCGGGTATATAAGCGCACGCTGCTGGCAGGGGAAACGTTCGAAGACGGCAGGCGTTATGAAGACGTGATTTTCACGCCTTTTCAGTATTTCAAAACTCGCCGCATCGCCCATCTTGACTGCGAACTCTATTTCTACCGGGATAACAGCCAGGGCATCACCCGCAATATCAAACCCAAAGATATTGAAGATTTGCTGTTCGCCATGGAGAAGATGCTGCGCTTTGTGGCGCAGCATCCTGGGGATGAGCCGCTGCGCCGGTTGGCCGCCCTGATGCTGGCCAACTGCTTTTCCGAGGTGAAAAGCATGTCGAAGGCGGTGTACGGTTATTATCATTACGCGCCGGCAACGCTGCAAATTCTGCGCCGCACCGCCGCTGTCTGCCGCAACAGCGACGTGCCGGGCAAAAAAGTCCGCCAGATGCGCTATGCGCGAGTGGATACCTTTCTTTCGAAGCTGCGCGGGCGCAAACCACGCTAACCGCATCGGCCTGGCGGCCGATGCGTCGCCGCACCCCTAGCGCGCTAAAGGCACGTGCGCGACCAGTTCGTCATAAATCCGCTGCGGCTGAATGACCCCCATCGGGCTTTCCGCCTCCAGCGGCATCGTATAGCCGGTACGCGACACCTGAATGATGCGGTGCAGTTCAGGATCCTGAATCGGCCCGGTGGAGCGTGAATCGGCGGTCACGAACAGGCTGATGGTTTTCACCTTCAGCGCCACCGCCAGATGCAGCGGCCCGGTGTCGCCGGTGACCAGAACATGGAAACTGTCGAGCAACGTCAGCAAGCCTTGCAGCCCCGTTTTACCGATTTGATTATCCACGCAGGCCAGCGTTTGCGGGCCGATCAGGCTCATAAACTGTTGGGCTTTGCCGTCGTCAAGCGGTGCGCCAATCAGCACGATGCGCACATTGGGGTGCTTCGCCACCAGCTCATCGGCCAGGCGCGCATAGTGCGACACCGGCCAGCAACGCGACTCCGTCGATGCCCCAAGTTGAAAACCGATGGTGGGATGGTCGCTGCTTTTGACGCCGCGCTGATAGTCCACGGGAATTTCCATCGTCGGATCGTCGCTGCGGCAACCCAAAATGGAAATCAGCTCCAGCTTGCGGCGCACGAAATGGCCGTAATAATGGAAGATATAGTTGGTTAACCAAGGTTCCAGCCCGCAAATGCCCGAGCTGTAGTTATCCCTGATGATGTACTTTGCCCCCGCCATGACGGCGCTGATGATGTCATAAGGCAGGTGAGAGTGCAGGATCAGCGCCAAATCCGGCTGATGTTCGCGCAGCGATTTCAGCAATGGGCGTATCGTCTTGATCTTGCTGTCCCAATACACCACGCGATCGTAATAGCGGCCGTTTTCCACCAGTTCGCGGTTTTTCTTGTGCACCACCAGCGTGATGTGCGCGTTGGGATAGCGTTCCCTCATCGCCCTCAGTGCCGGCGTGTTGAACATGAAGTCGCCCAACGCCGTGGTGGAATAGATGACGATATTGTCAAACTGCTGGGCGCCGTCGAACGTCGCCTTGTCCTGAAAACGGCCGTACTTCGCCGTATAGCGCCGCAAAAACCAGTCGGCAACCTTGATTTTCCATTTCTTCGACATGTGCGTGCTTAGTTCGCTTTAAGTTGATAATACTCGGCCAGCGTCATGCCCACCGTGCGCTGCTGCAGCCAGTCAAACAGCTGCTCCAGATCGCGGTACAGCACTTCGATATCCTGCTCGGTTTTGAACGTCGGGCTGCCGCCCGGCATAAACTCGGAGGAGTGCAGCATAAACTCGACGTAGTCATGCCCCTGCGCCAACGACGTCTCGGCCACGCTTATCATCTTGGCCACGTTGCCGCCACTCGGCCGCAGCCAGTTGACGGACGGCGAACGCCGCTTGCCGCGCAGCCGATCATAGCCCTGCTTGAACGCATTCATCAGCGCCGAATGCTTGTACTGGATGCTCATCGGCACTTCCAGCAGCGACGAAGCGCCCGGCTTGGCGATGTTCTGCGGATCGATGAAATAGGCCTGCGACGGGAACCGGCTGTAATCGGTACCGCCGTTGCCCTGCGGGTTGCCCGGCGAAAACTGCCAGTTGACCCGCGGCGTGACCGAACAATCCACCTGATAGCCGTATTCCAGCAGCAGTGAGGCATAGTATTCGTTGAACGCCCAACGGCCGGCGCGATGGCTGAGCATTTTGGTCTGGAAGGCGTCCTCCAGCAGTTTGGTCATGTGGTCGACTTTGGCGCGTATCTGATCGGCGGGATACTCGATCAAATAAGGCTTGTGGCGCCAGTCGTCATCGGTGAGCGGCGTCAGCGGCGGGCTGTTCCAGGCGTGCAGATGCATGCCGACTTCACCGGCACCGCGGGCGATCACGTCACGCGCGAACTCGACGTAAGCCGGATCCATCGCCATTTCATAGTTGGTGAGATAAACCGGCTTGAAGGCATATTTCTCGCACAGCGCCTGAAAGCGCGGCAAGAAACGCGTGTTTTCGGTCGCGATGCGATCGTGGTTTTGCCACAGATTATCGCCTTCGGTATCAATGGTGATGAGAAACGCCGGTTTAGTCATGAATATCGAACCTGATATCAACAGAATACGCTATGTTACGCAGCCCGTTTCGCCAGGGCAAACGACTTTGCTGCCTGGTTTGGACAACGTTGAAGCGCATTCGTCCCCGGCTCGGCGATTTTTTTGCGGCCCGGCAAGAAAACCGTGCAACAGTAGCCACATGCGATCGGGTCATTTAGAATCAAAGATTGGTTTCCCAGAAAGCGACTCATGATGAACGACGCGCCAGCCCCAACTTCCGCCCCATCCGTACAGCGTATTTTGATCATAAAACTGCGCCATCACGGCGATATGCTGCTGGTCACGCCGGTCATCAGCAGCCTGCGGCAACACTACCCGCAGGCGCAGATCGATGTGCTGCTGTATCAGGAAACGCAGGAGATGCTGGCCAGTAATCCGGAATTGTCGACGCTGTTCGCCATCGACCGCCAATGGAAAAAACAGGGCGCCCGCGCGCATCTGGGGCACGAGCTGGCGCTGCTGCGTCGTCTGAAGGCGCAGCGCTACGATCTGGTAGTCAACCTGGCCGATCAGTGGCGCAGCGCCATTATCACGCGCCTGACCGGCGCGCGCATCCGTCTGGGCTTCGATTTCCCTAAACGCCGCGGCTTCCTGTGGCGCCACTGCCACACGCAGCTGGTGCCGGTCGACAATCACGCCCACCTGCATACCGTCGAACAAAATCTCTCGCTGCTGGCGCCGCTGAACCTGCCCGCGCTCAGCGAACATGTGACCATGAGTTATGAGCCACAAGATTGGCAGGCTTGTGAGCAACGGTTGCAGAAACAGGGCGTCGCCGGCAGTTATATTGTGGTGCAGCCCACCTCGCGCTGGTTCTTCAAATGCTGGAGCGAAGAGAAAATGGCCGCCACCCTCACCGCCTTGCAGGCCGACGGCCACCAGCTGGTGATCACCTCCGGCCCCGACGCCAGAGAAAAAGCCATGGTCGAGCGCATTTTGGCGCTCTGCCCGCCGCAGGGCGTGATCTCGTTGGCCGGCCAGCTGACGCTGCGCCAGCTGGCCGCCCTGATCGACCACGCCAAGCTGTTTATCGGCGTGGATTCGGTGCCGATGCACATGGCCGCCGCGCTGCAAACGCCGTGCGTGGCGCTGTTCGGCCCTTCCAAGCTGACTTTCTGGCGGCCATGGCAGGCTACCGGCGCCGTGATCTGGGCCGGCGACTTCGGCGAACTACCCGATCCGGACGCCATTGATACCGGCACCGACGAACGGTATCTCGACCTTATTCCTACAGACGCGGTGATTGCAGCCGCGCGGAGCACGCTGGCATGAAAGCATTTCGTTTGGCGATCGTTCGCCAAAAATACCGCCCGGACGGCGGAGCCGAACGTTTCGTTTCCCGCGCCCTGGAAGCGCTGGAACAACAGGATCTCGATCTGAACGTCATCACCCGCGAATGGCAGGGTGACGCCAATCCCAACTGGCATATCCACCTGTGTAACCCGTTGAAACTAGGCCGCATCAGTCGCGAACGGGGCTTCGCCGTGGCGGCCAGGGCGCTGTGGCAGAAAGAGCGCTTCGATCTGGTGCAAAGCCATGAGCGCATTCCCGGCTGCGATATCTACCGCGCCGGCGACGGCGTACACCGCCGCTGGCTGCTGCAACGCGCGCGGCTGCTGCCCGAGTGGCGCCGCAAGTGGCTGTTTTCCAACCGTTATCACCGCTATGTGATGTGCGCCGAGCGCGCCATGTACGCCGCACCGGAGCTGAAAGCCGTCATCTGCAACGCCGAAATGATCAAACGGGAAATCATCGCCGACTTTGGCGTGCCCGCCGACAAAATCACGGTGATCTATAACGCCATCGACAATCAAAAGTTCCTGCCCGCCGACGAGGCCCAGCGCCGACGCCTGCGTGAGCAATATCAGATCCCGCAACAGGCGCACTGCCTGATCTTCGTCGGCTCCGGTTTCGAGCGCAAAGGGCTGGCCGCCGCCATCCGCGCCGTGGCGGCGACCAACAGCCACCTCTTGGTGGTCGGTAAAGACAAAGCCGAAAAGCGTTACCGGGCGCTGGCGCAGTCGCTGGGCTGCGGCGATCGCATTCACTTTATGGGCGTGCAGAAGCAGACTCTGCCGTTCTATCAAGCCGCGGATGCGCTGCTGCTGCCGACGCTGTACGATCCGTTCCCGAATGTGATTCTGGAAGCGATGTCCTGCGGCCTGCCGGTTATCACCAGCACCACCTGCGGCGGCGCCGAGTTTATCACCCCGGGCCAGAACGGCTTCGTGACCGACGCGCTCGACGTGCCGGCCATCACAGAAGCCATTCGGGCGCTGCCGCGCCAGGCGCTGGGATCCTCCATGGGCGAAGCGGCAAGATTGCGCATTATGACGGCTACGCCGGCGCATCTCTCCGAACAGCTCATTTCCCTCTATAACCGGTTACTGGATTAGCTATGCGTATTCTGATGATCATCGATGGCCTGCCGGGAGGCGGCGCGGAAAAAGTGGTGCTGACCCTGTGCCAAGGCATGCAGCAACAGGGGCATGACGTCAGTCTGATCTCGCTGCGTGACGTCTGCAATTACCCTATCCCGTCAGGCATTGATTATCAGGTGGTGGCCGATCGCAGCCGTGCCCCCTGGCGCAAGCTGACCGAGCTGTCGCGCCGCGCCGCCGCGCTGGATCGGGCGGTAGCCGAACACGAGCGCCAACACGGCGCGTTCGATCTGGTGTTCTCCAACCTGCACAAAACCGATCGCATCGTCAGCCGCAGCAAGCGGCTGGCTTCGGATCGCCTGTGGTTCTGCATTCACGGCATTCTCTCCACTTCCTACCTCGGCCACCGCAAAGGCCTGGATCGCTGGCTCAAGCAACGTAAAATCGCCAACGTTTACCAGGGGAGAAATATCGTCGCCGTTTCACAGGCGGTCGGCGGCGATCTGCAGCAGAATTTGCCGATCCGCCCACGTCGGCTGGCGGTCATCAATAACCCGTTCGACATCGACGCCATCCGGCAACAGGCGGCGGCACCTTGCGAACTGGCCGGTCAGGACTATCTGGTGCACGTCGGCCGCTTTCACGCCACCAAGCGGCATGACCGCCTGCTGAAAGCCTATGCGCAATCCGGCATTCAGGCGCCGCTGGCTTTGATCGGCACCGGGGATGACGCCCGCGTCGCCGAGGTCAAGCGTCTGGCGGCAGACTTGGGGATCGCAGAGCGCGTGCTGTTCCTCGGCTTCCAGGCCAATCCCTATCCGTTTATCCGCCATGCCTCGCTGTTGGTGCTCAGCTCCGATAGCGAAGGGTTTGGCAATGTGCTGGTAGAATCGCTGTTGTGCGGCACGCCGGTGGTCAGCACCCGCTGTCCGGGCGGCCCTGCGGAAATTCTGGAAAAAGCCGGCATGGCTAACGCGTTGGCGGAATTAAACGAAGCGTCGCTGGCAGAAAAAATGGCGGAAATTTACGCCAACCCACCGCAGATAAATCAACAGCCATTGCTGAGCTATGGGCTGGAGCCTATTTGCCGTCAATATATTGAGCTGAAAGAAAAATAATAAATTAATAAATAAGGCAGGTGATGCCTGCCTTATTTTCTTCGCTAGCTTAGCGCCTGCATTTTCTGCCAAACCTCATCGACAGAAACATCTTCACAGTGCCCCGACTCACTCTGCAAAATATGATGACGGCCGGTCCATGGATGCCAGGACGTTTTATCGGTATCGCCAAAGAACACCACCATATCCTTATTCAGCGCGGCGGCAAGATGCATCTGCCCGCCGTCGCTGCACAGCACCCGATCGCATAAATCGAACCCGCCCAACAGCTCGCGCACCGAGGCCGTCGGATAAAGCGCGACGCGTTCGTTTTGGCACAGCGCCAACAGCTGTTCTGCGCGCTGCTGATCGCCGATGTCGTCCGGCGCCAGCGTGCCCTGCGGCGACCAGAAGATCAGCACGCCGGTGCGGGGATCGGCGGTCAGGCGGTTGATGATTTCGGCATAGCGTTCAACCGGCCAGCGCCTTTTCGGGCTACGGCTGCTGATATGCACGGCGCAAACCCGTTCGACCGATGGCAGGCGTTCCTGCAGCCGCTGCGCCGCCAGCTGCCGCTCTTCCGGCGTCAGGAATACCCGCACCGGCGGGATCGGAATGGCTTGATCGGTTATCGCCGATAAATAGCTGTAGGTGTGTTCGACCTGATGTAGACCGCGGAAATCGTCCTTGCGGAACGGGCGCTGAATATCTTTCGTGCCCAAATCGGCGCCGATGATATGGGTGGCGCCGGCCATTTTCGCTAAACGCAAGCTGTATTTGCAAGGCACCGGGTTGGCCAGAATGACCGCATCGAACTTTATTTTTCGCAGCTTCAGGAAGATCATCAGACGTTCGAAATAAACGCCCAACGTCGTTTCATTTTTCGCCTTGTGCTTGGCCTTTTTATAGACAAAGACTTTCTCGAGATGAGGGTTGTTTTTAACAACGTCCTGGCTGACTTTATTGATCAGCAGATAAACTTTTGCGTCTGGATAGGCAATTTTCACCCCTTCAATCAGAGGCGTGGTGCAAACAAGATCGCCGATGTTGTCGCGGCGAATAATTAAAATATTCTTCATTCCGAGCCTATCGGCGAAATCGCTCGCCGGTTGTCTGAAACTGACACCCAAGGTTACCAAATTAGCGCCTTTCCCTTCCAGTTATGGTACTATTCCGAATAACCCATATAAATGAAATTGATAGAATGTTGCTGCGTTTATATCAGGTACTACTCTACCTCATCCAACCCCTGATCTGGCTCCGCTTACTGCTGCGCAGCCGCAAAGCTCCAGCCTACCGTAAACGCTGGGCGGAACGCTATGGCTTCTGCGCCGGGAAAGTCGTGCCGGGCGGCATTATGCTGCATTCCGTCTCCGTCGGCGAAACGCTGGCGGCCATCCCGCTGGTGCGGGCGCTGCGCCATCGTTACCCCGCTTTGCCGATAACTGTGACCACAATGACCCCGACAGGTTCAGAACGCGTCCAGTCCGCTTTCGGCAAAGACGTGCATCATGTCTATCTGCCCTACGATCTGCCCGGTTCCATGAACCGCTTCCTCGACCAGGTGAATCCCAAGCTGGTGATCATCATGGAAACCGAGCTATGGCCTAACCTGATCAACGCACTGCATCAGCGGCAAATCCCCCTGGTGATCGCCAATGCGCGCCTGTCGGCGCGATCCGCCGCCGGCTATAAGAAAATTGGCGGATTCATGCGCGATATGCTGCGCCGCATTACGCTGATCGCCGCACAGAACCAGGAAGACGGCGATCGTTTTATCGAACTGGGCCTGAAACGCTCGCAGCTGGCCGTTACCGGCAGCCTGAAATTCGATATCTCCGTCACCCCGGAACTGGCCGCCCGCGCCGTTACGCTGCGCCGCCAATGGGCGCCGCGCCGCCCGGTGTGGATCGCCACCAGCACCCATGAAGGCGAAGAAACCATCCTGCTCGAAGCGCACCGCAAGCTGCTGGAAAAACACCCCGACCTGCTGCTGATCCTGGTGCCGCGTCACCCGGAACGCTTCCCGACCGCCAAGGAACTGGTACAGAAGGCCGGCTTCAGCTACACCCTGCGCAGCAGCGGCGAAATCCCGTCCGGCAGCACCCAGGTGGTGATCGGCGATACCATGGGCGAACTCATGCTGTTGTACGGCATCGCCGATCTGGCCTTTGTCGGCGGCAGCCTGGTGGAACGTGGCGGGCATAACCCGCTGGAAGCCGCCGCCCACGCCATCCCGGTGCTGATGGGCCCGCACACCTTCAACTTTAAAGACATCTGCGCCAAGCTTTCGCAGGCCGAAGGCCTGATCACCGTGACCGACGTGGATTCGCTGGTAAAGGAAGTGGAAACCCTGTTGACCGACGAAGACTACCGCCGTTACTACGGCCGCCATGCGGTGGAAGTGTTGTATCAGAATCAGGGAGCGTTGCAGCGCCTGCTGCAGCTGCTGGAACCGCACCTGCCGCCCCGGAGTCACTGAATGAGCAGCCGCAAAAGCCTGTCGGTGGTGATGATCGCCAAAAACGAAGCCGGGCTGTTGCCGGACTGCCTGCGCTCTGTCGCCTGGGCCGATGAAATCATCGTGCTGGACTCCGGCAGCGAGGACGACAGCGTCGCCGTCGCCGAAAGTCTGGGCGCCAAAGTCTTCACGCACACCGACTGGCAAGGATTCGGCAAGCAGCGCCAGCTGGCGCAAAGCTACGCCAGCCATGACTACGTATTGATGATCGACGCCGACGAACGCGTCACCCCCGAACTGCGGCAATCCATCGAGCGGGTGTTGAACGCGCCGGACGACGGCGCCGTTTACAGCTGCGCGCGGCGCAACCTGTTCCTTGGCCGCTTCATGCGCCACAGCGGCTGGTATCCCGACCGCGTCAACCGCCTGTACGCCAATTCACGCTATCGCTATAACGACGATCTGGTGCACGAGTCGCTGAACATCGGCGACGCCAAAGTGATCCCCCTCAGCGGCGATATGCTGCACCTGACCTGCCGCGACTTCTTCGCCTTTCAGCGCAAACAGCTGCGCTATGCCGAAGAATGGGCCACACAGCGCCACCGGGCCGGCAAGCGTTGCGGCTATCTGTCCATCCTGACCCACACGCTCGGCGCCTTCGTCAAAACCTGGCTGCTGCGGGCCGGCTTCCTCGACGGTAAACAGGGGTTGCTGTTAGCGGTGGTCAACGCGCAATATACCTTCAATAAATATGCCGCATTATGGGCATTGGGCCGCAACTACTCAGAGAAGTGAATCATGACCAGCAAAGCCATCTATCCCGGGACCTTCGATCCCATGACCAACGGCCACCTGGATTTAGTGACGCGCGCGTCGCTGATGTTCGATCACGTGATTCTGGCCATCGCCGCCAGCCCGAGCAAAAAGCCGCTATTCAGCCTGGATGAGCGCGTGGCGCTGGCGACGCAGGTCACCTCGCATCTGGACAATGTGGAGGTACTGGGCTTCAGCGAGCTGATGGCGCATTTCGCCGCTCACCAGAATGCCAATATCCTGGTGCGCGGCCTGCGGGCGGTGTCTGACTTTGAGTATGAACTGCAGCTGGCGAACATGAACCGCCATTTGATGCCGACGCTGGAAAGCGTGTTCCTGATGCCTTCCGAAGAGTGGTCGTTCATCTCCTCCTCACTGGTGAAGGAGGTCGCCCGCCACGGCGGCGATATCGCGCCTTTCCTGCCCGATGTGGTCACTCAGGCGCTGATGGCGAAGCTCGCCGCCGCGTGATACTCAGCGCTGGCAGCGTCGGCAAAAGAAGGTGCTGCGTTGCCCGTGCTTGGCGGATTCAATCGGCGTGCCGCATGCGCGGCAGGGTTCTCCCGCCCGTCCATAAACCTGCAGCTCCTGCGCGAAGTACCCCGGTTTGCCGTCCGACTGCAAAAAGTCGCGCAATGTGGTGCCGCCCTGCTCGATGGAGCGTTGCAACACCGCCTTGATGGTCTTCGCCAACAGCGCCGCTTCGGCTTTGGTCAAGGATCCCGCCGGACGATCGGGCAGGATCCCGGCGCTGAACAGCGATTCACTGGCGTAAATGTTACCGACCCCGACCACCAGCTTATTATCCATCAGCCACGGTTTGATCAGCGTGCGCTTATTACGTGATTTTTCATACAGGTAGTCACCGTTGAACGCCTCACTCAGCGGTTCCGGCCCCAGATGCGCCAACACGCTGCTGGTCGCCAGGTCTTCGCACCACAGCCAGGCGCCGAAGCGGCGCGGATCGGTATAGCGCAGGATCATACCGTTGTTGATCACCAGATCGACGTGGTCGTGTTTGCCGGCTTCGTCTTCGTTTTCCTCACGCAGCATGCGCAGGCTGCCCGACATGCCCAGATGCACGATAATCCAACCGCGCTCCAGCTCAATCAGCAGGTATTTGGCCCGACGCTGCACGCTGAGCACCGGCTGATCGCTCAGCGTCAGGATCTGCTCGGAAACCGGCCAGCGCAGGCGCGCGTTGCGCACCACCGCATACTGAATGCTGTGGCCGACAAGATAAGGCTCTATACCGCGTCTGCTCGTCTCAACTTCCGGTAATTCAGGCATCTGGCTTCCCCTCCGATGTTTTCTACCCTTTATAAAACAAAAAACCCGGCCAAGGCCGGGTTTTTCATTAATCCACTAAAATTATTTAATTTTAGCTTCTTTGTATACTACGTGCTGACGGACAACTGGATCGAATTTCTTCAGTTCCAATTTTTCCGGCTTAGTACGCTTGTTCTTCGTGGTGGTATAGAAGTGACCAGTACCAGCAGAAGAAACCAGCTTGATCTTCTCGCGAACACCTTTAGCCATGATTCAGTTCCTTAATACTTCTCACCACGGGCACGCAGATCGGCCAGAACCGTCTCAATACCCTTCTTATCGATAACACGCATACCTTTAGCAGATACACGCAGAGTTACAAAGCGCTTCTCAGCCTCAACCCAAAAACGGTGTGAGTGCAGGTTAGGCAGAAAACGGCGTTTGGTCGCGTTCATTGCGTGGGAACGGTTGTTACCGCTCACCGGGCGCTTGCCAGTAACTTGGCAGACTCGGGACATGTCTATTCTCCAAAAATCAAATCAGCTCGAGCTTCGTATAGGGTATGGCCGCCTCGTCAGGCTTTTAGAGCCCATCTCAGCAAACTTCATACTGAGGAGACTCTCGTCATCAGGTAGAAACCACACATCAGGTCAGAAACCTGCTGAGATAGGCTCTTGCGCCAAACCCAAGATTCTCAAAGGTGGCGTAGTATACGCTCTGAAGCGTAAGTGCTCAAGTCCCGAACAGCTAAAGATCCCACAAGGATCGCGAAAAAATCGCTTAAAGCCATCCGCGCTCGGCAAAAGAGACGCATTCACCCCGACCGATCACCAAATGATCGAGCACTCGGATCTCCAATAACTGGCAGGCTTTCACCACCTGTTCAGTTATCAAACGGTCGGCATGACTGGGTTCAGCCTTACCCGAGGGGTGATTATGCGCGAGAATCAGCGCGGCGGCATTAGCCTTCAACGCTTCACGCACAATTTCTCTCGGGTAGACGACGACGCTGCTGATGGTACCAGCAAACATCTCCTGATGGCGAATAACCCGATGCTGATTGTCTAAAAACAATACCAAAAAGACCTCTCGCTCACGATGCGCCAGCAGGCTTTGCAGATAATGCTGGGTGACGCGCGGGTTAAGCATGGCGTTTTCCTGCGAGAGATGGCTGGAAAAGAAGCGAAGCGCCAGCTCGGCAATCGCCTGCAGCTGCGTATAGCTGGCGTCGCCCAGGCCTTTTTGACTGCAAAACGCCTGATGATCGGCCGACATCAGATGGTAAAGCGAGCCGAATCGGCGCAGTAGCTGCTCCGCCAGCTGCATTACATGCACGCCGGGCAACCCGGTGCGCAAGAAAATGGCCAACAGCTCTGCGTCGGACAGCGCCGCGGCCCCCTGCATCAACAGCTTTTCACGCGGCGCCAGCGCGCCCGGCCAGCACGCCACAGTCGGGTTGCTCATCGTATTCCTCCCTGAAAGGGCTACAGCATGCCATGCGCCCCCCGGCGCGTTCGACAGGTGTTTGATAACATTGCGAAGTGTTTCGCAAAGCACAATGTAACGCCCTGCAGCCATTGCGGAATCGCTCACCTGAACGGCGGATATGCTAAAATGGCGCATCTTTCGGCTTTCAATCGGACAATGATGATGACGGGACTTTCCGGCAAACATATTGTGCTTGGCATCAGCGGCGGCATCGCCGCCTACAAATGCCCAGAGCTGGTGCGCCGCCTGCGCGACAGGGGCGCGGAAGTGCGCGTGGTGATGACCCACGCCGCCAAGGCGTTCATTACACCGCTGACGCTACAGGCCGTTTCAGGCCACCCGGTGTCCGACGATCTGTTGGATCCCGCCGCCGAAGCCGCCATGGGCCACATCGAACTCGGTAAATGGGCGGATCTGGTGATTCTGGCGCCGGCGACCGCCGATCTGCTGGCGCGCGTCGCCGCCGGCATGGCCAACGATCTGCTGACTACCGTCTGCCTGGCGACCGACGCCCCTATCGCCGCCGCCCCCGCCATGAACCAGCAGATGTATCGCGCCGCCGCCACGCAGGCCAACCTGCAAACGCTGCAGGCGCGCGGCATGCTGCTCTGGGGGCCGGACAGCGGCAGCCAGGCCTGCGGCGACGTCGGCCCGGGCCGCATGCTGGATCCGCTGGACATCGTCGAGCTGGCGAACGGTCATTTCTCCGCCCCGCAGGATCTGCAACATTTGCAGGTTATGATCACCGCCGGCCCGACGCGCGAAGCGCTGGATCCGGTACGCTTCATCAGCAATCACAGCTCCGGCAAAATGGGCTTCGCCATCGCCCGCGCCGCCGCCGCCCGCGGCGCGCAGGTGACGCTGATCGCCGGGCCGGTGAGCCTGCCGACGCCGCCGAAGGTCACACGCGTGGACGTCACCAGCGCGCTGGAGATGGAACAGGCGGTGCAACAGCGCGCCGCTCAGCAGCAGATTTTCATCTCCTGCGCCGCCGTAGCCGACTACCGTCCCGAGCGGATCGCCGATGAAAAAATAAAAAAACAGGGTGATGAAATCGTCCTCAAGATGGTAAAAAACCCCGATATCGTCGCCGGCGTGGCGGCGATGACCAAAAATCGACCGTTTGTCGTGGGGTTTGCCGCCGAAACCCAGAATGTGGAAGAATACGCGCGGCAAAAACTGGCGCGTAAGAAGCTGGATTTGATTTGCGCTAACGATGTATCGCTTGCAGAGCACGGGTTCAACAGCGACACCAATGCCCTGCACCTTTTTTGGCAGGATGGAGAGAAACGCCTGGCGCTGAGCGACAAGGCACTCCTTGGCCAACGTTTAATAGACGAGATAGTCAGCCGTTATGATGAAAAAAATCGACGTTAAGATCCTCGACCCGCGCATCGGTCAGGATTTCCCGCTACCGGCCTACGCAACTCCGGGCTCAGCCGGTCTCGACCTGCGCGCCTGCCTGGACAGCGCGGTGGAGCTGGCGCCGGGTGAAACCACGCTGCTGCCTACCGGTCTCGCGATCCATATCGCCGACGCCGGCCTGGCGGCGGTGATCCTGCCGCGCTCAGGCCTGGGCCATAAGCACGGCGTCGTGCTGGGCAATCTGGTCGGCCTGATCGACTCCGATTACCAGGGCCAGCTGATGGTGTCCGTTTGGAACCGCGGCCAGAAGCACTTCACCATCGAGCCGGGCGAACGCATCGCGCAGATGGTCTTCGTGCCGGTGGTGCAGGCCGAATTCAACCTGGTGGAAGAGTTCGACAGTAGCGAGCGCGGCGAAGGCGGCTTCGGCCACTCGGGGCGCCACTAAGCGCCACCCAATGCACGATGGCCGGCAGGGAAACGTCGCCTGAACCTTGCCTTTCCGGGGAGAAGGATGTCTCTGCGGCAAGGTTTTACCGCGACAATTGCAGCGCACACCAGGCAGCGCGGAAAAAGGCCGTGAAGGCCGCTGACCCCAGCATCGTAAAAAAGCTATCACATAAGCCGCACAGAGCCTGCTCTGCAGCGGCCGGTGCCCGGGTTTCCGTCAGTTAAGTTTTAGCAAGGGTCTAATCAGACATGGCAGAAAAAGAAAATACGAAAAGGAATCGGCGCGAGGAAATATTGCAGGCGTTAGCCCAGATGCTGGAATCCAGCGACGGCAGCCAGCGCATTACCACCGCCAAGCTCGCCGCAAACGTGGGTGTTTCTGAAGCTGCGCTGTACCGGCATTTCCCCAGCAAGACACGGATGTTCGACAGTCTGATCGAGTTTATCGAAGACAGCCTGATCACCCGCATCAACCTGATCTTGCAGGACGAGAAAGAGACGTTTAATCGTCTGCGCCTGATTTTACTGCTGATTCTGGGCTTTGCGGAACGTAACCCGGGGCTGACGCGCATCATGACCGGCCACGCGCTGATGTTTGAACAGGATCGCCTGCAGGGCCGCATCAACCAGCTGTTCGAACGTATCGAGGCGCAGCTGCGTCAGGTGCTGAAAGAGCGCAAATTGCGCGAAGGCAAAGGCTTCATCGTCGATGAAACGCTGTTGGCCAGCCAACTGCTGGCCTTCTGCGAAGGCATGTTGTCGCGCTATGTGCGTTCGGAATTCCGCTATCGTCCAACGCAGGAATTCGACGCCCGCTGGCCGCTATTGGCGGCACAGCTGCAATAACGAAAACGCCGGGCATGCCCGGCGTTTTTATTTATACCCCGTACTGCTCGCGGTAAGCGCGCACCGCCGCCAGGTGGTCCGCCATTTCCGGTTTCTCTTCCAGATAAGCGATCAGGTCCTTCAGCGTCACGATCGAAATCACCTTGCAGTGATAGTCGCGTTCCACTTCCTGAATGGCTGAGATATCCGCGCGGCCGCGTTCCTGACGGTCGAGGGAGATCAGCACGCCCGCCAACGAAGCGCCGCTGGCGCCGATGATTTCCATCGACTCACGGATCGCGGTACCGGCGGTGATCACATCGTCCACCAGCATCACGCGGCCCTGCAGCGGGCTGCCCACCAGCGAACCGCCCTCGCCGTGGGTCTTGGCTTCCTTGCGGTTAAAGCAGTAAGGCACGTCGCGCTCATGGTGTTCCGCCAGCGCAACCGCCGTGGTAGTGGCGATAGGAATGCCTTTATAGGCCGGGCCAAACAGCAGATCGAAATCGATGCCGGAATCCATCAGGGCTTCGGCATAGAAGCGCCCCAACAGCGCAAGATCGCGCCCGGTATTAAACAGGCCGGCGTTGAAGAAATACGGGCTGGTGCGGCCGGATTTCAGGGTGAACTCGCCGAATTTCAATACCTGCTTGTTAAGCGCGAACTCGATAAACTGGCGCTGATAGGCTTTCATTACTGCTTCTCCTCGTCTGAATCTGCTTGGGTCTTGTCATTACTGCCGCCCGATCGGCGGGCATAAAAAAGGCGACTTCTCAGTCGCCTTGAAAAATTAGTCCGCCAGCGCCGCTTTCTGCGCCTGGAAGATGGTTTCGATGCCTCCTCGGGCCAGCGCCAATAGCGCCAACAGCTCATCGTGGCTGAACGGCTCGCCTTCGGCGGTGCCCTGCACTTCAATCATGCGGCCGTCTTCCATCATCACCACGTTCATGTCGGTTTCCGCCGCGGAATCTTCCACATACTCCAGATCGCACAGCGCTTCGCCGTTGACGATGCCGACGGAAACCGCCGCCACCATGCCCTTCATCGGATTGGCTTTCAGCTTACCGTTGGCCACCAGGGTGTTCAGCGCATCGGCCAGCGCCACGCAGGCGCCGGAGATGGAAGCGGTGCGGGTACCGCCGTCGGCCTGCAGTACGTCGCAGTCGAGAGTGATGGTGAATTCACCGAGCTTTTTCAGATCCACCGCGGCGCGCAGCGAACGGGCGATAAGGCGCTGGATCTCCAGCGTGCGGCCACCCTGTTTGCCTTTGGCGGCTTCACGGGCGTTGCGGCTGTGGGTGGAGCGCGGCAGCATGCCGTACTCGGCGGTGATCCAACCTTGCCCCTGGCCTTTCAGGAAGCGCGGAACGCCCTCTTCTACCGTGGCGGTGCACAAGACTTTGGTATCGCCAAACTCAACCAGCACTGAACCTTCAGCGTGTTTGGTATAGTGACGGGTCAGTGTCAGGGGGCGAACTTGCTGTGGTGCTCTGCCTGCAGGACGCATGGGCTCTCTCCGGCTTCAAATCAACTATTGGCTGCGCATTATACGGGCTTCGTGACGTAATGCCTATCCTGCCCGCAGCCGCGACGCTATAATCGCCCCATCTTTTCCTATTACGGGTACGCATCAATGATCCGCAGCATGACCGCCTACGCCCGGCGTGAAATCAAGGGTGAATGGGGCAGCGCAGCCTGGGAGCTGCGTTCCGTTAACCAGCGCTACTTAGAAACCTACATCCGCCTGCCGGAACAATTCCGCAGCCTGGAGCCGGTGATCCGTGAACGTATCCGTGGCCGCCTGACCCGCGGCAAAGTCGAATGCAACCTGCGTTTTGAACTGGATCCAAGCGCGCAAAGCTCGCTGATCCTGAACGAAAAACTGGCCAAACAGCTGGTCGAAGCCGCCAACTGGGTGAAAATGCAGAGCGACGAAGGGGAAATCAACCCGATCGACGTGCTGCGCTGGCCGGGCGTGATGTCCGCGCAGGAGCAGGATCTGGACGCCATCAGCGCCGAGCTGATGCAAGCGCTGGACGGCGCGCTGGATGACTTTATCGTCGCACGCGAAAGCGAAGGCGCCGCGCTGAAAACGCTGATCGAACAGCGCCTCGACGGCGTCAGCGCCGAAGTGGTCAAAGTGCGCGCCCAGATGCCGAACATCCTGCAATGGCAGCGCGAGCGCCTGGTCAGCAAGCTGGAAGAGGCGCAGGTGCAGCTGGAAAACACTCGCCTGGAGCAAGAGCTGGTGCTGATGGCGCAGCGCATCGACGTCGCCGAAGAGCTGGATCGCCTGGAAGCGCACGTGAAAGAGACGCACAACATCCTGAAGAAGAAAGAAGCCGTCGGCCGCCGCCTCGACTTTATGATGCAGGAATTCAACCGCGAATCGAACACCCTGGCCTCCAAGTCAATCAATGCCGACGTCACCGCCTCCGCCATCGAGCTGAAGGTGCTGATCGAACAGATGCGCGAGCAGATCCAGAACATCGAGTAATTTATCAGCATGTATCATGCTATATAAAATATTCATAAAAGCCCGTAACTTACGGGCTTTTTTAATCTCACTCAGTCCCACTTCACCTACTCAAATCTCACCATTTTGATGTACCATAGACTGTACCAACCATGAAAATGGTACATACACTTTTGGTACAAGGTAGTTATTGAGCGTGGGCAAACTTACGGATATACAGATAAAAGCTTGGGTAAAGGCGGGGGAACGCTTCGAAGGCAGGGCCGATGGTAATGGTCTCTATCTTTGCTACCGCGATAGCTTCGCAACACCAAAATGGCGCTTCCGCTACAGTTTGGCAGGTAAAGCCCGAGCTATGTGGATCGGGTCCTATGGGGAGCTTTCCCTTGCTAAAGCGCGTGAAACAGTCAGAATGCTTTCAGCAAGAGTTGCCCTTGGATATGACGTGGCTGGTGAGAAAAAAGAGCGTAAAGCGTCTGCTATCGCCAAAATCGAGGCTGATAAGAACGCACGTCGAGTCTCTGACCTAGCGACCGAATATTTTGAACGGCAAATTCTTGGCCGCTGGAAACATCCTGATATTCTTCGTCGTCGTATCGATAAGGATATCAATCCACATATTGGTAATCTCAAAGCTGACGAAGTTAAACCACGACATATAGATGAAATGCTACAAAATATCGTTTCACGTGGCGCCCCAACCGTAGCCAACGATGTCTTACGTTGGACTAAAAGAATTTTCAATTACGGGATTAAAAGACATATTCTGGAGGTGAACCCTGCTGCAGCATTCGAACTTTCAGATGCAGGCGGGCAAGAGAAATCGCGGGAAAGATTTCTTACTGATGACGAACTATCCCAATTATTCTCGGCAATGAAAAAAGCCAAGGGATTTGGCCGACAAAATGAGCTCACATTTAAACTACTTTTACTCCTTTGTTGTAGGAAAATGGAGCTATGCTCAGCTCGATGGGAAAACATAGACTTAAATAATGCCATTTGGCACCTAACCGGTACAAAAAATGGTGATGATATTGACATTCCTCTTCCCGAAAATGCCATATTATGGCTAAATGAACTCAAGATTATGTCATGCAACAGTGAATGGGTTCTTCCGGCAAGGAAAATGCAAAATCGTATGATCCCCCATATTGTAGAAAGCACCCTCCCAGTTGCTCTTGCAAAGCTACGACCTCACTTACATGGCATTGATAATTTCACTATTCATGATTTTCGACGTACGGCCAGAACACACCTAGCCTCACTTGGTGTTGATCCTATAGTTGCAGAGCGCTGTCTTAATCACAGAATCAAAGGTGTTGAAGGTATTTATAATAGACATCAGTACTTTGATGAGCGCAAAAAAGCATTACTATTATGGCAAGATAAATTAATTAAATTAGATATGGACTCTGATTAATGAAAAGTTTTCAGCGGATGACGGAATTCGAAAGATTCGCAACCTTACCGTCTATTACTATCGATGAGTTGTCTAAATGTTTGGTCGGAGTATCACCATACGCAAGAAGAAAAGACATAGATGGCGAACATATTGAGATAATCACTCATATACGAGTGAGGATAAAAAGAACTCTAGAAGAGATTTTCAAAAACGAAAAAATACCCAGAGTTACAAACTATGGTGAATACAAACCGCACCCACACCCAATAGATATGGATGAGAAGATAAAATCAGACATTATATTCTCAGTCGGATTTAACTGTCGGGATGATGTGACAACGCCAAGTGCAATCATTGATAGATGTAAAGTTGCCATTAGTAGTTTAGCAATGAACGCCAAAACAAGGTCACTTCTTCAATTTATTGGCGGCGAAGCTGAATTACTGGGTAAACAATTAGTCGCTAATAATAGAGGGCTATACAAAAAAGAAGAGGAAGTTGTTAGCCTAAATAAAATTATTGGTATAACCGTAAGCTTACTTGCGCAGGAGAAAAATAAGTCCAATCCATCAAAATGGCTAAAAAAAGACAACACTGTATGTGTTGAGCATGTTAAAGACTTAATTGATGACTTTGTCGAAAAAAATGGAATTTCCAGTGATGGGTTAAGAGCCTCCTCGATCAGAAGTAAAATATCAGCCGCCATAAAGACAATTTACGATTAAAATCAATACATTAACACTCACAAAACATACATGTGGGTGTTTACCACCTTAAAAACCAACTCATCACGCTTCATCACCCTCCATCCCCCTCCCTGCGTATCCATGCAGCTCCCAAAGATTACCCCTAAAAATAAAAACAAATAAAAATCAATTACATACAAAAACCACAACACCACACAAACTCAATAAAATTGGTTTTGTTTTATTGGAATTAACATTGATTTTATGTAATTCCATTTTCGCTGGAACTACAACGCCGTGGGTTTTAATCTCGCATCATCTCATGGCATCACAGGTATCAAAATGCAAACAACTAATTGTAATAATTACGGTTTTATACCGCATACGGGTTTTGTTAGACAAAGAACGCTTATGCCTTGTTTACCTTTTTCACACGCAACACTTTGGAGAAGGGTTTCAGCAGGTACATTTCCAAAACCTGTAAAAATTTCAGCGAAGATTACTGCATGGAAAGCAGAAGAAATCAGGGAGTGGATCAATGCTCAAAACGATCTTGCCTGATGCGGCCAGAACACCGCATCAAACAAAGAATCAACCTTTGGGGACGACACCTCTACGGATCAGTTCTTGCCTAGCTAGCTCTTTCATCCAGTTAGCCAAGCTTACGTTGTCCTTAGCGGCTTCTACCTCGAGTTGTTCTTTCAACTCAGGAGTAATACGCATTTTAAACTGTGGAGATTGCCCGCCCCCTTTTGGACTGCGATCTCGAGTTGTCACTGTTGACAAGTGGCCACCTATTGAATTAATGTTTACATCGTTAGGTGGCCACCTTATCACGGTAACCCCTGAAAAAGAAGCGGCTCTGAACAGTGCGCCAACACTGCCAGAGCCTCACCATTCACGTAAATTGAGAGCAACGCTATGGCTACATCAAAGTGTACCTACATCTTTGCCGCAATCAACCGCACCCAGCGCAAAATCCGCCCGGTGATGTTGCGCATTACCGCCGGTGACGAACGCAGCGCCCGCCGCCAGTTGGCCGGTGACTACGTACTCCTGTTTGCCGGTCGCCTGCCACAGGGAGGCTGCCATGCGTGAGTTTCCCCAGCGCGGCGAGCGCTATCGCCATCAGCAAGGCAGAACGGTGCGTATCCTGAGCCTGTATCGCGCCGGTGAGGCAACGGCCCGTAACAACCCCGAGTTCGCCTATGAAGTGGTGTTTGAGTATGACCTGTCCGGCAACATGACCTCCATGCCGCTGCCGTGGTTCAGCGAGGTGTACCGCAAAATCGCTGATGCGCCGCGCAATCTTGCTCCCCGGCCTGCCGCCGGTCAGTCGCCGCTCCGGCTGCACCCGTCTGTAAAGGTGGTCTACAGCCGCCAGTGGGAGACGCGACGGCCGACGCCGGAGCACGACGACACCCATTATTCCCGCTTCCTGTAACGCGGTTTATCACGCTTCATTTTCGATTCTGACGGACAAAAATCATGACCTCATCACATGGGCAAACATCAGCTCAGGGCACGCTGTTGCCGCCATCCTGCCGCTACCTGTCTTACGGCATGACCGAAGACGCCTTTGAGAAACTTAATCGCGCCAAGCAGGCGTGTTCGCTGCTGGATATGTTGTTCGCCGGGCAGGCCGCCTCTACGCCGTTCCCGACTGGCATCACCACGCAGGAAATGGCCGCCATGGTGGCTTACCTGTCGGAGGATTTGGCCTTCGTTCAGGCGCAGTGCGCCGCAATTAACGGGGAGGTGGTCGCATGACGCTGGATAACGGTTCTGCCTCCTGCATTCCACTGGAAGTGCGCACCGCGCTGTTTCGCCGTGCGGTGGCCGAAGCCTATCTCGCCGCCTGTGCGGCGCAGGGCATGACGCTTCCCCACACGCTGGACAGCCTGCAGATGTTGATTGCCAGCGACATCGAAGCGCTGTTCGTGAAGCTGCACGGCGTTGACGAAGGCATGGCGATTGCCTGCTCGTTGCTGGGTGACATGGTGGCCCCGGACATTCTGCTGGCGGCACCGCAGCTCACGGCGCAGGGTTGCAACATCATGGCGGAGCTGTGCGGCGTGGCGGTCACATCCGGTCATCCGGCACCGACGCTGCATTAAGGGGGCGCAATGACCAAGTTAGAACAGACCAAACAGGCCGCCCGCGGCCGCTGGGACGTTATTTTTCCGCTGCTGGGGGTCACGGTACCCCCTCACGGCCAGCACGGCCCCTGCCCGTCGTGCGGCGGCACCAAACCGTTTCGCATGGATGACAAGAACGGCGACGGCCGCTGGATTTGTACGCACTGCACACACGGCGACGGACTGGACTTGGTGGCGAAGGTCAACGGCCTCAGCCTCGGTCAGGCCGTCAACGAAGTGGCCGACGTGCTGCAACTGAGTCAGGTGCAGCAACAGCCGCCCAAGCCCGCCAGAAGAGAAGCCGCCAAACCGGCACCGGCGGTGGCCGACACGGTAGCGCAGTGGCTGGCCGCCTGCACGGAGGGGCAAAGCGAGTATCTTACCGGCAAGGGGTTTGCCAGCCTGCCGCAGCCGCTGACCACCACGGCCCGCAAGAGCGGCGGCGTGGACTTTCCGCCGGGCTCGCTGCTGCTGGCGCTGACGGACATAGACGGCACCGTGACGGGTGCGCAGTTGATTTCTCCGCTGGGGGATAAGCGGCTGTTGCCGGGGACGGTGCAAAAGGGGGCATTTATCGCCCTCAGTGCGTCCCCACAGAACGACGCGCCGCCGACGCAGGTGATTATCACCGAAGGCTACGCCACCGCGCTGACGGCCGCCCAGCTCGCCACAGGCTGGGTGGTGGCTGCCATCTCGGCCAGCAACCTGCCGAACGTGGCGCAGGCGGTGCACGCCCGCTGGCCGCAGGCCCGTATCGTCATCGCCGCAGACAATGACTTCTACGACGGCAAAGAGAACACCGGCAAGGTCTGGGCGGAGAAAGCCGCCAAGGCCGTCAACGGCTGTGTGACGCTGCCGCCGACCCGCCATAAGGCGGACTGGAACGACTTTATGCAGGAGAACGGCCCGGCACGCGCCAAAGAGGCATTTAACGAAGAGTTGGTGCAACTGGGTAAGTCGGCGGTGAAACTGCCGCAGGGCTTCCGGCTGACGCAGGAATACCTGTGGTTCGACAAGCAGGTACAGAAGTCGGACGGCGACACCGAAATTCGCAACATCAAAATCAGCAACCCGTTACGGGTGACGGCCATCACCTGCGACGCCGACGGCGGCAACTTCGGCCGTTTGCTGGAATGGGAGGACACCTACGGCCAGCCGCGTAAATGGGCGATGCCGATGGAGATGCTGAGCGGCAGCGGCGAAGAGCTGCGCCGTATCCTGCTGGTCAACGGCCTGTCGTACATCAGCACCACCGGTGAGGCCCGCGCCCGGCTGATGGAGTATATCTCCCTGTGCAAGCCGGAGCGCAAAGTCACCTGCGTGAACAAAACCGGCTGGCACGGCGATGTGTATGTGTTGCAGGACGAGGTGATTGGCGACGGTGCGGAAGCGGTAATTTTGCAAACCGCCAGCGTGCAGGGCAAAGATTTTCGCGTGGCCGGTACGCTGGAGGACTGGCAGGAGCAGATTGGCCGGTATTGTGTCGGCAACTCCCGCGTGGCCTTTGCGGTCAGTCTGGCATTTGCCGCGCCGCTGCTGCGACTGGTGGGAATGGACGGCGGCGGGTATCACCTCAAGGGCGAATCCACCGACGGCAAGACCACCACCATGAAGGCGGCCACCTCGGTGTGCGGCGGCCCGGATTACTGGCACACGTGGCGCTCCACCGGTAATGCGCTGGAAGGCACCGCCAGCCGACGTAACGACGCAGCAATGATGCTCGATGAAATCCGGGAAGTGGACGGCCGCGAGGCCGGAAACATCGCCTATATGCTGGCGAACGGCCAAGGCAAGGGGCGGGCAGGCACCGACGGCGAGTTACGCGCCCGCAAGCAGTGGCGGCTGTTGTTCTTCTCGACAGGGGAACTGTCGCTTACCGAGCACGCCGCCCGCGCCGGCGAACGCACGTTTGCCGGGATGGAAGTGCGGATGATCCAGATACCGAGCGACTCCGGCAAATACGGCGTATTTGAAAGCCTGCACGGCTTCGACAGCGGCAAGGCGCTGGCGGAACATTTTGAAGTAGCCACCGCGACGGTGTACGGCACGCCGTTCCGCGCCTGGCTGAAAGCCCTCACCGCCGACCTGAACGGCATGACGGCCAACGCCAAGGCGCTGATGAAGGAGTACACCCAATTGCTGATGCCGGATAACGCCGGTAATCAGGTCGGGCGGGCCATCAACCGCTTTGCGCTGGTTGCCATGGCCGGGGAGCTGGCGACGCGACTCGGCATCACCGGGTGGCCGGAGGGGGAAGCGCTGCGGGCAACCCAGACCTGCATGCGGGCATGGCTGGCTGACCGGGGCCACAGCGCCAATCAGGAAGACATTGCCGCGCTGGAGCAGGTGCGCACCTTCTTCACGGCCGGGCAGTTCAGCCGCTTTGCCGACTGGCATAACGAGATGAACCGCCCCGGCAACATGGTGGGCTGGCGCAAGGTGGAGAAAGGCAACCATGCCCGGAAGGTGGAGGCGGTGACGACGTTCTATGTGATGCCGTCCGGCTGGAAGGAAATCTGCAAGGGCTACGATGCACGGAAGGTGGCAAGGCTGTGTGCGGAAGCAGGTTTTCTGGTTCCGGCCAAGGACGGCAAAATGCAAACGGCCACCCGCCCGCCAGAGATGGGCGTCAAGAAGCTGTATGTCTTCACCAGTGACGTCTTAGGGTAAGGCTTTACGCGAGTCTTATTATTAAAGGGTAACAGAGGTAACAGGGGTTACAACGTTGTAATCATTGGAGAAAATCTGTTACCCCTTTTATTTGGGTTGGGGTAACAGGGGTAACAATATCGGCGTCGTTTTATCCTGTTACCCGTTGTTACCCCAACCATTCTCGCCGGGGTAACACATTTTTTCCTTTTAAATCATCTCTGTAACCTGTGTAACCCCTGTTACCCCCGCGAATCGATAAAGGCATAGGCTGATTCACCGAAACGCCCCTTCTCTGGCGGGCCATTGCCTCCCCAAAAGTGCCACCTAACCAATTGAAAAAAAGCCATGTTGTGTAGCCGGAGTGACAACCGTGTTTGATTGAGCGGTTGTGCCGGTTATCGGACACTGTTCACACAACATAACGAACTGGAGTTTTTTCGATGACCACCAAGACCCCGCTTGTCGCACTGTCTGAACGCTTGTTGCAGCAACAACCCGGCTTTGATGACGCACGTAACGGCTTTTACAAAAAGAAAACGGAGCTGAATGACATCCGTCAGGTCATTGCGACCACACACGATAAGAAACGCGCAGCGGAAGAGCAGGCCGTCATGGACGACAAAGGCTGGCGTAAGCGGTTCCGCAAAGCAAAAGGCGAACTGACGCCGGAGATGCAAGACCTGCATACCCAACGCATCATCAAACGTGAACTCGTGAATGAATACGACGGGCTGCTGGCCGAACTGGAAGATGATAAGGAAGAAGCAATGGTTGCGGTCTGCAACGCCGCCAGTGCTTATGACCAGAAGCACCGCACGCTTTTGCGCACCTACTCCGAAATGACGCTGGAGGTTGCGCTGGATCAAGCCTCAATCCTGATCCGCGCGGTTGCTTTACGACTCCATGCCCAGCCGCGTCTCGGCCACGATGAACAGCAGTTCCATAACAACAACCTGTGCGCGCGAGATCCACACGGTGTCGTGATGCAGGAAGTCATGCAGGCACTGGTTGAACGTGCCGCTAATTTCCACCTGAGTACAGAGGGCGACCCTATTCTTGAGGCGATTGGGTTATACGGCCCGGATTTCAGTGGCCTTGACCAGAGGCTAATTAACAGCCCGGCCGCACGAATCAAACTCGGCAAGGAAATCGCTGCCCGCAAACAAGCCAAAGCGGAAGAGGAGGAATAACCATGATGCGCTGTCCTTTCTGCCGCAGCGGCGCACATACCCGCACCAGCCGCTATCTGACGGAACAGACCAAAGAGGCTTATTACCAGTGCCAGAATATTGACTGCTCCAGCACCTTTAAGACGCGAGAGAGTATCGAACACGTGATCCGCCAGCCATTGCCGCCACAACCGCTCATGGCACCGGTGTCACCACCACCCCATCGAACGCTTAACCGATACGGAAGCCACCACCACGTGCATTGATGCCTCCCCACCCGCCCCCTTCCCGGTGCGGGTTTTTTATTACCTCACCCCCCTCTTCTTTCGCGGCTTTTTCTCTGGCGGGTCTCTCTTTTTGAGCGTGCATGCATAGGGTGCATTATTTTGCATGCAAAAAAATGCAGTTGCCGCCCCCCTCCGCGCCAGTACTGGCGCGGTTTGGAGCCGGTCATGCAACTGCATGAAAAGCGGTACATGAAGCGGGCAGGCGAGGCGGGGAGAGTATTGCGCGTAAGCAGGAAACCTCTATGAATTAGAGTATTAAAATTCATCGTAGGTATAGTTATAAGCACTCAAAACTTTAGTTGGTGTTTTTCTATCTCTAACTTCGGAAATTAGAAAAAGGTAACGTTTAGCTCGAGAGGAAACGACATACAGTGTTTTCTTCGCACTATTAACTTGATCTGGATCCGCGAAGTATGGAACCATACCCTCATTCAATCCATAAGCAATCACACATTCAAACTCGGCCCCCTTTACTCCATGTATAGTTGATATTGTTATTCCTTTTTTTGGTCTAAAAACTCGTTTAAAATAATCTATATTATCAGCATCTAAAATATTTGATGCTTTCATTTTATCAAGTCTTTCATGTGAAGATTTAAAAAACGAATCATAATGGCTCTTAATTTCCGTGTAGAATTCAATTTCCATACCAATCTCCGACATGAAGGAATGGAAAAATTTTTCCAAGTATACCATGCCACGACTGTCAGTTATGTTAATGCCATTTATTATTTCCAACAAATCCTTTGGTGATAAGGAAATATTAAAATCACATCTCAACAAATGATTTATTACATTCCCTGCCCATCTTATTCTACGTAAAAACATATCTGGACTAGGCTCAGTTAACGATAGCTTGCTTACTTTGTACCAGAAATTCTCAATATCTCTTCCAAACGGAATCATTCCTGGACCATCAAAATCGTATTGAGGGTAAGCTGACGAAAGAGCTCTTGTTAGAGATGCCAGTGGCATCCATTGCGGACATACAATACATATTTCTTCTTGAGGTACATTTTCATTTTTTGTTATTTTATCTAAAATCCGTCCTATCTCATTTGGTAAATTTTTGTGATCTGTATTCCTATCATAGGAAATAATACCTTTTGATTTATTACCAATGAAGCTTTTTATTTCAGATTTAAAAACCTTGTAATGACTATAATATTCAATTATGTTCTTAGACGACCTATAGTTTACTGATAGATAAAGCTCATCTACCTTTAGGCCTGACTCACTACAGAAAGCATCAAAAGAAATAGGATACCCTCCAAGAGAAGTAAATATTGATTGATTAGGATCTCCAACTAAAAATGCTCTAGTTTTTCCTTTGCCAGATTTAAAAATATTATTTATGATACTATACTGTATTTGTTTCGTGTCTTGAAACTCATCAACTAGAATAATACCAAACAATGAAGAGAGATTATCTGATATCTCGGGATAAGACTTTATAAGCTTCTCGGAGTAAAAAAGGAGCAGTTCGAAATCAATTAGATTGTTATCTTTGAGATATTTAATATAATCCTTCAGTACGCTCTTTATGTTAGCGTGCTTTCTTTTATCCGATGAGTTTAAAACTAACTTGCCAGATGAGATATAATAACCGCAGTCGAACGGGGTTATCTTAGGGTTAGAGTAAGAACGACAAAAACCATCAATTATACTATCTGAGTCAAAGGGGTTTATTATTGAATAGCCGAATTTTAGCCTATCAAGATAAATTCCATAAGGTCTTAATATCCATTCTAAACAGAAGGAGTGAATTGTACCAATCCATAAACCATCTGTATTAACTCCCAATAACTCTATTCGGTCTAATATTTCATCGGCAGCACGATTGGTATATGTTATAGCTATAACATATCTTCCCTTATCTTCTCTATTAAGCTCACTGATGATTTTATAAGTGAGAGTTCTTGTCTTACCACTTCCAGGACACGCTATGAGCATTACACTCCCTGGAGCTCTATGAGCGATCATTTGCTCTTCATTAAGGATTTCGCTAAATTCAAATTTCATTTGTACCTTCCAAAACAAAATAAATGACCCTATCTTTTGTTTGGGACATAATCTTACCTTTTAAGTCAATGAAATCAATATCTCCTGCAGTGTAAGATTTTAGTATATCGTTTGTTTCAATATGTTTTTTATTGCTAGGGAAACTTTTAATTAAAAATTTTGCTCTATATGAAACTATACGCATACATAAATTTAAAGAGAATCCATTTTTTGCGAAAACTATTGCTTTAATTATATAATCAGGCATGTATGTTACTCCTGATATTTCGTCCCCAAGAAGAATCGCAAACCAACCTTTACCTACTTTTTTTGCCATAGATAAAACCCTACGACCATAAATACTTTTATCATTATTGTTAATATCTAATTTTGCTTGCGCCCTTAGTCCATCTTGCTTGTAAACATCATCGACAATATTATCCACCTCCCAAGAATTACCATTGGCGATGAAATCG
Organism: Serratia sp. TSA_130.1; assembly: GCF_052691795.1. Taxonomy (NCBI): domain Bacteria; kingdom Pseudomonadati; phylum Pseudomonadota; class Gammaproteobacteria; order Enterobacterales; family Yersiniaceae; genus Serratia; species Serratia sp. TSA_130.1. The sequence goes on from NZ_JBQZFS010000009.1 coordinate 94,977, forward strand.
ACCTCAAACGTGTTATTCGCATAAAAAACATTTAGATATTCATTATTTTTTGAAAAGTTATCAAGTATTGCTTTCCTTTCCGCACCTGACTTTTGTGATGCTTTCATTCTCTTTTTGTAAGCCTGTAACTTTTCATCATCTTCTTCAAGAACAATAACATCCCCGATGGCTTCATCTAAATCCGTAATTATACTGCAATAACGCCGAACTCTATCTTTGTGAAATATATTTGCAACATTGACAAACCCTGTACTTCTAATGTTTATTAAACTTATGCCCATTTCATCCAGAGAAATACCGAAAACTCGCTTTACCATAAGAGGTATCAGTATCTCTTCCGCATCTCCTTCAACCAAAATAACACCTTTTGCAAATAATAGACTACTTCTAGTTGCATCAAGGTATCTTTGTAGATGTTTTATCTCTTCTGGGCTCAACCCATTCGAAGGCTGAAAGCTAATGCAAGAGCCGTTCTCTTTCGCTAGTACGTTTACTCTTTTAATATTACTAACTTCTGATATTTGAGTGGAGTGAGTTGAATATATTATTTGAGTGTCGTTATAATCTATATTTTCAAAAAGAGTCTTTTGTATATGAGTATGAATATGAGCCTCAGGTTCCTCTATAAGTAGAAAGTTAGCAGATTCTTTTTTTGATTTTTTGTATTTAAATTCTAATATTTTTAGTGAAATATATATTAAGTTAGCCCCACCAAGACTAATTTCACTCATATTCCCATTAAATCCATCAAATGATTCACCAACAAACAAATCCAAACTTTTGAAAAGCTTCTCAGCATCCTCTGGTAAATCTGATTTAATTAACATTGAGGATGGCGCATATGACTCCCCAACCGCCTCCTTAATAGTTTCACTAATGTCATTCCTTACATCAACAACATCATCAAGTGATTCAATTTTCTCATTTAGCTTTATAACATCCTGAGTTATTTCATCATATTTATCTAGCTCTAATGTTTCGCTTTTTGTACGTAAAAGGTTAAGTAGCGGATTAAGTTTATTGTTATTAAACTCTGATACTACATCCCTTAAAGCTTTTATATAGTTAAACGATACCTCTTTGGCTATTGATAGTTGAAAAGGAACAGTGACTCCTGTAATGCTATGGTCTATTTTGGAAGGGAAAATCACGTTTTCAAAATCACCGACAATTTTCGAATAAGTCTCTTTATCGCAAAAATCAGAGGAACTTCTACCTGTAAAGATTGTTTCATAGTCATCAATATTAATACTTGACAACTCTCTATTTAGCCCCTCATTATCTCCACGCTCTAATGCGGAAAGTTTCATCCTGATATTGCTTTTAGGTCTAAAAATTAGATTATACGTCGCCACCCCTTTGTTAGTGCCATCAATAACCAAACCATTTTGTAAAAAAAGAGACCTTATAGTTTCTGAGTTGCCAACTTCCTTAAACTCAACACTTATTATTATCCAATGCCCCTTCCAAGATCCTAACCCTCGGTGGAAGTCATTTTCATTTAGAGCATATACATACCTAATTAAATTAGGGTCCAGAATTAATCTCATGGCCCTAAATAGATTGCTTTTACCACTACCATTTTCACCAATAATGGTATTGACACCTTTTTCAAAGACAAATTTCTCTCTTTTAAAATTACGATAATTAACGAGACTAACTTGAGATATATACATGCCACTCTTCCATAAAGAATCCATTTGTTTACGTTACATTTAGTATCCATATTTGTCATGTATTTAATAGCCAAACAGTGATAGATGACTAATATCAGAAGAAGCATGTTGTTTACACGCATGTACCAAAACATGTACAAAAAAACAGTTTAGTATTAAATTTACATAAAATTCATTGCCTTGAATTGCCTAAAATATTAAGATCCAGAACATCGAGTGATCCGCTCCGCACGCCATCAAGCCCGCGCCACGCGGGCTTTTTTATGGCTATAGATCAGCGATAGGCGGCCGCCTGTTCCTCACCGATCAACCCCATTGTCTGCAGTTGCACCGCAATGCTCCAGGTTGAACGCTCGAACTCATCGCTCAGCGCCTCCAGCGTCGCCCCGGCCGCATGGCTCTCGCGCAGCCGCAGTTTTTCTTCTTCCGGCCAGGGGAAGTAGGCATTGGCCGGCCGGCCCTCGGCCAGATTCTTCTGCCGCTTTTCTTCCGGCGTCAGCCTGGCTTTTTTCTGCAGTTCAGATTCACCGTCAAACTCGTCGGCCAACGCGAACAGCAGGCGGATAGCCTCCGGCGCGCAGGCCGCTGAAGCCGGTCTCAATAGCTCGCCGGTGTCGGGATTAACGCCGTTGGCCAGCGCCCTGAGCAACGTGCCGATATTCATCGTTCGTCTCCTTGTTCGATAAAATGCGCGCCGATCGCGACCGGCGCCTTGTCCAAACATGTTTCTCTTCCTCAGCCAAGAAAGCCACGCTTTGCGCCGGGAAAAATCGCCCATTGCGAGCCAGATTCCAGGCGCCTGAACGTGCGGGACGGTGGTTGCATCAGGCTGCGAGCCGGCAGGCATCATGGAAGACAGCCCACTAAGGAACGTCGGGGACTTATGAAAAACTGCCGAGCAGCGCGTGCGGATGACAATCGGCAAGATATCCCGCACGCCATAAGTATTTTGTTCTAATTATCACGCAAGGTAATGAAAGGACGGCGATGCTGTGGCTAAATGTGTTTTTTCCTGCCCGTGAACCGTACGGACCGTTTATGCCACAAATTCTGCAATTTATTATGGCCCTGGTGGTGATCATCGCCCTGGCGCTGCTGGTCAGCAATAATCGCAAGAAAATCCGCCTGCGCTATATCATCCAGCTGTTGGTGATCGAAGGCGCGCTGGCCTATTTCTTCCTGCACTCCGCCAGCGGGCTCAGCGTGATCAAACACGTCGCCGGCTTCTTCGACACTCTGCTCGCCTACGCCGCCCAAGGGTCGGAGTTCGTGTTCGGCGGCATGAGCAAAGATGGCTTGGCGTTTATCTTCCTCGGCGTTTTGTGCCCTATCATCTTTATTTCCGCCCTGATCGGCATTTTGCAGCATTTCCGCATCCTGCCGCTGATCATCCGCCTGGTGGGCACCCTGCTGTCCAAGGTCAACGGCATGGGCAAGCTGGAATCGTTCAACGCCGTCAGCACGCTGGTGCTGGGGCAGTCGGAGAACTTCATCGCCTACAAGGGCATCATCGGCGACATCTCGCCGCGCCGCATGTACACCATGGCCGCGACCGCCATGTCGACGGTATCGCTCTCCATCGTCGGCGCCTACATGTCGATGATCGACGCGCAGTACGTGGTGGCGGCGTTGATCCTTAATATGTTCAGCACCTTCATCATCCTGTCGATCATCAACCCGTATCAGGTCGAAGACGAGCCGGAGCTGAAGCTGAACAAGCTGCACGAAGATCAGAGCTTCTTCGAAATGTTGGGCGAGTACATTCTGGCCGGCTTCAAAATTGCGATGATCATCGCGGCGATGCTGATCGGCTTTATCGCGCTGATCTCCGCCGTCAATGCGCTGTTCTCGGCGGTGCTCGGCATCAGCTTCCAGCAAATCCTCGGCTACGTGTTCTATCCGCTGGCCTGGCTGATCGGCATCCCGGCGGAAGAGGCCCTGAAGGCGGGCAGCATCATGGCGACCAAACTGGTGGCCAACGAATTCGTGGCGATGATTGAGCTGAAGAAAATCGCGGCGGAGCTGTCGCCGCGCGGGCTGGGCATTCTGTCGGTGTTCCTGGTGTCGTTCGCCAACTTCGCCTCCATCGGCATCGTCGCCGGCGCCATCAAGGGGCTGAACGAGCAGCAAGGCAACGTGGTTTCCCGTTTTGGCCTGAAGCTGGTTTACGGCTCGACGCTGGTGAGCCTGTTGTCGGCGGCCATCGCCGGCCTGGTACTGTAATCCCCACTCCCGGCCGCAGGGCCGGGAGTTCGCTTTAAAACGCCACGCACACCGGCGCATCCACCCGCATTACCGAATCCTGCGCAAACTGCTGTTTATAGCCGCTGCGCAGCGCCTCGATATTCGCCTCGCTCTCTTTGCCCGGCGCATGGATCAACAGCAGCGCCTTGCTGTTCTCGCGCGCCAGCTTGCCGTCGTGACCCAGCCACTGCCCTTTGGCATCAAACACCGTCAGCCCGTCTTTAAAACGCGGCGTCACCTGGCTATCGACGAAGGTTTGCCACTCGGCGGCGGTGATCGCCGGCCCCGCCGGCCGGTTCAGGCCGAAGTAGAGCGTTGTCTGCACCAGCGGATCGCCGGTGCGACAAGCCGGGGCGGGGGAAACAGCCTGGTGGCTTGGCGCCACGCAGCCGCTCAGCAGCAGGGCGGCCACCATGGCGCCGGCGGCCAGTCTCGGGGAGTTTTTCATCTGCAATCTCGATTTTTCGGTTGAAGGATTCGCTGCAAAAATCATAGTCAGCGATGGAAATTAGCGCGAAATTTCTAATGCTTTCATTAACAGCCAGATGTTAAAAAAGGCTGGTTATCGGCAATAAAAATGGAGTTTGGATTAGCTATATTAATCCGAAACGCCATCGGTGAAAAAAACTCAGTGGCGCGCGTCCTCGGCGGCGATTACCCTGCCGGCCATCATTCTGACGCAATTACGCTGTGACCCCCTTATGTTACTGAGCATCCTTTATATCATCGGCATCACCGCCGAAGCCATGACCGGCGCGCTGGCGGCCGGCCGCCGCCAAATGGACATGTTCGGCGTGATCATCATCGCCTCTGTCACCGCAATCGGCGGCGGGTCGGTGCGCGATATGTTGCTCGGGCATTTTCCGTTGGGCTGGGTCAAACACCCGGAATACATCGTCATCGTCGCGATAGCGGCGATCGTCACCACCTGGGTGGCTCCTCTGATGCGCCATCTGCGCCGCCTGTTCCTGGTGCTCGACGCCGTCGGCCTGATCGTCTTCTCCATCATCGGCGCTCAGGTGGCCCTGGATATGGGGCACAGCGCCATTATTGCCGCCATCGCCGCGGTGATCACCGGCGTCTTCGGCGGGGTGCTGCGCGATATGTTCTGCAACCGCATCCCGCTGGTTTTCCAGAAGGAGATCTACGCCGGCATCTCCTTCAGCGCCGCCTGGCTGTATATCGGCCTGCAGCACCTTAGCCTGCCGCACAATCTGGTGGTGATCCTCACCTTGATCGCCGGCCTGAGCGCGCGTCTTATCGCCCTGCGCTTCCGCCTCGGCCTGCCGGTGTTCAACTACCAGCATCCGGATCACTGATCTCGGGGCGGCAACGCGCCGCCGCCGAGGCCAAAACTGCAAAAATGTCGCCCTTCAGCGCGCATATTCGCCCTTTCGGCGCTTTTTCCACGCAAAGCCGCGGGCAAAATGCGAGCTAACGCTGCACCCGGCGCGTTAGCCGTGTATACTGTGCGGAGAAAATACACATCCGCTGTTTTTGGCATATCAACCGTTATCAACGAACATCATCATGGCTCAAGGCACGCTTTATATTGTCTCTGCTCCCAGTGGCGCAGGTAAATCAAGTCTGATTCAGGCTTTGTTAAAGACGCAACCGCTGTACGACACGCAGGTTTCGGTTTCGCACACCACGCGCGACAGTCGCCCGGGTGAAAATCACGGCGAGCACTATTTCTTCGTCTCGAAAGACGAATTCCGCCGGATGATCGAGCAGGACGCGTTTCTTGAGCACGCCGAAGTGTTCGGCAACTATTACGGCACCTCGCGCGCCGCCATCGAACAAGTCTTGTCGACCGGCGTGGATGTGTTTCTGGATATCGACTGGCAGGGCGCGCAGCAAATCCGCGCCAAAATGCCGCAGGCGCGCAGCATCTTCATTCTGCCGCCGTCGAAGGAAGAACTGGGCCGCCGCCTGCGTGGGCGCGGGCAGGATTCCGAAGAGGTGATCGCCAAACGCATGGCTCAGGCCGTGGCGGAAATGACGCATTACGCGGAGTACGATTACCTGATCGTGAACGATGATTTCGATCTGGCGCTGTCCGATCTGAAGACCATCATTCGCGCCGAACGCCTGCGTTTGGGCCGCCAGTTGCTGCGGCATGACGCTTTAATCAGCAAACTATTGGCAGACTGAAGGCAGTTTCAGTATCATGCCCAGTCTTTTCGTCACCTGTGGAGTAGCACAAATATGGCACGCGTAACTGTTCAAGACGCTGTAGAGAAAATTGGTAACCGTTTTGACCTGGTGTTGGTCGCTGCTCGTCGGGCGCGTCAGATCCAGACCGGCGGCAAAGATGCACTGGTTCCGGAAGAGAACGACAAGTACACCGTTATCGCCCTGCGCGAAATCGAAGAAGGCCTGATCACCAGCCAGATCCTCGACGTGCGTGAGCGCCAGGAACAGCAAGAGCAGGAAGCCGCAGAGATTCAAGCGGTTACCGCGATTGCTGAAGGTCGTCGTTAATTAGACTGCGAGTCCGCCTTGTACCTGTTTGAAAGCCTGAATCTGCTGATTCAACGTTACCTGCCCGAGGAGCAGATTAAGCGCCTCAAACAGGCATACCTCGTCGCGCGCGACGCGCACGAGGGCCAGACACGCTCCAGCGGTGAGCCCTACATTACTCACCCGGTCGCCGTGGCCTGCATCTTGGCGGAAATGCGTCTCGATCACGAGACGCTGATGGCGGCGTTGCTGCACGACGTCATCGAAGACACCCCAGCCACCTATCAAGATATGGAACAGCTGTTCGGCAAGAGCGTCGCCGAACTGGTTGAGGGCGTCTCCAAGCTAGACAAGCTGAAGTTCCAGGACAAGAAAGAAGCGCAGGCGGAAAACTTCCGCAAGATGATCATGGCGATGGTGCAGGATATCCGCGTCGTGCTGATCAAGCTGGCCGACCGTACGCACAACATGCGCACCCTCGGTTCGCTGCGCCCCGACAAACGCCGGCGCATCGCGCGTGAAACCCTGGAAATCTACAGCCCCCTCGCCCACCGTCTGGGTATTCATCACCTGAAAACCGAGCTGGAAGAGCTGGGCTTCGAGGCGCTGTACCCAAACCGTTATCGCGTGATCAAGGAAGTGGTGAAAGCCGCGCGCGGCAACCGCAAAGAGATGATTCAAAAAATCCTCTCCGAGATCGAAGGGCGGCTGACCGAGGCCGGCATCGCCTGCCGCGTCAGCGGAAGGGAAAAACACCTCTACTCCATCTACCTCAAGATGCACCTGAAAGAACAGCGTTTCCATTCCATCATGGATATCTACGCGTTCCGGGTGATCGTGAAAGAGGTCGATACCTGCTACCGCGTGCTCGGCCAGGTGCACAGCCTGTATAAACCGCGCCCGGGGCGAGTGAAAGATTACATCGCCATTCCCAAGGCCAACGGCTATCAATCGCTGCATACCTCGCTGATCGGCCCGCACGGCGTGCCGGTCGAAGTGCAGATCCGCACCGAAGACATGGACCAGATGGCTGAGATGGGGGTGGCCGCGCACTGGGCTTACAAGGAAAGAGAACAGGGCGAAACCGGCACCACGGCGCAGATCCGCGCCCAACGCTGGATGCAAAGCCTGCTGGAGCTGCAGCAAAGCGCCGGCAGTTCGTTTGAATTTATCGAGAGCGTCAAATCCGATCTGTTCCCGGATGAGATTTACGTTTTCACCCCGGAAGGCCGCATCGTCGAGCTGCCCGCCGGCGCCACGCCGGTCGACTTCGCCTATGCGGTGCATACCGATATCGGCCATGCCTGCGTCGGCGCGCGCGTCGATCGTCAGCCATACCCGCTGTCGCAGTCGCTGACCAGCGGCCAGACCGTCGAGATCATCACCGCGCCGGGCGCACGGCCCAACGCCGCCTGGCTGAACTTCGTGGTCAGCTCGAAAGCGCGCGCCAAGATTCGCCAGATGCTGAAGAACCTCAAGCGCGACGACTCCGTCGGCCTCGGCCGCCGTCTGCTCAACCATGCGTTGGGCGGCAGCCGCAAGCTGGCCGAAATCCCGCAGGAAAACATTCAGCACGAGCTGGACCGCATGAAGCTGGCGACGCTGGACGATCTGCTGGCGGAAATCGGCCTCGGCAACGCCATGAGCGTAGTGGTGGCGAAGAACCTGCAGGGCGATCAGTCCAGCCTGGGCACCACCTCCGGCGTGCGCAACCTGGCCATCAAGGGCGCCGACGGCGTGTTGATCACCTTCGCCAAGTGCTGCCGTCCGATTCCGGGCGACCCGATTATCGCTCACGTCAGCCCGGGCAAAGGGCTGGTGATCCACCATGAATCCTGCCGCAATATTCGCGGCTATCAGAAAGAGCCTGAGAAGTTCATGGCGGTCGAGTGGGATAAAGAGACCGAGCAGGAGTTCATCGCCGAGATCAAAGTGGATATGTTTAACCACCAGGGCGCGCTGGCCAACCTGACGGCGGCAATCAACGCGGCCGAATCCAATATTCAGAGCCTGAACACCGAAGAGAAAGACGGTCGGGTTTATAGCGCCTTTATCCGCTTGACCACCCGCGATCGCATCCATTTGGCAAACATTATGCGTAAAATCCGTATCATGCCGGATGTGATCAAAGTTAACCGCAACCGAAACTAGCGCTTATGAGTCCTGAACGCTATGCGCGGATTTGTGAAATGCTCGCGACCCGGCAGCCGGATTTGACGGTCTGCCTGGAGCAAGTGCACAAACCGCATAACGTCTCCGCCATTATCCGCACCGCCGACGCCGTCGGCGTGCATCAGGTCCACGCCGTGTGGCCCACCACCCGCATGCGCACCCTGGTTTCCTCCGCCGCCGGCAGCAACAGCTGGGTCAGCGTCAAGACCCATCGCACCATCGGCGACGCGGTCGGCCACCTGAAAGCGCAGGGCATGCAAATTCTGGCCACCAACCTGTCTGCGCGCGCGGTCGATTTCCGCGAGGTGGACTACACCCGGCCAACCTGCGTGCTGCTCGGCCAGGAAAAAACCGGCATCACCAAAGAAGCGCTGGCGCTCGCCGATCAAGACATCGTCATTCCGATGATCGGCATGGTGCAATCGCTCAACGTCTCCGTGGCTTCGGCGCTGATCCTGTATGAGGCGCAGCGCCAGCGGCAAAACGCCGGCCTGTATCGCCGCGACAACAGCATGCTGGACGAAGAAGAGCAGCAGCGTCTGCTGTTCGAAGGCGGCTATCCGGTGCTGGCCAACGTGGCCAAGCGCAAGGGGCTGCCGCGTCCGCAGATCGACGAACAGGGCCAGGTGGTCGCCAGCGCCGAATGGTGGGCGGCCATGCAGGCGACGGTGCGCAAATGAAAGGCCGCCTGCTGGATGCTGTCCCACTCACCACGCTTTCCGGGGTTGGCGCCAGCCAGGCGGGCAAACTGGCCAAGCTTGGCCTCGACACCATTCAGGATCTGCTGCTGCACCTGCCGCTGCGCTACGAAGACCGCACCCGCCTCTACCCGATCAACGATCTGCTGCCGGGCATCTACGCCACGGTAGAAGGGGAAGTGCTGCGCAGCGACATCAGCTTCGGCCGCCGCCGCATGCTGACCTGCCAGATCAGCGACGGCACCGGCATCCTCACCATGCGGTTCTTCAACTTCAACGCCGCAATGAAGAACAGCCTGGCCACCGGCCGCCGCGTGACCGCCTACGGCGAGATCAAACGCGGCAACCACGGCGCGGAGATCATCCATCCGGAGTACCGTATTCAGGGCGAAACCAGCGAGGTTGAGCTGCAGGAGTCGCTGACGCCGGTCTACCCCACCACCGAGGGGGTGCGGCAGGCCACGCTGCGCAAGCTGACCGACCAGGCGCTGGAGCTGCTGGATACCTGCGCCATCGCCGAACTGCTGCCGCCGGAGCTGAGCGGCGGCCTGATGAGCCTGCCGCAGGCGCTGCACACCCTGCATCGCCCGCCGCCGGACATCCAGCTGGCGGATCTGGAGCTGGGCAAACACCCGGCGCAAAAGCGTCTGATCCTCGAAGAGTTGCTGGCGCATAACCTCAGCATGCTGGCGGTGCGTGCTGGCGCGCAGAGTTATCAGGCGCAGCCGCTGCTGCCGGACGATCGGCTGAAAAACCGTTTTCTCGCCCAGTTGCCGTTCTCGCCAACCGGCGCGCAAACGCGCGTGGTGGCCGACATCGAAGCCGATATGCAAAAAGACTTCCCGATGATGCGGCTGGTGCAGGGCGACGTCGGCTCCGGCAAAACGCTGGTGGCGGCGCTGGCGGCGCTGCGCGCCATCGCGCACGGCAAGCAGGTGGCGCTGATGGCGCCGACCGAGCTGCTGGCCGAACAGCATGCCAACAACTTCCGCCAGTGGTTCGAGCCGCTGGGGCTGGAGGTCGGCTGGCTGGCGGGCAAACAGAAAGGCAAGGCGCGCATCGCGCAGCAGGAAGCCATCGCCAGCGGCCAGGTGTCGATGGTGGTCGGCACCCACGCCATCTTCCAGGAGCAGGTTCAGTTCAACGGCCTGGCGCTGGTGATCATTGATGAGCAGCACCGCTTCGGGGTGCATCAGCGGCTGGCGCTGTGGGAGAAAGGCGAAGAGCAAGGCTTCCATGCCCATCAGCTGATCATGACCGCCACGCCGATCCCGCGCACGCTGGCGATGACCGCCTATGCCGATCTCGATACCTCGGTCATCGACGAGCTGCCGCCGGGCCGCACGCCGGTGACCACCGTCGCCATTCCCGATACCCGCCGCGCCGACATCATTCAACGGGTGAAAAACGCCTGTCTGGAAGAAGGACGGCAGGCTTACTGGGTGTGTACGCTGATCGAAGAGTCCGAGCTGCTGGAAGCGCAGGCGGCGGAAGCCACCTGGGAAGAATTGAAAGCCGCGCTGCCGGAGCTGAAGGTGGCGCTGGTGCACGGCCGCATGAAAGCGCAGGAAAAGCAGGCGGTGATGCAGGCGTTTAAACAGGGCGAGCTGCAGCTGTTGGTCGCCACCACGGTGATCGAGGTCGGCGTCGACGTGCCGAACGCCAGCCTGATGATCATCGAAAACCCGGAACGGCTGGGCCTGGCGCAGCTGCACCAGCTGCGCGGCCGCGTAGGGCGCGGCGCGGTGGCTTCACACTGCGTGCTGCTGTACAAAACGCCGCTGAGCAAAACCGCGCAAACGCGCCTGCAGGTGCTGCGCGACAGCAACGACGGCTTCGTCATCGCGCAGCGCGATCTGGAGATCCGCGGCCCGGGCGAGCTGCTCGGCACCCGCCAGACCGGCAGCGCCGAATTCAAGGTGGCGGACCTGTTGCGCGACCAGGCGATGATCCCCGAAGTGCAGCGCGTCGCTCGCCATCTCCATCAGCACTACCCGGAACACGCCCAGGCGCTGATCGAACGCTGGCTGCCGGAGAAGGCGCGCTACTCCAACGCATAAAAAAGGGCGCCGCAGGCGCCCTTCTCATGATGACTCGCGATATCACCCCACCGCCGGGAACACCGGCAACAGCAGATACAGCTTGATGACGATGGCGTTGGCGATATCGATAAAGAACGCCCCCACCATCGGCACCACCAGAAATGCCAGGTGCGACGGGCCGAAGCGATCGGTGATCGCTTGCATGTTGGCGATCGCCGTCGGCGTGGCGCCCATGCCGAAGCCGCAGTGGCCGGCGGCCAGCACCGCCGCATCGTAGTTCTTGCCCATCACCCGGTAGGTGACGAAGATCGCGTACAGCGCCATCACCAGCGTCTGTACGGCCAGGATCGCCAGCATCGGCAGCGCCAGCGAAGCCAGCTCCCACAGGCGCAGGCTCATCAACGCCATCGCCAGGAACAGCGACAGGCTGACGTTGCCCAGCACCGATACCGCCCGCTCGAACACGGTATAGAAACCGGTGAAGGCCAGCGTGTTGCTGAGGATCACCCCGACGAACAGCACGCAAACGAAGTTAGGCAGTTCAAACACCGTACCGCTCAGCAGACCGGCAATCAGCTGCCCCAGGCTCAAACAAATGGCGATCATGGCGATGGTTTCAATCATCACCAGCGAGGTGATCAGGCGGCCGCTTTCCGGCTTCTCGAAGCCGCTCGGCTGCACGCTGTCTTCCGGTGTGCCTTCCGGCGTAGAGGAGTGTTTAACCAGATAGCGCGCCACCGGACCGCCGATCAGGCCGCCCAGCACCAGGCCGAAGGTGGCGCAGGCCATGGCGACTTCCGTCGCGTTTTCAAAGCCGTAGCGCTCGATGAACAGCTTGCTCCAGGCCGCCCCGGTGCCGTGGCCGCCCGACAGGGTGATCGACCCGGCGATCAGGCCCATCAACGGATCCAGCCCCAGCATTTTCGCCATGCCGATGCCGATGGCGTTCTGCACCAGCAGCAGCCCCAACACCACGAACAGGAATACCATCAGCGCTTTGCCGCCGGCGCGCAACCGCGCCAGGTTGGCGTTCAGGCCGATAGTGGCGAAGAAGGCCAGCATCAGCGGATCCTTCAACGACATGTCAAAGCTGATTTCCCAGTTGGCGAATTTTTTCAGGACTAACAGCAGGAGGGCCACCAGCAAACCGCCGGCGACGGGAGCGGGAATGGTATATTTTCGCAGCAGAGGAATACTTCTGACGCACTTGCCCCCAAGGAGCAAAACCAGCGTCGCCGCGACTAACGTGCCATAAGTATCAAGATGAAACATCCAGGTACTCCATGTAAGGGAAAAGATCCAAATAAAAATAATAAGTTATAGAAAACCACGTAGTTTTTAAACTTGATGAGTGCAGGATTAGAAGTAAAAAACGCTGAGATGACAAGAAAAAATGAATGAAAATGCGACATAAACGGGAAAGTCGGCAACATAATATTTAGGCGCAACCGTTTGCTTTTGCGGGGCGGCGCATTAAAATGCCTGCTTTGCCGTATCTGGAAACGCCACACCATGAGCATGTCATCCTCCGAGCTTGATGCCGCACGCCAAACCGCCTCTGAACCCCGCGCCAGCGAACTGATTTATCGCCTCGAAGACCGCCCGCCGCTGCCACAAACGCTGTTTGCCGCCGGCCAGCACCTGTTGGCGATGTTCGTTGCGGTGATCACTCCGGCGCTGCTGATCTGCCAGGCGCTGGGTCTGCCGGCGCAGGATACCCAACACATCATCAGCATGTCGCTGTTCGCTTCCGGTCTGGCTTCCATTCTGCAAATCAAAACCTGGGGGCCGGTGGGCTCCGGGCTGCTGTCGATTCAGGGCACCAGCTTCAACTTCGTTTCGCCATTGATCATGGGTGGCCTGGCGCTGAAAAACGGCGGCGCCGACGTGCCGACCATGATGGCCGCGCTGTTCGGCACCCTGATGGTCGCCTCCTGCACCGAAATTTTGTTGTCGCGCGTGCTGCATCTGGCGCGCCGCATCATCACCCCGCTGGTTTCCGGCATCGTGGTGATGATCATCGGCCTATCGCTGATTCAGGTCGGCCTGACCTCGATCGGCGGCGGCTATGCCGCGATGAACGACCACAGCTTCGGCTCGCCGAAAAACCTGCTGCTGGCCGGCGCGGTGCTGGCGGTCATCATCCTGCTGAACCGCCAGCGCAACCCTTACCTGCGCGTCGCTTCGCTGGTGATCGCCATGGCGGTCGGCTACCTGCTGGCCTGGGCGATGGACATGTTGCCCGCCGACGCTCCGGCGGCGCCGACGGCGGCGATTACCATTCCAACGCCGCTCTATTACGGCCTGGGCTTCGACTGGAACCTGTTGCTGCCGCTGATGCTGATCTTTATGGTCACCTCGCTGGAAACCATCGGCGACATCACCGCCACCTCTGACGTCTCCGAACAGCCGGTCAGCGGGCCGCTGTACATGAAGCGTCTGAAAGGGGGCGTACTGGCCAACGGCCTGAACTCGATGCTGTCGGCGGTGTTCAACACCTTCCCCAACTCCTGCTTCGGCCAGAACAACGGCGTGATCCAGCTGACCGGCGTCGCCAGCCGCTACGTCGGCTTCGTGGTGGCGCTGATGCTGATCGCGCTGGGGCTGTTCCCGGCGGTGGCCGGCTTCGTGCAGCACATCCCCGAGCCGGTACTGGGCGGCGCGACCATCGTGATGTTCGGCACCATCGCCGCCTCCGGCGTGCGCATCGTGTCGCGCGAGCGTCTGAACCGCCGCGCCATCATGATCATGGCGCTGTCGCTGGCCGTCGGCATGGGCGTCTCCCAGCAGCCGCTGATCCTGCAGTTCGCGCCGGACTGGCTGAAAACCCTGCTCTCTTCGGGCATCGCCGCCGGCGGCATTACCGCCATCGTGCTGAACCTGGTGTTCCCGCAGGAACACGAGAAAAAGTAACCCGCCCATTGGCGTTCAAACGGCCGCTTGCGGCCGTTTTTTATTGTCTATCAGACCATTGCCCTTGAGATGCCCGGCCAATTGCGGCATAAACAGGGTATCTTTTTTGACCGATGCGGATGTAGACGATGAAATTTATCGGAAAGCTGTTGCTGACGTTGCTGCTGCTGATCGTGCTGGCGGCGGTGGTGCTGTATCTGGTGGGGCAAACCCGCTGGGCGGCAGGCCGTCTGAGCGCTTGGATCAGCGATAACAGCGAATACCGCCTGTCGATAGGAAAAATCACCCACTCGTGGAATCAGCCGGGCCAGATCGGTCTGGAAGACGTGCAGCTGGCGCGCAGCGGCCAACCACAGGCGCTGGTCGCCAAACGCGTCGATCTCGGCCTCAGCCTGCGCCAAATCACCGAACCGCGCTATTTTTACAGCGTCACGCTGCGCGACGGCACGCTGAACGTGCAGCCACAGGCTGCTGCGCTGCCCGTACAGGCCGACGTGCTGCAACTGAGCAACATGGCGCTGCAGTCCAACGATAGCGAGTGGCAGCTCAACGCGCAGCAGGTCAATGCCGGCATCACGCCGTGGCGCCCGCTGGCCGGCCATCTGCTGGGGGACAACAACCAGTTCCAGTTCAGCGCCGGTTCGATGACGCTGAACGGCATCCCCGCCTCGAAGGTGTTGGTGCAGGGGGAGCAAAAACAGGGCCAGTTGCTGTTGAACAACTTCGGCGCCGATCTGGCGCAGGGCGACCTGACCGGCGTGGCCAGCCGCGCCACCGACGGCAGCTGGCAGGTGGATCGCCTGCGGCTGAGCGGCGTGCGCATGCAGACCCCGATGACGTTGGCGGAATTCATGCGGCGCTTCACCACTCTGCCGCCGGTCACCCTCAAGCGTTTCGATCTGATCGATGCGCGCCTGGAAGGCAAGGCGTGGGCGGTTAACGATCTCGACCTGTCGCTGCAAAACGTCAGCGTCGAAAAAGGCGACTGGCGCAGTGAAGACGGCTCGCTCAACTTCAACGCCGGCGACGTGGTCAACGGCGGTTTCCACCTGATCGATCCGATCGCCACCCTGCGGCTCTCTTCCGCCGGCATCGCCATTCAGCAGTTCACCACCCGCTGGGAAGGCGGGCTGCTGCGCACCTCCGGCAACTGGCTGCGCGCCGGCAAACGCCTGCAGCTGGATGAAGTGGCCATGGCGGCGCTGGAGTACACCCTGCCGCTCGACTGGCGCGAGCTGTGGCTGAAACCGCTGCCGGACTGGCTGGCGGAGGTGTACGTCACCAAGCTGACCACCAACCGCAATCTGATTATCGATATCAACCCGGCCTTCCCGTTCCAGATCACCGCGCTGGACGGTTACGGCAGCAACCTGCTGCTGGCGCGCGACCACCAGTGGGGCATTTGGTCCGGTTCGCTGAACCTGAACGGCAGCGAGGCCACCTTCAACAAAATCGACGTGCGACGCCCTTCGCTGGCGCTGAACGCCGACGCCAACCAGATCGCCGTCACCGAGCTCAGCGCCTTTATGCCCAATGGGTTGCTTGAGGCCAAAGCGACCGTCGATCAGCTGCCGGGCAAGCCGTTCCAGTTGACGCTGCACGGCCGTTCGGTACCGATCAACACCTTGCAGCAATGGGGATGGCAGCCGGTGCCGCTGACGGGAGACGGCAACCTCGAGCTGCAGTTGAAAGGGCTGCTGAACAGCGATGGGCCGTTCAAGGCCTCATTGAAAGGCAATCTGCAGGCCACCGCCGGCGACGGCCAAGCGGTGAACCAACAACTGCCGTAGTGCACTGCGCGGCCCGCCCTCAGGGCAGGGCCGCCGCCTTACTCCTCCAGCGCTTCAGAGCCGCCCTGATCCAACGGCACATCCGGCTCGGCCGGCAACACCATATAGGTGCCTTCGAACACTGCGCCCTTGTCCTCGTCACCGAACAGATGCACTTCGGCGTGTACGCGCGCGCGGCGGCCGCGCGCCAGACGCGCCAAATCGCCGCTCAGCGAGCCGAGATCCGCCACCGCCCGCGGCCTGCCGGTAATCGGTTTGCTGTAGCGAATGTGCGCGTCCGCCAGAATGATGGTGCCGCCCAGATGGCGCTCGCGCAGCAGCAGCCAAATCAGCCCCCAGGCGGTCAGCGTCGCCAGTGAGAACAGGCTGCCGGCAAACAGCGTATGGTGCGGATTCTGATTGCCGATCTCCGGCATGGTGGTGACGAAGCGCTGGCCGGTGTATTGGCTGATGCGCACGCCCATCTTTTCGCTCAGCGGGATGTGTTCATACCAGGCCTGCTGCAATTGGCCGCACCAGTCGGGGCGATGCAGAATATCGTCCAGCGTCGCCACCGGTTTGATCATCAAAAAATGACGGATCGGGGTGGTCTGCGGCGCGGTGATCTCGCCCTGATTGACGAAGCCCAGTTTGGCGAAGAAATCCACCGCGTCTTCACGGGCGCTGCACACCACCCGCTTCACGCCTTCCTGCCGCGCGACGGACTCCAGCGTCATCGCCACCAGCGTCCCCAGCCCTTTATCCTGCAGCGTCGGATCTACCGCCAGAAAACGGATCGCCGCCTCGTTGTCGGCATTGATGTACAGCCGCCCGATGGCGACGATTTTACCGGCCTCGTCCACCACCATTTGGTGGTGGGCCATGGCGTCATAGGCATCCTTTTCCGAACCCACCGGCTGGTGCAGCGGCTTGCGCAGCATTTCCCAGCGAAACTGGTAATACTCCTTCAGTTCTTGCTCTGTTACGGGTACTCGTAGGTGATACATAGACGCCTGTTCTCCGAATGCTTAGACCTGTAGCCAGAATGTCACCGGACCATCGTTGACCAGCGCCACCTGCATGTCGGCGGCGAACTCGCCGGTCTGGGTCTCTACGCCGCGTTCGCGGCACTGGCCAACAAAATATTGATACAACCGATCGGCGACCAAAGGCGCGGCGCCGCGCGAGAAGCTGGGCCGCATGCCCTTCTGGGTGTCCGCCGCCAGGGTGAACTGCGAAACGACCAGCACGCTGCCCCCGGCCTGCTGGACGTTGAGATTCATCTTGTCGTTCTCGTCGCCGAAAATGCGGTATCCCAATACGCGTTCGCACAGGCGCTGCGCTTTTTGCTCGTTATCGCCCTGCTCCACGCCCAATAACACTAACAAACCGGGGCCAATCTTGCCTACTGTCTCGCCACCCACCGTGACGCTGGCGTTTAACACCCGTTGAATCAACGCAATCATTCCTGCTGCCCTTCTGGTTTTTGTTCCTGTTGCTCCGCCTTCTGCCGGCGGTAGTCGCGGTATTCGCCGATGGTCACGGTGATTTCCGCGCCGAGTAACACGATACACCAGCTCCAGTAGACCCACAGGAATAAAATCGGGATCACCGCCAGCACGCCGTAAATCAGCTGATAGGAGGGGAACATGGTGACGTACAGCGCGAATCCCTTCTTACCCAGCTCGAACAGCAATCCGGCCACCACCGCGCCAATCAGCGCGTCTTTGGGCGGCACGCGCACCGTCGGCACGATGCAATACAGCAGCCAGAAGGAGATGCACGACAAAATTAGCGGAAAGATGCGCAGCACCTGATCCACCAGGCCGTTGACGCCGGTCTGCGCCAGCCAGTTGAGCGACAGCAGGTAGGAACTGATGGCCATGCTGGCGCCCACCAGCAGCGGCCCCAGCGTCAGCACCATCCAGTACACGGCGAAGGAGAAGACGATCGGCCGTTTGTTCTTGCTGCGCCAGATGGTGTTCAGCACGCTGTCCACCGAGGAGATCAACAGCAACGCGGTAACGATCAGCCCGCAGGTGCCGACGGCGGTCATCTTGTTGGAATTGGCGACGAACTGTTCCAGGTAGTTCTGGATGACGTTGCCGGCGGCTGGCACGAAATTGGAAAAGATGAAGCTCTTCAGCTGTTCGCTGATGTCGGAAAACATCGGGAAAGCGGCGAACAGCGCGAACACCACGGTGACCAGCGGCACCAGCGACAGCAGGGAAACGTAGGCGAGATGGCCCGCCAACATCGTCAGGCCATCGTGGTCGATGCGTTGGTACAGCAGCCGTCCGAAGGTGACGCTTGGCTTAATCGCAGAAGGCAGCTTCTTGCGGCGGAAAAACGACATGGTCACTCCTTGATGTCCGTTGATACGCCTTAAGCTTAACGCGCCCTGCGCTCATTGAGCAAAATAGGCCGGCACCACGTCGCGATCGGTGACGTGCACCGTCTTGATCCCCAGCGCCTGCGCGGCGAGGACGTTCGCCGGGTGATCGTCAAAGAACACCACGTCGGCGGCGGCGGTGTTTTCCGCAGCCAGCACATGCCGGTAGATGTCAGCTTCAGGTTTGCGCATGCCGAGATCTTGCGACAAATAGAGATGATCGGCGGCGGCGGCCACTTCAGGATAGTGCTGCGGCCAGTAATTGCAGTGCAGACGGTTGGTGTTCGACAGCACCACCACCCGGTGACCTTCGTTGCGCAGGCGCTGCATGATGTCGATCACCTCCGGGCGCAGCGCGACGAATACCGCCTGCCAACCGGTGGCGAACTGCTCAAAGCTGAGCGCGATGCCCATTTCATCGCACAGTTTGCCGGCGAAGTCTTCATCGCTGATTTCACCGCGCTCATGCTGCTGGAACACCTCACCCATGGTGAAACGATCGGACAACACCGCCAACGGCGTGCCGCTCAAATTGCTCCACACGCCCAGCACACGCTTGAAATCGATATCGACGATCACATTACCTAAATCAAAGATATACAGCATAGTCCTCTCCTGATGGGCCGGTGAGATTTCACTGTAGCGGGAAAAGGAACAGCTGAACAGGGAGCGAACGGAAAAGCGCATAGCGCGCCGCACAAACGGGGAACAACAGAGGAAAAAACTCAGGGCGCGAGAGCCGCGCCCTAAGCATGAGACACTCAATCAGCGATTAAGCGTCTTTTGGACCGCGGCTGGCACGCTTACGATCGTTTTCCGTCAGGTGACGCTTACGGATACGGATCGAGGTTGGCGTCACTTCTACCAGTTCGTCGTCATCGATGAACTCCAGAGCTTGCTCCAGGGTCATTTTGATCGCCGGAACCAGCGTAGTCGCTTCGTCGGTACCGGAAGCACGCATGTTGGTCAGCTTCTTACCGGTCAGGCAGTTTACGGTCAGGTCGTTGGAACGTGAGTGAATACCGATGATCTGGCCTTCATACACTTCCGCACCGTGGCCCAGGAACAGCTTGCCGCGATCCTGCAGGCCGAACAGCGCGAACGCGACCGCTTTGCCCTGGCCGTTGGAGATCAGCACGCCGTTCTGACGCTGGCCCACTTCGCCCGGACGCACGTCGTCGTAGTGGCTGAAGGTGGAGTACAGCAGACCGGTACCCGAAGTCATTGTCATGAATTCGTTACGGAAGCCGATCAGACCGCGGCTTGGGATCACGTAGTCGAGACGCACGCGGCCCTTACCGTCCGGATCCATGTTTTTCAGGTCGGCTTTACGCTCACCCATCGCCTGCATCACGGAACCCTGATGCTGCTCTTCGATATCCAGCGTCACGTTCTCGAATGGCTCCTGCTTGCGGCCATCGATTTCGCGGAAGATAACTTTCGGACGGGAAACCGCCAGCTCGAAACCTTCACGGCGCATGTTTTCGATCAGCACCGACAGGTGCAGCTCGCCACGACCGGATACGCGGAAGGCGTCAGCATCATCGGTTTCTTCAACGCGCAGCGCCACGTTGTGCACCAGCTCTTTGTTCAGACGGTCAAGGATCTGACGCGACGTCACGTACTTACCTTCTTTACCGCAGAACGGCGAGGTGTTGACGTTGAAGAACATGGTTACGGTCGGTTCGTCGACGGACAGAGCCGGCAGCGCTTCTACGGCGTTGGTGTCGCAGATGGTGTCGGAGATGTTCAGCTCGCCCAGGCCGGTGATGGCGATGATGTCGCCCGCTTCCGCCAGGGTGCTGTCGATACGCTCCAGACCCAGGTGACCCAGCACTTTACCCACTTTACCGTTGCGAGTTTTACCTTCGCTGTCGATGATGGTGACCTGCTGGTTCGGCTTCACTTTACCGCGCTTGATGCGGCCGATGCCGATAACGCCCAGGTAGTTGTTGTAGTCCAACTGGGAGATCTGCATCTGGAATGGCGCTTCCAGCTCAACCTGCGGCGCAGACACGTGGTCGACGATCGCCTGATACAGCGGGGTCATGTCTTCCGCCATGTCGGTGTGGTCGACGCCGGCGATGCCGTTCAGCGCAGAAGCGTAGATGATCGGGAAGTCGAGCTGCTCGTCGGTCGCGTCGAGGTTCACGAACAGGTCGAACACCTGATCCACAACCCAGTCAGGGCGCGCGCCAGGGCGGTCAACCTTGTTGATTACCACGATCGGCTTCAGACCGTTGGCGAACGCCTTTTTGGTCACGAAGCGGGTTTGCGGCATAGGGCCATCCATTGCATCCACAACCAGCAGCACCGAGTCAACCATCGACATCACGCGCTCTACCTCACCGCCGAAGTCGGCGTGTCCTGGGGTATCCACGATGTTGATGCGGTAACCATTCCAATTAATGGCGGTGTTTTTTGCGAGGATGGTAATCCCACGCTCTTTCTCCAAATCGTTGGAGTCCATTACGCGTTCGGTGGCTTCCGCACGCTCTCCGAAAGTACCGGATTGTTGCAGCAGCTTGTCAACCAGGGTGGTTTTACCATGGTCAACGTGGGCAATAATGGCGATGTTACGCAAATTTTCGATCACAGCTTTGCCTCGGGCATTAGAAATAGCGCGCTATTGTACACGTATTAAGCGAGGGACTAAACAAGATCACAACCATCTCCTATAAACAACCGCGTACCGGTCAGTTTGTGATCCCTTTCACGGTGCAAAAAGCCGCAATCGTTGCACTTTTGCACCATTTCAGTGCCCACCCCCACCCTTATTGCACCATAACAGTGCAAATTATCACTGATGGTGCATACTGTGTCTGGGTAAAACCCGCGCAGAAAGGCGATGAAAGCCTTTTTAAAAAGTTGGCACGCTTTTCGCTTTAGTCTTTTCAAGGCGAAAAAAAGCCAGTTCCACAGATTCGTTCCACGACGACGACAATGATAAACCGGGAGAGTTAAGTATGTCCGCTGAACACGTTTTGACGATGCTGAATGAGCATGAAGTGAAATTCGTAGACCTGCGTTTCACTGACACCAAGGGTAAGGAACAGCACGTGACTATCCCGGCTCATCAGGTAAACGCCGACTTCTTCGAAGAAGGCAAAATGTTTGACGGCTCCTCTATCGGTGGTTGGAAGGGCATCAACGAATCTGACATGGTACTGATGCCGGATGCCAGCACGGCGGTTCTGGATCCGTTCTTCGAAGAACCTACGCTGATCATTCGCTGCGACATTCTCGAGCCGGGCACCATGCAAGGCTACGATCGCGACCCGCGCTCCATCTCCAAACGCGCCGAAGACTTCCTGCGCTCCTCCGGCATCGCGGACACCGTGCTGTTCGGGCCAGAGCCTGAGTTCTTCCTGTTCGACGACATCCGCTTCGGCAGCAGCATCCGCGGTTCCCACGTGGCCATCGACGACATCGAAGGCGCCTGGAACTCCGGCACTCAATACGACGGCGGCAACAAAGGCCACCGTCCGGCGGTGAAAGGCGGTTATTTCCCGGTTCCACCGGTCGACTCTTCGCAGGATCTGCGTTCCACCATGTGTCTGACCATGGAAGAGATGGGCCTGGTGGTTGAAGCGCACCACCACGAAGTGGCGACCGCCGGTCAGAACGAAGTGGCGACCCGCTTCAACACCATGACCAAGAAAGCCGACGAAATTCAGATCTACAAGTACGTGGTGCACAACGTGGCGCACGCCTTCGGTAAAACCGCGACCTTCATGCCGAAGCCTATGTTCGGCGACAACGGTTCCGGCATGCACTGCCACATGTCGCTGTCCAAGAACGGCACCAACCTGTTCGCCGGCGACAAATACGGCGGCCTGTCTGAAACCGCGCTGTTCTACATCGGCGGCATCATCAAGCACGCCAAGGCGATCAATGCCCTGGCCAACCCGACCACCAACTCGTACAAACGTCTGGTGCCGGGCTACGAAGCGCCGGTGATGCTGGCTTACTCCGCCCGTAACCGCTCCGCGTCCATCCGTATTCCGGTGGTCGCCAGCCCGAAAGCGCGCCGCATCGAAGCCCGCTTCCCGGATCCAGCGGCTAACCCATACCTGTGCTTCGCCGCACTGCTGATGGCCGGCCTGGACGGCATCATCAACAAGATCCACCCTGGCGACGCCATGGACAAAAACCTGTACGACCTGCCGCCGGAAGAAGAAGCCGAGATCCCAAAAGTGGCTGGCTCCCTGGACGAGGCGATGGCCGCACTGAACGAAGACCGCGAATTCCTGACCCGCGGCGGCGTGTTCACCGACGATGCGATCGATGCCTACATCGAACTGCGCAAAGAAGAGATGGACCGCGTTCGCATGACGCCACACCCGGTTGAGTTCGAACTGTACTACAGCGTCTAAGCCCTACCCGCGCCGTCTGCTCAGGCGGACGGCGCCTATATTTTTGTTATCGCTTTTTTGTTGCCGTGGAAACTTTCAGCCCATCTTCGGATGGGTTTTTTTCTCCACCGTATTTTCTGCAAAACTATTCCATACCGCACCGATCCCGGATGGAGTAGGATAGATGCACTAAAAAGGTGCAGGAGTCTGCTGTATGGCAACTGGCAAGCTGCCCGATGCTGGGCAGATCCTCAATTCACTCATCAACAGCATCCTGCTGTTGGATGACTCACTGGCGGTTCACTACGCCAACCCGGCGGCACAGCAGCTGCTGGCGCAAAGCTCCCGCAAGCTGTTCGGCACGCCGCTGCCCGATTTGCTCGGTTATTTTTCGCTGAACGTCTCTCTGATGCGTGAAAGCCTGCGCGCCGGTCAGGGCTTCACCGACAACGAAGTGACCCTGGTGGTCGATGGCCGCGCGCATATCCTTTCCCTGACCGCTCAGGCGCTGCCGGAAGGCTATATCCTGGTCGAGCTGGCGCCGATGGACAATCAGCGCCGCCTGAGCCAGGAACAGCTGCAGCATGCCCAACAGGTGGCGGCCCGCGATCTGGTGCGCGGTTTGGCGCACGAGATTAAAAATCCGCTGGGCGGCCTGCGCGGCGCAGCGCAGCTGCTGGCCAAAGCGCTGCCCGATCCGGCGCTGACCGAATACACCAAGGTGATCATTGAGCAGGCCGATCGGCTGCGCAATCTGGTAGATCGCCTGCTCGGCCCGCAGCGGCCCGGCCAGCACATCACCCAGAGCATTCATCAGGTCGCGGAGCGCGTCTGCCAGCTGGTGTCGCTGGAAATGCCGGATAACGTCACGCTGGTGCGCGACTACGATCCGAGCCTGCCGGAAATGGCTCACGACCCGGATCAGATAGAACAGGTGCTACTGAACATCACCCGCAATGCGCTGCAGGCGCTGGGTGAGGCGGGCGGCACCATCACGCTGCGCACCCGCACCGCGTTTCAGATTACGTTGCACGGCACCCGCTACCGCCTGGCGGCGCGTATCGACGTCGAAGACGACGGCCCCGGCGTGCCGGCGCAGCTGCAGGACACGCTGTTCTACCCGATGGTCAGCGGCCGTGAAGGCGGTACCGGCCTGGGATTATCCATCGCCCGCAATCTGATCGATCAGCATTGCGGAAAAATTGAGTTCAACAGTTGGCCAGGTCATACCGAATTCTCGGTCTACCTGCCCATTCGTCAGTGAGGTTTGCAATGCAACGAGGGATAGTCTGGATCGTCGATGACGATAGCTCCATCCGCTGGGTGCTTGAGCGCGCGCTCACCGGCGCGGGCATGAGCTGCGCCACCTTCGAAGGCGGCAATGACGTGCTGGAAGCCTTGGCCACGCAAACTCCCGACGTGTTGCTGTCCGATATCCGCATGCCGGGTATCGATGGTCTGGCGCTGCTCAAGCAGATCAAACAGCGCCACCCGATGCTGCCAGTGATCATCATGACCGCGCATTCGGATTTGGATGCGGCCGTCAGCGCCTATCAGCAAGGGGCCTTCGACTACCTGCCGAAACCGTTCGACATCGACGAAGCGGTGGCGCTGGTCGAGCGCGCCATCAGCCATTATCAAGAGCAGCAGCAGCCGGTGCGCAGCCAGCCGGCCAGCGATCCGGCGGCGGACATCATCGGCGAAGCGCCGGCGATGCAGGACGTGTTTCGCATCATCGGCCGGCTGTCGCGTTCGTCGATCAGCGTGCTGATCAACGGCGAATCCGGCACCGGCAAGGAACTGGTGGCGCATGCGCTGCACCGCCACAGCCCGCGCGCCAAGTCGCCGTTCATCGCCCTGAACATGGCCGCTATTCCCAAGGATCTGATCGAGTCCGAGCTGTTCGGCCACGAGAAAGGCGCCTTCACCGGCGCGAACCAAATCCGTCAGGGGCGCTTTGAACAGGCCGACGGCGGCACGCTGTTCCTCGACGAGATCGGCGATATGCCGCTCGACGTGCAAACGCGCCTGCTGCGGGTGCTGGCGGACGGCCAGTTCTACCGGGTCGGCGGCTATGCGCCGGTGAAGGTCGACGTGCGCATCATCGCCGCCACGCACCAGAACCTGGAATTACGGGTACAGGAAGGCAAGTTCCGCGAGGATCTGTTCCACCGCCTGAACGTGATCCGCGTACACCTGCCGCCGCTGCGCGAGCGCCGGGAAGACATCCCGCGGCTGGCGCGCCACTTCCTGCAGATCGCCGCCAAGGAGCTGGGCGTAGAGGCCAAGAACCTGCATCCGGAAACCGAAACCGCGCTGACCCGCCTGCCCTGGCCGGGGAACGTGCGCCAGCTGGAGAATACCTGCCGCTGGCTGACGGTGATGGCCGCCGGACAAGAGGTGCTGATTCAGGATCTGCCGAGCGAACTGTTCGAAACCGCCGCGCCGGAGAGCCCCAGCCACAGCCTGCCGGACAGCTGGGCCACGCTGCTGGCGCAGTGGGCCGATCGCGCGCTGCGTTCCGGTCATCAAAATCTGCTGTCGGAAGCCCAGCCGGAGATGGAGCGCACACTGCTCACCACCGCCTTGCGTCACACCCAGGGGCACAAACAGGAAGCCGCACGCCTGCTGGGCTGGGGCCGCAATACCCTGACCCGCAAGCTCAAAGAACTGGGCATGGAATAGGCGCTGAGGTTGATGATAAAAAACGCAGCCCAGCGCACAAAAAAACGCCAACCGCAGACTTTACAGCCGGTGCGGGCGCAGTATGATCGTGTCGCACACTCTGGAGGTTGACGATGCTGGACTCATTCATCGTGTTCATTTCTCAGGGCGCGGAGCTGGGCTCCGCCGCCAGCCACACCCCGCAGGCGGCGGTCGCCGCGGTGTTGTGCGCCGCGCTGATTAACTTCTTCAGTTAAAAAAACAGCCGCATCAGCGGCTGTTTTTTCATCCTCAGATCACCCGAGAGAACTGCTGGCTGCGCGCCTGTTGCCGCAGATAGCGGTCGAAGCACATGCAGATATTGCGGATCAGCAACCGCCCGCGCGGCGTGACGCGAATGCCTTGCTCGTCGCGCTCCACCAGCCCATCGCGTTCAAACGGCGCCAGCAGCTGCAGGTCTTCGGCAAAGTAAGCGGTGAAATCGATGCCGTATTGCCGTTCAAGTGGCTGATACGCCAACCGGAAGTTGCAGATCAACGTTTTGATCAGATCGCGCCGCAGGCAATCGTCGTCCGTCAGCGCCAACCCGCGCCACAGGGCGTTGCCCTGCGCCGGTACGCTCTCATAGTAACGCTTCAGCTCTTTCTGGTTCTGCGCATAGCTGTCGCCGAGCATGCTGATGGCCGACACGCCCAACCCCAGCAGATCGCTGTCGCCCTGGGTGGTGTAGCCCTGGAAATTGCGGTGCAGCTTGCCTTCGCGTTGCGCAATCGCCAGCTCATCGTCCGGGCGTGCAAAGTGATCCATGCCGATAAACTGATAGCCGGCGTCAGTCAGGAACGCGATGCTTTGCTGCAGGATATCCAGCTTCTGCTGCGCGCTGGGCAGATCGGCATCTTTGATTTTGCGCTGGGCTGCGAATAAATTCGGCATATGCGCGTAGTTGAACACGCTGAGGCGATCGGGATTCAGTTCAGCCACCCGCTGCAGCGTGAAGGCGAAGCTTTCCGGCGTCTGTTTCGGCAGGCCGTAGATCAGATCAATATTGGTCGAGCGGAAGCCCAGCACTTTGGCCCGCTCGATCAGGGCGAAGATAAAGGCTTCATCCTGCTCGCGGTTGACCAACGCCTGCACCTGCTTGTTGAAATCCTGCACCCCCATGCTCAGGCGGTTAAAGCCTTCGGCGCGTAAATGATCGAGCACATCCAGCGCTATCTCGCGCGGATCGACTTCGATCGACATCTCCGCATCGGGCAGAAAATCAAAATGTTCGCGCAGCAGCGCCACCAGCCGGCTGATTTGCGCTTTGTCCAGGTAGGTTGGCGTACCGCCGCCCCAGTGCATCTGGCCAACCTTGCGGCCGGCGAACAGCGGCGCACGGCTGGCGATCTCTTGCGCCAGGACATTCAGGTATTCATCGGCCTTGTGCGTCTGACGCGTCACCAGTTTGTTGCAGCCGCAGAAGTAGCACAGCTTATGGCAGAAAGGGATATGCACGTACAGCGACAGCGGGCGCTCAGGGTAGCGCGCCGCGGCGCGTTGAAACGCCGCTTCGTCGTAGCGCTGGTTAAACTCCAGCGCCGTGGGGTATGAGGTATAACGCGGCCCTGAGTAGTTATATTTTTGGATCAGGGCCAAATCCCAGACAATCGTCTGCTCTGACATGCTCACTCCTTCCGATATCTTTTTCTACCGGGCCGGGAGAGAGGCGGTTGTCTGCGCTGTCTGGCCACGGAAGCGCTGCGAAAACGCGCTTTGCGCTTAGACAGCCGCCATAGTTTACCGAATAACCACAGCAGATAACACATCAAGAGTAGGGCTATTGTCGGGATCAGCCACATGGCGCGTTAAAAAGCGTCCTTCGGGTTGCCGCCTTTCAGCAGCTTCAGAATATCTTCCTGCTTCTCTTCTTCTTCCTCGTCGTCTTCATCGCCCAGCTCGATGCCCAGCACGTCCATCAGCACATCGATGCGATCCAGCGTCTTGTCGACATACGCCTGCTCTTGCGCGTTCAGCGTTTCGCCATCGTCGATGCGATCCAGCAGCGCGTTCAGACGTTCGTCATTTTCCAGCTTCGCCAGCTCTTCTTCCGGCGACAGGCGCGGTTTTGCTTCAGCCTTTGGCTTCGGCTGCGGTTTGGCCTTCACTTTGGTTTCGTCGACCACCAGCGCAACCGGCACTTTACTGCCGATACGCGGATCTTTGGCTTCCGCCGCCGATTTGTTTTTCTGGCTGCCGGACTCGACCTGAGTGCGCGAACCGGAAGCGTGGCCGCGGCGTTTTTTCAGGCGTTTGCGCTCACGCGCTTCCTGATCGAGCTCCATACGGCTTTTCTTTTTCGTTTTTGACTTCGCCGCGCTGCCGCGAGGTGCTTTTGATGGCTGGTTCATAGCGTGTGCTCTTAGGTATGTAGATTCAGTATAGAATTGCGGCGGAATCTAGCAGAAAGCGGACAAAGAAAAAAGGCGGCAGGTTAAACCTGCCGCCTATTTCGCACCTTCTTGCGAAGGGTATTCCTGTTACGCGCTCCTTGCGTACATGCAACATCCCGGTTTTTCCTTCTGCTATAACCGCATTCCCTGCCACTACGTCCTTCATCCTGAAAGGAAAATCGTCCATGGCGCAATCCATTCGCATCCGCTCTTCCCGAGCGCGCTTCCTGCGGGCATCCAAACTGCCGATACTTCACCATCCGATGTGCCTGCCGCCTATTCCGGTGCGAAAGGGTCACTTCCTTTTGCGTTCATCCTGGCACTCATTGCACGCCCTGTGCATTCCCTGAGATTTGTCATCCTTCCCGGATGTTCCCTAATCCTGCGCAACCCTGCGTTAACGAGTACTTTACGTTATTGTTGCGAAGGCTCAAGGCACCGGAGGCCGATTTGACTGACATTTCCACACAACGAAAAAACAACACATTGTTTTTAAAAAAGAAACAGAAATATCGCTTTCGAATAAAGCGACATTACCCGCGATTCGAATGGCAAATGTCTCACAACGTACGAGCAGCTTAACCGTCGTTTTATCGCGCCCCGCCGCTTAAAAACGGAGAAACACGCCATTTTTACCGCTGATGCAGTTATAATCGCCAACCAGTTAGCCATCCTCACGGAGACGAAAAATTTTGACCAGCAAGAACTACAACTATCATGTGACCCATTTCGTCACCAGCGCACCCGATATTCGCCATCTTCCGGGGGATGCAGGAATTGAAGTCGCCTTTGCCGGCCGTTCCAACGCCGGTAAATCCAGCGCGCTGAATACGCTGACCAACCAAAAAAGCCTGGCGCGCACCAGTAAGACGCCGGGGCGCACCCAGCTGATTAACCTGTTCGAAGTGGAAGACGGCATTCGTCTGGTTGACCTGCCGGGTTATGGCTACGCCGAAGTGCCGGAAGAAATGAAGCGCAAATGGCAACGCGCGCTGGGCGAATACCTGCAGATGCGCAACAGCCTGAAAGGGCTGGTGGTGCTGATGGATATCCGCCATCCGCTGAAAGATCTCGACCAACAGATGATCCAGTGGGCGGTCGACGTCGGCACGCCGGTGCTGGTGTTGCTGACCAAGGCCGACAAGCTGGCCTCCGGCGCACGCAAGGCGCAGCTCAACATGGTGCGTGAAGCGGTGCTGCCGTTTATGGGGGATATCCAGGTCGAAGCCTTCTCATCGCTGAAAAAGATCGGCGTCGACAAGCTGCGCCAGAAGCTGGACACCTGGTTTAACGAGATCCCGCCGGAAGTGCTGCCGGAAGAAGACATCGGCGAATAAGCCCTGATCGCACGTTTGAGCCGATGCCTCGCCGCATCGGCTTTTTTATGCCCGCAGATCGGCCGCAGGCGGGATTTTTCGTTATCTAATTACATTTTTGAAATAAAGCCATCATAAAGACTTATCGCCAAAACGGGCTTGTTTCGCCGAATTACGCGGATTGAGGGAGCGGAAGTTGAAATGAAAGTCGGGGCTGAGCGATAGGAAAAACGTATGGTTTGCTGCTGTTTTTACAATAAAAAACGCCCCAGTCAATACTGACTGGGGCGGCTAAATATTCAGCCAAATCCGATTACGTGAAGTAAAAGGTCTGAAAGATAGAACATCTTACCTCTGTACCCTACGCCTGTAACTCTACATCATTTTTTCGCAGGGCAAAAGAATTTTTTGTAGTTTACTTACACAATTTGAGACACAAGAACGGCGAAGTTGGGGAAACTATCGCCGCATCTTGTAGCTTAATTACGAAAAGTGCTTAGCTTCTCGCCAGTTAGCGCATACGGCGATAACCCGGCGATCAGTGCGCCTCATCCCAGTTCATGCCGACGCCCACATCGACCTTCAGCGGCACCGCCAGCGTCATGCTGCCTTCCATCAGTTGGCGGATACGTTGGCTGGCTTCGTCGATCACCGACTCGTGCACCTCGAACACCAATTCATCGTGCACCTGCATGATCGCGCGCACCAACGGCTTCTCCTGCCCCTGCAGCCAGGCGTCGACCTCTATCATCGCACGCTTGATGATATCGGCCGCCGTGCCCTGCATCGGGGCGTTGATGGCGGCGCGCTCGGCCGCCTTGCGGCGCATGGCGTTGCTGGAGCGGACGTCCGGCAGATACAGACGGCGGCCGTCCAGCGTGCTGACATAGCCCTGCTCGGAAGCCTGCTGACGGGTGCGCTCCATGTAATCCAGCACGCCCGGGTAACGTTCGAAGTAGAGATCCATATAGCGCTGGGCTTCCCCACGCGGGATCCCCAGCTGACGCGCCAGGCCGAAGGCGCTCATGCCGTAAATCAAACCAAAGTTAATCGCCTTGGCGCTGCGGCGCTGCTCGCCGGTCACTTTATCCAACGGCACGCCGAAAACTTCCGACGCCGTGGCGCGGTGAATGTCTTTCCCTTCGGCGAAGGCCTTCAGCAGCCCTTCATCCTGAGACAGATGCGCCATGATGCGCAGCTCGATCTGCGAGTAGTCGGCCGCGACAATGCGGTAGCCTTCCGGCGCAATAAAGGCCTGGCGAATGCGCCGCCCTTCTTCGTTGCGCACCGGGATGTTCTGCAGGTTCGGATCGCTCGAGGAGAGACGGCCGGTGGCGGTCACCGCCTGATGATACGAGGTATGCACCCGCCCGCTGACCGGATTGATCATCAGCGGCAGCTTGTCGGTATAGGTGGTCTTCAGCTTCGCCAGGCCGCGGTATTCCAGAATCACCTTCGGCAGCGGGTAGTCGAGCGCCAGCTCGGCCAGCACTTCTTCGTTGGTGGATGGCGCCCCGCCCGGGGTTTTCTTCAGCACCGGCAGCTTTTGTTTTTCGTACAAGATAGCCTGCAGCTGCTTGGTCGACGCCAGGTTGAACGGCTCTTCCGCCAGCTCGTGGGCCTGCGCCTCCAGCTCAGCCAGACGCTTGGCCAGCTCCTGGGAGTGGGCCGATAAAATGGCCGGATCGATCAGCACCCCGGTACGTTCGATATGCGACAGCACCGGCAGCAGCGGCATTTCAATCTCGTTGAACACCGTCAGCAGTTCCGCGCTCTGTTTCAACTGCGGCCACATCGCCAGATGCAGCTGCAGCGTGACATCGGCGTCTTCGGCAGCGTATGGCGCCGCCTGCTCAAGCGCGATCTGATTGAACGTCAGCTGGTTCTTGCCCTTGCCGGCGATCTCTTCGAAAGTGATGGTTTTGTGGCCAAGATAACGATCGGCCAGGCTGTCCATATCATGACGGCCGCCGACGCTGTCCAGCACATAGGACTCCAGCATGGTGTCGTAGGCGATGCCGCGCATCTCGATGCCATAACGCGCCAGCAGGCTCATATCGAACTTCAGATTTTGCCCGACCTTGAGCGCTTTCTCGTCTTCCAGCAGCGGCTTGAGCGCCTCCAGCACGTAAGCGCGATCCAGCTGCGCCGGCGCATCCAGATAATCGTGCGCCACCGGCAAATAAGCCGCTTCGCCCGGCGCGATCGCAAAGGACAGGCCGATCAGATTGGCGGTCAGGGTATCCAGGCCATCGGTTTCGGTATCGAAGGCAAACACGTCGGCTTTTTTCAACCGCGCCAGCCAGTCGGTAAAGGTCGCTTCGTCCAGGATGGTGACATAACCGTCCTGAGACAGCTTGGCCTCCGCCAGCGCTTTCGGCGCTTCCGCGGCTACAGCTGGTTTGGCGGTGCCGGCAGCTTTCGCGCCCGCGCCTTTCTTGTTTTCCAACCAGACGCCGGCTTCTACGTCCGCCAGCCAGCGTTTGAACTCGTACTGTTTGAACAGCTGTTGCAACGTGTCGACATCCGGCGCGGAGACCGTCAGGTCCGCACAGGTCAGATCCAGCTCGACGTCGGTTTTGATCGTCGCCAGCTTATAGGAGAGGTACGCGACCTCTTTATTCTGTTCCAGCTTGGCCGCCATGGTTTTGGCGCCGCGGAAGCTCAGCGTGGCGATGTTCTCCAGATTGCCGTACAGCGCATCCAGGCCGCCGATACCCTGCAGCAACGCCTGGGCGGTTTTCTCGCCCACGCCCGGCACGCCGGGAATGTTGTCCGATGAATCGCCCATCAGCGCCAGGAAGTCGATGATCAGCTCCGGCGGAATGCCGTACTTGTCGCACACTTCCTGCGGGCCGAGGATCGTGTTGTTCATGGTGTTGATCAGGGTGACGTTCGGCGTCACCAGCTGCGCCATGTCTTTGTCGCCGGTGCTGATCAGCACCGCGTGGCCGGCCTTTTCAGCCTCCAGCGCCAGCGTACCGATGACGTCATCCGCCTCTACGCCGGGCGTCACCAACAGCGGCAGGCCCATCGCCTTGACCATGTTATGCAGCGGCTCGATCTGCGCGCGCAGATCGTCCGGCATCGGCGGCCGGTGCGACTTGTATTCAGCGAACAGATCATCGCGGAAGGTCTTCCCTTTGGCATCAAACACCACGGCAACGTGGCTCGGTTGATACTGCAACAGCAGACTGCGCAGCATATTCAGCACGCCGTACATCGCGCCGGTCGGCTCGCCCGCCGAATTGGTCAGCGGCGGGAAGGCGTGATAAGCGCGGTAGAGGTAAGAGGAACCGTCAACCAGGATTAGTGGGTTTTCTGCAATCTGGGCCATAGCGTTTCTTTATCGTGATCGGACATAGGGGTAAGCATGCCATAGCTGGCCGCCGGAGACGAACCTTAGCGTGCATTGCGGACGAAAATGATGTGATTGTGCGCGAGGATCCGCAAGATCTTACCTGTGGATAACTTTGTGCATAGAAAAGAGACCGAATTATAACGCTGCGATTATCGTTATAACGGCGAATAAAATTCCTATTTAAATCACCGCGTTAAAAGAACGAATTCCGGCGACGCTTAATTATTGGCTTTTATTGGATTTGTGGATATAACTTTCGCCGGATTTTAATCGCACTATTAATCAAATTCGGCGCCTCAATTACCATAGCACAAGCTGGACAAGTTGCACGAAAACTCAGCAAATGGTTATCCGATGAGACGAAAAACAGTGATTTTTAGCGGCGCTTTACCCCGACGATTTCTGTTAAAATGCGTTTTTGTTCATGCGCTTTGGCATGCAACGATGTTCCCACCAACCGTCAGCCCATAATCATGCCAAGATTGTTAACGCCTGTTATCTTTATCATTTCCGTCATACTTACCATTCTGGTGACGGTGTTATGCTCCATCCCCATCACGCTGGCCGGCATCGTGAAACTCGTGGTGCCCATTCCCGCCGTTTGGCGATATATCTCGGCTTTCGCCGATTTCATGATGTGGTGTTGGTGCCAAGGGCTGGCGCTGTTATTGCGCATTAACGGGCAATTGCGTTGGGATATTGAAGGGCTGGAAGGGTTGGATCGCAAAAACTGGTATCTGCTGATCAGCAACCACGAAAGTTGGTCAGACATTGTCGTGTTATGCGTGCTGTTCAGAAATCATATTCCAATGAATAAGTATTTCCTCAAACAGCAGCTCGCCTGGGTGCCGTTTGTCGGCCTGGCCTGCTGGGCGCTGGACATGCCATTCATGAAGCGTTACTCCCGCGCCTATTTGCTCAAGCACCCGGAAAAACGCGGCAAGGATATCGAAACGACGCGCCGTTCCTGCGAAAAATTCCGCCAGCGCCCAACCACCATCGTCAATTTCGTCGAAGGCTCACGCTTCACCGAAGCCAAGAAAATTAAAAGCAATTCACCTTATCGCAATTTGCTGGCGCCCAAAGCCGCCGGCATCGCGTTTACCCTTAGCGCGCTGGGCAATCAGTTCGACAAAGTGTTGAACGTCACCCTGCTTTATCCGGAAAATAACCAGCGGCCCTTTCTGGATATGCTGTGCGGCCGCCTGACGCGTATCGTGGTGAGAATAGAGACGCTACCGATCGATGAAACCCTGCACGGTGATTATTTCAACGATAAACAGTTCAAGCGGCGCTTCCAGCTGTGGCTGAATACGCTGTGGCAGGAAAAAGACCGGTTGCTGGATAAATTGAAGCGGCAATACGGATAAAAAAACGCCGGCAATGCCGGCGTTTTTCATGTTGAATCAGGCTTATTTCTGCTGGCTGAGGAATTTAACCACATCGGCGAACTGCTTCACGTAAGCGTCCATCGAGCTGGTGTCCAGGCCATCGTTTTTAACCATGTATTTGCCGTTGACGAATACCGCCGGCACGCCGCGCAGCTGCAGATCTTCTGCGGCTTTCTCCTGTTGAACCACCAGAGATTTCACCACGAAGCTGTTCCAGGCCGCGTCATAATCTGCGGCGGTTACGCCCGCTTTCACGAAGACGTTACGGATATCGTCCGGCGTTTGCACGGTCTGGGTTTTCTGCACCGCTTCAAACATCAGCGGGCTTACTTTGTCTTCCACGCCCAGCGCCATCGCGACCGCCCATGCCTGAGTCAGCTGTTTGCCCAACGGCCCCAGGAACTCCACGTGGTACTTGGTCATTTTGGTGCCGGCAGGCAACGCTTTTTTCACGTTCTCGGACACGTGATAGACCTGCTCAAACTGGTAGCAGTGTGGGCAGTAAAAGGAGAAGAACTCCAGCACCTGCGGCTCACCGGTCACCGGCTTGTCCAGGGTCACGTACTGAGTGCCATCGCTAAACTGTGCCGCCGAGGCGCTGAATGCCATCACCATGCCAACGAGCGCCAACCATATTTTTTTCATAAGACTAAACTCTCCATTGTGTTAAAGCTTCAATACATTGGCGTCAGCTGCAGAGGAGGCTCCTGCAACAGCTTAACCTGTTCATTAAACGCCGCAGTCTGAGATAACCAGAAATCAGACTCCGCCATCCACGGAAAACTCTTAGGGAAGGCCGGATCCTGCCAACGGCGAGCGACCCAGGCCAGGTAATACACCATACGCATCGCCCGCAGTGGCTCAATTAACGCCAGCTCGCGCTGATCGAACTCGGCAAATTCGCCGTACGCCTCCAGCAAAACGTCCAGCTGCATCAGTTGGTCGCGACGTTCGCCGTGCAACAGCATCCACAGATCCTGAACCGCAGGGCCGTTGCGCGCGTCATCAAGATCGACGAACAGCGGGCCATCGCGCCACAGAATATTGCCCGGATGGCAATCGCCGTGCAAACGCCGCGGCTGCCAGTTCAGATTCCAGTGTGGCTTGATCGCCGCAATCAGGTTATCCGTCGCCTGCAGAAAGGCATCACGCTGAGCCGCCGGCAACAGCTCGCAATTGGCCAGCGCCTGACGCGGGGCAACAAGATACTCTTCAATCCCCATGGTTGGACGCTCGGCAAACAAACGCTCGCCGCCGACCTGATGGATACGCCCCAGAAAACGGCCTACCCATTCCAACTGATCCAGATTGTCTATCTCGTATTGCCGGCCCCCCACGCTGGGGAACAGGGCAAAGAAAAAACCGCCGTGCGTATGCAGCGTAGCGCCTTGCAGCGCCAACGGCGCCACCGCCGGGATCTCCGCGCCGGCCAGATCCAGAGCGAGCTGATGTTCCTCACTGATTTGTGCGGCGCTCCAGCGCTCCGGGCGGTAAAACTTCACCACGTAGCGTCGACGATCCTCGTCCATAAACTGATAGACGCGGTTCTCATAGCTGTTCAGCGCCGTCAGGCCGGAATCGACGCGCAGGCCAATCCCTTCTAGCGCGTCCATGATCAAATCGGGCGACAGGGTGTCGAAATTAAAAGCTGAGTTATTCATAACGTTCGTTTGATCGCTGACAGCACGGTGCCGGGAATGAGAAATAGTAGCATTAATGGCGCATTTCACGCGCTATGCTTTCTCGCACCGCACGAGGATCAATCCTTGATAACGCCGCGAGCACGCAGCAACGCCGTTTTAAAATCTTCTTCGTAATCTTTCTTCAGGCCCGGGATCTGATCCGTGCCGGCGCTGCCGCGCATTTTCAGATGGTAAATAAGAATATCGTCGCTCAACTCGGACAACTCGCCCTGGAAACCCGCTTCCTTCGCCAGCTTTTGCAAAAACTGCATCAAATTGAGATCGGGATCTTCCTGCCAGGCCGGGTGCAACAGCTCGATCAACTCGTTTACGCGATGCGTTTTCATCTCAATATCGTCCAATAGCATGAATAAACTCACAAAGTAACAGGCTTACCCACGCAGTGAAAGAACCGGCTTGTCAATAAAGGTAAATCCTGATGTCGCGCCGGCTTTAGCGCTACAATCAGCGCATCGACAAGGCGGGATAAACGAGATGCATAAAGAAATCAGCGGCGTCATTTTGGCCGGCGGACGGGCCACGCGCATGGGCGGTGAGGACAAAGGCCTAGTGTCGATTGGCGGGATCGCACTCTATCAACACATATTGGCTCGGTTACGCCCGCAGGTGGCTTCCGTCGCCATCAGCGCCAATCGCAATCAGGCACGTTACCAGGCGAGCAGTTTGCCGGTGATTGGCGATCTGACGCCCGATTTCGCCGGGCCGCTGGCAGGCATGCTGGCCGGGCTCAAACAGGCTCCCAGCGAATGGGTGGTCTTCGTCCCTTGTGATGTCCCCGACTTTCCCGCCGACTTAGTCGCTCAGCTATGGCAGCAAAAAGGCGCGGCGCAGGCGGCCTTTGCCAGCGATGGTGAACGAGATCACCCCACGCTGGCGTTACTGCATAACCAAATAGCGCCGCAGCTGGCCGACTATCTGGCGCGCGGTGAACGCAAGCTGATGCTGTTCTTGCATCAAATTGGCGCACAACGCGTAGTGTTCAGCGGGCAGCAAGCGGCATTTCATAACCTGAATACGCCGGCTGACTGCCTGAATTGGCAACAAACGCGAGAGCTCAAAAAATGAATCGTTCATTGCCTCCCTTGCTGGCCATCGGCGCCTACAGCGGAACGGGGAAAACGACCCTGCTCAAACAGCTGATCCCGTTGCTGAAACAACGCCAGGTAAGGATTGGACTGATCAAACATACGCATCACGACATGGATGTGGATACGCCGGGTAAAGACAGCTATGAGCTGCGTAAAGCAGG
Organism: Serratia sp. TSA_130.1; assembly: GCF_052691795.1. Taxonomy (NCBI): domain Bacteria; kingdom Pseudomonadati; phylum Pseudomonadota; class Gammaproteobacteria; order Enterobacterales; family Yersiniaceae; genus Serratia; species Serratia sp. TSA_130.1. The sequence goes on from NZ_JBQZFS010000009.1 coordinate 131,817, forward strand.
CGCCGAGCAAACGCTGGTCGCCAGCGATCGTCGCTGGGCATTAATGACCGAAACGCCGGAGCAACAACCTTTGGATCTGCGCTATCTGGCTGGGCGCTTTGACGCCGATAAGGTCGACTTGATTCTGGTGGAAGGGTTCAAACATGAGCCGGTCAGCAAGATCCTGCTTTATCGGGCCGAGATCGGCAGGCCGTTGGAAGACATGCTGGATCAGTTTGTCGTCGCGGTAGCCAGCGATCGACCGCTATCCATTTCGGCTAAGCAGTTGGATCTCAATCAACCGGAAAGCATCGCCGACTTTATTGTCGAGTGGTTGAAAG
>NZ_JBQZFS010000010.1:0-94197 GCF_052691795.1 Serratia sp. TSA_130.1
AGACGATGTGATGGCAGGTGAGCAGGAACAGATGCTCCTCATCCGCCAGGCGGAGCAGCGCGGCGCGCACCAGCGGCCCCTGCGTCAAATCGAACGATTGAGTGGCCGCCTGACGACACAGCGTTTCAGCCTGCGCGGGGTGACGTCGCAGATCGTGGAACGCAAGCGGTAACCCGTTTGCCGGCAAAATCTGTACCTGTGGCCGATCTTCCCGGGTGATGAACCGGCTGCGCAGCGATTCGTGGCGCGCATAGAGCGCGTCCAGCCCCTGTTGCAACGCCTGCCGGTCCAACCGACCGCGCAGCCGCAACGCCAGCGGGATATGGTAGGTTTCGCTCATCCCCTCCAACTGGGTCAGGAACCACAGACGCTGCTGAGCAAACGACAGCGGCAATTCCCCATCGCGCGCCACCGGCAGCATCGGGATCGATTCCTGCGTCGGCGCAACCTGCAGCGCCTGGGCCAACACGTGCAACACCGGACTGGCGAACAGCGCCTGCAACGGCAGCTGCCATCCGGCCTGTTGCACGCGGTTCGCCAGGCGCACCGCCATCAGCGAATGCCCGCCCAGTTCGAAGAAGTGGTCGTAACGGCCAATCCGTTCTACGCCCAACAGCTCATGCCAGATAGCCGCCAACAGATTTTCTGCCTCGCCCTGCGGCGGCGCATAGGCCTCGCGCGCACAGGCGTCGACCTGCGGCACCGGCAGGGCGCGCTTGTCCAATTTGCCGTTGCCGGTCAGCGGCAACGCCTCCAGCCAAACGTAAGCCGCCGGCACCATATAGTCCGGCAACCGCGCCTGCAGATGCCGGCGCAATTCGGTCGCCAGCGTAGCGCGTTCCGTCTCCGGCGCCGGAACCACCCACGCCACCAGTCGCTTATTCCCGTCGCCATCGTCGATAGCGTCCACGGCTACGCTGCGCACGCGCGGATCGGCGCTCAGCTGCGCTTCCACCTCACCGCACTCGATGCGGAAGCCGCGGATTTTCACCTGCTGGTCGTTGCGACCCAGGTATTCGATATCCCCCCCCGGCAGATAGCGCGCCAGATCGCCGGTGCGATACATGCGCGCACCCGGCGCCCGGTTGAAAGGGTCTTCGAGAAAACGTTCCGCCGTCAATTCGGGCCGGTTCAGGTACCCTCGCGCCACCCCTTCACCGCCGACGTACAGTTCGCCGATCGCCCCCATCGGCACCGGTTCGCCATCGGCGCCCAGCAGATACAGCCGCAAATCCGGAATACGGCAGCCGATCGGGCTAGCGACGATCGCCGTATCCTGCGCCGACAGCGGCCGGTACGTCACGTGCACCGTGGTTTCGGTGATGCCGTACATGTTGACCAATCGCGTCTGCCGGTTCTCTGGACGAGCAAACCACGGCGCGAGATCGGAAGGCTTCAGCATTTCACCACCGAACACGATCTCGCGCAGCTGATGGCGCGCTTCGCTGTGTGCCTGAGCCTGGATAAAGGCTTTGAAGGCGCTCGGCGTCTGATTCAGTACCGTGATGCCGCTGCGGCAGACGAAATGATAAAAGTCCGGCGCCGAACGGGCGATCTCCTGCGGTACGATGAACAGCTGGCCGCCATACAACCAGGCGCCCCAGATCTCCCAAACCGAAAAGTCGAAGGCGAATGAGTGGAACAGGCACCACTTGTCGGCGGCGCTGAAGTTAAACCAGGCGTTGGTGGCGCTGAACAAGCGCGCGACCTGGCGATGCTCCACCATGACCCCTTTCGGTTTGCCGGTCGAACCGGAGGTGTAAATCACATACGCCAGGTGTGATGGCCGCACCTCGACGTCCTGCAGATCGTCGCTTTTCCCCGTCAACGGCTGTTCCAGCGCCAATACCGGCACCTCGCAGCCGCCCAGCGCTTGCCTGCCAAGTTCATCCGCCAACAGCAGCACCGGCGCGGAGTCCGCCAGGATGTACTGTAGCCGCTCTCCGCTATAGGCGGGATCCAACGGCACATAGGCGCCGCCGGCTTTGAGGATCCCCAGCAACCCGGCCAGCATCGGCAGACCGCGTCCGGCGCACAGCGCCACCAGACTGTCCGGTTGTACGCCAAGCTCTACCAGCCGATGGGCCCATCGGTTCGCCCAGGTATTCAATTCAGCGTAAGTCAGGCTGTCGTCGCCGTATGTCATCGCCGTCGCATCTGGCGTGCGTTTGACCTGCGCTTCGAACAGCCGATGCAGACACGCCGCCGGCGAGTGCGAAGCAACGGTGTGATTGAGGCTCTGCAGCAACTGCGTGCGTTCTTCTTCGGAAACCAGATTGAGTTCGCCGATGGTGCGACGATGAGAGCCCGCTCTCACCGCGTCGTTGAGCAGCATCAGCAGATGTTGCGTCGCACGCAACATCTGTTCGTCAGCCACTGAGGCGGCGTCGTATACCCAACGGAAGGCGCCGTCAGCCTTGCAGATTTGCAATACCGCGCGCGAGCCGGAAGCCATGATGGCAGCCACGCCCTCGTCTTCAGGCTGCAACCCTGTCTCTGAACGCCGGCTGACGATCGATACCGCCGTCGGCCAAGCTTGGGGCGCCCGCAGATCCGCATCGCCCGTCAGCAACGCGGGATGATAATCAGCATGAGCGCGCAACCGGCCGTATTCTTGTTCCAGCGCGGCCAATGCCTGCTGGAAATTGTAGGAGTGATCAACTGAGACCTGCAGCGGCAGCACGCGCGCGCTCAGGTGAGCCCAACGTCCCCAATCCCGATCGTTCGACGTAATCCAACCCAGCTGAAAATCGGTTTCATTACACATGCGCGCCAGATAGAGGGTTGCTGCCGCCAGCACCTGCTCGCCGGCAATCTTTTCCAGGCGCTGCCAGGCCGTGGCCTGCCAGCGTGCGGGAAGGGCCGCCCGGCGGTCAGGCCCTGGCGGGAACGGCGCCGGATAAAAGCGTGTCAGACGCGGTTGCCAGAAAGCGGCGCTGTCGGCGCTGGCGCCATACGCCGCGCCTAACAGCGAAGCTTCGGCATCGCTAAGCGTCGGCAAGACCGAGCCGACAGACAGGCCGCAGGCCTGCGCCAGCGCATCACCCGGCTGAATCGAGCCGTCGGCGCGCAAGAACGGCCCGACGCGCACCACGCCGGGATGCGCGGCGATCTCCCAGCCGTCGGTCTCAATGCGCAGCAGGGTGCCGGGTTCGGCCTGGCGTTCATCGCTCACCGCCAGCAGCGTCGTCACGCCCAGCACGCGCTCCGCCAACAGTATCTTCGCCGCGCATCCCGCGCCATGGCTCAGCGAGCTCACCAGGCGCTGCAGCGCCTGAGCCGGGCGATCCCAACGGATGATGCCGCCGGCAGGCGGTTGCCGCCGGTTGGCGTAAAAGCTGCCGCCGGCCCCGGCATCAGCCAACGTCGCCACTTGCCGATCCAACGCTTCGATCGTTCCCGTCGTTGAAGCGTTCAGCGCGCGTAAAATGAACTGGAAACGACGCTGCAAAACATCCAGATCGTCTAATGAATTTGCATAGGCGGCGTCAGAAAAAGTGACGTCCAGTTCATTCGCCTGCTGGTCTTCATACAGCATAATCTGTAGATCGCCGGACGGAATATTGCCACCGTAATACCAACGGGTGCGGCATCCCCAGAAAGGATCGCCGTGGTCGAAAGAAACGATGTTAATTGAAGGGCCAAACCAGGCGGAATCCGTCGCGCCATTATCACGCCGAATATCCTCCCCGCGATATAATTGATGGCGAACCACTTTCGCTATTTCAGCCGCCACTTTCTGGATAAATTCAGCCAGACTTAGTTGAGGTTCAACCTTAATAATCAAAGGGACAACGTTAGAGGTCATACCAATACTGTTTCGTTCCCTTGTCCCGGTCACCGGCATGCTGAAATTAAGATATTCGCTGCCGGTTAAGCTGTAGAAACATAATGCTACGGCAGCGGCCAATATATGCGCACGGTGTACGCCGATATTGTCGGCCTGCCGCTGCAGCCGATCCAGGACGTCTTTTTCCAGCAGCTGCGTGTTGTGGTGCATCGCAGCGTCCGGCGTCAATACGGCCCTGCGTGACAAGCTCTGCGGCGCGGCGGCGGTGTATTCCCGCCAAAACGCCTGATCGGAAGAAAAGCGCGAAGAGTCGCGGTACTTGATGTCGTTTTCATACAGCAGAGAGAAATTGCAGTTGGCGAATTCAGGGATGACGCCGCCGGACGCCAGCGCGTTATAGTAAGCCGCGATGCGCCGCATCACTTCCTCAGCGCTGCGGCCGTCGGTGATCATATGGTGGAAACGGCGATAGAGGATGTAGCGCTGCGGTGCGAGCGTAATGACATAAAAACTAAAAGGTTCTTCTCCCGTAGCGCGGCGCGGCAGCGCCGAATCCGCCACCATCCAACGTCTGGCCGCCTGCAGAGGATCGGGTTCCTTGCTGAGATCGAGCGTGAACAGCGGCTCATGTGTACGTGGCGCGCGGTATTGATAAAGCTCACCGTCTTTTTCCACAAAATGCGCTTGCAGAGCCGGCGTTTCTTCGACGATGGCGTCGATGGCTTGCCGCAGCAGTTTAACGTTGAGCGGCCCGTCGACCTGTCCGTAGCCCCAGATATTGAACGACAAATCTTTGGAGATGTTTTCCCCCAGCCAGAGTTCACGCTGGGCGGTTGTTATTTCATGCAGCTCAACTTTCTCCGTTGCGGCCTGAGACCCTGCACGGAATTCCCCACTCTTCACATCAGTTTGTTTGTTCATAATATTCTCTAGCACGTTTTCATTACGTTAATGAAATAGACCGTCAGGATTTAGGCAAAGACAGGCCGCCCGACAGTTCAAGTCAGAATAAAAAAACCGTAGAAAAGCTGGGTCTCCCCCAACTAAGAAAGGATAAAATGGCTAATCCAGAGGTCCCCCCTGTGCCTCAATTTGCTGAGCTGTGAAGTATAGGAGAGGATATTTTTTTTGGCGAAACGTGCGAAAGGGAATAAATGACCATTTTATTTCCCCGATATTACTCAGGGATGACGAGGGTATTGAACTTGTATTAACCTGAGATGATTAGAGAATAATTAATATTTTTTTGTATTATTCATCTAGATTAATATGCAGCAATTCTTACGATAAGAGCCTCTCCATATCAATAAGTTATACTTTATTGTTTGAAAAACAATAATTAATAATTTAATTAATTCATTGTCATCGAAATTTATGCCCGGTTTTATCGGCAGCGGCTCTATCGCTTTTTGTTATAACAATGGGAAAAATTATGCTGAAAAAATTTTGCGTTTTTTCGTGCGCAAATCAACGGCACCGTTCCCAACCGCAGACAATGTCAATGGGGCGGCAGAGCCCGCCCCAAGAGGTCTTACCACATCAGCCGGCCGATCAATGGCGCGGCCACCACCGTGATGATGCCGGCCAGCATCATCACCAAACTCGACACCACGCCCTCCTGCGGACCCAGCTCATAGGCGCGGGCAGTGCCGGCGCCGTGCGACGAGGCGCCAAATCCGGCGCCCTTCGCCAGACGGCTGCGCACCGCCAGCCGCAAAAACAAAATATCCCCCACCGCCATGCCGAACACCCCGGTGATCACCACGAACAGCGCCACCAGATCCGGCTGCCCGCCCATCTGTTTGGCGGCCTCCAGCGCGAACGGCGTGGTGATCGACCGCACCGCCAGGCTGCGCTGCACCTCTTCCGGCAGCGTCAACAGGCGCGCCAGCCACACCGAGCTGTACACCGCCACCAGCACCGCGGTCGTTACCCCGGCGGTCAGCGACAGCCAGTGGCGACGGATGATATGCAGATTCTCGTACACCGGCACCGCGAAGGCGATGGTCGCCGGCCCCAGCAGCCACAGCAGCCAGTGGGTTTCACCGATGTAGTCCTGATAGGAGATATGGGTGACCACCAGCAGCAACACCAGAATCATCGGCGTCAGCACCAGCGGCATCAGCAGCAACGTGCGGCGGCGGCGATAGAGTTTCTTGTTGGCGAAATACAGCGCCAGCGTCGCCAGAAAACAGGCCAGGCTAAGGATAAAATCATTCATGGCGCTGCTTCCGCCGCTGCAGCCAAATCTCCAGCCGATACACCCTGTCCACCACCAGCCCGGTGGCGCCCAGCGTCAGCATGGTGCTGACTGCGATCACCAGAAAGATCTTCCAGCCCTCGACCATCAGCAGCTGGGCATAGTTGACCACCGCCACCACCGCCGGCACGAAAAACAGCAGCATTTCCGCCAGCAGCCAGCGGGAGCCGGCCTTGACCCAGTTGAGCGGCAGAATGCGCAGCAGGATCAGCGCCAGCAGCATCAGCATGCCGACGATATTGGCGGGGAGCGGCAGGTGGAATTGTTGCACCAGGCGATCGGCGATCAGGAACAGCGCCGCATACAACGCCACCTGAATCGGCACCTGCAAACGGGTCAGCAGGGAGGGGGCAACGCGGCGTAACGCCAGAGACATGAAAGATGACCTCAAACAATAAATAATTGACGGCCTACAGTATACGCAGCCGGGAAACCACGCCTGAAATGAATTAAAATTATCGACATCATGCCGTCCGGGAATAGTTTCCCGCCGGTAGCGTCCCCAAGGAGAACCCTAACGTGGATGTCCGCACCCTGCGCTACTTCGTTGAAGTGGTGCGCCAGCAAAGCTTCACCCGCGCGGCGGAAAAACTGTTCGTCACCCAGCCCACCATCAGCAAAATGCTGCGGCATCTGGAGGAGGAGCTGGAATGCACGCTGCTGATCCGCGAAGGCCGCAAGCTGCGCCTGACCGACAGCGGCCAGGCGGTGTATCAGCGCGGCCTGACGATCCTCGACGAATTCCGCCAGTTGGAGGCGGAGCTGGAAGACATCAGCTCGGTGAAAAAGGGCGTGTTGCGGCTGGGCATTCCGCCGATGGTCGGCAGGCAGATCGCCGATCTGATCCGCCGCTTTCGTCAGACCTACCCCGGCATCGAATTGAAGATTTCCGAGCTGGGCGGGCTGTCGGTCGAACAGGCGGTGATGTCCGGCGAACTGGATCTGGCGATGACGGTGTTGCCCTTCGACTCGGAGCAGCCGCTGACCTTTCTGCCGCTGCTGGGCCACCCGATGTGCGTGGTGGCGCCGCGCACGCCGCAGTGGCTCAACCGCACCAGCATCAATATCGCCGAATTGGCCGACAGCCCGATCCTGATTTATAACGAAGACTTTGCGCTGTACAAGATGCTGATGAAGGCGTTTCGCCTGGCCGGTTTTGAACCGCAAATCGCGGTGCGCAGCGGCCAATGGGACTTCCTCGCCTCGATGGTGCAGGCCGGCGTGGGCATCGCCATGCTGCCGGAGCCGGTTTGCCGCTGGCTGGATAAGGAAAACCTGGTCTGGCTGCCGCTGGAACCGCGCATGGAATGGAAAATCGGCCTGATCTGGCGCCAGGGCAGCTATTTGTCGCACAGCGCACAGGCCTGGATCGCCTGCTGCCGCGACTACTGGCCGCCGCTCAAGTAGCCAAAAAACAAGGGCCGCACAGGCGGCCCTTCAGGATGGGGATAACGAGGAAAACCGTTTATTCCTCCCTCTGCGTTTACCCCTCGCGCTCGATCAACAGCGCTTCGAGCAAATCGAGATCGTGCAGCAGTTTTTGCAGCGTCTCGTTGCTGATTTTCTGCGTGGCGCGCAGGTGGTACAGCTCGCCGCGCTCGGCGCGCAGCGCCGTCAGGCGGAAACGCCGCTCGAGGTTTTCCATCGCCAGCGCATTCTCGATATCGTCTTTCGACGCGATACGCCGCCGCAGCATGCCCGTCACCCGCGAGCTGACCTCTTTCAACACCTGCGGATCGAGGTTCTCTTCGGTATCGGCGACCAGGCGCTCTTCCATTTTATTCACGCTCTCGATCGCCACCTCGGCCGCCATGGCGATCGCCATGCGCTCTTCCTGCTTGCTGGCGCTCTTGTCGGTCACCTGCACGCCGCGCAACAGCAGCGGCAACGCCAGCACGCCGACAATCAACGACAGCAGGATCACCCCGGCGGCGATAAACACCAGCTGATAGCGCGCCGGGAAGGCGGTGCCGTCGCTCAGCAACAGCGGTATCGACAGCACGCCGGCCAGGGTAATCGCCCCGCGCACCCCGGCGAACGACGCCACCCACAGCTCACGCGTGCTGTAATCGCCGAACTGCAGCGGACGCTTTTTCATAAAGCGGTTGCTGGCCTTCTTCATCACCCACAGCCAGGTGAAACGCAGCACCAGCAGCGCGGCGTAGATGGTGGCCACGTCGGCGAACAGATACCAGGTCTGGATGGTCGGATCCAGCTCCGCCTGCAGGATGGAGGTTTCAAGAATGCCCGGCAGCTGCAGGCCCAGCATGATGAACACCATGCCGTTGAACACGAATTCCAGCATCGCCCATACGCTGTTGGCGCGCAGGCGCATCGCCAGCGGTGCGTTGCGGATCACGCCGGATTGGCTGATGGTCATCCCCGCCGCCACCGCCGCCAGGATGCCGGAAACGCCGATATGTTCGGCGATCAGGTAGGACGCGAACGGCAGCAGCAGCAGGAACACGATCTGGGTCGCCGGATCGTCGCCGCTCCAGCGGCTCATCACCCGCAGCGATTTACTGTAAGTCCAGGTGACCGCCACGCCGGCCAACAGGCCGCCGATCGCCACTTTGAGGAATTCAAGGGTCGCGCCGCCCACGGTGAACACCATCGTGCCCATCGCCACCGCGATGGCGAACTTGAGCGACACCAGGCCAGACGCGTCATTCATCAGCGCCTCGCCCTCGAGCACGCCCATGATCGGCTTGGGAATCCGCCCTTTGCCGACGATGCCGGACAGCGCCACGGCATCGGTCGGCGACAGCACCGCCGCCAGCGCGAAGGCCGCCACCAGCGGAATGCCCGGCACCATGGCGTAGATCAGATAACCGACGCCGACCACGGTGATCAGCACCAGCACCAGCGCCAGGCCGAGAATTTCACGCCCGTGATGCAGGAACTCGCGCGTCGGCGTTTTCCAGCCGTCGGCGAACAGCAACGGCGGGATGAACAGCACCAGGAACAGTTCGGGATCAAAATCGACGTGCAGCCCGAAATGCGGCCAGGCCAACAGGGCCCCGATGGCGATTTGCATCAGCGGCAGCGGCACCTGGAACGGCAACATGCGCGTCACCACCCCGGACAGGGAGACCACCAGGATCAAAATGAGGATTGTAAAAAAGATTTCCATGCTTTCCTTAGACTCTACGATTCAGACGACATCGGCTCAGGGCCTGCGTTGGTCCCGATAGTAGATCACTTTTTTTACAGCCGTTAAAGCTTGTTGTGCCTTTCAAAACGCGGTGCAGAGCAGAAGAAGACTTATCTTAAGAAGGGAATTGCCGTCACAGGCTCCCCCGCCCGATGGGCGAGGGAGACCCAAGAGGCTTAAATCGCCCAGCCGCCGGCGTAGAACGCCACCAGCGCCACGGCGATCAGCACGGTACCGATGTTCAGCTTGCGCCATTCGCCGGAGAAGATGCGGCCGATGACCAGCGAGCTGAAGCCCAGCATGATGCCGGTGACGATGTTGCAGGTCAGCACGATGAACACGGCGCACAGCAGGCCGGCCATCGCGTCGACGAAGTCGTTGAAGTCCAGCTTGGTGACGTTGCTCAGCATCAACAGGCCGACGTACATCAGCGCCGGCGCGGTGGCGTAGACCGGCACCAGATAGGCCAGCGGCGACAGGAACAGGATCAGCAGGAACAGAACGCCGACCACGGTGGCGGTCAGGCCGGTCTTGCCGCCCGCGGCGGTGCCGGCGGCGGACTCGATGTAGACCGCGGCGGGCGCGGCGCCCACCAGCCCGGAGAAGATGCTGCTCAGGGAGTCCGAGGTCAGCGCCTTGCCGCCGTTGATGATCTGGCCGTCTTTATCCAGCAGGTTGGCCTGCCCGGCTACCGCGCGGATGGTGCCGGTGGCGTCGAACACCGCGGTCATCACCAGCGCCAGCACGCTCGGCAACACCACCGGCTGCAATGCGCCCATGATATCCAGGCTGAAGATCAACGATTTACCGTCAGCGTCCGCCAGGCTCGGCATGGCGAACAGCCCCTGATATTTCACCGCCGGGTCGAAGATCAGGCCGATGATGGAAATGGCGATGATCACCAGCAGAATGCCGCCGGGCACGCGCAGTTTCTCCAGGCCGAAGATCACCGCCAGGCCGACCAGCGTCATGACGACCGGGAAAGAGGTGAACGCGCCGAGCGCCACCGGCAAGCCATCCAGCGGGTTCTTCACCACCAGGCCGACGCCGTTGGCGGCGATCAGCAGCAGGAACAGCCCGATGCCGATGCCGGTGCCGTGCGCCACGCCCATCGGCAGGTTGCGCAGGATCCAGGCGCGGATGCCGGTGACCGAGATGACGGTGAACAGCACGCCCATCAGGAACACCGCGCCCAGCGCCACCGGAATGCTGATATGTTGGCCGAGCACCAGGCTGAAAGCGGTAAAGGCGGTCAACGAGATCGCACAGCCGATGGCCATCGGCAGGTTAGCCCACAATCCCATCAGCAGCGAGCCCAGACCGGCCACCAGACAGGTGGAAACGAACACCGCCGCCGGCGGGAAGCCCGCTTTGCCCAGCATGCTCGGCACCACGATCACCGAGTACACCATCGCCAGGAAGGTGGTCAGCCCCGCCACCACCTCCTGACGCACGCTGCTGCCGCGCGCGGAAATTTTAAAATAGCCATCAAGCCCGCCGGTTGGTTTTGCGGCGTGGTTCGCTTGAGAGTTCGACATAGGTTACTTCCCCTGTGTTTCATGAATCGGCCCGTCGCAGCAGGCCTGTAATCTCGCCCGCGCCTGATCGCCACGTAATCGTTTACGTCACGTTCCGCTTCCTTGCCCTTCCGTCGCACCGCCAACGGCGATGCGCACCAAGGCAAACGTTTAACTCGCAGCGCGCGGTACGGGTGATTTATGGTGGTTTATTCAAGGCAAACGATTATCCTGCCTTCCCTAGCGTCTAATCAACTAAAGATCGCGGCAATTTATGCAGAAAGCGGCGGGAAGGGCTTCTGCGCGAAAAGACGGGGCGATCCGGCGCCCCTGCCAGCCTGTTTCACGGCGATCTTATTGCGCCTGCACCGCTGCGGGATCCATATACATCAATTCCCAGATATGGCCGTCCAGGTCCTGAAATCCGTGGCCGTACATCACGCCATAGTCCCGCGGCGGATGATAGGTATTGCCGCCGCCGGCGATCGCCTTGCGCACCAGTTCGTCCACCGCCGCCCGGCTGGGTTGCGACAGGCACACCAACACTTCGGTGGCCTGTTTGGCGTCGCCGATCGGGTTCGGGGTAAACATCCTGAATTTGTCGTGGGTCAGCAGCATCACGTAAATCGTGTCGCTGACCACCATGCAGGCGGCGGTATCGTCGGTAAATTGCGGGTTGAAGCTGAAGCCGAGCTGGGTGAAAAACGCCATTGAGGCGGGCAGATCGCGTACGGGCAGATTTACGAAGATTTGCGTAGCCATGGGCTACCTCCGATGAAGAATGACCCCATCGAGTATAGCCCATCCGCTTAACTCAGCAGGTCGTAAGGGCCGCCCTGTTCCAGCGCCCGCTGGTAAGCGGGCCGGGCGTGGATGCGCTGCAGGAAGCCGCGCAGTTTCGGGCAATTGTCCAACGCGCCGCGCGCCGCCATCGCCTCGAGCGGGAAGCTCATCTGTATGTCCGCCGCGCTGAAATCGTTGCCGACGAACCAGCTGCCCTTGTTCAGGTGCTGTTCGAGATACTCGCAGTGCGGCGCGATCTGTTTGTCGAGGTATTCGCGCTGTACGCCCTTGCCGATCGCGCCCGCCACCGGCCGCAGCAGCCAGGGGATCGGCGGCTGGCCGAGACGGCTGAACACCAGCTTCATCACCAACAGCGGCATCAGCGATCCCTCAGCGTAGTGCAACCAGTAGCGGTATTGCTGGCGCGCGTGGAAGTCCGTCGGCATAAACATGCCCTGTGCGTCGTAGGCTTCCTGCAAGTATTCGATAATGGCGCCGGATTCCGCCAGCGTCAGATCGCCATCGACGATCACCGGCGATTTGCCCAGCGGGTGGATCTTTTTCAGCGCCGGCGGCGCCAGCAGAGTGTGCGGATCGCGCTCGTAGCGTTGCACCTGATAGGGCACGCCCAGCTCTTCCAAAAACCACAGAATGCGCTGCGACCGCGAGTGATTGAGATGATGAACAATGATCATGATGACGCTCCTGTCCGCTGCCACACCAGTTCGCCGATCTGCACGCCGTTGCCGAGCTGCAGCGGCACCGTGCGCAACGTCAGCCGATCGGCGTTAAAGGCGTAAAAGCGCACCTGACGGCTGCCTATCCAATTGGGGAACGAGCAGCCTTCAACCTGATGCACCACCCGTTGCTCGCTTTCTTCCACCTGATAACGGCCGAAATAGCAAATCATATTGATGAAGGCGGCATGGATCTCCCGCTCGGATCCCTGCGCCAAATCGTCGGCGACGAAACGCGGCCGCACGGCGCTGTATAGCTGCGCCGCCATCGTGCCGTTGGCCTCATAGTGGATGCGCCCCAACACCTGCTCGCCCAGCGGGTAATTCAGCTCGCCGTTCTGGTCTTTGAACGCCGACGACACCAACGCCCAGCTGCCGATAAACGCGTTTACCGTCATGACGCTTCTCCGGTTAAGGATCGTCTGTAAAGGGTAGTGGCAATTTTTGCCGCACGCCAACGGCTGAAAAACCGTCAATTTATTTGACAGAGATACTCAAAACTCTCCGATTTTTTATTCACACCCGGTGCACTAGTATTTAACACATCGAGAGACAACGCGCTCTCACCTAATAAATACTCTGAGGAACACATCATGAAAAACGTCAAAATTTTTGCTACCGCTGCACTGCTGGCTACCGCTTCTTTCGCTACCTTCGCCGCTGACCTGCCAACCAGCCAGCCAGCCGCAGACGCGCAGAAAATCGGCGTAGTCACCGTGAGCGGCGCCGCCAACCTGAGCGCGCTGGAAAGCGAACTGGCCAGCAAAGCCGCCGCGTCGGGCGCCAGTTCCTACCGCATCGTCGCCGCCGGCGGCCAAAACAAACTGTACGGCACCGCAGAAATCTTCAACTGATCGTCGGACAGCCAATCGACGGAAGAAAGAAGCCCCGCAAGGGGCTTTTCTCGTTTCAGGCGGCCAGAGCTCTTTGTGGACAGTGATCGCCATTCATTTCACCCATACTGAATGACAGCGCAATACCCTCACCCACTTTGGAGAAATAGCATGACGACAGCACAACCTCTGCAAGGCAAAGTCGCATTCGTTCAGGGCGGCTCCCGCGGCATCGGCGCCGCCATCGTGAAACGGTTGGCGAACGAAGGCGCCGCCGTCGCCTTTACCTACGCCGCCTCGGCCGATCGCGCCGAAGCGGTGGCGAGCGCCGTGACCGCCGCCGGCGGCAAAGCCCTCGCCATCAAGGCCGACAGCGCCGATGCTGCGGCGCTGCAGCAGGCGGTTCGCCAGGCGGTGAGCCACTTCGGCAACCTGGATATTCTGGTGAACAACGCCGGGGTATTTACGCTGGGCGGCACCGAGGAACTGGCGCTGGACGACCTGGATCGCATGCTGGCGGTCAACGTGCGCAGCGTATTCGTCGCCAGCCAAGAGGCGGCGCGCCACATGAACGACGGCGGCCGTATCATCCACATCGGCAGCACCAACGCCGAGCGCGTGCCGTTCGGCGGCGCGGCGGTGTACGCGATGAGCAAATCGGCGCTGGTCGGCCTGACCAAAGGCATGGCGCGCGATCTCGGCCCGCGCGGCATCACCGTCAACAACGTGCAGCCCGGCCCGGTGGACACCGAAATGAACCCGGACGCCGGCGAGTTCGCCGATCAGCTCAAGCAGCTGATGGCGATCGGCCGCTACGGCAAAGATGAAGAGATCGCCGGTTTTGTCGCCTACCTGGCGGGCCCGCAGGCGGGTTATATCACCGGCGCCAGCCTGAGCATCGACGGCGGCTTCTCGGCGTAACATCCAAGCCCCGCGAGGGGCTTTTTATTGGCTTGCCGCGGTATGCAAGCCTGACGACGTCGATGCACGCTTGTTTCCCCTTCCCACGCTTTACGCCGCCAATCCCGCGTGAAAGACAACAATCGAATCAGTTTATGTACAAAAACGGAATAGTTTATTGACGATTCTGTTATTTATTCACCTCACTGCCCCCTTTATCCTTCGTTCCATCGTGTCGTACCGGACACCCTTATTTTTCGAATCTTCGAACACAGGATAAAGATATGAAAACCATGACCACCGTTATTTCACTCGCTCTGTTTTCCACGCTGTCGTTTAACGCTGCAGCAGAGAGCGTTACCGCAACCGGCAGCACGCTGGATTCCACCGAAGCCCTCATCGCTAAAAAAGCGCAAGAGGCCGGCGCAAGCGGCTACAAAATCACCAGCGCCTATATGGGTAATTTCGTCACCATGAGTGCTGAGCTGAAAAAATAATATCAATGACGCCGCTCGCCCGGCGTTATTTATTTCCGCATAAGGAAGTCATCGTCGGGTGGTTATTCACCACGCCTTGTTATAAGGCATTACGCTAATACACCCCGCGCACCCAAAAATGAGCTTCTTTCTCCACCGGTTATTATTCGGCGGCCTGATGTCGCCATGTCCGGACGGCTCATTTTCATTCACCCTGCAATACGTTGTTATAAGGATGAGTCACTGATGAAATCATTGTATCGCCTCTCCCTCTTGCTGCCTTTGCTTGCCACAGTGCCTGCACACGCCGCAGAGTCCGCCGCTCAGCCGTCAGACTGGTATCCTTCCGTTTACGGTGCAAAAGACGAAATCGGCGCGGCCAACCTGCTCACGCCAAAGGTCGTATTACAGTCCGTGCAGTTGGTAAAACAAGGCAAGACATTGTCATTGGCGGTGCCCGTCGATAAAGATTTCCCGGCGTTCCGCCACCGCAGCTTCCGCTTATATAATATTCAGCCTGGTCAGCAGGACGGTAAAACGCTTGGCCCAAATAAATTCACCTTTAATGATGAATTGGTGAATGCCTGGACCGGTGTCGGCACTCAGTTGAATGGCATTGGCCATATCGGCATCGACAATGTTTATTATAACGGCAATAAGGCGGCGGATTTCGTCACCGTAGATGGCGTGAAAAAATTGGGCGTGGAAAAAGTGCCGCCCATGGTCACACGCGGCGTCGTACTCGATATGACGGCTTATTATCATAAAGACATCGTTCCGGGCGGCACCGAATTTTCCGTTGCGGATATTCAAGCGGTGCTTAAGAAGCAGGGCATTAGCTTAAAGAAAGGCGACGTTGTTTTATTTAATACCGGTTGGCTGGAGCTGATTGGTAAGGACAATAAAAAATTCCTGGAGGTCGAGCCGGGTATTGGCATGGAAGCGGCGAAGTGGTTGGCTGACCAAGGCATCGTGGCCTTTGGCGGTGATACCTGGGCTTCCGAAGTATACCCTAACCCGAAAAATGACGAAGAGTTCCCGGTCAACCAATACCTGCTGGCCAAACGCGGCGTCTATAACCTGGAACTGATCGACAGCCGCCCACTGGTGCGCACGAAAACCTGGGAATTCCTGTTCGTACTGGGGCAACCGCTGTATGTCGGCTCAACCCAGGTCAACATCAACCCGGTAGCAATTTACTGATTGGCGACACCGCCGTAGAAAATCGGCAGTGAGCGCCCACAAAAAACCCCGCCTGAGCGGGGTTTTTTTAGCGCTGTTGCCAGGCTTAGAACGGAATATCGTCGTCGAAATCCATTGGCGGTTCGTTGCTGGTCGCCGGAGCGCTGTTCTGCGCCGGACGAGACTGCTGCTGGCCGCCGCTGAACTGGTTGCCGCCCTGTGGCTGTTGAGGCTGGCCCCAACCGCCCTGGCCGCCGGCAGATTGACCGGCCGGTGCGCCGCCGCCCTGACGGCCGCCCAACATCTGCATGGTGCCGCCGACGTTAACCACGATCTCGGTGGTGTAGCGATCCTGGCCGCTCTGATCCTGCCATTTACGGGTCTGCAGGGAGCCTTCGATATAGACCTGAGAGCCTTTGCGCAGGTATTCGCCCGCCACTTCAGCCAGTTTGCCGAACAGCACAACGCGGTGCCACTCGGTCTTCTCTTTCTGTTCGCCGGTCGCTTTGTCACGCCAGCTTTCGGAGGTCGCCAGGGTAATGTTGGCCACTGCGCCGCCGTTCGGCATGTAACGGACTTCTGGATCCTGACCCAGATTCCCGACCAGAATTACTTTGTTTACGCCTCTGCTGGCCATGAGCACTTCTCCCGATGATTGATTTCTACACAGTATAAACGCGTCAGTTTACCACGCTGAGTACGAAACCACACCCGTGTTGATAAGTGCGAATTGCATTCCAGAATTGTCTTTCCAATCGACCTTATTGCATTCGCATACTGGATATCCATTCAGGTTTTTTTGTGTCATAATTATGCGTTTCGACCTGGCTGTGCCGGTTTTTTGCGAGATCCATCACAAAATCCCCCGCAAAAATCGCGACAGGCGCGGTGTATCATCAAGACGGGAAGTGTAAATGGACAATATCGAAGTTCGTGGTGCTCGAACCCATAATCTGAAAAACATCAACCTGATCATCCCGCGTGACAAACTGATCGTCGTCACCGGCCTGTCCGGTTCCGGCAAGTCTTCGCTGGCTTTCGATACGCTGTATGCCGAAGGGCAGCGGCGCTATGTCGAATCACTCTCCGCCTATGCGCGCCAGTTCCTGTCGCTGATGGAAAAACCGGACGTCGACCATATTGAAGGTCTGTCGCCGGCGATCTCCATCGAGCAAAAATCCACCTCGCACAACCCGCGATCCACGGTCGGCACCATCACCGAGATCCACGACTACCTGCGCCTGCTGTTCGCCCGCGTCGGCGAGCCGCGCTGCCCGGATCACCATGTGCCGCTGGCGGCGCAAACCGTCAGCCAGATGGTGGACAACGTGCTGAGCCAGCCGGAAGGCAAGCGCCTGATGCTGCTGGCGCCGGTGGTGAAAGATCGCAAGGGCGAACACACCAAAACGCTGGAAAACCTGGCCGCCCAAGGCTATATCCGCGCGCGCATCGACGGTGAAGTGTGCGATCTGTCCGATCCGCCGAAGCTGGAGCTGCAGAAAAAACACACCATCGAAGTGGTGGTCGACCGTTTCAAGGTGCGCGACGACATGGCGCAGCGCCTGGCCGAATCGTTCGAAACCGCGCTGGAGCTCTCGGGCGGCACCGCGGTGGTGGCGGACATGGACGACGAAAAAGCGGACGAGCTGCTGTTCTCCGCTAACTTCGCCTGCCCGATCTGCGGCTACAGCATGCGCGAACTGGAACCGCGCCTGTTTTCCTTCAACAACCCGGCCGGCGCCTGCCCGACCTGCGACGGCCTGGGCGTGCAACAGTTCTTCGATCCGGATCGCGTGGTGCAAAACCCCGAGCTGTCGCTGGCCGGCGGCGCGATCCGCGGCTGGGATCGCCGCAACTTCTATTACTTCCAGATGCTGCGCTCGCTGGCGGAGCACTATGAGTTCGACGTCGAAGCGCCGTTCAACACCCTGAGCGCCAACGTGCAGAAGGCGGTGCTGAGCGGCTCCGGCAAAGAGTCGATCGAATTCAAATACATCAACGATCGCGGTGACACCACCGTGCGCCGCCACCCGTTCGAAGGCGTGCTGCACAACATGGAGCGCCGCTATAAAGAGACCGAATCCAGCGCGGTGCGCGAAGAGCTGGCGAAGTTCATCAGCAACCGCCCTTGCGCCTCGTGCCACGGCACCCGCCTGCGTGAAGAGGCGCGCAACGTGTTCGTCGAAGACACCACGCTGCCGGAGATCTCCGATCTGAGCATCGGCCATGCGATGACGTTCTTCCAGAACATGAAGCTCAGCGGCCAGCGCGCCAAGATCGCCGAGAAAGTCCTGAAAGAGATCGGCGATCGCCTGAAGTTCCTGGTGAACGTCGGCCTGAACTACCTGTCGCTGTCCCGTTCGGCGGAAACGCTCTCCGGCGGCGAAGCGCAGCGTATCCGTTTGGCCAGCCAGATCGGCGCCGGTTTGGTGGGCGTGATGTACGTGCTGGATGAGCCGTCGATCGGCCTGCACCAGCGCGACAACGAGCGCCTGCTGGAAACGCTGATCCACCTGCGCAACCTCGGCAACACGGTGATCGTGGTGGAGCATGACGAAGACGCCATCCGCGCCGCCGACCACGTGATCGACATCGGCCCCGGCGCCGGCGTGCACGGCGGCCAGGTGGTGGCGGAAGGCACCGTCGATGACATCATGGCGCAGCCGGAATCGCTGACCGGCCAGTTCCTCAGCGGCAAACGCGAGATCGCCATCCCGGCGCAGCGCGTGCAGGCCGATCCGACCAAGGTGCTGAAGCTGAGCGGCGCGCGCGGCAACAACCTGAAGGACGTGACGCTGACGCTGCCGGTCGGTCTGTTTACCTGCATCACCGGCGTGTCCGGCTCCGGCAAGTCGACGCTGATCAACGATACGCTGTTCCCGATCGCCCAGCGCCAGCTTAACGGCGCTACCATCGCCGAGCCTGCGCCGTTCCGCGAAGTGACCGGCCTGGAACATTTCGACAAGGTGATCGATATCGATCAGAGCCCGATCGGCCGCACGCCGCGCTCCAACCCGGCCACTTACACCGGCATCTTCACCCCGGTGCGCGAGCTGTTCGCCGGCGTGCCGGAGTCGCGCAGCCGCGGCTATACGCCGGGCCGCTTCAGCTTCAACGTCAAGGGCGGGCGCTGTGAAGCCTGCCAGGGCGACGGTGTGATCAAGGTCGAGATGCACTTCCTGCCGGACATCTACGTCCCGTGCGACCAGTGCAAAGGCAAACGCTATAACCGCGAAACGCTGGAAGTGAAGTACAAAGGCAAGAGCATCCACGAAGTGCTGGAGATGACCATCGAAGAAGCGCGCGATTTCTTCGACGCGGTGCCGGCGCTGGCGCGCAAGCTGCAAACCCTGATGGATGTCGGCCTGTCCTACATCCGCCTCGGCCAGTCGGCCACCACGCTCTCCGGCGGTGAGGCGCAGCGCGTCAAGCTGGCGCGCGAGCTGTCGAAACGCGGCACCGGCCAGACGCTGTATATTCTCGACGAGCCGACCACCGGTCTGCACTTCGCCGATATCCAACAGCTGTTGGCGGTGCTGCATCAGCTGCGCGATCAGGGCAATACCATCGTGGTCATCGAGCATAACCTGGACGTGATCAAAACCGCCGACTGGATCGTCGATCTGGGGCCGGAAGGCGGCAGCGGCGGCGGCGAGATCCTGGTCGCCGGCACGCCGGAAACGGTCGCCGAGTGTGAAAAATCGCACACCGCGCGCTTCCTGAAACCGCTGTTGGAAAAATAACGGCGGATGATACGCTCAACGAGGCACCCTATTCCGCCTCGTTGAGCAATCAACCTATCCCTCTGCGAGAAACATTAAATACCCTTCGCTGCATCATTCCTTTAAAAACAGGCGCTTTGAACCCAGCCAATAATAAACTCGCCCCATCATGCCATTTGTTTGGCTTTTGTTTATTCCCCATGCGTTTCACTATTGCGGTGAAATAACGCCAATGGCGCGCCGTCGCCTGTCGATTAATCAATATAAACATGGCGTTTATCAATAAGCTGTCATTTAAACGCGGGCCTGCGGGCCGTTTATTCAATGGGATGATATAAAGGTGTTTAACGTGGATAATAAACTGGGTACCTCTGCCGCCGCCCTGCTCTTTCTTTTTCCCCTCGCCGGTCAGGCGCAGGACGGCGAAGCGTCTTTAACGCTCGCCGGCGGCCTCGCCGTCGCTCCCGCCTATGAAGGCTCGTCTTTTTACAGCATTGAACCGCTGTATCAGGTGAATGCCGGCTATCAAAACGCCAGCTGGGGAGAATTCAGCGCGGGTAGCGAAGGGGCGCGCTGGCAATTCCCCATCGCCGGGCCCGTCGGCATCGCGTTATTGCTCAACTATGACGCCGGCCGTGACGAGGAAATCAAAACCTTGCGCGGGCGCAACACCCGGCTCAAAGGCATGGGCAAACTGGGCGGCGCGCTGGAAGCCGGCGCTGAGCTGAGCTACCAACTCGACCCCTTCCGCGCCTATGTCAAAGGGATGCAGGCGACGCGCAAACGCAGCTACGGCGGGGAAGAACTGGGCCACACCGCCTATGTGGAAAGCGGACTGACCGGGCAATATCCGCTCAGCGAACAGCTGACGCTTATCGGCAATCTCTCCACCACCTGGGCCAACAGCGGCTATCAGCGCGGCTATTTCGGCGTAACGTCGCAGCAGGCGCAGCACAGCGCCTTCAGCGCGTATCGGCCGGGCAGCGGCTTCAAGGACGCGACGCTCACCGCCGCACTCAACTACCAATGGCGACCGAACGTGGCCTTCCAGGCCGGCGTCGGCGTAACGCGCCTGCTGGGCGACGCGGCCGACAGCCCCATCGTTGAGAAAACCACCTCGGGCATGGCCTTCACCAGCGCCAGCTACAGTTTTTGACGTTTTTGCCTAAGTCTGTGCAGGAAGGGATAAACGCCATGATTAAAAAACGAACTACAGTTTAGCTGAGTGTCAGGTAAACGGATGGATAATTAAACATTCATTATTTACCTGACAATGTCAGGCGTGGCTTTCCCTTATTAAGGATATTTTATGTGTCAACATCATGCGACGGAATGTCGTAATTTCACCGCATTTCGCCACCGATGGGAAATGCCCATGATCTGGCTATCGGCGATAATTACCTTGTTCGGTTTTTTATTTGGTATCGCCGCCGTCGTGGTAAATACGGATGGAACTGCACTTGGGTTGGGAGACGACGCCAAGGAAACATTGGATACCCTCAGCCTGCTCGCGTTATTACCGCTGATCCCGATCGCTTTCTATATTTACCGTTTCTATCTCGCCGCACAGGCGAAATCCAACGCCTTGCGCATCGGGCCGGCGCAATTTCCGGAACTGTTCGCGCTGTATCAGGATATCGGCCGTCGGCTGGAACTCAAGACGCTGCCCAAGCTTTATCTGACCAACGGCAACGGCGTGGTCAACGCCTTCGCGCTGGAATGCAACCGCCGCCAGCGCTACGTGGTGATCCATGCTGAAATCGCCATGCTGATGCCCACCGCGCCGGAGATCGTGGAGTTCGTGCTGGCCCATGAATTGGCCCATCACAAGCTGCGGCACGTGTCGCTGTGGCGTCTGGCGATCGGCGTTGTGCCGCAGTCGCTGGTGCTGCCCGGCCTGGCGACCACTCGCGCGCAGGAGTATTCCGCCGATCGCGTGGCGCTCGCGGTGTGCCCGAACTACGCCAACACGGTGCGGCTGCTGGCCGTCGGCCCCTGGATGCAGCACGGCGTGAATCCGCAGGCCTGGCTGGAGCAGTGCGAAGAAGAGAACAAGGAGCTGTTTGTTCGCATCAGCAATCTGCTGTCAGACCATGCGGTGATGGTCAAACGCTTCAAGGCGCTCAAAGACATCGAGATGCACGGCTTCGAGCGCCATGGCAGCATGTTTTAATCCGCCCGAGGGCTTACAGCGTTTTCAGCACGCGCGCCGGGTTGCCGCCCACCACGCAGTTGGCCGGCACGTCTTTGGTCACCACCGCGCCGGAGGCCACGACCGCATTATCGCCGATGGTCACGCCCGGATTGATCACCGCGCGCCCGCCGATCCACACGTTGTTGCCAATCTTGACCGGCTTGCCGAACTCCGCGCCGCCGACGCGGGTCTCGGCGTCCAGCGGATGAGTGGCGGTGTAGATATGCACGCCCGGCGCCAGCAGGCAGTTGTCGCCGATGTGCACCTCGCACACGTCGAGGATCACGCAGTCGAAATTGGCGTAGAAGTTCTTGCCGAGATAGATGTTATAGCCATAGTCGCAGCGGAACGTCGGCTCGATGGCGCCGCCTTGATAGCCGCCCAGCAGCTCGTCCAGCCACTGTTTGCGCAGCTCGCCCTCTTCCGGCGATGAGTGGTTGTAGCGATGCGTTATCTGGCGCGCGCGCCGACGCTCGCTGCGCAGCAGTTCATCGCCGGCGTCGTACAGTTCCCCGGCGATCATCTTGCGCTTTTCTTCGCTCATGGCCATGTCGGCCTCCTTCATCCGCGTTTCTTGAATGCCCAAGCGTAGCCGCTTTAGCCCGGCAATAAAAAGGGAACGTTCCCAATTTAAAACCGCGATCACGGTTTAACGCGAGAAAGCAGGAGAAAACGGGCGGCGCCGCCGCCCGGCAATCAGGCGCGCAGTTCCTGGCGCACGTGTTCGGGCAGGCCTTCCACCACCAGCTGATAGGAGCTGTCGATCAACGTATAAAACTGCGAGTTCGGCAGGTTGCCGTCGAGAAATACCGTATTCCAGTGCGCCTTGTTCAGGCCGTCGCAGGCGACGATCTCAGGGTGGTGTTCGCGCAGGCTTTCCGCCAGCTCCGGGCTGGACTTGACCGCCAGCGCCGGCCGCCCTTCCACTTCGCACACCATGGCGAACATCACGTCGCCCACCTTGATCTGGCTGGCCTGCCACTGGTTCTGGTCGCTTTGCTCCGCGCCCGGCTTCGCCATGCAGTACTCCAGCAATGCGCTGTTATTCATTGGGTTATTCCCCCTGTAATGTGGCCACAATACGGCGTGCTCCGCCGTGGATGCGGTGCTCCCCCAGCCAGATGCCCTGCCATGTGCCCAACATCAGCCGCCCGTGCCTGACGGGCAGCGTCAAGGAAGCGCCCAGCAGCGAGGATTTGATGTGCGCCGGCATGTCGTCCGGCCCTTCGTAGTCATGTTGATAGGGGGCGTTTTCCGGCACCTGACGCAGAAAATGCTGCTCCATATCGGCTCGCACCGTGGGATCGCAGTTCTCGTTGAGCGTCAGCGAGGCCGAGGTATGCTGCAGCAACAGATGCAGCAGGCCGGTTTGCAGGCGGTGTAAGTGGGTTAACTGGTTGGTGATCTCGTCGGTAACCAGATGAAAGCCACGCGCTTTTGCGCTGAGGATTAGCGTTTGCTGATGCCACATGAGTGAGCGCCCCTCAATCAGTATATTCTCTCTCCGGTTTGCGGCAACTTCGGCGGCGCGCCGGCAATAAAAAAGGAGCGATATCGCTATCGCTCCCGATGAACGTCCATTCAGACTAACAGGCGTTACTGCACCGCAGCAAACGCCTCGGCTACCTGACGCACGTTGTCGTGGTTCAGGCCGGCCACGCACATGCGGCCGCTGTGGATCAGGTAGACGCCGAACTCTTCGCGCAGGCGATCGACCTGCGCCGCGCTGAAGCCGGTGTAGCTGAACATGCCGCGCTGCGCCAGCAGGTAATCGAAGTTGCGCTGCGGCAGCGCGCTCTTCAGGGTGTCCACCAACGCGTGGCGCATTTCGAGAATGCGGGTGCGCATGCTTTCCACTTCATTGAGCCACTGAGTTTTCAGCTCAGCGTCGTTCAGCACTTTAGCTACCAGCTGCGCGCCGAAGTTCGGCGGGCTCGAGTAGTTGCGGCGCACGGTCGCCTTCAGCTGGCCCAGCACGCGCCCGGCCGCTTCTTCGCTTTCACACACCACCGACAGGCCGCCGACGCGCTCGCCGTACAGCGAGAAGATCTTCGAGAACGAGTTGCTCACCAGGCACGGCAAGCCGGCCGCCGCAATGGCGCGAATGGCGTAGACGTCCTGCTCCATACCGCCGCCGAAGCCCTGATAGGCGATGTCGAGGAACGGAATGATCTCACGATCGGCGATCACCTTGATCACTTCGTCCCACTGGGCGGGGGTCAGGTCTGAGCCGGTCGGGTTGTGACAGCACGGATGCAGCAGCGCGATGCTGTGCTTCGGCAGCTGTTTCAGCGCAGCCAGCATGGCGTCGAACTTCACGCCCAGGCTTTCGCCGTCAAAATACGGATAGGTATTCACCTTGAAACCGGCGCCGCTGAAGATGGCGACGTGGTTTTCCCAGGTGGGATCGCTGACCCACACCTGCGAATTCGGGAAGTAGCTTTTCAGGAAGTCGGCGCCCACTTTCAGCGCGCCGGAACCGCCGACGGTCTGAATGGTGGCGATGCGCCCCTGCTGCAGCATCGGGTGCTGCTCGCCGAACAGCAAATGCTGGATGGCGGTGCGGTAGGATTGCAGCCCTTCCATCGGCAGGTATACCGAGGCGCCGTGCTCGACGCTGTTCAACTGCGCTTGCGCCGCGGCGACCGCACGCATCTGCGGAATAACGCCCTGCGCATCGTAGTACAGGCCAATGCTCAGGTTCACCTTGTGCGCGCGCGGGTCTTGTTTGAATTTTTCCATCAGCGACAGAATGGGATCGCCGGCATAGGCGTCAACGTTCTGGAACACGTTTTTTTCTCCTGGTTTATTTATTGTGGTTTGGGCACAGCGTTACGTTCCTAATATAGACGGAAAAGCGTATTCGGTTTCAGCTTTCTCGCGTCACCGGCAACAAACCGTTTTCCTTGATGCGATTGAGCACCACCGCCGTTTTGATATGCGCCACGCTTTTGTGCGGCGACAGCGTCTGGCTGATGAACTCGCTCAGCGCCGGCAGGTCCGCCACCGCCACTTTCAGCAGGTAATCGGCGTCGCCGGTGGTCTTGTAAGCGTCCAGGATCGCGTCCACGTCCTCCAGCATCTGATGAAAGCTGTCGATCTGCTCCTGAGCGTGCGTGATCAGGCTGACTTCAATCAGCCCCACCAGCCCCAGGCCGACCGCCTCCGGCGCCAGCCGCGCGTGGTAGCCGCGGATCAGCTGCGCCTGCTCCAGGCTGATGCGCCGCCGTGAACACTGGGAAGCGGAAAGCCCCACCAGTTCGCTCAGCTCCTGATTGGTCAAACGGCCGTTGGCCTGTAACAGCGTCAGGATTTTCATATCAAAATCGTCAATGTTGTACATAGCCACCTGTAAACTGTGTTAATAAATGTTGACGTTACAGCCTACCAGTTTTTTTACCGTTGCCGACGTCACACCCTGGCGCTTAAATCGCGTACAGCAGCAACGCCCGGCGTTTTCGCCGGTAAGCGGCATAAAAAACGGCTAACTCATGCAGGCAAACGACAATTAACGGCGAAGTAACGCATAAAACCACGAATGTATAAAAAGGACGCCAGATGAAAAAGTTACTCCCTCTCGCGCTGCTGCTCGCCGCCGGCAGCGCCGGCGCGCAATCCCACCTGGACAAAGTGCTGCAGCAAAAGACCCTGGAGGTCTGCACCACCGGCGACTACAAGCCCTACACCTTCCTCAAGGAAGATGGCAGCTATGAAGGCATCGATATCGACATGGCGGAATCGCTGGCGAAGAGCCTCGGTGCCAAGGTGAAGTGGGTGAAAACCAGCTGGAAAACCCTGACGCCGGACTTCGCCTCCGGCAAGTGCGACATCGCCATGGGCGGCATCTCCGTCACGCTGGAGCGACAAAAACAGGTGTTCTTCGCCGACAAGCTGGATACCGACGGCAAAATTCCGCTGGTGCGCTGCACCGACGTGAAGAAATACCGCACGATAGAACAGATCAACAAACCGTCGGTGCGTCTGCTGGAACCGGCGGGCGGCACCAACGAAGCCTTCGTGCACGCCTATCTGCCAAAAGCCAAGCTGACGCTGACGCACGACAACATGAGCATTTTCCAGCAGTTGGTGGATCGCAAGGCGGACGTGATGATCACCGACGCCTCCGAGGCGCTGTACCAGCAGAAGCGCTATCCGAAGCTGTGCGCGGTGAATCCGACCAAACCGATGCAGTACGGCGAAAAGGCTTATATGCTGCCGCGCGACGATCTGAGCTGGAAACTGTATGTGGATCAGTGGCTGCACCTGGCCAAGGCGACCGGCGAGTATCAGAAGGTTATCGACAAGTGGTTGGCGGTAAAGAAGTAACCCGCTGAGAAACGGGGCCGACGCGCGTCGGCCCCTGCGGCGTATCAGTCGCCGATGTATTCCATCGCCACGCGCTGCGTGAGCTTGGTGATCAGTTCATAAGCGCTGATGCCGGTACAGGCGGCGATGCGCTCGACCGGCAACGCCGGCCCCCACAGCACCGCTTCATCCCCCACCTTATCGGCGGCGTCCAGCCCGAGATCGACCGAAATCATGTCCATCGACACCCGGCCGACGATCGGCACTTCGCGGCCGTTGATCAGGATCGGCGTGCCGGTCGGCGCGCTGCGCGGGTAGCCGTCGCCGTACCCCATCGCCACCACGCCAAGGCGAGTATCGCGCGGGCTGATCCAGGTGCCGCCATAGCCCACCGCTTCACCAGCCTTGTGCTCGCGCACCGCGATCAGGCTGGATTTCAGCGTCATCGCCGGCTGCAGACCATGCTCGGCGCCGCTGCCGTTATCCAGCGGCGACACGCCGTACAGAATGATGCCGGGGCGCACCCACTCGTTGTGGGCGTCCGGCCACAGCAGCGTGCCGCCGGAGGCGGCGACCGAGCGATGGCCCGGTTTGCCGCGCGCGAACTGCTCGAAGCAGGCGATCTGTTTCAGGGTGGCGTCGGACTCCGGCTCGTCGGCGCGGCTGAAGTGGCTCATGATATTGACCGGCTGCGCCACGTTGCGGCAGGCGCACAGACGCTGATAAAACGCCTCCGCCTGTTCGGGACGCACCCCCAGCCGATGCATGCCGGTATCGAGCTTCATCCACACCGGCACCGGGCGCGCCAGCTCGGCCTGTTCCAGCGCCTCGAGCTGTTCGATGCTGTGCACCGCGGTTTCGATGTTGTTCGCCACCAGCACCGGCAGGTCTTCGGCGCTGAAGAAGCCTTCCAGCAGCAGGATCGGCTTGACAATGCCGCCGGAGCGCAGCATCAGCGCCTCGCCGATGCGCGCTACGCCGTAGCAGTCGGCGTCTTGCAGGGTGTGTGCTGTTTCCAGCAGGCCATGTCCATAAGCGTTTGCTTTCACAACGGCAATCAGGCGGCTTTGCGGCGCCTGGCGGCGCACCTGTTGCAGATTATGTCGCAGAGCGCGGCGGTCGATTACAGCGGTTGCCGCTTTCATTTCAGTTCCTTAGCTGATTATTCGTCATCGTATTGTGGCCCCGCGTAGTTATCGAAACGCGACCACTGGCCGTTAAAGGTAAGGCGCACGGTGCCGATTGGGCCGTTACGCTGCTTACCGATAATAATTTCCGCGATCCCTTTCAGATCGCTGTTCTCGTGATACACCTCATCACGATAGATGAACATAATCAGGTCGGCGTCCTGCTCGATGGAGCCGGATTCACGCAGGTCGGAGTTGACCGGGCGTTTGTCGGCGCGCTGCTCCAGGCTTCGGTTCAGCTGCGACAGCGCCACCACCGGCACCTGCAGCTCTTTCGCCAGCGCCTTCAGCGAGCGCGAAATCTCGGCGATCTCCAGCGTACGGTTGTCGGACAAGGCCGGCACGCGCATCAGCTGCAGGTAGTCGATCATGATCAGGCTAAGCCCGTCGTGCTCACGGAAAATGCGCCGCGCGCGCGAGCGCACCTCGGTCGGCGTCAGGCCGGAGGAGTCGTCGATGTACATGTTGCGCTTCTCCAGCAGGATGCCCATGGTGCTGGAAATGCGCGCCCAGTCCTCGTCGTCGAGCTGGCCGGTACGGATGCGCGTCTGATCCACGCGCGACAGTGACGCCAGCATACGCATCATGATCTGCTCGCCGGGCATCTCCAGGCTGAAGATCAGCACCGGTTTCTCCTGGGTCATCGCGGCGTTTTCGCACAGGTTCATGGCGAAGGTGGTTTTCCCCATCGATGGACGGGCGGCGACGATGATCAGATCGGACTTTTGCATGCCCGCGGTTTTCTTGTTGAGGTCCTGATAGCCGGTATCGACCCCGGTCACGCCGTCATGCGGCTGCTGATACAGCTGTTCGATGCGCGAGACGGTGTCTTCCAGGATGCGTTCGATGCCCTTCGGGCCCTCGTCTTTGCTGGCGCGGTTCTCGGCGATTTGGAATACGCGGGATTCCGCCAGATCGAGCAGGTCTTCGCTGCTGCGCCCCTGCGGATCGTAGCCGGCGTCGGCGATTTCGTTAGCCACCGAGATCATTTCGC
Organism: Serratia sp. TSA_130.1; assembly: GCF_052691795.1. NCBI lineage: Bacteria > Pseudomonadati > Pseudomonadota > Gammaproteobacteria > Enterobacterales > Yersiniaceae > Serratia > Serratia sp. TSA_130.1. Next base: position 28,035 of record NZ_JBQZFS010000010.1, read on the forward strand.
GCACCACCGCGCGCTCGCGTACGATGTCGGCGTAGGCGCCGATGTTGGCGGCGCTCGGGGTGTTTTTCGACAGCTCGGCCAGGTAGGCGAAGCCCCCCACCGAGTCCAGTTCGCCCTTCTGTTCGAGCGATTCGGACAGGGTGATGAGGTCGATAGGCTTGCTCATCTCCAGCAGACGCTGCATCTCGGTAAAGATCAGGCGATGCGGGCGGCTGAAGAAGTCGTTGGCGACCACGCGTTCCGCCACGTTGTCCCAACGCTCGTTATCCAGCATCAAACCGCCCAACACCGACTGCTCGGCCTCCAGCGAGTGCGGCGGCATCTTCAGCCCTTCCATCTGACGATCTCTGGAACGCTCTCTGGTTTCGTCCGCGTTTGTTTTGTTGGTTGGTTTTTTTCCTGCCATGAAACGTAGTCTTTATCCGGTTGCGAATGAAGGATCCTGACGCGAGAGTATACGTGATTTTTGCGTCATAACCGATGCAAAAAAGGTATTGACCCCCGCACGGGCGAACTGGATCTCCGATAATAAAAAGAATAGGGTGAAATCAGACACTCCAACGAGGTAACCCTATGGCCAAGCGCATTCAATTCTCCGCCGTCGGCGGACCGGAAGTCTTGCAATACGTTGATTTTACACCGCTCGATCCGGCTGCCGGTGAAGTGCAGATCGAGAACAAGGCGATCGGCATCAACTACATCGACACCTATGTGCGCAGCGGGCTGTACGCGCCGGCCAGCCTGCCGAGCGGCCTCGGCACCGAAGCGGCCGGCGTGGTGGTCAAGGTCGGCGCCGGGGTCAGCGCGATCAAACCGGGCGACCGGGTGGTGTATGCGCAGTCGTCGCTCGGCGCCTACAGCGAGATCCACAACGTGCCGGAAGAGAAAGTGGCGCTGCTGCCGCACAACCTGAGCTTTGAGCAAGGCGCCGCTTCTTTCCTGAAAGGGCTGACGGTGCACTATCTGCTGCGCCAGACCCACGAAGTGCAGCCGGGTGAAGTATTTTTGTTCCATGCAGCCGCCGGCGGCGTCGGGCTGATCGCCTGTCAGTGGGCCAAAGCGCTGGGCGCGCGCCTGATCGGCAGCGTCGGCTCCGACGAGAAGGCGGCGCTGGCGAAGCAGGCCGGCGCCTGGGCCACCATCAACTACCATAAAGAGGATATCGCCCAGCGGGTGGCCGAGCTGACGCACGGCGAGAAGGTCGGCGTGGTGTACGATTCGGTGGGGCAAAGCACCTGGCAGGCCTCGCTCAACAGCCTGAAGCGGCGCGGCCTGATGGTCAGCTTCGGCAACGCGTCCGGCCCGGTGACCGGCGTCGATCTGGCGCTGCTGAATCAGAAGGGCTCGCTGTACGTCACCCGCCCTTCCCTCAACGGCTACATCACCAACCGCGCCGAGCTGCAGTACGCCAGCAACGAGCTGTTCTCGCTGATCGGCAGCGGCGCCATTCGGGTGGAGGTGAGAGACGAGCAGAAATTCGCGCTGGCCGACGCCCAGCGTGCGCACCAGGTGCTGGAAAGCCGCAGCACCAGCGGTTCCAGCCTGCTGATCCCCTGATCGCGGCCAAAGAAAAGGGCTCCTTGCGGAGCCCTTTCTGTTACTGCGTTTTGTAGGGGTAGAGCAGAGTCCGCCAGAGACAGGGGTTGCTTTAGCAACACGAATTTTAGGTGTCTCTCACGGTGATGAAATCGGTCGCATCACTGCATCGACCCACATCCTAACAGCCCCGTCCGGCAAAAAACACGCTTTATGTGCCACATCGCCGGGGAAAACTGCCAAGCTGTGATCGCTGCCGCATTCGCGGTGCGGGAAATTGTGCAAGTTTCAGTGTGACTGTCTGATTATTCAGCAAAAAATCAGTAACGCCGGATCTGGGGTTTCTGCATTGAACGGTAAATCCATACCCCAACCACCGCCAAAATCAGCCACGGCAGCAGCTTAATGACCACTGCGAACAGCCCGCCCAACAGCATGAATGCCGCCGCCGCCAACAGCGCTGCGAAGATCCCCAGCAGCGAGATGCCGGTCACCATCAGCATCACCACAAAACCAATGAGAAAGAAGATTTCCAACATGATTGCTCCTTTGCAATACAACGTATCTGCAGAGTGGATTACAAGAAGCGTGCCAGAACGGCGGATGGGCTAACCTATTGAAAACCGAAGGCAGGCATCCGGTAACGCACCGAACGCCTGGTGAAAAACACTAACTATTGGTCAAATTTTTTGTGGATTACGCCATTTCGACGCGCGGCTGACGCACCAGCGCCAGCGCCTGCTCCACCACCCGCGCATCGGCGCCCGGCTTGTGGGCGTTCTCGCTCAGATGGCGACGCCACTGGCGCGCGCCCGGCACGCCCTGGAACAGACCGAGAATATGGCGAGTAATGTGGCCAAGATAGGTGCCGTTAGACAGCTCGCGCTCGATATACGGATACAGCGCTTCGACGATCGCCACGCTGTCCGGCACCGCGGTCTGCGCGCCGAACAGTTCGCTGTCGACCCGCGCCAGGATACCCGGATTCTGATACGCCTCGCGCCCCATCATCACGCCGTCCAAGTGCTGCAGGTGCTGCCGCGCCTCTTCCAGCGTTTTCACCCCGCCGTTAATGGCGATGGTCAACGCCGGGAAATCCCGCTTCAACTGATAGACGCGCGGATAGTCCAGCGGCGGCACTTCGCGGTTTTCTTTCGGGCTGAGGCCGGAGAGCCAGGCCTTGCGCGCGTGGATGGTGAACATGTCGCACTCGCCGCGCCCGGCGACGGTCTCGATAAAGTCACACAGGAAGGCGTAGCTGTCCTGATCGTCGATGCCGATGCGGGTCTTCACCGTCACCGGGATCGACACCACGTCGCGCATCGCCTTGATGCAGTCGGCGACCAGCGTCGCCTGCCCCATCAAACAGGCACCGAACATGCCGTTTTGCACGCGATCGGACGGGCAGCCGACGTTGAGGTTAATCTCGTCGTAACCGCGCTGCTCCGCCAGTTTGGCGCAGTGCGCCAACGCGGCCGGATCGCTGCCGCCCAGCTGCAGCGCCACCGGATGCTCTTCTTCGCTGTAGGCCAGATAGTCGCCCTTGCCGTGGATGATAGCGCCGGTAGTCACCATCTCGGTGTACAGCAGCGTTTCCTTGGTCAGCAGGCGGTGGAAGTAACGGCAATGACGATCGGTCCAGTCGAGCATCGGCGCGATGGAGAAACGATTGGCGGCGTAGGTTGGGGCGTGGTTGTCTTTCGTCATGCTGAGTTACTGGCTACCTGAGTCTGTCTGGGTTCAACGAACGGCGCGCGGCCGCAAACGGCTATTATAACGACAATCGGCGCCGTTGGGAAAACCCGCTTGCCGCCGGCAAAAATAAGCGGAGACAAGGCGAATAAACCCGCTCGTTCAGGTGTTATCTCATTACGGGCGCGCACGGCGCCTCTGCCTTGAGGACATAACCATGAACAGCTTCATTAAACGCCTGCTGGCATCGGCCATTGCCGGCTGCCTGCTGTTGTCCGGCGCGGCGCTGGCGATGGGCGGCGACGGCAGCGGCCAAACCCCGCCAACCTGTCCGAAAGGCCAGGTCTACGACAGCAAAACTCAGACCTGCATGGTAGATAAAAGCGGCAAGGTCGACGACGCCGACCGCACTAACTACGCCTATGCACTGGCGAAAAGCGGCCGTTATCAGGAAGCGCTCGATATGCTCAATACGTTGAAAAATCCCAACACCGCCGTTGCGCTGAACTATCGTGGCTACGCCACGCGCAAGCTTGGCCGCACCGATGAAGGGATCGGCTATTATTTAAAATCAGTAGCCCTCGATCCGAAATACCCCAAAGTGCGCGAGTACCTGGGGGAAGCCTATATGCTGAAAGGCCGGCCCGATCTGGCTCGCCAACAGCTGCAGGTGATCCAGTCGCTGTGCGGCACCGGGTGCGAGGAGTACCGCGATTTGGCGGCGGCCATCGACCGCCACCCGGAATCTTGATCCGACGCGCCTGCGGAGGTGACTATCAGCGGCGATGCGATACGCGATGAACTCGGCCACTATCTCTCCCGCCTGTGGCGCTATGCGCTGGTGCTCTCGCACCGGCGGGATGTCGCCGACGATCTGGTGCAGGCTACCTGCCTGCGTGCGCTGGAGCGCGCCGCGCAATTCACCCCCGGTTCACACCTGGATCGCTGGCTGTTTTCCATCTTGCACTCTATTTGGCTCAATGAAATTCGCGCCCAACATCTTCGCCAGGGGCAAGGCTGCATGGCGGCGGAAGAGCTGGGCGATGCGGACAACGGCGAACAGCCGGTCTGGCTCCATGAAGTGATGCGGCGCGTCAGCCGGCTGCCGACGGCCCAGCGCAACGCGCTGTTTCTGGTGTATGTCGAAGGGCTGTCTTACCGGGAAGCCGCAAAAGTGCTGGCGGTGCCGATCGGCACCGTCATGAGCCGTTTGGCGACCGCACGTCTGGCATTGGCCGATGACCGCCCGTTGGCAAACGCCGGCCCGCACCGCAAAGAGCGCCATCCCGCCCCCTTGCCTCCTGCTCGTCGATAACGCCCTATTCCAACGAGCGGATAACCCGGCATGGCTGCCCCAGAGGGGGTTATTGAGCTTTGCCCAAATAAACTAGAGGTAGCAACGCTTTAGAATCGATTACCTTTTACCATTGTAAATACTCTGATACTATGTTTTTATTAACGTCATAAGGAAATATAAGGATGTTCCTAAAAAAAGGAAAATCGTGGAAACCGCATATTTATTCTCTTATGATATCTGCTATTTACCAACATAAAATATATGATTACTGAAAAAGTAAAAATAAGGAAATTACAATAATCATGTTTAAAATAAAGATATCAATACTACATTGTCCATTGAAATAATAATTATCGAGCATACCATAATTTACTAGCCCTCAGGTATAAATACCGCCAAACCAAGGAGACCTTAATAATGAAGCTTACTTCATAACGAAGTTTAACCAAGGTGTTCAGGGCAATATTTTTAGTTTTCTAAATTAAAAAGTGAAAATAACTAAATACCATAATCATTCAAAAAGGTAATTATGAAAAAATTAGAATCATTACAGTACGCTAGAGCGATAGCAGCTATGCTTGTCGTCATAGACCATACTGTAACGCAATTCTCGCTCTATCAGTCTACAGGCATTGACTTTATTGATACAATGCTTAAGAAAACAGTTAATATGGGTAACATTGGCGTATATGTTTTCTTTGCTATCAGTGGCTATATAATGTCCTATACGACAAAAAACAAAACCTTTGATGTTTCATATGCTAAAGTTTTCATACAAAAAAGAGTAAAGAGGATATATCCTTTATATTGGGTATATCTTTCAGTATTTCTTGCATTATGGGGTTTAGGCCTGGCAATGCGCTCCCATCACTATAGTGTCTCACAAATATTATTTTCATATCTTCTCATACCATATGGAATAACGGAAGATAAAATAACACCACCAGTTTTGACACAAGCATGGACATTAAGATATGAAATGCTATTTTATATAACATTTGCATTTTTCATAATGTTAGGAACAAGCAAGAAATTAATGCCGATTTTATTACTTGTATTTTTTTCAGCATTAGTAATGCTTTCACACCTTAATATATTCCCTGCGGCAGAATTGAATTTATTTTTCTCAAATTGGTTACTTTTACTTTTCGTACTGGGGATATTACTAGAGAAAAACCAACATGTTATAACAAAAGTTCTGGCAGGAGTGAATAATCATACCCTGTGGATAATTACAACCATATTGATACTAATAGCGACCTACATTGACAAACCTGTAATCCTAGACTACCTATTAAGCGTATTGATACTGATTTTTATCTTACCGATTAATCAAGATAGTAAAACCCTCTTAAAGATTGGTGATGCATCATATACTATATACTTGAGTCACTCATTCATAGTGTTAGCTTACGGAATGGTATCTAAAAGCACTTCCAATATATGGATATGCCTAATTTCCGGCTTTATCACAATACTTGCATCTGCCATTTTAGGTATATTGCTGTATGAAAAAATAGAAAAAAGAATACATCGTTAATTGGAACATAAATAATTAATGGCCACTTAATAAAAGTGGCTATCAAAATTATAAAAAAACGTCTCATCAAATAAAAAACCATGAAACTCAATAAAATATATAGCATCAAGGATAGCGCAAAGCAGTAAAATCTAATAAGATTACTATTAAATCACTCATCATTACACGATTTAAAATAATATTGTTACAGACAATATTATTTTTGCCATGTGCCCCCTTCCCCCCATAATCCCCCCTTTATAGACCTTACGATACATCCCGATCAGTTCTTCATCGCGGCTGTTGTACTCCAGGCCGCTTAACAGCTTCTCTCTTTCCGTCATCACACAGGGCTCCTGCTCATCACGCGGGTGAAAGGCGTTATACCGCTCTCGTCCCCCGCTCTCCAGCGCTAAAAACGGCAACGTTGATTTGCCGCCCGACGGCGGGGAAAAGTTGTGACGCATCTCTCTTTTAGCGCGATCGGCGCGCCTTTCCCTGCGCTATCATCAGGGGAAAAGGGGGCAACTCTCGGCGATTCGCCGTAATCATGGTAAAATCGGCTTTTTTACGTACCGGGATATTTGCGATGAACTCAACCACCCAGGAAAAGCTGCTGGCGCAGGCTGAACGCCTCTGCCAGCAACGCAATGTGCGATTGACGCCGCAACGGCTGGAAGTGCTGCGTCTGATGACTCAGCAACCCGGTGCAATCAGCGCATATGACCTGCTCGATCTGCTGCGCGTCGCCGAACCGCAGGCCAAGCCGCCGACGGTATACCGCGCGCTGGATTTTCTGCTGGAGCAAGGGTTTATCCATAGAGTGGAATCGGCCAACAGCTACGTGCTGTGCCACCATTTCGAACAGCCGATGCATACGTCCGCGCTGTTTATCTGCGACCGCTGCGGCCAGGTGACCGAACGCACCACCGAAGGCGTGGAGGAAACGCTGCAGAAGCTGGCACAGGAAGCCGGATTTGCACTGCGGCACAGCGTGGTGGAAGCGCACGGTCTGTGCGCCGGTTGCGTTGAAGTTGAAGCTTGTGACAGCAAGCATGACTGCGCCGAACACGATCACAGCATCGCCATCAAGAAGAAGTAAGACGAAGTCAGGTACTTCCCTGTACCTGCGGCCGGGGCGCCAGAGGATGGAGCGACGCCGGCCTGCGCTGTTGCCGGCCGCCGTCAGTGGCGGCCCTGCGTGTTACCAGCGGTGTTTGGTGTGATCTTCCCAGGCCTTCACCTCTTTTTCGGCCGCCTCTTTCTGGTAACCGTAGCGCTCCTGAATTTTGCCGACCAGCTGTTCGCGTTTCCCTTCGATGACCGTCAGATCGTCATCGGTCAGCTTGCCCCATTTCTCTTTCACTTTGCCTTTCAGCTGCTTCCAGTTACCGTCGGCTTGATCTTTATTCATAGTCTCTCCGTTAACCTGTGGTGAATCAGTGATCCCTGTTGCCGGTCGGGGTTAACCAGAAATTTTTCTGGCCGATGCTTCCTTCACCTTAAGAAGCACCGCTCCCCTTCATTTACCAGCCACATGATTCATTCTAGTTAAACATGGAAATAAAAAAGCCAAAACACAGAATAAAAAACCATTAACAAACAAAATAAAAACAAAAAACGCTAACAAACAACGAACTAACGCGAACAGATCAAGGCTGAAAACATGTAAGCAAACATGACCAAAATCATAAGAAAAACTAACCATTAACCCAACAAAACGTCCGGTTTAATGTGCAGTAAACCAGCTGCCGCGCACCTGGTGACGGTGCCAAATCCAGCCCAATGCCACGCCACGCAACGTCAGAAACACCGCCAGCGCCAGCCAGAGCCCGTGATTGCCAAGCAGCGGCACACTGAACAGCGTCAGACCGTACCCTGCCGCGGCCACCGCCATGCTGTTACGCATCTCAGCGCCGCGCGTGGCGCCGATAAACATGCCATCCAGCAAATAGCACCACACCCCGACCAGCGGCAAAATGACCTGCCACGGTAAATAGTGGGCGGCCAACGCGCGCAGCTCCGGTAGGGAGGTCAACGCCGCCACGATCTGCTGGCCGGTAACGGCATACGCCAGGCCGAAGGCCAACGCGACCAGCCCCGCCTGCCTGCAGGCCGCGTGCCACACCTTACGCAGTTGGCTGCCGTCCCGGGCGCCGTAGGCGTGGCCGGAATGGGCCTCCACCGCATAAGCGAAGCCGTCGAGCGCATAGGCGGTAAACGTCAGCAGGTTCATCAACACCGCGTTAACCGCCACCACATCGCTCCCCAGGCGAGCGCCGAAAATGGTCAGCGACGCAAAGCACAGCTGCAGCAGCAATGAACGCAACATGATGTCGCGATTGAGCGCCAGCAGGCGACGCAGATCGCCACGCCAGGCCTGACGCAACATCGCCAGGGTAATACCACGCAGACGCATCACCCGCCACGCCAGCCACAGGCCGAGCAATAGCGTGGCATATTCGGCGATGGCGGTGGCCGCCGCCGCCCCTCGCACGTTCCAACCCAGGCCCATCACCAGCCAAATATCCAGCACGATGTTCAGCAGGTTGCCGACGATCAGCAGGATCACCGGCGCACGCACGTACTGCACGCCGAGCAGCCAGCCCAGCAGCACCAGGTTGGCCAGCGCCGCTGGCGCGCTCAACCAGCGGATCTCAAGAAAACGCCGCGCCTGCTCCAGCACCGCGCCATCGCCGCCGACGATCCGCAGCGCCAGTTCGATCAGCGGGTAGCGCAACAGGACGATCGCCCCCCCGGCCAACAACGCCAGCAGCAGCGGTTGCATAAAGGCGCGCGCCAGCGCCTGCGGGTTCTTCGCTCCCAGCGCCTGCGCCGCGAGGCCGGTGGTGCTCATGCGCAGGAACAGCAGCAGCATGAACAGGAAGCTGGTCGCCACCGCGCCGATCGCCACGCCTCCCAAATAGATCGGGCTGTCGAGGTGGCCGATCACCGCGGTGTCCACCAGCCCGAGCAGCGGCACGGTGATATTGGAGAAAATCATCGGCAGGGCGAGGCGCCACAGGGCTTTATCGGTGTCGCTGGTGAAGGCGGAAATCAGGCGCATGATGGGATGTTCCTGTGACAGAGTGACGAAGGGCGAAGTCAGAAACAAAAACGCCCCAAAACAGGGGCGATTGATACAGGGAGCGGCGGTAATGGCGCGGCGATTAAATCCAGTCGCCGTTGCGGATCACGCCGACCGCCAGCCCTTCGATCGTGAAATTCTGCTGGCGCAGATCGACCACGATCGGTTGGAATTCGTTGTTCTCCGGCAGCAGTTCAACCACGTTGCCGTGCTTTTTCAAGCGTTTGACCGTCACTTCGTCTTCGATGCGCGCGACCACGACCTGGCCGTTGCGCACGTCTTGTGTTTTGTGCACCGCCAGCAGATCGCCGTCCAGAATGCCGATGTCGCGCATCGACATGCCGTTCACCCGCAACAGGAAATCGGCGCTCGGTTTGAACAGGGATGGATCCACCTGGTAGTGCCCTTCGATGTGCTGCTGCGCCAGCAGCGGCTCGCCGGCGGCGACGCGGCCGATCAGCGGCAGCCCTTCTTCTTCTTCCATCAGCAGGCGGATACCGCGCGACGCGCCGGAGACGATTTCGATCACGCCTTTGCGTGCCAGCGCCTTCAGGTGCTCTTCGGCGGCGTTAGGCGAACGGAACCCCAGACGCATCGCGATCTCGGCACGCGTCGGCGGCATGCCCGTTTGCGAAATATGATCGCGAATCAGATCGTAGACCTCTTGCTGTCTGGTAGTTAGTGCTTTCATTCCGCCCCCTGTTTGTTTATACAGTCTTGCTGTGAGTATATACAGGTAAGCGCGGATTGGGAACCGAAGAATAAATAAAAATCAGTCAGTAGGCGCTTTGCATCAGCCAAAATGCTGCCACAAGACCGTGCCCCAAACGAACAGCGCGAGTACGATCGCCAGCGACACCGCCGCCGATCCCATGTCCTTGGCCCGCCCGGACAGCTCATGGTGTTCGCTGCCGATGCGATCCACCACCGCCTCGATCGCGCTGTTCAGGATCTCGACGATCATCACCAGCGCCACCGATCCGATCAATAAAATGCGCGCTATCGCACCCACGTCCAGCCAGACAGCCAGTATGATAGCCAGGAGGGTCACCACCAGTTCCTGGCGGAACGCCGCCTCGTGTTGCCAGGCGGCGGAAAGCCCTTTATAAGAATAGCCGGCGGCCTTGATGATGCGGGTCAATCCGGTTGCTTGGTTTGCCATGTTTTCGTGCCTTTCTCAGAGGTCGGTCATAATAAAAAGAGTCTAGAACAGTCCGCGCTGACGGCTCTCGGTTTTCGAACACCACAGATCTGCTACCCGGTTTCTGGTATGCTTGCGGCGCATTGCTAACAAGAGGCTTCACGTTGTTATGTCAGGTTGGCGTAAAATTTATTATAAAATATTGAATTTACCACTTAAATTGTTGGTAAGAAGTAAGGTCATCCCTTCAGATCCGGTTACCGAGCTAGGGTTGGATCCCTCACGGCCGATTTTGTATGTTTTACCTTACAATTCCAAGGCGGATTTGCTGACGCTGCGCACCCAGTGCCTGGCGCAGGATCTGCCCGATCCGCTCAACGCGCTGGAGATCGACGGCACTGTGCTGCCGAGCTACGTGTTCATTCACGACGGCCCGCGCGTGTTCCGCTACTACACCCCGAAAGAAGAGTCGGTAAAGCTGTTCCACGACTACCTGGATCTGCATCGCAGCAATCCGGATCTCGACATTCAGATGCTGCCGGTTTCGGTCATGTTCGGCCGCTCGCCGGGCCGCGAAGGCCACGGCACGCCGCACCTGCGTCTGTTGAACGGCGTGCAAAAATTCTTCGCCGTGCTGTGGCTCGGCCGCGACAGCTTCGTGCGCTTCTCCAACACCGTTTCGCTGCGCCGCATGGCCACCGAACACGGCACGGATAAAACCATCGCGCAGAAACTGGCGCGCGTGGCGCGCATGCACTTCTCGCGTCAACGCCTGGCCGCTGTAGGCCCAAGCCTGCCGGCCCGTCAGGATCTGTTCAACAAGCTGTTGGCGTCCAAAGCGATCGAAAAAGCGGTCGAGGACGAAGCGCGCAGCAAGAAGATCTCGCACGAGAAGGCCCAGCAGAACGCCATCGCGTTGATGGAAGAGATCGCCGCCGACTTCTCCTACGAAACCGTGCGTCTGTCCGATCGCGTGCTGAGCTGGACCTGGAACCGGCTGTATCAGGGCATCAACGTCACCAACGCCGAGCGCGTGCGCCAGCTGGCGCAGGACGGCCACGAGATCGTCTACGTGCCCTGCCACCGCAGCCACATGGACTATCTGCTGCTGTCCTACGTGCTGTATCACCAGGGCCTGGTGCCGCCGCACATCGCCGCGGGCATCAACCTCAACTTCTGGCCGGCCGGCCCGATCTTCCGTCGCCTGGGCGCGTTCTTCATCCGCCGCACCTTCAAGGGCAACAAGCTTTACTCGACGGTGTTCCGCGAATACCTCGGCGAGCTGTTCACCCGCGGTTACTCGGTGGAATACTTCGTGGAAGGCGGCCGCTCCCGCACCGGGCGTCTGCTGGAACCGAAAACCGGCACCCTGTCGATGACCATCCAGGCGATGCTGCGCGGCGGCGCCCGTCCGATCACGCTGGTGCCGATCTACATCGGCTACGAGCATGTGATGGAAGTGGGCACCTACGCCAAAGAGCTGCGCGGCGCCACCAAGGAAAAAGAGAGCCTGTTGCAGATGCTGCGCGGCCTGCGCAAACTGCGCAATCTGGGCCAGGGTTACGTCAACTTCGGCGAACCGCTGCCGTTGACCGCTTACCTCAACCAGCACGTGCCGCAGTGGCGCGAGTCGATCGATCCGATCGAAGCTCAGCGCCCAAGCTGGTTGACGCCGACGGTCAACGATCTCGCCGGCCAGATCATGGTGCGCATCAACAATGCCGCCGCGGCCAACGCCATGAACCTGTGTTCCACCGCGCTGCTGGCCTCGCGCCAGCGTTCGCTGACCCGCGAACAATTGCTCGAGCAGCTCGAGTGCTACCTGCAGCTGATGCGCAACGCGCCTTACGCGCATGACGTCACCGTACCGACGCAGACGCCGGACGAGCTGCTGGATCACGCGCTGAACATGAACAAGTTCGAGGTGGAAAAGGACAACATCGGCGACATCATCATTCTGCCGCGCGAGCAGGCGGTGCTGATGACCTATTACCGCAACAACATCCACCACCTGCTGGTGTTGCCGTCGCTGATCGCCAGCATCGTCATGCATCATCGCCGGGTATCGCGCGCCGAACTGCTGCGCCAGATTGGCATGATTTACCCGATGCTGAAAGCCGAGCTGTTCCTGCATAACGACAAGGAGCAGCTGCCGGACGTGCTGCGGCCGATGATCGACGAGCTGATCCGCCAACAGCTGATCTGCGACAAAGGCGACGAGCTGGTGCTGAACCCGGCGCGCATTCGCCCGCTGCAGCTGCTGGCCGCCGGGGTGCGCGAAACCCTGCAACGCTACGCCATCACTATGTCGATCCTCAGCGCCAACCCGAGCATCAACCGCGGCGCGCTGGAGAAAGAGAGCCGCATCATGGCACAGCGTCTGTCGGTGCTGCACGGCATCAACGCGCCGGAGTTCTTCGACAAGGCGGTATTCTCCACCCTGGTGGCGACGCTGCGCGAAGAAGGCTACATCAACGACAGCGGCGATGCGATCCGCGAGCACACCCTCGAGGTGTACAACATGCTGAGCGATCTGATCACGCCGGAAATCAAGCTGACCATCGAAAGCGTCAACATGCCGGAAGAGACCAACGCTCTGCCGCAAACCAATGCGCAAGAAGAGAAAGACGAGTGATTTCGCCCGGCGCGGAAACACAAAAGGCACCCCGAGGGGTGCCTTTTTTCTTGCTGCAGGAAACCGTTACGCCGGCAGATAGCTGAGCGCGATGCCGATAAACACCACCAGCCCGACATAATTGTTCTGCAGGAAGGCCTTGAAACAGGCCTCGCGCTCGCGCCCGGCGATCTGCTTCTGCTGGTGAATGAACAGCGCGCCCGCCAGCAACAGCGACCAGTAAAACGCCCCGCCGAGCTGCGCCAGATAACCGACCCACACCAGCAGCAGCAGCGTCGCGAACTGCAACAGCCCGACGATCAGCTTGTCATAACGCCCGAACAGGATAGCGGTGGACTTGATGCCTATTTTCAGATCATCGTCGCGATCGACCATCGCATACAGCGTGTCATAGGCCACCGTCCAGCAGATGTTCGCCAGCAGCAGCAGCCAGCAGCTGAGCGGCAGCGATTCGCTGACCGCCGCATAGCCCATCGGAATGCCCCAGCCGAACGCGGCGCCCAGCACGAACTGCGGCAGGTTGGTCACCCGCTTCATAAAAGGATATACCCAGGCCAGCGCCAGCGCCGCCAGCGACAGCCAGATGGTCATCGCATTCAGCGTCAACACCAGGCAGAACGAGATCAGCACCAGCACCACGAACAGCACCTTGGCCTCTTTCGCGCTCACCCGGCCGCTCGGCATCGGCCGCCCGGCGGTGCGCTTTACGTAGCCGTCCACCGCGCGATCTGCGTAATCATTCACCACGCAGCCGGCGGCGCGCATCAGGAACACGCCGAGCACGAACACCACCAGAATCGACAGCGGCGGCACGCCTTTCCCGGCCAGCCACAGCGCCCACAGCGTCGGCCACAGCAGCAACAGCGTGCCGATCGGTTTATCAATGCGCATCAAATGGCTGTAAGCCCGCCATTTACTTTGAGTCACGCTTCCCTCCAACGTCTTGCTCTCCTCTCTTATGCGGGAACCGCTGAATACAGCGGCGAAGCCGGTAAAAACAGTTCGGTCAGCAGCAGCGGCTTGCCCGCCAGCCGCAGCCGTGAACGACGCGCCCACAGCGCGTCCTGCCGGCCGATATGGATATAGTCGCGGGTCAGATCGCCGCTGCTGAACAGATAGCGCCCGAGCGGCAGCGTCCCCAGATCCACCAACGCCTGATCGGGGCCGGTCAGCGTATGTTCCGGGATCACCGTGCGCCCCAGCAGCCAGGGCTGGTCGTCGCCCAGCAGCACCACTTCGCGCAGCCAGTAGCGCGGGCTGTCGGGCAGGTGGTTCGCCTCGTCGCCCAGCGCCTCGCGCGTGACGAAGCATTCGCGCTGCGGTTCAACGCGCACCTGGGCGCAATGGCGTTCAAATCGGCGGGTCATGGAGCCTAACTCCATCAGCCAGTCGCTGACGGCGGCGGGCGCCGGAGGATCCTGTTCGGATAACCACTCCAGCGGCGGCAGGATGGAATCCCTGATGCCAGACATTGCTTTACTCCTCGCCTGAACCGCAGCCGGTACGGCGCGCCAGACGATACAAACTGTTAACAGGCCCCCATTGTAGCGCAGAAATGCGAAAGCGGCAGGCTGATTCGTGGCGAAAACGGCAGGCCTATCGGCCGGAAAAACCGGGGTTCTGTCATCTTTTTGCCATCCGCATTCTCTATCTTCATTTCCCGGCGCGCTGACGATTCTGTGATCGCCCGCAAAGTTTCAGCTTCCTCGCGTTGTGTTATCTACGCGCGTAGATACCCTGATACAGCAGCGTTGAATCGCCATGCGTCCGACATGATTTGTCGGCACACCTTTGTTGCCGGCACCAGGGAAACCATCTTTAACCGCGCCCCTCCAGGCGCAGAACAAAAGAGGATAGCACTGCCATGAGCGAAACAACGCTTGCCCCTTCACAGACCGCCGACGCCGCGCTGGCGGCCGATGAACGCCTGGCGACCAAAGAGGGGCGCAGCCAATTTTGGCGCGCCACCTTCTCCTGCTGGCTCGGCACCGCCATGGAATACGTCGACTTCGCGCTGTACGGCCTGGCGGCCGGCATGGTGTTCGGCGACGTGTTCTTCCCGGAAGCCACGCCGCTGGTGGCGCTGCTGGCCAGTTTCGCCACCTACTCCGTCGGCTTCGTCGCGCGGCCGATCGGCGCGCTGGTGTTCGGCTGGATCGGCGACCGCAAAGGCCGCCGCGTGGTGCTGATCACCACCGTGGCGCTGATGGGCCTCTCCACCACGCTGATCGGCCTGATCCCGTCCTATGCGCAAATCGGCGTCTGGGCGCCCGCCTGCCTGGTGATCCTGCGCTTCGCGCAGGGGTTCGGCGCCGGTGCGGAGCTGTCCGGCGGCGCGGTGATGCTGGCGGAATACGCGCCGGCCAAGCGGCGCGGGCTGGTGGCGTCGATCATCGCCATCGGCTCCAACAGCGGCACCCTGCTGGCGTCGCTGGTATGGCTGCTGGTGCTGCAGCTGGACAAGGAAGATCTGATGAGCTGGGGCTGGCGCATTCCGTTCCTCGCCAGCATTCTGATCGCCGGGGTGGCGCTGTACCTGCGCCGTCACGTGCGGGAAACGCCGGTGTTCGAACGCGAGCTGCAGCAAAACCACCAGCGCATGCTGGACGCCGCCCAGGCCGCGCCGGATACGCGCAGCTACCTGCAACGTACCAAAGCGTTCTGGGTGATGCTCGGCCTGCGCATCGGCGAAAACGGCCCTTCCTACCTGTGCCAGGGCTTTATCGTCGGCTACGTCGCCAAGGTGCTGATGGTCGATAAATCGGTGCCGGCGCTGGCGGTGTTGATCGCCTCGCTGTGCGGTTTTCTGGTGATCCCGCTGGCCGGCTGGCTGTCCGATCGCTTCGGCCGCCGCATCACCTACCGCTGGTTCTGCCTGCTGCTGGTGCTGTACGCCTTCCCGGCGTTCTGGCTGCTCGACAGCCGTGAACCGGCTATCGTCATCTCGGTGATCGTGGTCGGCATGTGCATCGCGTCGCTGGGGATCTTCGGCGTTCAGGCGGCCTACGGCGTCGAACTGTTCGGCGTGAAGAATCGCTACTCCAAGATGGCGTTCGCCAAAGAGCTCGGTTCGATCCTCTCGGGCGGCACCGCGCCGCTGATCGCCACCGCGCTGCTGTCCGGTTTCGGTCACTGGTGGCCTGTCGCCTGCTATTTTGTTGTAATGGCGGCCATCGGCTTAATCACCACCTTCTTTGCTCCCGAAACCCGCGGCCGCGATCTCAACCTGCCGCAGGATGCCGCGTAGCGAGAAGGCGAACAGGACCTCAATTTGGATAATCACTCCGCGCGACGCGTTACCCGCGCCGACGTGGCCCGCGTAGCGGGCACCTCCGTCGCCGTGGTCAGCTATGTGATCAACAACGGCCCGCGCCCGGTGGCGGAAGCCACCCGGCTGCGCGTGCTGGCGGCGATCGAGCAGACCGGCTACCGGCCGAACGACATCGCGCGGGCATTGGCCTCCGGCAGCACGCAAACCTACGGGCTGGTGGTGCCGGATATTTCCAACCCGTTCTTCGCCACGCTGGCGCGGGCGCTGCAGCAGGAGGCCTTCAGCCGCGGCCGCGTGCTGCTGCTGGGCGACGCCGGCGATGACCGGCAGCGCGAGTATGAGCTGATCAATAACCTGCTGCGTCGCCAGGTCGACGGCCTGCTGTACACCAGCGTCGATCGCCATCCGTGGTTCGAGCTGATCCGCGCCTCCGGCACGCCCTGCGTGATGATAGACACTATCGACAGCCAGGCCGGCGTCTGCGCCATCCGCGTCGACGAGCGCGACGCCGCCTGCCAGGCGACCCGCCATCTGCTGCAGCACGGCTATCGCGACATCGGCATTTTTATCGGTCCGCTAACCATGCTCAACGCGCAGGATCGCCTGAACGGTTGGCGCGATGCGCTGCTGGAGGCGGGCATTGCGCCGCGCGACGAGTGGATTTTCGAGGCGCCTTACACCCGCCAGGGCGGCTACCAGGCCACCCAGCGCATGGTGCAAGGCCCGCGCCCGCGCGCCGTTTTCACCTCCAACGAGCAGCAGGCGCTCGGCTGCCTGTCGGCGCTGGCGGAGCATGGGTTGCGCGCGCCGGACGATCTGGCGCTGATCTGTTTTAACGGCACGCAGCAATCCGAATTCAGCGTGCCGCCGCTCAGCGCGGTCGAGCAGCCTATCGACGCCATGGCCAAGCGGGCCATCGCCATGCTGGCCGCCGGCGCCGCGCCCGCCGAGCTGCATGAATTCGCTTTTCAACTGCGCATCCGCCGCTCGTGCGGCTGTTAGCGGTTTTTCAGGACACCTTCTATGCGTTTGATCATTGATTGCGATCCCGGCAACGGCGTTCCCGGTGCCAACGTCGACGACGGCCTGGCGCTGGCCCTGGCGCTGGCGGCCAAACCGCAACTGCAGCTGGAACTGATCAGCATCGTGGCCGGCAACACCCCGCGCGAAGTGGGCTTCGCCGTCGCCAGCGAGCTGCTGGCGCAAAGCGGCTACCAGGTGCCGGTCGCCCTCGGCGCGGCGCGCGCCCTGAGCGAGCCGCCGGAGCCATGGCGCGCGCATCTGGACAGGCCGATCGCCGATCCCAAGCTGGCGGCGCTGTGGCGCGACTTGCCTGCGCCCTCACTCGCCCACGCGCCCGCACCGGACGCCGCCATCGCCATCGGCGAGCTGATCTGCCGCCATCCCGGCGAGATAACGCTGGCGGCGATCGGCCCGCTGACCAACGTTGCGCACGCCATGCAGCTGTACCCGCAGATGGCGCAGGCGGTGAAAGAGATCGTGATCATGGGCGGCGTGTTCAACGTCGAGGGATACATCAAGGACACCAATTTCGGCCTGGATCCGGAAGCCGCGCGGCTGGTACTGAACAGCGGTGCCGCTATCACGCTGGCGCCGCTGGACGTCACCACCCAGACCATGCTGACCCAGGCGGATCTGGCCGCGTTGACGCAGCCGGATACGCCGCTGTGCCGCTATTTGCGCGCCACCACGCAGCCGTGGATCGATTATTCGCGCCATACGCGGCGCCTGCCGGGCTGCTGGATCCATGATGCGCTGGTGATCGCCTGGCTGCTGGCACCGCAGCTGGTCACGACCGAAATGTTCCATGTGGATGTGGCGCTGGAAGGGGCGCTGACGCGCGGCAGCTCACGCCGTTGGCGGCCGGACAGCCTGCGCCTGACGGTCGGCATGCCGCCGCCGCAGGGCAAGCCGGTGCGCATCATGCAGCAGGTCGATAACGCCCGTCTGCTGGCATTGATCGGCGCAACGCTGGCCCGCGGATGAAAAAAGGTGCGCCAAGGCGCACCAATCATCGAGCCAGCATCGGCAGCGTCGGGTGTTACCCCTTGCCTTTTACGCTGCTGATAAACGTTTTACGCGCAGTGGTCGAGCCCAGTTTCTCGGCCTCATTCATCAGTTTCAGCGCCTTGTCGATATCGCCCGCCTTCACCGCCTGCTTGATGCCGTTATTGAAGTAACTTTCGGTATCGTTGAGCATCGGCTCCGCCGGTTTCTCCGGCGTCGGTGCAGGCGCCGCCACGGTGGCCGGTGCGGTTGATCCCACCACCACCGGCGCCACGGTCGGCGCAGGCTGCAGCATGCCGATCATCACGTTGCCGGTGCCCTGTTCCGCGGTCACCTTGAGCTTCAGCGTGCCGGTCGTCGCGTGGCCGGCGATCGGATCCGGGATATCCGGCACTGCGTTGCCCACGCCCTGTGCGTAGGCCTTGGCCGGGTTAGTCAGCTGCGTGGTTTTCGCCAAATCCTGACGGGTGGTGTACACCAGCAGGTAAATCTGTTTTTGACCGAGCGCCGGCGTCAGTTTCAACGTGCCTTCGAGGCGATCGGAGGACATCGCCCCCGGCGGCTGGTAAGGGAAATAGCTGCTCGGGTAATACGCCGCCGGGCGTAGATGCTCGTCCAGCACCAGCACGCTCGGCGCGTACAGCGAATTGTTCTTGGCGAGGCTGCTCAGCGTCACTTCCAGCGAACCGCGATCGGCCGGCAGCGTATAGGCGGCGATCGCGCCCTGAATGTCGCCCTGATTGAGCTGCGGGCTAACGGCGTCGAGCTTCACTTCTTGCGACACCGGCGGTTGCAGCGGCTGCCACGGCAGGCTTTGCAGCGTGGCGGCGCTGATGGCCGGGGCGACGGAAACGTTGGCCGGCGTATCGGCGTTGGCCGCCAAAGGCGCGCCGACGGTCAGCGCCAGCGACAGGCAGAGTGACAGCAGATTCTTTTTCATCGTTATATCCTCTTTCAGCACCGCGGCGGATCAGGCAAGAGATCGGGCCGCGGCGAATGCGGTTGGGGGAGAGCCGGCGGCCCTCCCCGTCCTGTCGTTACCACCAAATTTCCATCTGGGCGCCGAAGGTGACTTCGTCATCCTTGCCGCGGCTGAAGGTATGCATGCTGGTGTCGTTGTAAGCGGTGCCGGCGTTATACCCGGTGTCATCGCCGGTGGCGTAGCCCCACTTCTCGTCCCACTTGGCGTAGGTGGCGAACAGGCGGATGGCCGGACGCGACCAAATGCTGTTGCCCGCCTGCCATTGCTGCGCCAGGGTCACTTTATACTGGCCGTTGCGATCGCCGGTGCGCTGAGATTTGACGTTGTCGTAGCCGGCTTCCAGCAGGGTGCTCATGATCGGCGTCCATTTGTACATCGGACGCACGCCCACGGTGTACCAGGTGGTGCCGTTGTTGTTGTCGCGGTCAATGTCCTGGAACATGGCGACGTACATCAGCGCCCACTGATCGTTGAAGTCGATGGCGCCGTGATCCAACACGCGGATCATCTTGCCGTTGTTATCGATGGTGGCGCCTTCGTTTCGGCCGTTGTTCTGCGAGGTCATCGAGTCGGTGGCGTACTGCAGCACGAACTTGTTGTAACCGTTCAGGATGCTTTGCGTGTGTTCGGCGGTGAACATCCAGCCGTCTTTGCTGGCGCCGTCGGCCAGGCGGTAGTTATCCTGCGCATTGGCTCGGCCGTAGTCCACGCCCAGCTCCAGGGTGCCGCCCGGGTTCAGCTCCAGCCCGGCCAAGCGCACGTCGAAGGTATCGTTGACGGTCGGACGCTGTTTCCATTCGTTATCCAGGTAGCCGTAAGAGCCGCCGGATTCCGAGTTGCGGGTCACGGCGGCGGACAGCTTGCCGAAGCCCAGATCGATGTTTTCCAGACCGGCGCCCGGGCCGGAGATATCCCAGTAGTAGAAGTCGATCATGTGAACGTCATGACGCTGATAGAAACGCTTACCGGCCCACAGCGTGGAGCCCGGCAGCCACTCGATCAGGTTTTTACCCTGCACGTTCACTTCGCGGAAGCCCGGGGTCACGTCTTCCCAGTCAGAACGCTGCGAGACCGAATAGGCCAGGTTGGTGTCGAAATAGAAGCTCTTGTCGCCCTCTTTCCACACTTCCTGCCCCAGTTTCAGTTCGGCGTAGGTTTCGCACTCGTTGCCGAGACGGTATTTGCTCGCGGCGCCGGTGGCCTTGAAGCACTGTTGCTCACCGCCGCTGCCGGTCCAACCGATGCCGGAACGGGCGTAACCGTGGAAATCCACGGCCAGCGCCTGAGTAGAGAGAACACCGGCGGCGACAGCCAGTGCCAGAGGAAGTTTGCGCAGAGTAGTCATCATTATTCTCCTGTTATACCGACTTTGATGCTTTAAACGCCCGGCTCCTGGTGCAGCCGTTTACATGCCGTACCGTCTTCACGGAACAGGTGGCAGCGGTGAGGCGGCAGGCCGATGGCGAATGTGGCACCTTCTTCTACCAGCACCACGTCATTCTGGCGGTACACCAGGTTTTGACGGATGGCCGGGATTTGGATATGGATTTGCGTCTCGTTGCCGAGCTGCTCCACCACCTGCACGTCGCCGGTAAGCCGCACTTCAGAGGCTTCGCCGGGCAGCAGATGTTCAGGGCGAATGCCCAATGACAGGTTGGCGCCGGGTTGGACACCCGCGCCTTCCACCGGCAGCCAGACCAGCTGGCGGTTGGGCAGTTCGACCTGCACCTGTCGCGGCTCCGCCGCGGTGACCTTGACCGGCAGGAAGTTCATCTTCGGTGAGCCGATAAACCCGGCGACGAAGCGGTTGGCCGGGTAGTGATACAGCTCCAGCGGCTTGCCGACCTGCGCCACGCGACCGGCGTCGAGCACCACGATCTTGTCGGCCAGCGTCATCGCTTCGACCTGATCATGGGTGACGTAAATCATGGTGCGCTGCAGGCGCTTGTGCAGACGGGAGATCTCAATGCGCATCTGCACCCGCAGCGCGGCGTCGAGGTTGGACAGCGGCTCGTCGAGTAGGAACACGTCCGGCTCGGCCACCAGCGTGCGGCCGATCGCCACGCGCTGACGCTGCCCGCCGGACAGCGCCTTCGGCCGCCGATCGAGCAGGTGCGCCAACTGCAGCACCTCGGAAACCTGGTTCACCCGTTGATTGATTTCCGCTTTCTTGGCGCCGGCCAGCTTCAGGCCGAACGACATGTTGTCCGCCACCGACAGGTGCGGATACAGCGCGTAAGACTGGAACACCATGCCGATGCCGCGCTCGGAAGGCGGCACTTCATTCATGCGTTTCTCGCCGATCAGCAGGTCGCCGGAGGTGATGTCCTCCAGCCCGGCGATCATGCGCAGCAGCGTCGATTTGCCGCAGCCCGACGGCCCGACAAACACCACAAACTCGCCGTCTTCGATGGTCAGATTGACGTCTTTGGAAATCACGGCCTCACCGAAGGCCTTATAAACGCTGCGCAGTGTCACGCTAGCCATGCGTTACTCCCCTGCTTTCGCAGTTAACATGTCGTGTGAAAATGGCGGAGGCAAAGCCCGCCAAAACCCATTGATGACCCTCTTGCTGCGCGCCGTGCTGCCATGCCAACGGCAAGGTCGCCTCAGACGGCGCGGCCGCCTGAGTATAAGGCTGCAGGTTTATCAGCGCTTCAAGGCATTGATCCTGATGGGTAATAAGTAAGCGCACCACGCCATCGCGCTGGCTGACCGCGCTCAGCTCGCCGCGCTGGAAAAGCGGCGAACGGCGCAGGGCCAGCAGCGTCTGGCAGTAACGCAAGGTGGAGTGGCTGTCGTGCTGTTGGCGACTGATGGCCAACGCGCGGTGTTCGATCGCCACCTGCTGATACCAGCTGATCTCCCCGGCGGTGACCTGTTCGGGGGCTTCATGCCACGGCATCGGCGTTTGCGCGCCGCGCGGATCCTGCAGGCCGGCGGCGTGCGGCAGCCCCAGCTCCTCGCCCTGGTACAGGCAGATCGGCGCCGGCAACATCGCCAGCAGCGTCAAAAAGGCGGCGCCGGAACGCAGGTCGCCCTGCCCCCAGCGGCTGACCACCCGAGGCTGATCGGCGTCGCCGGTGCTCCACAGGCTGTCCACCAACGAGGCGCGGCGGGCATGCAGTACCGCCACCAGCTTCTCCGCGCTGAACGGCATCACGTCCAGCGCCAATGCGCCGTGGGCGAACCGCTGCGGCGCGGCCGCATTGCGAACGCGATGGGCTTCGTCGACATACCACAGCGTCAGCCCTTCGCCCGTCACCGCCGTTTCGGCCTCCGGCGCCAGCGTCTGCGGCAGCAACAGACCGTCGATCGACAGCGCTTTCAGGTACGGCAGCGCCGCCAGCATGCCGTGCGCGTCGCCCACGCCGTCCCCGTTTCCGTCACGGAAACTGGCCGGATGAATCCGGTACAGGGTGGGCTGAGTGGCGATAGGCATTGACGACATAAATCCGGTATCCCTGCTGCGCGTGGCGTTGAAAATCGATGGGCCGATAGTGCGGGAGTCGCCGGAAAGGGTAATCATCCGTAACAGGATTTTTCATGGGGGAGGAGACGGGAGGATGAGAGAACGACCGCGGCGATGAGAAGTTCCGCACTTAAGGCAAATCTGTGATCAAGCCGGCAAAAATCGCCCCCCTATTTTGTGCCTGACGCCACAGAATAGAGCGCAACGTTAACTGGATCACACTCCTCATCTCAGGGGCGTAGAGGGGGGGAGGATGAGAATATGTCGCGTTGTGACCCACTATGATCGCGAAACGTCTCTCCTTGATTTATGTGCCCACAAAAAGAAGGACTGGATTATGACTCGCAGCATTACCCTCGCCCGTACGCTGGCGCTCTCGGCACTGGCTACTCTGGTGCTCTCTTCTTCCGCCTTCGCCAAGATAGAGGAAGGCAAACTGGTTATCTGGATCAACGGCGACAAGGGCTATAACGGCCTGGCCGAAGTCGGCAAGAAATTCGAAAAAGACACCGGCATCAAAGTCACCGTCGAGCATCCCGACAAGCTGGAAGAGAAATATCCGCAGGTGGCCGCCACCGGCGACGGCCCAGACATCATCCTCTGGGCCCACGATCGCTTCGGCGGCTATGCGCAGTCCGGCCTGCTGGCCGAAGTCCACCCGTCCAAAGCCTTCCAGGACAAGCTGTTCCCGTTCACCTGGGACGCCGTGCGCTATGACGGCAAGCTGATCGGCTACCCGATCGCCGTCGAAGCGCTGTCGCTGATTTACAATAAAGACCTGGTCAAACAGCCGCCGAAGACCTGGGAAGAGATCCCGGCGCTGGACAAACAGCTGCGCGCCAGCGGCAAAAGCGCCATCATGTGGAACCTGCAGGAACCCTACTTCACCTGGCCTATCATCGCCGCCGACGGCGGTTATGCCTTCAAGTATGAGAACGGCAAATACAACATCAAGGATGTCGGCGTCGCCAACGCCGGTTCGCAGGCCGGCCTGCAGTTCATCGTCGATCTGGTGAAAAACAAACACATCAACGCCGATACCGATTACTCGATCGCCGAAGCCGCGTTCAACAAAGGCCAGACCGCGATGACCATCAACGGCCCGTGGGCCTGGAACAACATCGAGCAGAGCAAAATCAACTACGGCGTGACGCTGCTACCGACCTTCAAAGGCAAACCGTCCAAACCGTTCGTCGGCGTGCTGACCGCCGGTATCAACGCCGCCAGCCCGAATAAAGAACTGGCGACCGAGTTCCTCGAGAACTATCTGCTGACCAACGAAGGGCTGGCGGACGTCAACAAAGACAAACCGCTGGGCGCGGTGGCGCTGAAGTCCTACCAGGAAACGCTGGCCAAAGATCCGAAGATCGCCGCCACCATGCAGAACTCGCAAAACGGGGAGATCATGCCGAACATTCCGCAGATGAGCGCTTTCTGGTACGCCGAACGCAGCGCGGTGCTCAACGCCGTCAGCGGCCGCCAAACGGTGAAAGCCGCGTTGGACGATGTGCAGACCCGTATCACCAAGTAATGTCGTCGTGCGGGGCGCCGTGGCGCCCCGCCGTTGCTTCACAGAAAGGAACGCCCTATGCAATTCGCTCACGCCGGGACGCCCGCGCGTAAAAAATCGAAGTGGTGGCAAAGCGACGCGCTGAAATGGCTGGTGGTCGGCCTGTTCAGCCTGGTGACCTGCTACCTGATTGTGTTGATGTATGCACAGGGTGAATACCTGTTCGCCATCCTGACGCTGATCCTGGTCAGCGCCGGGCTTTACGTCTTCGCCAACCGCCGCGCCTACGCCTGGCGCTATGTGTATCCCGGCGTCGCCGGCATGGGATTGTTCGTCCTGTTCCCGCTGATCTGCACCATCGCCATCGCCTTTACCAACTACAGCAGCACCAACCAGCTGACGTTTGAGCGCGCGCAATCGGTATTGATGCAGCGTCAGTTCCAAAGCGGCAAAACGTTCACCTTCGGCCTCTACCCGGCGGAAAACCAGCAGTGGCGCCTGCAGCTGACCTCGCCGGACAGTGAGCAGCCGCTGATTTCCGGGCCTTTCCGCCTCGACGCGACGCCGCCGCTCCCCCTGAAATTGACGGCCCAGAGCGCCGCGCCGCAGGGCGAACCCGCCACGCTGCGGGTGATCACCCAGAACCGGCAGGCGCTGAGCCAACTGGTGGCGCAGCTGCCGGACGGCGATGAATTGCGCATGAGCTCCCTGCGCCAGTTCTCCGGCACCCGTCCGCTGTATGCGCTGGACAAAGACGGCAGCACGCTGACCAATAACCAGACTCAGGTGCGCTACCGGCCGAACGGCGACATCGGCTTCTATCAGGCGATCAACGCCGACGGCGGCTGGGCGCAGGAAACCCTGAGCCCAGGCTATACCGTCACCACCGGCTGGAAAAACTTCCTGCGGGTGCTGCAGGACGAGGGCATCAAAAAACCGTTCGTGTCGATCTTCATCTGGACCCTCGTGTTCTCGGTGATGACGGTGATCCTTACCGTGGCGGTCGGCATGGTGCTTGCCTGCGTGGTGCAGTGGGAGGCGCTGAAAGGCAAGGCTATCTACCGCGTGCTGCTGATCCTGCCCTATGCGGTACCGTCGTTCATCTCGATCCTGATCTTCAAAGGCTTGTTCAACCAGAGCTTCGGCGAGATCAACATGATGCTCAGCCACCTGTTCGGCATCAAACCGGCCTGGTTCAGCGATCCGCTCACCGCCAAGAGCATGATCCTGATCGTCAACACCTGGCTCGGCTACCCGTACATGATGATCCTGTGCATGGGGCTGCTGAAGGCCATCCCGGACGATCTGTACGAGGCCTCGGCGATGGACGGCGCCAACCCGTGGCAAAACTTCTTCCGCATCACCTTCCCGCTGCTGATCAAGCCGCTGACGCCGCTGATGATCGCCAGCTTCGCCTTCAACTTTAACAACTTCGTGCTGATCCAGCTGCTGACCAACGGCGGCCCGGACATGATCGGCACCACCACGCCGGCCGGCTATACCGATCTGCTGGTCAGCTACACCTACCGCATCGCCTTCGAAGGCGGCGGCGGGCAAGACTTCGGGCTGGCGGCCGCCATCGCCACGTTGATCTTCCTGTTGGTGGGCGCGCTGGCGATCCTGAATTTGAAAGCCAGCAAGATGAACTTCGATTAGGGAGAATAACGATGGCCATGGTTCGACCCAAATCCCAGCGCCTGCGCCTGTGGATGACCCACATTTTGATGCTGTGCTTTATCGCCCTGATCATGTTCCCGCTGCTGATGGTGGTGGCCATCTCGCTGCGCGCCGGCAACTTCGCCACCGGCAGCCTGATACCGGAAACCCTCTCCTGGGATCACTGGCGGCTGGCGCTCGGCTTCAGCGTCACCCACGCCGACGGCAGCGTGACGCCGCCGCCGTTTCCGGTGCTGCTGTGGCTGTGGAACTCAGTCAAGATCGCGGCGATCACCGCCATCGGCATCGTGACGCTGTCCACCACCTGCGCCTACGCCTTCGCCCGCATGCGTTTTCGCGGCAAGAGCACGCTGCTGAAAAGCATGCTGATCTTCCAGATGTTTCCAGCGGTGCTGTCGCTGGTGGCGCTGTACGCCTTGTTCGATCGCCTGGGCCAGTACATTCCGTTTATCGGCCTCAACACCCACGGCGGCGTGATCTTCGCCTATATGGGCGGCATCGCGCTGCATGTCTGGACCATCAAGGGCTATTTCGAAACCATCGACAATTCGCTGGAAGAGGCGGCGGCGCTGGACGGCGCCACGCCGTGGCAGGCGTTCCGGCTGGTGCTCCTGCCGCTGTCGGTGCCGATTCTGGCGGTGGTGTTCATTCTGTCGTTTATCGCCGCCATCACCGAGGTGCCGGTGGCGTCGCTGCTGCTGCGCGATGTAAACAGCTACACGCTGGCGGTGGGCATGCAGCAATATCTCAACCCGCAGAACTACCTGTGGGGCGATTTCGCCGCCGCCGCGGTGCTGTCGGCGATACCGATTACCGCCGTGTTCCTGCTGGCGCAGCGCTGGTTGGTGGGCGGCCTGACGGCCGGCGGCGTGAAGGGGTAATTTGTGCCACTGCAGTGCGTTTGATGTTTTTCCTTATCTTTTACCCTATGGATTTCAAGTTACAGCCAGGCGACCAGCTCGCTAAGCCCAGGCGCTTACTTCAGTAAGTAACTGGGGTTAGCGAGTGCAGTCAACAACGCTGTCGCTTGAAAGACGACGGGTAATGATATCCTGTGTCTTTGGCGGCCTTTGGCCGCCATTTTTATCGCTACTCCCGTTTCAGGCGATCGGTGTTGGCCAGATAGAGCGTCACCACCAGCACCAATATCGCCGCCGCGTAGATCAGGGTGTCGATGGGATTTTTGTGATCCACGATAATCAAACGAATAATCGCGGTAATGCCGATATAAATAAAATAGCGCAGCGGGAAATGATAACCCGACTCAAAATACTTGACGATCAAGGCGATAAATTCAAAGTACAGAAAATAAATCACGATGCCTTCAATCAACAGGTAAGAAGACGACTCTTCGCTGTTGATAAATAACACCTTCGCCAGATGGATGGTTTCCTTGACCAGAAACACCACCAGAATTGCCGCCAACAGCAGAAGGCCCACGTTCAGCACTCGCTGCAGCCCTTTCGCTATCATTATCGAACGCGACGTTTTTGCCATAAAACCTCTCTCTGAATACCGCTTATATGATTCAAGCTTGCCAATATAGGCATTGTCCTAAAAATTACGCCCTTCGCGAAAGCACTTTAAACCCCATTTAATTCATAAAGTTATAATAAGATGTTTCTGACTTATAGATTTGTAGCAAATCGAAATGTCAACTATCATGGGTCACAGAGATCTTTACATAAAACCAATAACCTCGAATTAACAAGGGAATTCTTTATGCGCGCTAAACTTAACGGACTGGTCGCTGCGGGCCTGTTTACCTGTGCATTGTCCGGCCACGCCGCCGGCCTGGTAGCCCCTGACAACGATCTGCGTAACGATCTCGCCTGGTTGTCTGACCGCGGCGTCATCAACGTCAGCCTGTCCACCTGGCCGCTGAGTCAGGAAGAGATCAGTTCCGTTATCGCGCAGGCCAAACCGGTCACCAATACCGAGAAAAACGTCATCGACCGCGTGCAACGCCGCGTTGACGCCCTGAAAGCCAACATCCGCGTCAGCGGTTACGCCTCGACCGATAAACCCGGCACCCCGCAGGGCTTCGGCCAAAACGAGTACGCCGACGATCGCCTGACCATCGGCGCCGGCGCCAACGGCGAGTTCTGGGACGTGCGTCTGCAAGGCTCGGTGGAAGGCGACCAGCGCGTCAGCGATGGCTCCAAATTCAATATGAACGGCTCCTACGGCGCGGTGAAAATCTGGAACCAATGGCTCTCCTTCGGCGAGGTCTCCCAGTGGTGGGGCCCGGGTTACGACGGCAGCCTGATCCGCTCCGATGCCGCGCGCCCGGTCGCCGGCTTTATGCTGCAGCGCGCCGACCAATCGCCGTTTGAAACGCCGTGGCTGTCGTGGATCGGCCGCTGGCAATACCAGTTGTCCGCCGGCCAGCTGTCGCAGTACAGTTCTGTACCGCACACCAAACTGATCGGTGGCCGTTTCACCATGATGCCGACCGACTTCCTGGAATTAGGGGCATCGCGCATCATGATGTGGGGTGGTGAAGGCCGTCCGCAGTCATGGAGCTCGTTCTGGGATGGCTTTACCGGTAAAGATAACGATGATTCAGGTAAAGGCAACGATCCGGGCAACCAGCTCGCCGGTTTCGACTTCAAGCTGAAAATGCAGCCTTTGATCGGCCTGCCGGTCAGCCTGTACGGTCAGTTGGTGGGCGAAGATGAAGCGGGCTATCTGCCGTCGCAAAATACCTATCTGCTCGGTTTGGAAGGTCACCCGGAATGGGGTCCGACCACCATCAACTGGTATATCGAAGGGTCAGACACCCGTTCGGATATGAGCCGTAAAAACTATGTGTACACTCACTACACTTACAAAGGCGGCTACTACCAACAGGGTTACCCGTTGGGCCACGCGATGGGCGGCGACGGCCAGATGCTGTCCGGCCGCGTCGAGCTGGTGCTGGACGACAGCCAGCGTTGGAGCACCCGCGTGGTTTACGCCAAGGTGAACCCACTGAACCAAAGCATCAACCAGGCATTCCCGAAATCCGATACGCTGAAGGGCATTCAGCTCGGCTGGGGTTACACCTTCCCGTCTCAAGTTAAGTTCGACACCAGTCTGTGGTACACCGACAACGATCACAGCACCGCCGATGACGTGGGCGCCGGCGTCAGCTTCGAAGTGCCGATCAACCTGTAACTTTTCGCAGACGTAAAAAAACCCGCCGCGGCGGGTTTTTTTATTGGCTCAGATCAGGCGATTAGCGCCATTCCTTGAAGCGGTTGATCAGCGCATTGGTCGAGCTGTCGTGGCTGCTGATTTTCTCGTTGCCCGCCAGTTCCGGCAGGATGCGGTTGGCCAGCTGTTTGCCCAACTCCACGCCCCACTGATCGAAGGTGAAGATGTTCAGGATTGCGCCCTGGGTGAAAATCTTGTGCTCGTACAACGCAATCAGGCTGCCCAGGCTGAACGGGGTGATTTCACGCAGCAGGATCGAGTTGGTCGGACGGTTGCCTTCAAACACTTTGAACGGCGCCACGTGTTTGACCTGCTCAGGGGTTTTACCCTGCGCCGCGAACTCGGCTTCCACCGTCTCCAGCGACTTGCCGAACGCCAGCGCTTCGGTCTGGGCGAAGAAGTTGGACAGCAGTTTGGCGTGGTGATCGCCCAGCGGGTTATGGCTGATGGCCGGCGCGATGAAATCGCACGGCACCAGCTTGGTGCCCTGGTGGATCAGCTGGTAGAACGCATGCTGGCCGTTGGTGCCCGGCTCGCCCCAGATGATCGGGCCGGTCTGGTAATCCACCGGATTGCCGTTGCGATCGACGTACTTGCCGTTGGATTCCATGTTGCCCTGCTGGAAGTAAGCGGCAAAACGGTGCATGTACTGATCGTACGGCAGAATGGCTTCGGTTTCGGCGCCGAAGAAGTTGTTGTACCAAATACCGATCAGCGCCAGCAGCACCGGCAGGTTTTTCTCCGCCGGCGTTTCGGCGAAGTGCTTATCCATGGCGTGCGCGCCGCTCAGCAGCTGCTCGAAGTTGTCGTAACCGATGGACAACGCGATCGACAGACCGATCGCCGACCACAGCGAGTAACGGCCGCCGACCCAGTCCCAGAATTCGAACATGTTGTCGGTATCGATGCCGAACTCGGCCACCGCTTTGCCGTTGGTGGACAACGCAGCGAAGTGCTTGGCCACGTGTTGTTGATCGACGGCGCTGCTCAGGAACCAGTCGCGCGCGCTGTGGGCGTTGGTCATGGTTTCCTGAGTGGTGAAGGTTTTGGACGCCACCAGGAACAGCGTGGTTTCCGGGTTCAGCGGCTGCAGCGTTTCGGCGATGTGGGTGCCGTCAACGTTGGAGACGAAGTGCATGTTCAGGTGGTTTTTATAAGGGCGCAGCGCTTCGGTCACCATGTAAGGGCCGAGATCCGAACCGCCGATGCCGATGTTCACCACGTCGGTGATCGGCTTGCCGGTGTAGCCTTTCCACTCGCCGCCGATGACGCGCGCGCAGAACTGTTTGATCTTGGCCAGCACCGCGTTCACTTCCGGCATCACGTCTTTGCCGTCGACCAGGATCGGGCTGTTGCTGCGGTTGCGCAGGGCAATGTGCAGCACCGCGCGATCTTCGGTGCGGTTGATCTTCTCACCGGCGAACATCGATTTGATGGCGCCTTGCAGATCGGTTTCTTTCGCCAACGCCTGCAGCTTCTCCAGGGTTTCCTGCGTGATGCGGTTCTTGGAATAGTCCACCAACATTTGATCGTTGAAGGTCGCGGAGAACCTGGAGAAACGATCGCTGTCCTCGGCGAACAGGTCGGCGATCCGTACGTCTTTCATCTGTGCATAATGTTGCTGCAGGGCTTGCCAAGCAGCGGTTTGACTAGGATTGATATTTTTCATAGCAACACTCTTAGGCTTGAGAATAAAAATGACGCGTTTGTCCGATTGTAGCCTGTTCGACTGTGATTATGATCGCTTTTCTTGCGATAGGCGCTAACTGTCAACGCATTGCCGCCTCGTTTCAGCTTTCACTCTATACTTTTGGCTAACGGCCTGTTATCGGGGTTGCCGAATTGTCATCAGGCTGTGTCATCGTCGCTTATTTCGTCATTTGAAAGGGATCTCGCTTATGGAATTATCCGCCCCACTCATGTTGGTGCTTATCGGCCTGGCGTCGCTGCTGGCGCAGTGGCTGGCCTGGCTGCTGCGCCTGCCGGCCATCTTGCCGCTGCTGCTGTTCGGCATCGTGCTCGGCCCGACGGTGCATCTGGTGCAGCCGGATCTGCTGTTTGGCGATCTGCTGTTTCCGCTGGTGTCACTGTCGGTGGCGATCATCCTGTTCGAAGGGGCGCTGACGCTGCGTTTCGAGGAAATTCGCGGCCTTGGCGGCGTGGTGCGCAATCTGGTCACCGTCGGCATGCTGGTCACCTTTCTGGTCATCAGCCTCGCCAGCTGGTGGCTGCTGGATTTCCCGCCGGAGCTGGCGGCGTTGATCGGCGCGGTGACGGTGGTGACCGGGCCGACGGTGATCGCCCCGCTGATGCGCGTGGTGCGGCCGAACGCCAATATCAACCAGGTGCTGCGCTGGGAAGGGATCGTCATCGATCCGGTCGGCGCCATCTTCACCCTGCTGGTGTTCGAGTTCATCGTGCTGAAGCAGAATGCGGAATCCTATACCCACCTGTTTTGGACGCTGGGCGTGACCGCCGCCGTCGGCCTGATCGCCGGCGCGCTGTTCGGCTATCTACTCGGCCTGGCGCTGCGCCGCGTCTGGCTGCCGCGCTACCTGCAGAACCTGGCGGTGCTGGCGATCATGCTGACCGCCTTCGGCGTTTCCAACGCCATCGCCGACGAATCCGGCCTGCTGACCGTCACGGTGATGGGCATCTGGCTGGCCAACATGCGCGACGTGGACACCAGCGATATTCTGGCGTTCAAAGAAGAGCTGTCGGCGATCCTGATCTCGGCGCTGTTCATCATTCTGGCGGCGCGGCTCGACATCCAGGCGCTGTGGAACATGGGCTGGCCGCTGCTGCTGCTGCTGCTGGCGGTGCAGTTCATCGCCCGGCCGCTGTGCATCGCGGTGTCGACCTGGCGCTCTTCCCTGCACTGGCGCGATCGGCTGCTGCTGTGCTGGATCGCCCCGCGCGGCATCGTCGCCGCGGCGGTCAGCTCGCTGTTCGCGCTGACGCTGCAGCGCAGCGGCTATCAGGGCGCCGACCGGCTGGTGACCGTGGTGTTCGCCATCATCATCGGCACCGTGGTGTTGCAAAGCCTGACCAGCGGCATGATGGCGCGCTGGCTGCGGGTGCAGCAGCAGAAACCGCGCGGCGTGCTGATCGTCGGCGCCAACAGCGTGGCGCGCATGCTGGCGCAGGCGCTGATCAAGCTGAACGTGCCGGTGATCGTCACCGACAGCAGCTGGGAATACTACCGTCAGGCGCGCATGGACGGCATTCCGGCCTACTATGGCCACGCCTACTCCGAACACGCCGAGAACTATCTCGATCTGAGCAATATCGCCCAGGTGCTGGCGCTGTCGCCCAATCGTCACCAAAACGCGCTGGCCGTCTATCACTTCGGCCACCTCTTCGGCGAGGATCACGTGTTCGCCATTCGTTCGGGGGCGCCGTTGAAAGGGCGCGGCGCCAGCGCGGAAAGTTCGCGTTTCCGCCGGCACGAAATTTTATTTAATCAGGAAGCCACCTACGGCCGTCTGAGCAGCCTGCTCGCCAGGGGGGCCACCATCAAAGCGACCAAATTGAACGAAAATTTCGGTTGGTTGGAGTATTTGGAAAAACATCAGGGCGTTATCCCGTTATTCAGCCAAAAGGAAGACGGTTCTCTGCAACCGATTGGCGCCGGTTCCACGCCTGCGATGCCCTGTACGCTTATCGCGCTGGTGCAAGATGAAAATCCCTCACCGTCTGTACGTTGACAGAATGACGATAACCGGCTATTCCTAACAGCCTACTTGCGCACCCGGTGCGCAAGCCAGAAGAGGCGCGTCGCCCAGGTAGAGTGTCAGAGGAGCCGTTTCTCCGTTGACGGCACCCGAGGGGGAGCGACGCCGAGGTAGGGTAATGGCCGGCCATTATCGTATCGACTACAGGGGCTGAATCCCCTGGGTTGTCACCAGGGGATCGCCCGCAGGGCGATCGACAAGGTGGGGCGCTTCTGGGTGTATCGTAGCCTGACCTCTACGCCTGCCCCCTGTTTACCGCTCTCCCCTTGTGCCAAGGCTATGGAATTACAGTGCTCCCAAACGGGCATCCCTGACACGAGGTTTCTACATGAACCAAGCAGTACCCCAGAATTCCACCGTGGTAGCCAAGTTCGGCGGCACCAGCGTCGCCGACTTTGAAGCCATGAACCGCAGCGCCGACGTCGTGCTGGCCAACCCGCAGGTCCGCCTGGTGGTGTTGTCCGCCTCGGCGGGCGTCACCAACCTGCTGGTCGCCCTGGCCGAAGGTTGCGAGGCCGAGAAGCGCAACTACCAGCTTGATGAAATTCGTCGCATCCAGTACGCCATCCTCGATCGCCTCGCGGCACCTGCGGTGATCCGCGACGAGATAGACCGCCTGCTGGAAAACATCGCCATGCTGTCGGAGGCCGCGTCGCTGGCCACCTCGACGGCGTTGACCGACGAGCTGGTCAGCCATGGGGAGCTGATGTCCACCCTGCTGTTCGTTGAAATCCTGCGCGCCCGCAACGTGCAGGCCGAATGGTTCGACGTGCGTAAAGTGATGCGCACCGACGATCACTTCGGCCGCGCCGTGCCGGACAGCGCCGCGCTCAGCGAACTGGCGCAGGCGCAGTTGCAGCCGCGTCTGCAAGAAGCGCTGGTGGTCACCCAGGGCTTTATCGGCAGCGAACCGAAAGGCCGCACCACCACGCTCGGCCGCGGCGGCAGCGACTATACCGCCGCGCTGCTCGGCGAGGCGCTCGGCGTCGGCCGGGTGGATATCTGGACCGACGTGCCGGGCATCTACACCACCGATCCGCGCGTGGTGCCGGCAGCCAAGCGCATCGATAAAATCGGTTTCGAAGAGGCGGCGGAAATGGCCACCTTCGGCGCCAAAGTGCTGCATCCGGCCACCCTGCTGCCGGCAGTGCGCAGCGACATTCCGGTGTTCGTCGGCTCCAGCAAGGATCCGGCGGCCGGCGGCACGCTGGTGTGCAACACCACCGAAAACCCGCCGCTGTTCCGCGCGCTGGCGCTGCGCCGCAAGCAAACGCTGCTGACGCTGCACAGCCTGAACATGCTGCACGCGCGCGGCTTCCTGGCCGAGGTGTTCAACATTCTGGCGCGCCACAATATCTCCGTCGATCTGATCACCACCTCGGAAGTCAGCATCGCGCTGACCATGGACACCACCGGCGCCACCTCCGTCGGCGGCAGCCTGCTGACCACCTCGCTGTTGACCGAGCTGTCGTCGCTGTGCCGGGTGGAAGTGGAAGAAAACCTGGCGCTGGTGGCGATCATCGGCAACCAGCTGTCACGGGCCTGCGGCGTGGGCAAAGAGGTGTTCGGCGTGCTCGATCCGTTCAACATCCGCCTGATCTGCTACGGCGCCAGCAGCTATAACCTGTGCTTCCTGGTGCCGGGCGAAGAAGCCGAGCAGGTGGTGCGCACCCTGCACCACAACCTGTTCGAATAAGTCATTATCCCTGATTGCGGGCGCAGCATGCTGCGCCCCTGCGTCTAAAAAATCCGTTCAAAACCGGCAGGGGTTCAGCTTGTTGAACCCGCAAAAAAACACAACCACACCCACCGTTCTCAATCTGGCTAAGGAAAACCTGCATGCTGGCAATACTCACGCGCTTATTCCCCCTGTGGGCGATACTGCTGTCCGTCGCCGCCTATTACACGCCGAGCACCTTTACCGGCATCGGCCCCTACGTCAGCCCGCTGCTGATGCTGATCATGTTCGCCATGGGCGTTACGCTGCGGCTCGACGACTTCAAACGCGTGCTGGCGCGCCCCGGCCCGGTGGCGGCAGGCATCTTCCTGCATTATCTGATCATGCCGCTGGCGGCCTGGATCCTGGCGATGCTGTTCCGCATGCCGCCGGATCTGTCCGCCGGCATGGTGCTGGTGGGCAGCGTGGCCAGCGGCACCGCGTCCAACGTGATGATCTACCTGGCCAAGGGTGACGTGGCGCTGTCGGTGACCATCTCGGCGGTCTCAACGCTGGTGGGGGTGTTCGCCACGCCGCTGCTGACCCGCCTGTACGTCGATGCCGAAATCAGCGTCGATATCATGGGCATGCTGCTCAGCATCCTGCAGATCGTGGTGATCCCGATCGGCCTGGGCCTGATCGTCCACCATACCCTGACCAAAGCGGTGAAGCGCATTGAGCCGCTGCTGCCGGCGCTGTCGATGGTGTGCATCCTGGCGATCATCAGCGCGGTGGTGGCGGGCAGCCAAAGCCACATCGCCTCGGTCGGCCTGGTGGTGATCGTCGCGGTGATCCTGCACAACGGCATCGGTCTGTTGAGCGGCTACTGGGGCGGCAAGCTGTTCGGCTTCGACGAATCCACCTGCCGCACGCTGGCGATTGAAGTCGGCATGCAGAACTCCGGGCTGGCGGCCACGCTGGGCAAAATCTACTTCTCGCCGCTGGCCGCGCTGCCGGGCGCGCTGTTCTCGGTCTGGCACAATCTCTCCGGCTCGCTGCTGGCGGGTTATTGGTCTGGACGCCCCATCAAGAAAAAATAAACCGCCTGCGGGGACGCAAACATTTGCGTCCCCGTTCTTCTCTGCGAAATTTCGTATTTCCCACTGGTCGGATTGTCATAATTCCCCCCATCCTCTATCATCCGTGAAAAATAAAAATTCAGATTCTTCCTATCCATGCCGATAATGTTGGCAAGGGGGAGAGATGCTCCACTTTTTTTAATTAATTAAGTCACCAGGGTTGCCCGCCAAAAAAGAAGCAGCCTAATTATTATTTAGATCTATACCCACCGTCTTATTTGCTGCGGCAAATCGAGATACCTCGCAATGTGCATGTCGCTCATTATTTCGGGCCGGCCGTCGGTCGCCCGTGGTTAACCTCATGGATTGGGCTGGCTGCCCCGGCAGCCTCTCATAATGGATTACAATGATAAAAAAAATCACCGCCTTGATGCTGCTGGTCAGCACGGCCCTTTCCGCTGAAACCCTGCCGGATTCCCACATGATGCGGGATATGTCGATGGGGGAATCACGCCGCGCGCTGCAAGACAGCACGCGTGAAGTCAACCAGCTGATTGAACAGCGCCGCTATCAGCAACTGAAGCAACAGCGCCTGCTGGCGGAACCGGAACCGGCCGCGCCCGCCCTGCCGCAATCCGCGCAGTGCCTGCCGATCGCCGGCGTTTACCTGCAAGGCATTACCCTGCTCTCGCCGGCCGATTTGTCGGCCCTGAGCGCGCTGCCGGAAAACTGCATCAGCAGCAACGATATCAATCGCCTGACCCGCGAATTAACGCGCCTTTATGTGCAAAAAGGCTATATCACCGCGCGCGTGCAAATTGTTCGCCCTAATTCGCAGGGGGAATTGGGGCTGAGCGTGACCGAAGGATTTATCGAGAAAATAGAAGGCGGCGATCGCTGGGTCAACAGCCGATTATTATTTCCTGGGCTGGAAGGCAAGCCGCTGAAATTAACCGAACTCGATCAAGGATTGGATCAGGCCAATCGTTTGCAATCGAATACCACCAAGCTGGATATATTACCCGGCCGCCAGGTTGGCGGTTCGGTCATTCGTTTGCGCAATCAGCACGCCAAGCCCTGGCTGATTACCGCCGGCACGGATAATTACGGCCAGAAAAGCACCGGCCAGTGGCTGGCGCGCGCCACCGCCACGCTGGACAGCCCGTTCGGCCTGTCGGACTTCGTCAGCCTGAACGCCAACAGCACGTTGGAAAACCCGGCTCACCGCTACAATCGCGCCTACACCCTGCTCTATTCGCTGCCGTACGGCGCGTTCACCTTCAGCGGGTTCGCCAGCTTCTCGTCCTATGAGAACCACCAGCAGCTGCCGCACAACGTGGTCAAACTGCACGGTCAGACTCAACAGTACGGGCTGCGCAGCGACTACGTGTTTTATCGCGACCACGATCAGATAGACAGCCTGAGTGGCCAGTTGACCTACAAGCGCATCGACAACTACTTCGAAAGCGTGCGTCTTGAGGTCAGCAGCCCAACGCTGACC
The DNA here is from genome assembly GCF_052691795.1 of Serratia sp. TSA_130.1. Lineage (NCBI taxonomy): Bacteria > Pseudomonadati > Pseudomonadota > Gammaproteobacteria > Enterobacterales > Yersiniaceae > Serratia > Serratia sp. TSA_130.1. The sequence continues at coordinate 65,052 of NZ_JBQZFS010000010.1, forward strand.
CTGGCCGAGCTGAGCGCCAGCCACCTGCAAATTCTGCCCCATGGGGTATTCAGCGCCAACCTCAGCGTCGAGCAGGGCCTGCCCTGGCTGGGCGCCGATCGCCACCCGAGTTCGGTGCACCTCGACAGCCAGTTCACCAAGGGCAAGCTGTTCGCCAACCTGAGCCAGCGCCTCAAGCTGGGTGACGCCACCTATCAGCTCAACAACCTGTTCTACGGCCAATACAGCCGCGACCCGCTGCCCGGCGTGGAGTGGCTTAGCCTTACCGATCGCAGCGCCGTGCGCGGCTTCAGCCGCAGCACCCAGTCCGGCGACAACGGCTGGTATCTGCAGAACACGCTGTCGCGCAGCTTCAATTTAGGTGCCGCCACGCTGACGCCGCGCCTTGGCGCCGACGTCGGCCGCATTCTGCCGCGTCAGGACAACTCGGGCTGGCGCAGCAGCGCCGGGGTGAGCAGCGGCGCCACGTTACGCTACCGACAGGCGCTGGTCGATCTGGAGGTCAGCCGCGGCTGGATTTTGTCGAACCACGCCACGCCTGAAGATCCCGTTCAGGTGCTGGCGCGCTTTTCTTACACCTTTTAATCAGCAGTTTTGCAGGACCCCACGGCAATATACGGAGATACATGGATGAAAAATAATAACTTCAGACTTTCGGCGGCAGGCAAACTGGCCGCCGCGCTGGCGATAATTCTCGCCGCTTCCGCCGGCGCCTACGCCGGTGAGATCGTCGCGGCCAACGGCGCCAACGGCCCCGGCGTTTCCACCGCCGCGACCGGTGCCCAGGTGGTCGACATCGTCGCGCCGAACGGTAACGGGCTGTCGCACAACCAATATCAGGACTTCAACGTCAACCAGCCCGGCGCGGTGCTGAACAACTCCCGCGAGGCGGGACTGTCGCAGCTGGCGGGCCAGCTGGGCGCCAACCCCAATCTGGGCGGACGTGAAGCCAGCGTGATCCTCAATGAAGTGATCGGCCGTAACCCTTCTCTGCTGCACGGCCAGCAAGAGATCTTCGGCATGGCGGCCGACTACGTGCTCGCCAACCCGAACGGCATCAGCTGCCAGGGCTGCGGGTTCATCAACACCAGCCGCTCCTCGCTGGTGGTCGGCAACCCGCTGGTGGAGAACGGCCTGCTGCAGGGCTACAGCACCCTGGGCAACCGCAATACCCTGAGCCTCAGCGGCACACTGAACGCCGGCGGCGTGCTGGATCTGATCGCGCCGAAGATCGACAGCCGTGGTGACGTGATCGTACAAGACTTCACCCATCGCAACGGCAGCGTGACGCCGGCGGCGATCAACGCCATCAGCGGCCTTAACCGCGTGGCGCGCGACGGCAAGGTGCTGGCCAGCGAACAACCGACGACCGCGCTGGACAGCTACTACCTCGGCAGCATGCAGGCCGGGCGCATCAACATCATCAACACCGCGCAGGGCAGCGGCGTTAAGCTGGCCGGCACGCTGGCCGCCGGCGACGAGCTCAAGGTGAAGGCCTACGATATTCGCAGCGAAAGCCGCGTTGAGGATGCCAGCAGCAACCGCAACGGCGGCGACAACTACCAGAACTACCGAGGCGGCATCTATGTCAACGATCGCAGCAGCAGCCAGAAGCTGACCCGCACCGAGCTGAAAGGCAAAAACATCAGTCTGGTGGCGGATAACCACGCACACCTTACCGCCACCGATATTCGCGGCGAAGACATCACCCTCCAGGGCGGCAAGCTGACGCTCGACGGTCAGCAGTTGAAGCAGACTCAGGGTCACACCGACGACCGCTGGTTCTATTCCTGGCAATACGACGTCACCCGCGAGCATGAGCAACAACAACAGGCGGGCAGCACCGTCGCCGCCAGCGGCAACGCCAAACTCATCAGCACCCAGGAAGATGTGAAACTGTTGGGCGCCAACGTCAGCGCCGACCGGGCGTTGAGCATCAAAGCGGCACGCGACGTGCACCTCGCCGGGCTGGTGGAGAAGGATAAGTCCACCGAACGCGGCTACCAGCGCAATCACACTTCCAGCCTGCGCACCGGCAGTTGGAGCAGCAGCGACGAAAGCGAAAGCCTGAAGGCCAGCGAACTGCGCAGCCAGGGCGAACTGACGTTGAAAGCCGGCCGCAATGTCGCAACCCAGGGCGCCAGGGTCCACGCCCAGCGCGATCTGACGATCGACGCAGACAACCAGATCCAGATCGGGGTGCAGAAAACCGCCAACGCCAAAGCGGTGCGCGATGACAAAACCTCCTGGGGCGGCATCGGCGGCGGCGACAACAAGAACAACAGCAACCGCCGCGAAGTCAGCCACGCTTCCGAACTGACCAGCGGCGGCACCCTGCGCCTGAACGGCCAGCAGGGCGTCACCATCACCGGCAGCAAGGCGCGCGGCCAGAAAGGTGGCGAAGTCACCGCCACCCACGGCGGCCTGCGCATCGACAACGCGCTGAGCACCACCGTGGACAAAATCGACGCGCGCACCGGCACCGTGTTCAACATCACCAGCAGCTCGCACAAGGCCGACAACAGCTACCAGAGCAGTACCGCCAGCGAACTGAAGTCCGACACCAACCTGAAGCTGGTCAGCCGTAAGGATACCGACGTGATCGGCAGCCAGGTCGCCAGCGGCGGCGAACTGAACGTCACCTCACAGACCGGCAACATCAACGTCAAGGCCGCCGAGCAGCAGCAGAACATCGACGAGCAGAAGACCGCGCTTACCGTCAACGGCTACGCCAAAGAAGCCGGCGACAAGCAATACCGCGCCGGTGTACGCATCGAACACACCCGCGACAGCGAGAAAACTACCCGCACCGAGAACCGTGGCGCCACCCTCAGCGGCGGCAGCGTGAAGCTCGAAGCGGATAAGGACGTGACCTTCAGCGGCTCCAAATTGGTCGCCGACAAAGGCGACGCCAGCGTCAGCGGCAATAAGGTTTCGTTCCTGGCGGCCGACGACAAAACCACCTCGAACACCGAGCAGACCAAGGTCGGCGGCGGTTTCTACTACACCGGCGGCATCGACAAGCTCGGCAGCGGCGTAGAGGCCGGTTACGAGAACAGCAAAACGCAGGCGCAGAGCAGCAAGGCAGTCACCTCCGGCAGCGACGTCAAAGGCAACCTGACTGTCAACGCCCGTGACAAGCTGACCCAGCAAGGCGCACAGCACAGCGTCGGCGGCGCCTATCAAGAAAACGCCGCGGACGTCGATCACCTGGCCGCTGCCGACACCGCCAGCACCACCACCACCAAAACCGACGTCGGCGTGAACATCGGCGCCAACGTCGATTACAGCGCAGTGACCCGTCCGGTCGAGCGCGCGGTCGGCAAGGCGGCCAAGCTGGACGCCACCGGCGTCATCAACGACATCGGCAGCATCGGCGCGCCTAACGTCGGCCTGGATATCGGCGCACAGGGCGGCAGCAGCGAAAAACGCAGCAGCAGCTCGCAGGCGGTCGTCAGCTCGGTGAAAGCCGGCAGCATCGACATCAACGCCAAAAGCGAAGTGCGCGATCAGGGCACGCAATATCAGGCGAGCAAAGGTGCGGTCACGCTGACGGCGGACAGCCACCGCAGCGAAGCTGCGACAAACCGACAGGAAGAGCAGAACCGCGATACCCGCGGCAGCGCCGGCGTACGCGTCTACACCTCCACCGGCAGCGATCTGACCGTGGACGCCAAGGGCGAAGGCGGCACCCAGCGCAGCAACAGCAGCGCCAGTCAGGCGGTGACCGGCTCGATCGACGCGGCCAACGGCATCAACGTCAACGTGAAAAAAGACGCGGTCTATCAGGGTACCGCGCTAAACGGCGGCAGCGGTAAAACCACCGTCGACGCCGGCGGCGATATCCGCTTTGATCAGGCCAGCGACAAACAGAGCGAAAGCCACAGCGGCTTTAACGTCAAAGCCTCGGCGAAGGGCGGCTTCACCGCCGACAGTAAAAACTTCGGCGCCGGCTTCGGCGGCGGCACCCACAACGGCGAAAGCAGCAGCAGCACCGCGCAGGTCGGCAACGTCAGCGGCCAACAGGGCGTTGAGCTGAAGGCGGGCCGCGATCTGACGCTGCAGGGCACCGACGTCAAGAGCCAGGGCGACGTCACTCTGAGCGCGGGCAATAAGGTCGCGCTGCAGGCGGCGGAATCGACCCAAACGCGTAAGGAGAGCCAACTGTCCGGCAATATCGATCTGGGTGCCGGCAGCAGCGACAGCAAGGAAAAAACCGGCGGCAACCTCTCCGTCGGCGGCGCCTTCGACATCGCCAAGGTGAATGAGTCCGCGACCGAGCGCCAGGGCGCCACTATCGCCTCAGACGGCAAAGTCACCCTGTCCGCCGGCGGCAAAGGCGATGACGCGCTGCATCTGCAGGGCGCCAAGGTCAGCGGCGGCAGCGCCGCGCTCGAGGCGAAAAACGGCGGCATCCTGCTGGAGTCCGCCAAGAACGAGCAGCACAAGGACAACTGGAGCCTGGGCATCAAAGCCAACGCCAAAGGCGGCCAAACGTTCAACAAGGACGCCGGCGGCAAGGTCGATCCGAACACCGGCAAAGACACCCATACGCTGGGCGCCGGTCTGAAGGTCGGCGTGGAACAGCAGGATAAAACCACCCACGCCAACACTGGCATCACCGCGGGCGAGGTGGCGCTCGACAGCGGCAAAGACACCCGTCTCGCCGGCGCGCGCATCGATGCCGACAGCGTACAAGGCAAGGTGGGCGGCAATCTGCACGTTGAAAGCCGCAAAGACGTTGAGAACGCGGTGAAGGTCGATGTGGATGCCGGTCTGAGTCACAGCAACGATCCGGGCAGCAGCATCACCTCCAAGCTGTCGAAGGTGGGCACGCCGCGCTACGCCGGTAAGGTGAAAGAGAAACTGGAGGCCGGGGTAAACAAAGTGGCCGACGCCACCACCGACAAGTACAACAGCGTGGCGCGTCGCCTCGATCCGCAGCAGGACACCACCGGCGCGGTCAGCTTCAGCAAGGCCGACGGCAAAGTCACGCTGCCGGCAACGCCGGCCGGTGAAAAACCGCAAGGCCCGCTGTGGGATCGCGGCGCACGCACCGTCGGCGGCGCAGTGAAAGACAGCATCACCGGTCCGGCCGGTCGCCAGGGGCACCTCAAGGTCAATGCCGACGTGGTGAACAACAACGCGGTTGGCGAGCAGTCGGCGATTACCGGCAAGAACGGCGTGGCGCTGCAGGTCGGCGGCCAAACCCAACTGACCGGCGGCGAGATCCGCAGCCAGCAGGGCAAGGTGGAACTGGGCGGCGGCAAGGTCAGCCAGCAGGACGTCAGCGGCCAGCGCTATCAGGGCGGCGGCCGCGTCGATGCGGCCGCCACGATCGGCGGGCTGCTAGGCGGCGCGGCGAAGCAAAGCGTTGACGGCAACGTACCGTTCGCCAGCGGCCATGCTTCAACTCAGCAAGCGGACGCCAAAGCCGGGGTGTTCAGCGGCAAATAACACGCCCCCCAACGCAACGCCCCCGGTTAAAACCGGGGGCGTTTTTTTTACAGCGTGCTCGGGGTGTCTTCCCAGTCGCGATCGTCGTCCTTGGCATCCTGATCCAACACGTTGTAAGCCACGGCGCAGAACAGCGAGTTCAGGCGCTTCATGTCCCCCAACAATCCCAAATGCAACGAACTGGTCTCGATGCTCTGCACGTTTTGCTGGTGCAAACGATCGACGTGCGCGTGCGCGTAGCGGCGATCCAGAATGCGGAAACGGTGCTTGGAACGGCGCAGGCGCTTGGCGCTGGTGACGTCGCCGGACAGGAACACCGACAGCCCCAGGCGCAGATTGCCGATCAGCCGTTCGTGCAGTCCGTCCAGCTCCGCCAACCCTTCCGCCGAGAAAGCGCGGCGCGCGGCGTGCGACTTGGCGCCCACATCGCCGGCCATGCGCTCGATGATGTCGCCCGCCTGTTCCAGGTTGAGCGCCATTTCGATGATCTCCGCCCAGCGGCGCGAGTCTTCCTCGCCCAGATCTTCCTTCTGGATCTGCGCCAGATACAGCTTGATGGCGGTGTACAGCACGTCGACGTCATCGTCGAGGCGCCGCACCTCTTTATCGACCCCCTGCTTACCGTGCAGCACCTCACGTTGCAGGATCATCATGTGTTCCACCACGTCGCCCATGCGCAGCGTTTCGCGCGCCGCGTTGGCCAACGCCAGCGTCGGCGTGTCCAGCGCGCTGGCGTCCAGATGGCGCGGCCGCATGCGCGGATCGTCGGCCGCTTCGTCGACGATCAGCCGTTCGCACAGCGTCGCCATCGGCCCGGCCAGCGGGATCATCACCAGGCAGCGGATCAGGTTGTAGAACACGTGGAAATAGATCACCAGCTCTTCGCTGCCGCCCGGCAGTTGAGCCATCAAATCCGCCAGATAGGAGACGAACGGCAGCACCAGTATGCAGCCCACCAGCTTGAACAGCAGGCTGCCGAGCGCCACGCGCCGCCCCGCGGCGTTCTGGCCGCTGGCGTTGATCATCGCCAGCAGGCCGCTGCCGAGGTTGGCGCCGATCACCAGACAGAGCGCCACCTTCAGCGAAATCACGCCGGATGCGGTCAGAGTGGCGGTCAGCAGTACCGCCGCCAGGCTGGAATAGCTGACGATAGCGAACAGCGCGCCGGTCAGGGCATCCAGCATCACGTCGCCGGTCAGCGACGAGAACAGCACTTTCACCCCGGCCGCCTGGGTGATCGGCGTGGCGGCGGCGACGATCAGCTCCAGCGCCAGCACGATCAGCCCAAGGCCGATCAGGACGCGTCCGATCTGGCCGATCCGCATCTGTTTGCGGCTGAGGAACAGGAAGACGCCGACCAGGATCAGCAGCGGCGACAGCCAGGAAAGATCGAAGGTCAGCACGCGCGCCATCAGCGCGGTGCCGACGTCGGCGCCCAGCATGATCACCAGCGCAGGCGCCAGCCCCACCAGCCCCTGCGCGACGAAAGAGGTCACCAGCAGCGCGGTGGCGTTGCTGCTTTGCACCAGCGCGGTCACGCCGATGCCGGAAACGAACGCCAGCGGTTTTTTCTCAACGCTGTCGCTCAACACGCGCCGCAGATTGGCGCCGTAAACCCGCATGATCCCGGTGCGCACGATGTGGGTGCCCCACACCAACAGCGCCACGGACGAAAGCAGGTGAAGAAGGGTCAGCACGGAAGATACGCTCCATTAACGCCCGGCCAAAGGAGGCTGATACCCGATGCTTGTCACGCGACGCAGAGAGGCGAGCCAAAGGATGACGGATACAGCGCGCGGTCCCGCCTGCCGGGCGTGGGTCTGGCAGGACAGCGGGCGGGCGGCAGACCGCAGAAGAGAAGGGTTAATGCGGCGGCGGGAAGGCCCCGGCGCCGCGCTGCGAAGTCATGCAACTTCCCGCAATACAACAGGTTCCAAGTGTAGCCCAATTTCCGCGCCGTCGGGCCGCAGGTCGGCCACCGAACGGTTGAGCACGTCAACCAGCAATTCTACCTCGCAAACCTGAATCCGATACCGTACCACATTCCCGAGCAAACTGTGACCCAGGATCACCCCGCCGATCCCCTGCCCGGCCGGCAACAGGCCGATCGACTCGGGGCGGATCGCCACCTTGCCGACATAGCTGCGCCCGGTCAAGCGGCCGGCCTGTTCGGCGCTCAGCAGGTTGTAGTTGCCGATAAACCCGGCGGCGAAGGCATCCGCCGGCTGGGTATACAGGGTTTCCGCATCGCCGCTCTGCACGATCTGCCCCTTGTTCATCAGCACGATGCGATCCGACAGGGTCAGCGCCTCTTCCTGATCGTGGGTGACGAAGATCGCCGTCAGGTTCAGCTCGCGCTGAATGCGCCGGATCTGCTCGCGCAGGTGTTTGCGAATACGCGCATCCAGCGCCGACAGCGGTTCGTCGAGCAGCAGCAGACGCGGGCGAGTGACCAGCGATCGCGCCAACGCCACGCGCTGACACTGGCCGCCCGACAACTGATGCGGATAGCGCTTCGCCAGATCGCTCAGCTCCACCAGCGCCAGCGCTTCCTGCACCCGCTGGCCGATCTGCCCGGCCGCCAGCTTCTGCATTTTCAGGCCGAAGGCCACGTTGCCTTCCACCGTCATATTGGGAAACAGCGCATAACTTTGAAACACCATGCCGATGCCGCGCTTTTGCGGCGCCAGCGGCACCAGATCCTGGCCCTGCAGCAAAATTTGCCCGCTGTCGACCGGGGTCAGGCCGGCCAGACAGCGCAGCAGCGTCGATTTGCCGCAGCCGCTAGGCCCCAGCAGGGTGACGAACTCCCCCTCTTCGGCGGTGAAATCGATATCCTGAAACACCTGGGTCTGGCCATAGTGTTTGTTCAGGCGGGTGACGTTGAGATAAGCCATCGGGTTAGCCCTTGTTTTTATTCAGCAGGTTCGCCAGCCAGGTGACGAGCAGCACCACGGCGAAATAGGAGATGACCAGCGCGCTGGTAAAGTGCCCGCTGCCGTTGCGCATATTGAACAGATAGACCTGCAGCGTTTCATACTGGCTGCCCACCAGCAGGTTGGCGAACACGAACTCGCCGATCAGGAACGAAAACGACAGCAGCACGGCGATCGTTCCGCCCTTGCGCAGGTTCGGCAGCACCACCCACAGCGCCGCCTGCCAGGTGCTGGCGCCGAGCAGGTGCGCGGCGTCCATCAGATCGCGCAGGTTGATCGCCTGCATGTTGTTGCTGATGGCGCGGTAGATAAACGGCAGCGCGATGGTGAAATAGCAGCCCACCAAAATCCAGGGGGTGCCGAGCAGCGGCAGCGGATCGGCGGCGAACAGCTGCATCAGCCCCACCGCCGACACCACCGGCGGCACGGCGAACGGCAGCAGGATCAGCACGTTCATCACCGCGTCCAGCTTGGGGAAGTAGTAAGCGATCACAAACATCGCCGGCAGGATCACCACCACCGACAGCAGCAACGTGCCAAAGCAGATCAGCAGCGAGTGCCACAGCGCCAGCAAAAAGCGCGAATCGCTCCACAACGCCGTCAGCCATTTCAGGGTAAAACCGTCCGGCAAAATGGTGGCGCCCCACTGGGTGGCCAGCGCGTAAACCAGCGTCGCCGCCAGCGGCAGCAGCAGAATCAACAGCAGCAGGCCGGTCACCGTGCGGTGGTACAGGCGTTCAACACGCGACATGAGCATTCTCCATCCGATTATGAGCGCGCATTGAGGTAGCTCCTGCGCAGCATCCATTGGTGGATCACCGTGATAAACGCCATCATCGCCACCAGCAGCATCGCCAACGCGCTGGCCAGGTTCGGATCGAGGGAGATGTCCCCCGCCACCAGCGCCGAGATGCGGATCGGGATCACGTTGAAGTTGCCGGTGGTCAGCGCGTACACCGTGGCGTAGGCGCCCAGCGCGTTGGCCAGCAGGATGACGAAGGTGCCCATCAGCGCCGGCGCCAACACCGGCAGGCCGATATGCCGCCAGTAGCGCCAGGGGCCGGCGCCGAGCAGCGCCGCCGACTCGCGCCAATCGGCGCGCAGCGCATCGAACGCCGGATACAGCAACAGCACGCCCAACGGGATCTGGAAGTAGGTATACAGCACGATCAGGCCGCTCTTCGAATAGAGGTTGAAGCTCTCCATCAAACCGTATTTGCGCAGCAGCAGCGTCAGGCAGCCGTTCAACCCCAACAGAATGACGAAGGCGAACGCCAGCGGCACCCCGGCGAAGTTGCTGGTCATGTTGGTGAACGACATCACGAAGTCATGAAAGCGGGTCTGGCCGAGCTGGCGAAGTGAGTAACTGCCCACTAATGCAATCAGCAAGCCGTAGACGCTCGACCACAGCGAGATCTCCAGCGAGAACTGAAAGGCCTGCAGGTAGAACGGCGACGTGAGGATATCGACATAGTTGCCCCATCCCCAGCCGCTGCTCTCGCTGAAAAAGCTGTGAACCGCGATCCACACCAGCGGGGCGATCTGAAACGCGCCGAACAGCACGATAAACGGCAGCAGGCACAGCGTGGCGATCCATTTGGTTTTGCTGTTCATCGCGCATCCTGCGCCAGCAGCGCCCGACAGCGCGGCTTGTCGTGCGGCGCCTGCAGCAGATCGCAGATCGTGCCGCACAGCTCGGTTTGCTGCGGATCGGCGTCGTCCAGGCTGAAGCCCGCGCCGAACACGAACAGCGGCACCTGGCGCTCTTCCGGCAACACACCGCCGTGGCTGCGATCGTCGTTCATGCCGTGGTCGGCGGTAACCAGCACCTGATAACCGGCCGCCAGCCACTCGGGCAGATAGCGCGACAGCGAGCCGTCGGCGCGGCGCGCCGCGTTGCGGTACTGCGGCGAAGAGAGGCCAAAGCGGTGCCCGGCGTCGTCGATGTTCATCGGGTGGATCAGCAGAAAATCCGGCTGATGACGCTGGCGCAGACTTTCGGCGTCGTCGAACAGATGGCTGTCGGGATAGCCGTCGTCATAATAGAAATGGCCGTGCTGAATCGGCAGTTCGGGAGCGTCGGTGTGGCGGTCGCGCGCGGCGTCGAACGGCGTACGGTTATACAATTCGCTGAACCAATGATACGCGGCGGCGGCGGTGGTCAGCCCGGCGGCGCGCGCGTAATGAAACACGCTTTGTTGATGAGAAAGGCGCGAGACGTGGTTGTGCACCACGCCGCTCTCCACCGGCGTGACGCCGGTGAGGATGCATTCATACAGCGGCCGGGAGAGCGAGGGCAACTCGCTCTCCAGCAGGTACAACCGCCCGCGTCCCGCCGCGCATTCGGCCTGCAGATACCCCATGGCGTCGTGCGCCACCCGGTAGTTGAGGCCGTCCAGCAGCACGAGGATCGTTTTCATGGTGCGTTAACTCACTGCTGCATAAACATAATGACGTTTTCCTGCCACAGACGCGGCAGCGCTTTGGCGCTCTGTTCCCAGGCCGCCGGATCGGCGATCGGGTGCGCATTCTTGTACTGCTCGGCCGGCAGCAGCTTGGCCTTGACGTCGTCCGGCAGCGTCAGATGTTCAGCGCGGATCGGGCGGGCATAGCCGCGCGCCAGGTTGATCTGGCCGGCGTCGGAGAAGATGTATTCGCGCGCCAGCTTGGCGGCGTTCGGGTGCTTGGCGTATTTATTGATGATGGTGGTGTAGCCGGAGGTGATCGAGCCGTCCGACGGGATCAGCACTTCAAAACGGGTTTTGTCGATCTGATCGCGGTAGTTCAGACCGTTGAAGTCCCACACCACGCCAACCTGCACTTCCCCTTTCTCCAGTGATGCGATCACCGGGTTACTCAGGCTCAGGCGGCCGGCCTTGGCCAGCTTGCCGAAGAATTCCAGGCCCGGCTTGAGGTTTTTCTCGTTGCCGCCCATGGCGTAGGTGGCCGCCAGCACGCCGCTGGCCGCCTGCGACGCGGTGCCGACGTCGCCGATGGTGACCTGATAGCTGCCCTTGAGCAGATCGGCCCAGCTGCGCGGGATGTCTTTCACCTGCTGCTTGTTGATGATGAAGGCGATGGTGCCGGTGTAAGCCAGCGCCCAGTGGCCGTCTTTGTCTTTCGCCCACTCCGGCACCTGATCCCAGGTAGACGGTTTGTAGGGCTGCGTTACGCCCTTCTGCACCGCCACCGGGCCAAAGGCCGCGCCGACGTCACCGATGTCCGCCGTGGCGTTGTTCTTTTCCGCATCGAATTTGGCGATCTCCTGCGCGGAGCTCATGTCGGTATCGACATGTTTCAGGCCGTACTTGCTCAACAGATCTTGCCAGGTGCCTTTCCAGTTGGCCCAGCTGTCCGGCATGCCGACGCTGTTGACTTCGCCTTCTTTCTTCGCGGCCTGCTCCAGCGCCGCCAGATCGGTATCCGCGGCCCAGCTCATCTGGCTGGATAACACGATGGCACTGGTTAACACAGAAGCGCACAAACGTTTCATAACTGATGCTCCAGGTGGTAGTGTGGGGATGGCTGGACTAGTCCAGCAAGGACCAAACCAATCTAACGGACGAATGTGATAATTATATGTCAGCTTAAAAAAGCGACAGTTTTATCCCCCATTGCAACGGCGAAAACGCGACGCTGGTCTACCTTAAGGAAGGCCAAACGCACTGAAACGGGACACCCGCTGTATGAGTGAAGCACCGACGACCGTCGCCACCATCTGCCAAACGCTGAGCGCCCGCATCACCGCCGGCGAGTTCGCCGCGGGCGGCAAGCTGCCCTCCGAACGCGCCCTGAGCGAGCAATTCGCCACCACCCGCATTACCTTGCAGGAGGCGCTCGGCCAGTTGGAGGCGCAGGGCGTCATCTACCGCCAGGTGCGGCGCGGCTGGTTCATCTCGCCGCCACGTTTGATCTACAACCCGCTGCAGCGCAGCCATTTTCACGCCATGGCGCAGCAGCAGGGCCGCGCCGCCCATACCGAAGCGATCGATAGCGCGGTCGTCACGCTCGACGCGCCGCTGGCCGGCCGCCTGGCGCTGCCTCCCGGCGCGCAGGCCTATCGCATTCGCCGGCTGCGCTACATCGACGGACGCGCGGTGCTGTACTGCGAGCACTACCTCAATCCGGCCTATTTCCCCGGCATTCTGGACGAAGATCTGACCCAGTCGCTGACCGCGCTGTACGCCGCGCGCTACGGCATTCACTACGGCCGGGTGCGTTTCGACATGCTGCCCACCCTGCTGCCGCAGCAGGCCGCCGCCATGCTGAAGGTGACCTACGGCAGCCCGGCGCTGTTCATTACGCGGGTGAATCGCGATCAGCACGACAGGGTGATCGATTGTGACCTGGAGTATTGGCGGTACGACGCGCTGCACATCGATGTGGAAGCGCTGTAAATGACAAGGGCGCATCGCTGCGCCCTTAAAGAGGAAAGTCAGTCGGCGTCGTAGCCGAGGTTTGGCGCCAGCCAGCGCTCGACCTCGCTCACGCTCATCCCTTTACGCGCCGCGTAGTCTTCCACCTGATCGCGCTGGATCTGCGCCACCGCGAAGTACTTGCTCTCGGGGTGACTGAAGTACCAGCCGGATACCGCCGCCCCCGGCCACATGGCGAAGGACTCCGTCAGTTCCATACCGGTGTGGCGGTTGACGTCCAACAGCTGCCAGATGGTCGCTTTTTCGGTGTGCTCCGGGCAGGCCGGGTAGCCCGGCGCCGGCCGGATGCCCTGATAGTTTTCCCGGATCAGCTCCTCGTTGCTCAGGCTCTCGTCGGCGGCATAGCCCCAGTGCAGCTTGCGCACCTGTTCGTGCAGGTATTCGGCGAAGGCCTCCGCCAAACGATCCGCCAGCGCCTTGACCATGATTTTGTTGTAATCGTCGTGCTGCGCGTCGTACGCCGCCGCCAGCGCGTCTTCCTCCAGCCCGCCGGTCACCGCGAAGGCGCCGAAGTAGTCGGCTTTGCCGCTGCTTTTCGGCGCCACAAAGTCCGCCAGGCAGTAGTTCGGGAAGTCGGTTTTTTCCGTCTGTTGCCGCAAGTGGCGGCTCACCGCCAGCACCTCGTCACGCCGTTCGTCGCGGTATACCTCCACGTCGTCGCCGACGCGGTTGGCCGGGAACAGGCCGTAAACGCCGCGCGGGTTGAGGCTACGCTCGGCGGCCAACCGATCCAGCATCTGATTGGCGTCATGGAACAGGCGCTTGGCCTCTTCCCCCACCACCTCATCCTCGAGGATGCGCGGGTATTTGCCCGCCAGCGACCAGGTCATGAAGAACGGCGTCCAGTCGATATAGTGGCGCAGCGTCTCGATGCCGGCCGACACCGGAAACACGCCAAGCTGCCGCGGCGCCGGCGGCTGATAGTCGGCCCAGTTCAGCGCCATGGCGTTGGCGCGCGCCTTGTGCAAATCGACCGGCGGCGTGCGCGGCTTTTTGCGCGCGTGTTGAATGCGCACCGTTTCATACTCTTTGCGGGTGCGCGCCACAAACTCGTCGCGCTGGGTGGCGGACAGCAGCGCCGACACCACGCCCACGGTGCGCGAGGCGTTTTGCACGTAGGTGGTCGGGCCGCTGTAGTTCTGCTCGATTTTCACCGCGGTGTGCGCCTTGGAGGTGGTGGCGCCGCCGATCAGCAGCGGCAGCGTAAAGCCCTGGCGCTCCATCTCTTTGGCCACGTTGACCATCTCGTCGAGCGACGGCGTGATCAGCCCCGACAGGCCGATGATGTCGACATTCTCCTCGCGCGCGGTGCGCAGGATTTTCTCCGTCGGCACCATCACGCCAAGATCGACGATTTCATAGTTGTTGCACTGCAGCACCACGCCGACGATGTTCTTGCCGATGTCGTGCACGTCGCCTTTCACCGTCGCCAACAGGATTTTGCCCGCGGAGGTGCCTTGCTGCTTGCTGGCCTCGATGTACGGTTCCAGGTAGGCCACCGCCTGCTTCATCACGCGGGCGGATTTCACCACCTGCGGCAGGAACATCTTGCCCTCGCCGAACAGATCGCCGACCACGTTCATCCCGGCCATCAGCGGCCCTTCGATCACTTCGATCGGGCGTTCGGCCTGCTGCCGCGCTTCTTCGGTGTCCAGTTCGATAAACTCGGTGATGCCCTTCACCAGCGAGTATTCCAGCCGCTTCTCCACCGGCCAGCCGCGCCATTCCGCCTGCTGCACCGCCGCTTCGCCGTCTTTGCTGCCGCGGTACTTTTCCGCCAGTTCCAGCAGGCGTTCGGTGCCGTCCTCGCGACGATTGAGGATCACGTCTTCTACCGCCTCGCGCAGCTCGCCAGGCAGATCGTCGTAAATCGCCAGCTGCCCGGCGTTGACGATGCCCATGTCCATGCCGTTGCGAATGGCGTGATACAGGAATACCGCGTGGATCGCTTCACGCACCGGATCGTTGCCGCGGAACGAGAACGACACGTTGGACACCCCGCCGGAGATCATCGCGTGCGGCAGGTGGGTTTTGATGTCGGCGCAGGCTTCGATAAAGTCGACGGCGTAGTTGTTGTGCTCGTCGATGCCGGTGGCGACGGCGAAGATGTTCGGGTCGAAAATGATGTCTTCCGGCGGGAAACCGACGCGTTCGGTCAAAATTTTATAGGCGCGGCGACAGATCTCGAACTTGCGCTCGCGGGTGTCCGCCTGGCCCACTTCGTCGAACGCCATCACCACCACCGCGGCGCCATAGCGGCGCACCAGCCTGGCGTGGTGGATAAAGGCCTCTTCGCCCTCCTTCATCGAGATCGAGTTGACGATGCCCTTGCCCTGAATGCACTTCAGGCCTTTCTCGATAACGGACCACTTGGAGGAGTCGATCATGATCGGCACCCGGGCGATATCCGGCTCGCCGGCGATCAGGTTGAGGAAGCGCACCATCGCCGCTTCGGCGTCGAGCATCCCCTCATCCATGTTGATGTCGATGATCTGCGCGCCGCTCTCGACCTGCTGGCGCGCCACGTCGAGCGCCTCGTTGTATTTCTCTTCTTTGATCAAGCGTTTGAAACGCGCCGAGCCGGTGACGTTGGTGCGCTCGCCGACGTTGACGAACAGGGTGTTGGCGTCGATGGTCAACGGCTCCAGACCGGCCAGGCGGCAGGCGACCGGGATATCCGGCAGCCGGCGCGGCGGCACGCCCTCGACCGCCTTGGCCATCGCGGCGATATGTTCCGGCGTGGTGCCGCAGCAGCCGCCGATAATATTGAGGAAGCCGGCCTGCGCCCACTCCCCGACCTGGCGCGCCATCTCGGCCGCATCCAGATCGTACTCGCCGAAGGCGTTCGGCAAACCGGCGTTCGGGTGTGCGGTGACGTAGGTCTCCGAGATGCGCGCCAGCTCGGCGACGTACTGACGCAGCTCATCCGGCCCCAGGGCGCAGTTCAGGCCGAAGGTCAGCGGCTTGACGTGGCGCAGTGAATTGTAAAACGCTTCGGTGGTCTGGCCGGACAGGGTGCGGCCGGAGGCGTCGGTGATGGTGCCGGAAATCATGATCGGCAGTTCCACCCCCAGCGCTTCGAATTCGGTTTCCACCGCAAAAGCGGCGGCCTTGGCGTTGAGGGTGTCGAAGATGGTTTCGATCATGATCAGATCGACGCCGCCTTCCACCAGCGCGCGGGTCGATTCGCGGTAAGCCGCCACCAGTTCATCGAACGAGATGTTGCGGAACGCCGGATCGTTGACGTTCGGCGAGATGGACGCGGTGCGGTTGGTCGGCCCCAACACCCCGGCGACGTAGCGCGGTTTTTCCGGCGTGCGCGCCGTCCATTCGTCGGCGCAGGCGCGCGCCAGGCAGGCGGCCTGATAGTTAATCTCGGCCGACAGCGACTCCATGTGGTAGTCGGCCATGGCGATGGAGGTGGAGTTGAAGGTATTGGTCTCAAGGATATCGGCGCCCGCCTCGAGATAGGCGTAATGAATGGCGGTAATCACTTCCGGCTTGGTCAGCACCAGCAGATCGTTATTGCCTTTCAGATCGCTGCGCCAATCGGCGAAACGCTCACCGCGGAAATCGCGCTCGTCCAGGCGATAGCTCTGGATCATGGTGCCCATGCCGCCGTCCAACACCAAAATGCGCTGCGCTAACTGGCGGCGCAGTTGTTCTACTCGATTCGTCACTGTAACCCCTTCCATTGCCATCCAGCCCATTGCTCAACTGCCGCAAAAACCAACGAGTCATCCTAGCACAGCTTGTAAGGACAAAGGGCCAGGCGACAATTGAGAGTTTTTCAGGTTGTGCGCCAACACCTCCGATGAGCTGACGGCGGCTTGCAATTCATCGACAAAAAACGAAAATGAATTCCATCATACGGAAAAAGGAATCTCACCCATGGCCACCCCTGCTCCCGCCAAGCGCGGCAAGAAGCCCCGCGCAGCAGCCCCCGCCGCCAGTGCGGCGACCGGTCAGGTACAATCGTTGACCCGTGGCCTGAAACTGTTGGAATACATTTCGGAAGCCCAGGGCAACGTGGCGCTGACCGATCTGGCCCAGCAGGCCGGCCTGCCGAACTCCACCACTCACCGCCTGCTCACCACCATGCAGCAGCAGGGATTCGTGCGCCAGGTCGGCGATCTCGGCCTGTGGACCATCGGCTCGCACGCCTTTGTGGTCGGCAGCAGCTTCCTGCAAAGCCGCAACCTGCTGGCGATGGTGCATCCGACGCTGCGCCGCCTGATGGAGGAATCCGGCGAAACCGTCAACCTGGCGGTGCTGGATACCAGCGAGTACCAGGCGATCATCATCGATCAGGTGCAGTGCACGGCGCTGATGCGCATGTCGGCGCCGATCGGCGGCAAACTGCCGATGCACGCCTCCGGTGCCGGCAAAGCGTTCCTCGCCACCCTGCCGGACGATCAGGTGACCAAACTGCTGCACAAGAAAGGCATGCACACCTACACGCCGCATACCCTGACGCCGCACAACTTGAAAGAGGGGCTGGCGCAGATCCGCAAACAGGGCTTCTCCTTTGACGACGAAGAGCACGCGCTCGGCCTGCGCTGCGTGGCGGCCTGCATCTTCGACGAGCACCGCGAAGCCTTCGCCGCCATTTCCATCTCCGGCCCGGTGTCGCGCATCACCGACGATCGTGTGATCGAGCTGGGCGCGCTGGTGATCCACGCGGCGAAAGAGATCAGCCTGGCCTACGGCGGCGTGCGCTAATCCTGCTCATCCGAGGGGCGCCCCAGTGCGCCCCTGCTCCCCTGCCATGCTCTGTTGTCAGCATGTAACAGGCTGTCGGCATCCTGTTTAGCGCACAGGAAAAAAGCTTGAAGCCGATCACAGTTAACGATCCTCACGGCGAAAGCCCATTGCAACCGCTCAAACTTCCTTCGACAATGTTACCGATAACATGTTACCGGTAACAATCAAATTGAATGAAGGTAACGTCACCCGGTGTTTTGGAGCCAAGCCATGACCAACAATCAAAATCGCATTTACGTCGTTATGGGCGTTTCCGGCAGCGGCAAGTCCGCCGTCGCCGCCGCCGCGGCCCGCCAACTCTCCGCCGGCTTCCTCGACGGCGACTTCCTGCACCCGCGCAGCAACATCCTGAAGATGGCCGCCGGGGAAGCGTTGAACGACGACGATCGCGCGCCGTGGCTGGCCGCGCTCAACGACGCCGCCTTCGCCATGCAGCGCACCAACAACGTGTCGATCATCGTCTGTTCGGCGTTGAAAAAGCAGTATCGCGACCGCCTGCGCGCCGGCAACGGCAACCTGTCATTCATCTATCTGCACGGCGAGTTCCCGGTGATCGAATCCCGCCTGGCGGCGCGCAACGGCCACTTCTTCAAGCCGCAGATGCTGGTCACCCAGTTCGCCGCGCTGGAGCAACCGGGCGCCGACGAGAACGACGTGATGGCGATCGACATCAATCAGCCGCTGGACGCGGTGATCGCCGATACCGTGCGCCATATCCAGAGCTTCCTGCCGCAGGACGTGTGCGCGTGAGTACCGTAACGCTGGTCGGTACCGCAGTCGGCTCGGTTTTACTGCTGTTATTCCTGGTGATGAAGGCGCGCATGCACGCCTTCGTCGCGCTGATGCTGGTGTCCATCGCCGCCGGCATTTTCTCCGGCATGCCGCTGGAACACATCGCCGACACCATGCAGAAAGGCATGGGCGACACGCTGGGCTTCCTGGCGATCGTGGTGGCGCTCGGGGCGATGTTCGGCAAGATCCTGCATGAGGTCGGCGCGCTCGATCAAATTGCGGCGCAATTGCTGAAACGATTCGGACAAAGCAAGGCGCACTACGCGCTCGGCATCGCCGGGCTGATCTGCGCACTGCCGCTGTTCTTCGACGTGGCGGTGGTGCTGCTGATCGGCATCGTGTTCGCCGTGGCGCGCCGCACCGACGGCAATATCGTCAAGCTGGCGATCCCGCTGTTCGCCGGCGTGGCCGCCGCCGCCTCCTTCCTGCTGCCGGGGCCGGTGCCGATGCTGCTGGCGTCGCAGATGAAGGCCGATTTCGGCTGGATGATCGCCATCGGCCTGGTGGCGGCGGTGATCGGCATGCTGATCGCCGGCCCGCTGTACGGCAGCTTTATCAGCCGTTTCGTCAACTGGCCGATGCCGCCGGAAGAGAATGAGCCGACGCTGGCCAAGGGCAATCTGCCGTCGTTCGGCTTCAGCCTGGCGCTGGTGCTGTGCCCGCTGGTGCTGGTCGGCATGAAAACCATCGGCGCGCGGCTGGTCACCCCCGGCTCGCAGCTGCAGCAGTGGCTGGAGTTTATCGGCCACCCGTTCACCGCCATCCTGCTGGCCTGCCTGATCGTGATTTACGGTCTGGCGAAGCCGCGCGGCATGAGCAACGAACAGACCCTGGCCATCTGTTCCGCTGCGGTGCAGCCGGCCGGGATCATCCTGCTGATGACCGGCGCCGGCGGGGTGTTCAAGCAGATCCTGGTGGATTCCGGCGTAGGGCCGGCGTTGGGTGACGCCATGATCGGCGCCGGCCTGCCGATCGCCGTGGCCGCCTTCGCGCTGTCCGCCATGGTGCGGGTGATTCAGGGCTCGGCCACCGTCGCCTGCCTGACCACCGTCGGTCTGGTGCTGCCGGTCACCAGTCAGCTCGGTCTGAACGGCGGGCAACTGGCCGCGCTGGCCATCTGCATCGCCGGCGGCTCCATCGTGCTGAGCCACGTCAACGACGCCGGCTTCTGGCTGTTCGGCAAATTCACCGGCGCCAACGAACTGCAAACGCTGAAAACCTGGACGGTGATGGAAACCATTCTGGGCAGCGTCGGCGGCGCCATCGGCATGATTGCATTCACGATGTTTTAAATCCTAAATCGCCCCCGGCCTTGCACACCAGGGCTGCAAATCACCCCCGGGGGCACCGCCACAGGCGGCGACTATAACAACAGCAATGTGAGGAAGGCATGATTAATCCAACCTTGTCCCGTGTCACACAGCGCATCATCGACCGTTCCCAGGCCAGCCGCGCCGCCTATCTGGCGCGTATCGAGGCGGCCCGCTCCCAAACCGTCCACCGCGCGCAGCTCGCCTGCGGCAACCTGGCCCACGGCTTCGCCGCCTGTCAGCCCGATGACAAGGCGTCGCTGAAAAACATGGTGCGCAGCGATATCGCCATCATCACCGCTTACAATGACATGCTGTCGGCCCACCAGCCGTACGAACACTACCCGCAGCGGCTGAAGCAGGCGCTGAAGGCGGTCGGCGCCGTGGGCCAGGTGGCCGGCGGCGTGCCGGCGATGTGCGACGGGGTGACGCAGGGGCAGGACGGCATGGAGCTGTCGCTGATGAGCCGCGACGTGATCGCCATGTCGGCCGCCGTCGGCCTGTCGCACAATATGTTCGACGGCGCGCTGTTCCTCGGCATCTGCGACAAGATCGTGCCGGGGCTGGTGATGGCCGCCCTCTCCTTCGGCCACCTGCCCGCGCTGTTCGTGCCGGCCGGCCCGATGAGCAGCGGCCTGCCGAACAAGGAAAAAGTGCGCGTGCGCCAGCTGTACGCCGAGGGCAAGGCCGACCGTTTGGCGCTGCTGGAGGCCGAGGCGGCCTCTTATCACGGCATCGGCACCTGCACCTTCTACGGCACCGCCAACACCAACCAGATGGTGATGGAAGTGATGGGTCTGCATCTGCCGGGCGCCTCCTTCGTCCATCCGGACACGCCGCTGCGCGACGCGCTGAACGACGCCGCCGCGCGCCAGGTGACCCGACTGACCGATACCGCCGGCAACTACCTGCCGATCGGCCGCCTGGTGGACGAGAAAGTGGTGGTGAACGGCATCGTCTCGCTGCTGGCCACCGGCGGCTCCACCAACCTGACCATGCATCTGGTGGCGATGGCGCGGGCGGCGGGCATCATCATCACCTGGGACGATTTCTCGGAGCTGTCGGAGGCGGTGCCGCTGCTGTGCCGCATCTACCCGAACGGCCCGGCCGACATCAACCAATTCCAGGCCGCCGGCGGCGTGCCGCTGGTGGTGCGCGAACTGCTGCAACACGGCCTGCTGCACGAAGACGTGCACACCGTGGCCGGTTTCGGCCTGCGCCGCTACACCCAGGAACCGTGGCTGGACAACGGCCAATTGGTATGGCGCGAAGGCGTGGCCGGCTCGCTCGACGCCAGCGTGATCGCCAGCGTGGCCCAGCCGTTCGAACATCACGGCGGCACCAAAGTGATGGCCGGCAATCTGGGCCGCGCGGTGATGAAAACCTCGGCGGTGCCCGCCGATAACCAGATCATCGAAGCGCCGGCGGTGGTGTTCGACAGCCAGCACGATATTGTGCCGGCGTTCGAAGCCGGCAAGCTGGATCGCGATTGCGTGGTGGTGGTGCGCTTCCAGGGGCCGCAGGCCAACGGCATGCCAGAGCTGCACAAGCTGATGCCGCCGCTGGGCGTGTTGATGGATCGCGGCTTCAAAGTGGCGCTGGTGACCGACGGCCGCCTGTCCGGCGCCTCCGGCAAGGTGCCTTCCGCCATTCACGTCACCCCGGAAGCCTATACCGGCGGCCTGCTGGCGAAAGTGCGCGACGGCGATCCGATCCGCGTCAACGGCCGCAGCGGCGAGCTGCAGGTGCTGGTCGACGCTGACGAGTTGGCGCGGCGCACGCCTTGCCAACCCGATCTGAGCGCCGAACACATCGGCTGCGGCCGCGAGCTGTTCGGCGCGCTGCGCAGCCAGCTGTCAGGCGCCGAGCAGGGCGCCTGCTGCATCAAATTTTAATCGATAGCCTGGCCGCATCGCCGCCAGGCGGCGGCCACAGAGGAGAACGTCAGCATGAACAAGTGGACAACAAGCGCCGAGCAGATCCTGACGGCGGGGCCGGTAGTGCCGGTCATCGTGATCAACAAGCTGGAACATGCGGTGCCGCTGGCGAAAGCGCTGGTCGCCGGCGGCGTGCGGGTGCTGGAGGTGACGCTGCGCACCGCCTGCGCCATGGACGCCATTCGCGCCATCGCCCAAGAGGTGCCGGAAGCGATCATCGGCGCCGGTACGGTGATCAATCCGCAGCAGCTGCGGGAAGTGACCGAGGCCGGCGCGCAGTTCGCCATCAGCCCGGGGCTGACCGACGAGCTGCTCAAAGCCGCCACCGCCGGTTCCATTCCCCTTATACCGGGCATCAGCACCGTTTCCGAGCTGATGCAGGGCATGGATTACGGCCTGCGCGAATTTAAATTCTTCCCGGCGGAAGCCAACGGCGGCGTAAAAGCGCTGCAGGCGATCGGCGGCCCATTCCCGCAGGTGCGTTTCTGCCCGACCGGCGGCATCTCGCCGGACAATTACCGCAGCTATCTGGCGCTGAAAAGCGTGCTGTGCATCGGCGGCTCCTGGCTGGTGCCGGCGGACGCGCTCGAAAGCGGCGACTACGCGCGCATTACCGAACTGGCGCGCGCCGCCGTCGCGGGCGTCCAGGCCTGATTTACATCGCAGCGGTGGCGGCCGGCAGCGCCGCCCCGCTGCGCTGGCTGAACCGCTGCTTCTTGCGATAAGCGAACACGTCTTCCACATGCCCCTCGCGGATGCGCTGCTGCAACCCGCGCCAATACTCCGCGGTAAACAGATCGCTGTGCAACTCTTCAAACACCTGCCGAATGCGCCGATCGCCGCACAGGAAGTGGCGGAACTCTTCCGGGAACACATCGTTGGGCGCGATGCTGTACCACGGCTCGCTGGCCAGCTCGTCCTCCGGATAACGCGGCGGCGGAATGTCGCGGAAGTTGACCTCGGTCATGTAGCAAATCTCGTCGTAGTCGTAGAACACCACACGCCCGTGGCGCGTCACGCCGAAGTTCTTGAACAGCATATCGCCGGGGAAAATATTGGCGGCGGCCAACTGCTTGATCGCGTTGCCGTACTCTTCAATCGCATCGCGCATTTGCTGGTCGTTGGCCTGCTCCAGATACAGGTTCAGCGGCGTCATGCGCCGTTCCATATACAGATGTTTGATCACGATGCGATCGCCGAGATCTTCCAGCTTGCCCGGCACTTCACGCCGCAGCTCCGCCAATAGCTCAGGGCTGAGACGCGCCTTGTCGACGACGAAATTTTCGTACTCCTGAGTATCCGCCATGCGCCCGACGCGATCGTGCTCTTTCACCAGCTGATAGCAAGCCATCACCTGCGCCTGCGTCACCTCTTTCTGCGGGGCGAACTCATCCTTGATCACTTTAAACACCCGATCGAAGGACGGCAGGGTGAACACCAGCATCACCATGCCTTTCACGCCCGGCGCGATGATGAACTGTTCCTGTGAGTGCGCCATAAAGGTCAGGTATTCGCGATAGCATTCGGTTTTGCCGTGTTTTTGGCAGCCGATCGCCATGTACAGCTCGGCGGTGGTCTTGCCCGGCAGGATCTCGCGCAGCCACTCCACCATCGCCGCCGGCAGCGGTGCGTAGACCATGAAATAAGAGCGGGCGAAACCGAAGACGATGCTGGCCTCGGCCTTGCCGGTCAGGCAGGCGTCGATAAACAGCGCGCCCGATTCGCTGTGGTGAATCGGCAACAGGAACGGGTAAACGCCGTCGGCAAGGCGCAACTTGCCGACCAGCCAGGCGGCCTTGTTGCGATAGAACAGCTCGTTGGCGATCTGGAAGGTCGCCCCCGTCAGTTGCTGTGGGCTGAAGGCGCGTTGCAGCGCCTGATTGATGTAGCGAATGTCGCGTGTCAGATCCTCCCACGGCAACCGCAGCGGCAGATCGCTCAATACGCTGCGCAGCATCGCCGGCAGATCGCCATTGGGGGTAAAATCGCGCGCCAGCGGACGCGGAATGTCGCGAAAACGTCGTTCCGGCTGCGAACTGAAAACGAACAGCTTGTCCGGCGTCAGATCGCGATGCTTGAACAACCGGCAATAGACCGAGTTGAAGAAGCTTTCGGCGATCTCAAAACGCGGGTAGTCCGGCAGCAGATCGATATAGACCGCTTTGACCCGGCTGGGGAAGTCGGCGTCGAAATATTTCTGCCCGGTGATGCATTTAAGCTGCTCCACCACCAGACCGACGTGATGGTCGTACAGATGGATGCGCTTTTTCATCGCCTGCTGCACCGCCGGCCAATCCGCCTGCTCAAAGCGCTGCTGCGCGCCGGCGGTCACTTCCAGAAAGCGGCCGTACTGCGCATCGAAGCCCTGCAGGATCGTCTGTGCGATCAACAACTCCAGTTTTGCCGCCATCCTTACCCCCGCCAGAAAAAGAAGCCTGCGCATGCAGGCTCCGGGTGAAACGTCTTCAAGCTTGCCGCATCAGAACTGCTGTTCTTCCGTCGAACCGGTCAGCGCGGTGACCGAAGAGGCGCCGCCCTGAATGATGGTGGTGACCTTGTCGAAGTAACCGGTGCCCACCTCTTGCTGGTGCGACGCGAAGGTGTAACCGCGCTCCACCGCGGCGAACTCCGCCTGCTGCACCTTCTCGACGTAGTGTTTCATCCCTTCACCCTGCGCATAGGCGTGCGCCAGGTCGAACATGTTGAACCACATGCTGTGGATGCCCGCCAGCGTGATGAACTGATACTTGTAGCCCATGTCCGACAGCGCCTGCTGGAAACGGGCGATGGTCTGGTCGTCGAGGTTCTTCTTCCAGTTGAACGACGGCGAGCAGTTGTAGGCCAGCAGCTTGCCTGGGTATTTGGCGTGGATGGCGTCGGCGAAGCGCTGGGCGGCATCCAGATCCGGCGTTGAGGTTTCGCACCACACCATATCGGCGTAAGGGGCATAAGCCAGACCGCGGCTGATCGCCTGCTCGACGCCGGCATGGGTGCGGAAGAAGCCTTCCGCCGTACGCTCGCCGGTGACGAAGGCGCTGTCATACGGATCGCAGTCAGAGGTCAGCAGGTCGGCCGCATCGGCGTCGGTACGGGCGATCACCAGCGTCGGCACGCCGAGCACGTCGGCCGCCAGGCGCGCGGCGACCAGTTTCTGGATCGCTTCTTGCGTCGGCACCAGCACTTTGCCGCCCATATGGCCGCATTTCTTCACCGCCGCCAGCTGATCTTCGAAGTGCACCCCGGCGGCCCCGGCGGTAATCATCGCTTTCATCAGCTCAAAGGCGTTCAATACGCCGCCGAAGCCGGCTTCCGCATCAGCGACGATCGGCAGGAAATAATCGGTGTACCCTTTGCTGCCCGGCTCAATCTGGTTCGCCCATTGGATCTGATCGGCGCGGCGGAAGGTGTTGTTGATGCGCTCGACCACCTTCGGCACCGAGTCCACCGGATACAGCGATTGGTCAGGGTACATGGCCGCTGCGCTGTTGGCGTCGGCCGCCACCTGCCAACCGGACAAGTAGATAGCCTCGACGCCGGCTTTGGCCTGCTGCAGCGCCTGGCCGCCGGTCAGCGCGCCCAGGCAGTTCACGTAGCCTTTGCGCGCCTTGCCGTTCAGCAACGCCCACAGTTTGGCGGCGCCGTTTTGCGCCAGGGTGCATTCCGGGTTGACCGAACCGCGCAGATTGATCACGTCTTCGGCGCTGTAAGGGCGAGTGATGCCTTCCCAACGGGCCGATTTCCATTCCTGTTCCAGCTGCTGGATCTGTTGAGAGCGAGAGGTAGACATAATTTTTATCCTTTCAGTCATGTAGGGTTGATTGGGAAAGTTCAGGCCAGCAGCTCATAGCCGGGCAACGTCAGGAAATCGATTAATTCATCTTGCGTGGTGATGCGCTCCATCAGGCGCGCCGCCTCTTCGAACCGGCCGGCGTTAAAGCGCGCTTCCCCTACTTCTTCACGCACCACCAACATCTCTTCTTGCAACATCTGGCGGAACAGCGCCTTGGTGACCGGGCGCCCGTCGTTCAGGCTCTTCTCGTGGTGGATCCACTGCCAGATAGACGTACGGGAGATCTCCGCCGTCGCCGCATCTTCCATCAAACCGTAAATCGGCACGCAGCCGTTACCGGAGATCCAGGCTTCGATGTACTGCACCGCCACGCGGATATTGGCGCGCATCCCCGCTTCGGTGCGTTCGCCGTCGCACGGTTCCAGCAGTTGCGCGGCGCTGATCGGCGCATCCTGCTCACGCAGCACGTCCAGCTGGTTTTGACGATCGCCCAATGCGTTGCCGAACACCTCCATCACCGTGTCCGCCAAGCCCGGGTGCGCCACCCAGGTGCCGTCGTGGCCATTGTTGGCTTCCAGCTCTTTGTCCGCCCGTACCTTGTTCAGCACCCAGGCGTTTTTTTCGGCGTCTTTGCTCGGGATAAACGCCGCCATGCCGCCCATGGCGAACGCGCCGCGCTTATGACAGGTTTTGATCAACAGGCGCGAATAGGCGCTGAGGAAAGGTTTTTCCATGGTCACCGACTGACGGTCCGGCAGCACGCGATCGCCGTGGTTCTTCAGCGTTTTGATGTAGCTGAAGATGTAATCCCAGCGGCCGCAGTTCAGACCGACGATGTGATCGCGCAGGTGATACAGGATCTCGTCCATCTGGAACACCGCCAGCAGAGTTTCGATCAGCACGGTCGCCTTGATGGTGCCGCGCGGCAGATCGAAACGATCCTCGGTAAAGCTGAAGACATCGCTCCACCAGGCAGCTTCCTCCCAGGACTGGGTTTTCGGCAGGTAGAAATACGGGCCGCTGCCCTTGGCCAGCAGCTGGCGATAGTTGTGGTAGAAGTACAGCGCGAAATCGAACAGGCCGCCGGGAATGGCCTCATCACGCCACAGCACGTGCTTCTCCGGCAGATGCAGACCGCGTACGCGAGCGATCAATACCGCCGGGTTCGGTTTCAGCTGGTAGATTTTGCCGGCTTCATTGGTGTAGGAAATGGTGCCGTTAACCGCATCGTGCAGGTTGATTTGACCGTCGATGACTTTGTCCCAGCTTGGCGCCAGCGAGTCTTCGAAGTCCGCCATAAACACTTTTACGTTGGCGTTCAACGCATTGATCACCATCTTGCGCTCGACCGGCCCGGTGATCTCTACCCGGCGATCGCGCAGGTCTTGCGGAATACCGCGGATCTGCCAATTGCCTTCACGAATGGAAGTGGTTTCCGAAATAAACCCAGGCAATTCGCCGCGATCGATATTTTGTTGCCAGCGGGCACGCGCCGCCAACAGCTCATTGCGACGTGGCGTGAATTTCCCCACCAGTTCCGCCAGAAATTCAACCGCTTCATCCGTTAACACCTGGCGCTCCGCAGCGGCGAAACCCTGCGTAAACCTTAACTCCGTGCCTGCTATCTGTTGCGTCATGACCTTGCTCCTTCCCATCGTTGCACCCGGGCGACCGGCGCATTTTCATCAGAAATCACTGTGGATCAGGGCGGATGAAACGATCCTAAACTGGTCAGATCTCATCCCGATAGCGTTAAGAATACCCAACAAAAAATAAAAATCAAAAACCATTTCCATTTTATTATTAAATATTTTATTAACACTTTATTATCAATTGGTTAGGATAAATAACACGATCAACAGGTAAGGAAATCGGTTCCAATAGAATTGCAAAGACGGACTAACGTGTTGTTAGGCAATGGTTTTTTGGGAGAATTGACGGGTAAAAAGAGGATCGTGCAGAGGATGAGCAGTGCGGCGGCCTCGATTCAGCCGCCGGCAGGCAGAAAAGATCAGTCGAGAGTCGGATTCATATGGCGCAGATCGTAAGGCGTGATCTGGTAGACGTAATAATTGAGCCAATTGGAAAACAGCAGGTGGCCATGGCTGCGCCAGGTGGCTTTCGGTGTCAGTGCGGGGTTGTCATCGGGGAAGTAGTTGAGCGGTACGGCAGGATCGAGGCCAGCTTCGTTGTCGCGACAATACTCTCCCGCCAGCGTCATTGTATCGTATTCCGGATGGCCGGTGACGAACGCCAGGCGCTTATCCCTGCTGGCGAACAGGTAGGCGCCGGCCTGCTCGGATTCGGCCAGGATGTCCAGGTCGGTATATTGGCGAATCACCTCGGTCGGGAAATCGGCATAGCGTGAATGCGGCGCCAGGAAGCTTTCGTCGAAGCCGCGCGTCAGCAACGCATGCTGCTGCAGCGTTTGGTGCGGATAAACCCCGGAGAGTTTCACCTCGCGCGTCATCTTGGGAATGCCGTACAGAATATTCAACGCCGCCTGTACCGCCCAGCACACGAACAGCGTGGAGGTAACGTGGTTCTTAGCCCAGTCGATCACACGCTCGATCTGCGGCCAGTAGGCAACATCGCAGAAATCGACCAGCCCCAGCGGCGCGCCGGTGACGATCAAACCATCGAAGTTCTCGTTCTGAATATCCTCGAAGTCGCAGTAGAAGTTGTTCAGATGCTCGGCCGGCGTGTTCTTCGATTCGCGGCTGTCGATGCGCAGCAGCTGGATATCAATCTGCAGCGGCGAGTTGGACAGCAGGCGCAAAAACTGGTTTTCCGTTTCGATCTTCTTTGGCATCAGGTTGAGGATCAGCACTTTCAGCGGCCTGATTTCCTGTGTTTTTGCCCGTGAGGATGTCATCACGAAGACATTCTCACCGCGCAAGAAATTGACCGCAGGTAACTCATCAGGAACACGAATCGGCATTGCTTAACCCTCACACATCCATTTATACGTTTAGACTTCTAGATGCCCGAAGATAGCGTTTTTTTCCGTCGATGTCGAGCGTTCAGCGGAAAGGTGAAAATGTTTCATTGCGCGATCTGCGTCAGGATCTTGGCAGGGAGGATTAGAGGCACGGAAAGCAAAAAGGCCATCCTTTCGGATGGCCTCTTGGCTTATTTGATGCTTGGCAGTGTCCTACAGTATTCGTCTCATCCTGAGACTCTCCCCTGCGGGGCCGCCGCAAGCGGCGTTAAGGCCCGTTCCCGACGGGCCTTTCGCATGCCCATGCTCGAGCAGAACGCCAGATAACAGACAAAACAAAAAGCCCCATGCTTTCGCATGAGGCTTGTTGTTTTATTTGATGCTTGGCAGTGTCCTACTCTCGCATGGGGAGACCCCACACTACCATCGGCGCTACGGCGTTTCACTTCTGAGTTCGGCATGGGGTCAGGTGGGACCACCGCGCTATTGCCGCCAAGCAAATTCTTTTTTCTGCCGAACTTCTAAACCCACTTTAAATAAAGTGGTGCTGATACCCAGAGTCGAACTGGGGACCTCACCCTTACCAAGGGTGCGCTCTACCAACTGAGCCATATCAGCACGCTTAATTTGATGCCTGGCAGTGTCCTACTCTCGCATGGGGAGACCCCACACTACCATCGGCGCTACGGCGTTTCACTTCTGAGTTCGGCATGGGGTCAGGTGGGACCACCGCGCTATTGCCGCCAGGCAAATTCTGTTTCATTCCAACCGCCTCACTTCCGT
>NZ_JBQZFS010000011.1:0-83000 GCF_052691795.1 Serratia sp. TSA_130.1
ATTTTTTTTCATGGGACTATCGTAACATGTTCGGTCGCCGGCTCACTATGGCTGAGCGAAGGCTTCACCCGTTCTCCGGGCAGAATAGCGTCGGGATGTTGCTGCCGCCAGGTTTTTAATATTCGGTAGACGCTGGCTCTGCCAATGCCCAGTTGGTCGGCAACCGCTTCGCGGGTGAGTCCGGCCAGCGTCAATTCAATCACCTGCTGCGCTTTCGCCTGAGCGGTGGGTTTTCTTCCTTTATATGCCCCTCTGGCTTTCGCGCGGGCAATGCCTTCCCGTTGCCGTTCCTGACGCAGGCGTGTCTCGAATTCGGCGAATACGCCCAACATATCAAGGAAAGCCTTGCCGGACGCCGAAGAGGTATCGATGGCCTGCTCTGTCGCCCTGAGCTTGATGTTTTGCCCTTCAAGCTCATGAACCAGATTCTGTAAGTCGCGCAGACTGCGTGACAGGCGATCGATACGGGTGATCACCAACGTATCCCCTTCTCGCAAGTAATCAAGGCAGTCATCGAGTGCCTGACGGCCCTCTTTCCTGGCGCCGGTCATTTTCTCCGAGAAGATTTTACGGCAGCCGGCTGAAGTCAGCACCGCTATCTGATGTGTCAGATCCTGATCTGTCGTGGATACACGAGCATAACCGACGAGCGCCATACGATTTAATCTCACTAGACATTAGATGATGAGATTTTTGCGTATCAAATTTACTAAATCAAGTTATGTGATACTTTTTTTGAACAAATCACCCTAGCTCTCACAAAGGTATGACCGATTGGTACGCAGCATCTACACGTTGAAGTATCTGAGCGATCCGCAGTTGGTACACAACATCTGGCGTTTCCAGAACCGGATTGAATCTTATCACCAGCTGCGTGCCGCAGTGAACAAGGTCGGCGGAAAGAAGGAGTTAACTGGAAAAAATGACATCGAAACAGACATCAGTAACTAGTGCGGGCGACTGATTTCCTGCGCGATCGTGTATTACAACTCGGCGACCCTTCAGATGAGCCATAAGATTATTGACCTGGATGCGCTGGTTGCCGGGCTTAAGCTAGGGTAACGGAAATTTCGGCGGTTCCGGCGTAGGCCCCCATTTGCTATGAAATTACTGAGAAAAAATAGGGGAAACCTAGCACATCTAATGTGAGTACGGTTGCCGGATAGCAGGAACGCCTGTCCTTTAATGGTAACCTCAGAAATCAATAATCTGGATATGTTTTATTCCTGTAGGGGCAGTAAAGAAGAACTTACAGTACTTATGAATATTGATGATGTATTAACTTATCTATAAAGAGCCAATTAAACCAAGCAGCCCCCCAATCAACAAAGTATTAATTTAATTTAACATATAGCCGACTATCCATAATATAAGAAAAGCATGCAATTAATTAGTCTAGTTATTATTTTTCAATTCCGAGAAAAAGAAACCAAAGACACAATTGCAAATTATTCACTGTAAAGTATAGGACTTTTTTTATTTAACGATCTTATGTGCTCTTATTGTTGATGCTTTGGTTTTTTATGCTTTTTTTATAAAAAATGCGATCTAATATTTTGTAAAACATTGCTATGTTAGTATATTGATCTATATTGGTGGGGTGTATGTGGCACCTGTTCTTGAAAGGGTCTGTGTCGTTATTCATCAGGAGCGCATGAGAGTTCAAAGAAAAGCATACCCCCACGAGCAATTATTAATGGGCACGACAAGATTCAGGTAACCTCATTGGACAGCTTAACACTGGGTACTTATCAATATTCCCTCAGTAAGGAGGAATCATTAAGTACGTCTTAGAAGCGAATTAGGAATAATGAATGTGGTAAGAAAACATTCCAGTATGCCGTTTATATCTTTTACCAAAAAAGGAGTAGTAAAAATGCATAGCACCAAATTATTCAAAACCCTGATCGCAGCATCTCTACTGACTGCGGGTCTGGCTCACGCAGCAACTACTACCGTTAACGGTGGTACCGTTCACTTTAAAGGTGAAGTGGTTAACGCCGCTTGTGCCGTTGACGCCGGTTCTGTAGACCAAACCGTACAGCTGGGCCAGGTTAAAACAGCCACGCTGAGTGAAGCGGGTAAAACCAGCTCTGCTGTAGGCTTCAACATTCAGCTGAACGATTGCGATACCACCGTTGCTACCAAAGCGGCCATTGCATTCTCTGGTGTTGCTGTCAATGCTGAGAACCCAACTGCTCTGGCACTGGAAAGCTCCTCTGCGGGTGGTGCTACCAACGTGGGTGTGCAGGTGCTGGACAGTGCAGGCAAAGCGCTGGCATTCGACGGTGCAACCTTCAGTACTGCTGCCACTCTGACTGACGGTACCAACACTCTGCCATTCCAGGCGCGTTACATCGCCACCGGTGCTGCCACTCCTGGTACTGCCAACGCGAACGCCAACTTTAAAGTTCAGTACCAGTAATACCGGTCTGCAAGGATGCTTAATCAGGCCAGGACGGCCTGTTTTCAGCTATCGAAGAGGGAATAAGCGATGCTCAAAACCAGACTGGGACTCTGCCTGCTTTTCATTGCTCCTCTGTCTATCGCCGGCAACAAGTGGAACGTCACGCTTCCTGGAGGACAGATGCGCTTTCAGGGGGAGCTCATCGCTGAAGCCTGTACGGTTGAGGCGGGTGACAGGCAACTGGTTGTTCGCATGGGACAGGTTAGCAGTAACCGTTTCAAGGATGCAGGGGATGACGCCGATCCGGTGCCGTTCAGTTTGCATCTCCAGGATTGTAATCCCAATGTCAGCGATCGCGTCGGTATCGTCTTTCACGGCGTAGCCGATGGCAAAAACCCTGATGTTCTGTCGGTTGGCGAAGGCGAGGGGATTGCGTCTGGCGTCGGCATCGCCCTGTTCGATGAACAGGGGCAACTCATACCCATTAATTCAGAACCTCAGTCTTGGAAACCGCTGACTAAAGGAACGCGTATCTTGCAATTTGTTGCCAAATATCGGGCAACCGGCAATACGGTTATCGGTGGTGCTGCAAATGCCCAGGCTTGGTTCTCTTTGACATACCAATAAAACATTCGTTTTCGCGTATGAAACTTTTATCTCGGATGAGATAAGCGCGCGCAAAAGGTTAAAACGGCGGTTATCCGCCCAAGAGGTTAACGTGATTAAAATGAAAGCGACCGGAAACGTCATGGGTTCACTGCTGGCTTTGGCAGTCGTATTTTGCACTCCGCATGCTGAAGCGGGCGTGGCTCTTGGGGCAACACGCGTTATTTATCCGGCAGAACAGAAACAGGTCACTCTGGGTGTGAGCAACAATAACGATAAAGACACCTTTCTTATTCAATCCTGGGTCGAGAATGATGATGGTCAAAAAGAAGGCCGGTTCGTTATAACTCCGCCGCTGTTCCTCATGCAGGGGAAAAAAGAAAATACGCTGCGTATTATTGATGCAACCAATAACGCCTTGCCTAAAGACCGCGAAAGTCTTTTCTGGGTCAACGTCAAAGCCATTCCCTCTCTGGACAAGGCAAAACAGAAAGAAAATACGCTTCAACTGGCGATAACGAGCCGAATCAAATTGTTGTATCGCCCACAAAATCTCAGTATGGCGCCTGATCAGGCCCCTGGAAAACTGACGTTTAAACGCGATGCGAACACACTGGTACTGAATAATCCAACGCCCTATTTTCTGACCGTCACGGAATTGAATGCCGGCACACGTTCTTTAGCCAATGTCATGGTCCCGCCTATGGGGGCGGCAACGGTGAAACTGCCGGGCGATGCCGGCAGTGCAATTACATATCGCACGATTAATGATTACGGTGCGCTCACGTCCGTGATGAAAGGCACCTTGCAGTAACGATCTGAGTCATTCACTAAAACAATGGATTCAACAACGCAGGTAACGCAGCACCGGCATTGATGACGGCGTGCGGTAGCGACAAGTCACCTGGTTTATGGAGCAGGCACGGATAACATGAAAAAATACCACATCCGGGAACGGGCGCTAAACAAAGCAATGCTTACGCCGCTGGCATTGCTCTTGGTGGCTTCGACATTTTCCGCGCGCGCAGACAACTACTTCAATCCCCGGTTCCTGGCTGACGACCCGGCATCGGTTGCCGATCTCTCCAGTTTCGAAAAGGGGCTTGATGCGCCACCGGGTACCTATCGTGTCGACATTTACATGAACGAGGGTTACGTGACGACGCGAGACATCACCTTTGATAAAAGTGATGACGGTACCAAGCTGGAACCGTGCCTCACTCGCTCTCAGCTGGCTTCACTTGGCGTCAATACCCTGACTATTCCAGATATTGCCGTAATGAAGAGCACGGCCTGTGTGCCTTTCACACGGCTTATTGCTGATGCTGCAAGCTCATTCGATGTCGGTCGCCAGCGTCTTTCCATCAGCATTCCTCAGGCTTTCATGGGAAATCAGGCGAGAGGGTACATAGCTCCCGAGCTTTGGGATAATGGTATTACGGCCGGTTTGCTCAATTACAACTATACCGGCAGTGAAGTGCGCAGTC
Organism: Serratia sp. TSA_130.1; assembly: GCF_052691795.1. Classification (NCBI taxonomy): domain Bacteria; kingdom Pseudomonadati; phylum Pseudomonadota; class Gammaproteobacteria; order Enterobacterales; family Yersiniaceae; genus Serratia; species Serratia sp. TSA_130.1. The sequence continues at coordinate 4,501 of NZ_JBQZFS010000011.1, forward strand.
ACAATGGCGGCACCCGCAATTACGCCTATCTCAATCTGCAAACGGGTCTCAACCTGGGGGCATGGCGCCTGCGGGATAACTCAACCTGGAGTTACAGCAGCGGCACGGGATATAACGAAAATCGCTGGCAACATGTCAATACCTGGCTTGAACGTGACATTGTGCCCTGGCGCAGCCGGCTGACGATGGGTGATGGCTATACTGCGGGTGATATCTTTGAAGGTATCAACTTCCGCGGCCTTCAGGTTGCCACAGACGATAATATGCTGCCCGACAGTCAACGCGGCTTTGCGCCCGTTATACATGGAATAGCACGTGGTACCGCACGCGTATCGGTCAAGCAGAACGGATATGAAATATATCAGACCACGGTACCCGCCGGCGCCTTCACTATCGGTGATCTGTATGCGGCAGGAAACAGTGGCGATCTGCAGGTGACGGTGAAAGAGGCGGATGGCTCCGTTCAGGTCTTTACCGTTCCCTTCTCATCCGTTCCGATGTTGCAGCGTGAAGGACAGGTGAAGTACGCGGTGACTGCAGGGCAGTTCCGCAGTGGTAATGAACAACAAGACAAGCCGAAGTTTTTCCAGGGAACGGCGCTTTGGGGATTACCCGATGGCTGGACGGTCTATGGCGGCACACGTGCCTCAAACGACTATCGTGCCTTTAACCTCGGGGTGGGGAAAAACCTGGGCTACCTCGGGGCGGTATCTTCAGATATTACGCAGGCGAATGCCACCTTGCCTGACGGCAGCAAGCATCAGGGACAATCTCTGCGTTTTCTCTATAACAAATCGCTCAATGAGTTAGGGACCAATTTCCAACTGGTCGGATACCGTTATTCTACCCGGGGCTTCTATTCTCTGGCCGACACCGCGTGGCGACGCATGAGCGGTTACTCCGTGGTTAGTGAAGACGGGATCGTGAATATCAAACCAAAGCTGACGGATTATTACAATCTGAACTACAGCAAGCGCGGTCGTTTGCAGGCGACGGTGACGCAACAGGTTGGACGGACATCGACGATATACCTGACTGGCAGTCATCAAAGCTACTGGAATACCAGCCGTTCAGATGAACAGCTGCAGATTGGTTATAACAGTACCATTCAGGATATCAGCTGGAGCCTGAGTTATAGTCTGTCCAAAAATGCCTGGTCCGACGATAAAGACCAACTGATTGCTTTCAACATTAATATTCCGTTCAGCCACTGGATGCGCTCGGATACCCGGTCAGTATTCCGAAATGCCAATGCCAGTTACAACACGTCGACAGACTTCAAGGGACGTACGACAAATACTGCCGGCCTTTACGGGACGCTGCTGGAAGATAACAACCTGAGTTATAGCGTGCAATCGGGCTATAACAGCGGCGGTAATGGTAACAGCGGCGCAACGGGTAACGCCGCGCTGAATTACCGCGGCGCTTACGGCAACGCCAACGTCGGTTATAGCCACAGCGGTGACTATAAGCAGGTTTACTATGGCGTCAGTGGTGGCGTACTTGCCCACGAAAATGGCATCACCTTCAGCCAGCCACTCAATGACACCATGGTGCTTATCAAGGCGCCGGGAGCGAAACACGTTTCTGTCGAGAATCAAACAGGGGTGCGTACAGATTGGCGTGGTTATGCCGTGCTCCCTTATGCGATGGACTACCGCGAGAATCGGATATCCTTGAACACGAATACACTGGCGAACAACGTCGAACTGGAAGAACCGGTATTAAGCGTCGTTCCTACACGGGGAGCCGTCGTGCGTGCGGACTTCAAGGCCAAAGTCGGACTGAAGGTTCTTATGACATTGACAAACAACGGAAAGCCAGTCCCGTTTGGCTCTGTAGCCTCTTACGGAGATGGTCAGTCAGGCAGCATCGTGGCAGATGGCGGGCAAGTTTACCTTACCGGCCTTGCGCCAAAAGGTACCGTCAACGTGAGGTGGGGCAATAGCGAAAATGAGCGCTGCACGGCGACGTACAGTTTGCCGGCTGACAGTCAAAACCAGGCTTTGAGCTATGCCTCTGCCATTTGCCGGTGATAAGCAGGAGATGATGACGCAATGAGAAAATACCTTCCAATCCTGTGTTTGTTGCCGTTGGTTGCGGGATATGCCCATGCGGCGGACAGTACTATCACCATCACAGGTTATCTAAAAGACAATGCCTGCTCGGTCTCTGTTGACTCTCAGGATTTTACGGTGGATTTGTTGAGCAATGCGGCCAAGCAATTCAACCGGGTTGGGGCCGTCACGCCATCCATACCTTTCAAGATTGTCTTCGACAAGTGCGGCAGTTCCGCGACGGCAGTTCGCGTGGGGTATGTCGGAACCTCTGACAGCGACAACACAACCCTGTTAAAGATTGATGCTGGAACAAACGCCGCAAGCGGTATTGGAGTGCAAATACTGGATCGCGACAAGACTCCGATCCCTTTAAATGCGGCTCAGGACTCCCTGAAGTGGACGACATTGACGGCGGGCCAGTCCAATACATTGGGCTTTTATGCACGCTTAATGGCAACGCGCGCGCCCGTGACGGCAGGAACAGTGACAGCGACGGCCAATTTCACCTTAGAGTTTCAGTAAGGAAGTCTGAAGATGATCATTATCAAGAACATGATGCTGGCGGGGGCGTTGCTTTTTACTACAACATTCGCCGCGCATGCAGCTGACGTGACCATTACGGTCAACGGACGCGTAGTGGCCAAGCCCTGCACCGTATCAACGCCTTCGGCGATGGTAGACTTGGGTGACCTTTTTTCTTTCAATTTTACACAGCCCGGTTCGGGCTCGGCCTGGCATCCGGTAACGCTGAATTTGACCAATTGTCCAATAGGCACTTCGAGAGTCACGGCAACATTCACGGGGACAACGGACAGCACGGGATATTACAAAAATCAAGGTGGGGCAACCAATCTTCAATTGGAGCTGCAGGACACCAGTGGCAATAACCTGAACAACGGCAAAACCAAGGCGGTTCAGGTTGATGATTCCACACAGTCAGCGAGTCTGCCATTACAGGTTCGTGCGTTATCAGTTAAAGGTAACCCGAAACAAGGCAGCATTCAGGCCGTGATTAATGTCACGTACACCTACGCCTAAATTGAGGAGTCACGTCATGACACTGGTTTCAAAACTAAAGAAAGTGTTGAAGAAAAAAGAAGTTGCTGCCCTCGTGGCTTCTGTATGCCTAATGGCATACTCATCCGGCGCTAATGCTTTTACTTGTAAGGTTAATGCAACCGGTCAAACAGTTGGATCGGGTTCAGCTAACGTTTATGTAAACCTTACGCCATCCATTGGAGTAGGGCAAAACCTGATTGTTGATTTATCCAGCCAGATACAATGTAAGAACGACTCTACACCGCCAAATATTGATACGGATTATGTAAAACTCACGGGTGGCTCCGCATATGGCGGTGTGCTTGACAACTTTAACGGAACTGTATACTGGAATGGTAAGACTTATCCCATGCCTTTAAATACAAATACAGATAACGTTGTAATACGCCAAACCTATTATCAAGGGCTACCTTTTAAACTATATTTAACGGCTTTGGGCGCTGCAGGCGGAAAAGCAGTGAAATCAGGTGAGCTGATAGCGGTAATGAGGATGTATAAGATAGCTACTTTTGGTGGTGGGTATCCAAGAAATTTTACCTGGAATATTTATGCCAACAACAATGTTATAATTCCTACAGGTGGTTGCGACGTATCATCGCGCAATGTGACAGTGACCCTACCCGATTACCCTGGCACGGCTGCTGTGCCGCTAACCGTCCATTGTGCGCAAAACCAACAGCTGGCATATTACCTGACCGGTACTACGGCTGATACGGCGAGCACCATATTTACCAATACGTCATCTTCAAACCCGGCTACTGGCGTTGGCGTACAACTGTCTAACCGCAATGGCGTGATTGCTACTAATAAAAACGTGTCTCTCGGAAAGGTAGGCAGCAGTCCTGTAAGTTTGGGCCTGACGGCTTCCTATGCACGAACGACGGGTCAGGTTGTGGCCGGTAATGTCCAGTCTATTATCGGGGTGACGTTTGTTTACGAGTAGATACGGTTTTTAGCGCATCGTGCGGTAAAATTGTATGTGTATGTTTTTGATTGATTTTGTCTATTGACAGTAAGTCTCATAAGCCTCTATCTGCATTGTTGAATACATCGTCGCAGGTCAATATCCGGACTTCGGAGAGCGCGGCCAATACGTCGGGCTGGCGTTCATCGCCGGTATTAAGGGCGGTCTGAGTAGTGAGAGGCATTGAAGGAGAATGAGATGATTGCAGCCGAAGGAAGCAAAAAACCTCGTCTATCCGGGCAAAACGTGACAGTACGTTCGTCGCTTAGCTTGCGAGTTATTGTACATGACCCGGTTTCTCTGTATCGCGATTGCCTGATACGCGTGTTGAAAGCTTATTTGGGACATACCGTAAAAATTTTGGGGGAGGCGAAGACACTGGCGGATGTGCGGAAAATACTGATTCATGAACACGCGGATCTTCTGATTGGTGTGCCCTACGGTGTTGGAGAGACGCTACTTGACTGGGAAGTTTTCGGGTGTCAGCTTAAATGTTATCACCCTAGCCTCATCTGCCTGATGTGGACGAATCTGCCGAAAAATTTCGTGCGATTGTTCACACCTGCTGAACGTGTGGGCAAGACCCTATTTTTGAAAAAGGGAGTATCGATACCGGTTTTTTGCCAGGCCGTGTCACAGGTAGCTGCGGGGGATTTGCCTAGAAATGATGTGTGTCAATGCCCGACTGAGGATGATGGGGCGGCTTTAAAAACATTGACTCTGCGGGAAAGTCTGGTACTGAGCGAGATGATGGAAGGGAAGAGTTTGCGGCAGATTGCCGCGCGGTATCACAACTCGCTGAAGACAATCAGTTCGCACAAGTGCAGCGCCATGAAAAAACTGGGGGTGTCCAGTAATGCACAGTTGTTGGCGTTATTGCATGACCTGTATTGAATCACTGTGCTGGTAAAGCGCAAACGATATCTCTGGCTGGGCGCGGTCGCTTAGGTAGTCGCCGCGGCCATCGGCGGCAGGTATTATTTCTCGCAGGATGCGGAGCTGGAGACACAGCATCCTGTCGAACCTCCCTCGAGGTGGTCGACAATACCTTCGACGATCACGTGCAGCAGCATGCCATCACCCGGACTCAGACCGCGCAGGCTGAAATCAACAAGCAGTTTACCGCCCTGCGTCAGGAAATGGAGTTTTACGTCGGAACCCCAGATTTTTCCCTTATCCCAGTTTCAGCCCGGCTACCAGCGCATCTAGGTCAATAATTTCATCACTGATCTCGACGATATAATGCTTGTTCAGCAAAATGTGCTGCCAGGCCGCCGGCGATATCCGGGCCAGAGTCTCAATGCTTTCCGTTTGTGGCCGTTTAACCCCCTTCAAATATCCTAATAACAATAATTAATATTTTTAGCCGTTTTAGATGAGCTTGGTTATCTAGTACAGTCTCATATTTTGCATGAAAAGCCTCTATGAATTAAGCTTGTAATCTTATTTCAATCAATATGATAAGGAAGGCAGACAGTGTTTCGCCAGGAAGCGATTAGCCATCAGAAAATGAAATGGCGGGGACGGGCATTGTTGTTGCCCGGCATTCCCTTTTGGCTCACGACAGGACTCTGCCTGTTTTTTATCGTTGCATTTCTTACTTTCATTATCGCCGGTACCTATACTCGTCGAACCAACGTAACCGGCGAGATCACCTCCTACCCGCGTGCTGCCAACGTTTACTCTACCGTCCAGGGGGTGGTGGTAAAACAATTAGTCACTGAAGGCCAGATCATCACTGCAGGCACCCCTATCTATCAAATTGACGTCAGCAAGAGTACCCGCAGCGGTGTGGTCAGTGACAATCAGCGCCGGGATATAAATAGTCAACAAGCCCGTATTGCGCAGATCATCAGTCGCCTGGAGGACAATAAACGGGCCACCCTCGCGATGCTGGAAAAACAGAAAGCGCAATATACGGCAGCGTTTGAACGCTCCACCGATATCCTTCGCAGGGCTCAGGAAGGGATACGTATCATGAAAGAGAACATGCAGAACTACCGCCATTATCAGGCCAAGGGACTGATCAACAAGGATCAGCTAACCAATCAGATTGCGCTGTATTACCAGCAACAAAATAACCTGCTGGGTCTGAGCGGACAGAACGAGCAGAATGCGCTGCAGATCACTGCATTGGAAAGTCAGATCCACACTCAGGCTGCAGAATTTGATAATCAGATTTACCAGATGGAACTGCAACGTTACGAGCTGCAAAAGGAACTGCTGAATATTGATGCAAGCGGGGTGATCATTGTACGCGCATTATCCGAAGGACGCGTTGATTCAATGAGCGTCACCGTTGGTCAGATGGTGAACGTCGGCGACAGCCTGTTGCAAATGCTTCCTGACAAGGTAGACCACTATGCACTGGTGCTCTGGGTGCCTAACGATGCCATCCCCTATATTTCCACTGGCGATAGGGTCAATGTGCGCTATGACGCTTTCCCGGCGGAGAAATTCGGTCAGTTCGCCGGAACGGTATCCGTCATCTCCAAAGCTCCGGCTTCGCCGCAGGAAATGCAGACTTACCAGGGCGCACCGAAAGCTGCGCTGACTGCCGCCATACCGTATTACAAAGTGATTGTACGACCAGAAAAGCAGGCTATTTCCTACCATGGTAAACGCCTCAGTCTGGAAAACGGTATGAAGGCGCAAAGCACCCTGTTTCTGGAAAAGAGAAAAGTTTATCAATGGATGCTGTCACCTTTCTACGACATGAAACAAAGCGCTACGGGACCGGTCAATGACTAATTTTTCTTTTAAACGCCTGGTTAATCAGCTGGATATACATCTTTTCAAACGAATGCCTTTGGTACATCAAACCGAAGCATCGGAATGCGGTCTAGCTTGCCTGGCGATGATCTGCGGGCACTATGGCAAGAATGTCGATCTGATTGCATTGCGACAACAATTCAATTTGTCAGCGCGCGGCACCACTCTAGCCGGGTTGATTGGTATGGCCGACCAACTTGGGCTATCCACTCGCCCTTTATCCCTGGACATCAATGAACTCGGTGCGCTGAAGATGCCGTGCGTCCTCCACTGGGAGTTCAATCATTTTGTCGTATTGGTAAGCGTTGGACAAAATCGTGTCGTATTGCATGACCCTGCTCGTGGGCGGCGTACTGTCAGCCTGTCAGAATTGTCGGCCAGCTTTACCGGTGTGGCACTTGAAGTCTGGCCAGGTAGTGCGTTTAACGCAAATACTGTTCGCAACACGTTCAGTCTTGGCACGCTGACAGGCAGTGTGCACGGCCTTAAATGGACGCTCGGCAAAATATTTAGTCTTTCACTGGTGATAGAAACGATTAACCTGGTGATGCCGGTCGGTACGCAACTGGTGATGGATCACGCGATCCCCGCAGGCGATCATGGCTTGCTTACTCTCATTTGTGCAGGATTAATGCTGTTTATCTTGCTACGAGCCGCGGTCAGTATGGTGCGTGCGTGGTCATCATTGGTAATGAGTACGCTCATCAACGTTCAATGGCAGTCCGGGCTGTTTAACCACCTGATGCGGCTACCGCTTAACTATTTTGAGCGGCGAAAATTGGGAGATATCCAGTCACGTTTCGGTTCTCTGGACACGTTGCGAAACACGTTTACGACCAGTATCGTCGGCGCCATTATGGACAGTATCATGGTCATTGGCGTACTGGTGATGATGGTGTTATACGGCGGCTGGCTGACCTGGGTGGTGATCGCATTCACAGCCCTGTATGTACTGCTTCGTCTGCTGACATATGGTTACTATCGGCAACTGTCTGAAGAGTCACTGGTGAGGAAGGCACGGGCAGGTTCGTACTTCATGGAAACCTTGTACGGGATCGCTACGGTCAAAATGCAAGGAATGGCGGAAAGGCGCAGCGCAAACTGGCTTAATCTGGAAATAGATGCCATTAACACCGGCATACGGGTTACCAAAATGGATATGCTGTTTGGCGGGATCAACACCTTCGTGGCAGCCTGTGACCAGATAGTTATTCTGTGGTTGGGCACCAGTCTGGTTATCGATAATCAGATGACCATTGGTATGTTTGTGGCTTTCGGTGTGTTTCGTGGACAGTTTTCAGACAGGATCGGTTCATTGACCGAGTTTTTACTTCAGCTTCGCATGATGAGCCTGCATAACGAGCGTATTGCTGATATAGCTCTGCATCCACGGGAGAACCGTAAGCCTGACCTTCCCTACGAAGCGAAAATGCAACCGGCTGCGCTGACCACACAGGCTCTCAGCTACCGCTATGACAGCCAATCCCCCCCTGTTTTCAGCAAGCTGAATCTCGTTATTCAGCCTGGAGAGAGCATTGCTATAGTGGGAGCATCGGGAGCGGGGAAAACGACATTGATGAAAGTACTGTGCGGTTTGTTTCCTCCTGACAGTGGACGCGTCGAAGTCAACGGCGTTGATATACAACAGTTGGGAATTAACAATTACCATAAGATGATTGCCTGCGTGATGCAGGATGACAAGCTGTTCTCCGGCTCCATTCGTGAAAATATCTGCGGGTTCTCAGACAATATCGATGATGAATGGATGCAGACATGCGCCCGCGCCAGCTATCTGCATGACGTCATTATGAAGATGCCGATGGGTTACGAAACCTTAATCGGTGAATTGGGAGAAGGGTTGTCTGGCGGCCAAAAACAGCGGTTGTTTATTGCCAGGGCTATTTACAAGAAACCGGCGCTGTTATTTCTGGATGAAGCCACCAGTGCATTGGATAAGGAAAGTGAAAGCGCCGTCAATCAGGCCATCAAAGGGCTTCATATTACGCGGATCATTATTGCACACAGGGAATCAACAGTTGCTTCAGCAGACAGGGTCATTACCCTAAATCCAGCCGGTACAATATAAAACAAGCCCTGCACTTGGGTGCAGGGCTTGTTTTACGAGTTCAGGCAGCTTGCGAATGAGAAATACTGCCAAAGAATCCACCGATGGCACCTTCAATGACTGCACCGGCAGTATGGCCAGTCACGCTTCCAATACCCGCTCCGACGACGCCTCCGATCGTTCCGCCGATACCCGCTCCGGCACCACCGCCGATAATATTTCCGACAACGGGTACAATAGTACCTACGGCAGCACCAGCCAGCCCTGCGGCGGTCGAGCCTACAGCGGTACCTACTGTTCCACCAATGGCTGCGCCGCCCCATGTCAGAACATCCTGAATGATGCCCGCGCCGCTGACATCCTCAACTTCATGAATCGTCAATTCACGCATATCTGTTCTCCTTGAAATTCCATTTAGAAATTATCGGCCAAAGATACCGCTGACAAAGGACGACACGCCTTTGTATAACTCATTAACAGCATTTGTGGCCGTGTGGAACCCCTGTACAGCAAGATCCCCTGCAAAAGCGCCGATCGACGAGCCGACTTGTCTGGCTGGGGCATCAAGTACCCCATTGATTAGGTCGGTTACCACACCAGCACCACTGACTTGCTGAACATCTTTCTCGCTAAGCTCTCTCATTTCTTACCTCCTTGATTTGCACTGAATTAACCATAATGGGTTAATAGCCATATTCCATTAAAGTCGTAGAGTTAAAATAATTGTTAGATTAATTTATGTATCATGTCAATAAAATGTGCTTTTTCACTTAAACCTTCATGATGGAGCTAGCAGGGACCCAGATTTTCTGGCGACATAAATTACCCTCGTTTCAGCAGCTTTACACCGTCTGCTTGCAGTTGACCATCCGGGAGATATGCCGGTACGACTTTCGTCTCTGGCCGTCCCATTGACGCCATTGCCAGTCGCAGTTTTATTGGCGTCATTCTGTAAGGCCGTTCGCCGTTACTCCCGCGCACTCTTGCTGAAGCCTAGCCTGCAGTCGTACGCTCGGCAATCTGCTCATGCCTAAACTTGGCCAGTGCAGCAAAAATGCCAAAAACAAGCTTACCGGCAGCGGTCATGGTATTAATGGTCGCACTGTAACCAGTCAGTACCTTCAGGCCTACCCCGCGTCCGGTAAGGTCATGCACCGTATTAGGGGGGACGCTCAGTGGAACGAAAACTCACGTTAAGAAATTTTCCACGTTTGACGCCGCTTTTAACGGCCTCAGATGTCCTTTGGTCACCCGTTCTGAGTATGTTACATGATAACGAGGCTTGATGTGTTTCGTGTGAAGTGGGCAATTATTTCAGGCGCGCGACAGGCACGTCGTTCAGTCGCGTGGTCTAGGCCGGCGACAGCCGCTGCCGTCTCATCTTCCAGCCGTCGGCGCGATCGGGAATACCCTGCCCGGCAAACCACACCGGCGCCCGGCCGTCCTGATTAAGGCTGTCGAGCAGCTGCATCAGCCGATCGCCGTTTTTAGTTCACCGATATCGACGCCCAACTGCTGCGCGTAACGCGGATCGAGCGCGTGCTCGGCATCGATAAAGACGCATTGCAAGCCGGCGCGCTGGGCGCAGGCAGCATGACCGACAGGGCGACGGTGGTCTTGCCGGACGACTCGGGGCCGTAGATTTCGGTGATGCGGCCGACCGGCAGGCCACCGCCGAGCGCGATGTCGAGGCCGAGCGAGCCGGTCGGGATACGTTCGACTGCCATGCCATGGTTGTCGCCCAGGCGCATGATGGCGCCCTTGCCGAACGCCTTCTCGATGGCGGTAATGGCGCTTTGCAGGGCTTTGGCGCGATTTCCCTGCGTGCCGGCCGTGTCCTGTGGTGTGCGGGTTCGTGATGCGTTGCTCATCTTGTGTTCTCCTCTGGTCGGCAACCGAATGCGTTATTATAATTATGCTGTATGCATAACCAGCATAATATAAATCTGAGGGGGAATGACAAGCGATAAGGCGCGACTTTCAGCTATAGGGGAACAACTCGCTCATTTTGAAGTGGATTTTTTTCTGTTTCTCAACAGTTGCGATTTAGCACGATCTCAGAGGGGCTGGATCGTTATCTGCCATGTGCTTATCCGGAAGGCACAAGATGTTGTGTCTAAAACAGCTTAATAAGGTACTAAATGTTGTGTTTCCAGGCGTGATCGTCACTTGCTACTGGCGTCATTGTTTGCCAAACTGCATTGCAATAATATGACAAAATGACATGTTTTAGTGAGCGGTGATGACGGGATTTGAGCTGAAACTATGGCGAACGGGACTGGGATGGACACAGGAACGGGCGTCAAAGGAGTTTGGGATTTCGATGCGTACCTACATCCGCTATGAGCATGCTGATCCGCCGAGGGCGATTGAGTTGGCCATCCAGGCCCTGTCTCTGGCCGCGATGTTGCCGGATATCGACGCACTGTCGGCAGATACGTTACGGCAGCGTGTAAGAACGCTGGCGGTTGACATCCAATCCGGCTAATACAACCAGCGTCCGACTTTGGCCGACTCGACCAGCATTCTGATGGTGAGCGGTTTTAGGGGCTGTTCGGGCACCTTTGAACCGAAAAACTCTGGGGAAAAATAATGGGTGAATTCCATGCCGGCCGGATCGACATGCCATATGGACAGGTAGGTGTTGATCGCATCGTCACCGTCATCCCAACCAATCTTGAGATCTTCCCGCAAGCGTGTGTCCAGGGTTACCGGCACTTTCGAGCCCCAGAAGACATACTTCCGCGGGCTGAAATTTTCATAGTAATAATCAATGATCTCTTGCTCTATTTGCGCGGGCGTCTTCATCATCAAAAATAGGTCCACTGAATTCTGTCTGCCGGACGGGCAATGAGGTTGAAACGGTCTTTCACATCGCGGCCGATCGCGTAAATGGTCCAGGCCGACAGGGCATACCCCAGCCAGGGAACATTGCGGCCGATAAATTTTCCCCAGTTATTCACGTCGCTGATGTGCAGGCGCTGTGGGGTTTCACCCACCAGTGTCGGTAAACGGATACCTTTCGGCAAAGGCTTTCCGCGACAGTCGCGAGGCGATTGACGTGCCTGGTGTAGCGGTCCCCGGCTTTGGCGCGTGGGAAGCCAGGGTTGACCTAATGCGATCAAGACGGCATCGGCAACGCTGATCCCCAGATGCTCACGGAGCGCATCGACGGTGATAAGCCACCACAGCTGCTGGGGCTTCAACTGGGTATATCCCTTGTAGAAATACGTACCGTTTAATTCCTCAACCGTATCCATAGGTTATCCTTTACCGTAGGGGATGTCAGGTTGGCGCGTTGCTGTGCTCGCCTGGCTCCAGTGTTACCGTTTGATATGTCGGCCTGCTGTCTGCAAGGCGGGTCTGCAGTCCATACTCTGCCATGACCTGAATGAACGTATAGGCATCGCCGACAATGCGAAAAGAGACCGGCTGCAGGTGATGGCCATCCTGAGAGAAGGCGGCATTGAGCGCCGTTTTTTCGACGTAGAAACCGTTTTGCTGGGACGGCGTGGGTGTGGTTTCCGATCGCCACTCACGGGCATCCATCACATAATTGTCCCAGCCCCGATCTTTCAGGGTTTCAGTCGCGTAAGTGAGCCGGAATAAATCGGACTGCGCGGCGAGATTGCCGCTGCAGGAGCGCCACAGGTATTCCAGATGCTGGCGCAGTTTGCCGGCCGTGCCGTGTTTGCGGCCGCGTTCGAGCAGCCAGGTGAGATCCACTGCAACCCTTTTAGGGAACCGCTTCTGTTTTTGGGCGGTGGCCAGCCAGCGGATCAGGAACAGATTTTCGGCGTAGGGTGTGCCAACGATGCCGTCCTGGCGGGCCAGCCCAAATGCTGCCAGGGCGCAGAACGCCAGGTGGCTGAGTGCGGCGGTGGTGTTATCCGTAGAAACGGATTTGGTCTTATCTAACAACGTCTACCCTGCCGGTTGTCACGATGGATTAATGGCGAATTTGCGCGAGGTCGGCGGCAGTCAGACCGGTCATTTTCATTACTGAATCGCGGTCGATGCCATTCGCCAGCATAGTACGGGCAACGGCAAGTTTGCCCTCGAGAACCCCTTCTTGGCGTCCTTCCTGGCGTCCTTCCAAACGGCCTTTCTCCAGCCCGCGTTCCAGGCCTTTTTGTTCGAGTTTTTGTGCAATGGTCATAAGAACCTCCTCGTGCTGTGGTGCCCGGCGTGCCAGCTCGCGGATAAAGGTTTCCGGAGAGGCAGTATCGCCAACCTGCAGCATGTAATTCATCAATGATACCAGCTGCTCTTTAGTAGTGTATCCGGCCAACAGTAAGGTGACCAGTTGTTCCAGTAATTCGGCCAGGTCGCGTTGTCGGACATGCTTTTGCAATAGTTCCAAGATGGCCATACGACGGTGCTGCATGATTTCATCATCTGGAATAACGGTAACGTCGACCAACGGAAAATCACCAGTGTAAAGTTGTTGGGCCAACTCGGGATCACCAAACTCATCCAGCCAGCACATTGAATACGGGTAAGGTGTGACCTGACCATGGTAGAACAACAACGGGACGACCAGAGGCAATTGCTCATTACCGGCGTCAAGGTGGCGTTGCATGGCGGCGATAGCGTAGCGTATCAATCGGAAGGCCATGTGTTTGTCTGGTGAACTCTGGTGTTCAATCAAACAATAAACGTATCCGTCTCCTTTCCCTGTCTTGAGCGAATACAGGACGTCGGAATAATAGGCGCGAAGGTCTTCTTCGACAAAGTTGCCTGATTCTAGCCACAACGTGCTTAGATCACAGGTTTTCAGCAGTGCCGGTGGCAGGTGCTGCTGCAGAAAGTCGCGGGCAGTTTCCGGGTGAGTCAGAAACTGCTTGAACAAGGCGTCGTGAGGCGTGGGTGTCGTTTTCATGATGACATCGTAGCACGTAGAGTTTTCTGTTCAATCTCCTAGCTCTAGAGATTTAGGGGCGGTTTTCGTTTACTAAATGCCTTTTTTTAGTCCAAAAAACGGGGGCTATTAGGGTAAACAAGCTGCCTGCAGAAAAAGCGCCTATGGCTAGAAAAATACTTTCAACTAGGCCACCACTTGAATAATCGAAAGCAGTCATTGCTATCATAAAAATAACTGTAAATAGCGCCGGATAAACATATTTGTTGCGGATTGGGAAATCGATCATGCCGGCACGGATGTAATTATTTTCAAGCCTTATCCTGATTTTTTCAACATCAATAACATGCTCGTAAAAAATTTCTGTTTCCTTAGAGGTTTCGGAGTGAGCCAATATATCCTTTAAAGGAGGTAACTCAGTTGGCCACTGGTGCTTGATTGTTACGCCATAAGCACGAAGTAAAGGCCATGCAAAGGAGAAGTGACTGATTTTCTGGATGTATCGACCATCCAGTATGGACCAAAAATCCTTTCCGCCGGCAATGTTTACGATATAAATCGCCATTCTTTCGGCTTTTGGATAATGATGTGTGTATACCCTGGCAGGGATATCATCGATATTGTGGTGTCGACAAAAGTTGACGCGATTCTTTCCCTCATGAGGTAGGAATAGACCGAGTTCAGGTATGCAGGTATAACTGGTACTGCTTATTCCATATTCCGAAAAAATATGTGATTTTATTTTTTCTTCATCTTTTTTTGATAGATAACGGTCTGGCCACCACCGCCAACTACAACCAAGGGTTTGAGCAACCGGGATCAATAATGTTTCTGGTGTTTGTGTTTCGGAATCCCGAGGCATGAAAGGCATGATACTGTTAAAGAAACACATTCCAAAATAAGGGCCATACTCTCCCCCTCTCATTGGGCCATGGAGGTCATCAGGTATGTTTTCTGGGCAATCCCTGGCTTTCATGTCGATATCGAACTTCAAAGCAGCGAACTCGCGTGCAGCCTTGATTTGTAGGGCTGACAGGTGAGATAGGTCGATACTGTTCATATTTTTCTCATCCAAAATCCTTTAATCACTAATTTTCTTCTATTACTATCCTGTCATTATCCGTGCGCTTCCATGCCACGGTACGCTAGCTAGTGAAAATGACCACCGCTTAATTGGCTTACTCGGGGACGTAATTTTTTTATCATCGCATCAATACCTTCTCCGTTGGGGAAGTATTGAATTGCACGTACGGACCGGAGATCAAAAGGAATATCATCCATATGCTGAGTAATAAGGATCACCTGCTTACCTAGTGCATGTGCGATGCCTGCTTCATAAAACACGTTGGGATTCTTTCCCGACAGGTCACAAATCACCACTGAAGATTTACAAATGAGCGAAACCACATCCTGCATAATGTGTTGATGGTCCCATATATCATCGGCGCGGTTACATACCATGCCCATATCCGCGGCCATCGTCTGTATGGCCTGATACACAGGAGTGAAGTTTCCAGCAAATGGCATCATGACGGACAATTGTTGTTGTTCAACATGATGAATATGGTCAATATTAAAAACGTCTGGTTTAGGGATGGCTCCTATACTATTTCTGAATAAAACTTCGAATAAATCCCCATTATTTACAGACCAATGGGTATGGATTAATTGGAAATCAGTCAGTCCGAGCTCGCGTGCGAAGTTTTTTATTGACTGGGTTGATATAGGTGGGATCGCTGGGTCGAGACGGTATGTTATTATCGCGTCGCGGCCTGCTTTTTTAACGTTCGTAATATTACCCACTCTAGCAAAAGGAGCTCCCCTTCCTTCCAGTTCTGTCATAATTAGAGCCGGATATTGTGTGATTTCCGCCATAGAAAACTCCCCATTGGGGCGAAACCGTTCAACCAGTTGTGGATCTGTATGCGCGTTGGTGATGGAACGCCCTAAATCGAGCGATCCTGAGTTGTCCTGCCAACCGTGCTCATCATTCCACCCTGCATAACTGACTAATAAGTGAAACATTACCCTGCCCTGTATTTATCCATGATGGGATGATTATACTGCTGATGTTGTCATTTGGTAAAAAGCTTGTTTTATTGGGAATTACACTTTCATTACAAACTGACTGTGACGTCGTCACCGGGAAATTGGGCATTACCGGTAGACTCCCCAACCGCCCTGCCCGGCCAGCTCACGGCCTATTTTCCCTTGTATCACAGCGGATTAGGGACAGCGTTCGCTTAACGCCTGTCTCGTCGGCGCCAACCGGCGTCCATGATGATTATGTTTTTTACGTACATTTCGTTTTTTCCCCAATTTTTATGCGATGCTGTCCTGACCGATCACCGATTTATTCGGCTTCACGGCGCCGGGGCTGACACGGCACAATAGTGCATTGAGCGCCAACCCGGCGATCGCCGAGGGTGTCAAAGCGCGATCGCGGCCTTTGAAGGCCGAAAAGTGCACAGATTGCGGAGAATGAAAAATTGAGTATCATCCCCCTCGAGATGGGACAGATTTCACGTAGCGCGATCAGTCTGCCTGGCGGCTTCGCGCGCGCCGTGCGGCTGCGCGAAATGGCCCTGGCCGCTTCACTGGATGTGCCCCGCTACCTGCTGGCGCCGGAAATTGCGGTCCTGCTCGATTACCTGCCCGATCTGCGCCAGCGCATGCTGATTGAAACCCTGTGGAACACCGGCGCCCGCATCAATGAAGCCTTGGCGCTGACGCCGGGGGATGTGTTCTTCAACGGCGACCTGCCTTTTGTCCGGCTGCGCACGCTGAAGCAACGCGCGCCCCGGCCACGGCGCCGGCCGACCAAGGAAGAGCAGCAGCGGCGGGAGCCGCCGTTCCGGGCGGTGCCGCTGCCGGATGCGGGATATGTTCGCCGGCTGCAGGGCTATTTTGCGACATTCAAGTTGCTGACACGCCGGGCGACGCCGATGTGGGATGTGGCCAGCCAGGAGACGCCGCGTAACTGGTTGCGGGCGGCGGTTCGCCGTGCCGCCCAGGATGGCGTAACTTTTTCGGTGCGCCCCATCACCCCGCACACGTTCCGCCACAGCTATGCGATGCATCTGCTGATGAACGATGTGCACGTCAAACAGGTCCAGGCGCTGATGGGCCACAAGCGCCTGGAAAATACCGAAATTTATACCCGGATCTTCGCCCTGGATGTCACGCCGGATCTGGCTTTCTCCCTGCCCGTTGATGAAGCGCGGGGGCTGCTGGCGCTCCCTTCTCTAAGATAACTCTCTGGTTTTACAATTAATCGCAAATACGATTTTACGGAAAAGCGTATTTGATGATTTCAGTATTGACCTTGCCCGCGCTTATGCATACACTGCAATTGAATCGTAATTGTTAGTTTGCAGAAATACGGTTTTACTGAAAATCGTAATAACTCATACCAGGAGTACCTGATGATTATCTCTGTACTGAACCAGAAAGGGGGAGTTGGCAAAACCACTCTCAGCGTCAATATTGCTGCCCGTCTGGCGGCGGATGGTGCCCGCGTATTGCTGCTTGATGCCGATCCTCAGGGTAGCGCCCTGGATTGGGCGGCAGCACGGGAAGATGAGTCCGCTTTCCCGGTGCTGGGGTTGCCGCGTGCCACGCTGCACAAGGATATCGGCAAATTCACCCAGGATTATGACCACATCATCATTGATGGCCCACCCCGCGTCACGGATCTGGCCCGTTCCGCCATTATGGCGGCAGACCTGGTGGTGATCCCTGTTCAGCCCAGTCCGTATGACGTGTGGGCGGCACAGGAAGTGGTCACATTGATCCAGGAAGCCAAGATTTATAAAGAAAACCTTAAATCTGTATTTGCGGTTAATCGTAAAATCGTAAATACTGCGATTGGCCGTGATGTCGGCGAGGCCCTGTCGACGTATGAAACACCGGTGTTGCAAGCCACGGTGTCGCAGCGGGTGATCTTCGCTGAAGCGGCGGCTGTCGGTAAAGCCGTGTTCGAGCTGGAACCAGATTCGGCGGCGTCAAAAGAGATCGGCGCCCTGGTTAACGAGATTTTGGAGCAATAAGTATGAGTGGGAAAAAAGTGACTTTCGGTGCCAAGCCAACCAAACCTGCACCCAGTGCGGATGCCTGGGTGGAAAGTCGCGCTGTCGAAGAAGCGCCGCCGCCGATCGAGAAAATGAAGCGACTCACGATAGATATCCCGGAGAGCCTGCATAAGGCCATCAAGTCTGCCTGTGCCCTGAGGGGCACCAAGATCGCCGATGAGGTGCGCGAGCTGTTATATGATAAATACGGAAAAGAGTAATTCTGTATTTAATGTTTTACGATTATGCGATTTTAAGATTAGACGCTTTTGCGTTTAGGATGAGACGGTAGGGTAGGCAGGTTACGACTCATCATTGCTGTCGAGCCGTAGCTCCCTGCGTACCGTTTGAAACGCTATCATTACGATTATCTGTATTTAATGAAAATAACATTTCATTAAATACAGAAATCAGTAACGACTATGCCACTCGTGGGCGCTCCTCGCGCAAATCAATGTGCAGGCCCATTATGGCCATAGTGAGCATCACCTGGAAGGCGCTGGTGACGGCAACCAGGTTGGATAATTCGAGTTTTTGGCGTGCCTTCTGCAGGTGAGGCGTTGTGCAGAACTGCGTCGTTGGTGATAACGCTTAATTCTACTTGTACTTTGCATATTTGGCGTAATTTGGGCGTCCGGGCGCGCTGTCGTGCTGCGCATGGCGCCGTCGAGCCGTCGCCACCCTTCGGGCGTCCATCGCTGACGCAACCCCGCTTGCAGCCGGCGATGCCGGCGCCGCACTCACTGTCCTGCAGCCAGGCTGCAGGACGCTGTTGACGCCCCGCCGGCCGCTGTCGCGCCGCCGTGTCGGGTTGATCCATATTCAACCTTCCAGGGTGCTTTATCCGCAGTCAGTCTTCCCGCCGCAACTGATAACAGCACAACGCCTCGCTTGAACACCAAGGGGTGAAATGCACTCCGCCAAAAACTTTTTCCTCCCTTCGGTCAAAAAAACTTTTTGTCTCCGCCCCTTGGTGCCGCTCTTCGCCGTGCTGAATCAGTTTATTGCGACGGCGAATACTCACAGCGGCATCAGTTATTACCCCACGGAGGATTTCAACATGGCTCAACAAAACGTCAAAGGCGCGACATCGAAGCCTACAGCAGCATCCGCACAGACCAACAGTGCTCTGACCATCCCGCAGGTGTATGACCTGTTTTGCTATGTGAAGGCGGTGTGCGGTCGTTCAACCGGCACCATCGAACCCCCGGTCGTACCGGCAGGGGCGGAAGAGGTGTTCGCGGACTTTGGGGATTTCGACACCATTTCGGTGTGGATCGTCGGGGGCTGGCCGGTGGCTGCCAGCGATCAGATGACGATGACCCACTGGCGCATGAATTCAGGGCAATAAAAAAGCGGCATCCTGCCGCTTTCTCACCGCCAGCGCGGAAGCACCCACTTCTGACGCTGGCTCAACAGGCAATTATCAACGGAGATACACCATGTCTATGACTGAGTCTAAAGCACCAACCAAGGGCAAGACAACCCGTCCGGCCAAAACCACCACGAAAAACGCCCTCGCGGAAAAAATCGAGGCGGCGCTGGCCAAGGCCGTGCGCAAAACCGCCACGCTCGGCCAGCTGGTGCTGACCGATTTGAACGTGCGCAAGAAAAAATCCTCGCAGGCATCGATCGAGGGGCTGGCCGCCGCCATCCGTTCAGCCGGTCTGCTGATGAATCTGGTCGTGTTCGAAATGGACGATGGCCGCTACGGCGTCGCCGCCGGTGAGCGGCGCACGCTGGCGCTGCGCTGGTTGATGGAACAGGAGAACGACGCCGACAAGACCACCCCGGACGGCGTCGTGACCGACGATTACCCGGTCGAGGTGCTGGTCGTCAGCCGGGCGATGGCGCGCGTGGTGTCGATGATGGAGAACAGCCAGCGCGAGCAGATGCACCCGGCCGATCAAGTCACGGCGTTCCGCGACCTGTCGACGGACGGACAAACTCCGGCACAGATTGGCGATCTGCTGGGGTTCAGCACGCGCCATGTTCAGCGCTGTTTGCGTCTGGCAACGATGGCGCCGGTGCTGCTCGATGCGCTTGCCGACGACCAGATCACCCTCGACCAGCTGCAGGCGTTGTCGGCCACCGACGATCATCAACGTCAGTGTGACGTGTGGGACAACGCGCACGGTTGGGCGGCTGCGCCGCAGCACCTGCGCGAGGCGGTGCTGAAAGGCGATGTCTCGGCCAAAGACAACAGCCAGCTGGCATTCGTCGGGCGCGAAGTCTACGAGGCGGCGGGCGGCACCTTCAAATTCGACCTGTTTACCGACGAGGGCTTTTTGACCGAACCGGCGATGCTGGAGCGTCTTGCCCGTGAAAAATTGCACGCGTTGGCGCAGCAGGTGGCCGAGGATGAGGGCTGGAGCTGGGCGGCAGGGCGCATTTCGGCCATTAAAACATGGGGTGAGGATGCGGAGCTGTACCGCGAGCTGGCCGAACCGCAGCCGGAATTTACCGCTGACGAACAGGCCGAGATCAAACGGCTGAAAGCGCGGTTCAGTGAGCTGGAAGCGGCATTCGAGGCGGCGGATGCCGATATCGATACCCACGCGCTGAACGTCGAAAGCGACGCGGTACAGGCCGATATTGAGCGGTTGACCGCGCAGGCGATCGTCCGTTCATGGCCGCAGGTGATGCGCAGCAGCGGCGGGGTAGTGGCGTCCCTGCGTGACGGGGAGGTGGTTTACCAGCGTGGGATCGTGCTGCGGGCTAGTGAAGCAACGACCGGGAATGGTGATGATGACAACGACGAGGGCACGGCGACCACCGAGACGGCAGCACCGAAAACCAAGGAGAAAGGGCTGTCGGCGGCGCTGATCACCAGTTTGTCGGCGGAACGCACACTGGCGGTGATGGGGGCGCTGGTCGAGAACCCGCCCGTCGCGCTGGCGCTGCACACCCACTCGCTGGCCGTGAAGGTGTTCGGTTCGCGTTACGCTGGATCGCTGCTCCAAACCAGCCTGACCCCAAAACGGGCGGAGCTGCTGACCAAAGCCCCGACGGCAGAAGGGAGCCGCGCCGATCGCCAGCTGGGTGAGCTGCACGCGCAGTGGGAAGCCAAATTGCCACCGGAGTGGAATACCGATTTCTCATGGTTGCTGACGTGGGAGCAGGCCGAGGTCGTGGCGCTGCTGGCGTACTGCGTCGGCCTGTCGCTCGATGCCGTGCAGCTGTGGCCTGCAAAGGATGGCAAAGTCGGCGATGCCCTGACGCCGCTCGAGCACGCGCTGGATTTCACGCTGCGCGACTGGTGGCAACCGAGCAAGGCCAATTACTTCGGGCGGATCAGCAAGGAGCTGATGAGCGATGCGTTGGTTGACGCCGGGAAGGTGGCGCAGGCGGCCTCGGTGCTCAAGATGAAGAAGGGCGACGCCGCGCAGCTGGCCGAGGACGAGCTGACCGCCAGCGGCTGGGTGCCGGAGTGCCTGCTGCCGGTGGCCGAGGACACCACCACCTTACAGGACGCTGACAACAGCGCCGCCGCCTAACAGACAGGGAGCTGCCGCCCATCGGGCGGCAGAAAACAGCGATGAAAAATGCATTCAATCTGGAAACACTGACGGCGATGAGCGCCGATGAACTGGAGCAGTACCGCGACCGGGGCAGGGAGTACCGGGTGATGCTCAACTGCGCGGTGCTGGGTCAACTGGCGCTGCCGGAAGGCTGGCGCGTGGTTGCGGAAGAGGGCTGCGAGTTCTGCGGGCGCGTGCCGGTGGTATGCCGGATAAGCCCGGCAGGGGATGAGGCGACGGCGCTCTACTTGTGCAGTGCGGGCGCGGAGGTGCCGAACTGGTCAATGACGCTGCCGTTTGACGGCGGTCAGTCGCTGGCGTGGCTGTACCTGGATGAGCATTATACCCCGGCCACGGTCAACCGGGTGCTGCATACCGTGGCGGGCTATTACCGGCTGGGGTTCTGGCGGCCGGAAAAGCTGGCGGTCGCGCTGCGGATGGGAGGGCATTGCCTGTGATCCCTAACCATCTCGCTCTGGTGCCGTGGCACCCTTATCGGCAGGCCGTCTGGCAAGCCATCGCACAGGTCGAAGCCCGGCGTGAGGCAGGCAGACGGTTGTCAGCCTACCCGTATGCCACGGCGTTTTTCCACCAGTTAACCGGGCGGCTCACAATTTCAGCCAGGGACATCCGCATGATAGACGTGACCTACCGGCCCGGCGATCGTCGCCGCGCCACGCGCAAGGAAGACTATATCGACGCGCTTGACACACTGATTGCCAGCCGGGGGGAGCACTGTTATTCCCCGTTGCCGGGCGACACCCGTGACACGCTGTTCCCGGAAGTGAACCGCCGCCGCCGTCAGCGCTTCGAACACCGGCTGACGATGAAACACACCCGTCAGGCGCGCATCGATGCCACACTCCGGCGGCACAAGCGGCGGCGTTACCAGGTGCGGCTGGCGCAGGCGGAAATCGAGCTGGCGTTCATCACGCCGGGCGAGCTTGACCGCTGGGTGCGGCGTGCGCAGCAGCAGGGACTGGCCGAGGATGACCTGAGCGGGCTGGTGATGGCGTGGACGGCGCGGTTTCCCTGTCTGGCCGAACTGGATAGTTACCTCTGGTCGGCCATGCCATTCTGGGAGGCGCGTCTTCAGGTCAGTCTGATCAGTGCTGAATTATCCGCTGAAGCGCATAGCGATAACGCGGCGCGGCTGCCGAATCGCCTGGTACGCCGCTAACCCCGGACAACAGGCTGCAGTGGCTTCGCCACTGCGGCTTGTTGCTCTCTGATTCCTGTGCCAGGCCTGTCTCTTCTTTCAGCAGGGGAGACAGTTTCTGTTGATAGAGCCGTGGTGACGGTCGGGCAGGGATGTGCTGCTTCTGAACGACTGGCCTGGCGAAACGATGCGGCGCCGGGCGTCCGGGCGCGCTGTCGTGCTGCGCATGGCGCCGGCAAGCCGTCGCCCCCCTGCGGGCGTCCATCGCTGACGCGAAAGGCACGCTTGCAGCCGGCGGGGCCGGCGCCGCTTCTCACTGTTCCTCGCCCTGGCGAGGAACGCTAAGGTCGCCCCGGCTTGTCGCCGTGTCGGCCGTGTTCCTCCTCGCTGCGTTTCCGGTGCGCCATCGGACGGCCGTTCCCCGGCGGAGGGCTGTTCGTAGCACCGTCGCGTCGCCCCGCAAGGGGGGAAGTGCACTTCACCGAAAACTTTTTCCAGGTAAAAACTTTTCGTCTCGCCCCTTGCGTGTCTCCTTACGCCGTTGCTCCGTCGCCCTTTGCCGCCAGGGAACTCACCGAACGATGGAATAACCACCAGAGAGGAGCAAGAGCAGGATGAACACGCAAAACGTCAACACCGCCACCAAAGAATCTTCCAAACGATGGGCGGGAAAATACCCCGACGCAGAAAACATCATGATCCGTCAACTGGAATTGATGGAGGAATTACACGGCGTGTATTTGTCCCCTGACGAACTGGCGCAATCGCTGTATGAAATTTTTAACACGATGACGGATCGGGTGGTGTTTAACGGCGTCGATAACTCGCCGTACGATAAACCGAAAATTGCGTATGCCGTCGCGCAACATTGGATTAAGGCGCAGCGTTTGGCCGGTGCATATTTTGGCAAGACCGGCGTCACTGCCTGGGAACATGCGCGTTATCGGCTGCACCTTCAGCTGGCTATCAATCACTCATACCGTTAATTCATCGCCGGTCTAAAAACCATTTGCCCGGCATTACTCAAAGAGAAAGGAGAATATCATGCGTCTGACTTCCCGTTTTGGCCATTATAACGCCATTCGTAAAGATCGCCCGTTAACCAACGACGAATTAATGAACGTGGTGCCGAGCGTGTTTTCAGAAGATAAACACGATTCGCGCAGTGACCGCTATACCTACATTCCCACCATTACGCTGCTCGATAAATTACGCGAGGAAGGTTTTCAGCCGTTTTATGCCTGCCAGACCCGCGTTCGTGATGAAAGCAAACGCGGGCATACCAAACACATGCTGCGGCTGCGTCGGGAAAATATGATTGTCTCCGGCAATAAGGAAGTGCCCGAAATCGTATTATTGAACAGCCACGACGGGAGCAGCAGTTACCAAATGATCCCCGGCATGTTCCGCTATGTCTGTGCCAATGGAATGGTCTTTGGCCAATCGTTCGGTGATGTTCGTGTTCCGCATAAAGGGGATGTGGTCGGGCAGGTGATTGAGGGCGCGTATGAAGTGCTCGGCATATTTGACCGCGTCGATAATGACCTCGACACCATGAAATGCATTTCACTGACCGAGCGCGACCAGGAATTATTTGCGCGGGCGGCGTTAAGTTATCGCTACGAGTATGAAGATAAATCCCCGATCACGCCGTCGCAAGTTTTGCGTCCGCGTCGGCGTGAAGATTACGGCAATGATTTGTGGACGACATTCCAGCGCGTTCAGGAAAACATGATTAAGGGCGGATTACCCGGTAAAAGCGCGACCGGGAAAAATACCCGGACTCGGGCGGTCAACGGTATCGACGGCGATATAAAACTGAACCGTGCGTTATGGCTGATTGCGGATGAATTCAAGAACCGAATGAAGTAACAGGGTGCCCCGGTAATGACGCCCATCAATACCGGGGCCGAACATTGCTACAGAACGTACAGTTAATACAGCGCGGACAGTATGAAATAACGAGGTGAAAGATGCAAACGGAAAATTTACGGGTATGCAGTACGGCACATTTTACATCGGAAGATAACGAGCTGTTAGCGACAATGGCAGGGCAGGCGGCTTTTAGTTCCTGGGTCGTTAACATCCAGTACGGTTATATTCTGGTGCTGACGGATTATCGCTGGCGGCTGCGGGTATTAAAGTCGCAAGGGGCATCAAAGGCGCTGAGGCGGTTTTTAATTCACCAGATAAAATATCACCGCACAGGCTACATCCATTTTGATTGTGATGCGCCCATTCTTCCCGGCCATGAAGTTTTTGCATGGTAGCGCGCTGATAAGAGCCGTCCCCATCGAGGGGGCAGCTCTTATTCTCCCCGCCCGCCCAGCGGGAAACACATTTCCCGCTCCCGCTGCCCCAAAGGGGCGCCCATACCACACACCTGACGAGAAACACGTCAGGTGTGTGGTATGGTAATATGCGGCAGCCCTTATACACATCCCCACAGGCAAAGTTATTTCACCTTGCCCCGGTGAAATAACCGCTCCCGTTCATAACCGGTCAGGGTAGGCCGGTTACTCACTGGCTTAATTGCGTGTGGATATGTGCATAAGGGCGGAGTCAGTTGATAGCTGGCGGTATTAGTTTTCCGCTTTTTATATCTTTATAAATTCGGTCAATCTTCATTGCGTAGTTATACCTGTTAGAGATGGTTTCCTGCCGATTTTTTACGCCGGCATTATACATGCCTACTGCTAACCAACTCAGTCCGTATTGATTAAAGTTACGTCTTAATACCAGGGCGCCAACATGTATGCAAAGACAGGGGTTATCTTTGAGTTGTTTTATCGATAGCCAGGGGTACTCTCGTTTGAAGCGATTGACAGTGTTGGTGTTGATTTGCATGACGCAATAATCTGAACTGATGATTTTTCCCGTCTTGTCTCTGTTGTGATTGACCGCCGAGTTATTGAAGCCTGATTCTCTAAATGCGATGGCACGGAGATAATCCGGATCTATACGATAGTAAGCACCCGCCCGATTGAAACAATCAGCGCGAACGTTACCACTAAAGAAAACCATAATTGCCAGCAATGCTGCCGCTATTCTACACATCATCGCAAGAGGCCCGTAAGGTATTAACTCAACGTTGGTTAATATTAACACAGGCGTATATGTAAAACTAGATTTTTCACACCACATGCAAAATGATTATTTTTGATTTTATGTATATAAAACAGTGTGTTTTGTTTTGGTGGTGATGGTCTATGGCATATTAGTGCGTAACGTAACTGTAACCAAGCGGGCACTAATTAGGTACTTTAAAGGAACCATGCAGTAATTAGTTTTGAATCAGTTGTATAGTTAAATTATGTACCGCCAAGTTACTACTAAGTTACTTCAAAATGCTAATCGATCGATTGTAAAATTACTTGACTGACTCGACTGGGTAACTTGCCAGTTACTTTATGGTTTGTTATAAGTTACTTCTACCCGACTAACAAGCGCGGGAAACGCGCTCTAAGATATCATGAAGAGAAACCAACTATGGAACAAATATCTAGAAGACCTAACCGTGTCAATCTTACTATCCCTTATTCGTTTCTTGATGTTATCGACCGCCATGTCCAGGTTAGACTTGATGATGGCGAAACACGAGAGACAGCAAATAGGTCAGCTTTTGTAATGGAAATGTTTAAACTTGGATTAAGAGTTTATGAAAACAAAAAGGCTAAGGATGAAGGTCAACTTTCACTTGATGACAAATTGAAAATGATAGCTCGTAACGTTTTGATATCATCATATTTGAGTGAGGCTATTTATCATGTAAATAAAGAAACTGCAGATTTGAGTAAAGTTAATAAGTCTGAACATTACTTAGATCCAGAGTTTTTGAGTATGGTAACAGAACGAATCAATGGAAAGTTAGCTGAATTCTTTAAATAAATTCAACTTTTGAATTTATGTGTTTAACGGTAAGCCATGACTCCAATACTGAGTCATGGCAGAAAACGTTATAATTTAGCGGGTTTTGAATAGATGAACTTCTTAGCTACCCATACGAGGAAAACAGTCATTGGGGTGCATACAATGAAGGAATATATAACTTTGAACTCATAGTTCGATATTATGAAATGTAGTTGTTCTTCAAAACTAGTCTTACCGTAAAAGAAAATTGAAATCCATATTGCGGAATAAATCAACTGCCCCACCACTGTGGTTATTGCACATCTAAGCCACAGAAATCCTCCTCTAAAATACCCTTTTAAAAAATTATATATGCTGTTGTTTGCACTATCCGCAATTAATACGCAAATTGCGTTTGTCATAAGTAGATACGGTAGGTTTTGATAAACCCCTATGAATTTATCATGTGATGATTTTTCCATCCCTGGAAGTAAAAGACTGAAGCTCACAAATAAAGCTGAAGTCATTAGGCATAGTGCGGCGGTTACCACAGAAATTCTGCCTTTTCTTCTTCCGAATATTTCATTTATAGTATCTAGGAAAATAAACGTTAGTGGAAATATGAGGATGCCACCAGGCTGGATGTAGCTTCCTATCAATACCTTGGTTTGAGATAATGGAATAGCAATTAACAAACATGTTATAAACAAACCAAATATTATTGTTTGCGCTGTATCTCCGCGAGAGAGGAAGGGGGATTCATTATCTATCCCATAAGCAGCCAAGATCTTACCCTTATCCTTCTCGTTGAAGAAGTCTACAAGGTTCTTATGTAGAACAGCATGGGTATCGTCGGAAAAAATAGCGCCATCTTCTCTTATCCGATAAGAAACTCGATTATTGCTGATGTCAACCAAAATAAATCTCACGGCCATAGATCATCCTCTTTCATTTCAAGTAACTGAACTATTTTCCCTAATACCTTAAATTTTCCATCTGGGATGTCTTTTCCGGTGTTGTGAATCCATAAAATATTAACAAGATTATCTATTCTTGTGGATATAAAAAGCTCGCTTTCAAACTCTATAAGAAATAAACCGGAGCCTTTTCTACTTTTATCAATAATAACAGCTACTTCACTATCAAAGTTAGCTGATGGGCTTACTATGTAAGCTGCCAGCTTTTCAGTCTCATTACTATATAAGCATGTTATATAGTTGTCTTTGGTATCTTCATCTTCCCTGTTCTCAAACTTTAGCTGGATGCAATTGCGCTCTTCCAGGGTTTGATCCGGTTCTAGTTCAGCATGACCCTTTCCCGTAATCAGCCAAGTTTCTGTAATTCGTAAGGCTTGGCAAATGGCTGAAAGATTCTTTTTGGGTTGCGATATGTATCCAGCCAAAAGTTTTGAAACATACCCATTTCCAACACCTATGGCGCGTGCTAATTCTGCAGGAGTCATCCCCCTTGCTAAAAGTGCCTCATTTAATCGATCTTGTATGGTGTTAGGCATCTTCTGCTTCCAGTGTATATATAAAAAGAAATCATACACTTAACATAAGAACTAAAAATAACTTTACAGGGAAATTTCACGCTGCTAGATTCACTTAAGGTAACTATAAATCACCAATAGATTCATAAAGATTCTTTTGGCGGGTCTCGATGAAAATTGAAGAAGATCAAGAATTTAATGCTGTAACTCTAACACTCAACCTCGGCGCCAAGACTAATGAGCTTCTTTCTCGCACTGCGGCTAGATCAGGGCGCACCAAGCGTCAGGAAGCCTTGTTGAGACTTGAAGACCACCTCAATGAGTTTGTTGATATTGCTGCCACCGGGAAAATATTTAGCAGGTGACTATTTTAGTTGTAAATAAAAGGAGGTCCATTACCCAGAGTCTTTAATCAGTTATACGCATATTCATTTTTTATTTCTTTAACCTTGAGGATTTTGCCATGCAAGGAAAAGTGGCTTTGTACCTGAAGAACCCGCTCTTTTTGGGTGCGGTAGCTATGACTGTACTCATGCTGGCGCTGATGTTAATGCCGGCAACTGAAGCTTATGCCAAGGATTATTTTGCCAAGGCTAAAGGAGATGTGAAAGCGACATTCGGCGCCGGGAGTGCGGTTGTTTACGTTATTTATTTCGTCGAAATGCTGGCGGCGTTGTGGATGTTTATTAAATCGAAAAGCCCGGCGGTATTCATCGGTATCGTTGCCGTGCTGCTGTTCGTTAACGTCGTAACTGGCTTGTTTTAACGGGTGAACTATGGAACAGCGTAACCGGTATGTCTTTCCGGCTACGCTTTCCGAAGCAAAGCGTTGGTTTGGATTGCCCCGCGACGAATTTGTTCTCTATATACCGCTGTGCGCGCTGACCATCTTCGTCAATATGTGGATTTTCGGTCCAACGGTTTTTGCGGCTTTTTTCGGAATGCGTGCCTTAAAGAGAGGGAAGGGTTCCAGCTATATGCTTAGCCTTGCCTATTGGTTCCTGCCTACCAGCTGGCTTCGACTTTTTGTTGATGTATTGCCAGAAAGCTACAAACGTCACTGGATACCCTGAGGTCACCCCATGGAATATAACCTGAAGTCCCGCCGTGACCGCAATCTGGCACTGGCGTTGGTGATTATGCTTATTATCGCCGCTATCAGCGGACTGCTGGCGCATCGGCTTTATTCCGATAACCGTGCGCTCACCAACGCGCTGCTCAACAACCGACAACTGATTATTTTACCGATGAGCGCCAACAGCGAATTCGGGTTTGTGGGTGAGCGCGGTGATGCGCGCTATCTGCGGTTGATGGCGCTCAGCCTGGTCAATTTACGCCTCAACATCTCCAGCGAGACGGCCGATGCCGCACACAAGCTGCTAATAGCTTACGCCTGCGAAGGGCAAAAGAAAGTGCTCGAACCGGCCCTCAGTGCGGAGAGAAAGAGTATTGCCATGAATGAAGGCAGCTCGGTCTTCTATCCCAACAAAATTCAGGTCAATGCAGACAAGGGCATCGTTGATGTCGCCGGCAATCTGCAGTTCACCTACGGCATGAACGATGTCCGGCCCGTTGAGAAAAAATATCGCATTCGCCTGGACACACGCAATGACGGCATGTGCTTCAACGCCTTTGTGGAGGTGCCCGTTGAACAGTAAATCCCTGGTGATTTCCGCTGCGCTGTTTGCCTTTGCCGCGCATGCTCAGGAAGTGGATATCAACCCCAATGCACGCGTTGCGGTCACCGTCAGCACCACCGACCCCAACTACATCACCGTGAACGATGACCGGGTAAAAGGCATTCTGGCCACCCGCGGTGTCATCACGCAGCAGGCCGTCAACGATGCCGGCGGACTGGTGTTCGCGACGGTTCACGACAAGCCCTTCACGCTTTATGTCACGACCGAAAGCGGCTTCACTTTTTCGCTTTACGTCACGCCACGCCGGCAGGCCGGGTTGTCGCTTATCGTCAACAACAAGGCCATTCGCGGCACGGCGCAGGCCAGTGCGTGGGAAGCCGATAAGCCCGGATACAGTGAGCTGATTTCTCAGCTTGTCTCGCGTTTTGTCAATAACGACATGCCGACAGGGTTTGTCTACACCAAGAACCGTGAGGTGCCTTTGTCCGCATCGGTTCTGCAGGCATTCGGGGTGCGCCCTGTATCAGCCTGGCAGGGAGACCGGCTACGTATCGTCCGGCTGGATATCACCAATCGCAGCGCAGGGCGCATCGAACTCAACGAACGGTATCTTTGGAGCAAGGGGGTCATGGCCGTTTCTTTCTGGCCGCAGCTTGATGTCATTTCACCCAGCGTGACCGTCTCGGCCATTGTGGTGTTGAAGGAGGGCGGCGTAGATGAACATTAACCGTTGGGTCAAGGGAAAGCAGCAGAAACTGTTTACCCTCATCATCGCCGGCGTCGTCGTTTTCGTTGCGCTGCTCTGGTATCTCAACAAATCAACCGGGGGCGGCGCAGCTGGCGCCGATGATGTTACCGATGGTGAAGCGCCCGCCGAACCCGACCTGACCGGTCAGGTGGTGAACACGTTTGAAGGCGCACAGGGTGGCGTGCTTTTGGACTCGCAGCAGCGAGAAAGGGAAGCCAACAAGGCCGTCGCCGACCTCAAAGACATGGTGGCTGACTTCAACAAAAAACTCAGTGACGTCAACAGCGAGAATGCCGAGCTGAAAGGCCGTATCGACGACATGCTTACGCAGATGCAGGCGCTCAAGTCGAAAGAACAAACCACCGCGCCGGCGGCAGCGGCCGGGCAGGGCCAGCCTGCTGCCCAGTACCGTCTTCAGCCCCCGCCCGTTGCGCGCGGACAGCTCGATAACTTCACTTTTGATTACAGCAAGGTCGACGCGGCAAAAAAGCCCAGGCCCGATAGTTTCTATGTGCCGTCAGGCACCTTCTCCAACGCCATCATTCTCGAAGGCGCCGACGTCAACGCGTCCGTTTCCGGGGAAGATCACCTTAAGCCGATGCAGTTCAAGCTGACCGGCATGGCGCACCTGCCCAACAACAAGCGCCTGGGCAAGCTCGACAACTGCTTTGTGACCGCCGGCGCTTTCGGTGACGTCTCCAGTGAACGTGCAGAGGTGCGTGTCAAATCGCTCTCCTGCGTGGTCGGTGACAAGCATATCGATATGGAGGTGAAGGGGCACGCAGTGTTCTACGGCAAGGCTGGCATCAAGGGAGTGCCCGTGATGCGCAACGGCAAAATCCTCGGCTTGGCCTTTGGGGCCGGCGCATTGTCAGGCATTGGCCAGAGCGTTCAGCAGGTGGGGCAAACCGTTGCCGGCGTGGGGGCAACCTCAACCATATCCGGCGGCGACGTGGCTCGCGCCGGTCTGGGGGGCGGCGCCAGTACGGCGGCCACCAAGCTGGCCGACTACTACATCCAGCGTGCCGAGCAGTACCACCCGATTATCCCGATTGGCGCCGCCAACCGCGTGGAAATCGTGTTTACCGAAGGTTTCAGGGCGTCGTTTATCGAAGACCTGGAAGCGAGCGAACAGGCGGCGCAAAAAGGCGCGGCAACCCACACTGCAGATACGACCACCGCTGCGCAGGGGAACAGCGACTTGCCGCCGGAGCTTATCGGCAAACTCGGTGACGCCGAGTCTCTGCAAATCAATGATTTTATCACACCGACGGGGCCGCAAGGCACCAAGCCGTCATCAGGAGGGAGTTGATGCGTTCACCGATGAATATTGCAACCGGTATCTTCACGGCCGTCATTGTTGCGGTCTGTCTGGTCTGGGTTGGCTATACCGCTGGCGTAAGCAAAGCAGCAAATGACGCTGCCAAGGCTACGCAACAAACGGAAACCCTACTGAATGAGCGCCGTGCCGGCGTCCAGCGAAATAGTGCGTAAGGTGCAGACCGTTTCCAACTCAGAAACACAGTCAATTTTGCAGGAGCAACTGGACGTCATGCGTGAGCAGCTGGGCAGAGACCAAGGTCATGCTGAGCCGGCTGCAGGTGATGTCCGCAACCTGTGAAACAGCGGCATCAGTTAAGCCCGCAGGAGGCGAGAAACATGAGTAAGTCAGATACCCCAAGCCGCGATGGCCATTTCCTGCTTCCTGATTCGGATGGCGGTCGCAATACGGCAATCTTTAGCGAATGCGGAGACGGTCAGACCACTCTGACGGGTGCATTGAACGTCGATTGTGATATGCAGCGCCGATGGGTGATCCAGCCTGGCCAATCGCTGCGTGTCGCTGACGCTGCTGCTGAAAATTCCGCGCTGTAGGTTGGCGCAGACTCAATATTCTCTATTTATCGGGCCTCTAGGCCCGGACGCCATCAACGGGAGTTACACCATGAATATTCTCGGTATTACAACCAGTCCCAAATCTCGCCTGCTGTTTGCGAGCGACTGGACGCATCATCGTGGCGCTCTGGCGCTGCGCATTATTGAGCAGGTATCGCTGGCGATATTGATCACTTTTCTAATCGTCATGGCGCTGATGGGCGTGTTAATGGTCGCTCAACCGGTTCTCCATGGTGCCGATACGCTCTTTGCTGACCACTTGCCTCCTGAAGCGCTGGCGTCAGGGTTTCGAACCTTCACCCTGGCGGCGTTGTGCTTTGGCATTTACTGCCTGATGGTGAAGTTCTCCCACGACTATTACTTCGCCGCCGAACTTGGCTACGACAGCGTGTTCGACTACGACCTTAGCCGCAAACCCACTGCGCGTCTTCGCGTATTGCGCGCACGTCAGCAGGCGGCGCAGGAGGGCCGGAACGATGCGTAAGTCTCTGGTGTTTCTTCCCTTGCTCCTGACCGGCTGCGCCGGCATGAATTCCGAGTTCGAGTTCGACAAGCCGGCGCGGGATACCGGCGTCTGGATGTCTCAGGCTGACGAAATGACCTCTGCATCCGCTGGCAAGCCCGGTAACGTCGGTGGCAAGGGCCTCAACCTCGGCGGCTATCGGCTGATAGATACCGGGCATGTGCGGCTGGATGTTCAGCCGGCACTGGCAGGGGGCGTTGCCGCGCCTGCGCGCGCAGGCGCGGGTTCATCGGTGTTTACGTCAACGTCGCAGGCCCGTTCCGGTGTGGCTGTTCCCGCCGCCACCGGCGTCTCATGCAACAGCCCGCGCTGCTATCCCGAACCCGTGTCGGCGTTTCGCCGGCCCGATGGCGTGGCCCGCATCTGGATAGCCCCCTACGTTTCCCCCGATGACAACGTCCATATGGGCGAGGTCGTTTATACCGTCGCCAAGCCTGCCAACTGGCACGGCGTGTTGTGAGGTCTGAGGCATGAAGTTCGACCTTTCCGGATTGAAGTTCAACCCGCTTAATATTATCGACGATGTCGCCAGCATTCTCGGCGACAAGGAGACCGTGCGGCAGACCCAAAGGATGCTGGACGATATGGATTATCCCCATATTCGTGACCTGCTGCCGTTCGCCGACTACATGAGCGAAGAAAAGCTTTTTATCAACAAAGATTCCGTCGGGTTCGTTCTGGAGTCGCAACCCCTTATCGGTGGCAACGAACAGGTGGTCAACAGCCTGGAAGCCCTGCTGCAGGAGTCCGTACCGCGCGGCACGCCCCTGCAGGTGCTGATGGTCAGCAGTGGGGCGCTGCAGGAGCAGATTGACTATGGCCTCAAGGACTTTGGCTGGACGGGCTACCGCGCGGACGAGTGCAACGACATCAACCGGCGTTTCGCGCTGCATGGCGCCCGCCACGGTTTCCCCAATGGGCTCGGACATCCGCTGACGCTGCGCGACTATCGGTTGTTTTTCACCTGGGCGCACAAAACACGCCGCGTGACAGAAACCGATCTCATTCATGTGCGCGACGTCCGGCGGGCCATCAGCAATGCGCTTACCGCCGCGGATATTTTTACCCGCCACGCCAGTGCGGATGACATCATCGGCGTCATACGCGAACTCTGTAACCATGACGTGTCGCGCCTGGCGAGCTATGAAAAGCTCTACGACCCACAGTCTGACCTGACGGCGCAGATGGTCGATAACAGCACCTCGTGGCTGGTGAAGCCCGGCTATATCCGGATATCGGGCAGTGATGCAAAGGCACGGGACTTCTCCAGCCGCATGGTCAGCATGAACCTCGACCGCAATCCGCATGAGCACTACCTGTGGCAGAACGGCAACATCATCGCCGACCTGGCATCACCGACCAGCAGCATCGCGTGTCCGTTCCTGTTCAGCATGGTGCTGGTCACCGACGAGCAAATGAAAAGCCAGGGGGAAGCCAAGAACCGTTTCCTTGGGCTGGATTCGCGCGTCAACACGCCCTACGCCAAGTTTATCCCCGGCACGGTGCGCCAGCATGCTGAATGGAAGGGGCTGGTGACCGAGCTGGACGCGGGGCGCACGGCGCTGACGCGATACTTTTACGGGCTGACCTTCTTTTGTGAAGATGATGACGAGGCCATGTCCCGCTATGTGGAAAACACAAAGAAAGCCTTTGCCCGCCAGGCGATCAAGATGGTGCGCGCCGATTACATGCAGGTGCGCAACCTGCTGGCGATGTTGCCGTTCACCATGGCCGACCCGAAATTGTGGCGCGATCTCAACCGTACCGGTGCCACCCAGCGCGCGGAGAGCTTCCATGCGGCCAACCTGATGCCGGTTATCGGCGACAACAAGCTGTCCAGCGCCGGCATTTTACTGCCGAGCTACCGCAACCAGGTCGCCTTCCTTGACGTGTTTGATGAAGACCTGCCGAACACCAACTTCAACTGGTTTCTCTCCGGCACCTCCGGAGCCGGTAAATCAGTATTCGCCCAGGCGCTGGCGCGTCAGGTTATTGACCGCGAGGGCTATGTCTCCATTACCGATATCGGCGACTCGTACAAGGCGTTCTGCAGCAGTATCGGCGGCGCCTATATCAACGGTGAAAACCTGCGGTTCAATCCGTTCGCCAACGTGACCGATATCAAACTGGCGGCGGAACGCATACGCGACCAGCTGTGTATTCTGGCCAGCCCGCGCGGCTTGCTTGATGAGGTACACGAATCCCTGATGATGGAAGCCATCACCGAACAGTGGCCGACCTATGAGCAGGGCATGCGCATCGACCATGTAGTGGACTACCTCAAAAAGCGCCAGGGGGACGTGGCACTGAAAAGTGGTGCGCAGATCGCCGGGCGTATCGATGAGATGGTGACGCTGCTCAACAAATACACCACCAAAGGCATTTACGGCAAATTCTTCAACAGCGACGAACCCACGCTGAAGATGGACATGCGCTTTGTGGTCACCGAACTTGGCGATCTGCGCAACCGCGGCGATCTGCTGTCGGCGGTGTTGTTCACGCTGATGATCTGGTCAGAGAACCTGATGTACAGCACGCCGCGCGACCTGCGCAAGATGAACATCATTGATGAGGGCTGGAAGCTGCTGGGCGGCTCCAGCGACAAAATCCGTCAGTTCATCGAGGAAGGGTATCGCACCGCACGCCGTCATGGCGGCTCCTGCGGTACGGTGACGCAGTCCATTCGCGATAAAAACCTCAGCACCGCCTCGCTGGCAGCCTACGAAAACAGCTCGTTCAAATTCACCGCCATGCAGGAGTTCCAGTCGTTCAGCATGTTCGAGAAAGAAGAACCGAACGCCTTCTCTGAACAAGAATGGGAGCTGGTGAAGAAGTTCCCGGCGGCCAAGCTGGCCAAATACAGCGCGCTGCTGGTCAAAATAGGTGGCTCCAGCAGCTTCCATCGCCTGCTGCTCGATCCGCTGAGCGACAAGCTGTTCTCGTCCAAGGGGCAGGATTTCACCTACCGCGAAAAGCGGCTGGCAGAGGGCGCGGATATCAAGGACATCCTGTTCGAGATGGTCGAGCGGGATACGGAAAAGCGGCGTGAGCTGGAGGCGCTGCTGGCGATGCCGTTATGACAGCGACACTGCGTTTGCGCTGGGCGCTCAGCCCTCACCACTGTAATTGTTTAGGAGGTCCGCGATGAACGTCGCCCCCCGCGAATTCTGGCTGACCGGGTTTGTCTCGGTGGTGTGCGCCGTGCTGGTGACGGCAGCACTCTGGCTGCTGCTGTTGCAGCCGCCCAAACTGGTGACCTTCGACATGAAGGGCACAACCGATCGCTTCTTGCTGCAAAGCGCGCGTCTCAAACTCAGCGATGAAGAGCGCACCGCGCTGCTGCAGCGCTATAACCAGAAGCTCAATCAGGTGTTGACGGCGCGGGCCGCATCGCAGCATGAGGTGATTGTGGTCAGCGCCGCCGTGGTGGCCGGCCTGCCCGATGTGACGCCGCAGATACGCAAGGACCTCGCTGCCGCCATGCAAGGAGGACAGTGATGCGCCGCGTACTGGTTGCCCTTTGTTTGGCGCTGCCTTCGCTGACTCAGGCGGCCAACCTCGGCACGGTGGGCGATATCTGGCCCATCCGGGAGCATGACCTTTTGAGCATTATTCGTGAGCGGCTCGGTGAGCATTTCGCCGGGAAAACGCAGGAACGTATCCAGCAGGAACTGCGTGACCGCGTCACGGATAGCGTGTTGAACCCCGCCCCCATCGAGGGGGTGCGGCGTGCCGAGGTCAGGGTGGTGCGGACGTTCGATCCGGCGTTCGTCGTGCAAAAAGATATTGCCGACGACAAGGGGAACGTGTTTGCCCGCAAGGGGCAGCGGGTGTCGCCGTTCGACGTGCTGCCGACCTTCAACCAGACGCTGGTGTTTATCGACGGACGCGATGCTGCGCAGCTCTCTTGGTTCAGGCAGCGTCCGCGTCCGGGCGTCATGGACAAGCTCATCCTGGTTGGCGGGAACAT
Organism: Serratia sp. TSA_130.1; assembly: GCF_052691795.1. NCBI lineage: Bacteria > Pseudomonadati > Pseudomonadota > Gammaproteobacteria > Enterobacterales > Yersiniaceae > Serratia > Serratia sp. TSA_130.1. The sequence goes on from NZ_JBQZFS010000011.1 coordinate 41,150, forward strand.
CAAGGACAGCAGCGACGCGCTGGACGTGCGCGTCTATTTTGACCAGGGCGGCGTGCTGGTCAACAAGTTCGGCATTCGCCGTGTGCCGGCCATCGTTGACCAGATGCCGGGGAAAAAACTGCTGCGCATCACCGAAGTGGCCGTGGCCGATGACGGCCAGGAAATCCAAAAAGGACCCAAATCATGAAGATCAAGACGACTGCACAGGCTGTCGTGGTCAGCGTCGCTGCAGCGCTGTATTCGCAGTTGCCGGCATACGCTTCGCCAGGCGCGGTAACCTTTACCCCGGAGCAGCAAGCGGCGATTGGCCAGATTGCCGCGGACTACCTGCGTGACCATCCCGATCTGCTGGTCGAGATGAGCGAGAAGCTGCAGCAGCGCGAAAACGCCGCCGAACAGCACCAGGCGTTGGATGCGGTGCTGGCAAACAAACACATGCTGCTTAACGGCGATGCAGCGCCGACCGTGCGCCCTGACGGCGACGTCACCCTGATCCAGTTTTTCGACTATCAGTGCATCTGGTGTTCGCGCATGGCGCCGGTGGTGGAAGCGGTGATGGACAAGGACGCCGCGTTGCGTGTGGCCTTCCGGGAATATCCGATTTTTGGTGAACGCTGGCCGCTTTCGCGTGAGGCAGCGCAGCAGGGCCTCGCAATCTGGCGCGAGAAAGGGGCTGATGCCTACGGGCGCTACCACGCCGCCCTGTTCAAAACAGGCCATGCGGAAGGCCAGTTGACGCAAAAGGACATCAATCTGGCGCGTGAGGCTGCAGGTGGAGCAGCCATCGTTAGCGAGACGGCGTCAAAGCAGAAGAATGCGGCGACGGTCGATTTGGCCAGCAACATTGCACTGGCTTCGCAGTTGGGTATCAGCGGCACGCCGGCGTTTATCGTCATGCCAACGGAAAATGCCAACGCCGATAACACGTCGGTGATGTACGGCGCGGTGGACGCGCCCACGCTGCAGGCGGCCATTGCAAAAGCGCGCGGCAAGACCGCGGGCAAGGCGGACAAATGAAACGCGCGGGCGTTGCCAGTGTGGGACTGGCGCTTGCCCTGGCCCTGGGCAGCGGTGTTGCACAGGCGAAAGATCCGACCTGCGACGGCCGCTGGATGAACCCCATCACGGATATCTGCTGGAAGTGCCTGTTCCCGATGACCATCGGCAAGACCGAACTGTCCAAAGGTGACCTGCCGGATACCAGTAACCCCAGCTCGCCGATACAGCTTTGTCCGGCGCCGCCGCCGCTTTTTCAGCGACCCGGCATCGCCATCGGGTTCTGGGAGCCGTTCGCCATCAGTGACGTCACGCGCGCGCCCGGCTGCATGGTCAATATGGGCGGGTTTTCCATTCCCATCCCGAAAGTGGGTACCGGTACGGGAACCAAGTTGGGCGTGAATAATCCCGGCACCTTCTATCACGTTCACTGGTACAAGTACCCGCTCATCAGCTGGCTCAACATCATCACCTCCGTCGGCTGCATGCAAGGCGGTGAATACGACATCGCCTACATGTCGGAGCTTGATCCGATGTGGAAAGACGACTCGCTGGCGCTGTTTATCAGTCCGGAGGCGATCTTGTTCGCCAATCCGGTGGCGCAAATGGCCTGCGCAGCCGATGCTATCGCCGCCGAGGTGCGCAAGCCGCTGGATGCGCTGTTCTGGTGTGCCGGCGGCCACGGCTCGATGTATCCGTTTTCCGGCAACCTGGTCAACGAGAGCAGCGGCCTCAACAGCGGCATTTTGCTGACCGAGCGCATGAATTTCAAACTGCACCGGCAGGGGATGATCTGGGACACCATCGGCGCCAACCGGGCGGTCTGCCACGAGTATCCGACCGTCATTATGCCCAAAAGCCGCTACCGCTATCAGATGGTCAACACGGTGCCCGACGCCAATGCGTGCCATCCGCTGGGGCGCAGCGTGATGCGCTGGCAGCTGGGCAAAGAGAAGCCAACCACCAAAAAGAACTACGGGTACCTGATATGGAAAAAACGAAATTGCGTCGTGCTCTGATGCCGGTGGCGTTGATGCTTGCCCTGGGGGCGCAGGCGGAGGAACGCAGCCGTCCGCTTGACCAGACGCCGGACGAGGTCGCCTATTTCGTCTCATTCTCCATCCCTGAGAAAAGCCTGGTTGCGCTGCTGCGTGGCGCAAAGCGCGAGAAGGTGCCGGTTTACCTGCGCGGGCTGGTTAATGACGACATGAAAGCCACCGCGCAGGCGGTCTACCGGTTGGAGAACAAGTATGACGTGGGCAGCGTCAATATCGACCCGCTGCGGTTCGCTCACTACGGCATTGCGAGCGTGCCGGCATTGGTCAGGCGCTGCGGCGAGAAGTTTGACGTGGTGTACGGCAATCTGGCCGTGCGCGACGGGCTGGAGCTTATCAATGCGCGCGGCGAGTGCGCCAAAACGCGCAGCACCCAACAACCACAATAAAAAGAGCAGGACCAATACCGGGGTTTTCAACACCAGGGAAACCCCACGACAGAGAACCGGCAGGGCGGCACGGAGGTGATATGACAATACGAAACGCGTTATCTCGCACACTGCTCGGCAGTCTGCTGGCGGCCTGTGCGGCCACCCCGGCCATTGCCGGCGGCAACGACATGAGAGAGGGAGAAGCTGCAGCCTCGGCTGCGCTCAGCGGTGCACAGCAGGGGGCCGGACAGGTGAAGCCGGAGCAGTATTTTGACCGTTACACCGATAACCCGCCGGAAAGCGGCTATTACCAGGGCGGAACGCAGACGGATACCGATATCGGCGCCAAAGGTCAACAGGCGCTGGCACAGACCGAGCTCGGCAAGGAGATGCGCAAGTCCTTTATCAACAACCCCGCCGACAAGATTGATTACGGCTCCGACATGATTAAACGCAGTGACGACATCCGCAAAGACGCAGACGTCATCGCCGCCGGCGTCGGGCCCCAATGTGTCAAGCAGGTGATCAACAAGGTCAGCTATACCTCGCATGCGTGTGAGAAGGCGCAATCGGTGACCGCGCAATGCCACAACACGGCCAACATTGTCGGCAGCGTCACGGGCGGCAAGGAGACAAAATCATTTGAAGTCACCTTGTCGGATTTGCCTTACCAGATTTACGGGGACGCGGTGCACATCACCGTGACACCCCCCATGAGCGGGCGGATTGTGCATGCATCCTACCGATATCCCAGGGTGGCCGGCAATCAGCGCACGGATATCAGCCTGCTGGGAACGGCATTGTATTACCACGGATGGACCGAGCAGGCCGGCGCCGACTTTTGGCCGGCGCAAACGGAACTCGTTGCCGGCCAGGCTTTTGAAGCCACGCATGGCGACATGCAGTATGTTCACGGCTCTGGCGGTGCGCGTATTCGCCACCAGTCTCCTATCCCGGCCACCCTCCACTTTGATCTCGAGGTCGACACGCGCGTGTTTACGACACGCGTCGAATGGACGCCCAGCTGCGGCGTAGACAAGGAAAATGCCGTCATGCTTCGGGAATATTGTTCCCAGGGCGCGGAAACCCGCACGGTCTGGGATAACGGCGTGGCGTATCCGGTCTATCAGGACTGCTGGCAGACCACGCAAGACTGGCAGCTCTATGAGAGTGATGACAACAGCTGCGGGCGCTGGGAGAGCGACAGGAACTGCACGGTCGGCACCCGCCGCTGCCTGCAGAAAGTCGGCGACTTTTGCGTACGCGAATCGCTGAGCTACCAGTGCCAGCACACCGTCAGCGGCGAAGGCTGGCTGTGCGGCGACAAATTCTATTGCGATGACGGCAGCTGCGCGTCCATCAAGGACGAGAAGAACAACGACTTCAAGGCGGCCGTGTCTCAGCTGGCTGCGCTGGCGGCGGCCGGCAAGGATGTGGCCGGGCTTGATCCGGAACGTATTCGCTTCTTTACCGGCAAGCCCATGTCGTGCCGCAAAACCGCCATCGGGTTCAGCAACTGCTGCAAGGGCGGCGGTTGGGGGCACGATGTCGGGCTGGCGCACTGCAACGATGAGGAAAAGGCCATCGGCAAGGCCAAGGAACGCAAGCTGGTTATCGATGTCGGGGAGTATTGCTCGAAAAAGGTATTGGGCGCCTGCCTGCAGAAAAGACACAGCTATTGCGTCTACGACAGCCTGCTGGCGCGCATCGTGCAGGAGCAGGGCCGCCAGGGCCAGCTGGGTATCGGTTTTGGCAGCAGCAAAAACCCGGACTGCCGCGGCATGGTGATGGGTGAGTTCGAACGGCTCAAGTTTGACCGCATTGATTTCAGCGATTTTTACGACGAGCTGCAGGGCAAAGTGAAGCTGCCCGACCAGGATGCGCTCTCTGCGCGTATCCGTGAGCAAATCAGTCGCAACATCCAGAAGGGGAGCCCGTGATGAAGCTGATGGAACGCACGTTGTGTCTGGCGTTGATGCTGCCTGCGCTTATGGCGGCGGCAGCGCAGGACGACGAGCCGGCGGGGTATGTCGATAAGCCCGTCAAGGGCTGGTACTGGTACGACAAGAAGAACAAACCGCCGAAGAACGCGCCGCCGGCGCCTGCACCAGCACCGCCGCCCGCATCACCCACCGAACGGCTGGCGCGTATCGAGAAAATACGCAAGGAGCTGCTTATCACGGCAGTGCTCGATCCGCAGCCGGAAAACATACGGCGCTACAAGGTGGTGCAGGATTTTCTGGTCAACAAGGCCAGCGCATTCAGCGCCACCTGGCAGAAGGTGCTGCTGGATTACCCGGAGCTGGACTACAACCTCAAGCACCCCTTCTACAACGGGGCAGCGCCTATCGAATACGCCAAAGAGCGCCAGGCGCAGGCGCGCGCTATCGACCAGGTCAACCAGCGCTACGGGGTGTTTTTATTCTATCGCGGCCAGGAGCCGCTGGATAACAAGCTGGGCAGCGTGGTGAAGGAGTTTGCCGCGCAGTATGGGTTGCACCTGGTGCCGGTGAGTATCGATGGCCGCATCAGCGCGGATCTGCCGGACAGCCGAAGGGATACCGGTCAGGTCAAAAAAATGGGTATCAGGCATTTTCCGGCCATCTACCTGGTGGAGCCGGGGACGGGGACCTACAAGCCGCTGGCCTACGGTTTTATCACGCAGGATGACCTGGCACGGCGCGTGCTGAATATCGTCACCGATTTCAAACCCCGGGACTGAACGAAAAAAAGGAGCATGACATGACAAAACGACATATTACCGCCGCAGAGGTTGAGCGAGATGCGCAGGGGTGCTGGACGCACCCGGCGATGCGCGCGGTTGATCTGGAAACCGCCGCTGACTTCTCGGGCTGGTTGCGCGAGCAGGATCTGGAAGCGTGGGTCATGCTGATGCGCGATGAAGACCCCGTGCTGTTCCTGGCTGGCTTTGATGACGAGGATTGGGATGCATGCGGCTGGATGCCGCGACCGCCGGCCGGTGATGGCTGGTTCCTGGGCTCGCTGCACGATCAAGACGATGGCCCCGTGTGTATCTGGCTGCGTCCGACGGCGTCCCGATGGCGTGATGGGATTGAGCGGGTTGATCTGTAATCCATAAATAGAGGAATACCAATGAGAAAACTCACATTTGTATTGATAACGCTGCTGTCAGTCATGGTGTACGCAGAAAAATACGGCGTGGCCGCCATCAAAGCAGTCTCGTCCGAGTCTACGTTGTTCGCGTATGGCATGGCGTCACAGGCTGTTTCCGCGGGGAGTCCGGCGTCTCAGCTTGTGCTGGTGCTGATTGCCGTCGCTTTGATTGCCGCGTTGCTGGTCGCGAGCCTGGTGACCGCTGCCGCCGTGTTTGCAGCCTATGACCTGATCGCCGCTCTGACGGCGGCGGCGATGGCAGGTGCACACGAGGTGTGGAAATTGGCCTTGCCGAAGCTGTCCGGGCGGGGAGGTGATAAGTGAACTGGACGACGTCCTTGTCTCCCTCTGGTGCCCTTATTGGTGCAGCTTTTTTTCTTTTCGTGCTTTTTATCTTTCTGTTGGCATTCATCAAGAAAGCAGACGGAAAAGGTGCCAAGACAGCGCCTGGCAAAGTGATATCTGCCCGGCTGCAGGCGCAGGGCGATGCCTGGCAGCGCAAGCCATTCATGACGGACAGTGAGCGACAGTTTCTCCGCGCGCTTGAGGTGCATGCTTTGCCGCCGGGTTTGCGGGTATGTCCGCAGGTTCGCCTCTGCGACATCGTCACCGTTTCGGCGCGGTACAAGCCCGGGAGCCGGGAGTATAACGCCCTGTTTCGTCAGATATCGCAGTGGCACTGTGACTTCGTGTTGGTGCGTCATGACGATTTTACCGTGCTGGCCGTTATCGAACTTGACGACCTTTCGCACCATCGTCCGGACCGGCGCCGGCGTGATGCCATCTTTGATGATGTTTTGAAGACGGCTGGCATTCCCTGTTGGCGCGTGTGTCGTCCGAACGAGTTTCTTGCCACTGCCCCAGCGTGGCTGCAGGAGCTGGGCGTATGACGACACGTAAACGCTGGAGCGTGCTGGCCGCAGTGCTGCTGGTCGTGGCGTCCGGCGCGCACGCCGGGCTGCGCGACGAACTGCAGGCGCTGGAGCAGGGAAAGCCGGATGCTTTGTCTCTCGGTGATGCCGGGCGCGTTTCGCCGGCAGCGGGCGTGCAGGGGAAAGATAAGACGGCTGCCGCGCCCAGGCGCGGACGGGTTGACTACCGGCTGCGCGACGGTCGCAGCATCAATATCGCGCAGTGGCAGGTGGTGCATTTCATTCGCTCGGACTGCCCGTACTGCCACCAGTTCAATCCGGTGCTCCGGGCGGTAAGCGCGCAGCTGAACCTGCCGGTGTTTGTCTACAGCTTCGACGGCAAGGGCGATGCCACTTTCCCCGACGTGTTGCCGGCCAATGACACCGTGATTAACGACTTCTTTGCCGAACTGCCAAAGACCACGCCCACCGACTTTCTGGTCAACCGCGAAACGCTGGTTGCCATTCCGCTGTCGCAGGGCGCCATCAGCGACGAGGTGCTGAAGCAGCGTATTGACGAGAGCTTTGCCATGGCGCTGCGTATGGGGGTGCTGTGAGGGCATTTATCGCGCAGCCGTATCGCCAGATAGGCTATGCGGCCTTGCTGGTACTGGCGGCAATGGGGCTTCGGGGATGGTGTGCCGACATGGTGCGGCTGTCGCTGTACCTGCCGGGGCTGGAATGGCTGGCCGCCACAGCGCTGCCGGTGCTCCGCTGGGACGGGGTGATAAAGGTGCTTATCTGGGCGGCCATGGGGCTGGCGCTGTTGGCAACGGTGGTGTTTTACGTGCAGCTGTTGCTTGCAATTTTCCGCAGCGCGCGGCGGCTGCTTAACAAATTCGGGGCGAGTGGGAGACGCAGAAATGAGAAAAAATAACCTCTACGGCCTGCTGGCTGCAGGTGTCTTGCTTGCCTGCAGCGCGCAGCCGTCGCACGCCGGCATTCAGGGTGACCTCAACAAATTCTTTGACCAGATGGGCGACGGCGGCGCCAACGTGACGCAGGCGGCGGCCTGGCAGGGGCAGTCGGCGGGTTACCTGACCGGGGGCAACCTATTCATGCGCATGCCGGTGCGTAACATCCAGCTGATTTCCGTGACGCTGCCCGACATCAAATCCGGCTGCGGCGGCATTGATGCCTATCTGGGGTCATTCTCTTTCATCAATACCGACCAGCTCAAGATGATGGGCAAGCAAATCCTCAGCAACGCCGTGGGGTACGCGTTCGACCTGGGGCTGGAAACCGTGTGCCCGCAGTGCAAGGCCATCAAGGACAATCTGCAGAACATGCTCACCTCCATCAACAACATGAACATCTCGACCTGCCAGGCCGCACAGTCGATTGTCGGCGGCCTGTGGCCGAAAACCCAGGAAGCCTCGAAGAAAATCTGCCAGGACATCGGCGGCCAGCACGACATGTTCTCGGACTGGGCGGCCTCGCGGCAGGGGTGCGGCGTGGGTGACGAGACCGACAAGGTGTTCAGCAAGGCGACGCCGGAAGAGAAAAAACGCATTCCCCGCAGTCGCAACCTGACCTGGTCCACCTTCGAGAAAATCAATCAGTTCATCAGCGACGACAGGGAACTGAAGGAACTCGTCATGTCGATGGTGGGCACGGTGATATACGACGAAAAGGGTAACCCCACGTTCCTGGCACCCAGGGGCGGCAGCGAGGCGCTGTTCAATACCCTGCTGAACGGCGGCACCGCCAAAATCTATCGCTGCAACGACAACAGCGAGTGCCTCAAACCCTCGGCCAGCGAGTTTACGCTCGCAACTGACAAAGGCATGACGTCACGCGTGCGCAACATCATTCAGGAGGTGTTTCGTAAAAGCCGCAGTGACGCCAGCCTGACCAATGAAGAAAAGGCTCTGGTGGCCAGTACGCGCGTCAAGGTGCTGCGTTACACCATTGACTCGGCATCGCTGGGGCTGGATGCGACGGTGGTGACCTCGCTCTCGGAATATATCGCCGCCGATATGGTGATGACCTACATCAACGGCCTGCTGGATGTGGCCGAGACGGCGGCGTCGGGCACCCTCAATACCGAAGACGAAAACGCGCGGTTCCGCGAGAACCTGCTGTCGGTACGCAATCAGCTGGGCCAGCGCGTGCAGCGCATCCAGGTGCAGCAAAACGGCGTGATGGAGCTCGAGCAGAATCTCGCGTACATGCGCCAGCAGCTCTCCAGCAGCCTGACCGACAAGACCCTGAGCAACTACGAGTTTGGAGGCTGACGGATGGATATCTGGGTGACGGGCAACGGCAGCATCATCACCATGGGCCTGAACTTTGTGGCGACGATGGTCAATACCGCCGGCTGGCGCAGCATCCTGTGGCTGGCCGAGACGCTGGGCGTGCTGACCTGCCTGATTGCCTTTGTGCGCACGCATGATGCGAAAGTGATGTTTGGCTGGGGGCTGACGTTCGTCATTGTCACCTCTGCCTTGCTCTCGCCGCGCACCACGGTAGTGGTCAACGACCTTAACCGGCCGCAGGAGACAGGGCGGGTCGACAACGTCCCGATGGGGCTGGCGGTGCCTATGTGGCTGTTGACGACAACCTCCATCACCCTGTCGACCGGGTTTGAGGATATCCTGCACCTGCCGGCAGAGCGGGCCTACTCGCAAACCGGCATGATGTTCGGCACGCGCCTGATGCAGGAATCGTTCGTCGTCAGACTCAAGAATGAGGTGCTGGCGGAGAACTTCAACGAATACGTGAAGAACTGCATCATCCCCGATGTGCAGCTCAATCACAAATACACGGTCAGCCAGCTGATGCAGTCCAGGGACATCGATGCCCTGATATTCAAAAAGCCCAGCCCGCTGCGCGGCATCATGTTCAACACCGGCACGGACACGGTTTACAAATCGTGCATCGAGGTCACCCCTACCATCCGCAGTCAGATAGCGGCGGAAAGCGGACAAAACGGCGGCAGCTTCCTGCGACTGGTGCGACGCATGCTGCCGGGGCTGCGCAACAATACCACGGTACTGCCGCAGTACCTGGAAGGGTCATACAACTACTTCTTTGAGGCAGGCAAGTCGTCGAGCGACATCCTCAAGCAAAACGTGATGATTGCCGGCATCAAGCGCGGCCTTAACAGCTACAGTCGCTCGATGGGTGACATGGGGTCGCTGGTCGACATGAACTCGGAAATGTCGCTGATGAAGCTCAAACTCACCCACCACAGCGGCTACCAGATGGCAAGCCAGGTGATGCCGCTGCTGCATACGGTATTCATGGTGATGTTCGTTTGCCTGTTCCCGTTGATGTTGCTGTTGCTGTTTGTGCGCGAGATGACCTGGCCGGTGGTGAAAAGCTACCTCGGGTGGTTCGCCAGCCTGATGATGTGGCCACTGATGTTCTCCATCCTGAACTTCATCGTCAACTTCACCAGTGCCTATATGCTCAAGGGCGCCGGCCCGACGCTGTCCAACGAGAACCAGGTGATGTCTGATGCCACCACCCTGGCGGGCGTTGCCGGCTGGCTGACGCTGACGGTGCCGTTCCTCTCTAACTACCTGTTCACCCGCATCGGGCAGGGGGTGGCCAGCGCCGGTTCGTACGTGGGCAACGCGCTGATGAGCGCCACGGCGGGCGATGCCGGGAATGTGGCGAGCGGCAACTACAGCATCAATAACCAGTCGGTCGACAACGTCAACGGCTTCAAGACCGACCTGAACCGCGTCTGGCGCAGCGGTCAGACCACTACGCAGCTGGGCAACGGCGCCACCGAAACCCGTACTGCAGATGGCCAGCATGTGTATCAGACCGGGGAGGCGATGTCGAAACTGCCGGTCGACATCAACTTCGACCACCATCGCGCCTCGGCCGCCCAAAAGCTGACGCGGGAGAGCGAGGTGCAGACCCAGACGGCGCTGGAAGGCTACAATCACTCGGTTACTGAAACCGGCGGCAAGCTGCGCCAGTTCCACGACCAGTTCGGCAACAGCGACAGCACCACGCTGGCGGCGCAGACCGGCATGTCGACCGTCGATGCGCAGCGCATGAACAAGGCGATTGCGGTCGTAGAGGCGCACGCGAAGCGCAATCATATCTCCTTCGATCAGGGCTTCACCGAACTTGAAACCAAGGCCAGGTCTCTCAACGTAAATGCGGGGGCCAAAGCGGCGTTTGTCGTTGATAGCGAAAAAGCGGCGCTTGGGAAAGTAGCGTCACTAGCGTTTGGAGGGTCCGTCAGGGGAGATCTTCATGCTGGTATTGAAGGCACCGGCAGTTCAGGTAGCTCGGCCCAAACCTCGCAGGGTGGGCGCAACACCACGGATGCAGGTCACGATATCTCCGCCAGTGATGCCAAGACCTTCAGTGAGGGGCTGGACGTGATGCGCAATTACAGCGTCAACTACATCGGCCAGCGGGTCGACAATGCTGCAGCCGGCCTGATGCAACAAATCTCTGCCGGACTGACAACCAGCGACAGCCACTACCAGCAGTTCACCGACAGCCAGACCCGCACGCACGAGTTCCAGCAGATGGCATCGAACACAGATACGCTCAGCGCGCAGGCACGAAGCAACTACACGCAGGAGTTTGTGGGGTATGTGCACGGCAAGCTGTCTGATGATGAGGCGCGCGAGGTGCTGACCAACACCAACAGCGAGGCGGTGCGCATGCGCCGGGAAGACCTGGCGGAGGCGTTCGTCGAGGACAAACTGCGCGGACGACTGGACACGCACTATGACCGGGCGGCCAGCCATGTCGGCGACGGTATCCACGCGCCTGGTAACGCGGCGAAAGCGCAAGGCGGGGCATACGGTGCGGCAATGGGAGATATTGATGCCAGGGTTGCCGATGCGCACATCAAAAAGGACGTGAAGGTGCAGGTCGGTAATATGATGGAAAACACCACGCAACGCATGAATGATAATGAAGATCTGGTTAATTATGATAAAGGCGATGTGGAAAAAGGTCTGAATAATAATAAAACAAACTTTAACCAACAGAATAAAGATTATACTATAAAGCATCAGGCGGCGGAATTACATCAGGCGAAGTTTACTGATCCCCGTGATGATAAAAATGCTGATTATTTGGAGCAAGCGAAAGAACTGCTGAATAAACAAAAAGGCGGTAAAGATGAAACAAAGTGAGGTTCGTGAAGAAGTCGCGATGATCGTCAAGGCGATCAAGGAAAGTGATGTTGAGGTGCCATCTTTTTCAGAAGGCATGCGCCCGTCTCTTATTTATTTTTGCCTTGTTCATTTGATAATGCTTGTTGGAATGATTCCTATGGTGCTTTTTGAGAGGCGCATAGACAGTAATTTTTACTGCAGTATGTATTTCTTCTCGGTTTTATTTAATTTGGGGTTTGGTTCGCTTATCTATTCGTATCATATGCAGTACTTGATGATCCCGGAAGAAACAAGGAGAAAATCTCGTCTGTTGGCCATGTTAAGAGAAAAAGTCTCTCACTATGCTTATTTCCATTTTGGCATATTGCTAACCGTATCAGCCTATTGCTTACCGGATGGAATGGCTTCATTACTTCCATTAGTACAAATACCGTTATTTTTTATAACCGTGTTTGTTCTCCTCTTTGATCTGGGGCGATTCAACCTCCCCAGCCTGGCAGGGTTAGTCGATGCAGCGAAGGACGAGTTAAAAAACAAAGAGTTGCAAGAGTTTCTCAATGGTGTAAACAAGGAAGAACGATGAAATCTACTCAAAAAATAATGATGGTAGCTCTGGTCAGCAGTACGCTGGCTCTTTCTGGGTGCGGCGCCATGAGCACCGCCATCAAAAAGCGTAACCTCGAGGTCAAGACTCAGATGAGCTAGACCATCTGGCTCGAACCGGCCAGCGAGCGGACCGTGTACCTGCAGATCAAGAACACCTCTGACAAGGACATGAGCGCGCTGCAGGCGAAAATCGCCGATGCCGTCAAGGCCAAGGGCTATGTTGTGGTCAGCAACCCCGCCTCGGCCTACTACTGGGTACAGGCGAACGTACTCAAGGCGGACAAGATGGATCTGCGCGAGGCGCAGGGCTTCCTGAGTCAGGGCTATGAGGGCGGCGTGGCCGGCGCGGCGCTCGGCGCGGGGATCACCGCCTACAACTCCAATTCCGCCGGTGCCACCCTGGGTGTCGGTCTGGCCGCCGGCCTGCTCGGTGCTGCCGCCGACGCCCTGGTTGAAGACACCAACTACACCATGGTGACCGATGTGCAAATCGCCGAGCGCACCACCGCCAGCGTGCGCACCGACAGCGTCGCGGCACTGCGTCAGGGCACATCCGGCGCCAAGGTACAGACCAGCACGCAGCAGGGTAACCAGCATAAGTACCAGACCCGGGTGGTGTCCAACGCCAACAAGGTCAATCTTAAGTTCGAGGAAGCTAAACCGGTGCTCGAAGACCAGTTGGCCAAGTCGATTGCCAATATCTTGTAAATACACGTCGGCCCGGTTGGCAGGGCCGCTTTCAGGGATGAATGAGATATGAATGTCAAACAGCTATTCCCCGCCATCAGCTGGATACTCACCGTTTTTATTGTGCGACATTCCACGACGATAGTTATTGGCGAATCGAGAAATTACTACGATTTGTTGTTAAGCATTTTCTGCTTTATCGGTGTGTGGCAATCGCTGAATTTAATAAAACATTTTTTCGCGTGGTTTAATGGGCGGTCAGGTGGTAATTAATAAAAAGCTTTTATCCTTTGAGTAAACGGTGGGTTATTACTCAGAAAATTGCACCGAGAATTAAAGCAGCGAGAAGCTTCTCAGCTCTGAGGTATCCCGGAAAGGGGATAAAATAACTGTAAAGGAGCGTCGATTAGCGGAATGAACCCATGGTGCAGGTAAAAATTGGCTGCCTGTGTATCTTTGGCATCTACCGTTAACGCGTAAGCGCCAATATCGACGTTTGCAGCTCTTATCAGGGCGTCTGCCAGCAGTGCGCCGCCAATACCCTGACCGGAATAACGCAGATCGACAGCCAGGCGGCCCAGGCGGATCACCGGAATGGCGGGATATCGCGGCAGTTTCCTTTGTTGCTTTTCGGGGATTGTGGGCAACATGACGTTGGCCGCCGCCAGGGTATAAAACCCGACAATCTCCCCCGTGCTGTCCAGGGCGACATAGCAGGTTGTGATCCGTCGACGACTATCTTGTGACACCCGTTGATGGAAGTAGCTGTCGATTGCCACAGAAGCACTACGGAACGATTTGCGATCGAGGCTCTCCGGCAATCTGACGACCGTCAGGGGAGTACCACTCACTCTTCACGCCCGAAATGGTGCTTGTGACGCTCAAATGCCCGATTCAGCGCGGCATTTGCCACAGGGGGATGAATCAGCGCCTCGGCAAAGCGCCGCTCGTCTTCCATCGATAGCCTGATCGTGGTCGTTTGCTCAATGGCTTTTGCTGCCGCTTCCTGAACCGCTGATATGACAAAATCGGTCATCGAGCGACCTTGCAGTTCTGCTGCCCGTTTCAACATATCCCGAAGCTCTGGTGTGATGCGCGCTTCGAGTCGCGCTGATGTTGTAGATGCCATGATAAATACCTCCTTATGTATTGTACGGCCGCTTGCCGTACAAGTAAACCCGCACCCTTCGAAGGAAAGCATACGATGATGTTTGAGCGAGTTCACCGTCATTGCCGATGCCTGCTTGTCGGTTTGTTTTTGATGGTCTGTCATACAGGCGCCCAGGCCGCTGGCGTTATGACGGGATTTTCACCCGGCGGCACGGCGCAGCAGGTGGTGCTGGCCGCCATTGGCAGTGCGCAGATGTCTATCGGCATGGCGGCCTACAGCTTTACCAGTAAACCCATCGCCACCGCGCTGCTCGCCGCCCAAAGGCGCGGCGTCAGGGTGCAGGTGGTGGCCGACCGCAAGGCCAACAGCAAATACACAGCCGTCACCTTTCTGGCCAACCAAGGCGTACCGGTACGGCTCAATGACCGCTACGCCGCGATGCATCACAAGTTTATGGTTATCGATAACCGCTCGGTGCAGGTGGGGTCCTATAACTACTCGGTGAGTGCCCATGCGCGTAATGCCGAAAACGCCCTCTGGCTGCAGGATGTGCCATTGGTTGCCGCCGATTTTTCACGTGAGTTCGCCCGCCTGTGGGACGAGGGTGAGCCTGTTTTGCGGAGGTACTGATGAGTCTTAATACCCGCGACTTTACCCAGGGCGGTCAGGTCCTCAAGTACATGATTGGCATGTTCCTGCAAATCATGAACATCGCCACCTTCTGGATATTGATGGCCTCGCTGGCGGTGTTTGCGCTGTGGGTCGGGTTGTCGATGCGTTTTGAGCAAATCATCCACGGCGGCAGTTACTGGTTGGTCAAATGGGTGGTGCTGCCGTTTCACCGGCAATTCCCCTCCGGCGCCGGCAACACCATGACCTTTCACTGGACACGGCCGCAAACCGGTCAGGTCGTCGAGTTCAAGTTCACGGCGGCGCAAGTGGTGGCCGATCGCTATTTCCAGCAGCAGGGCAATCTTCTCAAGGAGGTGGCCTTCTGGGGCTGGGGCGCGGCCAGCGTCACCTTTGCGCTCGGTTTTCTCGCCGTGTTCTGGTATCTGGGCGGTCGCGGCAAGAAGCAGCGGCAGAACGAGATGGTCGGCGGCCGTGAGCTGGTCGACGACGTGAAAGTAGTCAACAAGATCCTGAAGAAGCACGATCGGCTGTCGCCGCTCGCCCTGTGCGGGCTGCACCTCATCAAATACAGCGAGATGCAGAACATCGTTATGCACGGCACCGTCGGCGCCGGCAAGAGCACCATGATCAACAACCTTTGCCGCCAGCTGCGCGCACGCGGCGACAAGGTGATGATTTACGACAAGGGCGGCAACTTCCTGCCGCTGTTCTACCGGGCAAACAAGGACGTCATCCTCAACCCGTTTGATGCGCGCTGCGCCGCCTGGGATTTATGGGACGAGTGCCGCACGGTGGCGGATTTCGAGAACTTCGCCAAGACCCTGTTGCCTGACGCGCCGAGCGGCGATCCTTTCTGGCTGCTGGCCGCCCGCCGGCTGTTTGCGGAAGTTGCGCGACGCCTGGCCAAAATGAATGAGCGCAACCTGCGCACCCTGATGAAGAAGCTGCTGTCGGTGTCGCTTGAAGACCTGCGCACCTTCCTCAAGGACACCGACGCCGCCAACCTGGTGGACGGCAGCGTCGAGAAAACCGCCATGACCATCCGCATGGTGCTCACCAGCTATGTCACCGCGCTGCGCTTTCTGCAGGGGCTGGATGAGGAGGGCAAGCGCCCCTTCAACCTGCGTGACTGGGTACACACTGTGGACATGGACGGCGACAACGGCTGGATCTTCATCACCAGCGACGGGCGCCATCACGAGGCGCTCAAACCGCTGCTGACCGCGTGGCTGCACATGCTGATGGTCAACGTGCTGGGGTTGCGCCCGGATGCGGACCGCGAGCGGCGCATCTGGCTGTTGCTTGACGAGCTGCCGTCGTTGCACAAGCTGCCGATACTCGGCGAATACGTGGCCGAAGCGCGCAAGTTCGGCGGTTGCACCCTGGTGGGGCTGCAGAACTACCCGCAGCTGGAGACGCAATTCGGCCGCGAGGGCGCCGCCGATATCTGGGACTTGCTCAATACCCGCGTGTTCGGCCGCGCGCCCAGTGCGCACGTGGCTAAGTTTGTACAGGAAGAGCTGGGTGAAAAACGTCACCTCAAGTTTCGCGACCAGTACAGCTACGGCGTCGATATCATTCGGGACGGCGTGCAGTTTTCCAAGGATGAAGTCAACGAACACCTGGTGAGCTACTCGGATATCCAGAAGCTGGACGACCTGGAGTGCTATATCACCCTGCCGGGCCGGCTACCGGTGGTGCACATGAAGATGACGCGTGAGCCCTTTTCTGTTGTGGCCGAGGCGAGCGTGCCGCGCGACGTCGACGCGGTGATGGACGAGGATATCGAAGCATTGCTGGAAGGCGGCGACACGCTGCAGGGGGTGACCGGCAACGCGGTGGCGGCGCTGTTCGCACCGGCGACCGCCACGCCCGTATCGGAAAGTACGGCCAACGCCGGCGCCGTAACGCCGGCGCAGGACGCTGATGAGGCCGAGGGACGTGGTACCGATATTGAAGCATCGGCCACGGGATCCGCGAGGACTGCCCCGCCGACGCCGGAGAAAACCGACGTGCAAGGCAATGAGCAGGTTCCGCCCGAGCTGCGGGATGAAGATCAGATGGTCCGTCCATCCGGGCGTTCGCCGTTTACCGAAATGGAGCGATAACCATGCTATCCGTCTCAGTGGTTAAGTCGGCCGCCAACGCCGCCGGCTACTACGAGCAGAAAGACAACTACTACTTTATCGGCGAGATGGCCACCGAGTGGCTCGGTACCGGCGCCGAGAGCCTGGGGCTTGAAGGGCCGGTCAAGGGCGAGGTGTTCAGGGCGGTGCTGGAAGGCCATCTGCCGGATGGGGGTGACCTGTCGCACATGAAAAACGGCAAGAACACCCATCAGCCGGGCATCGACCTGACCTTCTCGGCACCCAAGAGCGTGTCGGTGCTGGCGCTGGTTGCCGGTGACACGTTCCTGATTGGGGCGCACAAGCGGGCGGTGGCCGCCACGCTTAACGAGCTGGAGAAGTTTGCCTCGACGCGCACCATGACGGACGGCGTCAGCGCGCTTGAGCAGACCGGTAACCTGGTGGTGGCGACGTTTTTGCACGACACCTCGCGTAACCTCGACCCGCAGCTGCATACCCACGCCATTGTGGCCAACGCCACGCTGGCGGCCGGCGGCTGGAAAACGCTCTCCAGTGATACCAAGGCCGGCAGTGGCTTTAACAACATCCTCTGGAAGGAGCAGGTGAGTATCGGCGCGATGTACCGCGGGTTTATGCGCGGCGAACTTGAAGCTGCCGGCTACCTGCTGCGTGACGCCGGCCCGCACGGCATGTATGAGATTGACGGGGTGCCGACCGAGCCCTTTTCGTCACGGCGCCAGGACATTCTCGCCGCAGCGGGGAGGGATGCCGGCAGCCGGGAGAAAACCCGGGCGGCGCTCGATACCCGCAAGGCCAAGGACTTTACCTGCATGGATGACGTGCGCGATTACTGGCGGCAGAAGCTGAAGGATGAGCTCGGCTTTGATTACGCGGCTTTTAAGGCGGAGGTTGACGCGCGGGCGGCGGATAAGACCGCGGAGCCGGCGCCACAGACCGCTGCGGCCGTGCTGCTGGCGGCCCGCACGCAGCGTCAGGCGGCGCAGGATGATGCCATGACACCGGCGCAGGCCGTGGAGCAGGCGATAGCCGTCGTGTCCAAAAGCGCGGTTCGCTTTGGCATTGACGCGGTGCTGACCGCGGCACTGGGTCGCCTGCCGATGCGCGAAGGGGTGTATGGCGCCGTGCGCACGGAAATCGAGACCGCGGTGGCGCGCGGCGCGCTGCTGGCAGTGGACGGTGCGCAAACGCTGTTTACGTCGGCGGCACATGTGCGGGACGAGCAGCGATTGTCTCAGCTCGCCGCCCGGCTGGCAGCGGGGCGGGTGGATACGCCGGCGCCTGCGCAAGCGACCGGCATCGTCGCGCAGTGGGCGCAGG
Source organism: Serratia sp. TSA_130.1 (assembly GCF_052691795.1). Classification (NCBI taxonomy): domain Bacteria; kingdom Pseudomonadati; phylum Pseudomonadota; class Gammaproteobacteria; order Enterobacterales; family Yersiniaceae; genus Serratia; species Serratia sp. TSA_130.1. Next base: position 59,179 of record NZ_JBQZFS010000011.1, read on the forward strand.
CAGGCAGGGGGCTGACGCTCATCGATGCGCGCGGTGGCCAGGCATTTCAGGCAGACCTGCTGACGCGCTTTGGTGAGGCGGCGGCGCAGGCCGGGCGTGAGAGCGTGGTGGTGGTGGCGAGCCGGGCAGCCCGGTCGCGCCTGAAGGGGGTGGACGTGGGCACGGTGATGACGGTGGAGGAGGTCGCCGAGCGCGGCCTGCCCGCGTCTTCGCAGGTGGCGCTGCCCGAGTCTGAGCAGCTGAGCGTGCCGCAGCTCCATCAGGTGCTGCAGGCGGTTGACCGCAGTCAGGGTGTGGCCGTCGTACTGGATACGCATGCGCGGCGTGCAACCGGGTTCGGCGCCGAGGTGCTGCGCGCCGCCGGTGTCATGCAGCTCAAGACCTCCGAGCGCCAGGAAAATGCCACGGTGACGCTGGTGCAAAAGGATACGGTGGATGACCGGCTGCAGGTTGCCGCCCGGCACGTGGCGAAGCAGGCGGCCGCCGGGCTGGCGGTGGTGGCGCAGGCGGGCAATGCCCGCACGCGCGCCCAATTAACGCAGGCCATTCGGACTGCGCTGGGTGAAGAAGGGGTACTTGGCGCCACGCTCAGGACGGTTGATACGCTCTCACCCGTGTGGCTGGACGCCGGCACGCGGCAAAATCGCGGGACTTACAAGGTGGGGATGGTGCTGGAGCGGGTAGAGGGCAAGCAGGTTCTTGAGCGCATGACGGTGGTGGGTGTCAGCAAGGAGACCCACAAACTGTCGGTCGAGGACGCAAACGGGAACCGCAGCGGTCTGGCGATAAGCGCCATCGACAGCAGCTACCGTCTCTGGCAAAAGGCATCACTGACGCTGCAGGAAGGTGAGCGGGTCAGGGCGACCGGCGAGCTGGGGCACCACCTGCGCGCCGATGCGGAGCTGCGGGTGGTCGGCATCAAACCCAAAAGCCTGCTGTTTAGGGAGCGACTGGTTGTTGAAGACGCGGAGGGCAAGCGTGCGCACATCCCGCTGACCGGCGCCCCGCTGAAGATGGACTACGCCTACACCGAATCGCTGGGGGCGAGCCGCAAAACGCAGGGGCAGGTGGTGGCGGTGCTGGGCGGCAAGGAGGTCTCGGATGCCACGGTCAACCAGTTGCGGCGCAGCGGAGACGCCATCCTCGCCTTTACGCCGCTCTCGGAGGCGGACATCACCGCCAGGCTCACGCACACGCGCACCTCGGTGACGGTCACGCAGGGGCTGCAGGCGCTCGGCAGCAAGGACTCGGTCACCGAGGCCCTGCGCAGCCTGCAGCAGGCGCGCATGACGCCGACGTCGCGCGCGGTAGGGCTGACTATCGAAAAGGCGACGGGCACGAACGTGATGTTCTCCGCGCTGAAGGTGGCGGCTCTGGCCGGGCAGATGGACGAGCGCGTCACCCCGGATGTGGCGCTGGGTGAGCTGGCGCGGCTTGAGCGGCGCGGCGACATCATTGCCCTGGCCACCGTTCAGGGACGCGGTGACACCTATATCCGGCGCGAGAACTGGGAGCAGGAGAAAACGGTGCTGCGGCATATCGCCGAGGGGAAGAACAGCCTGCCGCCGTTGACAACAAACAGTGGCCTAACCAATCGCGAAGATGACCCCAGTCAAACGGGGAGAGCTGCGGACCCGTACCCGAACCTGACTCAGGGACAGCGGCAGGCTGCAGAGATGATACTAACCAGCAAGGATCGCTTTGTCACTATCCAGGGCTATGCTGGGGTAGGCAAAACCACCCAGTTCAAGGTGGTCGCCGCCGCGCTGGCAAGGCTCGACAACCCGCCGCAGGTGGTGGGGCTGGCGCCGACGCACCGGGCGGTCAGCGAGCTGACCGCGGCGGGACTCCCGGCGCAGACCCTCGCCAGCTTCCTCAGCGAGCAGTCACGCGCGCAGGAAGGCGGTGAGAAGCCGGACTTTTCCCGTACGGTGTTCGTGATAGACGAAAGTTCGATGGTGGGAAACCGCGATATGGCCACCGCCGTCTCGCTGATTGCACAGGGGGGCGGCCGGGCGGTGATGAGCGGCGACGAGGCCCAGCTCAAGCCGCTCGAGTCCGGCGTGCCGTTCTCGCTCACGCTGCATCGCAGCGCCGCCGACATCGCCATCATGCAGGATATCGTGCGTCAGACGCCGGCCCTGCGGCCGGCCATCGAGGCGATGATTGCCGGCAATGTGCGCGAGGCGGTGACCGTGTCACAGCAGGTGGGGCCGGACATCATCCCGCGCGAGTCGGGTTCTCCGGTGCCGTCATCCAGCGTCATCGACCTCAAGACGCTCGGCGAGTCCGATGTGGCGGCGCTGATTGCCGCCGACTATGTAGGCCGCACCCCCGAGGCCCGGGACAACACCCTGATTGTTGCCGAACTGAACGCCGACCGGCGTGCCATCAATGACGCGGTGCATGACCGGCTGCAGGCAGAGGGCAAGCTTGGGGAAAGCATCACGGTCAGCACCCTGAGTCGCGTATCGAACAGCCAGGCGGACCTCGGCAGCCGGGCGTTCTGGCAGGCGAATACCGGGCATGTCGTCAAGATGGGCGAGGACTATTTCACCATCAAGGCCGTCGATGGCCAAAGCGGCACGGTATCACTCACCGGCCTGGACGGTCATGACGAACGCTGGCTGGCGCCGGCTACCCTGAGGCGCAGCCAGGTTGCGGTATTTGAGGCAAAAACGATGACGGTATCGGTCGGGGAGCGGCTACGGCTGACCACCACCGACCGCGACCGGATGCTGCGCACCAACGACATCGGTGTGGTGACCTGCATCGATGCGCGCGGGCGGCTGCAGGTGACGGTCGGTGAGCAGCAGGTCAGCCTCGACCCGACCGCCGTGCCGGGGGACCGGCATATCGACTACGGCTACGCCGTTACCACCTACAGCGCCCAGGGGGCTTCGGTGGACTACGTGATAGCCCTGCAAGGCATTGAGGGCGCGCGCAAGCGCATGGCATCACAGGACAGCGCCTACGTCGCCCTGTCGCGCGCAAAGCAGCATGTGCAGCTGTATGTCGACGACCTTGAGGGCTGGCAACGGCAGGTGGAAAAGCACACCGGCAAGCGCGAGACGGTGCATGACGTGCTATTGCGCGCCGATGACGCCGCGGCGCAGGCGGCGGTGCGCGCCTTTGAGGCCGGGCGACCGGCCGGCGAGACCCGCCTCGCCAGTCGGCTGGACGCGTACATGCGCGATGCGGCGCACTTCCAGGGCGGCGGCAGGCCGGCCCTGCTGTACGCGGTGGTCAACGAGCACGGCCGACAGCGCGGTAACTGGGTGGTGCCGGTGTCGCCGGCCACCGGGAGACTGGATATCGAAAACGCGCACTACCAGGGTGCGGAAGACGGGGCGCGGGTGGTGCTGCGGCAGGGTGAGAAAGAGAGCGCCGCGCTGATAGCGGCGACGCTGGATGAGGCGCGCGCCCTGATGCAGGCGCAGCCTGACCGGGCGGTGGTGCTGCTGCGGGGCGACGCCGTGGCCTCCACGGACGAAACCGCAAGTGCGCAGAGCGATACGCCGGCGGCCGATACGCTGCGCCTCGAGGAAGAACTGAAGGCAGCACGGGAGCGCGAGGCGATAGCCGAGGTATTCGGTGAGCGCAAGGTGACCGACCTGCCGGATGAAAAGGCGCTGGAAGCGGAAGGCCGGCCGCAAGACGACGCGGCGCTGCTCGACCTGTCTGCCCAGGACGCCGAAGCCCGGCAGGAGGCCGACCGCCTGCGGGATGCGGTGCGCGGTCTGGAAGCGACGGATGACAAGCGGCCATCGATGGCCAACGACGAGGTCAATATCGTGCGCCATGCGCCGGAAACTGACCCGGACATGAGCAAAACCAAACAGAAAACCATGGAATAGCGATGGGCATTACGGTAACTCGATCGCTGATTCCGGTCGCCCGATCACTGATTCCGATTTCAGCCGATCGCCCTGTACAAGGAACTGACTATGCGAACGATCACCTTACTGGCCGCCAGTCGGCTTGATTTTACCTCACTGCAGCAGGACGGCATCAAGCTGCTGGCGCTGCTGCTGATGATGGGAGACCACGCCAACGCGGCGCTGCACCTCAATATCGATGCCCTGATGTGGCTGGGGCGTGGCGCCTTCCCGCTGTTTGCGCTGGTATGGGGGTATAACCTGGCACAGCGGCCCGTCACTCAGCGACAGGCCACGAGGCTGTGGCTGTGGGCGCTGGTTACCCAGCCGGTCTACTGGCAGGCGGTGGCGCCGGACGGCGGCGTGCTGGATGACATGAATATCCTGTTTCTGTTTGCCGTGATGACGCAGTATCTGTGCCTGTTCGAGCGGTTCCATGCAAAAGGCGGCCTCGGGTGGATGGCTCTGGGTGGTGCCTTGCTGGCAATCTGGGTCAACCACTTCGCCGCCGGAACCTTTGGCTGGGCCGGGGTGTTTGTGATGGCGGCAAGCTACCAGTGTTATGCCCCGGCGGACGAAGCTCGCCGGCAGGGGTGGCTCACCGAGTATCGCCCGGTCGTTGTCCTGACCTGGTGTGCGTGTGTCTTGCTGCTGAACCTGGGTGGCGGCACTATTCCGATGGTAGCCGGGTTGCTGGTGTCGGCGATTGTGCTGCTGGTCTCCATCGCACTGCGGCCGCTCGGCACCCTGCGCGAAAGACGGCTGCTGCCGCGCCAGTTCTTTCCTGTGGCCTACGTTGCCCATTTGGCGCTGCTCTGGGCGTTATCGGCGGGAGTGTCATGGAGTGCGTAACGGCCCGGCGAGCCGATGGCCGGCGGTGCCGACTGCGGCTGCCGGCCGGCTTTGATGTGCGCGTGCGCCGGCGCGCGGAAGTTGCCTGGCGCGACTGGGTGGCGGGACTTCGCAAGGCGGTGCGGTTAAAGCCGCGGCGGGAGCTGCTCAAGCTGGATGTAGGTCAGGGCTGGCGGCTGCTGAGCGATGACGAGGGAAGTTGCTGGACGCTGCTGTCGCATGCGCAATACACGCAGCGCCTGCAGCGCAGGCCGTGAAATCAATCAAAGGAGGGAAAAGATGCTGGAAACTATTATCGGCTTTTTGACCGTGGGGGTGAGCGTATTTGTGGCGGTGTCCTTCCTGCCGGCCATCCAGCCGCAGAACGCGGCGCTGTTACGCTGGGTACGCGGCAGTAACGTGACCGTAACAGTGGATGAGCTGCGACAGGGCGACCAGTACGACCGCGCCGCGCGTGATGTCGTTTACCGCTTTGCCAGCCACCATCACGTCAACGACAAGGAAGAGCGTGCACTGCTTGACCTGGTGAAACACCCCGGGCTGTTGCCGGTGACGGCCCTGCTGCACCCGACGCTGGTCAGACTGAGTTCGCAAATGACGTTGTCGGCCCCAGGGCGCCACCAGACGCAGCGGGTGTTTGAGCGCAGTGGCCACCTCAATGCGCTGATGGCCTGCCTCACGGTGATTGCGGTGATTTTTCCGCCGTCGGTGGGAATTGCCCTGGTGCGCAGCAGCTACTGGCTTTTTCCGCTGCTCAACGTGCTGGCATTTATCAAATGCTGGGCGCTGGTGCGGGCCGTGATAGCCGATATCGGCGTGCTCAACCTGGTGATGCCACAGCGTGATGAACCAGGTCGAGGCGCTGACGCCCGCCGGTTGTCCGATGACTGAGTCGTCCCAATATAAAATTGGCACGCCCCATCCATCCCCAAAAGGAAATCATGCCATGGATAAACAGGAATACCGGCTGTACCTGCCATGTTGAAGGCGCGCGGCGACCTGGCACGCAAGGCAATGGCCGACAACGCCCGGCGGCGTAACCTGATCAAGGCGCATCGTCAACGACGTTCAGACGACATCAGGTCATTGTTGGCCTGGAAAGACAGGGATGTGTCAGTTGGCTGCTGGCCAGCGATGATGAGCTGGACACCCGCGAACGGGCGTTCGGCAAATGAGCGCCGGCCACCACGGGGTTTGGGGAGTAGTGGAACCAAAAAGACGGTCAAGCGGTTCAATTGAGAGGTCAATAACAGGTAAATCAATCTGTTGAGATCAACGGTGTCTTTTGCTCTGCAAGCGGCAAAGATGAGTATAGGTAATTTGGCTTTCGTAAAAGAGGTGGCTGAAAATGGCAATCGGCGATGTAAATTGGCTGGATAATTTTTGGCTAGTTAAAATGACCGCTTAACGGTGTTTACTGTTCCGTTACTCCCCAAATCCCATGCACAGAAAGGTACTGCCTTTCTGTAACTCTATGACGGCTTGAACCCCTGGGTTCTGGTCGTCCGCTCTTCCTGCATTTTTATCTATCATCCCGCGCCAACGGGACTGAAAAATGCTTTTTATGCTGCTAAGTTACGGATTCTGTAGTACGCTTTGCCAAACGATCCTTTTCAGATCCTTGGGGAGGCAGAAATGTCACAGTCCGTAAACGCAGTTACTTCCTCATCGAAAACTAAGCGTCAGTACAGAAAGGGTAATGCTATGACTGCTTCTGAGAAGCAGTTGGCATCGATAGCTCGGAAACGTGCAACGCATAAAGAGATTAATGTTTTTGTCCGAAATCCTTTAAAAGAACAACTGATTGAATTTTGTTCAGATGAGGGGCTAACTCAAGGACAAATGATTGAGATGCTGATTGAGCGCGAAGCAAATAGACGGCTTGCGGAAAAGTAAATGGTTTACTTTCTTGCTAGGTTTTTGCTCTGGTGCTAGATTACTGATCGTTTGAAGAATTTTTTGGTTGGCCACGCCGAAAGGTGGCAAGGAATGGGTTCTGAGGCTGTTTGAGCTGAATCCAAGAAAGCAAAAACCCCGATAATCTTCGACTAGTTTGGCGACTGAGAAGATTACCGGGGCCCACTTAAAACTGTATAGAAGCGTTGCTCTATGCAGGGAGTATAGAATTGTGCCAAAAAAAATTCAACTCCTTCTGCGCAACATAAGCGAAGGGCTATTTGAATAGCCAATTTGCGAATGTTGAGCACCACATCAATGAATCCCGTAGCTCCCGGCGGGGCGAAGCTAATGCGCTTCGGCGCGGGCAACAAAAAATTCATCGTCGCTATACGCCCAATCTGTGCTGTCGTGTGCCGAAAGGCATGGCTAGCAAGGTGGTGGCGCGCATGAGCAGTCACGACTGGCGGCGTAATGATGACCTGATCGGTCTGCGCCGGCAGGGCTATATCCCCTATACCCAACGCAATAACCCGGACTACCGTCCCAAACCGATGCGCATTGCCGCGCGGTCGGAGAGCCGTGAAGCGCTGACGGTGCTCTCGATGGTGCTGGGCGCCAACTGCGACTACAACCCGGACAGCGACTACCCGTTTGAGATCATGCTGCCGTTCGAGGACGTGGCCAAAGCGATGGGGGTGCTGCACGTATACGAAAGCGGCCGCAAGGCGTATGACGTGGCGCTGCATGCGCTGTCGGTGCTCGAGCAGCTGGACTACCTCATCGTGTCGCGCGGGCAGGATACTGACACCGGTCAGAACAAGCCACTGCGCATCTGGCTGACGGAGAAATTCTTCACCAGTCGAGGTATCCATGTTCACGAAATTCGCCTGTGGCTGGATCAGTACCGTCTGTGGGCTATCAAGAACGGGCTGACGGAAAGCCTGCGCAAGAAATACGAACGTCACCTGGTGCGCATTACGCATCTGGGGATCGACATCGAACGCAAGCACTCGCTAAAAAACCGCCTGAAGCAAATCAAGCGTTGGGTGGTGAGTCCCGATCTGCAGAATCTCAAGAAAGATGCCGAAACCGTTATCGAGGACGAACTGGCCAAGCGCCAGCAGAACGAACATCGCCTCGACACCCTGCTGGACGATACCGCCGACAATATTAAACGGCTGGCCAGCGCCAAGCGTCGCCAGCAGAATGGCTTCTACCAGGCCTGGGTGCAGTGGACGATGGGCCGCTCGCCGCTGAAGGCGATGGAGCTGGAGAATACGCTCAAACGTGAACAGCCCGGACTGCTGAACAGCGATCCGGAGGCGTTCTACCGGCTGCTGCTGGAGCGCGCCGGCGTCATCTCAGCCTAACTTCTTCCGACATACAGAATTGTTACCCTGCCTGACCCGCGGGGGTTTTGTGCTGCTTGTTTCTCGCCGCTGATGCCAGGTTGGCCATTCGGCCGGAGTGTTTCGGCTGATGTCGGCGTGATTTTCACGGCCGCCGACGGCGATCCGGGGCGTTGCTAACATCGATCGGCAACGAATAAACCCTTAACTTCGACATTAACTTCGTAGGCAGTATTAACTTCGAAATATCACTCGGAGAGATGCTTAATTTCGAAGGTTGTTTCTGAACAAACTAAGCCCTTTAAATAAAGGGAGTCACTCAGCGCACCGGCTTTCGCCGTTGCTGTTGAGTACCTCCCTCACTTTGTTCGGGCAAAAAACAGAGCCTTACTCAGTTCCATGCCTCTCTTAACAAAAACCTGATGTAGCACCTGCAGTCACGACTGCAGGCAAAAGAACCTGCACCCAAGCCGGAACCGCCGAAATTTCCCAACCAATGAAATTAGCCAACCTTAGCCCCACAAACCTCCTCACCACCGCTGAAAAGCGGCCCCGCCCCGGCCCAAAGGGCCGGAACAGAGTCGCTTTTAATGATGGATGTTGTAACTAGAAACTGAGTCGCTTTCAGATGCGTTGCTGAACGTTCTGCATACACGCCCGTAAGCGGCCCTCACGGCCCGCTAACGCGGAGATACGCCCCGACTGCGGCTACGCCTTGCCGTGACCACTCCGACGGCGCAATGAAAGATATACAACGCTTTCAGTCGATTTAGCTTTTCAGGGCGAGGGGCTGGATAGGTGAAATCTATCAAAGCAGGGCGGCTTCGCCGCGTCTCCGGCGACCCTGACCAAATGGTGTTCTCTTACCGCGCGGCTGTCGCCTCCATGCGCTGAAGCGCATACAGGGGCGATGTTGTGAGGACTATGGAACAACACGGGCTAATCGCTGTAACGGTATCGACTGGGTAAATTACTGGTTGTGCATACAGTTGTATGCGCTGCCTATTTAATCGCAAAGAGGAGATACGTTATGAGTGGAACCCCACATAACAACAAAGTAACCTATGACGGCTTCAACTGTAACGGCGGTAAGCCGCCCGAAGCCAATACCAGTTGGAGCCATGTAACCAATGCATGGGAATGGAACGACCTGAAATTAAATCCCGGCTCGATATCTGACTGGTTTCCTGAAGAAGTAAAAGAAGCACTCGAAAATAATATCTGTATCATTTGTGGGGAAAAGAACTGTCCCTATATTAAAAATAACAGAGACTACCAAAATCTCATCAATTCCCTGAAAAGTGGGAACGTGGAAGAAGCCAAAAAAGTTTATAGAACAAAGTTTGCACAACTTCGGAAAATACACAAAGCGGAAGTGATGAAAGGACTACAAAAGGCCCGCGATGCAAGAAACAATGGTGTTTGTACCGTGCCTTATACCGGTCCAATTCAACATAAACGCGCCATCGCTACGCCTGGTGTATGGAGTGAGTGGATTGAGTTATTAAATTCCTTTGCTAACGAAACCTCCCCTAATGTGTATACCGTCAGTTTTAATCCTTCGTCGAATATGGAGTCTTCTTTTGATGTGGAGATAAAATACCCAGAAGCTAATGGAATGAAAACCATTAACACAATGGGGCCCGGTTCATATACAATCAAAGCCACAGGGATCGGAAATACATACATCAGGGTAAAATCACACTCAAGCCCTGTGACTGTTACCTTTGAATTCCCTGATAAATAACGCTTCAGTTGAGCGGAGCCACCTTAATTTGGTGGCTCAAGCACTTGATAGGTAGTCATGGCTTATTATATGACGACAAAATATCATCAAGGATTTCTTTGTTTGGGATCATTTGCCTGTATCCATTCTCAGTCTTTAGGCTGCTGGCCACATGAGATTTCATAACTAAATTTGAATTGTAGTAAATGAATAAATCTCTGCCAACACTTTTAGAAATAAGCACATTGAGTTTATTTGCACATGCTATATCATTTTTTAATTTTATGGCTAATGCATAGCCATTTTCCGCGCTTTTTTTAATTGGTGATATTTCCTCGATACACTTTTTATCCAAGATAAATTGAAGATTATTGCTTTCATATACAAGTTTATTTTTTTTACTATCCACACACCCTACTGAAGTGACGCAAAGAGCAGTAATTAATATAAATTTAAGCATATTTTCAATCCACGATGTCATGCTAATAATTATTTAGACCACCATCGATAACACTCAACCCATGTCTAGTCCAACTTTTGAGCGCATTGGTTGCAGTGGCCATTCCTTTCACACTGTAAACGGTAGTGTTTTTAAGTTGCCAACACAGCTCTTGTTTGCATCCGGCTTGTCCTTTTCAAAGTGATATGACCCTATGATGGTAGCATTACAGGGGGAGTATTCCAATGAAAGTGATAATCAATATCATTAACAGCTTTTCACGTTTTTCTCATTGAACTAGGGGTTGCACGCCGGAACCCCAACTACGTGTTGCAGTGAAATCGCGCGTTATTTCAGTTGCACGACAGGCACATCGTTCAGCCGCGTGGTCCAGGCCGGCGACAGCCGCTGCCGTTTCATCTTCCAGCCATCGGCGCGATCGGGAATACCCTGCCCGGCAAACCACACCGGCGCCCTGCCGTCCTGATTGAGGCTGTCGAGCAGCTGCATCAGCCGATCGCTGTTTTTGCGCGGTGGTGCGTCGTCAAACAGGCCGAACTGCGCCACGCGTTCGCTGGTGAAATCGCCCAGCATCACGCCGCAGCGGTGATAGCGGTGGCCGGCGATGAAGATCCGTTCGAGTGCCCGCTGGGCGGCCTGAATGATGTCACGACTGTCCTGGGTGGGCGTCGCCAGTCTTGTGGTGGCCTGGTTGCCGTAATAGGTCTCGCCGGCGGCGAACGGACTGGTGGCCACGAACACCGAGATGTGCCGGCAGAACTGCCGCTCGCCACGCAGCTTTTGTGCCGCGCGCTCGGCATGTGCGCAGACCGCCTGGCTGACGCTGTCCAGCTCGGTGGGCTTGTCGCCGAACGAGCGAGAGCAGACGATTTGCTCCTTCGGCGCCGCAAATTCCTCCAGGCCCAGGCAGGCGATGCCGTTGAGCTCGCGCACCGTGCGCTCGAGTACCACCGAGAACTGACGGCGCGCCGCGGCCGCCGGCATGTCGGCCAGCTGCAGCGCAGTGGTTATGCCCATCGTTGCCAGCCGGCGGGCAATCCGCCGGCCAACGCCCCACACTTCCTCTACCGGCACGTGCGCCATCAGGCGACGCTGACGCGCCGGCGCGCTCAGGTCGACCACACCGCCGGTCTTGTGCCAGGTCTTGGCGGCGTAGTTGGCCAGTTTGGCCAGCGTCTTGGTCGGCGCGATCCCGACGCCGACCGTCAGGTGGGTGCGGCGCCGCACCTCTTCACGCAGCCGCCGACCGAGCGATTCCAGCTGCGCGGCCGGGATACCGGTCAGATCGCAGAAACATTCATCGATTGAATATACTTCCAGTCGCGGCGTCAGATGGCCAAGGATGGCCATCACCCGATGCGACATGTCGGCGTAGTAGGCATAATTCGACGAAAACGCCACTACGCCCTGCCGCTCGGCGTCCCGGGCGATTTTGAACCAGGGCTCCCCCATCTTGATGCCGCAGGCTTTCGCCTCGCGGCTGCGCGCGACGACGCAGCCGTCATTATTGGACAGCACCACCACCGGCCGGCCGCGCAGATCGGGGCGAAAGACGGTTTCGCAGGAGGCGTAGAAACTGTTGACGTCAACCAGGGCAAACATGGCGGGGTCTCCGGGCTTTGCGGAATGTGCAGGTGGCGATAACCGGGCCGGATTACAGCGTGTGAATGGCGTGGCGCACCACGCCGAAGATCACGGTCTCGATGTCGTCACCGAGGGGGATGGGCGCAAAGGCCGGATTGGCCGGCAACAGCATCGGCCGGGGCAGCAGCTGCAGGCGCTTGCAGGTGAACTCGCCGTCGACGGTGGCGATGACGATGTCGCCGTGCTGCGCCCGGTAGAAACACTCCACGACCAGCAGGTCGCCGTCGAGGATACCGGCGTCCTGCATCGACTGCCCCTCGGCGCGCACCAGGTAGGTGCTCTCCGGGTGACGGATGCAGATGTCGTCCAGCGACAGGCGCTGCTCGAGGTAGTCCTGCGCCGGCGACGGAAACCCGCAGGGCACGCCGGCGTCATAGAGGCGAACCGGCATCACACGGCCTCCGGCACGCTCTGCCAGGCATCGTCATCTGGGGGCGTGTCCGCGTCGGCTGAAGCCGCGGCCGGCTGCGCCGCCTGCAGGTAGTGCGTGCGCAGCTGCGTGGTCAATGTGGCCACCACGTCGGGACGGTCGCGCAGCCAGCCGGCGGCCTTCTCGCGCCCCTGCCCGATTTTCTCCCCCTGATACTCGTACCAGGCGCCGGTCTTGAGGATATATTTGGCGTCGACGGCCAGATCCAGCACTTCGCCCTCGCGGAAGATGCCGACGCCGAACAGCAGCCGGAACTGCGCCTGGCGGAACGGCGGCGAGACCTTGTTCTTGACCACCTTCACCTTGGTATCCCGCCCGATGATGGTCTCCCCTTCCTTGACGTTGCCGGCGCCGCGCACGTCGAGACGCACCGAGGCATAGAACTTGAGGGCGTTGCCGCCGGCGGTGGTTTCAGGGTTGCCGAACATCACGCCGATCTTCATGCGCAACTGGTTGATGAAGATCACCACCGTGCGGGTGGTGTTGATGCTGCCCTTCAGCTTGCGCATCGCCTGGCTCATCATGCGGGCCTGGAGACCCATCTGGGCGTCGCCGATCTCGCCTTCCAGCTCGTTTTTCGGCACCAGGGCGGCGACGGAATCGACCACCACCACGCCGACGGCGCCGGAGCGCACCAGCGCGTCACAGATTTCCAGCGCCTGCTCGCCGGTGTCGGGCTGGGAGATGAGGAGTTCGCCGATATCGACGCCCAGCTGCTGCGCGTAACGCGGATCGAGCGCGTGCTCGGCATCGATAAAAGCGCACTGCAGCCCGGCGCGCTGGGCACAGGCAATGACCGACAGGGCGACGGTGGTCTTGCCGGACGACTCGGGGCCGTAGATTTCGGTGATGCGGCCGACCGGCAGGCCGCCACCGAGCGCGATGTCGAGACCGAGCGAGCCGGTCGGGATACGTTCGACGGCCATGCCGTGATTATCGCCCAGGCGCATGATGGCGCCCTTGCCGAACGCTTTCTCGATGGCGGTGATGGCGCTTTGCAGCGCTTTGGCGCGACTTTCCTGCGTGCCGGCCGTGTCCTGCGGTGTGCGAGTGCGTGATGCGTTGCTCATTTTATGTTCTCCTCTGGTCGGAAATCGAATGCGTTATTATAATAATACTGTATGCATAACCAGTATAATATAAAACCGACGAGGAAAGACAAGGGATGATGGCGAGGTCAACCGCGCGACGGGCACAAGCCCCTCATTTTGAGGTGAATATTTTTACCGACGATGCGCACAGGTTATCCCCCAAATTTGTGGATAACGTCCTGATTGTGAGTGGCGCGGCACCGGGGGCGGATATGGGACCGTCCTGGGCAAAAGCGGTATTCAGCGCCGCTTTTACGACGTAGAATCCGTTATGCTGTGACGGTACCGGCACGACGCCGGACTTCCACTCTTTCGCGTCCAGCAGATAATTGTCCCAGCCCTGGTCTTTCAGGGTTTCAGAGGCGTAGGTGAGCCGGAACAGGACGGACTGAGCGGCCAGCTTGCCGCTGCAGGAGCGAAAGAGGTAGTCAAGATGCTGGCGCAGATCGCGCTGACGGATATGTTTCTGCCGCAGGGTCAGGGCGGACATGCTGCGGTGGCCCATAATCTCTTCGTCGGGAATGACCGTCACATCAACCAGCGGAAAATCGCCGGTGTACAGTTTCCCGGCCAGCGTCGGATCATCAAACTCCCGCAGCCAGTTGGTCGGGTACGGGTATGGGCTGCATTTGCCGGTATAGAAAGTACCGGGATGACCAGTGGCAGCGATTTATGGCCGGCAGATGGATGTCCATGAAGTCGCGGGGTATCTCAGGTTGCGTCAGAAATTGCCGGAAAGTGGCATCATGGGGCGAAGGATTTTTTTTCATGGGGCAGTTGCCGCACATTCGGTCAGCAGCTCACTATTTAGCACCAATATATGGTTCGATACTTTTGATACTAACAATTCAATCGGTTGGCCATTAAGGTTATAACTGATATGCGCGCCTGCTACGCCAATCTTCTAAAAGCCTCTCTTTACCTGCCTGCAATTTTTACTTAAGTCAATAGATCTCGATTTATGGAATATATGATGCGGCATTTTTGCGTAACGCCACCTTATTTCTGAAACCTTAAGCTCTGACCATAACCTCCGTAGAATATTTAAAAATAAAACCTTTTAAATTAATGTTAATTTTACGTTAATTTTTTGCTTTCGTTGCGTTGTATGATGCGTAAAAAACTACCAAGTCCATAATGTATTAACTATGCTGTAGGTGTGGTTAATGCTTGGCTTATCCTAACTAATTGTTTTTATTTGAATGGAGGTTTTTGTGATGAAGAAAAACAAAACTGATTTTACTTCTAACGGAAGTAATGATAAGACAATCTCTACAGTTGAACCACACTATGAAGATACTGCACCCGTCGAGAAGGTAATTAAACCCCTTACGAGTATAAGTCCCCCGGGAGCGGAACCCATGATGCCGGGTTCTGATAAGACACCTAAGAATAGAAACGAGAAGCTCAAACAGTTAGATAAATTTCGGTCTGATCCTCAGGGAGAGTCGCTGCGCACGAATCAGGGCGTGAAGATTTCCGATAATCAGAATTCACTAAAGTCAGGAACTCGCGGTTCAACCTTGCTTGAAGACTTTATTCTGCGAGAAAAGATCACACATTTTGATCATGAGCGCATTCCCGAAAGGGTAGTCCACGCACGAGGTGCGGGTGCACATGGTTATTTTCAGGTCTATGAATCGCTAGCCTCCTATACCACTGCCGAATTCCTTCAGGATCCCAGTGTTAAAACACCTGTCTTTGTGCGTTTTTCTACCGTCCAGGGCTCCCGAGGCTCTGCTGATACGGTAAGAGATATTCGAGGCTGGGCAACAAAATTCTATACTAAAGAAGGCAATTTTGATCTCGTAGGTAATAATACGCCCGTATTTTTCATTCAGGATGCGATTAAGTTCCCGGACTTTGTCCATGCGGTGAAGCCAGAGCCTCATAATGAAATACCGCAGGGTCAAAGCGCGCATGATACTTTTTGGGATTATATCTCACTGCAGCCAGAGACACTGCATAATGTTATGTGGGCAATGTCAGATCGCGGCATTCCCCGTAGCTACCGTATGATGGAGGGATTCGGCATCCATACCTATAAAATGATCAATGCTGAAGGCCAATGCCACTTTATACGTTTCCATTGGAAGCCTGTATACGGCGTCTCCTCTCTAATATGGGATGAAGCTCAATTGCTGACAGGCCGCGATCCAGATTTTCATCGCCGTGAGTTGTGGGAGTCCATTGAAGCGGGTGACTATCCTGAATATGAACTCGGGTTGCAGATAATTCCAGAGGAAGATGAATATAAATTCGATTTTGATATACTTGATCCAACTAAGTTGATCCCAGAGTCTTTGGTTCCCGTTCATCTCGTTGGAAAAATGGTATTGAATCGCAATCCGGACAATTACTTTAGTGAAACCGAACAGGTAGCATTCTGTCCTGGTAACATCGTTCCAGGTATAGACTTCTCTGATGACCCACTACTTCAGGGGCGACTCTTCTCTTACATTGATACCCAAATCAGCCGATTGGGAGGAGTAAATTTCCACGAACTTCCTATTAATAAACCAATTTGTCCTTTCCACAACCATCAGCGTGATGGGATGCATCGTATGAGCATTTCTGGAACAGCCAATTACGAGCCTAACTCTATAAATAACAATTGGCCAAGAGAAACCCCCCCGGCAAAGGGCGGGTTTGCAACCTACCCGCAACCAATAAATGGTGAAAAGACCCGCAGAAGGAGTAGCACTTTTGTTGACTTCTATTCTCAGCCACGTCTATTTTGGCTAAGCCAAACCAAAGTGGAACAAAATCATATTGTCGGAGGGTTCAGTTTCGAATTGGGTAAGGTTATGCGCCCTTGGATACGTGAACGTGTGGTTGATCAGCTTACCTATATTGATCACCAGTTGGCCCAATCTGTCGCAGATAATCTTGGGATAAGATTGAGCCAAGAACAATTGAAGCATCCATTACCTGGCCCCGTCAACGGGATATCTAAAGATCGTTCATTAAGTATGTACGATGGGCATCATCAGATACTCAAATCACGCCAAGTGGCTATTCTTGCTGCCGATGGTGTTTGTGGGGAATCTATTGATAATATTATGAAAACCCTTAAAAAACATGGTATTCATGGAAAGGTTTTTGCTCCGCACTTAGGTAGAATAACTTCTCTGCAAGGTAATGAAATAGAGGTCGACGGTACCATAGAAGGCAATCCATCTGTGATGGTGGATGCCGTTATCATACCGGAAGGAGAAGGCAGCATTGACTCCTTGATGAAAAACGGCAACGCCAAACATTACGTGATCCAAGCATTTAAACATCTGAAAGCGATAGGGCTGCAAGGCAAAGCGTTTAAGCTATATGATGCATTGCCGTTGCCCAAACCAGATGAAGGTATTATCGTGGGGGATAAGGCTGCGGATTTGGCTGAGGCATTTTGTAATGCTATGAAAGGACATCGTATTTGGTCCAGAGAAAGCGTAGCACAGGAAATTGCTGGCTAAAGTAGTACTAACTTGGGCTCTCATTTAAGGGAGCCCTACCAATGAGGATCAACAGGATTGTCGTTATGGAATACTATGGTTATACACTTGTTAAGTTTATGATAGGTTTTGTTATTGTAATTACTCATCTAAATCTATCGGGTAAAACTCAGCTTTCCCAGATGACCCCCGTAGACTTCATCGGCAATTTCGTGCTGGGTGGAATTATTGGTGGTGTGATCTATAGCGATTCAATACCTATGCATCAATATGTACTGGTACTCTTTATCGGCGTATTTCTCATCTCGTTATTGAATGCATTAAGTAAGCGCATACACTTTTTTCGCACTGTTACTATAGGTCAGCCAATACCGATCATCAAAGAGGGTCGCTTTCTTATTGATGCCATTTCGAGTAAAAGAAATAAAATTGATATATTGAATGTCTCCTCTCAACTTCATGCGCAAGGGATCCCATCCTTCCAGGAAGTCACTTATGCGCAGATAGAGCCAAATGGTCAAATAACGGTTGTATGCGATGGCGCCAAGATGCCTTCAGTTATCGTAATGAAAGATGGTAAGGCCAGGATTGCTGAACTCAGTTCGATAGAGAAAGATGAAGCATGGCTTGCCTGTAAATTAAAGGACGCTGGTATAGATCCTCACGCGGTTTTTCTTGCGGAATTTTGGAATGGAAAATTAAGTTTTATATTAAATAACGGCGAGGTTAAATTCTCTCTTTAAGTACTATTCATTGTTATAGCATTTAAAGTAATAATTTTCCTCCGTAGATTTGGCATAACTGATTATTATTGCTATGTTTGTTATTGCTCGATTGAGACTGTGGCATCTCTTTCAGCAAACTTAACACAATGTTAACAACATGAAAAGGATCGTAAATGAAAATGGAAAATGGGATGGTTGTTGAAAAAAAAATATCATGGGGTAGCGTAATAGGCGGTGTGATCACTGTATTGGCCGTGTCATTACTGTTGTCAACGCTGGGTACAAGTCTTGGGCTTTCCATTGTTGACCCGGCTTCAGACGATCCGGTAAATGGAGCGGGAACCACCGTTGCCGTCTGGTCTGCAATCTCGATTATTGTCAGTCTTGCCATCGGCGCTTTCGTCGCCGGTCGTCTGGCAGCAAATGATGGTCTCATTCATGGCTTCCTGGTGTGGGCTACAGCGCTCATTGTTGCTGCAGTTCTGGGAACCTTGTTGGTTGGCTCAGCCGTTAAGATGACTGGTAATGCGCTCGGCGCCATAGCTTCTACCTCAGGTAGCCTGCTTTCAGGTGCAGGCTCTGCGCTTGGAAACGGTGCTTCCGGAGTGGCAAATGTGGGAAAAAATCTCTTTGACCAGCTGGACATCGACACAAAACTTGAGCCGGAAAACCTAAAATCGGATGTGGTAGCAGCATTGAAAAAGAGCGATATACCTTCGTTGCAGCCAGAATTTATGCAGCAGCAGCTTGATGGTGCTAAAGCGGATTTGAGTGATGCGATTAAGGCTTTCTTCAACCAGCCTGATAGCAATGACGCTATCATACAGAAACTGATTAGTAAGCTGAAAAAGCGTGCGGATGCAATTACTCAGGATGTCAACCAGGACTCATTGAAAAAAGCGCTGAGTGAAAACACCGACATGACTCCTGCAGAGGTTGATAAAACAGTCACTAACTTGATCGATACTAAAGAAAAAACAGCTCAAATCGTTAAGCAACGTCTCGATGAAGCTGAAGCGAAAATTAATGAGGCGAAGCAAAAGTATGCCGAGCTTAAACAGGAAGCCCGTGAGCAGGCTGCTGCGGCTGCAGATGCATTGGCGCGTGCGGCTCTGTGGTCATTCTTTGCCTTGCTTCTTGGTGCAATCATCAGTGCGTTGGCCGGATTGTGGGGCGTAAAGACGAATGCCCGTCATATTCGAAGCTGAGGCTGGTTTAGCGTTACCAAGAGACCTAATCAGATTGAGTGCAATTTTAGCTATGTTCGTGCAGTTAAGGAGAGACTTATGAGAAAATCGCTAATGTACGCTGCGACCGTCATTTTTTCCATCATGGCCCTATCGGGATGCACACGTTCAAGTTATGCCATCTATACACATGACGGCCGTACTATAGTCAGTAAAGTTAAACCGGCCCAAACCAGCGCAGGCTTGGTAGGCTACACCGATGCTAATGGCGTCAAACAGCAAATTAACCAGTCTGAAGTGAAAGAAATTTCAGAGATCCCATAATGAAGTTAAGAGGATAGAAGTAAGAATCAACTAGTTAAGTAACAGTGTTATTTTAAATGAAGACCCTTGTCACAAGGGTCTTCATTAATCAACAGAACTAATTGGTATCTATAGTTATTATAATGTTACACCTACCACCCAACAATCAAGATGCAGTCTAAGAAACCACTTGTGTTTGATAGTGGTGCTTTTCATATAAAAAGATGTGATTTATTTTAATGGAATAGGTTTGGAGCGTGTTTTATGCTTTTAATCAATTAAGGAAAGCATGGTGGATAAATACAGCCTGGCAATTTTACGATTTACGCTGATGTTTATTTTTACGTTCAGTCTTGTAGGTTGCCCTGAAACCCCTAATAAATCTTTGCGGGAGCAGGTAAGGGATGCTGAAAAGGCTTCTGGATATAGCTCAGATCCTGCTGTAATTGAAAAATGATGAGGTTAATATGGTTCGTGCAAACTCTGGAAAGTCGATCTCATCCTAAACGTCAATACGCCCCGGGTGAGACGACTACCCCCAATATCAAATTGGCACGACCCATCCATCCCCAATAAGGAAATCATGCCATGGATAAACAGGAATACCGGCTGTACCTGGCCATGTTGAAGGCGCGCGGCGAACTGGCGCGCAAGGCAATGGCCGACAACGCCCGGCGGCGCAACATGCTTAAAGCACATCGTCAACGACGCTCTGACGACATCAGGTCATTGTTGGCCTGGAAAGACAGGGATGTCTCAGTTGACGGGTTACTGGCCAGCGATAAGGAGTTGGAAACTCGTGAACGGGCGTTTGGCAAATAATGCGAAAGCGTAGGCAGCTGGCTGAAGGCGATAATAAGGGGGTTCTACATGGGAACCCCGGATTTTTCGAAGGCTGAAACAGACTAGGGGCGGTGGTTCAATCATGGAGCGCGAAAACCTAAACCAGCCTCTTGTCTTGTTATCTGAACAGGCGGATCCGTTGACGAATAAATTTCATTGCCCCCCATGCGGCCACAGCTCTGCGTGGCCATATGATCAGACGACGTGGTTTAGATTTGAGCGCATACAGGGCGGCTATCCCGATACCGGGAACGATAAAAGCCCGGCAACGGTATAATGCCTGCCAGCCGCGATCAACGGGTTCCGACAGTCTTAGCCAATCACTCTTTAACAGGCTCAATGTCTGTCGCTGTTGTGCTATTTGTTGCAACAGTTGTTGTTTACGGTTTTCCCTGAGTTCCCTGACATTCATGCTTCATCCCCCTTAAGAATGCTCAAATCCTTACTGAGTTGTCTGCGGGTCTCTGGCAATATACTGCTACGGGATATTATTTGTCTGATGAAAATGCTCGAAGCTAATGCGAGAACAATAAACACAGCGGAACCCCCCCCTAGTACCATGAGGCGATGTTCCGGTGAGGCTAACAACAGAATAAACACCAGAAGGGATATAATACCAAACGCAGTGAAAAGAAGGGTCAGCCCCACCATTATCAGGAGATGGGTAATGCGGCTTTTCTCTTCTTCCAGCTCAACGGCTACAAGCTCCAGGCGGGTATGCAGCGTTCCGGTAAGGGCGGTAAATACGCGGCGAATAGTGTCTATCAGGCCACGGGAGGGGCCCCGCTGCGGATCATTCATTTTTCTCATAACGGCGTCCTTCTGTTTTGTCCGACAGGGCTTCTTTGCCACTGTGCTTCATCACTTACCGGCGAGCAATGGCTCTGCCGTGTTTTTTAAATCGCAGCCCAGAGAGGTTAACGCGAAGTTTAATCCGGTATCCCCGGACAGGCCGGGGAATCGAGTTAATGGCCTACTTTTTCGCTTACCGCGTCACCCGCCTTTTGAGCGGTTTCTTTTGTTTTATTCCAGCCTTTCTCTGTGGTTTCCTTGGTCCGGTTCCAGGCTTTCTGTGAGTTTTCCTTTACCTTATCTGTCGCGGTTGCTTCTCCGCCGTTTTTGAGCCGGTTTTCAGCCTGAAGTTGTTTCTCCTCAAGCCGGTTTTTTGCCTTGTGAGTCGTTTCTTCAGCACGATTGGTGGCCTGCTCAGCCTTCTGCCCTGCTTTGTTTTTTAAATGTTCAGCATTGATAGATTCGGCCAGAGCGCCTGTTGATACCAATGTTGCAGAAAGGATAACCATATTTAATATATTCATTTTTAACTCCTTTAAATTATAGCAAAGCGCCCGCTATCAGAAAAAGCGGGCTTTGCGCCCGCGTTTATCTTATTTACGGCCAATGAGCAGACCAATCAGTAAGCCAATGCCCGCAGCGATGGAGATCGCCGCAAATGGATTGTTTTCCACATTATTACGTACGACTTCAGCAGCCTCCTGAGCTGCCTGACTCCCCTGTGCCGCGACTTTACGGGCCGCTCCTTTTACCTGGTGCCCGTAATCGTCGGTCAGTTCACCGTATTTTTCCTGCGCTTCGCCAGCAACTTCTTTTACTTTATCTTCAGCTTTCCCAAACATGATGTTCTCCATAACGGTTATGACTCGGAATATTTAACCAGCTTTATTTCGCCAGCATAAATGTTATACAAAAAATGTGCCAAATACTCAAACACACGCTATAGCAGCTTTTTTGATAGCTAAGCATGAACTGCTTGGTGCTTTTAACCATAATATAATCAAATTGACCACAGTATCCTTAGTGTAAAACCTCTAGCCGAAAATGTTGGCGGTTTTGGCATAACCCTCGATAAGGAGAGATTCTATGGGTGCGCAGTATTATTGTCGTGGTAACACTTCGCCTTATGTTGCTTTGCCTGCTGATAAAACGGCTCTTCGCCTGGAGTCGCAGGGGCTGTGGCGGCGTGCCGCCACGCGCTGGCAGCAGGTGCTGCTTCGTGAGGCAGACGACCACGTGATAGAAGCGGTGCTGCAGCGCCTACGCTATTGCCTGGCACAGGCGCCAACACAGGTCCGCCGTGTCAGTGACGGCACCGCGCCGGCGGGCGCGGCGCTCGTGGCGAGAAACGGCATGCCGAACGACCCGGATCTGTGGCGAATGGAATAATCAAACAGGAAGAGGTTTTACGCCGGAACCCAATTTTGGTGATACGGCGACCGGAAGATCCCTACCGATCACAAGGTCGAGGCCGAGCGAACCGGTTAGGATTGTTGCCCTTGTGCATTAGCAACTTTGCTGAACGCCTTCTCGGTGGCGGTAATGGCGCTTTACAGTACTTTAGCGCGACTTGGCCACGTCCTGTGGTATGCGGGGTCGTGATACATTGCTCATCGGGCGTTCTTCTCTGGTCGGAAACGAAACGTGTTATTATAATTACACTGTACATATAAACAGTACAATATAAAACCGACGAGGAATGGCAAGGAACTATGGTGAGGTCAACCGCGAAGTGGGCACAAGCCCCACATTTTGAGGTGAATATTTTTACCGATGATGCGCACAGGTTATCCCCCAAATTTGTGGATAACGTCCTAGTTGTGAGTGGCGAGGCGCTGTTTGCGGAATATTTGAACCGTGTCGGTCGTGGTGTTACGCCGGTTCAAGCGCGATGGTGTGGCAGGCTGACGTGCTGCCCTGCCGCCGCGTACACAGTCCGTACTCGGCCATCACATGCATAAACCGGTCGGCGTCACCGACCACCCGAAACGTGACGGGGTGCAGATGGCGACCGTCCTGGGCAAAGGCGGCATTCAGTGCCGTTTTTTCGACATAGAACCCGTTATGCTGTGACGGTGTCGGCACGACGCCGGACTTCCACTCTTTCGCATCCAGCACATAATTGTCCCAGCCCTGGTCTTTCAGGGTTTCAGAGGCGTAGGTGAGACGGAACAGGTCGGACTGAGCGGCCAGATTGCCGCTGCAGGAACGCCAGAGATACTCAAGATGCTGGCGCAGTTTGCCCGCCGGGCCGTGCTTACGGCCGCGGTCGAGTAACCACTGGATATCAATCGCCACGCTCCTGGGGAAGCGTTTTTGCTTTTGGGCGGTGGCCAGCCAGCGGATCAGGAACAGGTTTTCGGCATAGGGCGTGCCGGCGATACCGTCCTGGCGCGCCAGCCCCAGCGCTGCCAGGGCGCAGAACGCCAGATGGCTAAGCGCTGAGGTGGTTTTTTCCGGGGAAACGGATGCGGTTTTATCGGTCAATGGCTGCCCTGCCCCTCGAAGCAAAGGATTAGTGGCAAATTTGGGCCAGGTCGTCAGCGGTCAGCCCGGTCATCTTCATCACCGCGTCGCGATCGAGGCCATTGGCCAGCATGGTGCGGGCGATTTTCAGTGCAGCTTCTCGTTCACCTTCCTGACGCCCTTTTTCCATACCGCGCTGTTCACCCAACTGGATACCTTTTTGGATACCCTGTTCTATACCCTTCTCGATACCTTTTTGTTCAAGCTGTTGTGCGATAGTCATCAGTTCCTCCTCATGTTGCGGTACCCGCTGGGCCAATTCACGGACAAATGCCTGCGCATCTGCCGATTCACCGGCCTGGATAATATAGTGTATCAGCGAAATCACCTGTGGCGAAGAGAGATACCCGGCCAGCAGAATGGCGGACAGTCTGTCGGTCAGGTCGGCCAGGTCGCGCTGACGAATATGTTTCTGCAGCAGGGTCAGAGCGGCCATGCTGCGGTGACCCATAATCTCTTCGTCGGGAATGACCGTCACATCAACCAGCGGAAAATCGCCGGTGTACAATTTTCCCGCCAACGATGGATCATCAAACTCCTGCAGCCAGTTGGTCGAGTAAGGGTACGGGCTGCGTTTGCCGGTATAGAACAGTACCGGAATGACCAGCGGCAGCGTTTTGTGGCCGGCGTCGAGGTGACGCTGCATGGCGGCGACGGCATAGCGAATGAGG
>NZ_JBQZFS010000012.1:0-47210 GCF_052691795.1 Serratia sp. TSA_130.1
TTCTGAGATACGGACTCTCCATCGAACTGCGTTCGATTATTCGGCCTAAAGGCCTCACCCTGCGGGCCAGCGCTGAAGCGCTGTTCAACCCGGCGCCAGCGACATAGGGCGAATGTTCCCTTGCCTACTTGGCTCCCTCCCCCCACACAAACGTTGGCTTCAAGGATAACCGGGTTACCGTATTCTCGGCATTAAGCGTGAAAGTGGCGGCACCAGGCGAGTCGTGCCCAATTTCGTTGAGGCGGAACTCACTCTCTGGTAAAAATGCTACGCCATACATTTCCGAAGCGACGTCAATGATGACGTCGTAATGCCAACCACCTGGAAGCATGGCCGTAGCCTTGAATAGACAACTGCCTTTTCTTCATATGCTGCGCATGTTTGTAGAATGAATACATGCTTAAGCAGAATAAAAATATCGCGAAATAAAACAAATTCACTTCACCTTTCCCTTGGTGTAGATAATGCCCAGCGAAAATGACGCAAGCCACCATCACTGCCAACGAAAAAATTCACCGAGCTTATGGTCTTAGTCGAAACAACAGGCCATTTAGTCAATGAGCACAAAAAAAGCAGGGGATACCCCTGCTTGTCATTTAAAATCAATATTACTGGCATATCGGTGAGTATTTTTTCATAAACGGCGATTCGCAGATCGCATTCACGATATCACCTTTATCTTTCTCTTTTGGCTTGGCGCTTGAGTTGGTATTGCCACCACATTGCCCGCCATTTTTCCCCTGGCCATTGATGCATTGGCCAAAGTCGCTATTGCCGGCACCGCTGGCGTTGCCATTATTGCCCTGCACATTCTGATTACCGTTAAAACCGGCGTGCGCGTAAGACGCCATCATGATGCAGGCGCCGAGAAGCAAAGTTGCTGTCTTTTTCATACTTTTCCCTTTGTGTTATTTAGCAATTGAATAAAACAAGATTTAATATTCCCTTGGGGAATATTAATCATAATCCATTATCTTTTAGCATTATAAAGATAGCAGATGAGAACAACTAAAATTATTCCCCATCACGGTTAGGAATACTCTGCCTCTGGGGATAGCAGCCAATAAATAAAATCATGGCTGCGGTTTAGCATCAGCTTACCCATTACCGAACGTTTATGGCTGTGCACCGTTTTAACGCTCACCCCCATTACCCTGGCGGTTTGCGATTGGTCAAACCCTCTTCTAAGATAGTTCACTACCTGACGCTCGCGACGGGTTAGAGGCTGATATACAAATCGCGTTGTGGCTCGGCTATCACTCAGTATTTTTGCCAACAGTACGAACAATTTATCAATGCTATCCGTTCGATACAGCACGCGGGAAACTTCATCAGAAATAATCGGCCTTTCCTTTATCATGACGACAGGCGTGCACCCATTTTCATGCGCCGCGCTTCGCCAACGATGAGCAATTCGTCTTGATGAAACGAATATCACATCAGGTCGGGTTACTGCATCCTGATTTAAAAAACAAAGCACCTTATTATTGGCTTGAGCATACTGATTTAAACTGCTTTTCAGACCAGCAGAAAAATAACGATTGTCATCATCGATGATAATATTGATAACCTTCATCTTTGCCTCAAAAAATCATATGCCGATATGCCCTACAAAAATTGCAGGGCACTTTCGCTTGTCGTTATTAATGCCTAATCAATTAATTAAAGGATAATCGGCCGTCTTACTTTAGCCAATTACGCAAAAACCATATAATTAATATGAATTAATGATAAGTATGGCATTACCACTGAATGGCCCTTCCTCAACATTTCCGGTGGTGTGCAAGGTCGATTCCAGATCAATAGCGACCCCACCAGTAGGAATGTTGATTTTCTTGCCAGTGATGCCGGGAACACCATCGATAGTGACGGTCGAGAAAAGACTCCCGTCAGCTTTTAGCTCTATTTTCTCACTGGCATTATTGCTCACCACAGAAATATCCGCGTTAGCCGGATAAGTACAAGAAAGCCTCACGCTCTCTTTTTTCTTATGGCCATTAACTTCGTCAGTACTTAACTGACCGTGATCCAGTGTTACCGCCCCTGCATCGATGTTGCATTCATTATTTGGCGGCGTGGGACCAATGCAGCTTTGCCCAGGGAAAGCATTATAATATACAGATGACGAAAACTGATAAACAAGCGCATAGCACAGTTTTGAGTAGGCCTCCCATTTTTTTTTAATAATACAAAATGAGGGGCTATAATCAGGATCGCAATAATAACTAAAATTAGGGTACCCACGTGCATTAAACCCAACATCTATGGGTTTTTTAACTTTTTTAGTTATAATTTTATATAGCTCCCCCATTGTCCAGGCGGTGTTCATCTCAGGGTAAAGAGTTGCTTGCCATGTAGGAGATAAGGATGTCCCTACATAAGGGGCTAGGAATTGATTGAAATTGGTAAAGACCCCAATAGTGACTATACAAGAGCGCTGAAAACAAGGGTTCTGCGTCTGATCATTAACATCAATGCTCACAAGCCGGCCTGAGGCGCCTGCACCAGCATAATTCCCGGAGTTAATAAGCCCATTCACAATAGGCGCATTGGTGGTTTCCCACACCATACCTGCATTTGCTTTGCAGATATAAATAAAAACCAAAAGGGAAGACAAAATAGCACGTCTCGCCCATGGGAATTTATTTTTAAAAAAAACCGCTTTATAATTAACCATAAATTCTCTTTGCACTCATGGACGTATTAAAAATAATAAAAAAATGACATTAGTTCACACGAAAAAAGCGCTTGCTATCTTCGGTTAAGCACAGAAATAAAAAACATTACCCATCAACGGCATACCGATTTTACAATGAAGTAACGTATTGGCTTCTTGTTAGTTTAACGCTGCTGCCTTTGTTTCCTGCAACCGGGCTTTGCCCACCCAGTTGCAGAAACCCTTATTATTCATACTCCGCCGTTAACGTCGCGGTTCCAGTAAAATCTGCCCCCACCAGCATGGTTCCTGGCCGCGCAATAGGCACCGCGTAAAGCTTAGTAGGGTTGGCAGCGTCAATAATTAATTTGGTATCGCTGACGTAAGTGGTGTCGCCTGTACCTTGTGTAATACGCAAGCCAAGGTTACCCACGCTTGACTGCAGCGGTTTGCTGTCCCCCCAGGACACCGGTGCAAACCCCAGTTTGACTTTCAGATCGCCGTATCCCGCAGAACCGCCGTTACAAGATACGCTATACGGAATTTCCATTTTTTTGTACGCGACGCCGTCTATTTTATTGATGGCTACGTTGGCAAAATCCACGCTAATATCTTTACCCTCATTCAGCGTACACGTGGGTTGCTCAACCAACTTTCCGGTAAACTTTACATTTACCGCTTGCGCAGCCCCCATGGTTAGTAACCCCACGCAGATCATGGCGGCCAAGCCTGAGCCACGCACCATATTCATTTTTTCCATATTCATTATCTTCATTTGCATCTCCTTTATTGAACCTCTACGAGCAATGTGGCGGAACTGGAAAAGTCCCCTCCTCTCAGCGTGGCGCCGCTGCGCTTCACCGGTACTGCGTATAACTTTGGCGTAAGCGGATAAGTAAAATTCATCCAGGCATTCAACCTCAGCTGTTGACCATTCTCTTGCAGTAGCTTAATCGCCAAATCGTTATTGTTGGTGTGCAGCAAACCATCCCCAAAGTCCGGCGATAATCCTTGCAGGCTCACTTTCAACAACCCGGCGTTGCCGGACATATTGCCGCTACAGCTAACCTCGTAGGGGATAAGCCTTTTACCGTATTTTTCGCCATCAATTTTTGTGGTGATCAGTTCATTGAAGGACACAAAAATATCCTGGCCGCCGTTAATTTCACACTTGGGCTTGGCAACCACGGCACCTTTGACTGTAACCGTCGCCGTCGCTGCCCAACCAACCTGGCTCACCAACAACACTCCCGATAAGGTTAAGGCCGAGGTTACCGTCATAGTGGCCGCTAAGGAGAGAGAGAGCAGTAGGCTTGTCCCCACCTTTCGCCACATACAGCGCCATAACTTGCCCATTGCTTTCGCCTCAGTCATAGTTCATCCGAAAATCAATTGCGGCCTGATAGGCTCCTGCCACCATAGGCGCACGCGTGCGTTCCGCCATCACGTAAAAATTCAACGCGTCGCTTCCTATCGCCAACAACTGAGGCCGGCTACGGTGCCCCAGACGTACATCTTTTTTGTCACTGTCCAATAATCGCAACGCTATCCCGCCAGCGCCTCGTACCTTCACCAAGCGCGGATTGTCCGCATCCGCAGGGGCGTTGAAACTCACGCTCACTGCTGGCTGATAAGCATCCCAAACTTTATTGCCCCTGCGTTCGTCCTGCATGGCTGCCCCAGTACGCAAGCAATCTCGTAGGCGAAGCTGGAAGGCGACCGGTTCTGTACGCTCCCCCACTTTGGCCAGGTTGCCGGTCGCCGTTTCCCCCAACCAAACGTCCTGGCGCGCCGACACCATATCCAGCCGGCAAGCCCCCTCGGTCAATGCACCATGAACAAACAACACACCGTGATTTCCGTCTTCTGCTTTCGCAGAATTGGCCGCCAGCAAGACCAACAACAGCATGGAGACCATGCCTGCTTGACACGCCAAAGATCTGCCCTTCAGATTGCTGTAACCGTTGTCCATTTTTTGCATGACTTCTTCCCCGCTCGCTTCAACCGGTAAAACGTACCGCCGGTTTCTGTTATCCTTTTGCGTCAGGCACGACCTGGCAATCACTGGCGCCGCATTTGAATGTCAGCTCTGGGCGGCCACCGTAATCATTGATGTAGGTCAGCACCGGTGCATTGCCTAACCCAGAGGCACCCAGCGCAATGCTTCCCTTAGGCGGCACCATTAACGGTTCAAAACCCTGTGCCGTTTTTCCCTTCTTGCTGTTGCTGGCATCAACCAGCGTGATGTAATAAGGCGTTGGATTATTCACCTGGAAGCCCATCCCCTGACGAGTCAGCGTTAACTGCTCCTGCCACGGAGTAAAAGCACTGCCTTTGCCTGGCGTAATCGCCGCCGGGCGATAGAACAGCTTGATGCGCGTCTGCAACGCTATTTGTAATGTGTTGGCTTTCTCGCTTTTAGGCGGTATTTCTCGCAGGTTGAAATAGAACAGCGTCTCCCTATCCTGCGCCAACAAATTCACTGCCGGCGTCGACTGCACTTTTATTTGGCTCTGTGTTCCAGGTTCCAGCCGCTGTACCGGCGGCAATACCACTAGCGGGCTGTTAATCTTCTTGCCTTCGGCATCTTCCAGCCATCCCTGCGCCAGATACGGCAGTTGAGTATTTTTATTGCTGATATTCAGACTTACCGATTTCTCGGCGCCGTTAAAAATTACACGAGTACGATCCAGCGCAATAGCGGCTTGGGCCTGGCTGCTCAATACCATTGCCGACAACATACCGGCGACTGAGAATATTTTTACCATGTTCTTTTGCATAAAATTGTTCCGTCTTATAAAGCTTGTTCTTACTAAAATAGTCACGGGCTCGGCGGCTTATTCCGCTCTCGCCTCAGTATTCACTCGGCATGGCAACAGTAAGTTGCTCAACATAATATCCGTACGAATTGTCGGCAATGTGATCCGGCATTGGGCCTTACCGTCCCAATTCACCGTCATCTCTGTATTGGGCTTAATTCCGCTCAGATACACACTCCCGCCATCATTCACCAAGCCGGTCTGTTGCTGCCGACTGTTGTATACCACCGCACCAAACGGCGGGGCGCTGCCATCGGCCAGGCTAATCACCGCCATCGCCTTTTGCCCGGAAATCACATTAAAGCGCCGATAGCCAATCGCTCCCTCGGTTAATGTCGCCTGTACCACCGACTGCGTAGCGTCAACGTTATCCGGCAATGTGTTGAGATCGATACTCGCCTTGCTGCGGTAATAACTGTTGATATCCGCCACCACCGCTTTACCGAACATATTGGTGCGCGCCGTCGCACCAAATCCACGCACCGGCACATCGCCCACGCCTTCGGTATCTAAAAGCAACCGCGTCCCGCCCAAAGTGCTGTTGCGGTGTAGCGCCGCGCCCTTGGCGGTGGCCGTCATCCCACCTTGCAATGAGAACCCCATGGATGAGTAACTTCCCCCTTGGTAACTGGCATTGGCGCCGATGCGCGCGTTATCACCCTCATGGGTATAAAAGCCACTTGCTGAACCGCCCCGGCGTGAAAGCCCGGTGCTCAACTGATAGTTATTGTGTTCGTCCAGCCTTTCGTAATAACCAAGCCGCTGCGTATTTTCATTACGGTTCCACGAACTGCTGTAACTGAAGTTAGAATTAACCCCCCACGGTAAGGTAAAGGATAAATACATGCCATCATCCTTGGCCCCCTGAAATTTATTCCGAAAAGCCGTGAGCGACGCACTGATATTTTTCATGGCTCCCAAATCGAAATACCGCGAAAGAGCCAAACTATAACGTTCGCTAACAGGCTGGTCCCAATAAGTCTGATGACTGTAGTTGAGATAGGTACTTAATCCTAAATCGCGAAACTGCTTATTCAGCGTGACGGTATACATTTCTCGGCTTTTCCCGAGGCGACTTTCATCATAACGAGCGTCGAGGTATTCACTCATCGTCATAAAGTTCTGTTCAGAGAAACGATAACCAGCGAAGGTGATTTGGCTATCATATTCATCAAAACTCTTCGAATAACTTACCCGATAGGAGCCACCGGTTTTGGTGCCGCCCTGTTGGGGTAATTCCGCTCGTGATTGCGTGGAGTCAAAAGACAGCGCGCCAAATGCCAATAGATCGCGGCCTAGCCCCATAGATAACGCTTTATAATCGCCCCCACCCAAAGTGCCGCCATATAATGACCACCCGTTGCTCACCCCCCAGGAAAACTCTCCAGTAGCGAACAGAGGACCACGCACATGATGATTCCAATCAGAAGGTTTACCACCCGCGAATTTGAAACGCACCGTACCAGGGCGTGTCAGATAAGGAATATTTGCGGTATCTACTTTAAACTCCTGCACGCTGCCATCTTGCTCTTCTACCCGAACATCCAGCTGCCCGTTGATGGAATCATTAATATCCTGAATGCGGAATGGACCCGCCGCAACCCGGGTTTCATACAACACACGGCCCATCTGACTAATAACGACCTTGGCATTGCTTTTGGCTATCCCCGTCACTTCTGGCGCATAACCGCGAAGATTGGGCGGCAACATATTGTCATCCGAAGTCACGCTAAAACCGGTATAGCGGAAACTGTCGAAAATATCCGTCGCCAGATAATCCTCACCCATAGTCAAGCGAGCACCCCACTTAGGCAGCGCGCGGAAAGCGTAATATCGACTCCAGTCAAAATCTTGCTGCGTTGGTAAGCCTGTGCCGGTTTGATGATTGATATTCATCTGCCAGTCAGCACGTAAACGCCAAGCCCCCAGATTGGCCCCCGCTGTTCCGTTCCCGCTTAGATTATAGGATTGTTGGCTATTCTGCTGGGTGCGCTGCACCTGTGAATTTAGATTATAATCCAGCAACAACCCTGGAATACCTTCATCCCATCGAGATGGAGGATCCCAATCCGGCGATGAATATTCCAGGTAGGCCTGCGGAATATTCAAATACAAGGTAGATGACGCCAGATCGCCTTTGGCTTCCAGACCATTAAGGCTGCCGAGATCCAAACACTGCCCGTCATGCCACCAACGTAATTTCGCTAAGGCATCTGACTTAAGCCCGAGTTTTTCAACCAGTGTTGGCGAAATACAGGCCACGCTTCCCTTGCCCTCATCTTCCGGCGCATAGAATGCGACAGGTTCTTCAGGCAACACCAGTGTGTTCAGATTAACCGACATGATATATTTCCCAGGCATAATAAAACCGCCGTGCGAAAATTGGCTCAGATCGATATTTTTCCTGTCATTTAAATCTAACACGTCGATGTTAAACTGTACCCCGTCACTTGCCTGCAACTGAGCAGGCAAACTATATATCGCCAAAGAAATGCACATTCCCAGCAGGCTTAACAGAGGCGTTTTCGATTTGTTCGCGTTCGATTTCATGGCTCCGCCAACCTTTAACTTATTTATAATCAGTAGTAATTCAATTTAAATCGAATAGCGGTTCTATAATCCCCGGCACGTAACACTTGGCGATTAGCTACCAGTTGCATGGAATAATTTAAGTAGCTCTCATTGATGATGGTACCGCCTATTGGCATAGCTAAACCTGGGTAAATCACATTACCGAGGCTATCTGAAATACGTAATGCAATTCCTTTTGCCTCCCCCGTCACCCCAAAGAATTCACTATCGACTCGACCATCAAACGTCATTTGAAAATGCTGGCGGCCTGGTTGCACTTTGTCCATGTCTGCCAAACTGCAATTTAAAAGCCGCAGACTGAATGGCTTAGTCAAGCCATGGCCGTCCCGGGCAATTTGTTCTATCGGTAATGTTTGCATATCAATCGTTTGATCACGGCTTGCCGATTCAATGGCACAGGCGGCATTAACAATAGCGCCTTCCATATTGACTCTTCCCCAGCCAATAACCGCCGCCGCTGCCGGCATCGTCTGAGCTATAAAAAGCATGGCCAATAGGGAAGGCGCCACTCTATTTTTTTCAACGGGAGCCATATGCGTTGTCCATTATAATTAAGATTCCATACTGGGAAAAAGCATGCGGGATATCCCGCATGCCGGCATTAATGGAGTAAAACGATTACTGGTAGCTCAGCGCGAAGTTAACCACGCTGGTGAATGCACCAGGAATGATGGTATCCAGAGTGCCGCCGTTCCCTTTCAGGAAGGCTTTGAATGCCAGTTCGGCACCAGTATCACCAATTTCGATCTTCTGCCCGGTGGTCGCTGTGCCCAGCTCTACAACGGCGTTAGAATTAAGGGTATCGGTAATAACAATGCTCGCACCTTTGGCGGTGCTGCCGCTGCCCAGGGCAATCATCTTCTTATCGGTACCGGCGGAACCACCGGCCTCACCGGTAAAGGTCGTCTTGACGGTTTGTGCCGTAGCATTAGTGCAGTCTTCCAACTTAATGCTGAACGGTTCTTTGACTTCAGACTCGCGGCCGTCTTTCAGGCTCAGGTTGGAAATCTGACCCAGTGGAACGGTTTGATCGATGTTGCCCGGTGCAATAGAGCATGGCGCATCAATGATTTCACCCGTGAAAGTGACAGTACCGCTACCCTGATTTGCCGCCTGCGCCATCATGGAAGAAGCACCAAAGGCCAATACCGCTGCAATCATAATTTTATTCAGTTTCATAGAAGTCCCTTACATTCCTTAGTAAGAAGTGGAGTAAATTAAATTCTTAAGTCACGCATGCAATGCAGCAGCTTTATTCCTGAGCGTTGTATCCGTGGCTAATACGCTGCGTTTCCGCGTTCCGTATCAGTGGGAACAAATTTACACTCCCCGAGCTTTGTTTGAAACGTTATGTCGAAAAAAGACAAAAACACAGGATTATTATCGATAAAATAATAATTAAATAGATTTTAAAACCAAAAAATAGAAGTTAATTATCACTATTTATATAAAAAAACTTGTAAGCAGATAAACATTTCATGTCAATTATACGGATAGAGAGAAAAATCCTATTTACACACAGAGTGAAGGATTGAAAAAAGCCGCATCAGGTCTCAGAATAATCCCTCGACAGGAAAGTTGATGGGTAAATGAAATGATTTTTATCATAAATGAAGACATCCTCTTTAATGAGGATGAGGGCACGCTGTCGCATGTCGATAATGCCAGTAATAAAATAGCGTTACTTAAACCGACCAGCAGATTGCTTTCGTTGTTTATTCGCAATAATGATAAGCTGCTGCTGCGAGAGAGGTTGCTTAATGACGTCTGGGTTGAACATGGGCTCAAAGCCTCCAATAACAACCTGAATAATTACGTTTCCGGCCTGCGTAAGTCATTGGCGCAGTTCGGCGTGGAAGATATTATTGTTACCTATCCCCGTCAGGGGTTTAAATTTAATGCTTTAAGCATTCAACGGATGGATATAAATACCGATGAGATTAATAATAGTAATTATAGCAAAACCGAAATAGCGTCAACGCCGCCACCGGTTGCACGAACGCCGAACTTTCGTCGCTCTGTTCAGCGCTTAATTATGATTATGGCCGCTTGTTTAGTGCCGTTTGCCGCGATTGTGCTTTACCAAAACAGCACGCGCATCAGCGTTTATCCGTTGGGCAATGAGCAAAATTGCCAAATTTACACCATGCGGTTAGGCAGCGGTGAGTTGGCAAACATTAAGCGAGAGATACGGCAAGCCGGCTTCAACTGCCAATACCGGGCGGATATCTATTACTATGACAACATTCGCAATGAGGGCGCAGAAA
The DNA here is from genome assembly GCF_052691795.1 of Serratia sp. TSA_130.1. Lineage (NCBI taxonomy): Bacteria > Pseudomonadati > Pseudomonadota > Gammaproteobacteria > Enterobacterales > Yersiniaceae > Serratia > Serratia sp. TSA_130.1. The sequence goes on from NZ_JBQZFS010000012.1 coordinate 10,335, forward strand.
AGGACGAACAGTGGTTGACCTATTGCCCGCGGGCGAGCAATAGCCCCTGCATTAACAATTACATCAATAATAAACAACCATAACATTGCGCCATTTATCCCCAGGGCCAACGAAAAACAATCCCCCGGCGTTGCCGGGGACATTCTCCGCTCAGGAAGCCGTGGTGCACACGAACAGCGGCGCATGGTTACCACTGAACAGATAGTGACGCTCATCAACTTTTTCAATTCGCCAATGGATCAATGGCGCCGACATAGGCAAACGGCGGTTAAGCGCTTCATTATCCAAATTGTCTTGCGACTTTCTGACCGCTTCCTTACGGCGCAGCGTGTAATTACTCCCCTGCCGCTGATAGTCCATGATCATTGCCCGCTCGATGGTATAACGCGTATCGCCGTCAAAAAAGCTGCCGCTCAGCAACAGGGTCACGCTCCGCGCGCCCTCAGGCACGACGCTGACCAGCAACACGCGCTGCATCAATTGGTCAGGCAACTGATCGGTTGAACGCAGTACCGCACGGCACTCCGGGATTTGCGGTTTGAAAAACAAGAAATAGGCGGAAACGCCGCAGCCTGCGATCGCCATCGCGCCTAACAGCGCGTAACGGTAGCGCCAGAGGCGCTTACTTAACCCGGCTTTCATAATAGTTCTCGCATTGCACTTTGCCCGCGGCCATTTCCGCCTGTGGGCAATAGAAGTAATAAGAAGCCCGGGCTCGCCCAACGGCCCCCGACAACACCGATCCGCTATCGTAGTACAGCAGCGTCGCCGGTTCCGTACACCGAACCGACTTATCTTGCGCCAACATATTTTTCAAATGCGCCAGATCGGCCTCACCGGGTCCCACCTTATGGTAAGAAGCCACAAACTTCACCTCACAGCTGCCGATGTTGCCTACGCTTACCGTGCTGATCGGCGCATAGCCGGCGTCCTGCCAGGCCCACAGGCCGCTCCCCGCCGCCAGCAACAACAACGCGGCTAGTCCGAGGCGCTTAAATCGCAACGTTAGCAGCGGCCTGGTCGGCAAGGCGTTGTCTGCAGCCACCGGGAGCGGCATCTCCGGCAAACTCTCCGCCAGGCTGTCCGTCGTTTTCAATGAAGCGGCGGTGAACATGAATCCCTGGCGCGGCAACGTAACGATAATGTCGTCCTCGCCCAGGGCGGCAAACATCTTGCGCAGAATGGAAATGGTGTTATTGAGATTATTGCCGGAGGCCACCTGACCGTGCGCTTCCCACACCTGCGTCAGCAGGGTATCGCGGGAGAGCACCAGGTTATTGTTTCTGACCAAGGCGGACAGCAGGCGGTTCAGGGTAGCGGTGAGCGGTTGAGGCGGCAGCTCAGCGTTGAGATCCACCAACTCTGATCTATCCTCATGATATTTAATCTTATTATTAATTACGTATCTCATTGTTCCCCGCTCAAAAAACTAATTAATAATAATTAGCCCTTGTTAAACATGAGAATAGTAGCACACGGCATGATTTAAGAAAATTCCTAGAAAAACGCATAAAAAGCTAAATAAACATAAATATAGGAAATAACATTGTGCTGTATCACAGCGTGCCAAACATTTAACTGATGATTGCCGCTTTTTATCATGTCGACATTAACCTGCCGCCCGGCAAATACCGGGCGGCACGAGAAAGATCCATTTTCACCAGGCTGAACCACAGCAAGGCTTACTCTTTTAAACGCCGCAGTTGCCGATCCTGCCAGCCACCGAACAGCCACTGGCCGGCTATCGCGCCGAGCAAGGCGCAGAACATGTCGGACTGGGTGTCCCACGGGTCGCCCTGGGTGCCGAGAAACTCATCGGCGCCCTGGCCCAGCGCCAGCGCCGCCCACCACTCGATCAGTTCGTACACCGCGCTGATCGCCAGCGCGATACAGCACACCACGAAGCCCAGCATCTTGCGGCCCTGCACATAGCCGCCGCGCAGCAGGATCTCGCGCGCCACCAGCGCCGGCACCAATCCCTGGAAGAAATGCCCCAGTTTGTCGTACGGGTTGCGGCCAAGATCCAGCCACTGCTGCACCTCAAACCCCAGCGGCACGCGGGCATAGCTGTACATGCCGCCGAAAATCAGGATCAGCGCGTGGAAGAAAATCAGCGTATAGAGCAGCGGCGTCAGCGGATAACGGCGATGGGTCAGCCACAGCAGCGGCAAAACAATCAATACCGGCGCCACTTCCATCAGCCAGGTGGCGCGATCGTAAGGGCTGATGCCGCTGTGGATCAGCGCGGCCAGCAGCAGCAGGGTGATAACGGACAACAACAGCGGTGTGCGTGAGGCAGGCATAACCAACGTTCCTTCGGATCAATAAGGCAATCCACACTTTATACCGCAGATCGCACGGCGAAAAAAAACAGGCGGAGCGTCGCCGCTTCGCCTGTTCGAGGGGGGTTATTCTGCGCGGGATTACTTCAGCGCTACGCGGATCACGTCGTCCGGCGCGGTCGCCTCTTTTTCGCGGCTGGAAGCCTGCTTGACGCTGACGTACAGCGTCTGGCCATCCGGCGACAGCGCCAGGCTGTTCGGATGGGTCGGCGTCTTGATGGTGTTCAGCACCTTGTAGCTCTTGGCGTCAATCACGCTCACTTCGCCCGCCTGGCGGTGGGTGACGTAGACTTCATTGCGCGCCGGGTTGAACAGCACCGCCAGCGATTCCGGCACGTCGATCTTGCTCAGGATGTTGCCGCTGCGGGTATCCACTACCAGCACCTGCGGCTGCTTGGAATCGGTGATGAAGGCGCGATGGGTGGCGGTATCCAGGCTGATGTTCAGGAAGAAGTGCTCTTTAGTCTCATCCAGCTTCTTGCGTGACAGCACCTTGTTGCTCTGGGTATCGATAGTCACCAGCTCGCCGTCGGCGTTGGTGACGTACAGGCGCTTGGCGGCGGCGTCCAGCGCCAGGCCGGTGGCGTACTTGCCGGTGTCGGTTACGGTGGCGCGCAGGGTCAGATCCTTGCCGTCCACCACCCACACCACGCTGGATTCACCCAGCCCGGTGATGTACAGGGTATCGCTGTCGGCATCCGCCACCAGTTCGCGCGGCGCCAGCGGTTTGACGGTCTCGGAGCGCTTGCGCGCGTCCAGCACCAAGCGGCCTTTCACGTCGCCGGTCTTGGCGTCGATGGCGGTCACCGAGTTATTGACCGTGTTGCCGAAGAACAGCGTGCCGGTTTTAGCATTAACGGCGGCGCCGAACGGCTTGATGTCGTTATGGATAATTTGGGTCACGTCCAGCGTGGTCGGATCCAGGCGGTAGACGATGCCGCCCTTATCCAGCTTGCGGCTCTGCGACGTAGCCAGGTAAAGCGCGTTCTCGCTCGGGCTGTAGGCCATTTCATAAGCGCCCTTGCCGACCGGTTTGCGCAGCACGTCCGGCGCGGTCTGTGCCTGCAAGGTGTTGGAGAACAGCAGCGTGGACAGCAGCATCAGCGGAAATGCCGCCCGTTTTCCCTTGGTGATCAAAGCATTCATCGAAATTTCCTTATAGAGCTAACGGGGCGACCGCGCGGCCGCCCTCTTTTCATTATTAAAATCAGGCTTTCTCTTCGGAAAGCAGCGCCCACCAGCTGTCGATGGTCGGGTTGCGCGCCAGCGCGATAAAGTCGATATCGCCGCGGATCTTGCGCCAGCGGGTCGCCAGCTCCATGATGCGCACCGAATCCAGACCGTAATCGATCAGGTTTTCATCGTTGCCCATGTCTTCGCTGTCTTCGTCCAGCAGCGGCAGGATTTGCTGACGCAACGCGTCGATGCTGGCGATGCCGGCCGCCGGCAGCAGAGACGCGGTGGTCACCACCCGGCCGCAGCGGCCGGCGGTGTAGCGCAGCGCCATCAGGTGTTCGTCACGCGAGAAGTCCGCCAGGCCGTCGGCCACCATGAAAGGCTGGATGTTGCGCATGAAGGCGTCGATGGCGGTGGTCAGGCAGCCAATGTGCGCATACACGCCGCAGATGATCAGCTGATCGCGGCCGGACTCCTGCAGGATCTCCTGCAGCGGCGAGCGGTGGAAAGCGCTGTAGCGCCATTTCACCAGCACCGTGTCGTCTTCGTCCGGCGCCAGCGCGGCGGTCACCGCCTGCTGCTCGGGGTGTTTGTTCAGGCCCGGCCCCCACATGTCGTTCAACAGCGCGCGATCTTCATCGCTCTGCTGATTCGGCTGAGCGGTATAGAACACCGGAATGCCCTGCTGTTTGCAGTAGCGACGCAGGTTGGCGATGTTCTCCACCACCTGTTTAATCAGCGCGCTGTCTTCGCCCCAGAAATTGAGGAAATACTGCTGCATGTCGTGGATCAGCAGCGCGGCGCGCTGCGGTTCTACCTGCCAGGTGACTTTATTTTGCGGCAGTTCGTCCGCCGTCGGCAGCGCGTAATCATTAAGTTTTGGAATGGCCATCAATTAATCTCCCTGAGCCTGAGTCTGTAGTTGCGCGTCGAGCTGCTCGCGCAGCCGTTTTTTGTCCACTTTGCCGACCGGGGTCAGCGGCAGGCTGTCCACCTGAATAAAGCGATCCGGCAGTTTGAAGTCCGCCACGCCCTGTTCGCGCAGGTGGCGACGCAGCACCACCGGCTTCAGCGGCGCGTTGGCGATGATATAGGCGCAGCTCTTCTCCCCCATCAGCGCGTCCGGCATCGACACCAGCGCGGCGTTGATCACGTCCGAATGACGCAGCAGCAGGTTCTCGATCTCCTCGGCGGCGATCTTCTCTCCGCCTCGGTTGATCTGGTCTTTCTGCCGCCCCTGCACGGTGATGTAACCGTCTTCGCTAATGCTGATCAGATCGCCGGAGCAGTAGAAACCGTCGGCGTCGAAGGCGTCGGCGTTGTGCGCCGGGCTCTGGTAGTAACCGCGAAAGGTGTAAGGCCCGCGCGTCATCAACCGCCCGATCTCACCCGCCGGCAACGGATTGCCGTCGTCATCCGCCACCCACACTTCGTCGTCCGGCGACATCGGCCGCCCTTGCGTCGTCAGGATGTGGCGTTCGTCGTCGTCCAGCCGGGTGTAGTTCACCAGCCCTTCCGCCATGCCGAACACCTGCTGCAGTTGGCAGCCGATTTCGTTCTGAATGCGCGCCGCCAGCGTTTCGCCCAGCTTGGCGCCACCCACCTGCAGCAGTTTCAGGCTGGCGAGCTGGGCATTACCGCCCCACTCTTCGATCGCCTGCAGCCACAGCGTGACCGCCGGCGGCACCAGCGCCGTCACGTTGATTTGATGCTGTTCGATCAGGCGGAAGCACTGCCCGGCATCAGGATCGGCGGCGAACACTACCCGCCCGGCGCCATAAAATACGCCCAGCACGCCCGGCGAGCTCATCGGGTAGTTGTGCGCCACCGGCAGCGCGCACAGATAACGGGTCTGCGCGTCGAAACGGCAGATCTCCACGCTGCGGCGAATGCTGTAGTAGTAGTCGTTGTGGGTACGCGGGATCAGCTTCGGCGTACCGGTGCTGCCGCCGGAAAGCTGGAAGAACGCCACCTGATCGGCCGCGGAAGGCTGCGCGACGAAACCGTCGCTGGCTTCGTCCAGCCAGGCGGCCAGTGCCAGCTCGCCCTCGGGCTGGCTGCGCAGCGCCACAACCCGCAGCGAAGGATGCGCATCGCGAAAGGCGTTCAGGAATTGATCGTCGGCAAACAGCGCGTGCCGGCGATCGGCGATCAGCAGCGCCGGTTTGATCTGCTCGGCATAGGCGTTCAGCTCGCTGCGCTGATGGCTGAACAGCGCGTTGACCGGCGCCACGCCAATTTTCAGCAGCGCGAAGAACACGATATAAAATTCCGCCACGTTGCCCAACTGCACCAGCGCGGTGTCGCCGGATTTCACGCCGCGGCGCAGCAAAGCGGCCGCCAGGCGATCGGAGCGCTGCTGCAACTCGCGGTAGGTCAGGCTGCCCTGGGCGTCGATAATCGCCGGAGCGTCATTGTTGGCCTGGCGGTCGAGGATCTCGGTCAGCGGCTTGTCAATCCAGTAGCCGCGCTCGCGATAGCGGCTGGCGAACTCCGCCGGCCAGGGGGTAAAGGCAATGCTCATCTTGTCGTTATCCTTGATTCATACCAAAGGCACGCAGAATGGTGCTGAGTTTGGTACCTGTTTCATGCCATTCAGATTCGGGTGAAGAGTCTTCCACAATGCCGGCGCCGGCGAACAGCCGCACCCGGTTGCCGTCAACGGTGCCGCAGCGGATAGTCACAACCCACTCGCCGTTGCCTTCGTCGTCGCACCAGCCGACGATGCCGCCGAACAGGCCGCGATCGAACGGCTCCAGCTTGCCGATCAGGGCGTGCGCCTCGGCCGTCGGCATGCCGCACAGCGCCGGCGTCGGGTGCAACAGGCAGGCCAGCGACAGGGCGTTTTCGTCCGGAGACGCCGCCTCGCCGTCGATCGGCGTGGAGAGATGCCACAGCGTGGTGGTGGTCAGCAGTTCAGGGGTGTGCGGCACGTTCAGGTAGCGGCAGCGGCCAGCCAGCACGTCGCGCATGCTTTCGGTGACGATGCGGTGCTCGTGGCGATCTTTCGCCGAGGCCATCAGCCGCTCCCCCACTTCGCGATCGCGCTGCGGATCGGCCTCGCGCCGGGCGGAACCGGCCAGCGGGTTGGAATAGAAACGGCCACCGTCCTGACGCAGCAGCAGCTCTGGGCTGGCACCCAACAGCGCGCCCTGCTCCAGCGGTACATGGAAGTGGAAACCGTGTGGGTTCTGGGCGATCACGCGCGCCATCAGCGCATGGCGATCCACCGGCTGACGCGTTTCGATCTCCAGCAGGCGCGACAAAACCACTTTATCCAGCTCACCGGCCTTCATCGCGGCAACGGCGTCGCTGACCATGTTCATGAACGTCTGCTGCGGCGGCAGCTCCGTCACCCCGGCCAGTTCAGGGCCGTTCGCCGAAGGCCGAACGCCGGCCATAAAGGCGGCGCGGTCGAACCAGCGGCTCTGCTGGGGAACAAACAGCGCCGAAGGCTGCCGGGTATCGAACGGAATGGCGCCACACAGCAGCGGCTTTTTGATGCCGGCCTGACGGGCCTCGGCAAACGCCTGCCGCACGCGGCGCTGGAACTCGCCGTTCAGATCTGCGCCGTCCGCGGCCGGCAGGCGAATGCGGCTGAAACAACCGGTGGTGGTCAAGCTGCGGTAAGGGGAGGTAAAGAAGAAGCCCGACGCCGGAGAAAAATCAGCGGCGAACCGGTGTTCTTCGCGCTCCTGCATTTCCTTTCGATTGATGTCGTTCACGGCAGTAACCATCGCTTCGCCCTCAAGAATTTGAAGTGATAACCAATATAATAATGATTATCATTTGAGTTGATTCCGCGCTAAATTACTCGCCGATATTTGCTATGTCAATAAACGTAAGCACTTCTTTCATTTCGAAATCATGACATAAACGCTGTGGGTTTTACGCATGCCGATGATAAGCATTGCTATTTGATCCCACAGCGTTGTTTTAACGCGTTCGACTACTTTTCTGTGGCGGGCTGCGGCTCCGGTTTGTGCAGCGTAACCTGGCGCAAACCGGTCATGGCGAACAGCAACAGGATGCCGAGCAGCGCCGCGCCAAAGCCGAAACCGCTGGCGCTCATCGCTGGCAGCATAAAGGCGCCCATCGCCCCCAGCAGCAACGCGCCCAGCGCATCGCCCACCACGTTCTGCGCCGTCCACAGACCGTTAATGCGGCCAAGGAAATTGTCCGGCGTCAGGCCCTGGATCAGGCCGTATTGCAGCAGCGAGTTCAGCGCGCTCAGGTAGCCAAACGCCACCAGGCACAGCAACGCCAGGCTGTACCACGGCATCAGGCCGAACAGGCCAATAGAGGCGAAAGCCGCGATCGCCGTCAGCAGCATCACCCAACCGGGGCGCGCCACGTGTGCCACGCGCCCGCTGGTGAACGCACCAATAGTCGCGCCAAGCGGCACGGCGGCGTACATATAACCGAGGTGGGCTGCGTCGATGCGCCAGCTTTCCGCCATCGCCGGGTACAGCACGCGCACCGCGCTGGCCATGGTCAGCAACGCGCCGATCAGCGCCACCATGCCGATCACCTTGTTCTGGAACAGGAAGGCGAAACCGCCCGCCAGCGCGCGCAGCGGATGTTCACGCGGCTGCGGCGGCGGCATCAGCTGCGGCAGGCTCAGCAGCGGCAGCAACGTCAACAGGGTGCCGAACGCCGCCAGGCCGTAGTTCCAGGCGATGCCCATATGGGCGATCACCAGGCCGCCGATGGCCGGGGAAAGAATCGAGCCGAAGCGCACCGTCAGCATGCTGATGGCGCCCGCCTGCACGATGTTTTCGCGGCCCACCAGCGCCGGCGTGGCCGCCAGCAGCGCCGTCACCCCCACTGCGCCGAAGAAACCGTCCCACACCGCCAGCAGATAAATGGCCGCCAGCGAAGGTGACGGCAACAGGGCGTTGAGGCACAGGCCGACGAACCCGATGCCGCAAGTGGAGCGCGCGAACAGGATCAGCCGGCGCCGCTCATAGCGATCGGCCAATACGCCGCCCATCAGCAGCCCGGCGAACATGCCGCCGCCGGCCAGCGTCACCGCCAACCCGACCTGCAGGGTGGAACCGGTCAGCGCCTGGATCTGCACCGGGATGGCGATCGCCATCAACCCCAGCGCCACAATGGAGATGAAACGCGCGCAGAATACCGCGCGAAAGGCCCGGTGGGTTTTCAGCAGGCTAAAATCAAGCAGGATGGAGGGTTTGCTACTCATCGGTTGTTCACCACATCTTTAAACGGGGATTCTGCAGTTGCGGAGCGCTATGCTAGCACAGATAACGAAATCAATAATGATAATAGAAATCATTGATATTCAATTGTGAGCGGACGCAAGAAATGCCGCCAAACGCGGGGCAATCCCCGTGCCTGGCGGCGAGATGACGGGCGTTATTACAGCGTGCGCAAAATCCGGTTCAGCAGCGGCCCCAGCACTTTGAACGACGCCGGCGAAACGATATCGACATGCGCGCAGTCGAGTTCGTGCGCCTGCAGCGCATCGACGTACTGCGACCAGGTCTGCTGCACGTCCATCCCTGCCTGCAACGTGCGTTTGGCGACGAACAGCGTCGCCTGGCCGTGGAAGCGGGCGGTCCGCGTGTGCGACAGCAACCGCACCGAATCGGCGTAGTTGGCTTCGATGTTGTCGAACATCATGGTGCGCGTCTCGCCCAGCGCCGGATCGAGCGTATCCTGCGACACCGCCAGGAACTGTTCGCGCTCGCGCTGCACTTCCTTCAACACGTTGTCGTCCAGCATCACGTCCCAGTTTTGGGTCTCCGGCGGATAGGTATCCAGCAGGCCGAGGAACGCCACCTGCTCGCCGCTCGCCTGCAGCCGGGCGGCGATGCCCTGGGCCAGCGTGCCGCCCAGCGAGTAGCCGATGAAGTGGTACGGCCCGTGCGGCTGCACCTGCAGCACCGTCTGCAGGTGCGCCTCCACCACCTGGTCCATGTCTTCGCTCAGCGCCAGCGGGCCGTCCGGCCGCGGCGACTGAATGCCGACCAGCGACCAGTGCTGATCGAGATAGCGCGGCAATACGCTGAACTGCCAGGAGAAACCGGACGCCGGATGCAGACAGAACAGCGTCGGCCCCTCGGTGACGCGCAGCGGCAATACGCTGTCGAAGCCACTGCGATCGGCCTCTTCCTGCGTGCGATCTTCCGCCAGCAAGGCGGCCAGTTGCTCGACGCGCGACGCCACCATCACCTGGCCGACGGACACCGCCTTGCCCAGATCGCGGCGCAGCTCGGCCGCCAGACGCATCGCCAGCAGCGAATGGCCGCCCAGCGCGAAGAAATCGTCGTCGGCGAACACCTGCTCGCGCTGCAGCAGGCGGGCGAATACCGCGGCGATCTCGCTTTCCAACCCGGCCTGCGGCGGACGCCCTGCCTTGCGCTCACCGCCCTGCGGCTGCGGCAGAGCCTTGCGATCCAGCTTGCCGTTGGCGCTCAGCGGCAAATCGCGCATTTCCACCAACGCCACCGGCACCATGTGCGGCGGCAGACGGTCGGCCAGCGCCGCGCGCAGGGCTTCCGCATCCCAGCTCGCGCCAGGCTGCATCACCAGATAGCCCACCAGCTGGCGCGCATCGCCGCCGGCGTCCACCGGCGTGCCCTGCAGCACCCGCGCGTGCGTCACCGCCTGGCGCACGCCCGGCAGCGACAGCAGGGCGTGGTCGATTTCACTCAGCTCGATACGCTGCCCGCGGATCTTCAGCTGATCGTCGCTGCGGCCCAAATATTCCACCGCGCCGTCCGGCAGCCAGCGCGCCACGTCGCCAGTGCGGTACATGCGCCCGCCCTCACCGAACGGATCGGCGACAAAGCGGCTGGCGGTCAGATCCGGCCGGCCAAGGTAGCCGTGCGCCAGCTGGACGCCGGTCAGATACAGATCGCCCGCTACGCCCGGCGGCACCGGCCGCAGACGCGCGTCCAGAATGCGCAGCCCGGTGTTCCACACCGGCAGGCCAATCGGCACGTTGGCGCCGGTCACCTTCGCCAATGCCTCGCCGTAGGCCGGATGCCAGGTCACGTCCACCGCCGCTTCGGTCGGGCCGTAGAGGTTGTGCAGCGGCACCGCCGTGCGGCTTTGCCACAGGCGGCACAGCTCCGCCGGCAGCGCTTCGCCGCTGCAGAACACCTGGCGCAGCGCGGCGCAGCTCGCCACCGCCGCGTCGTCGTCCAGGGCGGCAACGAAAGCCGCCAGCATCGACGGTACGAAGTGCATCGTGGTAATGCGGTGTTGAGCGATCAGCTGTTGCAGCTGCTGCGGATCGCGGTGCGCCTCCGGCGGCGCCATCACCAGCCGGGCGCCGACCATCAATGGCCAGAAGAATTCCCACACCGAGACATCGAAACTGCACGGCGTTTTCTGCAGCACCGCGTCGTCCGCCCCCAGCGGATACTGATGTTGCATCCACAGCAGGCGGTTGACGATCGCCTGATGGCCGACCAGCACGCCTTTCGGGCGCCCGGTGGAGCCGGAGGTAAAGATGATATAGGCCGCATGGTCCGACGTCGGGCCCGCGATCGCCACCCCGGCGGCGTGATCGGCCGCCAGCGGCGCGTCATACAGCAACATGTCGCCCTTGTCGGCGAAACGCGCCTGCTGCGCCGGGTGAGTGATGATCAAGCGGGGCGCGGCGTCTTCCAGCATCATCGCCAGCCGCTCGTCCGGATAACCGGTGTCCAGCGGCAGGTAGGCGGCGCCCGCTTCGACGATCGCCATCAACGCCAGCGACAGGAACACCGACCGCGGCAGCGCCACCGCCACGATGTCGCCCGGCCGCACGCCCTGCGCCACCAGTTGGCGCGCCAGCGCCGTGACCTGCTCGCGCGTTTCGCGGTAGGTGAAGCTGAAATGCGCATCCGCCAACGCCGGCGCGTCCGGCGTGGCTTGCGCCTGCTGCGCCAGCAATTGGCTCAGCGTGGTCGCCGGCACCGGATGCGCCGTGTCGTTGATCCGCGCCAGCAGCGCGCGATCGTCGGCGGTCAGCATATCGGCCTCGCCGATCGGCAACGTTGCCTGCGCGGCGAACTGCGCCAGCAGCAGCGGCAACCGTTGCAGGTGCGCCTGCAGCTCCTGGCGGCTGTAACGTTCGGCATTGGCCAGCAGCTCCACCTTCAATTGGTGGTGTTCATCGATAAACAGCGCAATCTCCAGATCGCGCACCGGCCCGGAGGCCAGATCGTGGGTAATGCCCTCGATGCCGGCGAAATCCAGCTGGTAATCGAACATTTTGAAGTTGAAGACCGTGCCGTACAGCGGTTCGCCGTCGCCGATGCGCCCCAGATCGCGCTGCACCTGTTCGGCGTCGTAGCGCTGATGGCGGCGCACCGTTTTCAGCTCGCGGCTGATGCGTGCGGCGGCCTCATACAGCGTGGCCTGCGGCTCGAGATGCATCTCCATCGGCAGCACATTGATCACCGGGCCGGCGGCGCACAGGGCGGCCGAGCCGGTACGGCGCATGAAGATAAAACCGGCGCTGAAGCTCGGTTGGCCGCTCAGGCGCGATACCCACAGCGCCACCAACGCCACCGCCATATCGGCGGCGTTCAGCTTCTGCTGCGCGCCACGCTGCACCAGTTCGGCGAAGGCCTGCGGATCGCAGCGCTGTTCCAGCCGGTGGATGCGCGGCGTGGGCGTTTGCCCGGCCAGCGGCTGCGGGCAGATCGTGGCCGGCGGCGGCAGCTGCCGCGCTTTTTCGCGCCAGAAATCGGCGTCGCGTTGCCAGGCCGGCGCCTGCCGGTAAGCCTGGTATTCCGCCACCACGTCGCTGAACGCCGTGAAAGGCGTCGGCTCCAGCGCGTCGCCGCGGCAAAGATGGGTATAAATCGCCGCCACGCGGCGAGCGATGGCGGTGAAGCTGAAACCGTCCACCAGCAGATGGTGATAACGCTGATACCAGAACCAGCGATCGTCCGCCAGGCGCATCACCACATGGCGATACAGCGGTGCGCCGTTGCCGGCGCGCAGATCGCTCGCCAGATCGATATCCATCAGCGCGCGAGCGGCGGCTTCGGGATCCGACGACGTCGTCAGATCGACAAGTTCCGGCGCATGCACCGCCAGCGAGTCATCCAGCCATTGCACCGGCACGCCGTCGCGTTCCGCAAAACGCAGCCGCAGCATGTCCACCTCGCCGAGACCCCGGGTGATGGCCTGCAGCAGGGGCTCCACGGCGACGGGGCCGTTGAGTTCGATGGCATGCGCCACCGCGTAAGCATTGCGATGCGGAGAGATTTGATCGGCGACCCAAATGCCGGGTTGCGCCGCGACCAGCGGCCATTCGCCCGCAAGCGCCGGGCCGCTGAGAGAGTTAGGGGTGTGTGACACTGCTTATTGCTCCCGTGATTACCAGGCGCCGGTCACGCCTTGCGTGCTGCGACCGGCAGAATATCTTGCCAATGCTGTTCCAGCCACTCGGCGCACTCGGTGCGCGCCGCCGGGCCAAATACGATCGTCCAATCGGGTGGAATGGCGCGGAAATCCGGCCACAAACTGTATTGTTGTTGTACGTTGCGCAGCACCAGGCTGCGCTGCTGTTGATCATCGAACGGATTCAGGCTTTCCATCCTGCGTTCCTTGTGCCGCCGTCGTTACCGATGCCGGATAAGCGGTGGCGAAAGCGGAAGCCCACACCGCCTGCAGCCCGTCGGTCAGGCCGCTGCGCCAGCACAGCGCGTCGTGCCCGCCTTCCACCACCCGGTAGTACACCCGATGGCCGGCTTCGCTCAGGCGCGCCGCCATTTGCCCGCTGACCTGATGCACCAGCTTTTCCTGCGTACCGGCTTCCATAAATACCTTCAGCGCGCCGTGGTTGCCCAGGCCGTGGCGTTCGACCTGTTGCATCAGCCAGCAGGCGTCGTCGGGAATGCTCGGCAGCTGCAGCATGTCGCGCCGCGGCCACCAATAGGAGCCGGACTGGGTGATCACCGCGCCGAAGCGCTGTGGCCAGCGCAGCCCGGCGTACAGAGAGGCCAGGCCGCCAAAGCTTTGCCCCGCCACCACCGTCTCGGCCGGATTGTCGCTGTGCGGCGCCCATTCGGCCAGTTGCGGCATCAGTTCTTCCTGCACCGCCAGCCAGAAATCGTCCTTGCAGGTCAGCTCACGCGCCCGGTGCGGCAGATCGATAATATCGATCAGCACATACACCGCTTCCGGCAACGCCCCCTCGCGGGTCAGTTGCATCAACGGCGCCCAGACCGGCATTTGCTTCGCCCAGAACTGGCCGTCGAGCAGGATCGCGAGCGGGCGTTCGGCCGGCTTGCTGTCGCCGGTGGTGTAGATCCAGACATCGCGGCTGTTGCCCAGACGCTCGCTCTGCCAGGTATGGCGCTGCAAACGCGCCGGCAGCGGCGGCGTGCAGCGCCCGCTGGCGATCTCATACTCATCGAACGAGCGCCACACCGGCTGCGGCGGCGCATCCGGCATGTGCAGACCGGAAACGCTGTGGCCGCTGGCGCTTTGCCAGGAGCGATAGGGGTTGAGCAGATCGGGAGTGGCGCAGGCGAACACCTGGTGCCACCAGTGACGCAGGTTGTGCATGTTGGCGTGCGCGTCGTCGTCGCTGAACGCCGGCGGCCGCTCGTCAAAACAAGGAATAAAGCAGTAGCTGCCGCGCCAGGCGCCGTTCAGCTCGGTCTGCCAGTACCATACGTCGGTACCGGCCAAACGCAGCAGGCTTTGCGGCGGATTCGGCTGATGGTGGTCGGTCAGGCAGTTGATGTTGATCCACACCCGGCGGTAGGCGGAAGTCAATTCGCATCCCTGCGGATCGCGCCAGAAAAAGGTGGTTCGCCACCGGCCGTTACCCGCCGGTTCTACCCATGGCGTACCGCGTCGTGCCACCGTCAACCACCACCCTGGACTGCCCGCATTGCTGCTGGCCAATAATCTGCTGCTTTCTGACTCTAGTTCTGTATTCACAACGCCTACCCATTTTGTAGTTGGCGGCACCGGGAACGTCGACTTTTCCCTATCGCCGGCCACCGCCCGAACACACTGTAGGCCAAATACTATTGATAATAATTTGCATTTGCAATAGTGTGTAAGGCTTGGAGATCGTGCTGGTATTGCGCGCAACGGACAGGGATCGGGGATACATCAATGGCATCCCTTGCCGCAGCCGATTTTCTATTCCGACTACACAAAAACTACAACCGCCTTTCCCCCATTCGGCGAGGGAGGGCAGCAAGGTAGGACACTCAAATGAAAAGCAAGCTATCACGTTATTCTTTGGCCACTCTTATCGGCTTGGGATTGGGCGCGTCCGCGTTCGCCAACGCCGCGCAGCAGACCGACACCCCCACCACGGAAGAAAACAGCGGCACAGCGGATAAAAAGCCGCGCGGCGAAGACACCATCGTCGTGACCGCCGCCCGGCAGAACCTGCAGGCGCCGGGGGTATCCACCATCACCGCCGACGAGATCAAGAAACGCCCGCCGGCGCGCGACATCAGCGAACTGATCCGCACCATGCCCGGGGTTAACCTGACCGGCAACTCCACCAGCGGCCAGCGCGGCAACAACCGCCAGATCGATATCCGCGGCATGGGCCCGGAAAATACCCTGATTCTGATCGACGGCAAACCGGCCTCCAGCCGCAACTCGGTGCGTCAGGGCTGGCGCGGCGAACGTGACTCACGCGGCGATACCGCCTGGGTGCCGCCGGAAATGATCGAACGCATCGAAGTGCTGCGCGGCCCGGCTGCGGCGCGCTATGGCAACGGCGCCGCGGGCGGCGTGGTCAACATCATCACCAAGAAGGCCGGCGATGCGCTGCACGGCTCGCTGAACGGCTACTTCAACGTGCCGCAGCACAAGCAGGAAGGCGCCACCAAGCGTACCGATTTCAGCCTGTCCGGCCCGCTGAGCGATTCCCTGAGCTTCCGCCTGTTCGGCGGCTACAGCAAAACGCAGGCCGACGCCTGGGACATTAACGAATCGCACAAATCCGAACGCGTCGGCGCCTACGCCAACAGCGTGCCCGCCGGGCGCGAAGGGGTGGTCGATAAAAACATCGACGCCTTGCTGCACTGGGATTTCGCCCATCTGCAGTCGCTGGAGTTCGAATACGCCTATGGCCGCCAGGGCAACCTGTACGCCGGCGATACTCAGAACACCAACACCAACGCCCTGGTGCAGAGCAACTACGGCAAAGAGACCAACCGCATCTACCGTGAAACCTTCGGCCTGACCCACCGCGGCGCCTGGGACAACGGCGTGAGCACCAACAACTACGTGCAGTTCGAACGCACCCGCAACACCCGTATAAACGAAGGGTTGGCCGGCGGCACCGAAGGCATCTTCGATACCAAGAACACCGGTTTCGGCACCACCAAGCTGGACGACTTCCTGGCACACAGCGAAGTCAGCGTGCCGTTCGAGCTGGGCGTTTCACAGACCGCTACGCTGGGTACCGAATGGAGCCAGCAACGCATGAAGGACGGCACCTCCACCAGCCAAACGCTGATGGGCGGCACCATTCCCGGCATGACGACCGGTACGCGCAGCCCTTACGCTTCCGCGCATATTTTCTCGCTGTTCGCCGAAGACAACATTGAACTGACCGACACCACCATGCTGACGCCGGGTCTGCGCTACGATCTGCATTCGGAATCCGGCAACAACTGGAGCCCGGCGCTGAACCTGTCGCAGGAACTGGGCGACTACTTCACGCTGAAGATGGGCATCGCGCGTTCCTATAAAGCCCCGACCCTGTTCCAGACCAACGGCAACTATCTGCTGTACAGCAAAGGCCAGGGATGCGCCGGTAGCGATACCAGAAACGGCTGCTACCTGCTCGGCAACGACGATCTGAAGGCGGAAACCAGCGTCAACAAAGAGATCGGGCTGGAGTTCCATAACGACGGCTGGCTGGCCGGCGTGACCTACTTCCGCAACGATTACCACAACAAGATTGAAGCGGGTAACTCCCGCATCGCCACCAGCAGCACCGGCACGGCGGTCTATCAGTGGGAAAACGTGCCGAAGGCGGTGGTGCAAGGGCTGGAAGGCTCGCTGAACGTGCCGGTCAGCGAGACCGTCACCTGGAGCAACAACGCCACCTACATGATCGAGAACAAGAACAAGACCACCGGCGATTACCTGTCGGTGATCCCGAAGTTCACCGTCAACTCGACCCTCAGCTGGCAGGCCACGCAGGATCTGTCGATGCAGTCCACCCTGACCTGGTACGGCCGTCAGAAGCCGAAGAAGTACAACTACCAGGGTAAACCGGCCACCGGCGGCGAAACCCGCGAGGTTAGCCCTTACGCCGTCGTCGGCGCCAGCGCGACCTATGATCTGACCAAAAACGTCAGCCTCACCGCCGGCATCGACAACCTGTTCGATAAACGCCAGTTCCGCGCCGGCAACGCGCAGAACGTCGGCGATCCGAACACCGGTGCGATCAACATCGCCGGTGCGGGCGCGGCCACCTACAACGAACCGGGCCGCACCTACTACATGAGCATCAACACCCACTTCTGATGACATGAACCAACGACAAAGGGGTGCTCAGCACCCCTTGAGGTAAATGACAAAGCGGATGACGTTGCCGGGCTTTCATTAGGCGACAGATAGAAAACAAGGAAAATCAATTCATTGATTTTCGGCTGATAACCACAAAGGAGGAAAAACCACGCTTTTTCCTCCTTTATCAGCCACGAGAAAGGGCGCCGCGGCGCCCTTTTTTTATCTTTCCATTCAGTTATTTGGTGTGTAGCTGAATGCGCACCACGCTTTCGGCTGTGCCGGCCTTGGTGGCAGCGCCGTCGTTTTTCACCGTTACGAACAGCGCATCGCCTTTCGGATCCAACGCCAGGCTGTTAGGGTGCGGCGGCAGGTCTACGGTTTGCAGGCGCTTGAGGGTCTTGGCGTCGAACACCGTCAGCGTCCCGGCACCGTGATCCACGCGCACGCCCTTGCGGTTGGCGACATACAGCCGCTGGCTGCGCTCGTCGAGCAGCAGACCTATCGGCACTTCATCCGTCAGTTCGCTGGCCAGCACCTTGCCGCTGTCCGCATCCAGCGCGAACACCCGGTGGCCGCTGCTGCGCTTCACGTAGCCGCGCCCCAGATGATGGTTGCGGTAGTCGTCGCGGTCGATGCCCTGATCGACGCCCAACAGGCGGTTGCTCGCCGGGTCATACACCAGGTTCAGCAACTGATCGGCCTGCACCTCGTGCGTGGCGGCGATCGCCAACGTGTCGGCGTTCAGGGTGATCACCTGCCCCTGCATGTTGGAGACGAACACTCTGCGGCCCTTCTCATCCAGCGTGATGCCCACCGCGTTGTAACCGAAGCCCGGGATCACTTTCTCCAGCTTGCCGGCCTTGGTATCGACCACGTACAGCACGCTGTCGACGCCGAAGCCCAGCCCCGGCAGGAACAGGCGGCCGCTTTGCGCGTCATATTTAATCTCGCGGATGCGGTACAGGTAGTCCTCAGTGATCTTGAACTTCTTCAGCTCCGCCAGCAGGAAATCCAGGCGCTTGCCGCTGATGCCCGCCTGCTTGTAGGCCTGCTCCAGCACCGCTTTATCCAGCAGCTTGATGCTGTCGAGCGCATGGTTGGTGGTGGTGTCCACCACCCCGACTTCGCCGTTGAAGGCCTGCGTCAGGTACAAACGGTTGCCCGCATCGTTCAGCGCCACGCCGAAGCCTTTCACCTTCAGCGGGATCTCCGCCTTGATCGCCAGGGTGTTGGGATCCAGCCGCAGCACGCGGGAGCGCGCTTCTTCCTTCCAGTCCGGCGCACTGACGAACAGCGCCTGCTGCGAGGTGCTGTAGGCCATCTCCACCACCGCCGACGACAGCGCCTGGCGCTTGATGTCCTGCGGTTTGATGCCGGCATCGTCCGCCTGCGCGGCGCCGGCGACCACCAGAGAGGCCGCCACCAGCAGCGACAGTAACGCGCGCGGGGTTGCTAGGGTTCCAGACATCCTTTTATCTCCTTGAAAATCATGCTTTCGGTTAGAGTGAAACAACGTCATGCCTGCGGCCCGGGAGGCAGCGCCGCCAGAGCGATATCGCCAGCGATGTGCTGTGCAAACTGGGTAAAGACGTGCTGAACGCCGTCGGCGATCAGAGTGGCCTGCTCCCGGCTGTAGTGATCCTGGCGATAGGTCATCATCACCCGCAGGGATTTCTTCCCGGCCAGATCGTCTTCCATCACCTCAAACTGCAGGCCGAGCAGCGATTCGGCTTTCTCCGGCTCCACCTGACGGTAGGCGATCGCACGGCCGTCCTGCAGCCGGAACTCGCCGTTCAGCTTGATGCGGCTGTGGATCTGGATGAACACTTCGAACATGTGGTTTTTGCGGTCGGCATCCACGCCGAACAGCCCTTCTTCCACCAGGTCGATCGGAATGTCGGTGTACGGCAGCGAGCCATTGATGGTGTTTTTCACCTGACTGACCAACCCGGCGACCGTCAGCCCTTCGTCGAAGCGCACGCGGTGCACCACCACGGTGGTGAAGTAGCCGACGGTATCGAAGAACTCGGCGTCGTTACGGCCAGAGGTTGAGGTGCCCACCAGCAGATCCGCCGGGCCGCCCAGCAGACGCAGCGCCGAGGTAATCCCGGCATACACCACGTTGAACAGCGAAGCGTTGTTGCGGCGGGCAAGCTGATACAGGCCTTCCGCCACGGCAGGATCGACCTCGAACTCCAGCCAGCCGCCGTTGACGTCCGCCGGCGCCGGCACCGCCGGGTGGGTGGACGCTTCTTGCCGGAAGATCGGTTGGCCGACCGGCGCGCCGCGCAGCGCATCGAGCCAATAGTCCAGATGTTGCTGCTGCACCCCCGAGGCCCGCTGCTGCCGGGCGAAGGTGTGGAACTGCGGCGGCTGCCCGCTCCACTGCGGCGCCTGGCCGACGACGCGATGGCGATAGGCGACGCCCAGCTCGTCCATCATCAGGTTGAGCGACCATTCATCCAGCACCACATGGTGGAACAGCAGCGACAGCAGCTGCTGGCCGTTGTCCGCATCGCGCAGCAGCGTGGCGCGCAGCGGCAGCTCGGCGGCCAGATCGAACCGGTGCTGGCCGGCGTCGGCCAACAGGGCCGCGGCGTTACCCGCCGGCGTCTCGTGAGAGAAGCGGAACCACTGATAATCCGGCAGTTCTGCGGCCGGCACCACCACCTGCACCACCTCCCCCTGCTGCTCGACGAAGCGTGAACGCAGCACGGTATGGCGAGTCATGACGTCGATAAACGCCTGGTGCAGCGCCGTTTCGTCCACCGCATCGAAGAAGCGCAGAGAGAACGGCAGGTTGAAAATCTCGTCATGGCCGAAGGCTTCATACACCTTCCACAGCGATTCCTGCGCCAGCGACAGCGGCGCCTGCGCCCCCTCATGATCGTCGGCGATGGCTAGCGAGGCATTCGGCTGCGCGACGTTCAGGCGTTTGGCGTAGCCCGCCAGCCCGCGCGCCGTCGGATGGCTGAACAGATCGTTAATGTTGATTTCGATCTGATGCAGGCTCAGCAAGCGGCCAATCACCCGGGTAGCGACCAGTGAATGGCCGCCGCGATCGAAGAAGTCTTCATCCAGGGTCATTTCCGGCGCCGCCAGCGCCTCACGGAACGCCTGCAAAATCAGTGATGCAATGCTTTCGTCCGGGTCGCCGTTCGCCGCCGGCGCGGCCATCGCCGGGGAAACGGCCTCAGCCGCCGGCAATGCGACGGCAATCCGCTGCCCGGCCAGGAACGCGCTGAACTGCTCCAGCAGGAAAGGCGCCGCGTGCGGAGACAGACGCGGATCGGTGACCAGCTCCAGCGTCAGCGTTTCCGCCTCGGGCGAGCTCAACAGCAGCGCCAGTTCAAACGGCGTATGCAGCGGCGGCAGCAACAGGCGTTCGGCGTGAACGCCTTCCAACCGCCACTCTGCAGCCAGATCGTCGCGCCAGGCCACCAGCAGCTGCGCCCGCTGCCGATCCGGCTGTTCAGCCACGGTCTGCGCCAGCAGCCGTTGCCCGGCATCGCCGTCGCCGTGACGTACGGTCAGGCGCATCAGCGGCGCTGCCGTCAGGCCCAACTCCAGGCCGACGCACTCCGCCGTTTCTGCCGCCGGCACGCACAGCTGCACCGCTTGCCCGCCGGCCTGCGTGGCGACGAACTCGGCAAAACGCGCCGCCACCGCCGCCAGCAAGGCCCGCGGCGTGTCGTTGGCGGGCAACAGCGAGCGCGCAATGCGCGTGACCACGCGCGCGCCCACCGGTGGCAACGCTTCAACACGCTGCGCCGGGCTGCGGTAATCCTGCAGCGCGACCGCCTGGCGCGCCCAGGGCAGCTGTGGCTCCGGGGTTTCCGGCGGCTCGACCGGCTCCGCCGCGAAAGGCAGAGGCATCGCATCTCCGTTATAACGGGCGGACAACATCGCCGGCAGGTGGCGCCACGGCAGCGTTTCCGCCAGGATGTCATGCAATACCGCGCCCAACATCACATCACCGCCCGGCGTGAGCAACAGCAAGAAGCGCAGCGGCGCTTCGCCTTCCAGTTCAAACGGCGCCGCCTGCGCCTGCAGCAGGCAATCCATGGCGTGTTGTTCATCCGCCACCTGACGCAGGCTCACCGGCAACGGCGCCGAATCGGCGGCGCGTTTAATCAGACCGTTTTCGTCATCAAAAACGTAATGCACGTTCACGCCCGGCGTTTCCCGCACCAGCGCCTGCAGCGCCGCCGTCAGTTGGGCGATATCCACCTCTCCCGTCAGGCGCCAGGCTAGCGCCCGCTGCCAGCGTGCGTCACCCTGCTGCAGATGGGCAAACCATGCCCGCTCTTCGGCTTCGCTTACCGGCCGCTCGCCGTTCGCCGCCCCCGCGCCCAGCGCCTGAAACGCGCTCTCCAGCCGCTGGGCCTCTTCATCGCTCAGAATGCTGTCAAAATCATCGATCACTGCGTTATCTCCTTTGCCCGGCCGTGCCGGGATAGCGCATAAAACGGGGGACATTCGTCCCCCGTCACCGCGATAGCGTTAGAAAGTCAGCTCAACCGCTGCGCCGACCAGGCGGCCTCGCTGGAGAGTCGCCGTGTAAATGTCATTGCTTCTGACCATCTCGCGGCGGTCGGAATCAAACAGGTTTTTCGCATACAGCGTGGCGCGACCGTAGTCGAAGGTGTAAGCCAGCTGGGCGTTGGCCGTCCAATAGGAGCCGATGCGCCCGCGCGAGTCGTTGTCGTATTGCGAATAGTAGGAGTCGGTAAACGCCACGTTGCTGCTCAGCTCCCACCCTTTCAGGAACTGATATTTGGCGCCCATGTTGGCGGTGTAAGCCGGCGCGCGCGCCAGCTCATGCCCTTCCACGCCGCTGCCCGAGAACTTCTTGATGTCGGTTTTCAACAGGCCGAGGTTGCCGAACAGTTCGAAATCCCAGCGCGGCTGCCAGGTAGCGCCGATTTCCGCGCCGTAGGTTTCCACCTTGTCGGCGTTGCGGATCACGCTGGAGTTCTCGCCCAGCGAGTACGGCAGCTGCATATCCTTGTAATCGTTGTAGAAGATGTTACCCGTCAGCACCACGTTGGCGTCTTTCAGGTGATGGCGGGTGTACAGCTCGTAGTTCCAGACATACTCGGAACCGTAGGTGTAGCTGACCACCGGCGTGCCGATCGTGATGCCGCCGCCGCCGGCGTTATAGCCGCGTGCGATCTTGGCGCCGTAGGTTTGGGTATCCGTCGGTTTCCAGGCCACGTCCAGCTTCGGCAGGAACACGGTGTAGGTTTCATCGAAATCGATGCGCACCGCCTGGCTGCCGCCGTCGCGGCGACGATGTTCGCGCTCCAGACGGCTGGCGGCGGTCACGTCCACCTGCGGCGTCAGCGCATAGGTCAGCTCGGCGAACGCCGAATGGGTATCGGTCTTATCCTTGAAGGTCGAGCCGCCGAAGATGTTGACGAACTCATCCTGCGTGCCGTGGAAGTAACGCAGCCCCGCCAGCCCGTGCAGGCGGCTGTCCGCGCCGCCGAAGCGCACTACCGGCTCCACGTGAACTTCCTGGCCGTCGATCTCGGCGTATTGGATGTTGTAAGCGGTCGGACGGTTGATGTTGAAGTCGGTGTAGATAACGCGGTTTTCCAACGTCAGTGCGTCGGACTGCTCCCAGGCCAGATCCCAGATGGTGCTGTTCATGTTGCTTTTGAACACGGCGCGGCGCGGATCGTGGCGCGGGTTGGTCGGATGCGGCTGAGGGTTGAGGCTTTCGTTCTGCGGCGCGGTGCTGCCGAAGTGGTTGAAGGTCAGCTTGGTGGTCAGATCGCGCAGGCCGGCCGGGTTGAACAACAGCTTGGCGCGGGCGGTGGTGGCTTCCACTTCGCGCGGATCGCCCACCGGCGCATAGGCCGGCAGATCGGCTTCGCTGCGGCGGCGCTGGCGATCGACGCTGACGCGGAACGCCAGCTGATCTTCCACCAGCGGGCCGGACGCCATGGCCGCCAACTGTGAAGAGTGCTGGTTGCCGGCCCCGCCCTTGAAGGCGCTTTCCCACTCGAAGGTCGGATCCTTACTGGCCATGACGATGGCGCCGGCGATGGCGTTGCGCCCCTGGATGTAGCTTTGCGGGCCGAGGAACACTTCGACGCGATCCAGATCCCACAGCGACTGCGGACCGAACGCCTGTTCGTTATAAGTCAGCGAACGGCCGTCCAATGACAGATTGAGGCGCGGGCGGGTGCCGCTAAGGAAAGCGTTGGCGCCGACGTTCGGGCCGGAACCGTCGATGCCGCGCACGGTCGGCAGTTCGTTGCCGATGCCCAGATCCACCACGTTGGGGGTCATGCGCAGCAGATCGGGGATCTGCACCGCATCGGGCATCGAGGCGATGCGGTTGCTGTCGAACACCTGCACGCTGGAGCCGGTGTCGAAAATGGACCGTTTGATCTTCTCACCGGTGACCAGCAGCGTTTCCGCGTCCTGGTAGGTTTCGTTGCTCTTCGTTTCCGCCGCGTTGACGTTACCGATCGCCAGTGAACAAACCCCTAAAAATACGGAGGAAAATGCCCCAATGGCTTTCAACCCCGCCTTTTCCCCGTTTCCTACGCTTTCATGCCGTTGAGCCGCAAAATGCTTGCCCATAGATGTCTTCTCCTTTCATCCCAGAGGTGCACAAAATTTGATTTTTTTTTACACAACCTACATCGACACTCACACAGATCATGACGCTGCGGCCTTCCCGGCCTTGCTGTTGCTTATCCCTGCGGCAAACCCATGTCTTTCGCGGCCGAACGGGCGCGGCCCCGTCCACGGCCAAGCCGCCGGCGGAGCGGCCGGCAGCTTGTATAAAAACGTAAAATAATGTTAAGAATGATAATATTTTGCATTTTCTAATGCAAATCATTATCAATAAAGGTGTGAGGGCTGACAAGATAACTGCCAGAAGCCCTTATGCTTTCGCAGGAAAAACGAGCGCTGCAATAACAAGCAATCATTTCAATGCTAAGAATAATATAGATAAATTACTCACGCCCAACGCCCTCTCTGCTCAGTATTGCTAAAACGCCTTATAGATAGCACCCATGCGCCAAATGGATCAAATAATAATAATTTTCATTCCTATTAACATTTGGATATATTCTTGCAGTCTCGTTGGCTGAATCAAAATGGATACCCGATGAAAGCGTTAACCACGATGCAGGCCGCCTATTGGGTAGGCCGACAGTCCGCTCCCCCTCTGGGCGGCATGGCCGCCCACCTGTATGCGGAGTTCGACGGCGGCGAGCTGGATGCCGCTCGGCTCCGCCAGGCCGTAGAGATGTTGTACCTGCATCATCCGCTGCTGCGCCTGCGCATTACCGACGATGGCCAACAGACGATCGCGCCCCCCAGTCCCCGGCATACCTTGCATCTCGACGACTGGCGACACGCCGATGAAGCGACGCTGGCGGCCGCGCTCGCCGCCAAACGCCAGGCGAAAAGCACCCAGCTGCTGCCGCTGGAACAGGGCGTTCCCTGCGATATCAGCCTGAGCCTGCTGCCGGAAGGGCGCAGCCGCTTGCACGTCGATCTCGACATGATCGCCGGCGATGCCATGAGCTTTCGCCTGCTGATGGAGGATCTGGCGGCGTTTTATCACCAGTGTCCGGCGGCGCCCTCCCATGACGCGCCGCCGGCCTACTTCGATCACCTCGAACGACGCAACGCCGACGAGGCGCTGCGCCAGCGGCGCGAACGCAGCCAGCGTTGGTGGCGTGCTCGCCTGGCGCAGGTGCCGCCGGCGCCGCGCCTGCTGCGCACGCCGGACCGCTGCCGCAGCGATCGTTTGGCCATCCAGTTGAATGCAGAAGAAAGCCGCGCGCTGGAGAGCGTGGCCAAGCGGCACCACACCTCCCTCTCGACGCTATTTCTGGCGCTGTTCGCGCTGGCCGTCGGCCAGGGTTGGAACATGACGCGCTTCCGGCTCAACGTGCCGCTGTTCCACCGCGAGAGCGAACGGGAAGACGCGCATCGCCTCGTCGGCGACTTCTCTAATCTGGTATTGCTCGGCGTGGAATTGAACCCGACGGAAAACCTGAACGCCTTCTGCCAACGCCTGATGGCGCAGCTGGCGGAGCTGATCGAGCATGCAGATTATCCCGGCGTCAGCGTGATGCGCGATCTGTCACGCCTGCACGGCAGCCTGCAGCCTTCGCCGGTGGTGTTTACCGCCGGTTTCGGCATCCGCGGCAAGACGCTGTTTTCCGAACGGGTCGCCAACACCTTCGGCCCTCTCGGCTGGGTCATCTCTCAGGGGCCGCAGGTCGCGCTGGATGCGCAGGTCGCCCACGTCGACGACGGCATTCTGATCAACTGGGACGTGCGGCTGGACGCGTTTCCCGAGCACGTGTTGCCACGTCTGCTGGCCTGTTACCGGGCACTGCTGCACCTGGCCGCGCGGCAAGCGGGGGCGTTCGATCGCCCGCTGTCGCAACTGCTGGCGCAATGCACGCCCGACGCGCTGGCGCAGCAGGCGCCGGTGCGCCAGGTGTTGCACCGGCTGCTGGAGCGGGTGGCTCCCGAGGCCGGCTTGCACGACCACGACGATATCCACCGGTTGCCTCTGCCGGATGCTGGGGTGAACGCGCTGCTAACGGTGCTCAACAAATATCTGGCGGCGGCGCTGACGGCGCAGGATCTGGCGGCGCATCCCTCCCCCGCGGCGCTGGCGGCATTGATCTGCCAACGCTCGCCCGAAGCAGGACGGCATGCGAAAACGCTGCTCGCCGCGCTGGCGCCGCAGCACTGAGATCGGTTTCCGGGCGCGCGACGTCCGGCACGTTTTAATCGGTTAGCGACTATAGGGAAGCACCATGGAGACACCATTAACCGCACTGCAGCAGGCCTATCTTCTCGGCCGCAGCGATCGATGGCCGCTCGGCGGCGTGGCGATGCACGACTTCCGCGAATACCGTGCCCGGCAGCGGGATTTGCCGCGCCTTGAAGCGCGCCTGGCCGAGCTGGTACAGCACTACCCGGCGTTGCGCACCTGCATCGATGTGCAGCGCGGCACGCAGCACGTGCGCCCGGAAATCACGCTGCATCTGGATCGCCACGACCTGCGCTCGCTGGATGACGAAGCGGCGCAGCGCCAGACGGAACAACTGCGCGAGCGTTACTCCCACCAGCGCCACGATCCGAGCCAACCGCTGTGGCGCATCGCCGTGATCCAACTTGCCGAACAGCAGGATCCGACGGGATCGCCGTACGATACGCTGATCTTTACCAGCTTTGATGCCTTGATCCTCGACGGCCAGGGGATCTCCGCCGTGATCGCGCGCCTGTTCGACGATCGCCCTCTGACGCCGACCGCCGCCGCGCTGCCGCCCCCTGCGGCATCGGCGGCGCAACGCCAGGCCGATGCCGCCTATTGGCGCGAGAAGCTGCAGGATGTCACCACCCCGTCGGCGTTGCCGTGGCGCGCCCCGCTCGCCAATCTCACCGCATCACGCTATCGCCGCGCCACCCTGACGCTGCCGCACGACACGGTCAAACAACTGGGCCGCCTGGGATCGCCGCATGCGCTGCTGCGCAACAGCCTGCTCTCGGCGCTGATCCTTGATACGCTGGCCCACTGGACCACCGACGGGGAGCTGTGCGTCGGGGTTCCGGTGGCGTTCCCCGCCGCCGACGGCGCGCTGGGCAACGCCTCCAGCTTCGTGGCGGTGCGCTATTCGCGCTACGGCGAAGACTTTATCCAGCGCGCGCAAGCCTTGCAGGACGATGTGCTCGGCGCGCTCGATCACCTGGCGTTTTCCGGCGTCGATCTGGCGCGTCAGTTGCTCGGCCAAAGCCAGGGCGGCCCGGCGCTGCCGGTGATCCTGACCAACTGTTTGGGTTGGGAAACGCTGCCGGCCGAGGCGCCGGTGCGCTTCCACGATGGCCTGACCCAAACGCCGCAGGTCGCCATTGATATCCGTCTGACGCTGGACAGCGAAAAAAACCTGCAGCTGTGCGTGGATTACGCCGAGCAGGCGCTGCACGGCGAGCAGGTAGCGGCCATACTGGCGGCCTTGCAGCGGCGCATCCTGCACAGTTGCCAACGCGCCGATCTGGCGATCGCCCCGCGAGATTTCATCGATCTGGCGCATTACCGCCACAACGACAGCGAAGCGAATTACGCGCCTTATCCTTATCTGGCGCAGCTGACCGAGCGGCTGTTCGGCGCGCATAACGGCGGCAACGCGCTGATCTGCGGCGAGCAGACGCTGACCTATCGCGAGCTGGGCCAGCGGATCGCCACGGCGATCGCCAACCTGCAAAGCCGCGGCGTACAGCCGGGCAACGTGGTGGCGCTGTATTTGCCGCGCAGCCCGGAACAGATCATCTTCAGCCTCGCCTGCGCCCTGCAGGGGGTGATCTGGGTGCCTATCGACATCAACTCGCCGCCGGAGCGCACCGCCTACCTGCTGGAGAACTGCCGGCCGACGCTGGTGGTGCACGGCGGCGATCTGGAGACGCCGATCGGCGTGACGCCGGCTACCCTGCTGACGCCGACGGATCGCGCGCCCGCGCTGCCGGATGGACAGGCGTTGACGGAACGCAGCGCCAGCCAGGCCGCGAGCTATTACCTGTATACCTCCGGCACCACCGGTAAACCCAAGTGCGTGGTGCTCAACAACCGCGCTACCGCCAACGTCGTGCACCAAACCCAACAGCGCTGGAGAGTCACCGCCGACGACGTCTTTATTTCCGTGACGCCGCCGCACCATGACATGTCGATGTTCGATCTGTTCGGTTCGCTGTGCGCCGGCGCCACGCTGGTACTGCCGGCGCCGCATCAGGAAAAAGACGCCATCAGTTGGAACCAACTGGTGGAAAAACATCGGGTCAGCCTGTGGTGCTCGGTGCCCGCCATTCTGGAGATGCTGCTCACCTGTAAAACGGCCGACAGCCTGCGCTCGCTGCGCCTGGTGGCGCAGGGCGGCGACTACATCAAGCCGGCGACGGTGCAAACCCTGCGCACCTTACGCCCGGATCTCGCGCTGTTCTCACTCGGCGGGCCGACCGAAACCACCATCTGGAGCATCTGGCACCCGATCGCCCCGCAGGAGAGCGGCACCGTGCCTTACGGCCGCCCGCTGCCGGCCAACCGCTATTTCATCTGCCATGACGACGGCAGCCACTGCCCGGCCGGCGTGGTCGGCCGCATCCATACCGCCGGGGTCAACCTGGCGTTAGGCTATCTGGAGCAGGGGGAGCTGAAGCAGCACGACTTCGTCACCCTCGCAGGGCCGGACGGGCAGCCGCTGCGCGCTTTCCGTACCGGCGATCAGGGCTATTACCGTCCGGACGGCAACATCATGTTCGCCACCCGGGTGAACGGCTATGTGAAGATCCGCGGCGTGCGCGTCTCGCTGCCGGAAATCGAAGACGTGCTGCGCCGCCATCCGGCGATCCGGGATATGGTGGTGGTGGATTATCCCAGCGGAGAGAACAACGAGGCGGCGCTCGGCGCCCTGTATCTGACCCGCGACGGCAAGCCGCTGCCGCTGTCCGAGATCCGCGCCTTTGCCACCGGCTATCTGCCCTGTACCCATATTCCCACGCGCTTTATCCACGCCGAGGCGCTGCCGCTGTCTGCCAACGGCAAAACCGACCGCCATCGTATCCGCGCCGACCTGAGCCAGCGGCAAACCGCGCCGGCGCTGAACGCCTGCGCAGCCCCGCCGCCGAACGCGCCTTTGGCGCGCAGCGCAGAGATCCTGACCATCTATTGGCAGGCGATCGGCGTGACGCCGCGCCCGGAATGGGGAGAAGAGACGGCGTTTATCGCCATGGGGCTGAAGCTGCCGCATATCAAACAGGTGGCGGAGCGCCTCAATGACGCTTTCGGCACCCGGCTGGTAAGCAGTGCGCTCTTGCCGTGCAAGAATGCGCGCGAAGTGGCGGCGTTACTGACCAGCTGAAGCCACATCACTCGGGCGGGGATATCCCCCGCCCGCAGGTTATCAGGCGGGCAATGCCGTCAGGGCCGCGAGCGGTTGCTCCCAGGCTTCTCGCTGCAGCGCGCGCAGCAGAAATTCTTGCAGCACCTCGCCATAGTCCAGCGCATCCTCCGTCGGGAACTGTTCCAGATAAATATCGATATCCACCTGCAGATCGCGGGCGTCGGTGCGGCCGCGATACGTCAGGTTGAAACCGTCGCCCGAGCCGCCGGCCAAAACGCGCCGGGCGCCGCGACAGCCGACAAAACGGGGCGCATCGAAGGGTTGCACGTTGATGAAGGGAGAAATAAAGAAGCGCGAGTTCGGATCCACGCCGCGATCGGCGGCCAGTTGGCGCAGACGATAGCCGGCGTGGCTGCGCAGCTCGCGCAGCTGCTGCGTCAGGGTGGTCAGAAAGCTCCCCAGCGTCTCCATTGGCGACGGCGATACCAGCAGCGGCAGTGTATTAACCGCCAGCGAAGGGACGTTGGTGGCGGCTTGCCCGCGGCGATTCATCGCAGGCATCCACATCGGCAACGCATCGCCCTGCCGGGCGTGACGCGGCATGACCTGAAACAGCCAGACCGCCGACAGCGCCACCAGCAAGTCGGGCCAATTGATGCCACTGCGTTCCGACTGCTGCGCCAGACGTTGCGCGACTTCTGTCGGCAACCGACGGTTGACGCTCAGGCGTCGCACGCCATACTCCCCGCCGCCCTTACGCACCGTCGGCAGCGCCTGCGACGGCGGCAGATAGGCCTGCCAAAAGCGCCGATCGCGCTCGCAGCGTTCAGAATCGACGTAGGCCAACTCGGCCTGTTGAAAGGGGGCGAAGGCGCCCAAAGGGATGCCCGCGCTCCCCTGGCCGAGGTAGTGCGCATATAGCGCGGCGCAGCGGTGCTCGATTAGCGCCATGCCGAAACCGTCGACCAGAATATGGTGCGCACGCACGTACCAGAGGTAACGCTCCGGTCCCAGCTTCAGCAGCCAGGCGGCGGCTAACGGTTCGCGGTGCAGCGCCCGGTGCTGCGCGATATCCTCGTGCATCAGGCTTTGCGCCGCCTGCCAGGGATCGCGATGCGTTTGCAGATCGATACGTTGCAATGACGGTATGCGCTGTGGCTCGTGCCGTAGCGGCGGTGGATGGTCGCCACGCCGTTCGCCAAAGCGCAGGGCAAACGCCTGCGTCTCGGCGAGGGTGGCGGCGATCGCCCGGCAGAGCGCCGCTTCCTCTATTGCGCCGCACAGTTCGGTGCAATGGGCGACGGTGGATAAGGTCTGCCCAGGGTGCAAGGTGTATTCTTCCCAGAAATCAAGCTGCGCTGGCGCCAGCGGCAACCATTCAGAGGCCAAAGCGGTGTCCGACATGTTACCTACCTTTGATAAGCCTGAATAAAAGCGCCGAACGGGCGATACCCCGCCGTTCAACGGCTTTTGTGTGTCTCCATACATCATCAAATGAAAATGATAATAACATCTATTATCATTTCCAATAATTTGGTAACACTTTAGATTCTGTTAAGCGGGGATGCAAGCGACGCAGCGGGGGCAGAGAAAAGAAAGTGGCAGGCTGAAAGGGCATAAAAACAAAACGCCCCGGGCACGGATGCCCGGGGCGGTTTTCATATCCCGCTAGCCGGTGATTAGCCTTGATTGGCCGGCTTCACCTTCTGCGCCAGGAACTCCGTTTCGTAGGCCAGCGCCTTCTTGCGATCGAACTGGTGCTCCCACTTGGCGATAACCAGTACCGCCAGCGCGTTGCCCACGACGTTCAGCGCGGTGCGCGCCATATCCAGGATACGGTCCACGCCGGCGATAAACGCCAGGCCTTCCAGCGGAATGCCGACGCTGCCCAACGTCGCCAGCAGCACCACGAACGAGACACCCGGCACGCCGGCGATCCCTTTCGAGGTCACCATCAGCGTCAGCACCAGCACGATCTCCTGCCCCAACGATAGCTCAATGCCGTACAGCTGGGCGATAAAGATGGCGGCGATGCTCTGGTACAGCGTCGAACCATCCAAATTAAAGGAGTAACCGGTCGGCACCACGAAACTGGTGATCGACTTGGGCGCGCCGTAAGCCTCCATCTTTTCGATGATGCGCGGCAGCACCGTTTCCGAACTGGCGGTGGAATAAGCCAGGATCAGTTCGTCTTTCAGGATGCGGATCAGCGTCCAGATGCGCAGGTTGCACAGCCGAGCGACCGCCCCCAGCACCACCAGGGCGAAGAACGCGATGGCGAAGTACACCAGCACCACCAGCTTGGCCAACGGCAGCAGCGAAGCGAAACCGAAGTTCGCCACCGTGACCGAAATCAGACCAAACACCCCGATCGGCGCATAACGCATGATCATGTGGGTGACTTTGAACATGCTCTCGGACACTGCCTTGAAGACCTTCAGCAGCGGCTCTTTGGTCTCTTTCGGCAACGACGACAGCCCCAGACCAAACAGCACCGAGAAGAAGATAATCGGCAGCATGTCGCCCTTGGCCATCGACGAGAAGACGTTCGACGGGATCAGCGACAGAATGGTCGCCACCAGGCTGTGCGAACCGCTTTGCACCTGTTCGGTGGTTTTCTCATACTGCGAAATGTCCACCGTGGTCAGCGTCGACATATCGATGCCGTGACCCGGTTGGAAGACGTTGGCCAAGGTGAGCCCCACCACGATGGCGATCGTGGTGATCACTTCGAAGTAAATAATGGTTTTCAATCCGATGCGGCCCAGCTTTTTCGCATCCCCCACGCCGGCAATACCGACGATCAGCGTGGAAATAACGATCGGCACCACAATCATCTTAATCAGACGAATAAAGATATCACCCGCCGGGCTGAGAATATTGCTCACCAGCCACTCACGAGATTCGGTCTGGTTGTGCAATACCGCGCCAACAATAATACCCAGCACCAACGCGATCAGGATTTGCCAAGCCAGGCTAATTTTTACACTTTTCATACCCAAAAAGTCCTCAAAGACTCTTTGCGCCGTACAAAGTCGCAACACGGCGAAAAGAATACTTAATCATTTATTACAGGCTTATGTTAATTCAGTGGAAGCGTTCACCTGCCCTGGGTGCGACGCAGTATAAATCTGTATCATCCGGGCGGCATGCTCTGCAAGCCTTGATTTGTCAGGGTTGAGCGCTGAATCGAATCACAAAAAATTCGCGCAACTATTTCAAATGGCATAATTGCTTGTTATTAAAAACATAATTTTTCATATAATGAAGCACATAACCGCGCCAGCGACGTTTTTTTGAACGCGATTAAAATGCGTTATTTTTCGTCCATTCTGCATATTTAGTCCGCATCAAATGTTTATATTTTGTTACTCAAAAGTCAAATAAATGGGAATTGACCGAGTGACATTTTCACCCATAAATGCAGCGCCGTTTTATATTCCGATTAAAAATCGAACAATTCGGCATGATGAATGCCACACGGTATTTCCCGAGTTTTCATCAGGAATTAAGCGTTAATAGAACGTTATTTCACGATGTGCCGTCCATCGTTATATCGCGTTAATACCAACTTCGAATATTAATAGCGAAAAATAATCAAAAAAGATTTATAGCGCGAAATAATGTCGGTCTCTCCCCCCCTTATTAAGCGCGAGGCAAACACCCTCGCCTTTGTTTATTCTTTTTTGTTCTTTAGATAAGTGTTTTTGGCTAAAAAAGCGGGTTTATGATGATTTAAACGCCAAATAGATAGATACGTACTGCAAATACGACAGAACTATTACAAATCAATATCTTTGTTGCGTGATCTGCCGCGCAAAAAAGAAACAAAGAATCGTAGCAAACTATACTTAACCTTCAGTTGACATATCATTAACAACTTCAAGGAGAAAAGCTATGAGCCAACTGCATAAACACGCTATTCCTTCTGCAATTGCAGAACGCGCCCTGATTAATCCGGCACAATACCAACAGTATTATCAACAGTCGGTTCAAGACCCAGAAGCTTTTTGGGGTGAGCATGGCAAAATCCTGGACTGGATCAAACCCTATACCAAAGTCAAAAACACCTCGTTCGATCCGGGCCACGTCAGCATCCGTTGGTTTGAAGACGGCACGTTGAACCTGGCGGCCAACTGCCTGGACCGTCATTTGGCTGAGCGCGGCGACCAGACCGCCATTATCTGGGAAGGCGATGACCCGACCCAATCCAAGAAAGTGACCTACAAACAGCTGCACCATGATGTCTGCCAATTCGCCAACGTGCTGAAAAAGCTCGGCGTGAAAAAAGGCGACGTGGTGGCTATCTATATGCCGATGGTGCCGGAAGCGGCGGTCGCGATGCTGGCCTGCGCCCGCATCGGCGCCGTACATTCGGTGATCTTCGGCGGCTTCTCACCGGAAGCGGTCGCCGGGCGCATTATCGACTCCAACGCCAAACTGGTGATCACCGCCGATGAAGGCCTGCGCGCCGGCCGCGCCGTGCCGCTGAAAAAGAACGTCGACGATGCGCTGAAAAACCCCGGCGTGGTCAGCGTGGCCAACGTCGTGGTGTTCCAGCGCACCGGCAAACCGGGTTACTGGCAGGAAGGGCGCGATCTGTGGTGGCATGAGCTGACCCAGGGCGTTTCCGCCGATTGCCCGCCGGAAGAAATGAACGCGGAAGATCCGCTGTTTATCCTGTACACCTCCGGCTCGACCGGCAAGCCAAAAGGCGTGCTGCACACCACTGGCGGCTACCTGGTGTACGCCGCGATGACCTTTAAGTATGTGTTCGACTATCACGACGGCGACATTTACTGGTGCACCGCCGACGTCGGCTGGGTCACCGGTCACAGCTATCTGCTGTACGGCCCGCTGGCCTGCGGCGCCACCACGCTGATGTTCGAAGGCGTACCTAACTATCCGGGCGTCAATCGTCTGTCTCAGGTGATCGACAAACACCAGGTCAACATTCTGTATACCGCGCCGACCGCCATTCGTGCCCTGATGGCCGAAGGCGACAAGGCGATCGAAGGCACCCGACGCGATTCGCTGCGCATCATGGGCTCGGTCGGCGAACCGATCAACCCGGAAGCCTGGGAGTGGTACTACAACAAGATAGGCAACGCCAAATGCCCGATCGTCGACACCTGGTGGCAAACTGAAACCGGCGGCTTCATGATTACCCCGCTGCCGGGCGCCACCGAGCTGAAGGCCGGTTCCGCCACTCGGCCTTTCTTCGGCGTACAGCCGGCGCTGGTTGATAATGTCGGCACGCCGCAGGAAGGCGCCTGCGAAGGCAACCTGGTGATCGTCGATTCCTGGCCGGGCCAGGCGCGCACCCTGTTCGGCGATCATGACCGCTTCGAGCAAACCTACTTCTCGACCTTCAAAGGCATGTATTTCAGCGGCGACGGCGCCCGCCGCGACGAGGACGGTTACTACTGGATCACCGGCCGCGTCGATGACGTGCTGAACGTCTCCGGCCACCGTTTGGGCACCGCCGAGATCGAGTCCGCGCTGGTATCTCACCCGAAAATCGCCGAAGCGGCGGTGGTCGGCATTCCTCATAACATCAAAGGCCAGGCGATCTACGCCTATATCACGCTGAACCACGGCGAAGAACCGACGCCGGAGCTCTATGCCGAAGTGCGCAACTGGGTGCGCAAAGAGATAGGGCCGATCGCCACGCCGGACGTGCTGCACTGGACAGATTCGCTGCCCAAAACGCGCTCCGGCAAGATCATGCGGCGTATCCTGCGCAAAATTGCCGCCGGCGACACCAGCAACCTGGGGGATACCTCCACGCTGGCGGATCCGGCTGTAGTCGACAAGCTGTTGGAAGAAAAACAATCAATGAAAGTGCCGTCATAATTTACGCCGCTTCAGGCCGCTCATTCGGATAACGCGCCGTTGAGCGGCCCTGGCGCGGCGTACTCTATCAATACCTACTGGAGACACTCTGATGAATGACACCATTTATCAAGGGATTGAAGAAAACCCGCGCTTTAAAGAGCTGGTGAGAAAACGCGGCCGGTTCGCCTGGCTGCTTTCGCTGATTACGCTGGCGCTGTACGTCGGCTTTATCTTGTTGATCGCCTTCGATCCCCAATGGCTCGGCACGCCGATCGCCGCCGGATCGACCATTACCCGCGGGATCCCGGTCGGCGTCGGGCTGATCGTGATCTCTTTCGTCTTGACCGGGATCTATGTCTTCCGCGCCAACGGCGAATTCGATCGCCTCACCGCAGAGATTCTGCGCGAGGTGAAACAATGAAGCGCTTATTGTCCGCCGCCGCGCTGCTGTTGCTGCCGGGCCTGGCCTGCGCCGACGCCATTGGCGGCGAGGTGCATCGTCAGCCGCTGAACATCCAGGCGATCGTGATGTTTATCCTGTTTGTCGGCGCCACGCTCTACATCACCTATTGGGCCTCCAAACGCACCCGTTCCCGTCAGGACTACTACACCGCGGGCGGGCGCATCACCGGTCTGCAAAACGGGCTGGCGATCGCCGGCGACTTCATGTCCGCCGCCTCGTTCCTCGGCATCTCCGCACTGGTCTATACCTCGGGCTATGACGGCCTGATCTACTCCATCGGCTTCCTCATCGGCTGGCCGATCATTCTGTTCCTGATCGCGGAACGCCTGCGCAATCTCGGCCGCTATACCTTCGCCGATGTCGCCTCTTACCGTCTGCAGCAGAAACCGATCCGCACCCTCTCGGCCTGCGGCTCGTTGGTGGTGGTGGCGTTGTATCTGATCGCGCAGATGGTCGGCGCCGGCAAGCTGATCCAGCTGCTGTTCGGGCT
Source organism: Serratia sp. TSA_130.1 (assembly GCF_052691795.1). Lineage (NCBI taxonomy): Bacteria > Pseudomonadati > Pseudomonadota > Gammaproteobacteria > Enterobacterales > Yersiniaceae > Serratia > Serratia sp. TSA_130.1. The sequence continues at coordinate 45,999 of NZ_JBQZFS010000012.1, forward strand.
CAACTACCATGTGGCGGTGATCCTGGTCGGTATCCTGATGGTGCTGTACGTGCTGTTCGGCGGCATGCTGGCCACCACCTGGGTGCAGATCATCAAAGCGGTGCTGCTGCTGGCCGGCGCCAGCTTTATGGCGCTGATGGTGATGAAGTCGGTTAACTTCGACTTCAATACCCTGTTCGCCGAAGCGGTGAAGGTGCATCCGAAAGGCATCGCCATCATGAGCCCCGGCGGGCTGGTGTCCGATCCGATTTCCGCGCTGTCGCTTGGCCTGGCGCTGATGTTCGGCACCGCCGGTCTGCCGCACATCTTGATGCGTTTCTTCACCGTGAGTGACGCCAAGGAAGCGCGCAAGAGCGTGTTCTACGCCACCGGCTTTATCGGTTACTTCTATATTCTGACCTTTATCATCGGCTTCGGCGCCATCCTGCTGGTCAGCGCCAATCCGGCGTTCAAAGACGCCACCGGCGCGCTGCTGGGCGGCACCAACATGGCGGCGGTGCATCTGGCCAATGCCGTTGGCGGCAACTTCTTCCTCGGCTTTATCTCGGCGGTGGCGTTCGCCACCATTCTGGCGGTGGTTGCGGGCCTGACGCTGGCCGGCGCCTCGGCCGTGTCCCACGATCTGTACGCCAGCGTGATTAAAAACGGCAAGGCGACCGAGCGCGATGAGCTGAAGGTCTCCAAGATCACCGTCGTGGTATTAGGCCTGGTCGCCATTGCCCTGGGGATTTTGTTCGAGAAGCAGAATATCGCCTTTATGGTCGGGCTGGCGTTCTCCATCGCCGCCAGCTGTAACTTCCCTATCATCATCCTGTCGATGTACTGGTCGCGTTTGACGACCCGCGGCGCGATGATTGGCGGCTGGTTAGGCCTGCTGACAGCGGTGATTCTGATGATCCTCGGCCCGACGATCTGGGTGCAGATCCTCGGCCATGAGAAACCGATTTACCCGTACGAATACCCGGCGCTGTTCTCGATGATCGTGGCCTTTGTCGGCACCTGGCTGTTCTCGATCACCGACAGCTCGCTGGCCGGGCAGCAAGAGCGGGAACGCTTCCGGGCGCAGTTTGTTCGTTCGCAAACCGGGCTGGGCATTTCTCAGGGCAGCTCGCATTGACCGAATAATAAGTGAAAAAAGCAAACACACCCTAATCAAAGGCCCTTCGGGGCCTTTTCTCTGGCTCGCTGACGGAGAATAAGGAGGGGAAAGCA
>NZ_JBQZFS010000013.1:0-30402 GCF_052691795.1 Serratia sp. TSA_130.1
GACTCTGTGAAGTTGTTCACATGTTCCGTGTCGATGGAGGCGCATTATAGGGAGTTCCTCGCAGGCCGCAACAGGTATTTTCAGCAAAAACGATCGTTAGCTGCATTCCACAGCAAAACCCCGCTTTATACCCACTTGCACACAGTGTTATCCACAGATGCGATTTGTACGGAAAATTTACGAGCGCCACGCAAACGTTTTCGCTACAATTCCCCGCGACGAAACGATCCCCCTTTTTACGGGGGCGTTACCTGAATTTGTGCCTGTCCCTCCCTTTATAAGGCAGAAAACCGCGCTTTATAGAGAGAACGAGGTGGACATTCACGTAACGCTCTTTAATTGCGACTCAAAGCCAAGGGATAAAACCATGCAACAACCTCGTCCAATCCGCCGGGCTCTGCTCAGCGTGTCTGACAAAGCCGGTATCGTTGAATTCGCCGAAGCGCTTTCCCAGCGCGGCGTTGAACTGCTCTCCACCGGCGGCACCGCCCGCCTGCTGGCAGACACCGGTCTGCCCGTTACCGAAGTTTCCGACTACACCGGCTTCCCGGAGATGATGGACGGACGAGTTAAGACCCTGCACCCGAAAGTTCACGGCGGTATCCTCGGCCGCCGCGGCCAGGACGACACGGTCATGAATCAGCATGACATCCAGCCTATCGACATGGTGGTCGTCAATCTGTACCCGTTCGCCCAAACCGTGGCGCGCCCAGATTGCTCGCTGGAAGACGCGGTCGAAAATATCGATATCGGCGGCCCGACCATGGTGCGCTCCGCCGCCAAGAACCATAAAGACGTCGCCATCGTGGTGAAGAGCAGCGACTACGCCGCCATCATTACCGAGATGGACAACAACGACGGCTCGCTGCGCTATGCCACCCGCTTCGATCTCGCCATCAAGGCTTTCGAACACACCGCCGCCTACGACAGCATGATCGCCAACTACTTCGGCGCGCTGGTGCCGGCGTACCACGGCGAGACCGAACAGCCGTCCGGCCGCTTCCCTCGTACCCTGAACCTCAACTACATCAAGAAGCAGGATATGCGTTACGGTGAGAACAGCCACCAGCAAGCCGCCTTCTATATAGAAGAAGAGGTAAAGGAAGCGTCCGTCGCGACCGCCGAGCAGCTGCAGGGCAAAGCGCTGTCCTATAACAACATCGCCGATACCGACGCCGCGCTGGAATGCGTGAAAGAGTTTGCCGAACCGGCCTGCGTGATCGTCAAGCACGCCAACCCTTGCGGCGTGGCGATCGGCGACGACATCCTCGCCGCCTATGAGCGCGCTTACCAAACCGACCCGACTTCCGCCTTCGGCGGCATCATCGCCTTTAACCGCGAGCTGGACGCCGCCACCGCGCAGGCGATCATCAGCCGCCAGTTCGTGGAAGTGATCATCGCGCCAAACGTCACTCAGGAAGCGCGCTCCCTGCTGGCCGCCAAACAGAACGTGCGCGTGCTGGCCTGCGGCCAGTGGCAGCAACGCGTGGCGGGGCTGGACTTCAAGCGCGTCAACGGCGGGCTGCTGGTACAGGATCGCGATCTCGGCATGGTGACCGCCGCCGATCTGCGCGTGGTATCCGAGCGCCAACCGACCGAACAGGAACTGCGTGACGCGCTGTTCTGCTGGAAAGTGGCCAAGTTCGTGAAATCCAACGCCATCGTTTATGCACGTGACAACATGACCATCGGCATAGGCGCCGGCCAGATGAGCCGCGTTTATTCCGCCAAGATCGCCGGCATCAAAGCGAGCGACGAAGGGCTGGAAGTGAAAGGATCCGCCATGGCCTCCGACGCCTTCTTCCCGTTCCGTGACGGCATCGATGCCGCAGCTGCAGTCGGCATCACCTGCGTGATCCAGCCTGGCGGCTCGATCCGCGACGACGAAGTGATCGCCGCCGCCAACGAACACGGCATCGCGATGATCTTCACCGACATGCGTCATTTCCGCCATTAATTCCTTTTGCCGCGTGCGCTCCGGCGCACGCCATTCGTGGAGCCCCTGATGAACATTTTGATTATCGGCAACGGCGGGCGCGAACACGCGCTGGCCTGGAAAGCCGCCCAGTCTCCGCTGGCGGATAAAGTCTACGTTGCGCCGGGCAATGCCGGTACCGCGCTGGAAGCCAATCTGGAGAACGTGGCGATCGCCGCCACCGATATCCCCGCCCTGGTCGCTTTCGCCCAGAGCCATGACATCGGTCTGACCATCGTCGGGCCGGAAGCCCCGCTGGTGATTGGCGTGGTCGACGCCTTCCAGGCCGCCGGTCTGAAAATCTTCGGCCCGACGCAGGCCGCCGCGCAGCTCGAAGGCTCCAAAGCTTTCACTAAGGATTTCCTGGCGCGCCACCGCATCCCGACCGCCGAATATGAAAACTTCACCGACGTGGAGCCGGCGCTGGCCTACGTGCGCAGCAAAGGCGCGCCGATCGTCATCAAGGCCGATGGCCTGGCGGCCGGTAAAGGCGTGATCGTCGCGATGACGCTGCAGGAAGCGGAAGAGGCGGTGCGCGACATGTTGGCCGGCAACGCCTTCGGCGACGCCGGTCATCGCATCGTGGTGGAAGAGTTCCTTGACGGTGAAGAGGCCAGCTTCATCGTGATGGTCGACGGCGAGAACGTGGTGCCGATGGCCACCAGCCAGGACCACAAGCGCGTCGGCGACGGCGACACCGGCCCGAACACCGGCGGCATGGGCGCCTATTCTCCCGCACCGGTAGTGACCGACGAAATCCACCGGCGCGCCATGGACCAGGTGATCTGGCCGACGGTGCGCGGCATGGCGGCGGAAGGCAACACCTACGTCGGCTTCCTTTACGCCGGCCTGATGATCGCCGCCGACGGCCAGCCGAAGGTGATCGAATTCAACTGTCGTTTCGGCGATCCGGAAACCCAGCCGATCATGCTGCGCCTGCGTTCCGATCTGGTGGAACTGTGCCTGGCGGGAGCCGAAGGTCGCCTGAACGAGAAAACCTCCGACTGGGACGAGCGCCCCGCGCTCGGCGTGGTGCTGGCGGCCGGCGGTTATCCGGGTGACTATCGCAACGGCGAGGTGATCCAGGGGCTGCCGCAACAGGAAAGCGCCGACGGTAAGGTCTTCCATGCCGGCACGCGCCTGCAGGGCGATGACGTCGTCACCAGCGGCGGTCGCGTTCTGTGCGTGACGGCGCTGGGCGACACCGTGGCGCAGGCGCAACAACGCGCCTATCAGCTGGCGGAAGGCATCCAGTGGCCGGGCAGCTTCTGCCGCAAAGATATCGGTTATCGCGCGATTGCGCGCGGCAAGTGATTCGACCTGATAAGGTCATGACAAGAGGCTCCGCAGCGCGGGGCCTTTTTTATAGCTGGTCTTCTTTCGGTTCCCAGCTGCAGAAGTCGTCGTTTGCTACCAGCAGCAGCTCGCTGCCTTCCGGCGCTTCCAACCAGGCGACGCTCACCGGCCGGCTGCTGCTGCGGGCGCGTTTTTCGATCCAGGCGATGGCGGAGGCATCCAACCCGGGTTTTAAGCGCTGCCCGTCGCAGGTTTGCACTTCGCCCTGCAACCAACGCCCCTGCAGCAATTTGACCTTGCCGGCGCGCAGCGCATTGCTGACTTCGAGGATACGTCGCGCCTGATATTGATACAGGGCGATTTCATCGCGGGTCAACGGTTCGCGGCGTGTCGCCAGCTGGCGCTGCATAAAGCTCACCGTGCCGTCGTCGGCAAAGCGCAGTTGAATGGAATCTCGATCGCCGTCGGCGTCGTTGCGTTTGATTTGGCGCAGCACGTCGCCCTGATAGGTGTACAGCGTGGTGATGGTACCCGGTCCGCGGTAGGGACTATAGACGCTGACCAGCACCTGCGGGCGATGTTGCTCATCGTCTTTACGCCACAGGCGTATCACGCCTTGATCGGCCACAAAGCCGCTGGCGGTAAAGCTGGGAATATCGGAATGGAAACTGCAGGCGCTCAGACCGAGGGCGATGCCGGCGGCCATGAGCACCCGACGAGTAAACAAAAGGGGCGCCATCGCCCCTCTGTTTAATCTTTTCACCGAGGCGCGGTCTTATTTAACAGCGTCTTTCAGTGCTTTGCCAGAAACGAACGCAGGCACGTTGGCTGCTGCGATTTTGATTTCTTTGCCAGTCTGTGGGTTGCGGCCAGTGCGCTCGCTACGATGGTTTACTTTGAAAGTACCGAAGCCAACCAATTGTACTGCATCACCTTCTTTCAGAGACTCAGTAATAGCAGCCAGGGTGGATTCCAGAGCCAGTTTAGCTTGTGCTTTGGAAAGGTCAGCCTTGTCCGCGATTACATCAATCAGTTGAGTCTTGTTCATAAGTTATCCTTACAGTGTGTTTATCGTTTGCAAAGCATCGAGTGCGACGGATATGCCGATTGACAGCACTCTCCTGCATACACGCACCGATAGCCACTTTTTTTACGCCCCCCAAATGTAGACCAGACAGGGTGCGGATGTGAAGCCTTAAGGCATGACAAATCAGGCGTTAAATCACGTTTTGTTGCCTTATTGCGCTAAATTTATCCCGATGTTGCTGACACCGGCCTCTCGCAGGTCGGATCGCAGCCCCTTGATCAGGTCTATATCGCGCTCTTCACAGGCGTCCAACAGGCGGAAAATTTCCCATTGAATGTCCCATTCTTCCTCTACCGCAGGCAAACTTCCCAACTCTTCGTCGGTCATTTCCCTACCGGCTTGAGTCATTTCCAACATCGCCACGGTGCGAATCGATGTTTCGCTGATGGCGATGGCGTGCTCCAGCGTCTCCCCGCCGAGCCGCGAATGGATCAGTTCCCCTAATGCGATACAGGCATCAATTGCCGGGTAAACGCCGTAAAGATCGTAATCTTCCGCCGACGGAATCGCCTCTTCCAACTTCTCGAGCTGGCTGTCGAAGTTGACCTTGGCGTCCTTCACCACCAGCGTTTCCCACACCAAATCCAGAATGCGGCGATAAATCGCCGGATCGCCGAACTCGGTCTGTTTGCAGAACATCTGGTAATTCGGGTACATACGCTCGCACAAACTGGCCATAAAGGTCAAATGTTGCCAAGCCTCGTGCCGTTCCAGACGTAAATGAATCGGGTTACGTAGCATGCTTTACTCTCTTACGCGTTATCTGCGGCGCAGTGTACCCGAAATCGCTCATGGCGACACCTCCGGATGCTGCTGCAACCAACGCTGAAACGCCGGACGGCGCGAAGCGATGGCGTCGGCCCAGCGGGTCGGCTCCGGCAAACGGTAGCCCGCCATACAGCGCTGCACCCACGCCAGCGCGCTGTCGGCGCCCACGCGGTGACCGGTAGAGATGAACAGCGGGTTGCAGCGCGCCTTGCTGCGCCATACCCAGCCCAGCTGTTCCCCCTTATCTTCCAACGGTGCCAGCGCGCCGACGGCGGCCTCCAGCGGCGCGAATTTGCCGCACAGGCGCTTCTTGGCCACGCCGATGGTCGGTACATCGACCAGCAGGCCGAAATGGCTGGCGACGCCGAGGCGCCGCGGATGTGAAATGCCATGCCCATCGACGAAGATCAGCCCCGGCTTTTGCCGCAGCTGTCCCCAGGCGGCCAACAGCGCCGGGTATTCGCGAAACGACAGGAAGCCCGGGATATAAGGCATGACGGTGGCGATGCGCGCCACCTGATATTCCACCAGTTCCAGCGACGGATAGCGCAGTATGGCGATGGCGGCACGCGTCACCGCCCCCTCCTGCTCAAAGCCCACGTCAGCGCCGGCGATGAAGGCCGGCGGTTCGGCCGGCAGATCGTCGTAGCGAATGACTTCAGCAGCGCGCCGCAGCTGTTCGGCGCGCAGGGCCTGCATATCGGTCACATCGAATCCTTAACGGTGGTATTTCGCCGACTGCGCGTGCACCGCCTCGACGAAGGCGCCGGCGTGCTCAGGCGGCACATCCTGATGGATGCCGTGGCCCAGGTTGAACACATGACCGTTACCGTGGCCAAAACCGGCCAGAATGGTCTCCACCTCTTCCGCGATGCGCGCCGGAGAAGCATAGAGCATCGACGGATCCATATTGCCCTGCAGCGCCACTTTGTCGCCCACGCGCCGACGCGCGTCGGCGATATCGGTGGTCCAGTCCAGCCCCAGCGCATCGCAGCCGGTGGCAGCCATCGCCTCCAGCCACTGCCCGCCGCCTTTGGTAAACAGCGTCACCGGCACGCGGCGGCCGTCATTTTCACGCAGCAGGCCATCGACGATCTTGTGCATGTAGTGCAACGAGAACTCGCGGTAATCGCGCCCGGTCAGCACGCCGCCCCAGGTGTCGAACACCATCACCGACTGCGCGCCGGCCTTGATTTGGGCGTTGAGGTACAGGATCACGCTGTCCGCCAACTTGTCCAGCAACAGGTGCAGCGTGGCCGGTTCGGCATACATCATTTTTTTCAGCTTGGTGAAGGCCTTGCTGCTCCCGCCTTCAACCATATAGGTAGCCAGCGTCCACGGGCTGCCGGAGAAGCCGATCAGCGGCACTTCGCCCTTCAGCTCGCGGCGGATGGTGCGCACCGCGTTCATCACATAGCCCAGCTCCACTTCCGGATCGAACGCCGGCAGTTTGTCGACGTCGGCACGGCAGGTGATAGGTGAGCTGAAACGCGGGCCTTCGCCGGCTTCAAAGTACAGGCCAAGCCCCATGGCGTCGGGAATGGTGAGAATGTCGGAGAACAGAATGGCGGCGTCCAGCGCATAGCGGCGCAGCGGCTGCAGCGTAACCTCACAGGCCAGCTCCGCGTTCTTGCACAGCGACATGAAATCACCGGCCTGGGCACGGGTCGCCTTGTACTCCGGCAAATAACGACCGGCCTGGCGCATCATCCATACGGGGGTCACATCCACCGGCTGGCGCAACAGCGCGCGCAGGTAGCGATCGTTCTTCAACTCAGTCATTTATGGGGCTCCCTTAATAATCTGCCGGCCATTGTACATTATTCTTCCCGGCACAGCGCCACGGTGTCCTCAATCAACCGGCGCGCCACGGTGCCGGGCGGCGGCAACAGCGGCAGTTGGTCGTAGCGATACCAGCCGGCGTTAAGCAGCTCCTTGGGATCGTGACGAAGGTCGCCCTGATGGTAATCGGCCATAAAGGCCATCATCAGCGAGTGTGGGAACGGCCAGGGTTGTGAAGTGACGTAGCGCAGGTTCTTGATTTCGATATTGCTCTCTTCCATCACTTCGCGCGCCACCGCCTGCTCCAGCGTTTCGCCCACTTCGACGAAACCGGCCAGCACCGTGTGGATACCGCCGCGATGGCGCACGTGCTGCGCCAGCAGGATCTGATCGTCGCGCCGAATGGCGACGATCACGCAGGGCGCAATCTGCGGGTAGTACCGTTCTTTGCAGTGGCCGCAGAGGCAGGCGCTTTCGGTGCGGCTGAGATGCATCTCATGGCCGCAGTAGCCGCAAAAGCGATGGGAGCGGTAGAAATCCGCCAGCTGCACGCCGCGCCCGGCAAGCTGGAACAGACCACGATCCTGATCCAACAGCTGACGCACCGATCCCATCTCCCGCGGCATCGCCTGGCGCACCAGCCAGACCGGCGCGCCCTCCCACTCACCGATGATGCGCGCCATGTGGCCCTGCAGCCCGAGGACGGCGGCCGTCCCCGACGGCAATTCACCGTTCGGTAACCAAAGTTTGCTTTCATGGCTGACGATCCACCAGCCGTTTTCATTGCCCGTTAATGCAAGTTCCATATCGTTGTTGCACAACCTCAGCTTCACTGGCACTCTACAAATCGGCTTTGTTACATTTTAATAACTTACCGGTTACTTTTATTACTTACACGGAGTCAAACATGCTCAACCGTTTGGAAAGGCTGACTCAGCGCGTTGGCGGTAGTAATGAATTAGTTGATCAATGGCTTCAGGCCCGCAAGCAGTTGCTGGTCGCCTACTGCACGCTGGTAGGCCTCAAACCGAATAAAGAAAAGCATACGCCGCTGAATGAAAAAGCGCTGGAGAACTTTTGCCATAACCTGGTGGATTACCTCTCCGCAGGGCATTTTCATATCTATGACAGAATTATCAAACAAGTGGAAGGCGCAGCCAGTCCGAAAATGTCGCTGGCGGTGAACATCTACCCCAAGCTATGGGCCAATACCGAACAGATCATGGCGTTCCACGATCGCTATACCGAAGTGGATATCGATCAGGAGGTCTGTCTGGAATTCCATCAGGCCTTGTCGGATATCGGCGAAACGCTGGCGGCGCGCTTTGCGCTGGAAGATAAGCTGATCCTGTTGGAAGCGGAGGCCGCGCAGCAACCGCTGCCGGACCAGGCGCTGGATCCGGCGCGTTAAAATTTTATAGTTTTTTTTCTTATCCCTCCTATACTGGGGGGCATCTTGTCGGAGTGCCTAGCGCCTGATTTGTTCATCGAATCAGCCAGGCTGAGACCGTTAATTCGGGATCCGCGGAACCTGATCGGGCTAATACCCGCGAAGGGAACAAGAGTAATCTATCGCCACAGGCACGGCCTTCCCTTTGCGGGCGTCCAGCCTTATCGGCCACCATCATTACTCCCTCCGAGCTCCAGACAAGCAACTTTCCCAACCCAACACACTGGTAGGAACTTGCTATGTCTAACGTTAATCCACCGCGCGCCCGTAAAGCGCAACGCGAAGCCGCCCAGCAGTTTATCGACACGCTGCAAGGCATGGCTTTCCCAAACTCACGCCGCATCTACCTGCAGGGCTCGCGCCGCGATATCCAGGTGCCGATGCGCGAAATTCAGCTCAGCCCGACCCTGGTCGGCGGCAGCAAAGATAGCCCGCAGTATGAACAGAACGAGGCGATCCCGGTATATGACACCGCGGGCCCATACGGCGATCCGCAGGCCGAGCTCGATGTGCACGCCGGCCTGGCCAAGCTGCGCGCCGGCTGGATCGACGCGCGCGGCGATACTGCGACCCTGAGCGGCGCCAGTTCCGGCTTCACCCAACAGCGTCTGGCGGACGAGGGGCTGGATCACCTGCGCTTCGAACATCTGCCGCTGCCGCGCAAGGCGTTGCCGGGCAAGTGCGTTACCCAGCTGCACTATGCCCGCGCCGGCATCGTCACCCCGGAGATGGAGTTTATCGCCATCCGTGAAAACATGGGGCGCGAACGCATTCGCGGCGAGGTGCTACGCCACCAGCATCCGGGCCAGGGCTGGGGCGCCAACCTGCCGGACAACATCACGCCGGAGTTCGTGCGCCAGGAAGTGGCCGCCGGCCGCGCCATCATTCCTGCCAACATCAATCACCCGGAGGCGGAGCCGATGATCATCGGCCGCAATTTCCTGGTGAAGGTGAACGCCAATATCGGCAACTCGGCGGTCACGTCGTCGATCGAAGAAGAGGTGGAGAAGCTGGTGTGGGCCACCCGCTGGGGCGCAGACACCGTGATGGATCTCTCCACCGGCCGCTATATTCACGAAACCCGCGAGTGGATCCTGCGTAACAGCCCGGTGCCCATCGGCACCGTGCCTATCTACCAGGCGCTGGAGAAGGTCAACGGCGTGGCGGAAAACCTCACCTGGGAGATGTTCCGCGATACGCTGCTGGAACAGGCTGAACAAGGGGTCGATTACTTCACCATCCACGCCGGCGTGCTGCTGCGCTACGTGCCGATGACCGCCAAACGCCTGACCGGCATCGTGTCGCGCGGCGGCTCGATCATGGCCAAATGGTGTCTGTCGCACCATCAGGAAAACTTCCTCTATCAGCACTTCCGTGAAATCTGCGAGATCTGCGCCGCCTACGACGTTTCGCTGTCGCTCGGCGACGGCCTGCGCCCCGGTTCGATTCAGGACGCCAACGACGAGGCCCAGTTCGCCGAGCTGCATACGCTGGGCGAGCTGACCAAAATCGCCTGGGAATACGACGTACAAGTGATGATTGAAGGCCCGGGCCACGTGCCGATGCAGATGATCCGCCGCAACATGACCGAAGAGCTGGAACATTGCCACGAAGCGCCGTTCTACACCCTTGGCCCGCTGACCACCGATATCGCCCCGGGCTATGACCATTTCACCTCCGGCATCGGCGCGGCGATGATTGGCTGGTTCGGCTGCGCCATGCTGTGTTACGTCACGCCGAAAGAGCACCTCGGCCTGCCGAATAAAGAGGACGTCAAACAGGGCCTGATCACCTACAAGATCGCCGCCCACGCCGCCGATCTGGCCAAAGGCCATCCGGGCGCGCAAATTCGCGATAACGCCATGTCCAAGGCGCGTTTCGAATTCCGCTGGGAAGATCAGTTCAATCTGGCGCTCGATCCGGCCACCGCGCGCGCCTATCACGACGAAACCCTGCCGCAGGAGTCCGGCAAGATCGCTCACTTCTGCTCGATGTGCGGACCGAAATTCTGCTCGATGAAGATTTCACAAGAGGTGCGCGACTACGCCGCCGCCCAAGAGGCCGCCAAACCGATCGAGGTGCAGCTGACCGGCATGGAAAAAATGTCCGCCGAGTTCCGCGCCCGCGGCAGCGAGCTGTATCACAGCGCCGGCAATCTGCAGGAGGAGACGAGCAATGACTGATATCACGACGCCCTTCCCGGCGACGCCCCACAAACTGGGGCTTTACCCGGTCGTCGACAGCGTGGAATGGATCGCTCGTCTGCTGGAGGCCGGCGTTACCACGATCCAGCTGCGCATCAAGGATCTGCCGGACGAGCAGGTCGAAGAGGATATCGCCGCCGCCATCGCGCTGGGCCGGCGTTATCAGGCGCGGCTGTTCATCAACGATTACTGGCGGCTGGCGATCAAGCACGGCGCCTACGGCGTGCATCTGGGCCAGGAAGATCTCGATACCACCGATCTGGCGGCCATTCACCGCGCCGGGCTGCGGCTCGGCGTTTCCACCCATGACGATGCCGAGCTGGCGCGCGCGCTGGCGGTGAAACCCTCCTACATCGCGCTGGGGCACATCTTCCCCACCCAGACCAAAGACATGCCTTCGGCGCCGCAGGGGCTGGCGGAGTTAAAACGCCACATCGCCGGTTTGGCGGATTACCCGACGGTGGCGATCGGCGGGATCAGTATCGATCGCGTACCGGCGGTGCTGGCGTGCGGCGTCGGCAGCGTGGCGGTGGTCAGCGCCATCACCCAGGCGCCGGACTGGCGCGCGGCGACGGCCGAACTGCTGCGGCTGATCGAAGGTAAGGAGCCGAACGATGCTTAACGATCGGGAGTTCCTGCGCTACAGCCGCCAGCTGCTGCTGGAGGATGTCGGCCCGGAAGGTCAGGAAAAACTCAAGCGCGCCACGGTGCTGATCGTCGGCCTGGGGGGGCTGGGGTCCCCGGCTTCGCTGTATCTGGCCGCCGCCGGGGTCGGCACGCTGCTGCTGGCCGACGACGACACGCTGCACGTCACCAACCTGCAGCGGCAAATCCTGTACCGCAGCGCCGATACCGCCACCGGCAAAGCGGCGCTGGCGCAACGCCATCTGCAGGCGTTGAACCCGTTGGTGGAGTCCATCCCGCTGGCGCAGCGGCTGCAAGGGCAAGCGCTGCGCGACGCGGTCGCCCGCGCCGATCTGGTGCTGGACTGCTGCGACAACATGGCGACCCGCCATGAGGTCAACGCCGCCTGCATCGCCGCCGCCAAGCCGCTGATCAGCGGCAGCGCAGTGGGTTTCAGCGGCCAGCTGCTGGTGCTCGAGCCGCCCTATGCGCACGGCTGCTACGCCTGCCTGTACCCGGAGCAGGAAGAACCGCAGCGCAACTGCCGCACCGCCGGGGTGCTCGGCCCGGTGGTGGGCGTGATCGGCACTCTGCAAGCGCTGGAGGCCATCAAGATGCTGGCCGGCCTTCCTTCCTCCCTCAGCGGCAAGCTGCGGCTGTTCGACGGCAAGCAGCAGAGCTGGAGCACGCTGCAGCTGAGCCGGGCCCGCGCCTGCCCGGTCTGCGGAGGCGCCGCATGAAGATCCGTCTGAACGACCAACCGCTGGAGCTGGCACAGCCGCTCAGCGTCGCCGCCCTGCTGACCCAGCTGGAACGCCACCAGCCGGGCACCGCGCTGGCGATCAACCAAACCATCATCCCACGCGCCGACTGGGCCGACCATCAGGTGCAGGACGGTGACGACATTTTGCTGTTTCAAGCGATCGCCGGAGGCTGACATGCTGAAAATCGCCGATACCACTTTTACCTCGCGCCTGTTCACCGGCACCGGCAAGTTCGCCACCCCGGCGCTGATGTTGGAGGCGCTGGCGGCCTCCGGCTCACAGCTGGTGACCATGGCCATGAAGCGCGTCGATCTGCGCGGCGGCAACGACGCCATTTTGGCGCCGCTGCAACAGTTGGGCGTCAGGCTGTTGCCCAATACCTCCGGCGCCAAAACGGCCGCCGAAGCGGTGTTCGCCGCCCGACTGGCGCGCGAAGCGCTCGGCACCCACTGGGTGAAGCTGGAGATCCATCCCGATGTGAAATACCTGCTGCCGGATCCGATAGAAACGCTGAAGGCGGCGGAAACGCTGGTGAAAGACGGTTTTGTGGTGCTGCCCTACTGCGGCGCCGATCCGGTGCTGTGCAAACGGCTGGAAGAAGTGGGATGCGCAGTGGTGATGCCGCTCGGCGCCCCTATCGGCTCCAACCGCGGTCTGCGCACCCGTGACTTCCTCGAAATCATCATCGAGCAAGCTAAGGTGCCGGTGGTGGTAGACGCCGGCATCGGCGCGCCAAGCCACGCGCTGGAAGCGATGGAGCTGGGCGCCGACGCGGTGCTGGTGAATACCGCCATCGCCGTGGCGCGCGATCCGGTGCAGATGGCGCGGGCATTTCGCCTGGCGCTGGAGGCCGGCGAGCTGGCACGCAGCGCCGGATTAGGCTCCAGCCAGCGCGGCGCGGTCGCGTCCAGCCCGCTGACCGCTTTCCTCAGCCAGCCAGAGGAGGCGCAGTGATGACCGACGATTTCAGTAGCCGCTGGCAACAGCTGGACTGGGACGACATTACGCTGCGCATCAACGGCAAAACGGCGCGCGACGTGGAACGCGCATTGAACGCCGACAAGCTGACGCGCGACGACTTTATGGCGCTGATCTCCCCCGCGGCCGCGCCGTATCTGGAACCGTTGGCGCAACGCGCGCAGTTGCTGACCCGTCAGCGGTTCGGCAACGTCGTCAGCTTCTATGTGCCGCTGTACCTGTCCAACCTGTGCGCCAACGACTGCACCTACTGCGGCTTTTCGATGAGCAACCGCATCAAGCGCAAAACGCTGGATGCGGCGGAGATTGCGCGCGAGTGCGAAGCCATCAAGGCGCTGGGGTTCGAACATCTGTTGCTGGTCACCGGCGAACATCAGACCAAGGTCGGCATGGACTATTTCCGCCAGCACATTCCGGCGATCCGCCGCCACTTCAGCTCGCTGATGATGGAAGTGCAGCCGCTGGCGCAGGAGGAATACGCCGAACTGAAAACGCTGGGCCTGGACGGCGTGATGGTGTACCAGGAAACCTACCATCCGGCCACCTATCTGCAGCACCACCTGCGCGGCCAGAAGCAGGATTTCCATTGGCGCCTGGCCACGCCGGATCGCCTGGGGCGCGCCGGGATCGACAAGATCGGCCTCGGCGCGTTAATCGGCCTGTCCCACAGCTGGCGAACCGACTGCTATCTGCTGGCGGAACACCTGTTCTACCTGCAGCAAACCTATTGGCAGAGCCGCTACTCGATCTCGTTCCCACGCCTGCGCCCCTGCGCCGGCGGCATTGAGCCCGCGTCTATCATGAGTGAGCCTCAGCTGGTGCAGCTGATCTGCGCCTTCCGGCTGTTCGCGCCGGACGTTGAGCTGTCGCTGTCTACCCGGGAGTCGCCGTACTTCCGCGATCATATGATCCCGGTGGCGATCAATAGCGTCAGCGCCGGATCCAAGACGCAACCCGGCGGCTATGCCGACGACGTACCGCCTGAGCTGGAACAGTTTGAGCCGCACGACGGCCGCACGCCGCAGCAGGTCGCCGAGGCCATCAGCAACGCCGGGCTGCAGCCAGTGTGGAAAGACTGGGACGATTATCTGGGACGCAGCGCGCAATAAGCGGCAACGTTTGCCGCCGTGCGAAGAAAACGCTGGAGCGGCCGCGCAATGCCGAACGGTGGCGCTGGCGCCGGCAAACGCGCCGATTATAGTGACGTTGCCGACCGCCAAACCCGGTGTCGGCCGGGGCCGTTACCCTCTCGATGGCCCCGCCTTATCCAACCCCGGATCGCGCACAGACGCTCTTGCGCGACTCCGGTTCCTCACCAACGGCCATCCTGGAACCTGCGCCTGAGGGCACGCACGAACAGGCGGTTTTATCGGCTCAGGTGACGGGCATGATGAGGGAATAGCGGTGTTCAGCACTCACGCAGAGTGTTTTTCAATGGAGCCCGTTGCGGCAGAGAACGGCAGAACGAGGAAAAAGTCGATGCGGAGACGAAAAGTGACTCGAGGGGTAATCCCCGATACTGCCAATGGCCCTGGTGTTGGCCGTCGCGTTTTTTTGCCGCCTGCTCCCTGCTTACAGACAAGAGCAGGCGGTTTATTTTGTGAGACTGGCAACCCCCCCAGGACGCGAATCACACAGTATGTGCGCTAATTAACCATACAAACGATTAAATGTGAATGTCTTTTGAGTGTTTTTTTATTTGATATCGAGTGTATTCTGAGTTTGCCAAGGAAAATCAAACTGATATCACCGCAACCTCCGGGGCATCATCTATAATCCAGCACGGGTCCTCGCGCAGATTTGCCACGCTCGCGGTCAACATCAAAAAAGCCAAGGTTGTCATGAAGAAAACGCCAAATTACATCGATGCAATCAGCGCGTTGCTCACTCTTAAAGGGGTTGGCGACAGAAAACATGCCTCCACGATGGCCAACATACTGAACCTTCAGTACAACAGCGCCAAGCAGAAGCTGGATGGTAAAAGGGGCATCACCCTCGACGAAGTCAGAAAGGTGTTTCAGTACTTCAACGAGCCATTCGCCGGCCAAAGAACGCATAACGGCGTTTTTATCATGAACAGCATTCACAAACGCTGTAAGGTTGAAGTCGACGAACACCCGGTGACACAGCTGGACGACGACGAAACCTACGCCTACAAAAAAGATGACCTTTTCATCATCAATACCAGCCGGGATACGCAGGCCGACGTACCGCTGTACAGAGTCAACAAGATAGACTTTCTGCCGGCGCCGCGCATCGCGATCCTGGACAACGACAGCGATATCCTCGAGCTGTTGAAGAAAATCGCCTGCCGCTACGGCATTGAGACCGAGACCTTTCAAACGGCGGATGCCATGCTGGCCGCACTTGAGCAACAGTCCTTTGAGGCGTTTATTCTGGACTGGCTGTTGGACTTCGGCGAAACCTCAGAACGCGTCGTGAAGAAAATAAAGGACACCCTCGATCCGCACGCGCGCATCATCATTCTGACCGGCCAGCTGAATCACTATGAGAAGAATATCGGCGATATGATCCTGCACTATGACGTGCACCTGGTGGAAAAACCGACCAAACCGCTGATTATCTCCTCACTGCTGCTGTCGAATTTATTCTTTAATTAGTTTGACCGGAATGCGGATGAAAAACGATGAACCAACGCCTTCGGTGGATTTGACTCTGATGGCGCCTTTCAGCGTCGTCACATAATTCTTGATAATGGTCAGCCCCAGCCCCAGTCCCTGCCGCGTTTCCCTTTCTACTCCCTGATTGAACGCCTTGTACAACCGTTCCAGATTATTAACGTTAAATCCGATGCCGTTGTCTTTTACCCATAAATACAGATTGCCATGGCACACCTTCACGTTGAGGATGATCGCGCCGTGGTGGGTAAATTTGTCCGCGTTGCTGAGCAGATTGGCCAATATTCGGTAGAGCTTGTATTTGTCGGAGCAAATCAAACCAACATAGGATGAACGACGCACCACGATGCGATTACCGCGCCCAGCGCTGATACTGGTCATGGCATCGTCCACCACCTCATGCAGCCGAAAGGTGGAAATATTGACGTTAACCTCCCCCATTTCAAACCGCGAATAATCCATCACCTCACGCGTTTGTTCGGCGATCTTGTTGCCGTGGTAGGAGATCAGGCGGGCCTCCTTTTTGAGCTCTTCCTGCGCCAGCTCGTGCTCCATGATATCCGCGGCGATGACGATGGCCTGCGTCGAACCGGCGATTTCATGGTAGATGGATGAGATAAAGATGTTCTTGTTCTTGATGATCTCTTTTAACGAGAAGGCGTTTCTCACCACCAGGAACATCATCAGGAACACCAAAATCAGCGATAAGACGGCGAACATCTCGGCTTTTCTCGAATTATCCTGGATGATGCCTTTAACCTCGGTGAAGTTTTTAATTTGTATCCGATAAATAATCTCCTGGATATCGACCAACGTGCCCTCGATGTCATCCATATAAGCGAGGATATCCGCCTTGCTTTTCCGCCCTGCCAGCAAACCGACGGAAAGATCGCCCAGCGTTCGGTACTGTTGCTTCAGCAGAGCGACGTTCTTGATAAATTCGTCGTCGTAATAGAAAGAGTCGCTGAAGGTGGAGCGGCTCTCCAGGATTTGGATCTTCGAGTAAAATATTTTCTTTTTGATCAGGAAAGCGTCGTAGTCGTCGTTTTCACTGAGCAGCAGCGCAGTTTTGGTTCTTTCAAACGCCAGAAACAGGATCTCGGCCACCGAGTAGTTATCCAGATTGGGTTCGATCTGCTTATAGCGCTCTTTTACGCCACCGAAGTTAATGGCAATCAGCAAAATTAATAAGGAGAAGATGGCAACCAACGCGATAAGAGTACCGATCAGTTTCTTGCTCATCTCATTTAATCTCCAGCCGTTTGACTTGCCAGACGGTTTTCGCGTTCACGTCCAGGTTATTCAGCTCGGGGTATTGATCGCGCGGATAGATAATAGCGAACGGCCCCAGCTCCCCCACGTCGATCGGCTTACCGCCGCGCAGATAGGCGACAATCACGCGATATTTAATCATCTCGTCAATCGGCATCGAATAGGAATAGTCGTCCCACGCGAAGGCGCGCACCGACTTCCCTTGCAGATGGTACGCTTTCACCAGCTCCGAAAACTCAACGCCGGTGAACGCCTCTTCCGGGGTGAAATTGGTCGAGGTTTTAATCGTGTGCGACGGCATCGCCTCCAGCATCTGTCGGGTGACATTGATCTTCTCGCCGTCCGCCGGCTTCAGGTAAAAAGAGTCAACGGCCGCGTACAACGGTGCGCTGAACAGCGAAAGCAGCAGTAACGTCATCAATCCTTTGATTTTCATTATTCACCCTCTTTGCGTTTCACCAGCTCCGCCTGACCGAACTCATCCCGCCCGATCACATCCCAACCGTGATGTTGATAAAAACCTTCGGCTTTAGAGCCGGGATCGGTGGTTAAGTGAATGGCTTCGGCGCCGTGCTCAAACATCCAGGCAGTGACGCGCGCCAGCAAGGCAGAACCCATTCCCATTGATTGGTATTCCGGCTTCACGAACAGTCCGCCGATCAACGGTTCGGGGATGAACAACCCGAATCCAACGCCGGCATAGTCCTCGCCATACTTGCAGATCCAGCCACCGCCCTGGTTGATGTCTTCCAGCGCCTGCTTGCGCTGCAGATACTGGATCTGATGCGGATGCAGCAGGTTCTCTTCGACGGAAAAGCGGATCTCATACAGGTAAGGCAGGTGTTTCGCCGTCAGTTTTTCGAAGGTAATGAGGCTGTCCATGTTTTGTGCTGTCCTTGGTTGTCAGGTAAAAAGCGCCGGTCAATTTCTGCTGTAACCATAGTAGCAAAGTTTGTCATAACCCGGCGCGAGGCGAAAAAAAACCGCCCCCGAGGGAGCGGTTTATCTGGCGATGGGCCCGGCGTAGCGGGCCCACGGCGCGGATGACGATTACTCGTCGTCGCTGCCGCCCAGACCTGCGTTGAGCAGTTCGGCCAGGTTCGCGGTCGCTTCTTCCGCGCTGACTTGCGGAACAACCGGCGCTTCGCCCTGAGCACGACGACGCATGCGATCCTGATGATAAGCGTAACCGGTACCGGCTGGGATCAGACGGCCCACGATGACGTTCTCTTTCAGGCCACGCAGTTCGTCGCGCTTGCCGGCTACGGCAGCTTCGGTCAGAACGCGCGTCGTTTCCTGGAACGATGCGGCGGAGATGAAGGACTCGGTCGCCAAGGAAGCCTTGGTGATACCCAGCAGATCGCGCGAGAAGGTTGCCGGGATCTTACCTTCAGCTTCCAGCTGACGGTTGGCAATCTTGACGCGAGACACTTCAGCCTGCTCGCCTTCCAGGAACTCGGAGCCACCAGCGCTAACGATAGTGCCTTTACGCAGCATCTGACGAACGATAACTTCGATGTGCTTATCGTTAATCTTAACGCCTTGCAGACGGTAAACTTCCTGCACTTCGTTGGTGATGTAGCGGGTAACCGCATGCACGCCACGCAGACGCAGAATGTCGTGCGGAGACTCTGGGCCGTCGGAGACGACGTCGCCACGTTCCACCACTTCGCCTTCGAACACGTTGAGCTGACGCCATTTCGGAATCATCTCTTCGTAAGCGTCGCTGCCGTCCAGCGGAGAGATCACCAGGCGACGTTTGCCTTTGGTCTCTTTACCGAACGAGATAATCCCGCTGATTTCAGCCAGGATTGCCGGCTCTTTCGGACGACGCGCTTCGAACAGGTCGGCAACGCGCGGCAGACCACCGGTAATATCCTTGGTACCGCCGGATTCCTGAGGAATACGCGCCAGGGTATCACCCGCACCGATCTGAATGCCGTCTTCCAGCTGAACGATCGCTTTGCCCGGCAGGAAGTATTGAGCAGGCATATCAGTACCTGGGATCAATACGTCTTCGCCCTTAGCGTCAACGATTTTCAGTGCCGGACGCAGGTCTTTACCGCTACCGGTACGCTCTGCGCTGTCCAGAACAACCAGAGAAGACAAACCGGTCAGTTCGTCGGTCTGACGAGTAATCGTCTGGCCGTCGACCATGTCGGCGAAGCGAATGAAGCCGCTGACTTCACTGATGACCGGCATGGTATGCGGATCCCAGTTAGCAACGGTTTCGCCGCCGTTAACTTCTTCACCGTCGCCTTTGCCCATCACGGCGCCGTAAGGCACCTTGTAGCTTTCTTTGGTACGGCCGAATTCGTCGATCAGTTTCAGTTCGGTGTTACGCGAGGTGATCACCAGCTTGCCTGCGGCGTTCATAACGAACTTCGCGTTGCTCAGCTTGATGCTACCCTTGTTTTTCACCTGAATGCTGGATTCAGCAGCCGCACGAGATGCCGCACCACCGATGTGGAACGTACGCATCGTCAGCTGTGTACCCGGCTCACCGATGGACTGTGCCGCGATAACGCCGATGGCTTCACCTTTGTTGATGATGTGGCCACGTGCCAGGTCGCGACCGTAGCAGTTTGCACACACACCGAAGTCGGTTTCACAGCTCACCACGGAACGGACTTTAACGCTGTCGACAGAGTTCTCTTCCAACAGGTCACACGCCTTCTCGTTCAGCAGGGTGTTGCGCGGCACCAGAATGTCCGCCGTACCCGGCTTGAGGACGTCTTCTGCCGTCACACGGCCCAGAACGCGTTCACGCAGCGGCTCTTTCACGTCGCCACCTTCGATAACCGGAGTCATCAGGATGCCGTCGTGGGTGCCACAGTCGTCTTCGGTCACCACCAGGTCCTGCGCCACGTCAACCAGACGACGGGTCAGATAACCGGAGTTCGCGGTTTTCAGTGCGGTATCCGCCAGACCTTTACGAGCACCGTGAGTGGAGATGAAGTACTGGAGTACGTTCAGACCTTCACGGAAGTTCGCGGTGATTGGCGTTTCGATGATGGAGCCGTCCGGCTTCGCCATCAGACCACGCATACCGGCCAGCTGACGAATCTGAGCGGCGGAACCACGCGCACCGGAGTCGGCCATCATAAAGATGCTGTTGAAGGAAACTTGCTGTTCCACTTCGCCGTCACGGTTAACCACGTCTTCTACCGACAGGTTTTCCATCATCGCTTTCGCAACGCGTTCGTTCGCGGCAGCCCAGATATCGATCACTTTGTTGTAGCGTTCGCCGGCGGTCACCAGACCAGACTGGAACTGCTCCTGGATCTCGGCAACTTCGGTTTCCGCTTCTTCGATGATCTCCGCCTTCTTGGCCGGGATAACCATGTCGTCGATACCTACGGAAGCGCCGGAACGGGCTGCGTAAGCAAAGCCGGTGTACATGATCTGGTCAGCAAAGATAACGGTCGGCTTCAGGCCCAGGATGCGGTAACAGGTGTTCAGCATCTTGGAGATCGCTTTCTTGCCCAAAGGCTGGTTAACGATCGCGTACGGCAGACCTTTCGGTACGATCATCCACAGGATGGCGCGGCCGATGGTGGTGTCGATGATGCTGGTCTGAGAGGTCCACTCGCCTTCGGCGTTCTTGACGTCTTCGGTGATACGCACTTTAACGCGCGCATGCAGCGACGCCAGGCCGGCGCGGTAAACACGCTCAGCTTCTTTGGAACCGTTCAGCACCATGCCTTCGCCTTTGGCGTTAACACAGTCGCGGGTCATGTAGTACAGACCCAGTACAACGTCCTGAGAAGGAACGATGATTGGCTCGCCGTTCGCTGGGGACAGGATGTTGTTGGTGGACATCATCAGCGCACGCGCTTCCAGCTGGGCTTCCAGCGTCAGCGGTACGTGAACGGCCATCTGGTCACCATCGAAGTCGGCGTTATAGGCCGCACAAACCAGCGGGTGCAGCTGGATCGCTTTACCTTCGATCAGAACCGGTTCAAACGCCTGGATACCCAAACGGTGCAGGGTTGGTGCACGGTTCAGCAGTACCGGGTGTTCGCGAATCACTTCGTCCAGGATATCCCAAACGACGGCTTCTTCACGCTCAACCATTTTCTTGGCGGCTTTGATGGTGGTGGCCAGGCCACGCAGCTCCAATTTGCCGTAGATGAACGGTTTGAACAGCTCCAACGCCATCTTCTTAGGCAGACCGCACTGATGCAGACGCAGGTATGGACCTACGGTGATAACGGAACGGCCTGAGTAGTCAACGCGTTTACCGAGCAGGTTCTGACGGAAACGACCCTGCTTACCTTTGATCATGTCGGCCAAAGATTTCAGAGGGCGTTTGTTGGAACCGGTGATCGCACGACCGCGACGGCCGTTATCCAGCAGGGCGTCTACCGCTTCTTGCAGCATACGCTTTTCGTTGCGCACGATGATGTCCGGCGCAGCCAGATCCAGCAGGCGTTTCAGACGGTTGTTACGGTTGATCACGCGGCGATACAGATCGTTCAGATCCGACGTCGCGAAACGACCGCCATCCAGCGGAACCAGCGGGCGCAGATCCGGCGGCAGTACCGGCAGCACGGTCAGGATCATCCACTCCGGCTTGTTACCGGACTGTACGAACGCTTCCAGCAGCTTGATACGCTTGGTCAGCTTCTTGCGCTTGGTTTCGGAGTTGGTTTCGTTCAGCTCTTCACGCAGCTGCTCGCACTCGGCTTCCAGATCCATGTTTTTCAACAGGGCCTGAATGGCTTCCGCACCCATCTTGGCGTCGAATTCGTCACCGAACTCTTCCAGCGCGTCCAGATACTGCTCTTCGGTCAGGATCTGACGACGCTCGAGGTTGGTCATACCGCCTTCGACCACCACATAGGATTCGAAGTACAGTACGCGTTCGATGTCACGCAGCGGCATATCCAGCAGCAAACCGATGCGGGATGGCAGCGATTTCAGGAACCAGATGTGCGCAGTCGGGGAAGCCAGCTCGATGTGGCCCATGCGCTCACGACGCACTTTGGTCTGGGTCACTTCAACGCCGCACTTCTCACAGATCACGCCGCGGTGTTTCAAGCGCTTGTACTTACCGCACAGGCACTCGTAATCTTTTACCGGCCCGAAGATACGGGCGCAGAAAAGGCCGTCACGCTCTGGTTTGAACGTACGGTAGTTAATGGTTTCCGGCTTCTTAACTTCACCGAACGACCACGAACGGATCATGTCTGGCGAGGCCAGAGCAATCTTGATCGCATCAAACTCTTCGGTCTTAGTTTGCGCTTTCAGAAACTTCAATAAGTCTTTCACGGATTGGCTCCTGTCGGAGTTAAACCTGTTGGGCACCCACAACCGCAGTAGGTACCCGTGTGACCTGAACAACCACCCTCAGGCTCCCTTAGGCGGGGAGCCTGAGCCGGAATGACGATTACTCGTCTTCCAGTTCGATGTTGATGCCGAGCGAGCGGATTTCTTTCAACAGTACGTTGAAGGATTCCGGCATGCCTGGCTCCATCCGGTGATCGCCATCCACGATGTTTTTGTACATCTTGGTACGGCCGTTAACGTCATCCGACTTAACGGTGAGCATTTCCTGCAGGGTATAAGCCGCGCCGTATGCTTCCAGTGCCCACACTTCCATCTCACCGAAGCGTTGACCACCGAACTGCGCTTTACCACCCAGAGGCTGCTGAGTAACCAAGCTGTAAGAACCGGTTGAACGGGCGTGCATTTTATCGTCAACCAAGTGGTTCAGTTTCAGCATGTACATATAGCCGACAGTAACCTGGCGCTCGAATTGCTCACCGGTACGGCCATCGAACAGCGTGATCTGACCGGAGGTCGGGATACCGCCCATTTCCAGCAGCTTCTTGATTTCAGTCTCTTTCGCACCGTCAAACACCGGCGTTGCGATCGGCATACCTTTTTTCAGGTTCTCTGCCAGACGCAGCACTTCGTCGTCGCTGAAGGTGTTCAGGTCAACTTTCTGGCAAACATCGTCGCCCAGATCGTAGGCCTTCTGGATGAACTCACGCAGCTTGGCCACTTCCTGCTGCTGCTTCAGCATCTGGTTGATCTTCTCACCGATGCCTTTCGCAGCCATACCCAGGTGGGTTTCCAGGATCTGACCGATGTTCATACGTGATGGTACGCCCAGCGGGTTCAGTACGATGTCTACCGGCGTGCCGTTTTCATCGTAAGGCATATCTTCGATCGGGTTGATCTTGGAGATAACACCCTTGTTACCGTGGCGGCCCGCCATCTTGTCACCCGGTTGGATCTGACGTTTAACGGCCAGATAAACCTTGACGATTTTCAGTACGCCCGGCGCCAGATCGTCGCCCTGAGTGATCTTACGACGCTTGGCTTCCAGCTTCTTCTCGAAGTCGGATTTCAGTTCGTCATACTGCTCAGCCAGCTGCTCCAGCTGGTTTTGCTTCTCTTCGTCGGTCAGGCCCAGTTCCAGCCAGCGATCGCGCGGCAGCTTGCTCAGCTTGTCGGCTTCGATGCCACCGGCAACCAGTACCGCGTGGATACGCGCAAACAGGCCGGCTTCCAGGATCTGCAGTTCTTCAGTCAGGTCTTTCTTCGCCTGCTTCAGCTGCATCTCTTCGATTTCCAACGCGCGCTTGTCTTTTTCCACGCCATCGCGGGTGAAGACCTGCACGTCGATAACCGTACCGGAAACGCCGTTCGGCACACGCAGAGAAGAGTCTTTAACGTCAGACGCTTTCTCACCGAAGATCGCACGCAGCAGTTTCTCTTCCGGCGTCAGCTGGGTTTCGCCTTTAGGCGTTACCTTACCGACCAGGATGTCGCCGCCGGTCACTTCAGCACCGATATACACGATACCGGACTCATCCAGCTTGGAGAGCGCCGCTTCACCCACGTTAGGGATGTCGGCGGTGATCTCTTCAGGCCCCAGCTTGGTGTCGCGAGACACGCACGCCAGTTCCTGGATGTGGATGGTGGTGAAGCGATCTTCCTGCACCACGCGCTCGGAGACCAAGATGGAGTCTTCGAAGTTGTAGCCGTTCCAAGGCATGAACGCTACGCGCATGTTCTGGCCCAGCGCCAGTTCGCCCAGGTCTGTCGATGGGCCATCCGCCAGCACGTCGCCGCGCTCGATTGGCTCACCCAGATTCACACACGGCATCTGGTTGATGCAGGTGTTCTGGTTAGAACGGGTGTACTTGGTCAGGTTGTAAATATCGATACCTGCTTCGCCCGGGTACATCTCGTCTTCGTTAACTTTGATAACGATACGGGAAGCATCCACGTACTGGATCACACCGCCGCGTTTGGCAACGGCGGTTACGCCGGAGTCAACCGCTACAGCGCGTTCCATACCGGTACCGACCAGCGGCTTATCGGCGCGCAGGGTTGGTACGGCCTGACGTTGCATGTTCGCACCCATCAATGCACGGTTGGCGTCATCGTGTTCCAGGAATGGAATCAGTGAAGCACCAACGGAAACAACCTGCTGGGTGGATACGTCCATGTAGTCAACCTGGTCGCGGCTGAACAGGCTTGATTCGCCTTTGCTGCGGCAGGTGACCAGGTCTTCTACGAAGCGGCCTTCTTCATCCAGGTTGGAGTTCGCCTGGGCGATAACGAAGTTGCCTTCTTCAATAGCAGACAGGTAGTTGATTTCATCGGTCACCACGCCGTCACGCACGCGGCGGTACGGGGTTTCCAGGAAGCCATACTCGTTAGTCTGTGCGTACACGGACAGGGAGTTGATCAGACCGATGTTTGGACCTTCCGGCGTTTCGATTGGGCACACGCGGCCGTAGTGGGTCGGGTGTACGTCTCGAACTTCAAAGCCGGCGCGCTCACGGGTCAGACCGCCCGGGCCCAGTGCGGAGATACGACGCTTGTGCGTGATCTCGGACAACGGGTTGTTCTGGTCCATGAACTGGGACAGCTGGCTGGAGCCGAAGAACTCTTTCACCGCCGCCGAAATCGGTTTGGCGTTGATCATGTCCTGAGGCATCAGGGTATCCAGATCGCCCAGAGACAGACGCTCTTTCACCGCACGCTCAACACGCACCAGACCTACGCGGAACTGGTTCTCGGCCATTTCGCCGACGGAGCGGATACGACGGTTGCCCAAGTGGTCGATATCGTCCACTTCGCCCTTGCCGTTACGGATATCGATGAGCTTCTTCATCACTTCGATGATGTCGTCTTTGCTCAGGATGCCCGAACCTTCGATCTCGTCGCGCAGCAGAGAACGGTTGAACTTCATACGGCCAACCGCGGACAGATCGTAGCGGTCTTCGGAGAAGAACAGGTTCTCGAACAGGCTTTCGGCAGCTTCGCGCGTTGGCGGCTCACCAGGACGCATCATGCGGTAGATTTCTACCAGCGAGCTCAGACGATCGTTGGTCGGATCGACACGCAGCGTTTCAGAGATGTACGCGCCGTGGTCCAGATCGTTGGTGAACAGCGTTTCGATGCGCTTGTGGCCGGACTGGCTCAGCTTGGCCAGCAGATCCAGCGACAGCTCCATGTTGGCTGCGCAGATCAGTTCGCCGGTATTGGTATCGATATAGTCTTTCGCGACCACTTTGCCCGCGATGTACTCTACCGGTACTTCAATGCTCTGAATGTCGTCTTTTTCCAGCTGACGGATATGACGAGCGGTGATGCGACGGCCTTTCTCTACGTAGATCTTGCCGTTGGCTTCGATATCGAACGAAGCGGTCTCACCACGCAGGCGCTCTGGCACCAGCTCCATCTGCAGCTTGTTGTCGCGGATTTCGAAGACGATCTTGTCAAAGAACAGGTCGAGGATCTGTTCAGTGGTGTAGTTCAGCGCGCGCAGAATGATGGTCGCAGGCAGTTTGCGGCGACGGTCAATACGCACGAACAGGTTGTCTTTCGGATCGAACTCGAAGTCCAACCATGAACCGCGGTAAGGGATGATGCGTGCGTTGTACAGCACTTTACCCGAGGAGTGGGTTTTACCCTTATCGCTGTCGAAGAATACGCCAGGACTACGGTGCAACTGAGATACGATAACCCTCTCAGTACCGTTGATCACAAAGGTGCCGTTTTCGGTCATGAGCGGAATTTCGCCCATGTAGACTTCTTGTTCCTTGATGTCTTTGACCGTACCTTCAGGCGCTTCGCGCTCATAGATAACCAGGCGCAGTTTTACGCGCAGCGGTGCAGAGAACGTCACACCACGGATCTGGCACTCTTTGACGTCGAAGACCGGCTCACCAAGACGGTAGCTAACGTATTGCAGCTCCGAATTGCCACTGTAGCTCTGGATAGGGAAAACAGAACGGAATGCGGCTTCAAGGCCGTACTGCCCTTCTGGATCTTGCTCGATAAACTTCTGGAACGAGTCAAGCTGGATAGAAAGGAGATATGGTATGTCCAGCACTTGTGGACGTTTACCAAAATCCTTACGAATACGTTTTTTCTCGGTATAGGAGTAAACCATAGGGTTCCTCAGCTCGCTGATCAGTGACCCAATCTGTCCGTCCGATTAGGGACAGTTCATGCAACACCGTTTTGTCGACCGGAAAGCGGGAACACTTTCCGCAATATCTCTTGCTATCACGCTTAAACCATTTCATCGCGCCTTCCCCCAGAACTCCTGGTAGTGCAAAGACCGCGGTATATTAAGTCGTCGATAGAAACAAACATTGGGAGGCGAAACCAGCAGCCAAACAGTGTGAAACGCTACTGGCGCCCTACAGCGCAAAAAGGCTGGTGACTAAAAAGTCACCAGCCATCAGCCTAAAAGACTAGGCTGCAACCGGAAGGGTTGGCTTATTTAACTTCAACTTCTGCGCCAGCTTCTTCCAGAGATTTTTTCAGAGCTTCTGCGTCATCTTTGCTCACGCCTTCTTTCAGAGCGGCTGGAGCAGATTCAACCAGGTCTTTAGCTTCTTTCAGACCCAGGCCGGTAGCGCCACGTACTGCTTTGATAACAGCAACTTTGTTAGCGCCTGCAGCTTTCAGGATAACGTCGAATTCAGTTTTCTCTTCAGCAGCTTCAGCTGGGCCAGCAGCTACAGCTACAGCAGCAGCAGCAGAAACGCCGAATTTTTCTTCCATAGCGGAAACCAGTTCAACAACGTCCATTACGGACATAGCGGCAACTGCTTCCAGGATTTGGTCTTTAGTGATAGACATAACAATTGTTCCTAAAATTCAGAAATAGTTTAAATACGTTAGCAAAGGCTAAGAAAGAGTGGCTTACGCCGCTTCTTTCTGATCGCGTACTGCAGCCAGAGTGCGAACCAGTTTGCCGGCAGCGGCTTCTTTCATGGTTGCCATCAGGCGTGCGATCGCTTCTTCGTAAGTTGGCAGCGTCGCCAGGCGGTCGATTTGCGCCGCTGGGATCAGCTCACCTTCAAAGGCCGCAGCTTTAACCTCGAATTTTGCATTCGCTTTCGCGAACTCTTTGAACAGACGAGCAGCAGCGCCCGGGTGTTCGTGAGAGAATGCAATCAAGGTTGGACCGACAAACGTGTCTTTCAGGCATTCGAATGGAGTGCCTTCAACTACGCGACGCATCAGGGTGTTGCGAACAACACGCATGTAAACGCCAGCTTCACGACCTGCTTTACGCAGTTCAGTCATTTTATCTACGGTAACGCCGCGGGAATCCGCAACAACCGCAGACAGCGCGCCTTTGGCTACTTCGCTGACTTCAGCAACAATCGCTTGTTTGTCTTGAAGATTTAATGCCATTAGCTTTTTGCTCCTGGATTAGCCGGGGAAAATCCCCCGGAACTCACTTCACTCGGCGCTTTGTAAAACGCCACGCCGAGCGGCTTAACACGGTGAGCAGAATCCAGCAAAGACATTCTTTTATAAAAAAGAAAAATTTTCTTAGGCTCTGTCACCGTCTACGCAGGAAGGATTAAGTATCTTGCGATACACCTGCGGTCTTGGACGGAGGCCTGGATAGGCCAGGCTCCAACCGAAAAATCTTTGTTTTGCCTACGGCATAGCCAATAGCAAAACCTTGGGGCATAAGATTCTAGACAAATCTCGGCCCCAAGTCAAAGCGATAATCGCAAGTGCGATTAGTTCGCTGCGGCAGACAGACCGCTTTGATCGATAGCAACGCCAGCACCCATGGTGGTGGAGAGGCTAACTTTCTTGATGTACATGCCTTTCGCCTGAGAAGGTTTTGCTTTTTTCAGCGCAACCAGCAGGGCTTCCAGGTTTTCTTTCAGTTTGTCTGCGTCGAAATCAACCTTACCGATAGTGGTATGGATGATGCCGTTTTTGTCGTTACGGTAGCGAACCTGACCTGCTTTAGCGTTTTTCACTGCTTCAGCAACGTTCGGAGTAACGGTACCCACTTTCGGGTTTGGCATCAGGCCGCGTGGACCCAGGATCTGGCCCAGTTGACCTACAACGCGCATTGCATCCGGGGAAGCAATAACAACGTCGAAGTTCATTTCGCCTTTCTTGATCTGCTCAGCCAGATCGTCCATACCTACCAGCTCTGCGCCGGCAGCTTTCGCTGCTTCAGCGTTAGCGCCTTGGGTAAATACGGCAACGCGAACGGAACGACCGGTGCCGTGTGGCAGAACGGTAGCGCCACGAACGTTTTGGTCAGATTTACGAGCGTCGATGCCGAGGTTAACGGCAACGTCAACGCTTTCTACGAATTTAGCGGTGGCCAGCTCTTTCAGCAGAGCAACAGCTTCAGTGATGTCATACTGTTTAGTAGCATCAACTTTGTCACGGATCACGCGCATGCGCTTGGTCAGCTTAGCCATCTCTTAATCCTCCACTACCAGGCCCATGGAACGAGCGGTACCTTCGATGGAGCGAGTCATCGCTTCAACGTCAGAACCAGTCATGTCCGCAGCTTTGGTTTCTGCGATTTCACGTACCTGAGCACGGGTCACTTTACCTACTTTGTCTTTGTTCGGCTTACCGGAACCAGACTTGATACCAGCCGCTTTTTTCAGCAGAACTGCTGCTGGCGGGGTTTTGGTAACGAAAGTGAAGGAGCGATCAGAATAAACGGTGATAACAACCGGAATCGGCAGACCTTTCTCAACGCTGTCAGTTTTAGCGTTGAATGCCTTACAGAATTCCATGATGTTAACGCCCTGCTGACCCAGAGCTGGACCCACTGGTGGGCTCGGGTTAGCCATACCAGCTGCAACTTGCAGCTTAACGTAGGCTTGTACTTTCTTAGCCATTTAAATTTCCTCGGTTTGGGTAGTATCGCCTCGTGAGAGGCTCCCCGTGTTTAACCTCGCCAGACAAACATCAGGCAAGGCATCTAAAAACAAAAGGCGCGAAATTGTAGTTCAATTTCGCGCCTTTGACAAGCGGCAACGGACCGCTTATTGCTGATTATTCGATCAGCCTTTTTCAACCTGGCTGAAGTCCAGTTCCACCGGCGTTGCACGGCCGAAGATGGAAACGGAAACTTTCAGGCGGCTCTTCTCGTAATCGACTTCTTCGACCACGCCGTTGAAATCGGCAAACGGGCCGTCGTTGACGCGCACCAGCTCGCCCGGTTCGAACAGCGTTTTCGGACGCGGTTTGTCACCGACCTGCTGCAGGCGGTTCATGATCGCATCAACTTCTTTATCGCTGATCGGCGCAGGACGGTCAGACGTACCGCCGATGAACCCCATGACACGCGGTACGCTGCGCACCAGGTGCCAGCTGGCGTCATTCATCACCATCTGCACCAGCACGTAGCCAGGGAAGAATTTACGCTCGCTCTTGCGACGCTGGCCACCACGGATTTCAACCACTTCTTCCGTAGGCACCATCACTTCGCCGAACAGCTCTTCCATATCGTGCAGTTTGATGTGTTCACGCAGCGATTGCGCTACGCGACCTTCAAAACCGGAAAACGCCTGAACGACGTACCAACGTTTTTTTGGAGCTTCAGACATTTTAGAACCTCAGGCCAGTAATAAACGACACCAGACGGACCAGAATACCATCCAGCCCCCACAGAATCAGTGACATCACGGCGGTTACCGCGGCAACGATCAACGTGGTGTGTAGCGTTTCCTGACGAGTTGGCCAAATCACTTTACGTACTTCGGTACGCGCTTCGCGGGCAAACGCAACGGTAGCTTTGCCTTTGGTGGTCATCAGAGCCACTGCACCTGCAACGGCGATGATCAGCACAACTGCCAGCGCGCGCAATGGCAGGCTTAAATCACGGTAGTAATAGTTACCGACAATAGCCACAACCAACAGAACGGCGACGATCAGCCACTTTGCCGCTTCCAGGCCGCGTCCGCTCCCTTGAGCCTCGGTATTCGCACTCATAAACCAACCTGTCACAATGATGATTCAGAACAAACAACTTTGCCTCGCATTGCGAGGCAAACCAAACCGATCGGATACCGCACTAGCGATACCCCGGTGTTTTACGCCATGACGTATTCAGTCAATACGGTTTAAGAGCCCATCTCACCAATGATTATGACTGCAAAATCGCTGATGAGATAGGTTCTAGTTCACAGCGTAGAAAAAGGGCATCAAATGATGCCCTTTTACCGCGTGTCGCGTCAAACTTTATCAGCGATTAAGCGATAACTTTAGCAACAACACCAGCGCCTACAGTACGGCCGCCTTCAC
>NZ_JBQZFS010000014.1:0-5225 GCF_052691795.1 Serratia sp. TSA_130.1
TACGGCGTTTCACTTCTGAGTTCGGCATGGGGTCAGGTGGGACCACCGCGCTATTGCCGCCAGGCAAATTCTGTTTCATTCCAACCGCTTCACTTCCATGAAGCCATCAGAACCAATCTTGGAACGTCGCTGAAAATCTCTCTAAAAACACCTTCGGTGTTGTAAGGTTAAGCCTCACGGATCATTAGTACTGGTTAGCTCAATGCATCGCTGCACTTACACACCCAGCCTATCAACGTCTTAGTCTTAAACGTTCCTTCAGGGGCCTTGAAGGCCCAGGGAAGACTCATCTTGAGGCAAGTTTCGCGCTTAGATGCTTTCAGCGCTTATCTTTTCCGCACTTAGCTACCGGGCAATGCCATTGGCATGACAACCCGAACACCAGTGGTGCGTTCACTCCGGTCCTCTCGTACTAGGAGCAACCCCTCTCAATCTTCCAACGCCCACGGCAGATAGGGACCGAACTGTCTCACGACGTTCTAAACCCAGCTCGCGTACCACTTTAAATGGCGAACAGCCATACCCTTGGGACCTACTTCAGCCCCAGGATGTGATGAGCCGACATCGAGGTGCCAAACACCGCCGTCGATATGAACTCTTGGGCGGTATCAGCCTGTTATCCCCGGAGTACCTTTTATCCGTTGAGCGATGGCCCTTCCATTCAGAACCACCGGATCACTAAGACCTACTTTCGTACCTGCTCGAGCCGTCACTCTCGCAGTCAAGCTAGCTTATGCCTTTGCACTAACCTCACGATGTCCGACCGTGATTAGCTAACCTTCGTGCTCCTCCGTTACTCTTTGGGAGGAGACCGCCCCAGTCAAACTACCCACCAGACACTGTCCTCACCCCGGATCACGGGGCCGAGTTAGAACATCAAACATTAAAGGGTGGTATTTCAAGGATGGCTCCACGCAGACTGGCGTCCACGCTTCAAAGCCTCCCACCTATCCTACACATCAAGGCTCAATGTTCAGTGTCAAGCTATAGTAAAGGTTCACGGGGTCTTTCCGTCTTGCCGCGGGTACACTGCATCTTCACAGCGAGTTCAATTTCACTGAGTCTCGGGTGGAGACAGCCTGGCCATCATTACGCCATTCGTGCAGGTCGGAACTTACCCGACAAGGAATTTCGCTACCTTAGGACCGTTATAGTTACGGCCGCCGTTTACTGGGGCTTCGATCAAGAGCTTCGCCTTGCGGCTGACCCCATCAATTAACCTTCCAGCACCGGGCAGGCGTCACACCGTATACGTCCACTTTCGTGTTTGCACAGTGCTGTGTTTTTATTAAACAGTTGCAGCCAGCTGGTATCTTCGACTGGCTTCAGCTCCATCCGCGAGGGACTTCACCTACATGCCAGCGTGCCTTCTCCCGAAGTTACGGCACCATTTTGCCTAGTTCCTTCACCCGAGTTCTCTCAAGCGCCTTGGTATTCTCTACCTGACCACCTGTGTCGGTTTGGGGTACGATTTAATGTTACCTGGAGCTTAGAGGATTTTCCTGGAAGCAGGGCATCAACTACTTCTGCACCGTAGTGCATCGTCATAACGCCTCAGGGTTAGTATGCAACCGGATTTACCAGGTCACACCCCCTACACGCTTAAACCGGGACAACCGTCGCCCGGCCAGCCTAGCCTTCTCCGTCCCCCCTTCGCAGTAACACCAAGTACAGGAATATTAACCTGTTTCCCATCGACTACGCTTTTCAGCCTCGCCTTAGGGGTCGACTCACCCTGCCCCGATTAACGTTGGACAGGAACCCTTGGTCTTCCGGCGAGCGGGCTTTTCACCCGCTTTATCGTTACTTATGTCAGCATTCGCACTTCTGATACCTCCAGCAACCCTCACAGGCCACCTTCAACGGCTTACAGAACGCTCCCCTACCCAACAACGCCTAAGCGTCGCTGCCGCAGCTTCGGTGCATGGTTTAGCCCCGTTACATCTTCCGCGCAGGCCGACTCGACCAGTGAGCTATTACGCTTTCTTTAAATGATGGCTGCTTCTAAGCCAACATCCTGGCTGTCTATGCCTTCCCACATCGTTTCCCACTTAACCATGACTTTGGGACCTTAGCTGGCGGTCTGGGTTGTTTCCCTCTTCACGACGGACGTTAGCACCCGCCGTGTGTCTCCCGTGATAACATTCTTCGGTATTCGGAGTTTGCATCGGTTTGGTAAGCCGGGATGGCCCCCTAGCCGAAACAGTGCTCTACCCCCGAAGATGAGTTCACGAGGCGCTACCTAAATAGCTTTCGGGGAGAACCAGCTATCTCCCGGTTTGATTGGCCTTTCACCCCCAGCCACAAGTCATCCGCTAATTTTTCAACATTAGTCGGTTCGGTCCTCCAGTTAGTGTTACCCAACCTTCAACCTGCCCATGGCTAGATCACCGGGTTTCGGGTCTATACCTTGCAACTAATCGCCCAGTTAAGACTCGGTTTCCCTACGGCTCCCCTATACGGTTAACCTTGCTACAAAATATAAGTCGCTGACCCATTATACAAAAGGTACGCAGTCACACCACGAAGGTGCTCCCACTGCTTGTACGTACACGGTTTCAGGTTCTATTTCACTCCCCTCGCCGGGGTTCTTTTCGCCTTTCCCTCACGGTACTGGTTCACTATCGGTCAGTCAGGAGTATTTAGCCTTGGAGGATGGTCCCCCCATATTCAGACAGGATGTCACGTGTCCCGCCCTACTCATCGAACTCACGACCTGTGCATTTTAGTGTACGGGGCTATCACCCTTTACTGCGCGACTTTCCAGACGCTTCCACTAACACACAAGCCGATTCAGGTTCTGGGCTCCTCCCCGTTCGCTCGCCGCTACTGGGGGAATCTCGGTTGATTTCTTTTCCTCGGGGTACTTAGATGTTTCAGTTCCCCCGGTTCGCCTCATGCCACTATGTATTCATGACATGATAGTGTGTCGAAACACACTGGGTTTCCCCATTCGGGTATCGCCGGTTATAACGGTTCATATCACCTTACCGACGCTTTTCGCAGATTAGCACGCCCTTCATCGCCTCTGACTGCCTAGGCATCCACCGTGTACGCTTAGTCACTTAACCTCACAACCCGAAGATGTTTCCATCGTTCGCGCTGCAAACATTTGAGAGACTCTATGACAGGTTACTCTTTATCCCAGTACTTCTACGGAGGGATAAATTTCAGCCGTCATGTTTCAATTTTCAGCTTGTTCCAGATTGTTAAAGAGCAATATCTTAAACATGACTCGGAAGTCATCTTTAAGATATGGTGTATCGTCAGATACTTGAGACCGCCGCTTTCACCGGGTGGGTCGGAAGCTTGGCGTCCCCTAGGGGATTCGAACCCCTGTTACCGCCGTGAAAGGGCGGTGTCCTAGGCCTCTAGACGAAGGGGACACGACACCGTACTTTTATGACGCTTTTGCTCGTTACTTTTTCATCAGACAATCTGTGTGAGCACGCCACTCGAACTAATATCTTTAGGTAAGGAGGTGATCCAACCGCAGGTTCCCCTACGGTTACCTTGTTACGACTTCACCCCAGTCATGAATCACAAAGTGGTAAGCGCCCTCCCGAAGGTTAAGCTACCTACTTCTTTTGCAACCCACTCCCATGGTGTGACGGGCGGTGTGTACAAGGCCCGGGAACGTATTCACCGTAGCATTCTGATCTACGATTACTAGCGATTCCGACTTCATGGAGTCGAGTTGCAGACTCCAATCCGGACTACGACGTACTTTATGAGGTCCGCTTGCTCTCGCGAGGTCGCTTCTCTTTGTATACGCCATTGTAGCACGTGTGTAGCCCTACTCGTAAGGGCCATGATGACTTGACGTCATCCCCACCTTCCTCCAGTTTATCACTGGCAGTCTCCTTTGAGTTCCCGGCCGAACCGCTGGCAACAAAGGATAAGGGTTGCGCTCGTTGCGGGACTTAACCCAACATTTCACAACACGAGCTGACGACAGCCATGCAGCACCTGTCTCAGAGTTCCCGAAGGCACCAAAGCATCTCTGCTAAGTTCTCTGGATGTCAAGAGTAGGTAAGGTTCTTCGCGTTGCATCGAATTAAACCACATGCTCCACCGCTTGTGCGGGCCCCCGTCAATTCATTTGAGTTTTAACCTTGCGGCCGTACTCCCCAGGCGGTCGATTTAACGCGTTAGCTCCGGAAGCCACGCCTCAAGGGCACAACCTCCAAATCGACATCGTTTACAGCGTGGACTACCAGGGTATCTAATCCTGTTTGCTCCCCACGCTTTCGCACCTGAGCGTCAGTCTTCGTCCAGGGGGCCGCCTTCGCCACCGGTATTCCTCCAGATCTCTACGCATTTCACCGCTACACCTGGAATTCTACCCCCCTCTACGAGACTCTAGCTTGCCAGTTTCAAATGCAGTTCCCAGGTTGAGCCCGGGGATTTCACATCTGACTTAACAAACCGCCTGCGTGCGCTTTACGCCCAGTAATTCCGATTAACGCTTGCACCCTCCGTATTACCGCGGCTGCTGGCACGGAGTTAGCCGGTGCTTCTTCTGCGAGTAACGTCAATTGATGAGCGTATTAAGCTCACCACCTTCCTCCTCGCTGAAAGTGCTTTACAACCCGAAGGCCTTCTTCACACACGCGGCATGGCTGCATCAGGCTTGCGCCCATTGTGCAATATTCCCCACTGCTGCCTCCCGTAGGAGTCTGGACCGTGTCTCAGTTCCAGTGTGGCTGGTCATCCTCTCAGACCAGCTAGG
The DNA here is from genome assembly GCF_052691795.1 of Serratia sp. TSA_130.1. Lineage (NCBI taxonomy): Bacteria > Pseudomonadati > Pseudomonadota > Gammaproteobacteria > Enterobacterales > Yersiniaceae > Serratia > Serratia sp. TSA_130.1. Next base: position 4,733 of record NZ_JBQZFS010000014.1, read on the forward strand.
GATCGTCGCCTAGGTGAGCCATTACCCCACCTACTAGCTAATCCCATCTGGGCACATCTGATGGCAAGAGGCCCGAAGGTCCCCCTCTTTGGTCTTGCGACGTTATGCGGTATTAGCTACCGTTTCCAGTAGTTATCCCCCTCCATCAGGCAGTTTCCCAGACATTACTCACCCGTCCGCCGCTCGTCACCCGGGGAGCAAGCTCCCCTGTGCTACCGCTCGACTTGCATGTGTTAAGCCTGCCGCCAGCGTTCAATCTGAGCCATGATCAAACTCTTCAATTAAAAGCTTGATTTGCTTCCACTCGAGAAGCGATGCTCAAAGATTTACTGCATGAATTTTACTTCAGTTAGTCACTCTTCAAGACTTGATATTTTTTTGCATCCGAAGATGCTGGATATCGTCTTGTGGAGTGCCCACACAGATTGTCTGATAAATTGTTAAAGAGCAGTGAGTTAGGCGCTTTCGCTTGCTAACTCGAGGTGGCGTATAT
>NZ_JBQZFS010000015.1:0-1011 GCF_052691795.1 Serratia sp. TSA_130.1
CCGCGGCGCCGCGGCGGTGAGCAGGGCGCCGGCGGTTGGCCGGCGTCGTTTTATGGGATTAACCGAACGCTATCGCTGCCCAACGCAACAGCAGCAACGCCAGGCAGATCAGCAGCAGCACCACCACCATTTTACTGAGCTTGTTGCCCATGCGTTTTGTCGCCACGTCGCCCTCTCTTAACTGAAATACCATCCGCCGGCGATGGCGATGAGCAACAGCGTCGCCAACGCGACGCTGTTGAGTAAATCGCTGAAGGTATCGTCAGCATCGAAATCGTCTTGCCGCATGTTGCCGCCTGGCGTTGCCATTGAGTGAATACTGTTCACAGTATGCGCCCGGTAGCGCTGAAGGCACAGCGAAGAACGGTAAAAACTCGTAAAGACGGCGCTGGCATAACGCGCAGTCGCGCTTGTGACGGATGCAGACGGCCGCCAATACGTTGTACTATCCTGTCTGCATTGAGGCATTTTTCCAAAAGGTATAATCATGGCGACGGCAATTCCACAGAAATACGAGCACCTTGAGCGCTGGGCGTTCGGCGATACCGAACAGCAGGCCGATGAAGTGGTCCAATTGATTTTGAACGGCACCAAAACGGCGACCTGCTCCAACCTGGACGGCGAGGGCATCCCACAGGCTGGCGATCGGTTCCTGGTGGTGGACGGCAAGGGAGAGCCGGTCTGCGCGGTTGAGCTGACCGCGGTGGAAATGAAAACGTACGATCAGGTCGATGAAGCGCACGCCTTTGCCGAAGGCGAGGGCGATCGTTCGCTGGCGCATTGGCGCAAAGAGCTGCAGCGCTTCTTCGAAGAGTACGATCTGTTCTCGCCGGACATGACGCTGGTGCTGATGAATTTCAAAGTCGTCGACAAGTTCTAAACTGATGCGCGCCGTTCCCTACGAGTGCCAGTGGGCGAGCCCGGAGATGGCCGCCGATCTGATCGCCGGCCGCGCGACGCTGGCGCAAGACGAGAATTGGGCGCGCAGCGGCGCCCGCGATCGGGCCGCGA
>NZ_JBQZFS010000016.1:0-979 GCF_052691795.1 Serratia sp. TSA_130.1
TCGGGCGGAGTACGTCGAGTGGGCCAACCACGTGTGCGGCATGGCCTGCCTGAAAATGGTGCTGGGCCACCGCGATGGCGAAGCGCCGCCGCTGTTGGAACTGGCGCGCCGCAGCCTGCCTTATGGCGCCTATGTGCGTGAGAACGAGCGGATAAAAGGACTGATTTACGCGCCGTTCGTCGAGTACGTGCGCGAGCAGTTCGCGCTGCAGGCGGAGGTGAAGGTGGGGCTGGCGGCCGCCGATGTGCCGGCGCTGCTTCATGAATGCCGCTACTTTATCGCCTCGGTGCATCCCGCCATTCGCCGGCCCGAGAGCATACCGCCGCAGCGGGGCGGGCATCTGGTGTTGATCACCGCCGCCGATGCGCAAAGCGTGACCTTCCATAATCCTTCGGGAGACAGCCCGGCGACGCGCGAGCGAGTACAGCTGTCACTCAACCGCTTCGCCCACTTCTTTGCCGGCCGCGGCATCGCCATCGCATAAAAAAACGCGCTGTTTCTGATGAAAGCAGCGCGTCGTCAGCCGACTGGATACATTTTCATGCCACCCGCATCACCCAGGCGTCCGTCTGCCGATCGTAGTGTTGCTTGTACAGCAGCGACTGCTTACCGTTGAGGATGGCCGGAATGCTGGTGTGTTCATCCCAGCCGTCGAGCTGCATGCACAGATCCGGATCGGACTTGCAGGGGATGCTCAGGGTGCCTGCACGGTCGGCGGTGGCGTGAAGATGCGCGTCATCGACCTCGAAGCTGCCAATTTTTACGACGGTTTTGCTCATGGGAACTCCTTGCTCAATGATGTGGTAGGAGGTTAGACCAGTAAGGTCATCGGTATGAGCATAACCAAATTAGCAAAAAATGCCACATAAAAAATACATTCTGGCAACATTCGTGCCGGGCGGCTAGCGGCTGCGCTAGTAAGTCACGACATAGCTGACGTTATCCTGATAGGTGCCGACCGGCACTTCGGTCTGCGCCG